>NZ_BMZP01000008.1 GCF_014652855.1 Novosphingobium pokkalii
TCCGTCCTTCCAATGGACCAGACTCTAATCAAGCTTGGAGGAAAATCAGGGGGTCACGTCAGGCCAGCCTCGGGCTTCGGATTAGTTGGTCACCGAGTAGCTGCAACATGCGCGCTCGTGGCCGAAACGTGAGTGTGTCTGGATTGGGCATAAATTTCTCTATGCAACCTCCTTTTGAAGCCGACAATCCCAATTCAAGGAGAGGCTTGTGCGGCTTCCGTTCCGCACCGAGATTCCGGCGTTCTGTACAATGGACCGCTGGGTCGATACCATACTCCGATTGACGCGTGCCGACCTAACGGTCTCAGACGACACCGCCCCCAAGGTCGCCCGCTGCGTCCACTGCAAACCTGTATTCAACCGACCTGCCAGCAATCATCTTCTGGACCCAGTCGGCGGGCTCGTCCGAGGCCTTGCCCTCGTTGAGTTCGGTGGAGCGGAAACCTTGACCATTCCTCACCACCCGGTTGTGGGTACGCCGGGCAACTTCAGCGTTATTCAGCTTCCGGCCGTGCCATTCTGGCGCGTTCATCTCTTCCCAGACGGCGACGAGGACGGCCTGCAAAAGGGAGTGGCGATAAGAGCCTGCCGCGTATCCCTTGCGCTTCAGGCATTCCCCGATCCATTCCGCCCTTGACTGGTACGGCACGCGCTGGAAGGGGTGGCGAAGATCCGCTGTCGCCTTGAGGGCACTGGCCTCCAGCAAAGGTTCCGCCGGCAACGCGATTTCTTCAACCGTGATTTCAGCGCCACGGTAGCCATATTCGCGGCATGTGGCTCGACTGCGATCGTGGTCATCGGGTGACATAAAAAGCGGCCAGAGACGGTCTGAAAATAAGCGGGGATCGAGTTCAACGCCTCCCGCAACGGCAATGACCTGACGCGCAGCGAAACCGACAAAAACGTCTCCAGAATCAATATGATAAAGCGCGAACTGACGCATCATGGCCTTGGCCAACCATTCTGGTACCAGCCACGCCACCCCGTTCGGCGGGCGGCCAAAACGGGCAAACGCCTCCACCGACGCCCGGCACAAGACCGCGACGAACAGCAGCGCCAGAAGCGGAAGCACCACCACCGCCCACCAAATCCACGCCCGCCCCAACAGGGCCAGCACCGCTACCGCCAACACAGCCGCCACGATCACAACCGCCAGCGCCGCCACCGACTTCCATCGATCCATCCGCAACCAACCGGCCCGCGCCTCCGCCAGTTTAGCGTCAAACAGCGCCGCGCCCGCCGCGTAATCCCCAGCGCCCAACCGTTCCGCAACAAACACGCGCCCCGGCTTGCCCTCACGCATCGCCAACCTCCTGCTCCGCGTCAGCCTCATCGCCCCCTTCCGCCTTCTCCACCCGCGCGATTCGCGTCAGCAGCACCGGCCGGCCCATGCAGTAATCCGCCCAGGTGGCCATCATCACCTTGCGCTTTTCCAGCAGCTTGCCGCGGCGATAGGCGGCCTCGACCTTGTTGCCGATGGTGTGGGCCAGCGCCATTTCGGCGATCTCGTTCTCGAAATCGGTCTCCTCGCTCACCCAGTCGCGGAAGGACGAGCGGAAGCCATGCGGCACTGCCTTCACCTTCATGTCGCGACAAATCTTGGTCAGCGTCATGTCGCTCAATTGCGAATCCCGCCGCGTGCCGGGGAAGACCAGCTCGTCGGTCGCGCGGCGATAGACCGCCGCCTTTTCCAGCACCTTCAGCGCGTCATCACACAGCGGCACGACATGCTCCTCGCCCGCCTTCATGCGCTCGGCGGGGATAGTCCAGAGCTTTTCCTTGAGGTCGATCTCGCTCCACACCGCGCCGCGAATCTCGCCCGAACGCAGCGCCGTCAGCACCAGCATTTCGAACGCCAACCGCCCCACGCTCTCCCGCGATCGCAGGCTTTTCATGAAGGCAGGCACCTGATCATAGGGCAGCGCCGCCTGATGCTCGACCTTGCGCTTGGCCTTGGGCAGCGATTTGTTGAGCGCCGCCATCGCCAGCGCGTGCTCACGGTAGCCTTTGGCCACGGCCCAATCGATCACCATCGCAATGCGCTGACGCACGCGCCGCGCCGTCTCCTGCTTGGCCAACCAGATCGGCAGCAGCGCATCGCGCACATGCTGCCCCTCGATCAGCGAAACCGACATGTCGCCAATATGCGGGAAGGCATAGGTGGTCAGCGTCGTCAACCACTGGGCGGCGTGCTTCTTGTTCTTCCAGCTGGCGTGATGCTCGGCATAGACCAGCGCCGCCGCCTCGCGGAAGGTCGGGATGCCCGCTTCCTTCACCCGCTCGCGGACCGGGTCCAGCCCCGCCTCGATCTGGCTGCGCACTTTGGCCGCCGCCGTGCGCGCCTGCGCCAGCGTCACCTTCTTCGTGCTGCCCAGACCAATGTCGCGCCGCTTGCCCTTTTTCTGCACACGGCAGACCCAGGCCTTGCTGCCACCGGGCGCGACGACGAGGTAAAGCCCGTCACCATCGGCATAGCGCCCCGGCGCCCGATCAGCCTTGACGAAAGTGGCGCTGAGACGGCCCATTTTCTATCCCACATTTTCTACCACACGAGACGCGGGTTACCATGCCTTTTGATGGGGCACGATGCAACAGGAAAATGGCAGAAAACCCCTGATATTGAGGGGTTTTTGGGTCAGTTTGGTTTTCGGTGAAATACCCAGGTGGCGGAGCGGGAGGGATTCGAACCCTCGATACGCTTTTGACGTATACTCACTTTCCAGGCGAGCGCCTTCGACCACTCGGCCACCGCTCCGCATGCACTGGAAGGCGCCCACTAGCGGCCCGTGTGGGGTTGCGCAAGGGCGGTTTGGCGATCACAACAGCAAAATGTGGATACGTCCTGCCGCTTCGCTGATCCTGGCCCTCGCCCTTCCCTTTGCCCTCCCCCCTGCTGCCCTGGCAAAGCCTGCCGAACCGGCGGCGCCGCCCAGCCCGAGCGAGATCGTCGCGGCAGCGCCGGTGGGCGATTGGGTGGCGATCGCGCCGGCGCAATTGCTGGTGATGGACCTGGCGCCGACGGCCGATGGCGCGGCGCGGCAGGTGGTGATCCAGTTGCTGCCCGCGCCCTGGTCGCAAGGCTGGATCGGCAACATCCGCAAGCTGGCCGAGGCGCATTTCTGGGACGGCACGGCGATCAATCGCGTGCAGGATGGCTATGTCGTGCAATGGGGCGATCCCGATGCGGAGGACAAGGCCAAGGCGCGCGCCCTGCCCCCTACCCTGCTGAGCATTCCGCAGGGCGCTTATACGCTCACCGCCGGGGCCGCGCCGGCGCTGGAGGGGCCCCGCCTCGCCGATGGCATCTATGCGGCGGTAGCCGGCTTCTACCAGGGCTGGCCGATCGCGATGGGGCCGGGTGACACGCCCGAGACCTGGCCGGTGCATTGCTATGGCACGGTGGGTGTCGGGCGCGACATGCCGCCCGATAGCGGCACGGGCGCGGAACTCTACGCCGTGATCGGCGATGCGCCGCGCCAGCTCGATCGCAACATCGCCGTGGTCGGCCGGGTGATTTCCGGCATGGAATGGCTGTCCAGCCTGCCGCGCGGCAAGGGCGACATGGGGTTTTACCGCAAGCCGGAAGAGCGCACGCCGATCCTGAGCGTGCGCCTGGGCAGCGACGTGCCCGGCCTGCCCACCTGGCAATACCTGTCCACCGCCAGCGCCAGCTTCGCCCGCTATGTTGACGCGCGGGCCAACCGGCGCGATCCGTTCTACGTGCGCCCGGCCGGCGGCGTGGACATCTGCAACGCGCCCGTGCCGATCCGTATCAAGCCCTGAGAAACGGCGCTAGATCCGGTCAGCCTGGGCCACTGCATCGCTGGCGCGCAGGGCGCTGATGATGCGGGTGAGATGCGCCAAGTCGCGCACTTCCAGATCGACCAGATAGGTGTGGAACGGATTTTCCCGCTGGGTCATTTCCAGGTTGACCACGTTGGCATGGTTCTTGGCAAAGATGCCGGCCATTTCCGCCAGCGTACCAGGCCGGTTATAGAGCTCGGCCCGGATGCGGCCCACCGCGCCATCGGTGCGCTTGTCCCATGACAGGTCGATCCAGTCGGCATCCACGCCATCGGCCAGCTTTTCGCAGTCGATCGCGTGGACTTCCACGCCCTTGCCCGGCCGGCGCAGGCCGACGATGCGATCGCCCGGCACGGGGTGGCAACAATCGGCCAGCTTGAACGCCATGCCCGGCGTCAGGCCCCGGACGGCGATGGCGCGCTGCTGGCGCGGCCAGTCTTCGGGGTTGGGCAGGTTGGCGGTGCTGCCGGGCACCAGCGCTTCCATCACCTGGCGATCGTCCAGCTTGGCCGTTCCAATCGCCACCATCAGGTCTTCTTCACTGTTTAGTTTCAGGCGCTTGACCGCATCGGCCAGCGCTTTCTTGCCCACCGGCGTGGCCAGTCGCTCGGCAATTTCCTCATAGAGCTTGCGCCCGATCAGAGCGACTTCGGCGCGCTCCTTCTGGCGCACGGCGCGGCGGATGGCGGCGCGCGCCTTGCCCGTCACGGCAAAGCCCAGCCACGAGAGTTGCGGCTCGGAATTGCGGCTCTTGATGATTTCCACCACGTCGCCATTGCCCAGCGGGGTGCGCAGCGGCACGTGGCGGCCGTTGATCTTGGCCCCCACCGCCTGCGCGCCCAGATTGGTGTGCACGGCAAAGGCAAAGTCGATCGGCGTGGCCCCCTTGGGCAACTGGAACAGCGCGCCCTTGGGGGTGAAGGCAAAGATGCGATCCTGGTAGATCGCCATCTTGGTGTTTTCGAGCAGTTCCTCGGCATCGTGGCTGGCATCGAGAATCTCGACCAGATCACGCAGCCAGCCCACTTCCCCGTCCGGCTCGCCCCCCTGCTTGTAGGCCCAGTGCGCGGCAAGGCCGTATTCGTTGCGGTGGTGCATCTCGCGCGTCTTGATCTGCACTTCCACGCGGCGCGCATTGTTATAGATCAGAGAGGTGTGCAGGCTCTTGTAGCCGTTGATCTTGGGCGTGGAGATATAGTCCTTGAACCGCCCGGGGATCATCTGCCAGGTCTGGTGCAGCACCCCCAGTGCCTTGTAGCATTCGCCCACGTCGTCCACCAGCACGCGGAATGCCATGATATCGGTGATCTGCTCGAACGAGACGTGGCGCTCGGCCATCTTCTTCCAGATCGAATAGGGGTGCTTCTCGCGCCCCGCCACTTCCACGCGCACCCCGGCTTCGGCCAGCGCCTGCTTGATCGATAGGGCAATGTCGCCCACCTCGCCGCCGCCCTCGCTGCGGATCGCGGCCAGGCGCCCGGTGATCGTGGCATAGGCTTCGGGCTCCAGTTGCTCGAACGCCAGCAACTGCATTTCCCGCATGTATTCGTACATGCCCACGCGCTGGGCGAGCGGGGCATAGATTTCCATCGTCTCGCGCGCGATGCGGCGGCGCTTGTCCTCGCTCTTGATGAAATGGAGCGTGCGCATGTTGTGCAGCCGGTCCGCCAGCTTGACCAGCAGCACGCGCAAGTCTTCGCTCATCGCCAGCAGGAACTTGCGCAGGTTCTCCGCCGCGCGCTCGCTTTCCGTCATCGTCTCGATCTTGGAAAGCTTGGTCACCCCATCGACCAGCCGCGCCACGTCGGCGCCGAACAATCGCTCGATCTCGTCCACCGTGGCGAGCGTATCCTCCACCGTATCGTGGAGCAGCGCGGTGACGATGGTTTCCTGGTCGAGCTTCAGCTCGGTCATCAACCCGGCCACTTCCACCGGGTGGGAGAAATAGGGATCCCCACTCGCGCGCTTCTGCGTCCCGTGTTTCTGCACGGTATAGACATAGGCACGGTTGAGCATGGCCTCGTCCGCCTGGGGAGCATAGGCCAGCACACGTTCGACAAGTTCATATTGGCGGAGCATTACCTGGCCTAGATGGGGGAAATGAGGGGCCTAGGGCAAGGGGAAAGGCTGGGGGATTTTGGCGATAAGTGTGATTGAGCAGGGCAGAGCCGCGGCCCACGTCCGCCAAGGCCGGATCTCCGCCGACCGGCTGGCGCGTAACCGGTATCCACTACATGAAGCCCCGCGCTGCCTGTTGACCTGGACGAGTCGTGGAGCGGCCAGCAAGTCACGTCATTCCGGATAGATTTTCACATTGTATCTGATTGATGCGAAATATATCACCCCAACCCGACGGATCAAAGCCGGTGCACAGGTTGCGCACCGGAATGCGGGGGAATCACGAATGAAGCGCATCATCACGCTGGCGCTGGCGGCAATTGCGTCGCCCGCCATGGCGCAAACGGCTGCCCCATCGGCGCCGGCCACCACGGCTCAGGCGTCCACGCCGACCGCCATCGTCTTTTCGGAAAAAGGCGCCAACGGGATGAGCGATCTTCCCATGGGCGTCCACCGCATTCCCGACAGCGATGTGGTTGTTTCCGGATACCAGGGTGGCGGCGGGATCGGTCTACTGTTCGGCGTGGTCGGCGTGCTGGTGCAAAGCTCGATCAACGCGGGAACCGGCACGGACAAGGTCCACAACGTGGAAGACGACCTGCGCTTCGACGTTCGCGCCAAGGCTATCGAGATGACCAACGCGGTCATGGCCGGCGACCGGTTCAAGACCGCCTACACGCTCACGCCCCAGCCGGGCGGCAGCACGATGACGGTATCGCCCTATGTCGTGCTGACCTTCGTCAAGAAAACCGAGGACGTGCGCCCCTACATCGTCCTGAAGACCAAAGTTGCCACCGGCACCGACTCCGGCAAGACGATCAAGTATTTCTGCTGCGAAGGCAAAGCTATGCCGCTCGCCACCCTGACCGAAAACAACGGCGCCCGCCTGAAGGAAGTGCTCAACTCAGAGCTTGAGACCGCCGTCAACGTGATGCTGCTCGATCGCTCGCAGCCTTTCCCGCGCAACGACGAGGCCAAGCTGGAAACCAATGGCATGCTCCCGTTCGTGGGCAAGCCGCTGAAGTGGCGCGGGTTCGATCTCGGCACCTACAACAATTACCGCCTGATCGAATATCGCGGCGGATTGTTCGTGTTCTCGGGCGTGAACATCGTCGAGCCGGATGGCCTGGAAATCACGCCGGTGGTCAAGAAGTGAAGGGTGGTGCGGCGACTGCTTGAAACGCCTCATCGGGCTTTGCGGGAGACTTGGTCTGGTCGCAGAGCCCGATATGCGGCGTTCTCACGCAAGGAAGCCCGAAGACCGCATACTGCATCACTGTCGCTGATCGATTTATGTGTGCTACCCCGGATTCTCCAAGATCGGACATCCAATGATCAAGGCGATTGTTCTTCGTTGTGGCGCCCTGTTGATGACGGCCATTGCGTCATCAAGCGTGGCCAGTGCTCAAGAGGTAGGAAAAGCAGAAATCCACAACCAGGTGGCGTCTGGCAATCTTGAGTCTCTGCACAAACTCGGCTGCATTCCGCTCACCAAAGCCTCGCCGGAATACAATCCGGTCGACCTATATCGAGGGGCAAAAGTCTGCCTGGATGCCGGACGCCTGCAAGATGCGTTCGCATTGGTCAGTTTGGCAAATGTGTACGGTCGCTTCGACATGCTTCGCGTTGCTGACACGACAGCCCATCAAGCCGTTGCTGTGGCACGGATGGAAGTCTTTTCTGAAACGCCTGACGCTGTGAAGCAGGAATTCTCTGATCTCGCGGCCAAAAATATGAGTAACTCCGTCCAGCACGCTGAGCTCTGCCGCGCTGTGCAAGCACTGGGTGCCCCGACTTACAACCCGCGCTACATGGTTCAGCACGGCATGATGGCCTTCATGCAAAGAAGTGGTGATGGACTGGTGAAAGACTTTGATCGGACCAAGGCCTGGTCGGATGTCCTGACTTCCTATCTGAAGTGCGTTTAAACGGTCAGCAAGTTCTGGGTGCGGCTTGTTGAGTTGCCCGTCCTTTATGCGCAAGACCCGCGCTCCTGCCTTGGTTTAGCAGGTACTCTCCCACGTGCATGTGCACATGCCCTCCCCTAACCCCTCCCGCAAGCGGGAGGGGGATTTTCGAGCTCCCCTCCCGCTTGCGGGAGGGGCTGGGGGAGGGAATGTTGCCGCGCCAGTCGATCCGTTGGCCACATAGCCATTCCAGCTTTCCGGCCTATCCCGGACCTCACCCCAAAACCGGCACCTGCGGCGCTTCCTCGCCCAGCAGGCCCAGCCCGCGCGGGTCGGGGAAGACTTCCACGAAGCGCGCATAAGGCACAAACCCCTGCGCCATGTAGAACGGCAGCGCGCTCGGGCCGTCGAGCGTGCAGGTGTGCACCCACACACGGCTTACGCCTTCCCGCCCCCACGCCCGTTGCAGGGCGCGGCGCATCAGCCATTTGCCGAAGCCTTTGCCGGTGGCGCCGGGGATCAGGCCGAAGAAGGCGATTTCCGCCTCGCCGCCCGTGCGGAAATCGAGTTCCAGCATGCCGACCTCTACCCCGGCGCGGTCGGCCACGGCGTAAAGCTCCACATCGGAATCGTGGATGATCGCGGCGAGCGCGGCGTCGTCCATGGCGAGGCGCGACCACCACAGCCACTTGGCGCCGACGCGGCGATAGAGCAGGCGGTATTTCGCTGGCTCGGCCGCTTTCCAGCGCACCAGTTGCAGCGGCACGTCGGCTTCGGGCACCAGCCGCTTGAGGCTGGCGGGCGGCTCGCGCATCTCCAGCGCGGTGACCACGGCGGCCAGGTCGCCCGGCGCGAGCGCGTGAAAGCCCTGCCCCAGCGGCGCGGCAACGTCGGCAATCGCCATGCGTTCAGCTCCACACCGCGCGCGGCGGCAGGCTCATCAGGATGGCGTCGATATTGCCGCCGGTCTTGAGGCCGAACAGCGTGCCGCGATCGTGCACCAGGTTGAATTCGGCATAGCGGCCGCGCCATTCCAGCATCTGCAATTCCTCGCGCGCATCGAACGGCTGGTTCATCCGCCGCCGCACCAGACGGGGATAGACGTCGAGAAACGCCTCGCCCACGTCGCGGGTGAAGGCAAAATTCGCCTCGAACGCGGCGTCGTCGGCGCATTCCAGGTGATCGTAGAATATCCCGCCCACGCCGCGATGAACCTTGCGGTGGGGGATGAAGAAATAGTCGTCGGCCCAGGCCTTGAAACGGGGGTGATAGGCCGGATCGTGCGCGTCGCAGGCCGCCTTGAAGCGGGCGTGGAAATCGGCGGTATCCTGCTCATAGGGCAATGGCGGGTTGAGATCGCCGCCGCCGCCGAACCAGGCCTTGCGCGTGGTGAGGAAGCGGGTGTTCATGTGCACGGCGGGCACATGCGGATTGGCCATGTGCGCCACCAGGCTGATCCCGGTGGCGGTGAATTCCGGGTTTTCCGGATCGGCGCCATTGATGGTGCGGGCAAATTCCGGGCTGAATGCGCCGTGCACGGTGGAGACGTTGACCCCCACTTTCTCGAACACCTTGCCTTTCATCAGGCCCTGCACCCCGCCACCGCCGTTTTCCACCGGCTCGCCGTGATGCTCGCGCTGCCACGGGGTGTAGGAAAAGGCCGCGTCGCTGCCTGCCTCGCGCTCGATGCTTTCAAACTCGGCGCAGATGCGGTCGCGCAAGGATTCGAACCAGGCGCGGGCGCGAGCGGTGTGGGTGGTCCAATCGGTCATGCCATCTCCCAGGGGCCAATCAACGCCCGTGCCACGGCTTGCCAAATCGGCGGGCCTGCGGCAAGGGGAAGGCATGGTTCCCCTTTCGTTCGCTCCGTTCCCGTTCGCCGGCCAGGAATGGCTGCTCGGCCCGGCGCGAGCGCTGGTCTGGCCGGCCGAACAAGCGCTGCTGGTGGCCGATCTGCACTTGGAAAAGGCAAGCTGGTTCGCCCGCACCGGGCAGATGCTGCCGCCCTATGACAGCCGCGAAACACTCGACCGGCTCACCGCGCTGGTGCGCCACACCGGCGCACGGCGGGTGTTTTGCCTGGGCGACAATTTCCACGATGCCCACGGCCCGGCGCGGCTCGATGCCGGGGCGGCCGATCGGCTGACGGCCCTGGCGCGCCTGGTCGATTGGGTGTGGATAACGGGCAACCATGATGAAAAGGACGGTGCTGCTGCCGGAACCATGCTGCCGGAACTGACCGTTGGCGGCGTTATGCTGCGGCACGAGGCCCGGCCGGGCGAACCCCTGCCCGAACTGTCCGGCCACTTTCACCCCCGCCTGCGCGTGGCGGCGCGCGGCCGCACAGTCAGCCGCCCCTGCGCGGTGATGAGCGAGCGCAAGCTGATCCTGCCCGCGTTCGGCGCACTGACCGGCGGGCTGGACGCGGCGCACCCCGCCCTGCTCAAGGCGATGCAGCCCGCGCGCAGCATCACGGCGCTGGTGCCCACGGCCGCGCGTGTGGCGCATTTCCCACTGTGGCAGGCTGCCGCAGCTTGAAACCGCACCCTGCGGCGCCCACATATGCCCGAAGGCTCTTTATCTGCCGCGCTGTTGTGATATGAGCGCGCCTTGAGTCTCTTTCATGACTCGCACCCGGATCAACGTCAGGAGATAGCACTATAGCTCCCCCGCCCCGGCGCATGTTGGCGCCCCCCGTCAAGAGCGGCCCTCGCTACAACCAGATGATCAACGTGCCCAAGGTGCGCGTGATCGATGAAAACGGCGAGAATCTTGGCGTGATGTACACGCGTGAAGCGATCGAGCAGGCAGCCGAAGTCGGCCTTGACCTGGTCGAAGTCTCGCCCAACGCCGATCCGCCGGTGTGCAAGTTCCTCGACGTGGGCAAGTTCCGCTACGAGGCGCAGAAAAAGGCCAACGCCGCCCGCAAGAGCCAGAAGACGCAGGAGATCAAGGAGATCAAGATGCGTCCGAACATCGATGATCACGACTATGACGTGAAGATGCGCAACGTGCATCGCTTCATCGAGGATGGCGACAAGGTGAAGGTGACCCTGCGCTTCCGTGGCCGCGAACTGTCGCACCAGCAATTGGGCATGAACCTGCTCAAGCGCGTGCAGGAAGACGTGGCCGAAGTGGCCAAGATCGAGGCTTTCCCCCGCATGGAAGGCCGCCAGATGCTGATGGTTCTCGCCCCCAAGGGTTGAGCCATTGCCGCATCGGCTGAACGAAAAAGGCGCGCCTTGCCGGGCGCGCCTTTTTCGTTGCTGCGTGGCTTGCCTGGATCATACCGCCGCCCTGTTCGTTAGGCGCCGATGAATGCGCCGGCCAAGGCAGGTTCAGCCTGACCCGAATAGACCGGCGTGGTTGAGCGAAACAGGATGAACCGCCATGCGCCCCATTCGCACCACGATCATGATCGCCACGGCCAGTGCGCTCGCGCTGAGCCTGGCCGCCTGCAACAAGGCCGGCACGCCCGACGCAACCGCTTCGGCCGATGCCGCCAATGCCCTGCCCGCACTGCCGGCGGCGGTCCCGCTGCAACCCGGCGCGGCCACGGCCATGGCCCCCGCCCCGGCGGTCCAGGCCCTGCCCGTGCAGCATGCCGTGCGCGTCGCGCGGCTCACCCACCGGTCTGATGCCTATGCCTATCTCGACCGCGCGCAGGGCGTGACCCAGGCGATTGGCGACGCGCCGCCGGACTACACCTATGACGATGGCGATGTGAGCCCGTGGGTGTGGCAGACCAGCGGGGGTGACCGGCGCTATGCCGAGCCGATCGACGGCGGCTATCGCTATTATTACTATCAGGCCGGATCGGACACACCCTACCTCGTGCGCGATCCGGAATACAGCTATGCCTATTCCGGCCCGCAACTCGTGGCAGTCTACGACAGCCAAGGCAGCCTGCTGCCGCCGGATTACTATGGCGAACGGGTGGACTATGCCTCGCGCTATTATGATCGCGCCGCCTATCTCTATGATCTTTCGCGCGAACGCGAGCATCGCGGGGTGATCGCAGCCAACTGGGCCGAACGCCGCGCCGAAATCGCCGCCTCTCGCGCGCAGTGGGCGCAGGACATGGCCGAGCAAGCCGAATGGCGCGCCTACCACGATGCGCACGAGGCGCAGGAGCAGGCGCACTGGGCCGCCGAAAGCGAGCGCCGCGCCATGGAAGCGCAGCAGTTCGCGCGCTGGCAGCAGGTCGGCTTCAACTCCCCGCCGCCGCAACCGGTGGTCTATGCCCCGCCCCCGCCGCCTCAGCCCCAGCCGCGCTTTGCCGGCTGGCTGCCCCACTGGTTCGACGGCGATGGCGCGCGGCAGGCTGCCATGCAGCAACAGCGGCAGCAGCAGCAGGCGTTCTTGCAGCAACAGCAGCAGCAGCGCATCAAAGCGCAGCAGGCAGCGATGCAGCAGGCCCAGTTCCGCGTGCAGGAACAGCGGCAGCAGCAGCAGTTCGCGCAGCAGCAGCGGATCAATACACAGCAGGCCCAGTTCCGCGCGCAGCAACAACAACAGAAGTTTGCCCACCAGCAGGCGGAATTCGCCCAGCAACAGGCCCGAATGCAGGCCGCGCAGCAGATGGGCATGCAGCGCCAGGCCGAGCAGGCGCGGCTCCACGCGGCGCAGCAACAGGCGCAGCAGCAGGCGCAGCAACGCGCGCAGGCCCAGCAGGCCCGGATGCAGCAAGCGCAACAGGCGCGCATGCAGCAGGCCCAGCAGAACCACGCGCGGGAACAGGCGGCGATGGCCCAGCGCCAAGCCATGATGGCGCAACGTCAGGCTCAAGCCGCCCAGCAGCGCGAGCAGGCGATGGCCCGCCATCAGCAGGAACAGGCCCAGCACGCGCAGGAACAGGCCCAGCGCCAGGCGATGATGGCCCAACACCAGGCCCAGGCCGCGCAGCAACGCGAGCAGGCCATGGCCCGCCACCAACAGGAACAGGCCCAGCGCCAAGCGGCGCACGCCGCAGCCCAGCACGAGCACCGCGATCATCCCCATCATGAGGGTGCGTAAGACCTTGCGCTCCGCAGCGCGCGGCCGGATCTAACTGGCTACAATCCCTGGCGTGGCCTCGGACTTGATCCGGGGCCACGCTCCAACGCCATGGCCTCAGTTCGCCTCGCCGGGCGGCACCACGGGAATCAGCAGCGGCGCCACGGCGATGCCTTCTTCCAGCAGGTCGCGGGCTTCCTCGGGTGTCGCCTGGCCATGGATCGGTGCGGCGTCCTTGTCGCCATAATGCATCGCGCGCGCGTCTTCGGCAAAGGACGTGCCGACCCAGGTGGAGGACTTGATCGCCTCGGCCTGGGCCAGGGCGACCGCGCGCAGCATGGCCACCGCCTCGGGCGGGAGCGGAGCCTTGGGCGCCGCCCCAGCGGGGGCCGCCACGGCAGCAGACGCCGCGCCATCGGCGGGCGCGGCCACGGGCAGCGCCGGCGCCTGGTTGCCCTTGCGCCCCACGGCCGGCGCCATCACCGCCTTGACCACCTCGCCACTGCCGCAGACCGGGCACGTGACCAGCCCGCGCTCCTGCTGCTGCGCATAGTCGCTGGACGAGGCGAACCACCCTTCAAATCGGTGCTGGCCGGCCGAGCATTGCAGATCGAAGACAATCATGACGCGCGCGATATGGGCACAGCGCGCTTGTTGGCAAGACTGGGCAGTTGCTGCCGCACCGCCGCCGTGCGCGCGGGGTCGATCGTGGCAAAGGCCAGGCCCGCCGCCGTGCCCATGTCGAGCAGCACCTCGCCCCAGGGGTCGACCACCAGGCTATGGCCATAGGTCTCGCGCCCGTCTTCATGCTGGCCGGTCTGCGCTGCGCTGATGACAAAGGCACTGGCCTCCACCGCGCGGGCGCGCTGCATCAGGTGCCAATGCGCCGCTCCGGTGGGAACGGTGAACGCGGCGGGGATGGCGATCGCATCGCACCTGGCCTGGCCCAGGGCCTCGAACAAGGCGGGAAAACGCAAGTCATAGCAGATCGCCAGGCCCAGTCGGCCAAGCGGCGTTGCCACGGTCACGGCCTGTTCGCCGGGACGATAGGCGGCGGATTCGCGCCAGGTCTCGCCCGTTGCCAGGTCCACGTCGAACATGTGCATCTTGTCATAGCGCGCGGCAATCGCGCCGGTCGCATCGATCACGAAAGCGCGGTTGGCCCAGCGGCCATCGCGATCCTCCGGCCTGATCGCCAGCGAGCCGAGATGGACCCACAGGCCATGGCGCGCCGCCGCCTCGCGCGCAGCGGCGAGCACGGGATTGGCGTCTTCCGCCACGATATGCGGCGTGGCGCGCGCGCGATCGCGGTCGATCAGCCCCGACATCTCCGGGGTGAACAGCATCGCTGCGCCGTCACCGGCGGCGCGGGCAGCCGCATCGGCAATCGTGGCGGCATTGGCCAGCGGATCGATCCCGCTGGTCATCTGCAACACCGCCACGCGACAGGAAGACGCTGCGCTCATGCCAGGCCGAGCAGGGCGTCGAGCTTGCCGGCGCGATCCAGCGCATGGATGTCGTCGCACCCGCCCAGCGCCTGGTCGTTGACGAAGACCTGCGGCACGGTGGCCGCCCCCGGCGCGCGCTCCTGCATCTCGGCGCGCTTGGGGCCGCCCATCGTCACGTCGTGTTCTTCATAGGCGACGCCCTTTTCATCGAGCAGGGCCTTGGCCCGCACGCAATAGGGGCAGCCCCACTTGGTATAGATTTCGACTTTCGGGGTCTGGGACTGGCTCATGTTCGCTCCGGTGAAATTGGTGAAACGGGGGGCCTTGAAATGCACAACGCAGCCCACACATGGTCGTTTGTGACGAGCGCCGCAAGACGGGCTCGCCACCTTCAACCCGCCCCAGCGCCGGAGTTTCCCGGGCCGGGGTCTGTGCAGATTGCTCTTGATGAGGATATTGCCATGAACCGTTTCGATTTCACCCCCTATCGTCGCACGACCGTGGGTTTCGACCGCCTGTTCGACCTGCTCGAACGCCAGGCCCGCGCCAATGCCGGCGACAATTACCCGCCCTTCAACATCGAGCGCCAGGGTGACGATGCCTATCGCATCACGCTGGCCGTCGCCGGGTTCAAGCCGGAAGACCTCGACATCACCGCGCAGCAGAATCTGCTGGTGGTGAAGGGCAGCAAGGCCGATCTGGCCGACAAGCAGTACCTCCACCTGGGCATTGCCAACCGCAGCTTCGAGCGCCGCTTCGAACTCGCCGATTTCGTGCGGGTGAGCGCGGCCGACCTTGCCGATGGCCTGCTGACCATCGACCTGGTGCGTGAAGTGCCCGAGGCGATGAAGCCCAAGAAGGTGCTGATCGGCAACCAGAAGGCCTTGTCGGTGGTGGAAGGCGACGCCAGCGCGGCCGCCTGATCCACCGCACCGCGAAATGGTGAAGGGGCGCTGGCCACGCGGTCGGCGCCCCTTTTTGCTGCTCTCCGGCCTTGCGAGGCTTCAGGGCAAGGCCCGCACGCGATCGGCAAAGGAGGCCAGGTCCTGCACGAACCGCGCTTCTTCCGCCGCCCGTGCCGCCCCGTCCAGCCGCAGCAGGTAGCTGGGATGGCAGGTCAGCCAGATTTCGGTTCCCTCGTGGGTGGCCAGCAGGCCGCGTTCGCGCTGCACGCTGGCGGTGCGCCCGATCAGCCCGCGCGCGGCACTCGCGCCCAGCGCCAGGATCAGGCGCGGCGCCACAAGTTCGCGCTCGCGGTCCAGCCACCAGCGGCAGGTGTCGATTTCCCCGGCCGTGGGGCTTTGGTGAAGGCGGCGCTTGGGCGTCGGTTGATGCTTGAAATGCTTGACCGCGTTGGTCAGCCAGCCCTGCCCCGGATCGATCCCCACCGCTTGCAGATGGCCGCGCAGCACTTCGCCCGCCGGCCCGACGAACGGGCGGCCCAGGCTCTCCTCGGTATCGCCCGGCTGCTCGCCCACGATCATGAAGCCGCCCGCTGGTTGCCCTTCCCCGGCCACCGCGCGCGTGCCGTTGCAGCCGATCGCGCAGTGCCGGCATGACGCCAGGCCCTGGGCCAGATCGGGGAGCGTGGCCGGCGGCGGGCCGAAATCCTGCCGTCCCAGATCGACCATCGCCGCCTCGCGCGCCTGCGCCCCGGCGATCAGATCGGGGATCAGCGCCGCCTCTGGCATGTTCTTCCAGTATTTGCGCGGCATTTCCTTGAGCATCGCGCCCACTTTCAGCCGCGCCGGGTTGAAGATGTTGGCGTAATAGGTGCGCCACAGCTCTTCCAGCGGATCGCCGCCCGGCGCGTCGAGCCGGGTTGCCGGTGGCCCTTCCTCCAGCACCTGGCCGTTCCAGTGCAGCGATCCAGCCGGCGTCAGGATCGACCAGCGCATCGCGGCAAAGCGCCGGACGAAAAAGCCGGCGTTGGCGCGCAGGATATGATGATCGGGCTCGAACCAGGCGACGAAGCGCTCCGATCCGTCAGCTTCGGCCACGCCACGAAAGCGCAGGAAGGCGCGCATCTTGTGAATGTCCCGCCGCACCGGGCGGGAAAGCTGGTCCAGCCGCCGCACCAGCGGATCGGCCGCGTCCTGCGCCGCGCGCGGCTGGCTCTGCAAGCGCCAGAGCAGGCGATAGGCCAGATCGAACCGTTCGGGCGCACGGTTGAGCAGCGCCATGCGCACCAGATCGAGGAACGGCTTGCTGGCCCGCACCGGCGCGGCGCCCGGTCGCGGTGGCGGCAGGGGCATGGCCTCCTGCGCGAACAGATCGCCGGTGCCCTGCCCCGGTTCTTCCCAGGCCACCGCATCAGGCTCGATCCCGGCCAGGACCAGCGCCCGCGCCGCGCTGCGCCAGGCTTCGCTGTCATCGGGTGCCGGCAGGCAGACGCGCACGAGTAATCAGGCCCCGAACAGTTCGAGTTGCTGCGCCTTGGGCGGCGCAAGCTGGCTGCGCAAGTCAGCCCGGTCGACCAGCAGCGTCGGCCGCCAATCGGCCGTGACGATGAACGGCCGCACTTTGGCCAGCGAGGTGGTGAGCCGGCCCACGTCTTCCAGCCGCAATCGGCGTTGCCGCCGGGCAGAGAGCAGCGCGCCCACCGCGCGCACCCCCAGCCCCGGCACGCGCAGCAGCGCCTCACGCGGGGCGCGGTTTACGTCCACCGGAAAGGCCTCGCGAAAGCGCAGCGCCCAGGCCAGCTTGGGATCGATATCCAGCGGCAGCATGCCGCCCGGATCGGCCGCCTGCTGCACTTCATGCGGGGCAAAGCCATAGAAACGCATCAGCCAGTCGGACTGATAGAGCCGATGCTCGCGCATCAGCGGCGGGCGTTGCAGCGGCAGCACGGCGCTGGCATCGGGGATCGGGCTGAACGCCGAATAATAGACCCGGCGCAGGCGAAAACGGTTGTAGAGCGTGGCCGAACGGCCAACGATATCAGCATCGCTTGCCTGGTCGGCCCCCACGATCATCTGCGTCGATTGCCCGGCCGGGGCAAAGCGTGGCGCGTGGCGGAAGCGCTTGCGCGCGTCCTTCGCCTCGACAATGGCGCTGCCGATCTTGGCCATGGCCCCTTCGATCACCGGGGTGGACTTGTCCGGCGCCAGCCGCGCCAGCCCGGCCTGGGTCGGCAATTCCACGTTGATCGACACACGATCGGCATAGAGCCCGGCCCGCGCGACCAGTTCGGGATCGGCCTCGGGAATGGTCTTGAGGTGGATATAGCCGCGAAACTCGTGCTCCTCGCGCAAGATGCGCGCCGCCTCGATCAATTGCTCCATCGTGTGGTTGGAGGAACGGACGATGCCCGAGGAAAGGAACAGCCCCTCGATATAGTTGCGGCGATAGAACGCCACGGTCAGGTCCGCCACTTCCTGCGGCGTGAAGCGCGCGCGGCGCACGTTGGAACTCTTGCGGTTGACGCAATAGTGGCAATCGAAAATGCAGTGGTTGGTCAGCAGGATCTTGAGCAGCGAGATGCACCGGCCATCGGGCGCATAGGCGTGGCAGATGCCCATGCCCTCGGTCGAGCCCAGCCCCTTGCCGCCCGCGCTGTTGCGCTTGGCCGTGCCCGAAGAGGCGCAGCTTGCATCGTATTTTGCAGCATCGGCCAGAATGCCGAGGCGTTCCATCACCGTGGGTTGCGACATTTGTTCCTTATACGTTCCATCGTCACGAAAGGCCAGCGCCGATGCACGGGCGGTCCACCGCGTTTTGGGCAGGGCGCCGGAACGCACCGCCGCCTCAACCGCTTATAGGCGCGGAGGGGCAGACGATTTTGCGGAGTTTTCCGACAATGCCCATGATCAAGACGCGCGATGGCACCCGGCTTTACGTGAAGGCTTGGGGCCACGGCCCGGCAGTGGTGCTGATCCATGGCTGGCCGCTCAACGCCGATAGCTGGGATCCGGTGATGAACGCGCTGGCCCAGTCCGGCTATCGCGCCATCGCCTATGACCGGCGCGGCTTCGGCCGGTCAGACCAGCCCGGCCACGGCTATGACTATGATACCTTTGCCGATGACCTTGCCGATGTGCTGGAAGCCACCGATGCCCGCCCCGGCGCGGCGCTGGTCGGCTTTTCCATGGGCGGCGGGGAAATCGCCCGCTACCTGTCGCGCCATGGCGCAGACGGCATCGCCCGCGTGGCACTGGTTTCGTCGGTGGTGCCGTTCATGGCGCGGACCGGCGACAACCCCGAAGGCGTGCCGCCCGAAACCTTTGACCAGATGACCAATGGCATGCTGGAGGACCGGGCCAAGTTCATGGCCCACTTCCTCAAGGACTTCTATGGCGTGGGCCTGCTGACTGCCCCGGTCAGCGACGAACAGCTCAAGCTGTCGTGGAACCACACGATGCAGGCCGGCCTGCTGCCCACGCTGGCCGCCGCCAAGGCCTTTGCCACCACCGATTTCCGGGGTGACCTGGCAAGCTTTACCATGCCCACGCTGGTGATCCATGGCACGGGAGACAAGACCGTGCCGATCGAGGCGACCGGCCGCGCCGTTGCCCGCGCCGTGCCGCACGCCATGCTGGTGGAATATCCCGGCGCGCCGCACGGCGTCTTTGCCACCGAGACCGAACGGGTGATCGCCGATCTCACCGCATTCCTGGCCGGACGCCGGCCCGAAGAGCGGGACGTGGCGATCGATGCGGTAACCGCCCAGCTCATCACTGCCCCCACAATTTGATCCCCCTTCCCGAGGAGAGAAACGATGCAATATGACCAAGGCAACCCCACGGAACTGAAGGAAAAGTTCTGGAAGGAACTGGCCCACTCGCCGTTCGTGATGCTGCAACTCGATGCCGATCCCGAAAGCGCTGCGCCGATGACCGCGCAGCTCGACAAGCATGCCAACCATGCGATCTGGTTCTTCACCTCGCGCGACAACCGCTTTGCCGCGCAAGGTGCAGCCACTGCCACCTTTTCCGCCAAGGGCCATGACCTGTTCGCCCGCTTTTCCGGCGCGCTGACCGAGGAAACCGACCGCGCCGTGCTCGACCAGCACTGGAACCGCATGGTCGAAGCCTGGTATCCGGGCGGCAAGACCGATCCGAACCTGCTGTTCCTGCGCATGGACCTGGGCGAGGCGGCGATCTGGTCGGGCGAAGTGGGCGTGGTCGGCGCGGTGAAGATGGCGCTGGGCCTGCCTGTGGGCGACAGCCTGAAGGGCGGCTATGCCGAGACCAGCCTGTAAACAGAACGCGTCCGTTCCATAAAAGAAAGGCCGCCGCTTCCCCGGGGAAACGGCGGCCTTGCTGTGCTTGGCCCAGGGGCCGCGCGGGTCAGTCGTGGCTGTCAACCACGCCACGGCCGACATGGCTGTGGCGATAGCCATAGATGAAATAGAACACGAGGCCGATCGCCCCCCACACCGGCAGCACCAGCATGGCTTCGATCGGCAAGTTGAAATAGAGGAACAGGCAGCCGATCGCGGCGATCGGGCCGAACACCCAGACCAGCGGGGTGCGGAACGGGCGCACGCGCGCCGGATCCTTGACCCGCAGGATCAACACCGCCAGCGACACCATGAAGAACGCGAACAGCGTGCCCGAGTTGGAGATGTCGGCCAACTGGCCCACCGGCAGCAGCGCGGCAGCCACGGCCACGAACAGGCCGGTGACGATCGTCACGATGTGCGGCGTCTTCCACTTCGGGTGAACGGCAGCAAGGCGTTCGGGCAGCAGGCCGTCACGCGCCATCACGAAGAAGATGCGCGTCTGGCCGAAGATCATCATCAGGATGACCGACGGCAGCGCCAGGTTGGCGGCCAGGCCGATGAGATCGCCCGCACGGGTATAGTTGATCGCGCGCAGCACGTGGGCAAGCGCTTCGTTGGAGCAGACCAGCGGCTCCTTGCCCTGGGCCACCAGCGCGGCGCACTGGCGGGTGAATTCTTCCGAACCCGGCGCCACGCCCAGCGCGGTGGGCTGTGCCCCGATCGCCCCGATCGCGCCGGCGGCAACGAGCAGATAGAAGATCGTGCAGATGCCAAGGCTGCCGATCAGGCCGATCGGCACGTTGCGCTGCGGATCACGGGTTTCCTCGGCCGCGGTGGAAACCGCATCGAACCCGACATAGGCAAAGAAGATCGACGAGGCCGCCCCGACGATGCCCATGCCCGAGGTGCCGCTGCCGAACCAGCCGTTGGGCGCGAACGGCGCGAAATGCGTACCCTGGATCGCAGGCACGGTCAGGACGATGAACATGCCGAGCGCAGCCACCTTGATGGCAACGAGCACGGCATTGAGCGTGGCGCTTTCCTTGGTGCCGCGCACCAGCAGGGCCGTGACGAGCAAGGCCACGACAATGGCGGGAACGTTGATCAGGCCGGTCGAAAAATCGGCGACCGGCACAATGCCATGCAGTGACCAGGTCGGCCCTGCCTGGAATTGCGGCGGCAACTCGAATCCGGTCAGGCTTTTGAGCAACCCCATGAAATAGCCCGACCAGCCGACCGACACGGCCGAAGCCGCCACGGCATATTCCAGAATGAGCGCCCAGCCGACCATCCAGGCCAGCAGTTCGCCCACCACCGCATAGCTGTAGGTATAGGCCGATCCGGAGACCGGGACCATCGAGGCCAGTTCGGAGTAGCACAGCGCCGCCACGGCACAGACGAAGCCGGCGATGATGAAGCTGATCATCATGCCCGGCCCCGCCTTTTGCGCGGCGGCGGCGGTCAGAACGAAGATACCCGTGCCGATGATGGCGCCAACGCCCAGCAGGGTGAGCTGGACGGGACCAAGCGTACGGTGCAGCGATTTCTTTTCGGCTGTCGCCAGAATAGCGTCGAGTGGTTTGACGCGTCCAAACATTGAAATCTCCCGCCTTGGACCGGTGCGGCGGGAACCCCCACGCCAAGACGTTGCACCGGTAACCAGGTCATGGGCGGCAACGCTAGCGGCAAGCCCCGGCTTGGCAAAGGGCCTTTTTCATCCTGATGGCAGTCCGGGCGCTGCCCTTGCGGGTTTTTCCCCATGCTATAGAAGCGCGCGCCAACCTGACGGGCGTTTTTGGGAGCGAGGCCGCGATGTCCACCACGTTTCAACTCGATACCGCGACCAGCCGCGCGCATCCCACACCCGCGCCGATGAAGCGGCTGTCGGTGCCGGCGATCCGCCAGCGCAAGGTGGACGGGCACACCGCGCAGCCGATCGTGATGCTCACCGCCTATACCGCGCGCCAGGCGCAATTGCTCGACGCGCATTGCGACCTGCTGCTGGTGGGGGATTCGCTGGGCCAGGTGATCTATGGCCTGCCATCGAGCGTGCCGGTGACGCTGGACATGATGGCCGCCCATGGCGCGGCGGTGGTGCGCGGTTCCTATCACGCGGTGGTGATCGTGGACATGCCGTTCGGCAGCTACGAAGCGTCGCCGCAGCAGGCGTTCGAGGCGGCCGCGCGCCTGCTCAAGGATACCGGCTGCGCCGGGGTGAAGCTGGAAGGCGGCGCGGCCATGGCCGAAACCGTGGCGTTCCTGACCGCGCGCGGCATTCCGGTGATGGGCCATGTCGGGCTGACGCCGCAGGCGGTCAATGTGCTGGGCGGCTATGGCGCGCGCGGGCGCAGCCAGGCCGAGGCGGACAAGATCCTGGCCGATGCCCGCGCCCTGGCCGATGCCGGCGCCTTTGCCATCGTGGCCGAAGGCGTGGTGGAGCCGCTGGCCATCGCCATTACCCAGGCCGTGCCCTGCCCGGTGATCGGCATCGGCGGATCGGCCCAATGCGATGGGCAAGTGCTGGTGACTGAGGACATGCTCGGCCTGTTCGAGCGCGTGCCGCGGTTCGTGAAACGCTATGCCGAAGTGGCCACGACGATCGAGGAAGCGGCCGCGCGCTATGCCCAGGACGTGCGCGAGCGGGCGTTTCCTGGCGTGGAGCAGACCTACCAGCCCAAGTAGGCGCCGACCTGTCTTCTAGGAGATGTTGCCGCCGAACCGCTCCATCACCTCGGCGCGGATGCCGGGCACGAGGTTGCGGTCCGCTTTCAGGCGTGGTTCCTCCTCGGCCAGGATCGCCAGAAACGCATCGCGCTTGAACCCGTCGACCAGTACCGGATCGAGCGGGCGATCCAGCGTGGAACAGACCATGTCGATCAGCCGTTCCGCGCCGTTGAGGCGGCCCCAGAGATAGTCGTTCTCGCGCCAGGCGCGGCTGAAGAACGCGCCGAAATGCGTAAAGGCAATGCCCTTGAGGCAGGCCCGCGTGCCGCCGGGACGGATCGCCAAGGCATCTTCGGGCGAGATGCGATCGACTTTCACCGGATCGAATTCCCCAAGCCCATCGCCCTGAAACAGGGGCAGCGTGGCCACGTCATAGAACGGAAAACCCAGATAGGCGTGCAGGAAACGGCGACGCAGCGCCTTGTCCATCACCCCCAGCGCGTGGACGAACAGCCCGTCGACCTCGTCGTCCAGCCGCGCCAGATCGCGCCGCGCGGCAATCGCGGCCAGCACCGCGCCGGGGTCTTCGCGCACCACGGCGGCGCTGGCGGCAAAGCCCGGCCCCAGCCCGCTGAGGCTCGCGCGCGCCTGATAGAGCGCCTGCGCGCGATAGACCACGTCGCGCGCCGCCTCCCGCGCGGCCGGATCGATCCCGGCGGCCTCGTCCCAGTCGGTGGTCAGCCGCCGCGCCAGCAGTTTCAGGCGGCGGATGCGGAACGAAAGATCGTGCGCGCGGAAAAAGGCGATGGCCGGCGCCGTGGCGCCCGCCCCCCGCACACTGAGGTTGTCGAGGCCATGCTGCCCGAGATGGCGCCACAGCGCATCTTCCACCCCCTGGTTGTCGTCAGCCGGCAGGGCCTGGGTGATAACCTCGGCCAGATCGGCGACAATCCCGGCCAGCTTGACCTGGGCATAGCCGTGAAAGGCATAGCCGGCCTGCTCCGCCGCCGCCTGTTGCGCCCGTGCCCGCCAGCCGATCAGGCGCTTGGCATTGGGCCAATCGAAGAACAGCGTATGGCCAAACAGCCGCGCCACGGTCTCCTCGATCTCGCCCTGGAGCGAATCGACAATGGCGCGCAGGCGCAGCCGCTCGCGCGACTGGCGCTCCAGTGCATCGAGGTTGTCGCGGATCGGCTGCTCGCGCGGGATCGTCGAGAGCGCACCGAAAATGGCAGAGAGAAACCCGACCGGCGCCGGGTTGCGCGCTGCTTCGGCCGGGGCATGCGGCGCGGGATCGAGATAGACGAAGCGCCGGTCCACTTCGCGGCGCGAGGGGCGGCTGGCCAGTGCCGCCATGGCCGGGGCGAACGGCCGGTTGACCAGCACCGCGCCATCGACCAGCGCCGCCTGGTCGAGCGTGCCGCGCCGCCAGCGGTTGGGCATGACCCGCTGTAGAAAGGTCGAACGGCCCGGCCAGGCCTCGCCCCGCTCGGCCACCAGACGGTCGATCTCTGCCACGGTGAGCGGCGGGAAAGCGCCGGGAAAGCTGGCCGTGGCCCGCGCGGCAAAGACCAGTTCGGGCAGAGGCGCCAGCGCTTCGCCGGTATGGCCGCGCGCCTCGGCCCGAAAGCCGATGCCCAGGCGATGCTCGTTTTCCTCGACCAACGGCGGGCTGTTGAGCCGCAGCGGCGCGGGATGCCCGGCAAAGTCGGTTGCCGTCACCATCAGGTCGATCGGGTGGCCCGGCGGCAGCAGCGGCGCGGCGTTGCCGCTATGGGCCATGGCGTCCAGCGCCTCGGCCAGCAGGCGGGAAAAGCCGATGCCGCTGAACGGCGGGGCAAACCAGCGCGCGCGGATCAGGCGCGAAACCTTGCGCCGCACTTCGCCGCTCAGCTTGTTTTCGCGTGCCGGTCCGCCGACCTGGCGCGACAGTTCACCATCGGGCGCGCGCAGGGCGCTCCAGCGCAGCACCGCCCAGACCAGCGGCTGCGCCCAGAACTTGGCAAAGCGGCCCCACGGCCGCGCATCGGGATCGAGCAGCACGTCGCTATCCGCCCGGGCCAGCCACAGCCGCGTCAGCGGCTCCAGGCTTTGCCCGGTGGTCAGCGCCTGCGCCAGGAACACCGCGTTGATGCCACCGGCGCTGGCGCCCGAGAGAATATCGACCAGCACGCGCAGGCGCACCCCGCGTTCGGCGTGGATCGTGCGCAACAGCCGCATCCAGACGTCTTCGATGCCGGGCTTTGTCGCCACGCGCGGCCCGTGCTTGCCATGGATGGCGCAACTGGCGCGCGAGAGGTGCCACAATTCCTTGGTAACCCCGTGCATATAGACCGCCAGGCTGATGCCGCCGGTCGATACAAGGGCCAGACGCAGTTCTTTCTGCCGCATCGGCGCAGCATGGCAGGGATTGACGCAGGGGGCCAGTAGGGAGGAGAGGCTGTAAGCCGATCCGACGCCATTAACCGTGACCTGTCAGATTCACCGACAATTTACCCCCTTGGGCCTATCCCGCCTTTCGTCGATAAGCCCGATCGACGAGACGCCCCTGCCGGGCACTGCGGGATACCCTTGGCCTGATGATCCGCCTGTTCAAGCACTACATTCCAAATGCCGTGTTCCTGCTGGGAATCATCGATTTCTGGCTGTTGATCCTGGCCGGCGAACTGGGCTGGGTGGTGCGCGCGCACCAGATCGGCATCGACGTGGGCTATACCGGCGACAGGGTGTGGCCGCTGCTGACCTTTGCCGTGCTGGTCCACACCGCGATGGTCGCCGTCGGGGTCTATGGCTCTGACGCCTTGCGCTCCATGCGCTATGCCACGGCGCGCCTGATGGTGGCGGTAAGCCTGGGCATCATTGCCGTCTCGGTGGTCTATTTCCTGATTCCGGGGCACACCCTGTGGCGCTCCAACCTGTTTTACGCGATGGTTTTTTCGCTGGTCCTGCTGGTGGGCGTGCGGCTGGTGCTGGGCGGGTTCCTGGGCACCGCAGCGTTTCGCCGCCGCGTGCTGGTGCTGGGCGCGGGTCAGCGCGCGGCGCGCCTGCGCAAGCTGGGCGAGCGGCCTGAAGCCGGCTTTGCCATCGTCGGCTATGTGGCGATGAGCACGCAGAACCCGCTGATCGAGGAAGCCATCCGCCGCGAGGCGCTGCCCAACCTCACCCGCTTCGTGGAGAACCTGGGGGTAAGCGAAGTGGTGCTGGCGCTGGAGGAACGGCGCAATGCCCTGCCGCTGAAAGACCTGTTGCGGATCAAGACCACCGGCGTCCACGTCAACGATTTTTCCACGTTCGTGGAGCGTGAGACCGGGCGCGTCGATCTCGACACCGTCAACCCGAGCTGGCTGATCTTTTCCGACGGCTTTTCCTCAGGGAGGATGCTGTCGGGCGCGATCAAGCGCGTGTTCGACATCTGCGCCAGCCTGGTCCTGCTGTGCCTGACCGCGCCGATCATCCTGGTCTTCGCGATCCTGGTGAAGCTCGACAGCAAGGGGCCCGCGTTCTTCCGACAGACCCGCGTGGGTCTTTATGGCGAGACATTCAACCTAATCAAGCTGCGCTCCATGCGCATCGATGCCGAAGCCGGCGGCGCGCAGTGGGCAGCGCAGAACGATCCGCGCGTCACCCGCATCGGGCGATTGATCCGCAAGCTGCGCATCGACGAACTGCCGCAGACCTGGACGGTGCTCAAAGGCCAGATGAGTTTTGTCGGCCCGCGCCCGGAACGGCCCGAATTCGTCTCTGACCTGGAAGAGCACCTGCCCTATTATGCCGAGCGGCACATGGTGAAACCGGGCATCACCGGCTGGGCGCAGATCAACTATCCCTATGGCGCCTCGATCGAGGATGCGCGGCACAAGCTGGAATACGATCTCTATTATGCCAAGAACTACACCCCGTTCCTCGATCTGCTGATCCTGTTGCAGACCCTGCGCGTCGTGCTGTGGCACGAAGGCGCGCGGTAAGAGGCGCAAGGCGATGCCGGCCCCGGTGGGATGGACAGGTCTGGGCCAATGGGCCTTCGTGCTGGCCGCGTTCGGCGGGGTGGTGCTGGGCGTGTGGCAGATCGACCGGCAGCGGCGCGGCAAGCCGGTCAGCCGCGCGGCGATTCTGGCGATCCTGGTCAGCGCGGTGTGGGGGCTGCTCCAGGCAGCGGTCGGCCCGGCGCATCCGGCAGCACTGATCGCCGATGTGGCGCGCAACCTGGCCTGGCTGCTGGTGGTCTATGCGCTGTTTGCCCGAGATGGGCGGCATGAAACGGTGTCGCCGGTGCGCCCGGTGCTGGTGGTGCTGGCGGCGGTGGAGCTGCTGCAACTGGTGCTGATGGTGCTGACCTGGCGCTTTGCCGCGATTGCCCCGGCGCTGGCGATGATCTTCCAGATCGGGGTGATGCTGCGCCTGCTGGTGATCACCGGCGCGCTGGTGCTGGTGCACAATCTCTATGCCGGGGCGATGACCGCGCAGCGCGCCGCCGTGCGGTGGACCTGCGCCGCGCTGGCGGTGATCTGGGGATACGACCTCAATTTCTATACCATCGCCTATCTGGTGCGCGGCATGCCGGCCGAATTGGTGGCGCTGCGGGCGCTGGCGGCGCTGGTCGGCATCGCGCTGCTGGGCGTGGGCGTAATGCGCGAGCAGGCGAGCGGGCGCTTCTCCCCCTCGCGCACGGTGGCGTTCCAGTCGCTCTCGCTGCTGGTCATCGGCGGCTACATGCTGGTCATGGTCGGCGTGGCGCAGTCGATCGCCTGGCTGGGCGGCAGCGCGACGATGCTCACCCAGCTCGGCTTCGTCTTTGCCAGCTCGGTGCTGGTTCTCGCACTGCTGCCTTCGGGGCGGCTGCGTGGCTGGCTCAACGTGATGCTGTCCAAGCATTTCTTCCAGCATCGCTATGACTATCGCGCCGAATGGCTGCGCTTCAACGCCACGATCGGCGGCGCAGGGGCGCCCAGTGGCAATGCTGCCCCGCTGCATACCCGCGTGATCCAGGCCGTTGCCGATATCACCGACAGCGCGCGCGGCGCTCTGCTCGTCCCGGCCGATGGAGGCGAACTGGTGCTGGCGGCGCGCTGGCAATGGCCCACGCTCGACGTTCCGGCCCAAGCCCTGGGCCTGGCCGGTGCGGCCTTCTTCGAGCGGCAGGGCTTCATCGTCGATCTCGACGAAGTGCGCAGCGGCGTGGACCATCAGGGCGAAGCGCGCGCGACGCCGGCCTGGATGATCGCAGAAGAGGCGATCTGGGCGCTTGTCCCGCTACTCCATTTCGATCGGCTGGTCGGGCTGGTGGTGCTCGGACGCCCGGCCGTGGCGCGCAAGCTCGATTGGGAAGATTTCGACCTGCTGCGTGTGGTCGGGCACCAGCTTGCCAGCTATATCGCTGAAAACAATGGCCAGGTCGCCCTGCTTGAAGCCAGCCGGTTCGACGAATTCAACCGCCGCATGGCGTTCGTGATGCACGACATCAAGAACCTGGCAAGCCAGTTGGGCCTGCTCGCACGCAATGCCCAGCGCCACGCCGACAATCCCGAGTTCCGCAAGGACATGCTCGTCACGCTGAGCAATTCGGCCGACAAGCTCAACGCGCTGATCGCCCGCCTCTCCCGCTATGGCACGGGCAACGTGGACCAAGTGGCACCGGTTGACGCCGTGGCCGTGGCGCGGGGGCTGGCGGCGCGCTGGCCAGCCAGCGCCGCGATGCCCGCTGCCCCGGTCGTCGTCACCGTGCATGGGCCGTGCACGATCCTGGCCAATCGCGAGACGCTGGAGCAGGTGCTCGCCCATCTGGTGCAGAACGCGATCGATGCCAGCCCGGCGGGCCGCGCCGTGCTGGTGGAAGTGCGCAGCGATGGGCTGCACGGCTGCATCGACGTGGTCGACACCGGCAGCGGCATGAGCGCGGAATTCGTGCGCAGCGCGCTGTTCAAACCATTCGTTTCCACCAAGCCCGGTGGCTTTGGCATCGGCGCGTTCGAAGCGCGCGAGCTGGTGCGCGCCATGCGCGGGCGGCTCGATGTCGAAAGCCGGGAAGGCCTGGGCAGCCGCTTTTCGGTGCGCCTGCCGCTGGCCGTGACGGCCACCCTCTCTCACCCGCATTCCCAGCAGGACGTTGCATGATGACCGATTCCCGCCCCAAGCTGCTCATCGTGGAAGACGATCCGGGGCTTCAGGCGCAGCTCAAATGGGCGTACGAGGATTTCGAGGTGTTCATTGCCGGGGATCGCGCCACCGCGCTCACCCTGCTGCGCGCGGAAGAGCCGGCGGTGGTCACGCTCGACCTGGGCCTGCCGCCCGATCCCGATGGAGTGAGCGAGGGCTTTGCCGTGCTCGATGCGATCATGGCGCTCAAGCCCGATACCAAGGTCATCGTCGCTTCCGGCCATGGCGCGCGCGAATCCGCGCTGCGGGCGGTCGCGCAGGGGGCCTATGATTTCTATCCCAAGCCGGTGGATATCGATGCCCTGGGCCTGATCGTGCGGCGCGCGCTGCACCTGCACCGCATCGAGGCGGAAAACCGCGCGCTGGCCACCCGCGCCCCGGCCGATCACCGCGTGCTGGGCAACATGATCACCGCCGCGCCCGAAATGGTGAAAGTGGCGCGCACGATCGAGCGGGTGGCCAGTACCAATGTCTCGGTCATGCTGCTGGGCGCCAGCGGCACCGGCAAGGAACTGCTGGCGCGCGGACTGCACGAGGCTTCGGGCCGGGCCGGCGGCGCCTTCGTGGCGATCAATTGCGCCGCGATCCCGGAAAACCTGCTGGAAAGCGAGCTGTTCGGCCACGAAAAGGGTGCTTTCACCGGCGCTGTGAAGACCACCGAGGGCAAGATCGAGCAGGCCAACGGCGGCACGCTGTTCCTGGACGAAGTGGGCGACATTCCGCTGCAACTCCAGGTCAAGCTGCTGCGCTTCTTGCAGGAACGCACGATCGAGCGGATCGGCGGGCGCCGTTCGATCGCAGTGGACACGCGCATCGTCTGTGCCACGCACCAGAACCTGGAGGCGATGATTGCCGACGGGCGGTTTCGCGAAGACCTGTGGTATCGCCTGGCCGAAATCGTGGTGAAGATCCCCAGCCTGGCCGAGCGACCGGGCGATGCCACCTTGCTGGCCAAGGCCTTTCTCACCCGCTTTGCCGCGCAGATGAACCCGGCGGTCAAGGGCTTTGCCCCCGATGCGCTGGCCGCGATCGATGGCTGGGGCTGGCCGGGCAATGTGCGCGAGCTGGAAAACCGGGTGAAGCGCGCGGTGATCATGGCCGATGGCAAGCTGGTCGCGGCCGCCGATCTCGACCTGCCGACCGGCGATGCCGGCGCGGACAATCCGCTCAATCTCAAGGCGGTGCGCGAGGCCGCCGACCGCAAGGCGATCCGCCACGCCCTGGCGCGCAGCGAAGGCAACATTTCCAGCACCGCGCGGCTGCTCGGCATCAGCCGGCCCACGCTCTATGACCTGCTCAAACAGTATGACATGCACGGCTGACGCAGCGCCCGCGCGCCGAGGCCGCTGGTGGAAGCCGCTGGCCGGCGCCGCGCTCGCCCTGCTTGCCGCAGGGCCAGCGGTGGCCGATGGCCCGGCGGTGGATGCGGTGAGGGCCAAGGCGCGCGCCGCCCTGGCGCGCCGCGATCCGATCTCTGCCGAAGTGGCGCTGCGCGAGGCCTTGCGCCAGGGCGCACCGGCCGATGCGCTGCGCGCCGATCTGGCCGCCGCGCTGCTGGCGCGCGGCGCGCGCAGCGATGCCCATGCCGTGCTCGATGGCCCGGTGGGGTTCACGCCCGAGACCGCCGCGCTGGGCTGGCGCATGCGCGGCGAGTTAGCCCTGGCCGAAGGGCGCCTGCCCCAGGCGGGCCAGGCCTTCGATCAGGCGCTGCGCGTGGCGCCGGGCGATGCCGACCTGTGGGTGGCGATCGCCCGCCTGCGCTTTGCCGGGGGGGAGCAGGCCCAGGCGGTGGATGCGGCGGCGCGGGCAGTGGCGCTCGGCCCGCAAAACGCGCGGGCGCTAACCCTGCGCGGCATGCTGGTGCGCGAGCAGTTCGGGCTGCGCGCCGCGCTGCCGTGGTTCGAGCAAGGCCTCAAGATCCACCCGCAAGATCCCGATCTTCTGGCCGAATATGCCGCCACGCTGGGAGACATGGGCCAGGCGCGGGCGATGCTGGTGGTGGTGCGCAAGCTGGCCGAAGTCGATCCCGGCAACGTGCGGGCACTCTATTTCCAGGCCGTGCTGGCGGCGCGCGCGGGCAAGACCGACCTGGCGCGCACGATCCTGCAACGCACCGGCACGGCCCTGCGCGACATGCCAGCGGCCATGCTGCTGGGCGGCGTGCTGGAATATCGCGCGGGCAACCTGAGCGTGGCTGCTGGTCTGATCGGCCGGCTGGTGCGCATGCAGCCCGACAATCTCATGGCGCAGCAGTTGCTCGCCCGCATCATCGCCCGCGAAGGCGATCTGCGCCAGGTGGCCGTCCGCTGGGATGGCGTGGCGCGCCAGCCGTTTGCTCCACCCTACCTGCAAACCGTGGTCGCCCGCGCCTGGCAGAAACTGGGACAGGCGCAACGCGCGCGCGACCTCAACGATCTGGCCCTGGCGCGTGGCGGGCGGCCGTTCACGGCGATTCCGCCCGATCTGCCGCTCGGCGCGCTGGCCCTGCGCTATCAGGATGGCCCCAATTTCGCGGCGTTGGCTGTGCCCTATGTGCGCGGGCTGCTGGCGGCGCGGCAGTTTGACCAGGCGCGCAGCGTCGCCGATCGTCTGCGCGCGGCCAATCCCGGCGCGTCCGACGCCTGGCTCTTGGCCGGGGACGTGCGGATGATGGCGGGCGATAGTCGCGGCGCGCTGGAAAGCTATGACGCGGCGGCCGCGATCCGCTTCAACGAACCGGTGCTGCGGCGCATGGATGCCGCGTTGCGTGCAGTCGGCCGGGCGCGCGATGCCGACGCGATGACCGCGCGCTACCTTGCGCAGAATCCTGCAAGCCTGGTCGCCATGCGCCTGCTCGCCGCCGCCTGGGCGCAAGAGGGACGCCAGGCCGAAGCCGCCGCCATGGCGCAGGCGCTGAACGCCCGCGATCAGGCGTTGTAGAGGCGGGCCACGAAAAAAGCCCCCTCACTTGGGAGGGGGCTTTCAGAATGCGGCCTATTCGGTCAGGTCCGTCCAGGCATCCTTGATCCGCTCGAAGAAGCCTTTGGATTGCGGGCATTCCTCGCCGGTTTCGGTGCTTTGGAACTCGCGCAGCAATTCGCGCTGGCGGGCCGAAAGCTTGGTCGGGGTTTCGACCTGGATTTCCACGACGAGATCGCCCGAGCCGCGCCCTTGCAGCACGGGCATGCCCGCGCCGCGCTTGCGCAACTGCTTGCCGGACTGGATGCCGGCGGGAATCTCGATCGAATGGCGGCTGCCATCGAGACCGGGGATTTCGATCTCACCGCCCAGCGCCGCCGTGGTGAAGCTGATCGGGGCGCGGGTGAGCAGCGTGGTGCCGTCGCGCTCGAACACCTTGTGCCGGGCGATGTGGAGAAAGATGTAGAGGTCGCCGGCCGGCGCCCCGTTGGGTCCGGCCTCGCCCTTGCCGGCCAGGCGGATGCGGGTGCCGGTGTCGACGCCGGCGGGAATGTCCACCGCCAGGGTCTGGGGCATGTCCACCCGCCCTTCGCCACGGCAATGGCGGCAGGGCTTTTCGATCACTTCGCCGCGCCCGTGGCAGTTGGGGCAGGCGCGCTCGACCATGAAGAAGCCCTGCTGCGCGCGAACCTTGCCATGGCCGCCGCACAAGTTGCAGCGCCGCGCCGACGTGCCCGGCGTGGCGCCGGTGCCCTTGCACGGGTCGCAGGTCTGCGAGACTTCCACGTTGATTTCGGCGGTCTTGCCATGGAACGCCTCTTCCAGCGTCACTTCCATGTCATAGCGCAAGTCGGCGCCGCGCCGGCTCTGCTGCCGGCCACCGCCGCCGCCGAACGCGCCGCCGAAAATGGTTTCGAAGATATCGCCGATGTCGCCGAAATCACCGCCGCCAAAGCCGCCTGCACCCGGGCCGCCGGCGCCGCCCTGCTGGAACGCGGCGTGGCCATAGCGATCATAGGCCGCGCGCTTCTGCGGATCGGAGAGGCAGGCATAGGCCTCGTTGATCTGCTTGAACTTGGCTTCGGATTCCTGGCACCCCGGATTCTTGTCGGGGTGGAATTTCATCGCCAGCTTGCGGAACGCAGACTTGATGACCTTGTCATCGGCCGTCCGCTCCACTTCCAGCAATTCGTAATAGTCGGCTTCAACTGCCATAAAAATGCCCTCTCCCCACGCGGGGAGAGGGCCTGGGCGAATGCCGTTGCAAGGCGTTCCTGGTCCCCTCTCCCCTTCCCCTGCCGCGATACCCGGCAAGGGAGGGGGTCATGTTGCAGATCAAGCCTTGGTGTCGTCCACTTCCGAGAACTCGGCGTCGACCACGCCATCGTCCTTGGGAGCTTCGGCGCCCGGAGAGGCGGCACCGGCCTGTTCCTTTTCATAGATCGCCTGGCCCAGCTTCATCGCCTTGTCGGTCAGCGCCTGGGTCTTGGCGTTCATGTCTTCCACGTTGCCGCCTTCGATCGCGGTCTTGGCTTCCGCCAGGGCCGCTTCGATTTCGGCCTTCAGGCCCGCGTCCACCTTGTCGCCATGCTCTTCAAGCTGGCGCTCGGTGGCGTGGACCAGGCTTTCGGCATTGTTCTTGGCCTCGGCCGCCTCGCGGCGCTTCTTGTCGTCGGCCGCGAACTTTTCCGCATCGCGCACCATCTGGTCGATATCGGCATCGGACAGACCGCCCGAAGCCTGGATGCGGATCTGCTGCTCCTTGCCGGTGCCCTTGTCCTTGGCCGAGACGTTGACGATGCCGTTGGCGTCGATGTCGAACGTCACTTCGATCTGCGGCACGCCACGACGCGCCGGCGGAATGCCGAGCAGGTCGAACTGGCCCAGCAGCTTGTTGTCCTGCGCCATTTCGCGTTCGCCCTGGAACACGCGGATGGTCACGGCCTGCTGGTTGTCTTCCGCGGTCGAATAGACCTGGCTCTTCTTGGTCGGGATCGTGGTGTTGCGGTCGATCATCTTGGTCATGATGCCGCCCAGCGTTTCGATCCCCAGCGACAGCGGGGTCACGTCGAGCAGCAGCACGTCCTTGACATCGCCCTGGAGCACGCCGGCCTGGATCGCCGCGCCCATGGCGACGACTTCATCCGGGTTCACGCCGGTGTGCGGATCCTTGCCGAAGAAGTCCTTCACCACATCGCGCACCTTGGGCATGCGGGTCATGCCACCCACCAGCACCACGTCGTCGATGTCCTTCGCCGAAAGACCGGCATCGGCCAGCGCCTTGCGGCACGGTTCCAGCGTGCGCTCGATCAGCTTGCCGACCAGGCGCTCCAGATCGGAACGGGTGATGGTTTCCACCAGGTGCAGCGGGGTGGTGCTGCCACCTTCCATGCGCGCGGTGATGAAGGGCAGGTTGATTTCGGTGGTCTGGGCCGAGGACAGCTCGATCTTGGCCTTTTCCGCCGCTTCCTTGAGGCGCTGCAAGGCGAGCTTGTCGCCGCGCAGGTCAAGGCCTTCCTTGCTCTTGAACTTGTCCGCCAGATATTCGACCAGCGCGGTGTCGAAGTCTTCACCGCCCAGGAACGTGTCGCCGTTGGTGGACTTCACTTCGAACACGCCATCGCCGATTTCGAGGATGGAAATGTCGAACGTGCCGCCGCCAAGGTCATACACGGCAATGGTCTTGCCGTCCTGCTTGTCGAGACCATAGGCGAGCGCGGCCGCAGTCGGCTCGTTGATGATGCGCAGCACTTCGAGGCCCGCGATCTGGCCGGCGTCCTTGGTCGCCTGGCGCTGAGCGTCGTTGAAGTAGGCCGGCACGGTGATCACCGCCTGGGTGACGGTTTCGCCGAGATAGCTTTCGGCGGTTTCCTTCATCTTCTGAAGGGTATAGGCCGAAATCTGCGAGGGGCTGTAGTCCTGGCCGCCAGCCTTGACCCAAGCGTCGCCGTTCTTGCCCTTGGTGATCGTGTAGGGCACCAGCTCGGTGTCCTTCTGGGTCAGCGGATCGTCGAAGCGACGGCCGATCAGACGCTTGACCGCAAAGATCGTGTTGTCAGGGTTGGTCACGGCCTGGCGCTTGGCCGGCTGGCCGATCAGACGCTCGCCGTCCTTCGTGAAAGCCACGATCGAAGGCGTCGTGCGCGCGCCTTCCGAATTCTCGATGACCTTGGGCGTGCCCCCGTCCATCACCGCGACGCAGCTGTTGGTCGTGCCGAGGTCGATACCAATAACTTTAGCCATGTTTCCCCATATCCTTCGCGTGTTGACACCGCTTAATCGGGCGTCCCCCTTGTGGGCAGGCGCCACCTTGGCGGCTCGTTACGGGCGGGATATAGGTGCGCTTGCGCTTGGCACAAGCCCCGTGCGTGCTATGTCCGGGGCAGATTTTCACCTTGTTTGAAACGAAGGATCGCATCGCATGCGCGCATCTGTTCTCGCCGGCCCCGCCCTCGCCGCGCTGGCACTTGGCCTGTCGCTCGCCGGGTGCAGCAAGCCCGCGCCGCAGGAAAGCCCGAGCGCGGCGGCGAGCCTGGACGCAACGCCCGAAAACGCCCCCGGCACAACGCTGACCGATGCCACCGTGCAACTGCCGGCCGTGGCGGGCAACCCTGGCGTTGCCTATTTCACCCTGGCCCAGGGCAGCGGCCCGGCGCGGCAACTGGTGGCGGTGCACGTGGACGGCGCTGGCCGCGCGGAAATGCACGAGAGCAAGATGCAGGACGGCATGATGGCGATGGAGCCGCTCAAGGCGGTGCCGCTGGAATCGGGCAAGAGCGTGGAATTCAAGCCCGGCGGCAACCATGTGATGCTGTTCGACCTGGCGCCCACGCTCAAGGCCGGCGGCGTGACCGAACTGACCATCACGCTCGACAACGGCGACAAGGCGACGACCAAGGCCAAGGTGGTCGGCCCCGGCGGCGCAGCGGCCGGCGACGCGCACGACATGGGGCATATGGACCATATGTAAGCCCGTGGCCGCGCGGGGGCTGACACCCGGCGAAATCGCGCTGGGGCGCAGCGTCTATGGCGAAGCGATCGACTGGCGCCGCATCGAAATCCGGCGGCGGCGCTGGTGGCCCTTGCAACGCAAGGACGTGGTCATGGCGCCGATGGGACATATCCACATCCACCCCGCCGCCGATTTCTGGTCCGAGGATTTCGTCGGGGAGCGGCTTTCCCTGCAAGGGCTGCTCATTCACGAGTTGTGCCACGTATGGCAATGGCAGCAGGGCATTTTCCTGCCGCTGCGGCGGCATCCGTTCTGCCGCTATGACTATGTGCTGGAGCCGGGCAAGCCGTTTGCCCGCTATGGGCTGGAGCAGCAGGCCGAGATTGCGCGCCATGCCTTTCTGCTGATGCACGGCGCCAGCCTGCCCGACAGGCCGGCGCTGGCAGCCTATCGGGCGGCGCTGCCGTTCTGATCAGCAGACGCGATAGCTGCGGCCATCGGGATCGGTGCGCCAGCAATCCTTCTTGACCTGCGAACCGGCCGCCGCGCCCACCGCGCCGCCGATCACTGCACCCGTGCCGATGTTGCCACCCGAAACGCCCGCCACAGCGGCGCCGACGCCAGCCCCGGCGAGGCCGCCTTCACCGGCATAGTTGCGGGCGCAGCCGGCCAGCGACAGGGCGGCCAAGGCCATCGAAGCGGGAATCAGGAACTTGCGAGCCATGGGAAATCCTCCAACTGCCTCCCGTTGTCACGGCTTATTACGAGGGAGCGGGGGGATTGGTTCCGGGGTTTGTACGGGGATGTTGTATGAGGGTTCACACCACCCCCCGCCCCCCTCCTCTGAAGAGGAGGGGGAGATAAGGCACTGAAAGGAAAGCCCCCTCCTCTTCAGAGGAGGGGGTTGGGGGTGGTGCGAAGCCTGAAACGACTTTACCGGATCAATCCGGCTTCTTGGCAACCACGACCATCGCCGGACGCAGCAGGCGGTCCTTGATGGTGTAGCCGGCCTGGAGCTCCTGAATGACGGTGCCCGGCTCGTGCTCGGCCGAGGGCACTTCCATCATCGCCTGGTGCTGATGCGGATCGAGCGGCAGGCCCTTGGCGGCGATACGGGTGATGCCGTGGTTGCCGAAGACCTTTTCGATCTCGCGGCCCGTGGCTTCCAGGCCGGTCACCAGGTTCTTGAACTTGTCATCCTCGCGCAAATCGGCGGGAATCGATTCCAGCGCACGAGCGAGGTTGTCGGAGACCGAGAGGATGTCGCGGGCAAAGCTGGTGGCGGCATAGGCGCGCGCATCGGCAATGTCCTTCTCCAGGCGGCGGCGCACGTTCTGCGTCTCGGCCTTGGCATAGAGCACGTCCTGCTTGGCCACTTCCAGCGATTCGCGCAGGGCTGCCAGTTCGTTGGACGCGGTGTCCTGTTCCTTCAGATCCTCGGGCACGCCAGCCAGTTCGGCTTCTGCTTCGGCGTCATGGGGGCGCGTCTCGTTATCGCTCATTTGCGTGAAAATCCGTCTTGTCCGATAAGTTTGCCCAAGGATTGGGCCGTGAAATCCACCATGGGGACGACGCGCGCATAATTCAACCGCGTTGGCCCGATCACGCCGACCACGCCGACCACGCGCCCCTCCCCGTCGCGCCAGGGCGAGGCGATGACCGAAGAGCCCGACAGCGAGAACAGGCGGTTCTCGCTGCCGATGAAAATGCGCGTGGCCTGCGCCTCGCGCGCAGCGTCGAGCACACCGGCGATCGCCTCGGCGCTTTCCAGCTCATCGAGCAGCAGCCGCACGCGCTCGATATCGCCGAGCGCGGTATCGTCGAGCAGGTTGGCTTGGCCGCGCACCACCAGCACCGGGCGCTGCGCGGCGTCGATGCTCCACACCGCGAGGCCGCGTTGCACCAGATCGGCACTGGCGGCATCGAGCGCGCTGCGCCCGCCGGCGATTTCGGCGCGGATAGTGGCCAGCGCCTCGCCCAGGGTGCGCCCGGCGAGGCGCGCGGTGAGATAGTTGGACGCCTGTTCCAGCACGAAGGGCGCAATCGGCGCAGGCAGGTCGATCAGCCGGTTCTCGATCCCGCCGTCTTCTGAAACCAGCACGGCAAGCGCGCGGGTGGGAGCCAGCGAGACGAACGAGAGCTGCACCAGGCGCGGCTCGCGGCGCGGCACCATGATCACGCCCGCCCCGGCCGAGAGTTCCGACAGGGCAGAAGTCGCCGCCGCCAGCGCCGCTTCGATCGTGCCGCCGCCGGCGCGGCTGCGTTCCAGGCCGCGTTCGATCTGGGCGCGATCGGCCTGGCTCGGCTCGGCCATCTGCATGATCCCGTCAACGAACAGGCGCAGGCCCATTTCGGTGGGCATGCGTCCAGCGCTGGTATGGGGGGCGGCGAGCAGGCCGGCATCCTGCAATTCCTGAAGCACCGAGCGGATCGAGGCCGGCGAAAGGTTGACGCCGCCGGTGCCCGCCAGCGTCTTGGAGCCGACGGGTTGGCCCGAAGCGATATAGCCTTCGACCACGAGCCGAAAAATGTCGCGCGCGCGATTGGACAGTTCGGTGAGCGTGGGGCCTTGCATAACAACGCTTATGTATAACCCCCGGCGGCAGGCTCAAGGGATTTGCTTGCGGGGCGCGGCGCAATCGGCCAAGGCAGCGCGCAATTCAGCCATCCACCAGCCAAGGAAATCCTCACATGCGTCCTTCCGGCCGCGCCGCCGATCAGATGCGGGCGATCACCATCGAGACCAATTTCACCAAGCACGCCGAAGGCTCGGTCCTGATCGGCTTTGGCGACACCAAGGTGCTGGTCACGGCCTCGGTGGAAGAACGCGTGCCGCCGTTCCTGCGCGGCAAGGGCGAAGGCTGGGTGACGGCAGAATATTCGATGCTGCCCCGCGCCACCCACACGCGCGGCAGCCGCGAGGCGGCCAAGGGCAAGCAATCGGGCCGTACCCAGGAAATCCAGCGCCTGATCGGCCGCAGCTTGCGCGCCGTGACCGACCTCAAGAAGCTGGGCGAGCGCCAGATCACGCTGGACTGTGACGTGATCCAGGCCGACGGCGGCACGCGCACGGCCTCGATCTCGGGCGCCTGGGTGGCGCTGCGCCTTGCGGTGCAGAAGCTGATGGACGCAGGCGCGATCCAGGATGACCCGCTGACGCGCAAGGTCGCGGCGATTTCCTGCGGCATCGTCAAGGGCACGCCGGTGCTGGACCTCGATTACATCGAAGACAGCTCGGCCGATGCCGACGCCAATTTCGTGCTGATCGAAGGCGGCCATATTGCCGAAGTGCAGGCGACGGCCGAAGGCGCGACGTATGACGAAGAAGCGCTGCTGCGCCTGCTGCGCCTGGCGCGGCTGGGCTGCAACGACATCTTTGCGGCGCAGGAAAAGGCTGTCGCGCGGTGACACGCAAGCTCACCCCCGGCAAGCTGGTCATTGCCACGCACAACAAGGGCAAGCTGAAAGAGATGCAGGCTCTTTTGGCTCCCTATGGCATGGAGTGCCTCTCTGCCGGGGAACTGGGCCTGCCAGAGCCGGCGGAAACCGGCACCACCTTTGCCGAAAACGCGCTGATCAAGGCGCATGCCGCGGCCAAGGCGGCCAATCTTCCCGCGCTTTCGGACGACTCCGGGCTGAGCGTGGCAGCTTTGGGCGGCGCGCCGGGGGTCTATACCGCCGATTGGGCCGAAGCCGCGCCGTTTGAAGGCGGGCCGGGGCGCGACTGGTACATGGCCATGGGCAAAGTGGAAGGCAAGCTGGCCCAGCTTGGCCCCGACACCCCGCGCGACGCCTGGTTCACTTCGATGCTCGCGCTGGCCTGGCCCGATGGCGAGGCGCAGACGTTTGAAGGGCGAATCGACGGCACGCTGACCTGGCCGCCGCGAGGCACGCTGGGCTTTGGCTATGATCCGGTGTTCGTGCCGGCGGGCGAGACGCAGACCTTTGCCGAGATCGATCCGGCCCAGAAGAACGCGATGAGCCATCGGGCCGTGGCGTTTGCCAAGCTGGTGGCGGTGCAGTTTGCGGGTTAGGTTGCTGGGGTTGCTTTAGGCTCAGCACCACCCCCCGACCCCCTCCTCTAAAGAGGAGGGGGCTTTATCGCACCTCTCCCCCCTCCTCTTTAGAGGAGGGGGTCGGGGGGTGGTGAGACACCTGGCACGACCCTATCTGGAGTAAGAATGCCCCCCCTCGCCCTCTATATCCACTGGCCGTTCTGCCTCGCCAAGTGCCCCTATTGCGACTTCAACAGCCATGTCCGCGCCAAGACCGACATGGCCGCATGGGAAGCGGCGCTGCTGACGGACATGGCGCACGAGGCGGCCCTGCTGCCGGGGCGGGAGTTGACCTCGATCTTCTTTGGCGGGGGCACGCCCTCGCTGATGCCGCCGGCGCTGGTGGCGCGGCTGATCGAGGCGGCCGGGCGGCACTGGCGCCTGGCGGACAGCATCGAGATCACGCTGGAGGCCAATCCCTCGTCGGTGGAAGCGGCCAATTTTGCGGCGCTGGCCGGTGCGGGCATCAACCGCGTGTCGCTGGGCTTGCAGGCGCTGGATGACCAGACGCTGCACTTCCTGGGGCGCCTGCACGATGCCGCAGAAGGGCTCGCCGCGCTCGACGTGGCGCAGCGCCATTTCGCGCGGGTGACGTTCGACCTGATCTATGCCCGGCCTGGTCACACCCCGGAAACCTGGGCGGCCGAACTGGAACGCGCGCTGGCGCTCGGCACCGGGCACATGTCGCTCTATCAATTGACGATCGAGCCGGGCACCCGCTTTGCCACGCTGGTGCGCGAGGGCAAGTTCACCCCGCTGGACGACGATGCCGCCGCCGATCTCTTTGCCCTGACGCGCGAGCGCATGACGGCGGCAGGCCTGCCCGCCTATGAAATCAGCAACCATGCCCGGCCGGGCGAGGAAAGCCGCCACAACCTGACCTATTGGCGCTATGGCGACTATGCCGGGATCGGGCCGGGCGCGCATGGGCGGCGGCTGGAAACCGCGACGGTGCGACACCGCAAGCCCGAAAACTATCTGCGCGCGGTGGCCGAGCAAGGCCATGGCCTGGTGGAACAGCGCGCGCTGGGCCGGGCCGAGCAGGCCAGCGAAGCGCTGCTGATGGGCCTGCGCCTGGACGAAGGGGTGGATGTTGCGGCCCTTGCCCGGCGCTTTGGCCTGCCCGGGACCGCGCTGATCGATCCGGCCAAGCGCGCTTTTCATGCACGCGGCGGCTTGGTGCACGAGGATGGCACGCGCCTGATCGTGACCGAGGCGGGCATGCCGCTGCTCGATGCGCTGCTGGCCGAACTGGTGCCGGCAGACCTGGTAGCTTGAGCGCGGGATGGACCGGGCCGAACTTCTGCTTGCCTGGCACGATCACCTGGCCCTGTCGCTGCGCCGCTCGCCGCATACCGTGCGTGCCTATCATCGCACAGCGCAGCGCCTGCTCGATGCCCTGCCACCGGAGCAGGACTGGGCCAGCCTCGCCCGGCTCGACGCGACGCGCTTGCGCCAGCACCTCGCCGAGCGGCGCGCCGATGGCCTGGTCAACACCTCCGCCGCGCGGGAACTGTCCGCGCTAAAAGCCTTCCTCGCCTTTGCCCGCGCCCGGGCGGGCCTGCCCGATGCCGCCGCCCCGCGCCTGCGGGGGCCTCGCGTGAAGAAGGGCCTGCCCCGCCCGGTGTCGCCCGACGATGCAGTCGCGCTTGCCGAGATGGTTTCCGACGAGGCGGCCCCGTGGATCGCGGCGCGCGATCGCGCGGTGCTACTGCTGCTCTATGGCGCAGGCCTGCGCATTGCCGAGGCGCTGGCCCTGCCCGCCAGCGTGCTGCCGCTGGGCGAGACACTGACGATCACCGGCAAGGGCGGGCGCCAGCGGGTGATCGCGCTGTTGCCGGCGGTGCGCGAAGCCGTGGCCGACTATGCCGCGCAAGTGCCTTGGCCTCTGAGCAAGGAAGCACCCCTGTTTCGCGGCGCCAAGGGCGGGCCGCTGGCGGCCGGCATGGTGCAACGCGCGATGGCGCGTGCGCGCGTGGCGCTGGGCCTGCCGCCCACGGCCACGCCCCATGCCCTGCGCCACAGCTTTGCCACGCACCTGCTGGGCGCGGGCGCGGACTTGCGCAGTTTGCAGGAATTGCTGGGCCACGCCAGCCTGTCGTCTACCCAGATCTATACGCGGGTGGATGCGGCGACTTTGCTGGATGCCTATCGCAATGCGCATCCGCGGGAGCGTGAGAGTTAGGGGTTGCTCACCCCCTCCACCACCGCTTCGCGGCGGTCCCCCTCCCCCCGCTTTGCGGAGGGAGGATCTTTATTTGGCGCGGGGGAGCCTTAGCGTTGTGAGCAGGCCGCCGAGGTCTTCGCTTTCCGATAGCGTCACGGCGCCGCCATAGAGTTCGGCCACGTCGCGGACGATGGCCAGGCCCAGGCCCGTGCCGGGCTTGCCGGTGTCGAGCCGCGCGCCGCGATCGAAAATGCGTTCGCGCTCGGCCTCGGGGATGCCCATGCCGTCATCCTCCACCCAGATGTCGCAGAATTTGGGATCGGTGGGCACGGCATCGATCGTGATGAACACCGAGCCGCCGCCATACTTGGCCGCATTCTCGACCAGGTTGCCAAGGATTTCGTCCAGGTCCTGGCGCTCGATCGCCACGCTCGCCTCGCGCTGGCCATCGAGATCGAAGCGCACTTCGGGATAGAGGCGGGTGACGGCGCGCACCACGGCATCGGCGCTTTCCCACACCATCGCGCGCGACAGGCCGGTGGCGCGGCGGCCCACGGCGCGGGCGCGGGCGAGATGGTGATCGACCTGGCGGCGCATCACCGCTGCTTCGCGGATCACCGTGTCCGACAGATCGGGCGCGTGGGCGGTGGCCGCGTTCATCACCACGGTTAGCGGGGTTTTCAGCGCGTGGGCCAGGTTGCCGGCATGGGTGCGCGCTTCTTCCGCCTGCTTTTCCGAATGGGCGAGCAGGAGGTTGATTTCCTCCACCAGCGGCTGGACTTCGAGCGGCAGCGGCTCGTTCACGCGCGGCGCGCCGCCTTCGCGCATCGCGGCAATCGCACGGCGCACGCGGCGCAAGGGGCCAAGGCCATAATAGGTCTGGAGCCCGGCCATGATGAACAGGCCCATGCCCAGCACCAGGAACGACCAGACCAGAATCGCGCGGATGCGGGTGATCTGTGCGTCGAGCTCGCCCCGGCTGGCCGCGACGGAGAACTGCCACAGCGTGTTGCTGCCCGGCAGGATCACCGAGCGTTCGATCATGCGCAGCCGCTCGTTGTCGCCAAACTGGTTGGAATCGTAGATGTGCGGCGCGGTGTCGACGTGGTCGGACTGCAACTTGAGCGTGCGGTCCCACAGCGAGCGCGAGGGGAAATCATCGTGCCCCTGCCCGGAAATCTGCCAATAGAGGCCGCTGTTGGGCTCCAGGAATCGCTGGTCGCCCAGGGGACGGTTGAAGAACACTTCCCCGTCCGGGCCGATTTCGGCCGAAGCGACCATGGCGGTGAGCATGTTGCCCAACTGGTCGTCGAAATTGCGGGTGACGAGGCCGGTCAGCGTGTGATCGAGCGCCAGGCCACCGCCGACGAGCAGCACGGTGACCCAGGCGAACGCGATCATCAGCATGCGCCGGGACAGCGATCCGGTGTGCTGGCGCCCGCCTGCCGTGGCAGCGGCGGCTTCGGCGCGGTGGCGCCCGAAGCCCAGCCGCAGCAGGAGGCGGGCCAGCCGGTTCACGCCCGCTTAGCCGCGCACGGCCGCCGGATCATCGAGGCTGTAGCCAAGGCCCCGGATCGTGGTGATCACATCGGCACCCAGCTTCTTGCGAATGCGCGTGACGAACACTTCGATCGTGTTGGAATCGCGATCGAAATCCTGATCGTAGATGTGCTCGATCAGTTCCGTGCGGCTCACCACCTTGCCCTTGTGATGGAGCAGGTAGGACAAGAGCTTGTATTCCTGCGCGGTCAGCTTGACCGGCTCGCCCTTGAGCGTGACGCGGCCCGAGCGGGTATCGAGGCGCACGTCCCCGGCGATCAGTTCCGACGAGGAATTGCCCGAGGCGCGACGGATCAGCGCCCGCAGGCGGGCGATCAGTTCCTCGGTCTGGAACGGCTTGGCCAGGTAATCGTCGGCCCCGGCATCGAGGCCCGCGACCTTGTCGGACCAGCTATCGCGCGCAGTCAGGACCAGCACCGGGAACTTGCGGCCTTCCTTGCGCCACATGCCCAGCACGGTGAGGCCATCGATTTCCGGCAGGCCGAGATCGAGAATCACCGCATCGTAGTCTTCGGTCGAGCCGAGGAAGTGCCCATCCTCGCCATCGGTAGAAAGGTCCACGGCATAGCCGTTCTGTTCGAGCGTGGACTTGAGCTGCCGCCCCAGGGTCGGTTCGTCCTCGACGATCAGGATACGCATGACAATTGGCCCCTTCTGGCGACGCTTCCGCCAAGTGCGGTGCGGCGCGAACGTGCTATGGTTGACTGGCTAGATGGCGACAGGAACCTGAACGGTCAAGAAACGGTTCCCGGTGCCTTGCGGATCAGCGCGATTCGCCCATCACCTGGCCGGTGCGGCCATCGACATCCACGAACACCACGCGCCCTTCGCGGATGAACTTAAGGCGGTAGGCCCGCGCCTGCGGATCGTATTCAGGCCCCAGATACTGCGCGCCGCGCATCATCGGCAGGACTCGCGCCTCGATCTCGCGCAGCGAGCGGACATGGCCAGCCGCCAGATCCTGGCGCGCGCGGTCCTGCTCGTTGCGAATCTGGGCGAGCGCGGGCGGCGCAGCGGTGGCCAGGGCCAGCAGGCTGGCGGCAGAAAGAGGCAGGCGGCGGAGCATCGTCATCCCTTGTGCCTGCAACAATCCTATTGAACAAGTTGTGAATAGCACCGTTTCGCCATGTTCAGGTGGACCTGTGGCCAGCGGGCCCGCGCCGAATTTGTTTGGAAATCCGGCTTTGCCGGATTTGCGGCACCGGCCCACTCCCCCACCCGACCTCCCATAGGGTACTATCGTTGGGAGGTCGGGTGGGGGAGTGGGCCGGTGCCGCAACGAAAATGCGCCTTTGCGCATTTTCCAAACAGTCTCTAAGCGCAGCGGCCTATGGCAGCACCGATCCTGAGCTGGGAAGGGCTGGGCCTGCATCAAGGCACCGGCTGGCTTTTCCAGGACCTCGACATTCAAATCGCCCCGCGTGACCGGCTTGCCCTGATCGGGCGCAATGGCGCGGGCAAGAGCACTCTGCTCAAGCTGATTGCCGGCACGATCGATGCCGACAAGGGCAAGCGCTCGGTCCAGCCCGGCGCGCGTGTGGTGACGCTGGAGCAGGACCCGTTCTTCAAGGGCCATGCCACGCTGCGCGATTTCGCCCTGCACGGCACCGATGCGCCAGAACCGCACGAAGTGGAAGCGATTGCCGACCAGTTGGGCATCGACCTGTCGCGCGGGGCGGAAAACGCCTCGGGCGGGGAGCGACGCCGCGCTGCCCTCGCCCGCGCGCTGGCGCAGGATCCCGATGTGCTGCTGCTGGACGAGCCGACCAACCACCTCGACCTGGCCGCGATCGAATGGCTGGAAGACTGGCTGCAACGGTTCAACGGCGCTTTCGTGGTCATCAGCCACGACCGTACGTTCCTCACCCGGCTGACGCGCGCGACGCTGTGGCTCGACCGGGGCAGCCTGCGCCGCAAGGAAGTGGGCTTTGGCGGCTATGACGCCTGGATGGAGCAAGTCCACGCCGAGGAAGCGCGCGCAGCCGACAAGCTGGACGCCAAGCTAAAGATCGAAGAGCACTGGCTGCAACGCGGGGTGACCGCGCGGCGCAAGCGCAACATGGGCCGCCTGGAAAAGCTGCACGCAATGCGCGCCGAGCGCGCGGCGATGACCGGGCCGCAGGGCGCGGCCAAGCTCGCCATTGCCAGCGACGACAGCAAGACCAAGTCGGTGATCGTGGCCGACCACGTGACCAAGCGCTTTGGCGAGCGCACGATCATCAAGGACTTCTCGCTGCGCATCCAGCGCGGCGACCGCATCGGTCTGGTCGGTTCCAACGGCGCGGGCAAGACCACGCTGCTCAAGATCCTGACCGGCGAACTGGCGCCCGACGAAGGCACGGTGACGCTGGCCCAGACACTGGACGGTGTGGTGATCGACCAGCAGCGCAGCCTGATGGCGCCCGACAAGCGCGTGCGCGACGTGCTGGCCGAAGGCGGCGACTGGATCGACGTACGGGGGGTGCGCAAGCATATCCACGGTTATCTGAAAGACTTCCTGTTCGATCCCGGCCTGGTGGAAGCGCGCGTCGGCACGCTGTCGGGCGGGGAACGCTCGCGCCTGTTGCTGGCGCGCGAATTCGCCCGCTTTTCCAACCTGCTGGTGCTGGACGAGCCGACCAACGACCTCGATCTGGAAACGCTCGACCTGTTGCAGGAGGTGATCGGCGATTACGACGGCACCGTGCTGATCGTCAGCCACGACCGTGACTTCCTGGATCGCACGGTGAACATCACCCTGGGCATGGACGGTTCGGGCAAAGTGGACATCGTGGTGGGCGGCTATGCCGACTGGGAGCGCCAGCGCAAGGCGCGCCTGGCCGCGCAGCCCAAGGTGGGTGCCAGCAAGAGCGCCGAGACCGCCGCGCCGCCCCCTCCTCCCCCGCCGCCGCGCAAGGCGAAGCTGAGCTACAAGGACCAGCGCGACTACGACATGCTGCCCAAGCGGATCGAGGAACTGGACGCCGCGATTGCCCGCGACGAGGCGGCGCTGGCCGATCCCGCGCTCTACACCCGCGATCCCAAACGCTTTGCCGCGCTGAGCGATGCCATCGCCAAGGCGCGCAGCGAAAAGGAAGCGGCCGAGGAACGCTGGCTGGAACTGGCCGAGCAAGTGGAAGGCGCCTGAAACAGAGCGCAAAGGTCATGAAGCAATGGTTTGCATCGGCGCCCCGGACATAAGCAGCCAGGGCTAGGCGCGCGGCAAGGCGATGGGAGCAGACGGCGTGTAAACCGGCAGGGTATCCATAGGGGAAACCTGCCGATGTCCACGATTTCCGCCCTGTCCACTGGCTCCATCACCCAGCGCCCATCGCCGCGCAGCCGGATGGACGAAGACATCACCGCCGCCGTCAAGGCCGGGGTTCTGAGCCAGACCGACGCCAGTGCGATCGAAACCGCGCTCGACAAGATCGACAGCTCGCTGCAATCGGGCGACAGCAGCCAGACCGGCGGCACGCTCGATCCCAAGCAGATGAAAGCGCGCGTCGACAGCCTGATCGACCAGCAGGTTAAGGACGGCACGTTGACCAGCGACCAGGCCGACGAGTTGAAAGCGTTCTTCGCGGCCGGACCGAGCGAGCAGGACGGCAGCAGCCCGGATGGCACCAGCGCGGCAGGCGGGGCGGTCGGAGGCACTTCGGCAGCAGCCGGCGGCGCGCGCGGCGGCGGGGGCGCCGGTGGGGCCAGCAGCAGCGGCACCGACACGACGACCGACACCGACGGCGACGGAATCCCCGACTATATCGACCCGCAGCCGACGGTCTACAACGCCAGCGACACCGACAGCACCGCCACGAGCAGCAGCAAGAGCGGCGACAGCGATGGCGATGGCGATGCCGACGACAGCAAGCTGTCCGCGCTCAAGGCCTTCCTGCAAAACCTGCGCCAAGGCCAGGACAAGGGCACTTACGCAGTGGGTGTCCAGAGCCAGCCCGGCAGCGCGAGCGGCGGCCAGATCATCAACCAATATGCCTGACCGGCAGGCCGGGGGTGGCACATACCGCCGCCTCCGGCTCCCGATTGGCCATCACGCGCCGCGCAGGCGCTCGGCAATGCGTTCGTCGATGCGCGCTTCCAGCATCGAGAGGGGCATGGCCCCTTCCTTGAGCACGGCGTGGAACCAGGGCAGGCTGAACTTGTCGCCCAGCGCGGCCTGCGCCTTCTTGCGATTGGCCACCCATGCGGTGTGGCCGATCTTGTAGCTGCACGCCTGGCCGATCATCGTGCAGTAGCGCTCGATCTCGCGCTGGCTGCGCGCCTGGGTGAAGCCGGTCTTTTCCACCATGTAGGCGGTCGCCTTCTCGCGGCTCCAGCGATAGTGGTGAATGCCAGTGTCGACCACCAGGCGCACCGCGCGGAACAGGAACGACTGGAGATAGCCGGCGCGCTCGATCCCGTCATAGCCGCCCAGTTCATCGCCCAGTTGCTCGGCATAGAGCGCCCAGCCCTCGCCATAGGCGGAAATGAAGTAGTCGCGCAAAATCCACGGCAGTTCGCCACCGCCCTGGGCATAGCCGCCCTGGAGGTGATGGCCGGGGATGCCCTCGTGATAGGTGAGCGAGGGCAGCGTATATTTCGGCCAGTCGTTCACCGACTTGAGATTGATCCAGTAGATCGCCGGGCGCGACCCATCGAGCGGGGCGCTGTTGTAATAGCCGTTGGGCGCGCCATCCTGGATATCGGTGGGCACCGCGCGGATCACCAGCGGATCGTTGGGGATGTCGGCAAAGGCGCGCGGCAGCTTTTCGCGCATGGCGGCAACGCTCTTGTTGAGCCCGGCAATCAGGTCGGTGCGGCCCTGCGCCGTATCGGGATAGAGCTGGTCGGCGGCGCGGTTGAGCGCCGAAAGGCGCTGCCCCACGCTGCCGGTGGTGTGGCCCGCCGCCTTGAGCACGCTGTCGAGCTGGGCAGTGATGTCCGCCACCTGGTCCAGGCCCATCTGGTGGACCTGTTCCGGCGTCAGCGTGGTGGTGGTGGCAGCGCCCAGCGCGGCGGCGTAGATGTCTGCGCCCTGCTTCAGGCGCCAGATGCCATCGCCAGCCGGCGACTTGGCGCGCAGGCGGCGGTGCAGCGCGATCTGGCGATCGAGCGCGGGATAGACCTTGTCCTGCACGATGGCGGTGGCGCGGCGCTGCCAGTCTCCGGCCAGGCCCTTTTCCTGGGTGCGGCGCACAAGGGAAGTGACCAGGCCGCTCTGCGCCGGGGCCACGCTGCGCAGCTTGCCCATCTGGCCCAGCGCCAGATCGATCGCCCAGGCTGGCGGAATGCGACCCTTGCCCGCCTGGCGCGTTACTTCGGCGGTTTCATCGTCGAGCACCACGGCAAAGGCGGCAAGGCGATCGAGATAGGCCTCGGCATCGTCCAGCGTGGCAATAGGATGCTGGTTGTCGAGGAAATCGGGGATGGAGAAATAGGCGCCGCGCTGCTGGTCGACGGTAAACGGCGTCTGCGGATCGTGGATATCGAACGGCGCGCCGGCCATTTCCTCGCCGAGGCGATGCAGCACGATAGCGCGATTGCGCTTGTTCGCTGCGCTCAGCCCGGCGGGATCGAATGCGGATACGGCGGCGCGGGCGTCACGATAGAACGCCAGGCTGGCCTCGCGCGCGCCCTGCCCCGCGCCATCCAGGCGATGGCGCAGCGGCGCACGCACGCCGGTGTCTAGGCCCAGGCCCGTCGCCCGCTCTGGCTCGATCAGCAGGCTGGACCAGAAAATCCGATCCAGCAGGGAAACAAATGCAGTGTCACCAGTATCTTGCGCAAAGGCCAGACCCGGCATGCCAGCCAACCAGGTGCCCGCCATGGCACCACCGGCCAGCGAGAGGAAACCGCGTCGTTCCAAACCGTGCATCATCTAAAGGGGCGCTCCCTGCCGTCTTTGTTTCAGATGTGACGAAGTGCCATGCCCACCGGGGAGCGACAATGAAAATGCCACCTCAATCGATGAAATCACGATACAGATCGACGAACGACAATCGCCGCGAACAATTGTGGATCGATGCTTGCCCTGCCATGCAAACTACGGGTAAGAAAGAACAAGACCTGATGCCTGTAGCTGTGGGCCTTCCCTGATGATCAACCGCATTCGCGAAATTCGCAGGCAAAAGGGGCTCACGCTGGCCGACGTTGCCGCACGTTGTACGCCAGCCACCACGGCGCAGACGATCGGCCGCCTGGAAACGGGCACCCGGTCGCTTTCGCTCAAATGGATGAACCGCATTGGCGCGGCGCTGGGCATCGATCCCGAACTGCTGGTCCGCGCGGGTGACGACGCGCAAGCGCAGGTGGTGGCGCGGCTTACCCCCACCGGCACCGAGCCGATGCCCGCACCCACGCCGGCGCAATTGCCCGACGCCCTGCTGGGCCGCGAAGGCCTGCTTGCGCTGACCATTGAAGCAAGTGCGGGAGACTGGCGCGCCGGCGACCAGGTCTGGTTGCGGCGCCTGGAAGCGGCGGAAATCGGACGCGGGCTCAACCGCGATGTGCTGGCCCCGCGTCCGGGCGGGCGCTTCGCCTTTGGCCGCATGATCGACCATCGCGACGGCCGCGTGGCGCTGCTGCCGCCCGGGCCGGGCCAACGGCAACTGGTGATCGATCGCCCGGCATGGGTCGCGGTGGCCGAGGTTCTGGTGCGCCCACTTTAAGCGCGCGACACGGCGCTACCCGCCGTTGTCCCGATCGTTTTTATCCGGATTGGCGTGCTTGTTCTCGCAAGCGCAGCATTTTCAGGCTACGATCTGCGGCATGACCTTGCGCCTGCTCAGCCTGTCCACGCTCTATCCGGCCTCGGTAAGGCCGGGGTTCGGGCGGTTCGTGGCGCGCCAGATGGAAGCGCTGGCGGCGCGGCCCGACTGGGACGTGACGGTGATCAACCCGATCGGGCTGCCTCCCCTGCCCGCCGCGCTGATGCCGCACAGCTACGAATCGCTGCGTGCCATCCCGATGATGGAACGGCGCAGCGGCGTACCGGTGCACCATCCCCGTTTCACCCTGCTGCCGGGCCTGTCCGGCCGGATCAACCCAGCGCTGATCACGCGCGCGGTTCTGCCGCTGGCGCGCCGCCTGCATGCCGAGCAGCCGTTCGATCTGGTCGATGCGCAGTTCTTCTATCCCGATGGCCCGGCTGCCGCGCGGATCGCCCGTGCGCTGGGCCTGCCCTATGCAATCAAGGCGCGCGGATCGGATATCCACGTGTGGGGGCGCAACCCCGCCGCGCTGCGCCAGATGCAGGATGCCGCGCGCGGCGCGGGTGCGCTGCTCAGCGTGTCGCAGGCGCTGGCCGACGACATGGCCGATCTGGGCCTGCCCGAATCGGCGATCACGGTGCACTATACCGGGCTGGACCGGGGCCGCTTCCACCCCCGCCCGCGCGCCGCCGCGCGCACGATCCTGGCCGAGCGCTTTCACCTGCCGCCCGAAGGCCCGCTGGTGGCCTGTGTCGGCGCGCTGATCCCGATCAAGGGACAGGCGCTGGCGATCAAGGCCCTGGCCGAACCGGGCATGGAAGGAATTGCCCTGGCCATAGCCGGCACCGGCCCCGATGAAGCCGCCCTGCGCACACTGACGCGCCAGTTGGACGTGGCGCATCGCGTCCATTTCCTGGGCGGGCTGGGCCATGATTTCATGCCGGTGTTGATGGCCGGGGCCAGCGCCATGGTCTTGCCTTCGGAACGCGAGGGACTGGCCAATGTGTGGATCGAGGCACTGGCCTGCGGCACGCCGCTGGTCATCCCCGACATCGGCGGCGCGCGCGAAGTGGTGACGAGCGCGGCGGCCGGGCGCATCGCCGCGCGCGAACCGGCCGCGATCGCCCGCGCTCTGGCCGCCCTGATCGCGCAACCGAGCGCGCCCGAAGCCGTGGCCGCATGCGCCGCCCGGTTCAGTTGGGAAGCCAATGCGGCGGCCCTGGCGGGGATTTACCAGAAGGTTGCAAAAAGCGCGGTGTAAGGCACCACCACCCCCTAACCCCCTCCTCTGAAGAGGAGGGGGAACCCAGGCGGGCATAAAAAAGCCCCCTCCTCTTTAGAGGAGGGGGCTGGGGGTGGTGCGAAACCTTACGCGACCAAGGCCATCAGGCCCCTTCGCGAGCCAGGCGCTCCTGCTTTTCCAGCGCGGTTTCGGTGGGCACGAAGCTCTTGGGATTGACCTTGAGCCAGATCAGGATCGGCGCGGCCATGTAGATCGAGCTGTAGGTACCAACGAAGATGCCCAGCGTGATCGCGGCAGTGAAGCCGAAGATCACTTCCGGCCCGAAGGCGAGCAGCGCCACCAGCGTGATCAGCATCGACAGCGAGGTGACGATGGTGCGCGCCAGGGTTTCGTTGACCGAGAGATCGAGCAGCTCGGGCAGCGGCATCTTGCGATACTTCTTCAGGTTTTCGCGCACACGGTCATAGACCACGATGGTATCGTTGAGCGAATAGCCGATCAGGGTAAGCAGCGCGGCCACGATATTGAGATCGAACTCCATCTGGGTCAGCGCGAACATGCCCAGCGTCAGCACCACGTCGTGCACCAGGCTGAACAGCGCGCCGATGCCGAACTGCCATTCAAACCGCATCCAGATATAGGCGGCCACAGCCAGCGCGGCAAAGCCCAGCGCCTTGAACGCGTCCCAGCCGAGTTCCTTGGACACCTTGCCCGAAACCGAATCGACGCCGTCGATCCGCGCGTCGGCATGGTGGCTCTTGATGTCGGCCGTGATGGTGCGGGCCATCTTGTCCGATTGCGCGGCATCGTGTTCCGCACCCTCGGGCAGCTTCATCCGGATCGAGATCTCGTTGGGCTTGCCATAGCGCTGGATGATCGGCTCGCCATAGCCGAGCTTGGCCACTTCGCTGCGCAGGTCGGCCACGGGGGCCTCTGCGCTGCGCTCGAACGTCACGCGGATCATCTGGCCGCCGACGAAATCAACGCCCAGGTTAAGGCCCTTGGTGAACACGAGGCCGAGCGAGGCCGCCATCAGCAGCAGGCTGCCGAAATAGAATGGCACGCGCCACTTGAGGAAGTGGATGTTGGTGTTGTCGGGAACGAGCTTCAGGAGTTTCATGGTCTGCGCTCCCCTCTCACAAATGCAGGTCGGTCGGGCGGGCGCGACGCAGCCACTGCGCCACCCACATGCGGGTGAGCCACATCGAGGTGTAGACCGAGGTGGCAATGCCGATCATCAGCACGACGGCAAAGCCCTTGACCGGGCCGGTGCCGAAGCTGGCCATCAACACCGCGGCGATCACGTTGGTGACGTTGGCGTCGAAAATGGCGCGGCTGGCTTCCTTGTAGCCGGTCTCGACCGCCGCCACGACGCGGCGGCCGCGATGGCGTTCTTCCCGGATGCGTTCGTTGATCAGCACGTTGGCGTCCACCGCCGCGCCGATGGTGAGCACGAAGCCGGCAATGCCCGGCAGGGTCAGCGTGGCGCCGATCGTGGCCATCACGCCCAGGATCATCAGCATGTTCATGACCAGCGCGACGCAGGCATAGACGCCAAGACGGCCATAGGTGGCAATGATGAACACGACGAGCGCGAGCGTACCCACGGCCATGGCGATCACGCCCTTGCGGATCGAGTCCGCGCCCAGGTCAGGCCCGACGGTGCGCTCTTCCACCACCTTGAGATCGACCGGCAGCGCGCCCGAGCGCAGCGAGATCGCCAGTTGCCCGGCGCTTTCGGCGGTGAAGTGGCCGGAAATCTGCGCGCTGCCGCCCAGGATCGGCTCGTTGATGTTGGGCGCGGACAGCACCTTGCCATCGAGGATGATGGCAAAGGGCTTGCCCACGTTCTGCGTGGTCAGCTTGGCAAACTTGGCGCCGCCTTCGGTGTTGAACGTGATGTTCACCACCGGCTCGTTGGTCTGCGGGTTGTTGCCCGCCTGCGCGTTGGTCAGTTCATCGCCGCGAATGCCGCCCAGGCGCTTGACCGCGATCGGCGCGCCGCCGGTCTTGGGATCGGCATAAGGCACGATCTGGCTGCCCACCGGGGCAATGCCGCGCGCCAGGTCAGACGGCAGCGCGCTCTGGTCCACCAGCTTGAATTCGAGCTTGGCGGTCTGGCCCAGCAAGGCCTTGAGCTGCTGCGGGTCTTGCAGGCCGGGCACCTGCACCACGATGCGCTGCGCGCCCTGGCGCAGGATCGTCGGCTCCTTGGTGCCCAGGCCGTCGATGCGCTTGCGCACCACTTCCACGGCCGTGTCCATCGCCTGGCTCACGGCCTGGTCGATGCCTTCCTGGGTGGGGGTGAGGACGAAGCGGTTGCCGTCCACCACCTGGATGTTCCAGTCACGCTGCCCGGTCAGCCCCGCGCCGCTGGTCAGCGGCAGGATCGCTTCGCGCACGGCATCGACCTTGGTGACATCCTCGACCAGGAACGTCAGGCTGCCGTTGTTGTTGCTGATATCGCTGATGCGGATGGTCGCATCGGTCGTCTTCAGCTTGTTGCGCACGGATTCGTCCATGGCTTCCAGCCGCTGCTGGCGCACTTGCGACGGATCGGCCTCAAGCAGGATGTGGCTGCCACCGGCCAGGTCCAGGCCCAGGTTGATCATGGGCGAAGGCAGGGCCGAGGGCCAGGTGAGGCCGGCGACGGAACAGAGCGAAGGCAGCGATGCCAGGGCGACCAGAATGGTCACCCCCCAGAGCATCAGCACCTTCCAGCGCGGGAAATCGAGCATGGGCGGGGTATCCGAGGTCTATAAGGCCGGGAACGGTCAGTCGTTGGCGGCGCCGCTGCCCGGAGGCACGACTTCGCCCAGAGTGGAGCGCACGGCCTTGACCCGCACGTTGGGAGCCAGCTCCAGATCGACGTAATGATCGTCGAGCCGCACGATCTTGCCCACCAGGCCCCCGGCGGTGACCACCTGATCCCCCTTTTGCAGGGTGGCGAGGCGCTGCTGGTGTTCCTTCTGCCGCTTCATCTGCGGGCGCAGGATGAGGAAGTAGAAGATCACGGCCATGGCCACCAGCGGCAGGAACTGGAGGTAGGCGGGGGGCGAAGCCGCATTGGCGGCGGCGGCGGAAAGAAGGCTGATCATGACAGGACCGTTCGTGGGATCGGTGGACAGGGTTTGCAACCCCCGGCACGGCACGTTTGGCCGCACCAGCCTCCGATTGTTGCAATTGGGCCGGGCTGCTAGCAGTTTGGGCACGGCAAGGCAATGAAGCCTCTCGGAAGCCGCCGGTGGCCGGCGACACGTGCCCTGGCTGCGGCACAATCCACAGGCAAATCCCGCACCCCGCAAAAAGTTGGCTGCCAGGGGGCTTGCCATCCCCCGGCGATCCGCCTAGAGGCGCCCCACCGGTCGGGACGTAGCGCAGCCTGGTAGCGCATCACACTGGGGGTGTGGGGGTCGGAGGTTCGAATCCTCTCGTCCCGACCAATTTTCCGAAAATCTAGTCGACAGCTCACCCCTGCGGGGGCGCCGCAATCTTGCGCTGGTGGCGCAGACCGACAGTCTGGAAAAACAGCTTCCCCATCCCGCGAAAACAGCGACCACGTGGCTGCGCGCAGGCGGCCTTGAGCCCAATCCCCCCCCTCCCCCGCAGCCTCCAAGCCGCAATCCGGTTTGCCCGATAGCCATCCATCGCCAATTTGGGTTTGTCGAACCCAGGCCGGATGGGGCATGGGTTTGCAAAGAAATCGGGAGAGAAATACCGGCGCAGAACCGCGCCATGTCCGATGGTGGAAGGGATGGCAGCGACTTTTGGAACGGCCAAAGCGGCTGAACCAGGCCGGCTCTCCACCTTGTGACGCACCCCATGCGAGGGGGCATTCCGCCAACAAGCAAGATGTTAAACCGGCAGGCTTGGCCGGTGTTGGCCGACCAGCGGCGCCGGCCTGCCCAGTGCCATCCCCAACGAAGTGCGATCCCCAACAAAGTGCGATCCCCCACAAGGAGCGTGCGCCCCCCATGGAGCACAGATGAGGCAGAACGAAGAACCAGGTGTGATGACGGGCATAGCCTTGCTGTTGCCGATCACGCTGTCGACCATGGCGATCGTCCTGCTCGCACCCGTCCTGCCCGGAATCCTGGCCGAATTTTCCGGTGTACCGGGACATGAATACTGGGTGCCGATGATCCTGACGATCCCGGCGCTGTGCATTGCCCTGCTCTCGACCTTCGCCGGCCTGCTGGGTGACGTATTCGGGCGGCGGCGCCTGCTGATGGCGTCCTTCGTGATCTATGCCGCTGTCGGCGTGGCCCCGGTGTTTCTGCGTGGCCTGTGGGCAATCCTGATCAGCCGCGTGGGCGTGGGCATTGCCGAGGCCCTGATCATGGTGCTTTCGACCACGATGATCGGGGATACCTTCCAGGGCCGGGCGCGCGACAAGTGGCTGGCCGCGCAGACGGCGTTTGCTTCGCTGTCGGCGCTGCTGTTCTTCAACATTGGCGGACAGTTGGGCAGTTTCGGCTGGCGCACGCCGTTCTGGGTCTATCTTTCGGCGCTGCTCATGCTGGCCCTGGTGCTGGTCTATACGCGGGAGCCCAAGAGCGACGTGCCGCATGGCCAGGCGGCCAAGATTCACGCGCATGCGTCGTCGGCAGGCTGGGCCGGGTTTCCCTGGGCCCGCATGCTGTTGATCCTGGCGATCACCGTCTATGGCGCGATCTTCTTCTACACCGTGCAGATCCAGGCTTCATCCGGCCTGGCCGTGCTCGGCGTGACCAATCCGGCGCGCGCGGGCTTCCTGACTTCCATTGCCAGCATCGGCGTGCCGCTGGGCACCTTTGCCTATTCGCGCATCGGCCGCTGGCCGGTGCAGCGCCTGCTGACTATCGAGTTCGCCTTGCTGGCGGTCGGCTTCCTGCTGATGGGCCGGGCAAACACCGCCGGCACATTCATGGTCGGGTGCTTTGTCAACCAGTTGGGGGCCGGCCTGCTGCTGCCCACGCTGTTGGTCTGGGCAATGAGCCTGCTCGCCTATGAAGTGCGCGGGCGCGGCGCCGGCATGTGGCAAAGCGCCTTTGCCCTGGGGCAGTTCCTCAGCCCGGTGATCGTCACCTTGGCCGCGACGCATGTCGGTGGCGTGTTGAACGCTTTTGTCGTGTTTTCCTGCGGCGCCGTGGTCGGGCTGGTGGTCCTGCTGTTGTGCGCCAGCAAGATCGCCCGGATGGGCGATGTGGACGGGGCCAGCCTGCTGGCGAACCTCCATGGATAAGCGGGCCATCGATAGGCGACTGGTGGATAGACGACTGGCTGGCAAAGTGGCCGTCGTGACCGGCGCGGCCAATGGCATCGGGGCGGGCGTGGCCCAAGCCTTTGCCGACCAGGGCGCCACGGTAATCCGCGTAGACCTGGACGGGTGCGAGAACACCTGCGATCTGACCGACGAAGCCGCCGTCGCGGCGCTGTTCGCCCGCATCGGCGAGACACATGGGCGGATCGACATTCTGGTCAATGCCGCCGCCTTCGCGGTGTTCGGCTGGATCGAGGAACTGAGTTACGCGGATTGGAAGCGCACGCTGGCCTGCGAACTGGATATCGTGTTCCTGCCCACGCGCGCGGCCTGGCCCTGGCTCAAGGCCAGCGGCCGGGCCAGCGTGATCAACTTTGCCAGTGCCAATGCCCATCACGCCCTGCCGGGATCGCCGGCACTGGCCCATTGCGCCGGCAAGGGCGGCGTCCTGGCGATGACCCGGCAACTGGCGATGGAAGGGGCGGCGCATGGCGTGCGGGCCAATACCATTTCCCCCGGCTTCATCCACACCGCAGCGACGGACCGCCATCTCGCGGCCGATCCCGCATTCAAGGCACAAGTGCTGGCCAAGAACATGCTGCCGCTGCTGGGAGAGCCACAGGATATCGCCTTTGCCGCGATCTGGCTGGCCAGCGACGAGGCCCGTTACGTGACGGGTGCCGACATTTCGGTCGACGGCGGTGCCACCGCCTGGTGATCCCGCCCCCCGCCCTGCCAAGCACCTGGTTAGCTTGCGGTAACCTTTGGCTGCTAGGCCATGGGGCACGATGCTCACCCTGCTCCACCCCTCGCGCATGCCATTGCGGCGGCTTTCGGTCCTGGCGCTGGCCTTGGGCAGCCTGACGCTGGCGGGCTGCGAAAGCGAGCGGGACCGCAAGCTGGAAGAGCGCATTGCCGCCGCCGAAGCCAAGGCCGCTGCCGCCGAAAAGCGTGCCGCCGCCGCCGAATCGGCCGCCGGTTCGGTTTCGCCCGTCACGGTTGGCCAAGGAGACGACAGCACCGATCCCGACAACCAGAATGCCAATCCGGACGATCAACCCCCGGTCGAAGGCGATTTCGACCAGCAGCAGCAAAGCGAAAACGAGCCTTCGCTCGATCTGCAACCCGATCCCGAGCCGCAGCAACTGGTGAGCCAGCCGCCGCCGGCCGAAGGCCTGCCCGGCCCGGTCAACCCCGGCAGCCCGCCCGCAGTAAGCTGACATCGGCTGACGAAACGCGGCACGCGCCGCTTGCGTGCGGCACCGCGCGCGCTATCAACCGGCCACGCTTTCCGGCTGGAGATGTACCCGATCATGACCGATACTGCCGCCCCTGTCGTCTTCGTGCTCAACGGGCCCAATCTCAACCTGCTGGGCATGCGCGAACCCGAGATCTATGGGCACGACACGCTGGACGACATTGCCGGCCGCCTGGAAGACCGCGCGCAGGAGCTGGGGCTGAGCGTGGACGTGCGCCAGTCGAATCACGAAGGCCATCTGGTGGACTGGCTGCATGAAGCGCAGGCGGTGGGGGCCAAGGCGGTGCTGCTCAATGCCGGCGCCTATACCCACACCAGCGTGGCGCTGCACGATGCGATCAAGGGCATCAAGACCCCGGTGATCGAAGTGCATCTGTCCAACCCGCACAAGCGCGAGGAATTCCGCCACAAGAGCTATGTCGGCATGGCGGCCAAGGCCACAGTCGCGGGATTTGGCCCGGCCAGCTATATCGTGGCGCTGGACGCGGTTTTGCATCTCTAAGGCACCGCGAGCGCCGTTTTCCCCCAAGGACGGGCGTTTGCGCTCGCGTTTCCCCTTGCCAGCACGGCGCCATGCGGGCATGGCGCTGCGCCAGACTTTCCCACCTGTGAGGTTAACAATGGGCCACGACACCGGCGACAAGACCGCCGCAACCATGGCAATCGACAGCGCGCTGGTGCGCGAACTGGCCGAACTGCTGGCCGACACCGGGCTTTCCGAAATCGAAGTGGAAGACGGTTCGCGCAAGATCCGCGTCGCGCGCACGCTGACCGCCGCCCCCCTGGCGCAGATGGTCGCAGCGCCCGCACCCGTGGCAGCCCCGGTTGCCGCCGTAGCTGCTCCTGCGGCCGACGCTGCCCCCGCCGCCGATCTGGCCGGTGCGGTCAAGTCGCCGATGGTCGGCACCTGCTATCTCTCGCCCGAACCGGGTGCCGCCGCGTTCATCACGGTTGGCCAGGCGGTGAAGGCCGGTGACACGCTGCTGATCGTGGAAGCGATGAAGGTGATGAACCCGATCACTGCCACGGCTTCGGGCACCGTCAAGCAGATTCTGGTCGACAACGGGCAGCCGGTCGAATTCGACCAGCCGCTCGTGGTAATCGGCTAAGGACGCGCTGGGATGGCCATCAAGCGCCTGCTGATCGCCAATCGCGGCGAAATCGCGCTGCGCATCCATCGCGCCGCGCACGAAATGGGGATCGAGACCGTGGCGGTGCATTCCACCGCCGACGCCGATGCCATGCACGTGCGCCTGGCCGACCATGCGGTGTGCATCGGCCCGCCGGCCGCCAAGGACAGCTATCTCAACATCGCCGCGATCATCTCGGCGGCAGAGATCACCCAGGCCGACGCGATCCACCCGGGCTATGGCTTCCTTTCGGAAAACGCCCGCTTTGCCGAAATCGTCGAAGCCCATGGCATCACCTGGATCGGCCCCAAGCCCGAGCACATCCGCACGATGGGCGACAAGGTGGAAGCCAAGCGCACCGCCGGCGCGCTCGGCCTGCCGCTGGTCCCCGGTTCGGACGGTGCGATTTCCGATGTGGAAGAAGCCCGGAAGATTGCCGACGAAATTGGCTACCCGGTGATCATCAAGGCTGCCTCGGGCGGCGGCGGGCGCGGCATGAAAGTGTGCAACAGCCCGGATGACCTGGAAACGCTGATGCAGCAGGCCGGCTCGGAAGCCAAGGCCGCGTTCGGCGATGCCACCGTCTACCTGGAAAAGTACCTGGGCAACCCGCGCCACATCGAATTCCAGATCTTTGGCGACGGCAACGGCCAGGCAATCCACCTGGGCGAGCGTGACTGCTCGTTGCAGCGGCGCCACCAGAAAGTGCTGGAAGAAGCGCCCTCGCCGGTCATCTCGGCCGACGAACGCGCGCGCATGGGCGGAATCGTGGCCAAGGCCATGGCCGACATGGGCTATCGCGGCGCGGGCACGATCGAGTTCTTGTGGGAAAACGGCGAGTTCTATTTCATCGAAATGAACACCCGCCTTCAGGTGGAACACCCGGTGACCGAAGCGATCACCGGGGTGGACCTGGTGCGCGAACAGATCCGCATCGCCGATGGCAAGCCGCTGTCGGTGACGCAGGACGAGATCGAGTTCAAGGGCCACGCCATCGAGTGCCGCATCAACGCCGAAGATCCCTTCACGTTTGCGCCCTCGCCGGGCCTGGTGAAGAGCTATCACGCGGCGGGCGGCATGCACGTGCGCGTCGATAGCGGGCTCTATGCCGGCTACAAGATTCCGCCCTATTACGATTCGATGATCGCGAAGCTGATCGTCTATGGCCGCACCCGCGAGGGCTGCATCATGCGGCTCAAGCGCGCGCTGGCCGAAATGGTGATCGACGGGGTCAAGACCTCGATCCCGCTGCACCAGCGCCTGCTGGAAGACCCGACGGTGCTCGATGGCGGCTATTCCATCAAGTATCTTGAGGAATGGCTGGCCCAAGGCGGCGGGCAGTAAAAACGGAAAAGGTCGCATCGGAAGATGCGGCCTTTTTTGTGGGGTTGAAGAAGCTGGACCCCGGATCAAGTCCGGGGTGACGTTGCGTATTATTCGTCACCCCGGACTTGATCCGGGGTCCAGTTCGACCTTTTCCCGCGGTTTCCAGGTGATCACCCGCCACAGGTAAGCGCCGACCAGCACGGCCGTGAGCGCCAGCGAGGCGGGGCCTGTATAGGCGGCCACCTTTTCGTAATGCTGCCCCAGGTGCCAGCCAGCCCAGACCAGCAGCGCGTTCCAGATCGCTGCGCCGGCGAACGTGAAGGCCAGGAACCGCACATGGCCCATCGCCGCCAGCCCGGCCGGCAGCGAGATCATCGTGCGCATGGCCGGCGAAAAGCGCATGGCGAAGACCACCCACTGCCCGTGGCGGCGGAAGAACGCGACGAGGCGGCGCATGGCTGGCCAATCGAGCGTCAGCACGCGGCCATAGCGCGCAACGAACGGCTTCAAGCGCCGATAGCCCAGCGAGCGGCCCAGCAGGAACCAGGCATAATTGCCCAAGGTGGAGCCGACCGTGCCGAACACCATCAAGGGCACCACCTCCATGCGCCCCTGCGCCACGGCGATGCCGCCCATGCCCATGATCACTTCGGACGGGATCGGCGGGAAGATGTTTTCCAGCGCCATCAGGAACGCGATTCCCCAATAGCCGCCGTCGGCAATAAGCTGCAAAATCCAGTCGTTCATGGTCAGGACAACGCGCGGGGCGGAAAAGTGCCCCGCGTGCTGGTCAGATCCGCCGCGCGATCGCGTCCCAGATCATGCCGCCGGTGTCCGTGCCGTTGAACTTGTCGATGGCGACGATTCCGGTGGGTGACGTGACGTTGATCTCGGTCAGCCACTGCCCGCCGATCACGTCGATGCCCACGAAGATCAGGCCGCGCTTCTTCAGTTCCGGCCCCAGCGCTTCGCAGATTTCCTGCTCGCGCGCCGTCAGCGTGGCCGCTTCGGCATAGCCGCCGACGGCAAGGTTGGAGCGGAACTCGCCCTCGCCCGGCTTGCGGTTGATCGCGCCGGCCACTTCCCCGTCGACCAGCACGATGCGCTTGTCGCCCTCGGCCACTTCGGGAAGGAACGGCTGCACCATGAACGGTTCGGGCCAGACTTGGCCGAACAGTTCGGCCAGCGCGGAAAGGTTGCCGCCGTCCGCCTCGATCTTGAACACCGCCTTGCCGCCGTTGCCATGCAGCGGCTTGACCACCACGGCGCGGTTGCCGTGCTTGTGCTGGAACGCGCGCACGTCGTGCGCCGAGCGGGTGATCAGCGTGGGCGGCATGAACCGCGCATAGTCGAGCACATATACCTTTTCAGGGGCGTTGCGCACCGAACGCGGATCGTTGACCACCAGGGTCTCGCCCTCCAGTCGCTCGAGCAGGTGCGTGGCGGTGATATAGCCCAGGTCGAACGGGGGATCCTGGCGCATCAACACCACGTCGATATCGTGGCCCAGGTCGATCTTGCGCGTTTCGCCGAGTTTGTAGTGATCGCCCTGCACATGCTGCACGGTGACCGGCGCCGCCTCGGCCGTGACGCGGCCAGCTTCCCAGGCCAGGCTGGTGACGTGGTAATACCACAGCTCATGCCCGCGCGCCTGCGCCGAAAGCATCAGGGCAAAGGTCGAATCGCCACCGATCTTGATCGAATGGAGAGGGTCCATCTGGACCGCAACGCGCAGGGTCAAGGCAGTGCTCCGAATGATATCCGTGGTCTTGCGGGTGGCTCACTTAAAGGTGAATTGGCAGCAGCGCGACCAAAAACGAGGTGCAACCCCAGCAGGAAATATCATCGATGCTCGCCGCCCGGCTCGTTACCCCGTTTCTGTGCCTTGTCGCCTGCGCCGTGGTGCTGATGGACGTGCGCGGCTTGGTGCATGCCTAGGCCTGCCAGGCGTTGACGATGCGGCGGGGCCAGTGCGCCGGCGTAATCAGGATGACATCGATCCGCACATCATCGTCCGGCCCCGCATAGCGCGGCGCCAAGGCCTGCGCCGCGCGGGCGACGCGAGAGAGGCGGCGGGCATCGATCGCGGTATCGAGCGCGGCCGCGCTGGCCCGCCATTTCACCTCCACGAAAGCCACGGTGCGCCCGCGCCGCACGACCAGGTCCACCTCGCCCACGCCGATCTTCACCCGCCGGGCCAGCACGCGCCAGCCGGTCAGCCGCAGGTACAGCCCGGCAAGCCATTCGCCGCGCCGGCCCTGCGCTTCGGCCCGCGCCCGGTTCATGCCTGGGATTTCAGGGCCATGGCGCGGGCATAGAGCGCCTTGCGATCGAGCCCGTGCGCCTTGGCCACCTGCCCCGCCGCCTGCGAGGGCGAGGCATGGGCCAGCGCGGCGCGCAGCAGCGCGTCGATATCGTCGGCTTCCGGCGCGGCTGGTTCGGGCGGCGGGCCGGCCAGCAGCACGATCTCGCCCTTGGGCGGATGAGCCGTGTAATGCGCGATCAATTCCTCGGGCGTGCCGCGCCGGCATTCCTCGTGCAGCTTGGTCAGCTCGCGCGCCACGGCCAGTTCGCGGCCCGGCAGGTGCTGCGCCATCGCTTCGAGCGAGGCGACGAGACGCGGGCCGGTCTCGTAGAACACCAGCGTGGCGGGAATCGCGGCAAGCCCTGCCAGCGCATCGCCGCGCGCCTTATCCTTGGAGGGCAGGAATCCGGCGAACAGGAAGCGGTCGGTGGGCAGCCCGGCCAGGGTCAGCGCCACGATCATTGCGCTCGGCCCCGGCAGGCTGGTAACCGAAAGGCCCCGCTCGCGCGCCTCGCGCACCAGGCGATAGCCTGGATCGGAAATCAGCGGCGTCCCCGCGTCCGACACCAGCACGACCGACTTTTCGGCCATTTCACCGAGAATCCGCTCGCGCATTTCGGCCGAAGCGTGATCGTCATACCGGCGCATCGCCTTGCGGATTCCCAGATGATTGAGCAACTTGCCCGTGACGCGGGTATCTTCGCAGGCTATGACGTCACACCGGGCAAGGATGTCGGCAGCGCGGGCGGTGATATCGCCAAGATTGCCGATGGGCGTGGCCACGATATAGAGCCCGGGCGCAAGGGGTGGTGTTTCCATTCCTTTTCCATGGACCGGCCTTACGGGAGCGGCAAGCAGATGATGATGGGCAAGAGCGGCAACAACGGCAATTCGGGCGCAACGAACGCGCCGGCCGGATGGAGCCGTCGCCGTGTGGGCCAGTGGCTGACCCTTTCGCTGCCGGCGGTGCTGCTGGCCGGGTGCTCGGTCATTCCCAAGCCCGGCACGCAGGGCGCCCCGCCCCCGCCCCGCGAAACCGCGCCGCAGGAAAACGTGCTGCCCAGCGACGCCGGCCGCCATCGCGTGGCCCTGCTGGTGCCGCTGACCGGGCCCAATGCCGCCGTGGGCCAGGCGATCGCCAACGCCACGACGATGGCGCTGCTCGACACCAACGCGCAATCGCTGCGCATCACCACCTATGACACCGGCAGCGGCGCGGCGGCGGCGGCGAGCAAGGCCGTGCTCGACGGCAATCGCCTGATCCTTGGCCCGCTGACCGCAGACGACGTCAGCGTGGTGGCCGGTGTGGCGCGGCCAGCCAAAGTGCCGATGATCACCTATTCCAACGACAGCGCCGTGGCCGATCGCGATGTCTTCGTGCTGGGCCAGGTGCCCAGCCAATCGATCGCCCGCGTGATCGGCTATGCCCGCGCGCAGGGCGTGAAGACGATCGGCGCGATCGTGCCCACCGGCACCTATGGCCAGCGAGTGAGCGCAGCGCTGGCCGACGCCACGCGCGCCCAGGGCATCCACCTGACCGCGATCGAGACCTATGACCGCGGCAACACTTCGGCCGCCAGCGCGGTGCGCCGGGTCAAGGCGAAGGGGCCGATCGATGCCCTGCTGATCGGCGATGGCGCGCGCATCGCACTCCAGGCCGCGCCCTTTGCCAAGGGCACCCGCCTGCTCGGCACCGAGCTGTGGAAAGGCGACCCGGCGCTGGCGCGCAGCCCGGCGATGAAGGGCGCCTGGTTCGCCGCGATTTCCGACGATCGCCTGCCGCGCTTCGAGCAATCCTATCGCCAGCGCTTTGGCTCTGCCCCGGCGCGCATTGCCACGCTGGGCTATGACTCGGTGCTGCTGACGCTCAACATCGCGCGGGGGTGGAAGCCGGGCACGCTGTTCCCCACCACCCGCCTCTATGATCGCGACGGCTTCATCGGCACCGATGGCGTGTTCCGCTTCAACGCCAATGGCGTGGCCGAGCGCGCGCTGGAAGTGCGCGAGGTTTCGGGTGGCACGGTCATCACCGTGTCGCGGGCGCCCGAAAAGTTCGGGAATTGACGGAATCCGCCGGATAAGGGAGCGGCGACGGCTTGCGCGGCAATTCGCGCGTGTTCTATAGCCGTTCTCATGGCGACAGACGATTCCGGCTCCCTGTTCGACAAGCTGCCGCAGGGCAGCCCCCAAGAAAGCTATGATGGCTCGGCCATCGAAGTGCTGGAGGGGCTCGAACCGGTGCGCCGCCGCCCCGGCATGTATATCGGCGGGACGGACGAGCGCGCGCTGCACCACCTCGTCGCCGAAGTGCTCGACAACGCGATGGACGAGGCCGTGGCCGGCCACGCCAACCGCATCGAGGTCTTGCTGGAAGCCGCCGAGGGTGCGCCGGGCAAAGTGACGATCACCGACAACGGGCGCGGCATCCCGGTGGATGAGCACCCGAAGTATCCGGGGAAGTCCGCGCTCGAAGTGATCCTCACCACGCTCCATTCGGGCGGCAAGTTCTCGGGCAAGGCCTATGCCACCTCCGGCGGGTTGCACGGCGTGGGGATCTCGGTTGTCAATGCGCTGTCCACGCTCACGCGCGTGGAAGTGGCCCGCAACAAGGAGCTTTACGCGCAGGAGTTTTCCTGCGGCATCGCCACTGGCCCGCTCGCGCGCGTGGGCAATGCGCCCAACCGGCGCGGCACGGCCGTCACGTTCATTCCCGATGCCACGATCTTTGGCGCCGATGCCAAATTCAAGCCGGCGCGCCTGTTCCGCCTGGTGCGGTCCAAGGCCTATCTCTTTGCCGGGGTGGAAATCCGCTGGAAATGCGATCCCGCGCTGATTGCCGACGATACCCCGGCCGAGGCGGTGTTCCAGTTTCCCGGCGGCCTCGCCGATCACCTGGCCGAGCAGGTCAAGGGCCGCGAATGCGTCACGACCGCGCCCTTTGCCGGGCGGCAGGATTTTCCGCTTGGTCCGGGTGGCGAGGAAATGGGCCGCGTCGAATGGGCGATCGCCTGGCCGCTGTGGTCCGACGGCGCCTATTCCTGGTATTGCAACACCATTCCCACACCCGATGGCGGCACCCATGAACAGGGGCTGCGCGCGGCGCTCACGCGGGGCATCCGCGCCTTTGGCGATCTGGTCGGCCAGAAGAAGGCCAAGCACATCACCCCCGAGGACATGATCACCGGCAGCGAGATCATGCTCTCGGTGTTCATCCGTGATCCCCAGTTCCAGAGCCAGACCAAGGACCGCCTCACCTCGCCCGAAGCGGCACGCATGGTCGAAGCGGCAGTGCGCGACCATTTCGATCACTTCCTCACCGACAACATGGACCGGGGTCGCGCGCTGCTGGGCGCGGTGATGGAGCGGATGGACGAGCGCCTGCGCCGCAAGGCCGAGCGCGAAGTGAAGCGCAAGACCGCCACCAATGCCCGCAAGCTGCGCCTGCCGGGCAAGCTGACCGATTGTTCGGGCGAAGGCAGCGGCGAGACCGAACTGTTCATCGTGGAAGGCGATTCGGCCGGCGGCAGCGCCAAGCAGGCGCGCGACCGCAAGACCCAGGCGATCCTGCCCATTCGCGGCAAGATCCTCAACGTGGCCAGCGCCACGGCCGACAAGATCCGCGCCAACCAGGAAATCGCGGACCTGAATCTGGCGCTGGGCTGCGGCACGCGCAAGGACTGCAACCCCGATGCGCTGCGCTATGACCGCGTGATCATCATGACCGATGCCGACGTCGACGGTGCGCACATCGCCACCCTGCTGATGACCTATTTCTTCCAGGAAATGCCCGAAATCGTGAAGCGCGGGCATCTCTACCTGGCCCAGCCGCCGCTCTATCGCCTGACGGCAGGCACGGTTTCGGCCTATGCGCGCGACGATGCGCACCGCGCCGAACTGGAACGCACCAAGTTCAAGGGCAAGAAAGTGGAAGTGGGCCGCTTCAAGGGCCTGGGCGAAATGAACCCAGGCCAGCTCCGCGAAACAACCATGGCCCCGGCCAGCCGCAGCCTGCTGCGCATCACCCTGCCGCCCGAATACGAAGGTCGCGCGGCGGTAAAGGACCTGGTCGATCGCCTGATGGGCCGCAATCCGGAACACCGCTTCATGTTCATCCAGAACCGCGCCGGTGACCTGGACCGCGACCTGATCGACGCCTGATCCCGCCCAAAGGGGCATAGGCGATTTCGCTTAGGCAGCCATTGAACCGGGCCTAAGCGCCTTGTGGCAATCACGCTGGTTGAGAACCGGCGCCTGCGCGGCGTTGGCTGGCCAGGTGAGTGCGAATGGAATACTTCAGGAACGCGCCGATCCGCCGCAAGCTGTCGCGGCTGTTCACGATCATCGCCGTGATGATCATGGCTGCTCTGGCGATGATCAGTGCCGGGTTGTACCAGATCAGCGGGGAAGACGCGGAAATCACTGGCGACCATGTGCCGCAGGCGCTGCTCGCCAACGGTATGGACACGGCCGTTGCCCAGATCGACGCCGACCTGCGGGCGCTGACCATGCCGGGCACAACCACCGCCATGCAACGCCACAAGGGCCGCATCGCCGAGAACCGGGCAGAAATCGAAAAGGGCCTGGCCGGCCTCAAAGGCACGGATCTCGACGCCAATGAAGCCGGCTTTGTCGACGCCTTTGCCAAGGGCTGGAGCGGCTATGCTACAATGGCCGACCAGGTGGAAACGCTGTCTGGCCAAGGGCGCGAAGCCGAGGCGCAAGCCCTGATCCAGCAGAACGAGGAGCGAGCCCAGGCCATCGACACGGCGCTGGACAAGCTGATCGAATATCAACGCGGCCATATCACCGAAGCCACGGCTGCGGCCAATCAGGCCTATTGGTTTTCGCTGGCGACCGGGCTGGTCGCGCTGGCCGGATTGATCGTGGTGCTGGCCTGGAGCTATCGCCTGCTCGAACGCCTGGTGGCCCGCCCGGTGGCGCAAGTCACCGAGGCGTTGACCCGGCTTGGTGCCGGCGACCGTGGTGCGCGGGTGGATGCCACTGACAGCGCCGACGAACTGGGCGACCTGGCGCGCGCGTTCGACGCGCTGCGCGACCAGTTGGCCGCTGCCGACACGGCCAAGGCGGCGCAAGTGGACCTGATCGTGCGCACCCTGGGCGTGGCACTGGCCGATCTCAAGAGCGGCAACCTGGCCGCGCGGATCGAAGGCGGGCTGGAAGGGCCATTTGCCCAGTTGCGCGACGATTTCAACACGATGGCGGCCGAACTGGGCAAAGTGATCGGCGCGGTGACGGGCGCGGCCGACAACGTCCGCACGGGATCGACCGAAATCCGTGCCGCCTCCGACGACCTGGCCCACCGCACCGAGGCCCAGGCGGCACAACTGGAATCTGCCGCCAGCGCGATGCGCAACGTGACCGCGATGGTGACCGACAGCGCGAGCAAGGCCGACGCCGTGCGCCAGACCATCGAGGAAACCGCCCGCGCCGCCAGCGACGGGGGCCAGGTGGTGACCGAGGCGGTGGCCGCGATGGACGGGATCGCCAAGTCTTCGCAGACGATCAACCAGATCATCGACCTGATCGAAGGCATCGCGTTCCAGACCAACCTGCTCGCGCTGAACGCCGGGGTGGAAGCCGCGCGCGCAGGCGAGGCCGGCAAGGGCTTTGCCGTGGTCGCCACCGAAGTGCGCGCCCTCGCCCGGCGCTCTGCCGACGCGGCCAACGACATCAAGGCGCTGATCGGCCAGAGCACGGGCCAAGTCCAGGCCGGGGTGCAACTGGTGACGCGCACCGGCGAAGCGCTGGAGGCGATCATCACCCGCATCGGCAACGTCCGCAGCCTGGTCGCCAGCATTGCCGAAGCGACCGCCGATCAATCGGACAGCGTCAAGAAAGTCTACGAAACGGTCGGCTCGCTCGATCGCATGACCCAGCAGAACGCCGCCATGGTGGAACAGAGCACCGCCGCCGCGCGCACTCTGGCCAGCGAGGCGGATGCCCTGGGCAACCTGGTCGCCCGCTTCCGCGCGGGTGGCAGCAGCCCGGCGCCGCGCCCGGCAGTGGTGGCCGCGATGCCCGTTGCCGTTGCGGCGGCGCCGCAGCCCGCACCAGTGGCTGTGCCCGCCCCGACGCCGCGCGCCCTGCCCGCTCCGGTTGCCGTAGCCGCGCCGCGCAAGGTGGCTGGCGGCGGCGGTGGCAGCATGGAGGACTGGTCGGAATTCTGACGAAATCTTGCGTCCAACCGGCAAACCGGTCAGGCTCTGCGATGCACCGCGATCACGCGGTACAGGGGGCAGGACCAGGATGACCAAGGCTCGATCGGCCACACTCGCACTCACGGCGTTCGGGCTGGCCATGGGCGGGACTCCCGCCCACGCGCAGAACGCCCGAGGGGAGACGACCAAGCCCGCCAACGTTGCCGGGCCGATCGTGGTGGATACGGCCGCTGCCTGGACCCACCCGCCGACCGGCGTGGTGCTGCCGCCAGCGATCGGGACATTCACCCGCACGTCGGTCTCGCAAAGCGAGCATGGCCTGGCCGATGTCTCGATCGGATACAATGACAACGAGACCGGCACCACGCTGACCATCTATGTCTTCCGCGCGGGCTGGCCGCAGGCGCCGCTTTGGGCAGACCGCCTGAGCCAGGTGATGGGCATGACCGTGCAGCGCCTGGGCGGCACGCCGGCCGGAACGCCGCGCTTGACCGTGTTCACACCCACCGGCCATGCCAGCGCAAGCGCGATGCGCGTGGTGCAAGGCGCGCAAGGTGGCGCCCTGCTGGCGACCGGCGCCGTGGTCATTCCGGCCGGCGCGTGGCTGGTCACCATGCGGATGAGTTCGCGCAAGCTGGACCCTGCGGCGCTCGATGCGCAACTGGCTGCCGCTGCCGCCGCGCTGCGCGTGCCCGCGCCAGCAAAGGCTTTGCCGGCTGCTGTGCCGATTGCGCCTTGCTCCGACGCGCTATCACTGCCGCAAGCCGAGCGGGCAGCGCCATGGGATCGCCACGCCATTTTGACAGGCGCACTTCTCGCCGCAACGCGCAACCAGACAGAACCGCCAAAAGGCAAATTGCCCATAGGTCCAGACCCGCGCCTCAGCTTGTTATGTCGCGATCCGGCATCGAGAGTGGAGCGCGGGCTCTATCGACTTCCTGAAGACAAACAGCGCTATATCATCGCGTTGGGCGATGCCGGGGTGATAATAGAAGCAGGTCCCAGCGTCTTGGCGCAGATTTTCAAGCAACCTGCCATGTTCGATGTGACTTTGTCCGTGTTTGACAAGACGGCGATTTATCCGCCCTATGCTAGTCTTCCTACGCCAGATCAGGCCATGTCAGCGCTGGCAAACGTCAAGCCTGAAGCGGAAGTGAGCGACGACAAGAACGTCGTTATTCTCGACTAGGTAGCTCTCAACCGTTGTCGTTGGGTCCGGCGCCGCTGCCGCCGGCATCGTCATCGCGCTTGCCCCGGATGAAATCGAAGCGGATGCGCACCCAGGTGCCGAGCTGGGGTGTGCCATTGATGCGGGGCGGGCGCACCAGGAACTGCCACGCGGCCTGCCGCAGCACACGGGCCATGCCTGATCCGCGCGGGCTCTCGTCGAGTTCCTGGCAATCCTCCACGTGGTAATTGGCCACCGTGCGGCAGGCGATCGTGGCCCAGCGGCCCGAGCTTTGCCCGGGGCGCATGTAGCCATTGATTTCCGCATCGCGCGGTTCGCGATACCATTCGGCATTGTAGAGGCGCGAGCCATCGGGCGCGGTTCCACCGACGCCGCCACCGCCGCCCCCGGCCGAAGCCTGTTGCGCGCCGCTGCCGGTGCCGGACTGGCCCTTGATCTTGGAAATGTCGGCCGCGGCAAAATCGGACCGGCTCATCGGGATGAAGCCTTCGGGCCAGACCACCTTGTTGTCTGTCGGCACCACCACGCGCGGCGGCTTGGCGGCAGCGGGCGCCGTGGCCGTGGCGCGGGCTGCCTGCTGCGCGGCCTTCTGCTGCTTGGGCGCCGGATTATCGCTCTTTTCCCCGGCGGCGGCCGAGAGATTGACCGCCGTCAGCGTGCCGCCCTCGTGCTTGGCGGGCGGCTCATAGAGGCCAACGGACAGGAGCGCCGCCAGCAAAAGCAGCGACATGGCCAGAGCCAGCACGAACGACAGGGAACGGCGGCGGGGGTCAGCGCCATAGCGCCCACCCTCCTCCGCAAGCAGCACGTCTTGCATCAAGGCTCCGTCACCGCAGGAGACCAAGACGCTGCGCGCGCGCCCCGGATCACCCTGCCAGCGCCGCCCTATACCAAGGGCGGCAATGACAAAACCCTTCGATTGCGCCCTACCCTTCGCCGGAGCGCGAAAAAAGCCGGTCGATCAATCGCGGGGGCCGAGTTTTTCCAGCTCCACGCGATCGAACATGGTTTTCACCGCCGGGCGCTGGGCGATTTGTTCGATCCAGCGGACCAGATGCGGCGTGTCCTGCCGGTTGACCAGCTCGGCAAAGCCGAACTGCATGCCATTGGCGATGGCGAAGTTGCAGATATCGGCCAGGGTATATTGCCCCGGCACCAGCCATTCGTGATCGCGCAAGTGATCATCCAGCCGGCGCACGGAAAAGGCGATCTTGCGCATTTCCTCGTCCAGCATGTCCTGCGGAAAACCTTCGCGTGCGCGCCGCCATTTGACCTGCTGCTCCACCACGGGGATGGCCTTCACCTTCTCTTCGAATTCCGCATCCGAAAGGCCCTGCACCATCTTGCCGACATAGCGATGCCAGCCGATGGTGGAGACGCACCAGCAGAAGTATTCGTCCACCCACTTGGTCCACACCCGCATCTGCGCGCGGCCAAAACTGTCGGCCGGCCGCAGCGAGACGGCCGTGGGATATTCGTCTTCCAGGTATTCGCAGATCACCGTGCTTTCGGTGATGACCTTGTCGCCGTCCACCAGCGCCGGCACCTGCCCGCGCGGGTTGATCGCCTTGAACCAGTCGGCATGGTGCTCGAACCGGGCCGGATCGAGGCGGTTGGCCTCGAACGCCAGGCCTTTTTCAAACAGAGTCAGCAAGGGCTTCATGGAATTGGCGGCGGGACCGAAACTGTAGAGCTTGAGCATGGAGCCTGATATCCTCTCCCGGGTTGCTTCCCGGCTTTGCCCCGGCAGCCTAACAATTGTTTGCCAACCTAACAATACCCGATCGGAGAACACCCATGAGCTTTACCGGACGTTGCGCCTGCGGAGCGGTGACTGCCACCATTTCTGCCAGCGAGCCGGTGGCCGTGCGCCAGTGCTGGTGCCGCCAATGCCAGCAGGCCGCGGCCGGCGGACCGACCAACAACGCGGTGTTCCCGGTCGAGGCAGTGGACGTTGCCGGGGCGCTGGGCTCGTTTGCCTATGTCGCGCCTTCGGGCAACACGCTCACGCAGTTCTTCTGCCCGGCCTGCGGCACCGGGGTGATGGCACAATCCTCGGGCCGTATGCACTTGCGCACGGTCCGCCTGGGCTTCCTTGATTCCGGCCACGGGCTTGAGCCCGACACGGTGATCTGGACCGACGATGCCCCCGCCTGGGCGCAAGTGGACCAGCGCGCGCACCATTATGCCGGCCAACCGCCAGCGCCGGGGCAAACGGCATCGACGCCAGCATGAAGCAGATGCACCAGTGTTACGGAGGCGAGTACAACACAGCTAATATTGCTGGATAATCTTCGTCCGATTTGGAAGCATTCTGCAATAATGCCTCTTGTGCAGCGCGGCAACCTGGCGCAGTTGCCGCGCGTCGCGCCGTTCGTCACGGCGGCGCGCATGCCGCATGCCGCGAACCGACGGCATCCGGCCGAACAGGGGATAACATGAAGAAAATCGTTCTGCTGGCTGCTCTTGTTGCCGCCCAGCCTGCCTTTGCCAAGGATGCCACCTTTTCGGGCCTGCGCGCCGAACTGCGTGTCGGCTATGAAACCCCGACCGTCAGCGGCTTGGGCGATGGCGAAGTCTACAAGTTCGGCAATTCCGCGTCGATCGGCGCCGAACTGGGTTACGACATTCCCGTGAGCCGCAAGGTCACCGTCGGCCCGTTCATCAACTATGACTATGCCCGCGCCAAGGATTGCGTTGATTCCTATTGCATCGGTTCCGACGGCAACATCCTGGCCGGCGGTCGCGTCGGCGTCGCCCTTGGCGACAAGGTCGAAGGCTATTTCAAGCTGGGTTATGACCGCTTCCGCATCAAGGAAACGCAAGGCAGCCTGGAACGCAGCACCAACCTTGATGGCGTGGGCGGCGAACTGGGCCTGAACTATCAGTTCAGCCAGCGGGCCTATGCCGGGTTCTCGCTCAACTACGCCGATCTCGGCAAGCTTTACGGCGCCAACGTGCAGCGCCGCCACGTGTCGGTGCAGGTCGGCACGCGCTTCTGATTGCACGCCGCCATCCACGGAGACGAAAAGGGAGGGGTTCGCGCCCCTCCCTTTTCTGCGTCAATAGAGCAGGAAGGAGCGCCGCTCCTCGATCCAGCCTGCCTCGTCGGGCGCGGCCAGAGCCTCGAGATCGCCAGCCTGCGCCGCATGGTCATCCACCCATGCACGCAAGGCCGGGCCGCCGTTGATCACGTCGATGGCCAGCTTGTCGAGCACGTATTCGTAGGGAAAATCGCGCCACAGCGGATAGTCGGGATGCAGATTGCGGATCGCCTTGAACGCCAGAGCCTGGAGCCGCCAAGGCCGGAACGCCAGGTGATCGTAGAACGCCCCTTCGGGATGGAGCATAAGCCCGTGGCACAGGCGGCCGACGTGCTTGTGAAACGTCGGCTCGAACCAGCATTCGCGAATGGCCGTGCCGGCCAGCCAGTGCGGCGCCAGGCGCTCCATTTCGGCGCGCACCGCCAGTGCATCAAGGTCCGGCGCGCCGAACAGCACTTCGAGCGGGCGCGTGGTGCCGCGCCCTTCGGAAAGCGTCGTGCCTTCGAGCATGACCGTGCCGGCATAGGCGCGGGCCATGGCCAGGCTGGCGGCATTGGGGCTGGGGTTGATCCAGATGCGGTCCTGCGGCCAGCCGAACCCCGGCGCCGCCTCGGGCTGCCAGCCATCCATCGTGACGACGCGATAGTCCACGTCGAGATGGTAATGCGCGATGAACCAGCGGCCCATTTCGCCCAGTGTCATGCCGTGGCGCATCGGCATCGGCCCGGCGCCGACAAAGCTCTCCCATCCGGGCACCAGTCGCGTGCCTTCCACCGGCCGACCGGCGGGATTGGGCCGATCGAGCACCCACACCGCCTTGCCGGTGCCGTTGCAGGCCTCCAGCAGGTAGAGCAGCGTGGTGACGAACGTGTAGATCCGGCAACCCAGGTCCTGAAGATCGAACAGGAAGACATCGGCCGTATCGATCATCGCCGGGGTCGGCCGGCGCACTTCGCCATAGAGGCTGAACACCGGGATGCCGAGCGCGGGATCGCGATAGTCGGGCGATTCGACCATGTTGTCCTGCTTGTCCCCCTTGAGCCCGTGCTGCGGGCCGAACGCGGCAGTCAGGTTCACGTCGGCGCAGGCGGCCAGCGCATCAAGCGCATGGACCAGCGTGTCGGTCAGCGAAGCGGGATGGGCCACCAGGGCGACGCGGCGGCCGGCCAGGGGCGCGCGCAGGGCGGGTTCGGCAAGCAGGCGATCAAGTCCGGTCTTCATGGCTGCTGCGGTGCCTCAACCCGCGCGGCGAAGCAAGCCGCGTGGTGGAAATCGGGCTTGCCGCGCGGATGGGCCAGCGCCCAATAGGATTTCACGCCGTCCGCCTCTTCCAGCACGGCCGAAAGCCCCAGGCGCCAGGGCCGTGGCGGCAGGCCGGCCACGGGCAGCGCGGCATCGAAGATCAGCACGTCCTGCCCGCGCCGCGGAGTCAGCACCGGCTCGCGCGGGATCGGGCGCGGCGCCATGCCGGCGCGATAGCCATCGAAATCGTAAGCGGCCCAGCGCTCCGACGGGGCGAAGTTGAATTCGGCATAGGCGCCGCCTGCGGCCGGATCGTCTTCGGCCAGGAACAGCTCGAAACAGGTCGATTGCCACAGGCCGTCGGTGCGCGCCCGGCCCGAGAACGGCGGCACCACCAGCGCCGAGGTGCCCTCCACCCGCCAGCGCAGGCACAGCCAGTGGTCGTCCAGGGTGATGATCCGCGCCGAAACCTGGCGCACCGCAAGCGCGGCATGATCAGGATGGGCAACAAGCAGCGCCGGTTCCAACACACGTCCTTTCGTGTTAGGCGCCCCGCTCCACATCGAGGCAACCATGACCGAATACAAGTCCGACCTGCTGCGCCTGCTGTCCGAGCGGGGCCATATCCACCAGTTGACCGACGCCCAGGGCCTGGATGCCCTGGCGGCCAAGGAAATCGTGGTGGCCTATAATGGTTATGACGCCACGGCGCCATCGCTCCATGTCGGCAACCTCGCCTCGGTCATGCTGCTGCGCCGCCTGCAACAGGCCGGGCACAAGCCGATCGCCCTGATGGGCGGCGGCACGACCAAGATCGGCGATCCTTCCGGGAAGGATACCAGCCGCCAGATGCTGACCGAAGAGATCATCGCGGCCAACATCGCCGGCATCCGCAAGGTGTTCGACCGCCTGCTGACGTTCGACGACAGCGCGACCGGCGCGATCATGGTCAACAACGACGACTGGCTGTCCAAGCTGGGCTACATCGAATTGCTGCGCGACGTCGGCCCGCATTTCACGGTCAACCGCATGCTCACTTTCGATTCGGTGAAGCTGCGCCTGGACCGCGAGCAGCCGCTGACGTTCCTGGAATTCAACTACATGATTCTCCAGGCCTACGACTTCCGCGAACTGGCGCTGCGGCATGGCTGCCGCTTGCAGTTCGGCGGGTCTGACCAGTGGGGCAACATCGTCAACGGCATCGAGCTGACCCGCCGCATGAACGGCATCGAAGTCTATGGCGCGACCACTCCGCTGCTGACCACGGCCGACGGCGCGAAGATGGGCAAGTCCGTCAACGGCGCGGTCTGGCTGAATGAAGAGATGCTGCCGAACTACGATTTCTGGCAGTTCTGGCGCAATACCGACGATCGCGACGTGGGCCGCTTCCTGCGCATCTTCACCGATGTGCCGCTGGACGAGATCGCCCGCCTCGAAGCCCTGCAAGGCAGCGAGATCAACGCCGCCAAGGCCGTGCTGGCCAACGAAGTGACCGCGCTGATCCGCGGCCGCGAGGCGGCCGAGGCCGCGCAAGCCACCGCGCAGGCCACCTTTGCCGGCGGCGGCCTGGGCCAGGACCTGCCCACGCTGGAAGTGGGTGACGGCTCGATCGGCGTGATCGAGGCGCTGATCGGCCTGGGCTTTGCCGCCAGCCGGGGCGAGGCCAAGCGCCTTATTGCCGGTGGCGGCGCGCGCCTGGACGGCGAGCCGGTGCGTGATGATACGGCGGTCATCGAAGTGTTGGCGGAACGTCGCCTTTCGTCAGGCAAAAAGAAGCACGGCATTATCAAGCCGGCTTAACGCTTTACCGTTGCCGGGTGGCGGCAAGTCGCCGCCGCCCGTTAACCAAATCTAAGCCATTCTGGATATATCTTGCCGACTTGAATCGCTCTGTCCGGTAGGAGAAGCCATGTCTGGCGGCGCGCAGCTTTCCGTGACCGACCTGCGCCGGTCTACCCGCCACCCCGTTCACCTGCCTGTGATCGGGGAGCACCGTCGTTTGGGCGACGTGATGCTCAACATCGTCAACATTTCGACTACCGGCTTCATGGTGCGCGACACGCTTGAACTTGGCCGGGGTGAACGGGTCACCATCCGCCTGCCGCAGATCGGCCGGATCGAGGCGTTTCTGGTCTGGGCCGATGAGAGCCGGGCCGGCTTCCAGTTCGAGCGGATCATCCGCCAGGATGATTTCACCAAGATGATCAAGCAATTGCAGCCCAATACCCGGTTGCGCGGCAAAGGCTGACGCGGCGTGCCGGATGGCCTGCCCTGCCCTTTGGGCCAGCGCAGCAATTTCTGCGGTCGCCGCAAACAATTGTTGGCTTGGCAAAGCGATACGCCGCTGCCACAGACCGGGCTGTGACCGACACCCCTGCCCCGGCGCCGCTTTCCAGCCCCTCCTCCCCGTTCCAGATTGCCGATTTCCGGCGGTTCTGGGTGGCCCGCCTGTTTTCCGTGGTGGCCACCTCGGGCATGGTCGTGGTGCTGGGCTATCAGCTTTATGACGTGGCGCGCGGCCAATATGGCATGGGCATCAAGGAAGCGGCATTCCAGCTTGGCCTGATGGGGCTGGTGCAGTTCCTGCCGCAATTCGTGCTGACGCCCGTGGCCGGCGTGGTCGCCGACCGGTTCGATCGCCGTGTGATCGCCGGGCTGACCATGGTGCTCGACGCGCTGATCGCGCTGGTGCTGACCTTGGCCACCTACTACCACGTGCTGTCGCTGCCGCTGCTGTTCGCGATGGCCGCCGCGCATGGCACCAGCCGCGTGTTCATCGGCCCTGCGCTGTCCTCGATCGCGCCCAATATCGTGCCGGCAGAACTGATGCCGCGCGCAGTGGCGATCAACGCCATGGCCTGGCAGATCGGCTCGATGGGCGGGCCGGCCATTGCCGGCGTGCTGTTCGCGGTGGCTGCCGCCCTGCCTTATGGCGCGTCGGTGGCGCTGCTGGCGATTGCCGCAGTGGGCGCTTTCGGCATCCGCCGGTTGCCCCCGCCGGCCGAAAACCGCCAGGCCCATCCGTTCCGCCAGATTGCCGACGGCTTTCGCTTCGTGGCAAACGATCGCTTCCTGCTGGGCTGCATCACGCTTGATCTCTTTGCCGTGCTGCTGGGCGGCGCAACCGCGCTGCTGCCGGTCTATGCCCGTGACATCCTGACGTTTCATGGCCAGCCGGTCGGGTCCTATGGCCTGGGCGTGATGCGCGCCATGCCGGGCCTGGGCGCCGCGCTCGTCGCCGCATTCCTGGCGCGCCGGCCGGTAGAGCGCGAAGTCGGCGCGAAGATGCTGCTGGCCGTGGCCGCGTTCGGCGTGGCCACGATCGGCTTTGGCCTGTCGCGCGACTTGTGGCTGTCGCTGCTCATGCTGATCGGCATTGGCGCGGCGGACATGGTCTCGGTCTATATCCGCACCACCCTGGTGCAGTTGCACACGCCCGATGCGGTGCGCGGGCGCGTCTCGGCCATTTCCGGCCTGGCGATTTCCTGCTCCAACGAACTGGGCGACATGCAATCCGGCGTGGCCGCCGCCCTGCTCGGCGCAACTGGCGCGGTTGTGTTTGGCGGGGTGGGTGCGATAGTCGTTACCCTCGCCTGGGCGATCGGCTTTCCCGAATTGCGCCGCGCCCGGACGTTTGCTGCAAAATACCAATCCTGACCCGCTCAACACCAAGGAGCACACGCGACATGAAAGCGGATTCCATTCTCGCCACCATCGGCAACACGCCGCATGTTCGCCTGTCCCGCCTGTTTCCCGACCACGAGGTATGGGTGAAGAGCGAGCGCACCAATCCCGGTGGCTCGATCAAGGACAGGATCGCATTGGCCATGATCGAGGCCGCCGAAGCCGACGGCAGTCTCAAGACCGGCGGCACCATCGTCGAACCGACTTCGGGCAACACCGGCATTGGCCTCGCCATGGTCGCGGCCGTCAAGGGCTACAAGCTCGTGCTGGTCATGCCCGAATCGATGTCGATCGAGCGCCGCCGCTTGATGCTGGCCTATGGCGCCTCGTTCGACCTGACGCCGCGCGAAAAGGGCATGAAGGGCGCGATCGAACGCGCCCGCGAAATCGTGGCGGAAACGCCCGGTGCGTGGATGCCGCAGCAGTTCGACAATCCCGCCAACGTTGCCGTGCACGTGCGCACCACCGCGCAGGAAATCCTGGCCGACTTTGCCGGCAGCCCGATCGACGTGCTGATCACCGGCGTGGGCACGGGCGGCCACCTCACCGGCTGCGCCGAGGAACTCAAGAAGCATTGGCCGGCTTTCAAGGCCTATGCCGTGGAACCGACGCTTTCGCCGGTCATTTCCGGGGGGCAGCCGGCACCGCACCCGATCCAGGGCATCGGCGCCGGGTTCATTCCGGGCAACCTGCACACCCAGGCGATCGACGGCGCGATCCAGGTCGATCCGGCCGATGCCAAGGAATGGGCCCGCCGTTCGGCGCGCGAGGAAGGCCTGCTGGTGGGCATTTCCTCGGGCGCGACGCTGGCCGCCATCGCCGCCAAGCTGCGCGAACTGCCCGCCGGCAGCCGTGTGCTCGGCTTCAACTATGACACCGGCGAACGCTATCTGTCGGTGCCCGATTTCCTTCCGGAGTAACCAGCCTTGAGCCTTGAACGCATCGACTATGCGCATGGCGACGTGGCGCTGACGGGGTGGCTTGCCCGCCCCGAAGGCTCCCCGCGCGGCGCGATCCTCGTCCTGCCGACCATTGCCAACTTCAACGCCGCGATGGGCCAGCGTGCCCAGATGCTGGCCGACCAGGGCTTCGTTGCCATGGTTGCCGATTTCTATGGCGAGCCGGTGGCCAGCTTCGAAGCGTCGTTCCCGCTGGGCAATGCCTTGCGTGAAAATGTCGATCACTATCGCGGCCGCCTCAAGGCCGGGCTCGATGCCCTGGCGGCGGCCGCGCCGGGGCTGACGCTGTCGGCGATCGGCTATTGCATGGGCGGCCAGGCCGCGCTCGAACTCGCCCGCGAAGGCGCACCGATTGTGCTGGCGGCAAGCTTTCACGGCATTCTCGCCACCGGGCGCCCCGCTACGGCGGAAACGCCGGTCAAGGCCCGCATCCTGGTGTGCCATGGCGATGCCGATCCGCTCGTCCCGCGCGAACAGGTGCTCGATTTCTGGAAGGAAATGGATGCCGCCGGCGGCAACTGGCACTTCCATGCCTATGCCGGGGTCAAGCACGGGTTCACCGATCCCGAAAGCGAAGCGCGCGGCAAGGACTTCCTGGGCTACAACGCCAGCGCCGATCGCCAATCGTGGCTGGCGCTGACCGCGCTGCTCGACGAAGTCTACAACTGACCAGAGCGGGAGAGTGGCGGCTGCGGCTCAGGCCGAACCGCCACTCTCGGCACTCTCCAGCGCCTGAAGCTGCGCGACAAAGCCTTCCAGCTCCACAATCGTGCTGGCGATATCCGCCTGCTGGCGCACCAGCGCGGCGATCCGTTCCCGGCACTTGGCGATCGTCACCTTGCGCTGCTGTGCGCGGCCATCGCCCAGATCGTAGAGATCGATCATCTCGCGAATGTCCGCCAGGCTGAAGCCCACGTTCTTCGCGCGCATGATCCACGCCAGGCGCGCCCGATCACGCCGCGAATAGATGCGTGCCGTGCCCTGCCGGGTCGGCGCGATCAGCCCCTCATCCTCATAGAACCGCAGCGCCCGCGCGGTGACGCCGAATTCGGCCGAGAGGTCGGTAATGCTGAACTGGTCGCGTGCCAGGGCGTCGGGCCGGTCGAGATGGCCGGTGTGAGTCGTGGCGTCGGGCGCGGAATCCATGCCCGTCACCCTAACGCGCAGCTTACGTAAACGTCAAACCTCAATCCGCTCCAGCGATCCATCGGCGGCAATGCGGCGATAGAAGCAACTGGTGGCGAGCGTGTGGCAGGCCGGCCCGGCCGGCTCGACCCGCAGTTCCAGCGCGTCCTGGTCGCAATCCACGCGAATTTCGATCACCTTGAGCACGTGGCCCGAGGTCTCACCCTTCATCCACTGCTTCTTGCGCGAGCGGGACCAGAAGTGCGCCAGCCCGGTTTCGCGGGTGCGGGCAATCGCCTCGGCATCCATGTGCGCCAGCATCAGCAGTTGCCCGGTGCGGTGGTCGATCGCCACGGCCGTCACCAGACCCTGGGAATCGAAGCGCGGCATGAACGCGGTGCCCTGCTCGCGCTGTAGCGAATCGTCATCGACCGACACGGTGAGTCATTCCCTTCTGCAAAAGCCGCCCCAAGTGCATCCATTGTTGCACGATAACCACATGGCCGGGGCAAAATCGGCGGTATACGCGGCTTCCCCTTCCTTCCGGCGGCGCAATCGTCAAGAAAGAACATGCGGTTTGAGGGAACCGCGAACTGAACCGCCGAAAGGCGGCGCGGCAAGCGCCAAAGTTCAGGGACACGCGAGGGACCAGTTGGCTGGTTCGACCTTCTTGGCAAGGAAGGCACGGCCATCTGGAGAGATTGAGTGGCGGGGTTACGGTCAGGGCCGAGAGGGAAGCCCCGTCAATCACAAGGTTTCGTCACGAAACGCCCGGGCCGCAAGGTTCCGGGCGTTTTCCTTTTGCTGCGCTTTGTTGCACCCGCCTCGCGCGAATCACCCCTTCCCCTCCGCTTCGCGCAAGACGCGGGCAAAGCACGCGATCTTCACCCGCGTGGCGCCGGCGCGGCGCAAGGCCCGCACGCAGGCATCACTGGTCGCGCCGCTGGTCAAGACGTCGTCCACCAGCAGCACCTGCGCGCCGCGCAACCGGGCGGCGTGGCGCGGATGGGGCGCAATGGCGCCCGACAGCGCCTGGGCGCGCGCCTTGGCCCCAAGCCCGCCCAGCGAAGGCGTCCGCTTGCGCCGCACCAGCCCATCGACCAGCAGCGGCTGCCCCACCGCGCGGGCGATCTCCGCGGCCAGCAAGGCCGACTGGTTATAGCCACGTTGCCACAAGCGCCAGCGATGCAGCGGCACGGGCACCACCAGCCATTCCCCCTCCAAGGCCGGCAGGCGCGCGACCATCAGCCGCGCCATCAGGCCAGCCAACCCAACCTTGCGCCCATGCTTGAAGCGCAGCACCAGCGTGCGCGTGGCATCGCCATAGAGCGTGGCGGCAGCAATCCCGTCGTGGCGGGGCGGCTGCGCCATGCATGGGGCACAGAGCGCGGCCTCGTCACGCGCCAGCGTTATTTCCAGCGGGCGCTGGCACAGCGCGCAGGCCGGCTCCCCCGGAATCTCCAGATTGGCCCAACACGCCGCGCAAAGCCCGCCGTGCATGGCCAGAGTCGCGCCGCACAGCGGGCAACGCGGCGGAAACAGCAGGTCGACAACCGGGGCAAGAAACGCGGGGCGCAGCATGGCCTTCGGTTCATTCCCCAGCGCAAGAGGCTTGGCAAGCGCGTCGCATGCGGGCAGGCAGCGGCCATGGCTCATTCCGCCCCCCCTTCCCCGCCCCAGATCTTTGCCCCGTCCCGCCGCCTGGCCCAGCGCGCGCGCATGCGCCACCTGGCGCAACGCCCGGATGCCGCACGTTTCCTGGCCGATGACATGATCGAGGACATGCTCGACCGGCTCTCGTTCCTGCGCCACGCGCCGCAAACGGCGCTGGTGATCGGAGACGTGCACCACAGCCTCGGCGCCGCGCTCGCTGCGCAAGGGGTCGCGGTGACTCACGCAGACCCGGCGCCGCTGCCGGGCGAAACCGGGGTGGAGCAGGAAGCACCGCTGCCCTTTGCCGCAGGGTTCGATTTTCTCGCCGTGCTGGGCACGCTCGACACGGTGAACGACCTGCCCGGCGCCCTGGTCCACCTGCGCCGCGCGCTCGCCCCCGATGGGCTGGCGATGATGAGCTTTACCGCCGCCGGCAGCCTGCCTGCCCTGCGCAGCGTGATGCTGGCCGCCGATGCCGACCGGCCCGCCCCGCGCGTGCATCCGCAAGTAGACGTGCGCGCAGGCGGGCAATTGCTGCAACGCGCCGGGTTTGCCGATCCGGTGATCGACAGCCGCAGCCTGGCCGTGCGCTATCGCAGCCTGGACCGGCTGGTGCAGGACTTGCGCGAACAGGGCCTGTCCAACTGCCTCGCGCGCACCGGCGCGCCGCTGGGCAAGGCCGCCCTGGCCCGCGCGCAGGAAGCCTTTGCCGAAATGGCCGATGCGGATGGGCGGGTGACCGAGACGTTGGAGATCCTGACGCTGAGCGGCTGGGCCAAGCCGCTGCGTGCGCCGAAGTTTTGAGGTGTTTTCGGGTGTAGCGTCAGGCTTCACACCACCCCCAACCCCCTCCTCTAAAGAGGAGGGGGCTTTTTAATGCCTGCTCCCCCTCCTCTTCAGAGGAGGGGGTCGGGGGGTGGTGCGAAGCCCTAGCCCAAGCTCAAGCCTTCAACGCCGCCTGCGCCGCCGCCAATCGCGCGATCGGCACGCGATAGGGGCTGGCCGAAACGTAATCGAGGCCGACCTTTTCGCAGAAGGCGATCGAGGCCGGATCGCCACCATGCTCGCCGCAGATGCCCAGCTTGATGTCGGGGCGCGTCTTGCGGCCGCGTTCGGCGGCAAGTTCGACGAGTTGGCCGACGCCTTCGATATCGAGGCTGACGAACGGATCGCGCGGGTAGATGCCCTGGTCCACATAGGGGTTGAGGAAGCGCGCGGCGTCGTCGCGGCTCACGCCCAGGGTGGTCTGCGTCAGGTCATTGGTGCCGAACGAGAAGAACGTGCCTTCCTCGGCGATTTCCCCGGCCATCAATGCGGCGCGCGGCAGTTCGATCATCGTGCCGACCAGATAATCCAGCGTCTTGCCCTTGTCGGCAAAGACCTGGGCCGCCACGCGATCGACCAGCGCGCGCAGGATTTGCAGTTCCTTCTTCGTCGCCACCAGCGGGATCATCACTTCGGGCACGACCGCCTCGCCCGACTTGAGCGCGACTTCGACCGCTGCCTCGAAAATGGCCTGGGCCTGCATTTCATAGATTTCGGGGAACGTGATCCCCAGGCGGCAGCCGCGATGGCCGAGCATGGGGTTGAATTCGTGCAGTTCCCCGGCGCGACGCTTGAGGTGGTCGACGCCAAGGCCGGTCACTTCGGCGAGTTCCTCGAACTCGGCATCGCCATGCGGCAGGAATTCGTGCAGCGGCGGATCGAGCAGGCGGATGGTGACCGGCAGGCCCGCCATCACGTCAAAGATCGCGATGAAGTCGGCGCGCTGTTCGGGCAGCAGCTTGGCGAGCGCGGCGCGGCGGCCGGCTTCGTCTTCGGCCAGGATCATCTGGCGCACGGCGGAAATGCGCCCGGCCTCGAAAAACATGTGCTCAGTGCGGCACAGGCCGATGCCTTCGGCGCCGAACTGGCGGGCGACCTGGCAATCCAGCGGGGTTTCGGCGTTGGTGCGCACTTTCATGCGGCGGTGCTTGTCGGCCCAGACCATCAGCGTGGCGAAATCGCCGACCAGTTCGGGCTCCACCATCGGCACTTCGCCGGCCATGATCTCGCCGGTCGAACCGTCGAGCGTGATCAGGTCGCCTTCGGCCACTTCGCGATTGCCGATGCGCGCCTTGCGCGAGGCCATGTCGATCGACAGGCCCGAGGCACCCGAAACGCAGGGGCGGCCCATGCCGCGCGCCACCACGGCAGCGTGGCTGGTCATCCCGCCGCGCGCGGTGAGAATGCCCTTGGCCGCGTGCATGCCGTGGATGTCTTCGGGGCTGGTTTCCACGCGCACCAGGATCACGCTGTCGCCACGTTCGGCGCGCGCCTGCGCCGTATCGGCATCGAACACCACGGCGCCACTGGCCGCGCCGGGCGAAGCCGGCAAGCCCTTGGCCAGCACATCGCGCGGCGCCTGGGGATCGAGCGTGGGGTGCAGCAACTGGTCGAGCGCCATGGGATCAACGCGGGCGATGGCGGTGGCTTCATCGATCAGCCCCTCGCCCACCATGTCCACCGCCATCTTGAGCGCGGCCTTGGCAGTGCGCTTGCCCGAACGGGTTTGCAGCATCCACAGCTTGTTCTTTTCGACCGTGAATTCGATGTCCTGCATGTCGCGATAGTGCTTTTCCAGCAGCTCGAACACGGCGGCCAGTTCGGCATAGGCCTGCGGCATGGCCTCTTCCATCGACAGCGGCTTGGCCCCGGCCCGCTCGCGCGCAGCCTTGGTCAGGTATTGCGGGGTGCGGATGCCGGCCACCACGTCTTCACCCTGAGCATTGACCAGCCATTCGCCGTAATAGGCCTTTTCGCCGGTGGCTGGATCGCGCGTGAAGGCAACCCCGGTGGCCGAAGTATCGCCCATGTTGCCGAACACCATGGCCTGGACGTTGACCGCCGTGCCCCAGTCGGCCGGAATGTCGTTGAGCTTGCGATAGACCTTGGCGCGCTCGCTTTCCCAGCTATCGAACACCGCGCCGATCGCGCCCCAGAGCTGTTCGTGCACGTCCTGCGGGAATGGGCGGCCCAGTTCCTCGGCCACGATTGCCTTGTATTCGCCCACCAGCTTCTGCCAGTTTTCGGCGCTCATTTCGACATCGGCGTAATAGCCATTGTCTTCCTTGGCGATTTCCAGCGCATCTTCAAAGCGATGATGGTCCACGCCCAGAACCACGTCGGAATACATCTGGATGAAGCGGCGATAGCTGTCCCAGGCAAAGCGCGCATCGCCCGAATCGGCAGCGAGGCCTTCCACGGTCACGTCGTTGAGGCCAAGGTTGAGGACGGTGTCCATCATGCCGGGCATGGAAACCCGCGCGCCCGAGCGCACCGAGACCAGCAGGGGATTGGCGGCATCGCCAAACACGCGGCCGGTGGCGCTTTCGATATGCGCCAGGCCCGCCGCCACGCCGGCCTTGATATCGGCATCGAACTGCTTGCCGGCCGTGTTGTACTGCGCGCAGACTTCGGTGCTGATGGTGAAGCCCGGCGGCACCGGCAGGCCGATGCCCGCCATCTCGGCCAGGTTGGCGCCCTTGCCCCCGGTAATGGTCTTGTCCTTGGCCCGGGGATCGTCGTTTCGCGCACCACCGCCGAAATGGAATACGTATGCACTCATAATTACAGTCCGTTCCCTGAGCAAAGTTGAGCCATTGCAAGGTCTAGGAAATGGATCGAGGGCGGTTAGCCCTCGATCCGCGAAAAGTCCGCTACTTTGTGCACCGCAGCACGGAATTGGTCAAGCAGTGCCAAGCGATTGGCCCGCTTTTCCGCGTCTGCGTCATTAACCGTAACGTCGTCGAAGAAGGCATCGATCGGCGCACGCAGCGAGGCGAGCGAAGCCATCGCCGTGGTAAACGCCTCTTGCGCCACGGCCTGCTCCACCTGTGGCGCAGCCTGCGCCAGCGCGGTCATCAGCGCCGCTTCGGCCGGTTCGGGGGTGTAGGACAGCGTTGGCTCGGAATGGGCAAATTCGGCAGCCACATCCTTGAACAGCGGATCGTCCACCAGCGCCAGCGGGTCTTCCTCGCCGGTGGGCGGCACGACGCCTTCGCCCTGCGCCCCGGCGGTGCTCGCCGCTTCCTTCTTCAGGATGTTGGCGGCACGCTTGTATCCGGCAAGCAGGTTCACGCCATCTTCCGTGCCGACGAACGCCTGGAGCGCCGAAACGCGCGCCAGCAGGCGCACGAGATCGCTCTCGCCGCCGAGGGCGAACACCGCGTCGATCAGGTCGTGCCGCACGCCCGCTTCGCGCTGCTGCACCTTGAGCCGGTCGGCAAAGAAGGTCAGCAGATCGCCTTCGGCCACGGCAAAGCGCAGGCCGTTCTCGGTAATCAGGTGGATGATGCCGAGCGCGGCGCGACGCAGCGCGAACGGATCCTTGGACCCGGTTGGCTTTTCATCGATGGCAAAGAAGCTGCGCAGCGTATCCAGCTTGTCGGCCAGCGCCACGCAGACCGAAACCGGCGCGGTCGGCACGTCGTCGCCCTGCCCCACCGGCTTGTAGTGATCGCGGATGGCGTCGGCCACGGCGTCGGGCAGGCCTTCGGCGCGGGCGTAATAGCCGCCCATGAGGCCCTGCAATTCAGGGAATTCGCCAACCATGTCGGTGACGAGATCGGCCTTGCACAGTTCCGCCGCCTGACGCGCCAGCGCCGGATCGGCGCCGGGCACCACGCCTTCGCGGGCGAGCCATTCGGCCAGGTCCGCCACGCGGGCCACCTTGTCGGCCACGGTGCCGAGCTTTTCATGGAACGTGATGCGAGCCAGCTTTTTCGCCTGCTCGGCGAGCGGCACTTTCTGGTCCTGCTCCCAGAAGAAGCGCGCGTCGGACAGGCGCGCGGCCAGCACCTTGCGGTTGCCCGCCACAATCGCCGCGCCGCCATCGCTGGCGGCGATGTTGGCGGTGCAGACGAAGGCATTGGCGAGGTTGCCGGCGGCATCGCGGCAGATGAAGTACTTCTGGTTCACCCGCGCGGTGAGCTGGATCACTTCGGGCGGCACGGCCAGGAACGCTTCGTCGAAGCGGCCGAGCAGCGGCTGGGGCCATTCGGTGAGGCCGGCGTTTTCCACCACCAGGCCTTCATCGTCCACCAGCACCAGGCCGGCGGCCTGCGCGGCGGCGCGGGCGCCCTCGCGCACGGTCGCCTCGCGCTCCGCATGATCGACGATCACGAAAGCATCGCGCAAGCGGGCCGCATAGTCGGCCGCGCCGGTGATCACCACGTCGCCGCTATGGTGGAAGCGGTGGCCACGGGTGACCGTGCCGGACCGGATCCCGCCCACTTCCAGATCGATCGCCTCATCGCCCAGGATCGCGATGATGCCCGAGAGCGGACGCACCCAGCGCAAGCTTTCCGGGCTGAACGACGCCGCGCCCCAACGCTGCGACTTAGGCCAGGGAAAGGCGCGGACAATCGCGGGAATGGCCTCGGCCAGCACGTCCCGGGTGGCGCGGCCGGGCTTTTCGGTGATCGCGAAGAGCACGCCATCGCGCTCGGTCAGTTGCTCGCGGGTCAGGCCGGTCTTGCGCAGGAAACCTTCGAGTGCCTGCGGCGGGGCCGAGGCGCGCGGGCCTTTCACTTCCTCGCTCACGGCTTGCGTCGCCAGCGGCAGATCGCGCGCGATCAGCGCCAGGCGGCGCGGCGTGGACCACACCGTGATCGCCCCGGCCTTCAGCCCGGCAGCGGCCAGTTCCTTGACGAACAGCTTCTCCAGATCGGCGCGCGCGCCGGCCTGCATCCGCGCGGGGATTTCTTCGCTGCGCAATTCGAGCAGGAAATCGGCGGTCATGCGGCGTCTTTCTTCGGTGTGATCAGCGTGGTGCTCGCGCCCTTCGACAAGCTCAGGGCGAACGGAGTGCGGGAATCAAAGCTCAAACCCGTTCGGGCTGAGCTTGTCGAAGCCCGCTTGAAGGGCAGCGTGGTGCTTGCGCCCTTCGACAGGCTCAGGGCGAACGGGCGAGAGCTGATGAATTCGGAAGCGAATGCCGTTCGGGCTGAGCTTGTCGAAGCCCTGTGCGCAACGGAAAGGGTCACGCGGTCCATCCCGGAAACCGCTCCGCCCATTCGTCCTTGTACTTGTCCATATAGGCTTCGCACGAACCGCGCGCGAGGTCGCGGACCTTGCCCATGTAGCTGGCGCGTTCCTGCACCGAGATCACGCCGCGCGCCTGCAACAGGTTGAACACGTGGCTGGCTTCAATCGCCTGTTCATAGGCCGGGATCGGCAGCTTGGCGTCGAGGCAGTTCTGGCACTCCTCGGTCGCCTTGCGGAACAGGTCGAACAGCGCGTCGGTATTGGCGATCTCGAAGTTCCACTTCGACATCTGGCGCTCGTTTTCCAGGAACACCTGGCCATAGGTCACGCCATGGTTGTTGTAGGCCAGGTCATAGACGTTATCGACGCCCTGGATGTACATCGCCAGGCGTTCGAGGCCATAGGTCAGCTCGCCCGCCACCGGCTTGCAGTCAAAGCCGCCCATCTGCTGGAAATAGGTGAACTGGGTCACTTCCATCCCGTCGCACCACACTTCCCAGCCCAGGCCCCAGGCGCCGAGCGTGGGCGATTCCCAATCGTCTTCCACGAAGCGGATATCGTGCTGCAGGGGATCGACGCCGATGGCGCGCAGGCTGTCGAGATAGAGATCCTGCATGTCCGCCGGGCTCGGCTTCATGATCACCTGGTATTGGTAATAATGCTGGAGCCGGTTGGGATTTTCGCCATAGCGGCCGTCGGTCGGCCGGCGGCTGGGCTGGACATAGGCCGCGTTCCACGGCTCTGGCCCCAGCGAGCGCAGCGTCGTTGCCGGGTGGAACGTGCCCGCCCCCACGCGCATGTCGTAGGGTTGCAGAACGAGGCAGCCCTTCTCGCTCCAATAGGCATGGAGGCGCAGGATCATGTCCTGCAGGCTGAGCGGCTTGGTTGCAGTATCGGCCATGGTTTGCCGCCCATGGCCGATGGCGGGGCGCAAATCAACCGCCAGCAGGCGCGCGGCAACAGGACTCTGCCCGGATAAGACTTCCCATCCCGCACCCGCCCGTGCATGGAATGGGCCATGCCTTCGCTGTTCCGCTCGATCGTCGCCGGCCTGCTGCTGACGGCCCTTGCCACCCCGCTTGCCACCCCGCCTGCCGCCGCCGCGCCGGATGGCAGCGCCCTGGTCGCTCCCGTCGCGCCTCCTGCACCGGCACCGGCGCCATCGCGCCCGGCACTGTGGAAAGTGGCCGATGCCGATACCACGATCTGGCTGTTCGGCACGATCCACATCATGCCGCGCGGCGGCGAGCCCTGGCTGGCCGGACCGGTGGCGCAGGCGCTGAACGGCTCGGACACGCTGGTGACCGAAATCCTGCCAACCGACATGATCGCCGCCGGCGCGACCCGGCCGGGCCTGCTGCCGCAGGGGCAAAGCCTGTTCGCGATGATCGGCCCCGAACGGTCCGCCCGCCTGCGCGCGGTGCTGGCCAAGACGCGCATTCCCCCCGCGATGATCGATGGCACCAAGCCGTGGTTTGCCGCTGCGGCGCTGGCCGTGGTGCCGCTGTTCGAGCGGGGCTACTCCCCGTCCGAAGGGGTTGAACGCGCGCTCGCCGCCGCCCATCCCCAGGGGCAGCAGGCGCTGGAGACCGCCGAGTTCCAGTTCGACCTGATGGATGGCCTGCCGCGCGACGCGCAGATCGCCTGGCTCGACAGCGTGGTCGACCAGTACGATACCATCGGCCCGCAGATCGGCCAGATCATCGCCGCCTGGCGCAAGGGCGATGCCGAAGCGCTGGGCCGGCTGATGACGGCCGACATGAAGGACGATCCGCGCCTGGTCGAAACGCTGCTGACCCGGCGCAACGCCACCTGGGCAAAATGGATCGAGGCGCGTCTCAAGCAGCCCGGCACGGTGTTCGTGGCCGTCGGCGCGGGCCACCTTGCCGGCAAGGGCAGCGTGCAGGACGATCTTGCCAGGGACGGCATCACCGTCACGCGGGTGCAGTAAGCCATGGGCTGGAAGCATTGGGCTCTCGCCGCGCTCGCCTTGCTGACGGCTGCCTGCCACAAGGCGGCCCCGCCGCCCCTGCCTGCCAAAGTCGCGCTGTGGGAAATTGCCGATACCAGCGGCACGCGCGGCTGGATCTTCGGCACCGTCCACGCCCTGCCCGCCGGGGTGCAGTGGCGCCGCCCGGCGATCGACCACGCGCTGGCCAATGCCGATCGCCTGGTGCTGGAAATCGCCCAGCCGCTCGATGGCAACGTGGCCGGCGTTGCGCTGGCGCGCCTGGCCTATACCCCCGGCCTGCCGCCACCCTCGGCCCGCGTGGCGATGAAGTATCGCGCCGCGCTGGCCAAGGTCTACAAGGATCTCAACCTCACCGACGCGCAGTTCCAGAACGAGGAATCCTGGGCGGTCGCCTTGCAGATCGCCGCCATCGGCGGGGAAAAGCAGGGCATGGACCCGGCCAGCGGGGTGGAGCCGCAACTGCGCAAGCTGATCGGCGGCAAGCCGGTCGCGGGCCTGGAAACGCTGGACGGGCAGTTCGGCATTTTCGACACCCTGCCCGATCGCGCGCAACAGACGCTGCTGGAACAGATCACGGTGGAAGCTGCCGACGATCGCGACGACGAGGCAGACATGGTCCGCCTGTGGCTGCGCGGCGACGACCTCGGCATTGCCCGCGAAAGCCAGAAAGGCTTCCTGTCCGATCCCGTGCTGCACCAGGCCCTGCTGACCGGGCGCAACGCCGCCTGGGCCAGCCAGATCGACGCCATGCTCAAGGACGGCGCCGCGCCGTTCATCGCCGTGGGCGCGGCGCATGTGGCCGGCAGCGATGGCCTGCCCGCACTGCTTCAGGCCAAGGGCTGGCTGGTGCGGCGGGTGGAATAGCGCCCGAGCGACAGGCGCGCCGTTTTCTCCTAGGCGGCGTGAACAAGTTCGATTGACCGATGACGCCCAGTTGCAAACATTTGTAGGGACTGATGCCGAAGAAGCGGGGCCCCGGATCAAGTCCGGGGCGACGTTAAGGGATAGAAAATAAAAACTTTCTTCGTCACCCCGGACTTGATCCGGGGTCCCGCTCGGTGGCTTGCGCCATGGCAACTCGCCACCAATCACGGCCGTTCACGAGCCACTGAGTTGTCCAAGCGGCCTAGGACGCCAATTTTCTGGGCGGTTGGGCAAAGATTTGCTCGGGCGTCTCGGTAACCGTGATCTTGCCATCCTTTTGACCTGCCAGAAACCAGACGTCGGTGACTTCACCGTCCATGGCCTGCACGGAACTGACGTGTTCGAGATTGACGTGGATGGGATGCTCTCCGCGTGCCGTCTTCTCGGTAAGAGTTATCCAGTGCATCTATCCCTCCTGTGGAATCGGCGGAAAAGTAAGAAAGTCGCGTGAGTGACGATAGCCCCGCATGAGATGCAAGAATCCAGAATGCAGCAGCGCCGCGCTTGCATTTTCGGCCCGATCCGCTAAGGGCCGCCGCTTCCCCGTCATGGTCATCCCTGGAGGCGTGACGGCAGGAACATGCAACAGATTCTTTTTGGAAGGTATTTCACATGAGCGAGACGCTGACCCTGTCGGCTGAGCTGCGCGAACGGGCAGGCAAGGGAGCCTCCCGTGCCCTGCGTCGCGAAGGCCGCACCCCCGCCGTGGTTTATGGCGGCAACCAGGAACCGGTTGCCATCCACCTCGAGGAAAAGGAACTGGCCCGCGCCCTTGGCACCGGTCACTTCTTCAACTCGATCGTCGAACTGACCATCGGCGGCCAGACCGTCCGCACGCTCGCCAAGGACGTGGCCTTCCACGCCGTGACCGACCGTCCGCAGCACGCCGACTTCCTGCGCGTTTCGGCCAACGCCGAAGTGCACGTGAACGTGCCGGTCGTGTTCCAGAACGAAGAAAAGGCCCCCGGCATCAAGGCTGGCGGCGTGCTCAACATCGTGCGCCACGAACTCGAACTGGTCTGCGAAGCCAACAAGATCCCCGATGACATCATCGTCGATCTGTCGGGCCTGGAAATCGGCGACTCGGTGCACATCAGCGCCGTGAAGCTGCCGGCTGGCGCCCGTTCGGCGATCACCGACCGCGATTTCACCATCGCCACGATCGCGACTCCGACGGTGCTGACCGAAGAAGACGCCGGCGAAGCCACCACGGAAGGTTGATCCTTCCGGGTCTGCCATTCGCGCAGACCGGCACGCTATCGGGAAACCCCTTCTGCCGCGCAGGAGGGGTTTCTTTTTGGAAGTGGACCAGCGGCAAGGAGCCTTTGCCATGCAACTCTGGGTCGGCCTGGGAAATCCGGGTCCGCAATACGCGCTGCACCGTCACAACGTGGGCTTCATGGCGCTCGACACCCTGGCCGACGTGCACGGCTTCGGCCCGGTGCAGAAGAAGTTCCAGGGCTGGGTGCAGGAAGGTCGCCTGGGCGGGCAGAAGGTGATCCTGCTCAAGCCCGCCACCTTCATGAACGAAAGCGGCCGCGCCGTGGGCGAGGCGCTGCGGTTCTACAAGCTGTCCACCGCCGCGCTGACCGTGTTTCACGACGAGCTGGACCTCGCCCCGTTCAAGGTGAAAGTGAAGCAGGGCGGCGGGCATGCCGGGCACAACGGCCTGCGCTCCATCGACCAGCATTGCGGCGCCGATTTCCGCCGCGTGCGCCTGGGCATCGGCCACCCCGGCCACAAGGATCGCGTGACCGGCTATGTGCTTGGCCCCTTCGCCAAGGCAGAGCAGGATGGCCTGGTCACCATGCTCGGCGCGGTGGCCGCCGAGGCGGAGCGCCTGGCCCAGGGCGACGATACCCGTTTCATGAACGACGTGGCCCTGCGCCAGCAGGACTGAAACACCCTGAAAAGGTAAATCGCAATTTGCCGTAAAAGCGTCGGAAACGCTTACAGAGGGCATATCCCTGAAACAGCATTGACCACCAGAAATCCCTGAAATCCTGGATTGGCACCACATTTGCTTATTATCCTGTCAACCAAAGATGTCCGTCCTCGGATTTGACATTTTTGCTTTGGACATTCGGGAATTCGACAGGGGACCGATCATGAAGCGTTCGTTTGCCATCCTCGCCGCCGCGCTGACCACCACCGTCGCCGCCGCGCCGGCCCACGCCACGTTCTTCCACACGCACTATTGCAACTGCGGCCACTCGGCCGGCGCGGCCATGTGCGGCAGCACTTCGTCCAGCTCGACCTCGACCTCGTCGACCTCGGGCGGCAGCACCACGTCTTCCTCGACCACGTCGGGCGGTTCGACCACCTCCTCGACTTCGGGTGGCAGCACCACGACCTCGTCGACCTCGGGCGGCAGCACCACCTCGTCGTCGACCGGCGGCACCGACGTGCCGGAACCGGGCATGCTCGGCCTGATGGGTGCGGGCCTTGCCGGCCTCGCTTTCGTGCGTCGCCGTCGCCGCTAAGAGCCAAGCGCCGGGGCGGGAATTTCCGGCACAGGGACGGGCGCGCATCTTCGGGTGCGCCCCGGCCGGCCTCGCCCTCTTCGCGATGTTTCTCCTGGCGCCGTCCAAGCCTGGCTTGGGCGGCGCCTCGCGTTTTGCCGGGCTTGGACGATCAGCGTGCCTGCGCGCGGGCGAGATCGGCACGGAACAGGCGGTTGGCCGGGTCGGCATCGACCGCGCGCTGCAACAGGCGCTGCGCCGCCTCTGGCTCCTGCCCGGCGTTGAGCCGCGCCAGGCCGGCCATGTGCAGCATGTCGGGATCGCGCGGCGCCAGCAGCAGCGCGCGGTCGGCATAGGCGATCGCCTCATGGTGCTGCCCCGCGTTGCTGCATGCCAGCGCCAGGCGCTTGAGCACTTCGGCATCGCCGCCCTCGCCCAGCAAGGCGGAATAGGCGGCAATGGCCCCTGCCCAATCGCGCAGCCCCAGCGCTGCCTGCCCGTCGGCCGCCAGCTTCTGATCCTGTTGCCACTGCGCCGATTTCGTCCGCGCGGCCAGGGTATCGGCGGCAGGATCTCCCGCCGCCCGCGCCGCGCGCAGCGCCAGGTCCAGCTCGCGCGGCCCGGCAAGGCGCGAATCCGACAGGGGCCGCACCGTGCGCAAGGCCGTGGCCGGATCACCGGTGGCCAGTTGCGCCTCGGCCAGCATCATGCGCGAATAGGGGTTCTGCGGCGAGAGCAGCAGCGCGCGGGCAAACATCACCCGCGCCTGTTCGGGATGGCCCAGCCGCAGCAGGGCCTCGGCATAGGTCAGCCCGTTGGGCGTGCGCGGATCGAGATCGACCTCGTGCGGGGCCAGCAATTGCCGCACCTTGTCCCAATCGCCCTTTTCGCTGGCGAACTGCACCTGGAGATCGAGCACGCGCGAATCCCCCGGCGCCAGCCGCGCCGCCTTGCCGATCAGGCCGATCGCCTGGTCCAGCTTGCCCTGCATGTCGGCCAGGTTGGCCCGCTCGATCAGCGGCTCGATCCGCGCCGGATAGGCGGCAATCGCGCGGTCATAGGCGGTGGCCGCCGCATCGAGCTGCCCCTGCTTCACCCGCAAGGCGCCTTCGACCATGGCCGTATCCAGCCCCTTGGGATCGAGGCGTTGCATTACCGCCAGGACCTGCTCGGCCGCCGGATAATCCTCTGCCGTGATCAGGAAGCGGGCATAGTCGCGCGCCAGTTGCGCGTTGTCCCCGGCCGCCATGCCCTGGCGAAAGGCGGACAGCGCCTGGGCATTGTCACCCAGCGCCTGCTGCGCCGCGGCCCGCAGGCGCCATGCATCGGCATCGCCGTCCTGGCCCAGCAACGTCAGCGCCTGGCGCGGCAGGCCGCGCAGCAGCGCCGCCTCGGCTTTCATGCGATTGACCGCCGGGCCTTTCGCCCCGGCCTCTTCCAGGCGGGCCAGGGTGGACTGCGCCCCGTCGCCATCGCCCAGTTGCAATTGCGCGCGGGCGAGCAGGCGCAACAGATCGCGCGTATCGGGCATCGACAGCTTGCCCGCATCGAGCGCGGCCAGCGCCTCCACCCGTGCGCTGCCAAAGTCCTGCGCGGCAAAGGCGCTGCGCGCCTTGTCGGCGTGGCGCGCGGGGCTGTCGCCGCAACCGGCCACGGCGAACACCAGGGCCAGAGCCGATGCGAGCAGGGTTGCCCGCCCTGGGCGGCGGGGCCAGGAAGAACATGGCCGGGAAGAACACGGAACGGCGCGGATCATGCCGCCATGCCATGCCAGCAAGGCCTGAAACTTCCATGAAGATTGCCTCTCACCCCCGCAAAACCCCTGGTCCATGCCCCCTGCCCCCTTGACCTTGGGCCTGCAACCCACCATCGCCACCGGCAATACGCGGCCCCGCATCGGCTTGGGGCCATAGCCAAGGACACGAAAATGGGTTTTCGTTGCGGGATCGTCGGCCTTCCCAACGTCGGCAAGTCGACGCTGTTCAACGCGCTGACCGAAACGCAGGCCGCCCAGGCCGCCAACTATCCGTTCTGCACGATCGAGCCCAACGTGGGCAATGTCGGCGTGCCCGATACCCGGCTCGACGCGCTGGCCAAGATCGCCGGCAGCCAGAAGATCATCCCCACCCAGCTCGGCTTTGTCGACATTGCCGGGCTGGTGCGCGGCGCATCCAAGGGCGAGGGCCTCGGCAACCAGTTCCTCGGCAACATCCGCGAAGTGGATGCGATCATCCACGTCCTGCGCTGCTTTGAAAACGACGATATCCAGCACGTGGACAACCGCGTCGATCCGCTGTCGGACGCCGATACGGTGGAAACCGAGCTGATGCTGTCCGATCTGGAAAGCCTGGAAAAGCGCGTGCCCGCCGCCGCGAAGAAGGCAACCAGCGGCGACAAGGAAGCCAAGGCCATGGCCTCCGTGCTCGGCCAGGCGCTGGAACTGCTGCGCGAAGGCAAGCCTGCCCGCCTGACCCAGCCCAAGGACGACGAGGAAGCGCGCCTGTTCCAGCAGGCCCAGCTCCTCACCGCCAAGCCGGTGCTCTATGTCTGCAACGTGGAAGAAGAAAGCGCCGCCACCGGCAACGCCCATTCCGCCCGCGTGTTTGAAAAGGCCAAGGCCGAAGGCGCCGAAGCCGTGGTCGTTTCCGCCGCGATCGAAGCGGACCTGATCGGCATGGAAACCGAAGAGCGCCTGGCTTTCCTGGAGGAACTCGGCCTGCACGAAACCGGCCTCAACCGCGTGATCCGCGCAGGCTATGATCTGTTGCACCTGCTGACCTTCTTCACCGTCGGCCCCAAGGAAGCGCGCGCCTGGACCGTCCACCAGGGCGCCAAGGCTCCCGAGGCCGCCGGCGAAATCCACTCCGACATGCAGCGCGGCTTCATCCGCGCCGAAACCATCGCCTATGACGATTTCGTCTCGCTGGGCGGTGAAGCGGCCGCGCGCGATGCCGGCAAGCTGCGCCAGGAAGGCAAGGAATACGTCGTCAAGGATGGCGACGTGATGCACTTCAAGTTCAACGTATAAGCGGGTAGCCCGGAACCCTGCCATCGCTGCGGTTCCGGGCCATTTCCACTGCCCAGTTGACGTAAGCGTAAAGCAGGTCCACCCTGCCCCCCATGCGATACTATGAAGATCTGGAAGTGGGTGCCGTTTCCCGATTTGGGCAGCGCCACGTCACGCGCGAGGAAGTGGTGGAATTTGCGGGCAAGTATGATCCGCAGCCGTTCCACTTGTCCGACGAAGCGGCCGCCGCGACTCATTTCGGGCGGCTTTCGGCCAGCGGTTGGCACACTTGCGCCATGACCATGGCGATGATCGTGGAGGAACAGGACCGAGCCGGTCACCAGGGCCTGGGCTCCCCCGGCATCGACGAGTTGCGCTGGCGCCATCCGGTCTATCCCGGCGACACCCTGCGCGTGGAAACCACGATCCTGAGCAAGCGCCGCAGTCAATCTCGCCCGGAGATGGGCCTGTTCCGCGCCGAGACGCGGGTGTGCAACCAAGATGACGTGATCGTGCTCACCATGGTCAGCAACGCGATGGTGGCCACGCGCGATCCCGACGGCACCGACTGAACCAGCCTCTCCTTTCCAGGCCCACGCAAGAAAGGGCGCGCAGACCTTGGCCTTGCGCGCCCTTTCCCGTTTCACGGCAAGCCGTGCTTACATGTGCTGGGCCGAAGTCTGATCGGCCGTGACCGGACGATGCAGCGTTGCCTGGCGCTTAGCGTGATGGCGTGCGTGGTGCTTCTTCGCCTTCTTGGGGTGGGTCTTGGCCCACTTCCAACGCTCCAGCGAACGCAGGCGCGTTTCCAGCGAATCCGCGCGGCTGCCGGCCGATTGCGCCGCCATCGAGGCAGCCTGCGCGGCCGAACCCGCACTTTGTGCAGCAGTCATCGCGTTGTTGGCCGAGCCCTGCGCCTGTGCCGCAGCCTGCGCCGCAGTATCGGCCGAACCCTGTGCCCGCTGCGCGGCGGTGAGCCCTTCATCGGCCCGCGCCTGCGCCTGATCGGCGGCTGCCTGTGCCCGCTTAACCGATCCGGTGGTTGCGCACCCTGCCAGCGCCATTGGCAGCAGTGCGGAAAGCAACACGATGTGGCGACCCTTGTTCATAGGCGTTTCCCTTAGTCTTTTGGCGCCCCCGCGCGATGGAAGACGCATGAGACGGCAAAGAGTCACCCCCGATTGGGCGAGAAAGCGCCAGATTGGTGTTTTTGCGGGATATGGCGCCGAAACCTACATCGGTTTGCACTGAACGTTACCTTTGGCGGTATACACCGGGCGGCTGTCGGCATCGGTGATCACCACCTGCCCGGTAAAGCTGTCGATCACCCCCATGGTCTTGGCCTTGCCATCCTCGATCCGCGTCAGCGTCAGCGCCCATTCCCGGCCAGTGTAGTGCGACCAGCCATGCTGCGGCAGCCGGGCACTGCCCTTGTCGGCGGCCAGGACCACGATCTGGTCCTTGATCTTGATCAGGCCGCGATCTTCCTGAGCCAGCAGCACCGCCCCCATGCCGCCGCCTTCGGGCACGAAGTTGCAGCCCGAGCCGGTCAGCTTGCCCTTGGTGATGTCGAAGAAATCAATCACCTGCGGGCTGATCTCCTGCGCCGGCGCCCGCTCCTTCTGCGCCGCCTCCACCTGCGCAATCGCCGCCGCGTCGCTCTGCTGCGGCGCCTTGTGGCAGGCGGCAACGGCCAGCAGAGGCAAAGCCAGAACAATCAACCGCATGATCTCTCTCCCAAAACGATCCTCCCCCACCCGGGAGAGGTGGCGGACCACAGGTCCGACGGAGGGGGCATCACTTCCGCCCGAACAGCTTCTCGATATCGCCGTGCGCAAGCTTCACCCAGGTGGGCCGGCCATGGTTGCACTGGCCCGAACGCGGGGTCACTTCCATTTCGCGCAGCAGGGCGTTCATTTCGGGCACCGACAGCACGCGGCCGGCGCGGACCGAGCCGTGGCAGGCCATCGTGGCGAGCACAAGGTCGAGCCGCTCGCCCAGCAGCAGGGCGTCGCCGTGCTTGGCGAGATCATCGGCCACGTCGCGCACCAGGGCCTGGACATCGCCCTTGGCAAGCGCGGCGGGGACGCTGCGCACCAGCATGGCCGCCGGGCCGAAGCGTTCGAGCGCGAGGCCGAAGTCGGCAAGGCGCGGGGCAGCTTCCTCCAGGCGGTCGCAGGCCGGTTCGTCGAGGTCCACCACTTCGGGCAGCAGCAGCGCCTGGGCGGGAGCAGTGCCCTCCCCGGCCCCGGCGGCGCGCAGGCGTTCAAGCACGAGGCGTTCATGCGCGGCGTGCTGGTCGACGATCACCAGGCCATCGCTCGCTTCGGCGACGATATAGGTCTTGGCCACCTGCCCGCGCGCCACGCCGAGCGGATGCTCGATCGCTTCCGGCACCGGCGCGGCGGCCTCTTCGGCGCGGGCCACCGGCGGGGCCATGACGCTCGCTTCATAGCCGCGCCAGGCCTGTCCGGCTTCACTCACGCGCGGCGGCTGGTAAGACGGAGCGAAGATGCTGCCTTGGCGGGTCGGTTCGGGCGCAGGCAGCGGTGTGAACAGTGGCGCAACCGGCTCGGCCTGCCAGGCGCGCATGGCCCCGGCATCGGGCGCCTGGGCGGAGCGGCGATCGCCGGTGGAGAGCGCCTGGCGAAGGCCGGTGACGATCATCCCGCGCACCAGCGCCGAGTCGCGAAAGCGCACTTCGGTCTTGGCGGGATGCACGTTGACGTCGACCTCCTCGGCCGGAACCTGGAGGAACAGCGCCAGCACGGCGTGGCGGTCGCGGGCCAGCATGTCGGCATAGGCGCCGCGCACCGCGCCGAGCAGCAGCCGGTCCTTCACCGGGCGGCCATTGACGAACAGATACTGGTGATCGGCCACGCCGCGATTGTAGGTGGGCAGGCCCGCCACCCCCATCAGGTGATAATCGCCGCGCAGCAGGTCCACGGCAACGGCATTGTCGGCCAGCTCGCGCGCCACGAGTTGCGCCACGCGCGCGGCCAGGGTGTCCCCAGGCTGGACGTGCAGCGCCCGGCGCCCATCGTGCTCCAGGGTAAAGCCGATATCGGGCCGCGCCATGGCCAGGCGCCGCACGACATCGAGGCTGGAGGCCCATTCCGAGCGCGGGCTGCGCAGGAACTTGCGCCGCGCCGGGATCTTGCCGAACAGGTCTTCCACCCGCACCCGCGTGCCCGGCGGCAAGGCGGCCGGCCCTTCGGCGACCAGCGCGCCATGATCGACCACGCGCTTCCACGCCTCGCCATTCTCGCGGCTGCGGCTTTCGATGGTGACGCGGGCGACCGAGGCGATCGAGGGCAGCGCTTCGCCGCGAAAGCCCAGCGTGGCGACCAGTTCGATCGCCTCGTCGGGCAGCTTGGACGTGGCGTGGCGTTCCAGCGCCAGGGCAATCTCGTCCGCCCGCATGCCACAGCCATCATCGGTCACTTCGATCAGGCCCAGCCCGCCTTCGGACAGGCGCACAACCACCTGCCCCGCCCCGGCATCGATGGCGTTCTCGACCAGTTCCTTGAGCGCGCTGGCAGGGCGCTCCACCACCTCGCCAGCGGCGATGCGGTTGATCAGCGTATCGGGCAGGCGCCGAATGACGCGGGAGCTGGAATCCATGGTGAGACCAACCTAGCGACGAACGTGCCCTTTTTCGAGACGGGCGGCGTGACTTATCCCGCGTTGGCAGTGCACAAAATATTGGGTTTTACCCCCCGCTTGCGCTAATGAGCCGCCTTCCCCGGGCGCTCACTTTTGCGCATAGGCCACGCTTGGCGTGGTACCGCGCGCGAATCACTACGGATTTTCTGATGGCTTCGATGTTTTCCCGATTCTTCAAGTTCGGTTCCCAGAACATTGCGATCGACCTCGGCACGGCGAATACCCTCGTCTATGTCCAGGATCGCGGCATCGTTCTCAACGAACCCTCGGTCGTCGCCATCGAAACCCTGAACGGCATCAAGAAGGTCAAGGCCGTGGGCGACGATGCCAAGATGATGATGGGCAAGACGCCCGACAGCATCGAGGCGATCCGCCCGCTGCGTGACGGCGTGATTGCCGACATCGAAGTGGCGGAAGAAATGATCAAGCATTTCATCCGCAAGGTGAACGGCAGCAAGAGCCTGCTGCGCTATCCCGAAATCGTGATCTGCGTGCCCTCGGGCTCCACCTCGGTGGAACGACGCGCCATCCGCGACGCCGCCAGCAACGCCGGCGCCAGCCAGGTCTACCTGATCCTGGAACCGATGGCCGCCGCGATCGGCGCCGACATGCCCGTGACCGAACCGGTCGGTTCGATGGTCGTCGATATCGGCGGCGGCACCACCGAAGTTGCCGTGCTGTCGCTGCGCGGCCTGGCTTACACCACCTCGGTCCGCGTGGGTGGGGACAAGATGGACGAAGCCATCGTCAGCTATGTGCGCCGCCATCACAACCTGCTGATCGGAGAAGCCACGGCAGAGCGGATCAAGAAGGACTACGGCATCGCCACGATGCCCGCCGATGGCGTGGGTGAAACCATCCACATCAAGGGCCGCGACCTGGTCAACGGCGTGCCCAAGGAAATCACCATCACCCAGGCCAACGTCGCCGAGGCGCTGTCCGAACCGATCGGCGCGATCGTGGAAGGGGTGCGCATCGCCCTGGAAAACACTGCGCCCGAACTGGCGGCGGACATTGTCGACCAGGGCATCGTGCTGACCGGCGGCGGCGCACTGATCCGCGGGCTTGACGAGCACCTGCGCGAGGAAACCGGCCTGCCCGTCAGCGTGGCGGAAGATCCGCTGTCGTGCGTGGCGCTGGGCACCGGCCGCGCGATGGAAGATCCGATCTATCGCGGCGTGCTGATGACCGCCTGAGGAATGCGGAATTTCGGGCCAGGCAGGCGCGGCAGGGCATCGGCGGTTCAGCCGGCCTTCATCGCCTGTCTGGCTTGGCATGCAGTTGAGTATCAGGGGTATTGTTATCATGGCGCGGTCGCCTGACCGGCGCCCGGGCTTTTCGCGCAGGGCGCAATACGGGATTTTCACCGGCTACGTGATCGCCGTTCTGGGCGTCGTGGCGGGTCTGGTCGTGCTCGGCGTCTCGTTCTTCAACCCGGAAGCCTTCGCCTTTGCCCGCAACACCGCCAGCGAAGTGGCGCGTCCGCTGGGCAAGGCCGGCGCGGAAACGCGCAGCGCCAGCCAGGGCGTGTTCGCCGCGATCGGCGCCTATTTCAACGCCGGCCGGCAGAACGCCGCACTGACCCGCGAAGTGCAAGCCGCGCGCGCCGATGCCGTGACGATGCACGCCTTGCAGCAGGAAAACGCGCGATTGAAGGCGCTGATCGGGGTGATCGATCCAGCGGGCAAGCCCATCGTCGGCGCGCGCCTGATCGGCTCCACCGCCACGTCCACCCGCCGCTTTGCCGTCCTGTCGGTGGGCACCAACCAGGGCGTCCAGACCGGCCAGCCGGTGCGCGCGGCCGGCGGCCTGATCGGCCGTATCGTCGAAACCGGCCCGAACACCGCGCGCGTGCTGCTGGTGACCGATCCCGACAACGTCGTGCCGGTGCGCCGCGCGTCCGACGGGCTGACCGCGTTCGTCCAGGGCGGCGCCAATGGCCGCATCGAGATCCGCCTGATCAACACCGGCGTTGCCACGCTGCGCAAGGGCGATGTCTTCGTCACCTCCGGCTCGGGCGGGCTCTATCCGCCGGGCATTCCCGTGGCCGTCGCGACCGAACCGCACCGCGACGGCGCCACCGGCCACCTGGCCAGCGACCCGTCCGATGCCGATTTCGTGCTGGTGCTTCCCGCCTGGCAGGCCAGTGCCCAGGCCGCTCTGGAAGCCGCGCAGAAAGCCGCGCCGCCACCGCCCGCCGACGACGGCAACAACTGAGGCACGCCAGGCCATGCCTCTCCCCCTTCTCGGCGCGCGTCCCGAAGACCTCGTGCGGCGACGGCTCAATCGCGGGCCCTCGCCCGTGCTGGCGCAAGGGTTGCCGTGGATTTCGACGATGCTCGCCTCGATGGTGACGTTCTCGCCGATCGTGGCGTCGGCGCCGGTGCTGCCGCCGCTCGGCTTCATGACCCTGCTGGCCTGGCGCCTGCTGCGCCCCACGTTGCTGCCGGTCTGGGCCGGGCTGCCGCTTGGCCTGTTCGACGATCTCTACAGCGGCCAGCCGTTCGGCAGCGGGATCGTGCTGTGGTCGCTGACCATGCTGGCGATGGACGTGATCGACGAGAAATTCCTGTGGCGCGGCTTCATCCAGGATTGGCTGACCGCCGCCGCCCTGCTTGCCGCCTATGTCGTGCTCACGGCCGCGCTGGCGGGCCTGGCGGCCGGCTATCCCCTGCCCGTCACGGTCGGCCCGCAAGTGCTCCTCACCGTCCTGCTTCATCCTGTGGTCACGCGCGTCGTCGCATTGCTCGATCGCATCCGCCTGCTCCCGCTCAAAAGGCTGTGACGTGAAGCAAAAGTTGCCGCTCACATCGGCCATCCTCACCAATCGCTTCGAGCGGCGCACGTTTGTGCTCGGCATGGGCCAGGCTACGGTCGGCGTGCTGCTGGCCACGCGGCTTGCCTATCTCTCGATCTTCGAGAACCAGAAGTACAAGGCCGCCTCGGAAAGCAACCGCGTCAACCTGTCGCTGATCCCGCCCCGGCGCGGCTGGGTGCTGGATCGCAATGGCGCCGCGCTCGCCTCCAACCGCGCCGATTTCCGCGTCGACGTGATCCCCGACCGGCTGGTCGATGCCGACGATACCCTGTCCAAGCTGTCCGGCTTGCTCGGCCTGACCGCCGACAAGATCAGCGACATCAAGGACAAGCTGGACAAGGCGCGCGGGTTTCAGCCGGTGGAAGTGGCTGCCAAGCTGGATTGGGACAAGTTCGCCGCCGTCAGCGTGCGCTTGCCCGAAATGCCCGGGGTGATCCCACAGCGCGGCTATTCGCGCTATTATCCCACCGGGCCGTCGGTCGGCCACCTGGTCGGCTATGTCGGCCCCGCCTCGGCCGAGGATTACGAGCGCGAGCGCAACCCGCTGCTGATCACGCCCGGCTTCAAGATCGGCAAGGATGGCCTCGAAAAGCATTTCGAGACCCGCCTGCGCGGCGTGCCCGGCGCGCGCCGGGTGGAAGCGACGGCCTCGGGCCGCGTGGTGCGCGACCTGGGCACGCGCGAAGACGTACCCGGCCAGCCGATCCAGCTTACCATCCTGGGCGGATTGCAGGACTATGCCGCGCGGCGCATCGGCCTCGAATCCGGTTCGGTCGTGGTGATGGACTGCGCCACCGGCGACGTGCTCGCGATGGTGTCGATGCCGTGCTACGATCCCAACAGCTTTTCCGACGGCATCGGCCGCATCGAATGGAAAATGCTGTCGGAAGACGATCACGTGCCCTTGCGCAACAAGGTGCTGCGCGGCCTCTATCCGCCCGGATCGACGGTCAAGCCGCTGGTCGCGCTCTCGTTTCTCGAAGCCGGGCTCGATCCCAAGGCCTCGGTCAATTGCGCCGGCGGCTTGCGCGTGGGCAACCGCGTGTTCCACTGCTGGAACCACCACGGCCACGGCCAGACCGACATGCTCAAGGGCATCTACCAGTCGTGCGACGTCTATTTCTATCACTTTGCCCAACAGATCGGCATGGACAAGATCGCGGCCATGGCGCGGCGGCTGGGGCTGGGGCAGGAATTCCCCATGCCCTATCCGGGGCAATCCTATGGCACGGTGCCCGATCCGGCGTGGAAGCTGCGCAAGTACCACAAGGAATGGGCGATCTATGACACGGTGAACGCCACCATCGGCCAGGGCTACATGCTGGTGAATCCCCTCCAGCAAGCCACGATGGTCTCGCGCATCGCCTCGGGCCTGCAACTCACCCCGCGCCTGCTGCTTGACCGGCATGCGCCACAGCCGGCCTCGATGGGCTTCGCGCAAGAGCATCTCGACCTGATCCACGCGGCGATGAACGAAGTGGTCAACGGGCGCGGCACGGCCGGCAAGGCGCGCATTCCCATCGACAACGTGCTGATGGCCGGCAAGACCGGCACCGCGCAGGTCGTGGGCCTGCAACACGGCAACGGCAAGAACGTGGAATGGAAGCGGCGCGACCACGGCCATTTCATCTGCTTCGCCCCGTTCGACAAGCCGCGCTATGCCTGCGCCGTGGCGATCGAGCACGGCGGCGGCTCGCCCAGCGCCTATCCCATCGCGCGCGACGTGATGACCTATCTGTTCGATCCGGCCAAGGCCATGGCCGCGCTGGAGGAACTGGAAAAGGGCTGGGGCGGCAATGTGCAGCAACGCATGGCCGCCCGCTACAGCACCTTTGCCGCGCAATATGGCGCCAGCGCACCGCGCGCGCCTGACGAAGCGCAGGCGAGCAAGGTGGTGGAAGACGAAAACAAGCCGGTGGCCGAACCCTCCACCGCGCAGACCGATGCGGCCCCGCCCGCGCCCGAGCCCGACGCCCCCCAACCCCAGCCTGGCCAAGCCGTCCCCGGCAGCCCGGCGGCGCCCGCCGTGGCGCCCAACGGAGCGCAGTGATCGCGATGCGCCGCGCCTATATTCCCAAAGGCCTGACCCGCCAGCCCTGGGGCGTGCTGCTGCCGCTGCTGCTGCTGGTGTTCTTCGGCGGCGCCGTGCTCTATTCGGCCGCCGGGGGGCACTTCCAGCCTTGGGCGCTGATGCATGTCGCGCGTTTCTTCGTGTTCCTCGTCATGGCCATGGTGATCGCCCGCATACCGCAGGACTGGTTCCGGCGGGCGGCCCTGCCGCTCTATGGCATACTCTGCGTGCTGCTGGTGCTGGTCGAACTGATCGGCGGGATCGGCGGGGGCAGCCAGCGCTGGCTCAATCTGGGTTTCATGACGCTCCAGCCCTCGGAACTGATGAAACCGGGCATCGTGCTGGTGCTGTCGTGGTTCTACAGCGTGCTGCCCACGGGCGAAACCCGCACATGGCGCGCGATTGCGCCGGCGATCGGCCTGCTCGGCTTCCCGGCGGCCTTCGTGATGCTCCAGCCGGACCTCGGCACCGCGCTGGCCATCTGCTTTGGCGGCGTGGTGGTCATGTTCCTGGCCGGGCTGCCGCTGCGCTGGTTCCTGGGCGCGGGCGGCGCGGGCGCGGTGATCGCGCCGCTGGCCTTCTTCTTTGCCCTGCACGACTATCAGCGCAAGCGCGTGCTGGTGTTCATGGACCCGGAAAGCGATCCGCTGGGATCGGGCTATCACATCACCCAGTCCAAGATCGCGATCGGCTCGGGCGGTTTCCTCGGCAAGGGTTTCGGCAATGGCTCGCAAAGCCACCTCGATTACCTGCCCGAGGCGCATACCGACTTCGTCTTTGCCACCATGGCCGAGGAATGGGGCATGCTGGGCGGCCTGTTCGTGCTGCTGGTGTTTGGCCTGATCATGCGCTGGGGCCTGAAAGTGGCGATGAACGCGCCCGACCGGTTTTCCCGCCTGCTCGCCGCCGGCATGACCGCGACGATCTTTTTCTACGCCTGCATCAACATGATGATGGTCATGGGCCTGGCCCCGGTGGTGGGCATTCCGCTGCCGTTCCTGAGCCATGGTGGCTCGTCGATGATGACCAACATGATCTGCATCGGCACGATCATGGCGGTCGATCGCTGGAGCCGCCGGGGTTCCACAGGCCTTTCGTAAAAAAGTTGAAATGGGGGCTTGGCAGGGCCGGAGAAATCGCTATTGGGGCCGCTCCCGGAGGGCGACGGCCCTTCGGGAAACCGGACGCATAGCTCAGTTGGTAGAGCAGCTGACTCTTAATCAGCGGGTCCTAGGTTCGAGCCCTAGTGCGTCCACCATCCTTTCTCCGGTGCACCAACACCGGCCTGCCCGAACAGCAGGTGTGGACGCATAGCTCAGTTGGTAGAGCAGCTGACTCTTAATCAGCGGGTCCTAGGTTCGAGCCCTAGTGCGTCCACCATCCCTTCTCCGGTTCACCGCAACCGGACTGCCCGCACGGCACATGGGGACGCATAGCTCAGTTGGTAGAGCAGCTGACTCTTAATCAGCGGGTCCTAGGTTCGAGCCCTAGTGCGTCCACCACCTCATCCCATCACGGTATTGGAACTCCCGTTCGCCGGATCATCATGGGTTGCGTGATGGCGCCGACATGGGCGTGTTCGATGGCTCGGGCGCGGGAAACCAGCCATGCTGGCCTTCGCTTTGCGCCACGGTCACCACGCGCCGCTGCGCCAGGTAGATTGCCAGCCCGCCGGTGGCGCGCAGCAGGCGGCGATCGGCCTTGAGCCAGCGTGGACGGCAGACGCCCGGCAGGCCGCGATCGGCAATGACGATATCGGCCTGGGCGCAGGCCTTGGCCAGTTCATCGCGATCCACCCGGTCGCGGCCCCGGCTCATCAGGATGGCAAAGGCGCGCCCCTCGCGCACCAGCACGGCGCGGCAAAAATCGGCGTTGCACCGCGCCCCCCGCCAGGTTTCCAGCCTGCGCGCCTGTCCTTCCAGCCCGGCGTTTTCCAGCAGCGTGGACGGTGTATAGTCGCTGCGCGTGTCACGCAGCAGCAGCAGGTCCGGCCCCTCCCCTGTCAGCCCGACATGATGCCCGTCACCGGTCACCAGCACATCGGGCGTGGGTTGCAACGCGGTAACCACGGCGCCCAGGCCGATCGGGATGAAGCCCCACAGCCGCACCCGCCCGGTCCACAGCGCCAGCCACAGCAGGCCGGCGACCATCAGGCCGAATACCCAGCCCGGCATGCCGGGCAAGAGCGTGACCGCGCCCGGCTGGCTGGCGGTGACATGGGCGAGCCACAGCAGCGTATCGAGCGACTTGCCCACCGCCCACCAGGCCGGCGCACCCCAGTTCGCCAGATCGAGGAGCAAGGCCAGCGCGATCAGCGGCATTGTGAGAAACGTGGTGAGCGGAATGGCGATCACGTTGGCCGCCGCGCCATAGATGCCGGCGCGGTGGAAATGGAACAGTGCCATCGGCATCAGCGCCAGCTCGATCACCAGCCCGGTGGCCAGCACCAGGCCCAGATGCCGCACCAGGCGCATCGCCCAGCCCTCGTGCGCGCGATGGGCCAGGAAGCGCCGCGCCGGGGCCGAACCATCGAACGCGATGATCGCGATGACCGAGCCGAAGCTCATCTGGAAACTCGGCCCGACCACCGCTTCGGGCCAGAACAGCATGACCAGGAACGCGGCCACCGCCAGCATGCGCAACGACAGCGGATCACGCCCCAGCGCCAGGGCGAGCAGGACCAGCAGCGCCCCCAGGCACGAGCGGATCGTGGGCACTTCCGCCCCGGTCAGCAGGGTATAGCCGATGCCCGCAAGCGCGCCCATCGCCGCCGCGACCAGCGGCACCCGCAGGCGCAACGCCAGGAACGGCACGAGCGCGAGCAGCCGTGCGGCGAGGAAATAGACCCCGCCGACCACCGCGCTCACGTGCAGGCCGCTGATCGAGAGCAGGTGCGTCAGGCCAGCGTCGCGCATCGCGTCTTCATCGCCCTGCGCAATGCTGCCGCGATCGCCACTGGCAAAGGCGGCGGCGATGGCCCCGGGCGAGCCGCCCAGCCGCGCGCGGATATGATCGGCGAGCCGCTGGCGCACGGCATCGAGCCGGGTGCCGGGCGGCGCCGGCGCGATCACCGTGACCGGGCCGACCACGCTGCCCGTGGCCATCAGGCCGGAAAACCACGCGCTGCGGGCAAAATCGAACCCACCGGGCACCATCGGCGGCGCCGGCGGCATCAGCCTGGCGCGCAGGCGCACCCGTGCGCCATCGGCCAGGCGCTGGTCCAGCCGCGTGCCATCGCGCGCCGAATCACCGGGCGAAATCGGCACGTTGAGCCGCACTTGCCCTTCCCGCACGGCGCCGCCCGAAAGGGCAAGGCGCGTTGCCAGGGTCAGGCGGATGCGCCCTTGCGCCGCCTGCACTTCGCGGTTGACCACGGTGCCTTCCACCACGGTAAACAGCGGCCGGGGCAGTGGCGGCGTGCCCAGAAAGCTGGACTTGATCCAGATCGTGGCGCAGCCGGCCATGGCCATCAGCCCCACCGAAAGCACGGCCAGTCGCAAATAGGCGAGTCGGCCGTCTCGATCGCGAGGCAGCACAAGCAGCAAAATTCCACCGAGCGCGGCCAGGAAAGCCAGCCAGTGATAGACCCCCGGAAGCACCACCCAGGCGCAGATTCCCGCGGCAAACGCCACGCTGAGCCAAGGTCCGCGCTCCGTGCCACGCGCCTCGATCCACGCATTCGCATGCGCGAGCACGCTGGACAAACGCGCCGCTTTGGCCCAATGGCGCCCCAGCCCGTTCGGTCCCATATCGAGACCGGTTCTTTGCGGGTCGGCACCATCACCCTGGCCCTGGGCCGCATGGGAAACAGGTGGTGTCGCAACAAGGCCGGCCATGCGCCGAATTGGAAGGAATGCGCCCTCGATGGCAAGCCAGACTGACACCGTTCTTGCAGGATCGGGCGCGGCGGGCACCAGCCCCACCCCGGCGGCACGCGTTGTCACCCGCTTTGCTCCATCGCCCACGGGCTTCCTGCACATCGGCGGCGCCCGCACCGCGCTGTTCAACTGGCTGTTCGCCCGCCACCATGGCGGCACCTATCTGCTGCGGATCGAGGATACCGATCGCGCCCGCTCCACCGATGCGGCGATCGACGCGATTTTCGACGGCCTCAACTGGCTGGGCCTCGGCGGCGATGCCGAGCCGGTGTTCCAGTTCGCCCGGTCTGACCGCCACGCCGAAGTTGCGCACCAGTTGCTCGCCGCCGGCCATGCCTATCGCTGCTACCTGACCCAGGAAGAACTCGCCGCGCGCCGCGCCAAGGCGCAGGAAGAACGCCGCCCGTTCCGCCTGGAAAGCGAATGGCGCGATGCCGATCCGGCCACCTGGCCCGCCGACAAGCCCTACGTCATCCGCGTCAAGGCCCCGCGCGAGGGCGAAACCGTGATCGACGATGCCGTGCAGGGCACGATCACCGTCCAGAACATCGAGATCGACGACTACGTCATCCTGCGCGGCGATGGCACGCCGACCTACATGCTGGCCGTGGTGGTGGACGATCACGACATGGGCGTGACCCACGTGATCCGCGGCGACGACCACATCAACAACGCCTTCCGCCAGCTCGTGATCATCCGCGCGATGAACGCGATCGAGGGCGGCTGGCCCGATCCGGTCTATGGCCATATCCCGCTGATCCACGGTGCGGACGGGGCCAAGCTGTCCAAGCGCCACGGCGCCCTGGGCGTGGACGCCTATCGCGACGAGATGGGCCTGCTGCCCGAAGCGGTATTCAACTACCTGCTGCGTCTGGGCTGGGGCCATGGCGACGAGGAAATCATCAGCCGCGACCAGGCGGTGGAATGGTTCGACATCGCCAATGTCAACAAGGGCGCGTCACGCTTCGATCTCAAGAAGCTGCTCAACCTCAACGGGCATTACCTGCGCGAGGCAGACGATGCGCGCCTGGCCGATCTGGTCGCGCCGCGCCTGGCTGACCTCGCCCCCTCGCTCGATCACGCCAAGCTGGTCGAGGCGATGCCCGTGCTCAAGGTGCGGGCCGCCGATCTCAACGAGCTGGCCAAGGGCGCGGTGTTCCTGTTTGCCCAGCGCCCCCTGGCGCTCGACGAAAAGGCGCAGAGCCTGCTCACCCCCGATGCCCGCGCAATCCTTGCCAAAGTGATCACGCGGCTTGAGGGCGCAAACGACTGGACAGCGCCCGTGCTGGAGGCCAATCTCAAGGCAATGGCCGAGGAGCTGGGAGTGGGATTGGGCAAGATCGCCCAGCCTTTGCGCGCAAGCCTGACGGGACAAGCGACCTCACCGGGAATTTTCGATGTCCTGGTTCTCCTCGGCAAGGAGGAGAGCCTGGCCCGTCTGCGTGACCACGCCGCCTGAGATGGGCGGCACAAAACAGCGTTTCTTTGTACAGGAGAGCCTAGCGTGAGCGACAATCAGGCTACTTTGACCATCGATGGCAAGACCATCGACCTTCCGGTCAAGAGCGGCACCATCGGGCCGGACGTCCTCGACATCCGTAAGCTTTACGGCCAGTCGGGCAAGTTCACCTACGACCCTGGCTTTACCTCCACCGCGAGCTGCGACAGCGCCATCACCTATATCGACGGTGACGAAGGCGTGCTGCTGCACCGTGGCTATCCGATCGGCCAGTTGGCCGAACATTCCAGCTTCATGGAAGTGAGCTACCTGCTGCTCAACGGCGAACTGCCGAACCAGGACGAGCTGGCCAACTTCACCCGCACGATCACGCGCCACACCATGGTGCATGAACAGCTCACCAAGTTCTACAGTGGCTTCCGCCGTGACGCGCACCCGATGGCGGTGATGTGCGGCGTGGTCGGCGCACTGTCGGCGTTCTATCACGATTCGACCGACATTGCCGATCCGCAGAACCGCACGATCAGCTCGCACCGCCTGATCGCCAAGATCCCCACGATCGCGGCGATGGCCTACAAGTATTCGGTCGGTCAGCCGTTCCTCTATCCGCGCAACGATCTGTCCTACACCGGCAACTTCCTGCGCATGACCTTCGGCGTTCCGGCCGAGGAATACGAAGTGATCCCCGAAGTCGAACGCGCGATGGATCGCATCTTCATCCTGCATGCCGACCACGAGCAGAACGCTTCGACCTCGACCGTGCGCCTTGCCGGTTCGTCGGGCGCCAACCCGTTCGCCTGCATCGCGGCCGGCATCGCCTGCCTGTGGGGCCCGGCGCACGGCGGCGCCAACGAAGCGGCGCTCAACATGTTGCGTGAGATCGGCACGCCCGACAAGATCCCGCACTACATCGAGCGCGCCAAGGACAAGAACGATCCGTTCCGCCTGATGGGCTTTGGCCACCGCGTCTACAAGAACTATGACCCGCGCGCCACGGTGATGCAGAAGACCGTGCGCGAAGTGTTCGACGCGCTCAAGGTCAACGATCCGCTGTTTGAAACCGCGCTGCGCCTGGAAGAGATCGCGCTCAACGATCCCTACTTCATCGAGAAGAAGCTGTTCCCGAACGTGGACTTCTATTCGGGCATCATCCTTTCGGCGATCGGCTTCCCGACCACGATGTTCACCGTGCTGTTTGCCCTGGCCCGCACCGTGGGCTGGGTGGCGCAGTGGAACGAAATGATCAGCGATCCCGGCCAGAAGATCGGCCGCCCGCGTCAGCTCTACACCGGGCCGACGCAGCGCGACTACATCCCGCTCGACCAGCGCTGAGCGAGCGAGATACACCCATGAAAAAGAAGGCGGCCATGGCGACGATCCTGCGGATCACCGGCGTGGCCGCCTTTTTCATGGGGCTGTTGTGGATGCTCCAGGGCCTGGGCTTGGTGCACTGGCCCGAGTCCAGTTTCATGCTGGACCAGCGCCCCTGGGTGTGGCGCGGCCTCGGCCTCGCGCTGCTGGGCATTGTCGCGGTGTGGCGCGCCGGGCGCAAGCGCTGAATCGGCGCACCTGATTACCCCGATTTACTCGTAATTGCCCGGATTGGGCGTGGGAGCCAGGCAGGCCTGGCGATCGCCGCTGTTGCAGGCGTCCACTTGCGCATGCCAGGCGTCCATCGCGCGGTTGTAGGCAGCCTCGCGTCGCGCCTGCGTCGCATGGATCATCGCAATGGTCTGGCGCCGCGCCTGCACGGCCTGGTGATAATCGCGCCAAGCGGCATGCTGGCTGGCCCGTGCCGCAGCGGTATCCTGGGCCAAGGCCTGGCCTTCGTTGCGATTGACGGCCGCGACACCCGGATCATAGCCCGGAGCGACCACGCCCGGCGGGGTGGACATCGACGCGGCGGCCGATCCGTCGTTGAAAGGTTGGTTGGGATCCACGGGCTGCGCCAGCGCCGGCGTCGCCATCAACGCGCCAGCCATGCCGGCAATCGCAAACATCCTGATCATCGCGAAGCTCCTCGTGCTGTCTTTTCCGAATGTCGGTCCCGCCACAAAGGGCGTTACGAGGATCGGCCTGAACGGGCACGGAATGCGCTGAAAAGGTGCGGTTAAGCTGGCAAACGCCGGCTTACCGGGCGTTGACGATCCCGGCGCTGGGCAAGTCTGCCGGCAGGGTGAGCACGAAGCGGGCGCCGTGGCCAGGCGTGCTCGACACGGTAAGGTCTCCGGCCATCGCACGCGCCAGCCGGCGGGAAATGTAGAGCCCCAGCCCTGAACCACCATCGCCGCTGCGGCCAAGGCGCTCGAACTTCTCGAACACGCGCGCGGCCTGCTCGGCGGTCAGCCCCTCGCCATGGTCTTCCACCGCGATCCACGCGGTGGCGCCGTCCACGCCGCAGGCCAGCGTCACCGTGGCCTGGGCCGGGGTATAGCGGATCGCGTTGCTGAGCAGGTTGAGCAGAACCTGAAGCACGCGGCGGAACTCGCCGATCGCCGGGGCATGGCAAGCCTCGTCGGGCAGCGCCAGGACAATGCCGCGCTCGCGCGCGCGCATGGAGAGGATGCCGGCCGCCCGGCGCGCGCAATCGGCCAGGTCGATGTGATCGGGCGACGGGGCAAAGCCGGGCGCTTCCACCGCGTCGAGATCGGCCAGGTCTTCCACCAGGCCGAGCAGGTGCCGCCCCGCCTCGGCAATATCGGCGGCATAATTGCCATAGGCATCGGCCAGCGGCCCGGCCAGGCGGCTGCGGATCGTTTCGGCGTTGGCGATGATCCGGCTGATCGGCTGGCGCAGGGCGGGCGCCAGGTCACGGCCGAGCAAGCCGGTCCAAGGCGGCAGCGCCGTCTGCTCGGCGGCACCCGATGCCTCCGCCGCCGGGCGCAACAGCGGGTCTGCCGGCAGGGCATCGATCGTTTCGGGCAAGAGCAGCAGGTCGAACCCGCTCGCCACGCGCGGCAAGAGGCGCAGGCGCCAGCGGCGGGCCGATCCGGCCACATCGATCACCATGTCATCCAGTAGGCGCCAATGCAGTCGCGCGGTATCGAGCCGCCCCGGCCCGAGCGCCAGTGCCGGGCACAGCGCCCAATGCCGCCCGATCGCGCCAGCCAGATCGGCCGCCAGGTCCGCCAGGTCGGAAGCTGCCAGATCGGCCGCGATCACCCGCTGCTCCGCGTCCAGCAAGACATGCCCTTCGGCCAGATGATGCCACAGCGCCTGGGGATCGGCAGCGGGCAAGCCTTCATCTGGCGGCGGGGCACGGCGCCAGTGGCGCAGGGCCAGCACGACCTCGTCCCCCTCGGGCGCGGCGTGGGCGTGAAAGCTGATCGGGCAATCGCCGTCCATCGCCAGCACGGGGCGGGTCTGCGCCAAGCCCGATGCGCGCACCTGGCGCACCAGCGCGAGCAAGGCGGGCACGGCCAGAACACCGGGCAGCGTGCCGCCGGCCGCCACGTGCAGCCGCGCCAGCGCCTCGTCGGCGGCAACCAGCGTGTCCGCCGCATCGCAACGCGCGCGGATGGGATCGGCCATGGCCAAGGTCAGGCGCCCAGCCCGGCGCTGGCCAGGCGCTGCGCCGCTTCGTGCGGAGACAGCGCGCCGAGCGCGGCCGGCACCAGCGCTTCGGGATGGAACACGCCGACATGCTGGCGCACCATGTCGCCCTCCAGTCCAGCCGCGCGCAGCACCAGCGCCAGGCGCGCGACATGCGATGGCGCGGTCAACAGCGCCGCATCCTCGCGCGGGGCGCCCATGGCGCGGGCCAGCGCGGTGAGGAACAGCGCCGGTCCGGCCTGCAACGGATCGAGCGCGACGGCCGGATCGGGCAGCGCGTCGACCAGGCGGCGCAGCAGCGCCAGGCGCCCGCGCTCGGCATCGAAGCGCAGGCGCAACGAGCGCTCGGCGATGATCGCCCGGCTCTGCATCTCGGCATCGTCGTGGCGGGCGCGCGCATGCAGCGTGCCCAGGGCAATGCGCAACAGGTCTTGCGGCAACTCGCCCAATGGCCACTGCATGCGCCGCTGCGCCTGGCAAAAGCGCGCCTGCGCCACCAGCACGGCCATGGCCAGCGCCGGGGCGGCGCCATCCTGGCGGGCCATGGCCGCCTCGATCAACGGGGCCAGGACCATGTCCACGCCGTGCGCCTGCTCCAGCCGCTGCGCCAGATGCCATTCCAGCGCCTGCCCATGCACGGCAGCGAGGAATGCGGCATTGGCGCAAAGCAGATCGGCAAACCCGGCCACGTCTGCCAGATCGGGTTCGGCCCCCTCTGCCGCACCGCCTGCCTGCACCAGCGCCACGGCCAGTTGCCGGGCGACATCGTCGATCATGCCCCGCACCTGGGCAATCACCGCATCGCCGAACACGTCGCGCTCTTCCTGCAACACCAGGTGGCGCAGGATCGGCGCCGTACTGTCCAGCGCGGCCGACGCTTGCGCCAGGCCTGCCGCCAGCCAGGCGTCGTCATCAGGCGAAAGGGGCGCGGGGTCGGGCATCCCCGTGGTTCTAGGTTCCATTGGTTAGCAAGCGGTTAGGAAAAAGACCATGCGCCTGCGCCAGCGCTGTGGCCAGCAGTACCACCACGATCACCCTGAGCCCGGTTTCCAGCGGCATGAACAGGCCCACCACCAGCAGCGCCAGCGTCACCAGCAGGCGATCGCACAGCCATGCCGTCCAGCGGAAATCGCGCAGGACCACCGGAAACAGCCAAAGGATCAGGACCAGCACCAGCGGCGGGAACCAAGCCGTCTGCGCAGTGGCACTCCCACTCGCGCGCCAGGCGCAGGTTGCCACCAGCGCGCCATCGAGCAAAGGCCCGAACAGCGCGCCACCGCGCAGGCGCCCGGTGGCTTCGAGCAGCGAATCCTGCTCAACCTTGGCCAGCAGGCGGGCCGCCTGGAGCACCACCCAGCCCAGCCCGAGCAGCGCGAAGGCCAGGCCCGCGCGGCCCCACCAGCCCGCCCCCAGCGCCAGCAGCACCAGCACCAGCGCCGCCAGCATGACCAGCCAGGGCCGCGTGCGCGCATGCAGCAGCGCCGGCCCGATGCGCCGCACCGCCTGCACCGCCAGCCATTCGCCGGGCGAGCGGACGTGACCGGCAGCGGTGTGCTGCGCCAGCCAGTCGTTTTCGGCGGCGTGGGCATCGGCCTCGTTGCGCACCAGGCGCCAGCGTCCGCCGTCGAGCAGGCCCTGCGGCACCGCGCGCAGCGGCAGGCGCGCCTGGGTGGCGAGGCGCAACAGCGCCGCCACCGGGTTCCATTCGGGCGGCAGATCGCCCAGCCCCGCCACCACCCGGCCGGGCATGCGCAGCGCGCCGGCCCAGGCGTGGTTGATATCGATCCGCTCGAACCCGGCCGCCACACCCGCTTCCACCGGCAGGGCAAGCACGCCCGGCGCCTCGTCGAGCAGGCGGCGCGCCTCTTCGGGCATCGCCAGGAAACCTTCGGCAAAGGCGATCAATTCGTCTTCGGCAGAAACCAGTGGCACCAGCGCGCGCGCGGCGGTGATGATGTGAAAGCGCGCGCCGCGCTGCTCGGCCACATGCTGGATATCCACCGCCTCGGCCGAGAGCATCTCGGCGTGGACGACGATTCGCGTGGCGCCAAGCGCCAGCGCCAGGCCCAACTGGTGGCGCGCGATGCTATGGCCGGCGATGGGCAGGAAACCGGGGTTTCCTGCCGACTGGACAAGTCCATCGCCCGCCAGATCGACGGGCGCGTTTTCCATCAAGGATATGAGCGCGACGCGCAAGTGCATGCCTCCTGGTCGCGTGCATCGTAGGGCGCGAGTCCCGCCCTGCCAAGCGCCGCGCCGGGGTTTCCCCCGCGCGCCTGTTCGGTCATGCCAGCCCGGTTTCGGGATCGCCCGCCAACGGGACTTCCTCGTCCGGGCCGGCGTTGAAATCGTCGAGCCAGTGCGCGATCCGGCGCAGCACGGCCGGATCGCCCGGCGCCCCGGCCAGGGCCTGCTCGGCCAGCAGCATCAGGCCCTGCGCATGGAACGAGGCGGCCAGGCCCTTCAGCCGCATGCCGGCCATCGACCAGTTCCCGTCGCAGCGCGAGCGGCGCATGAGGTCAAGCTGCCGACGCGCGCTATCGAGGAACGCGCTGCGCAGTTCGACAAACAGGTCAGGGTCGCTGCCGGCCACGGCCGCCAGTTGGGCATCGATCGGATCGCCAAGGTAAGCCATGCTGTTGATAGTGCTCTATCAGGGCTTAAGGCGGGTTTAACCGGTGGCCTTTTCCGTGATAGAGCAGCGCGCATGAACGGGGGACCACGGATCATTCCGATCGAAGCCAACCAGCCGGAAACCGGCGGGCAAGGCTTGGCGCTGGATCGCGAACACGCAGAGGGGCCTTTGCCAGGAACAGCATCTTTACCGGATCTTGCGCCTGAAACCGAAGACGGTTTCGAGGACGCCTCTGCCGCTTCGGCTTGGCCCGTGGCCGTGGCGGGTGTGCTGATCGCGGCGTGGACCGGCTTCTTCCTGTGGGCAGCAGTCCCCGGCCTGATCGCGGTGCACAGCGCGGCGGCATGGGCAGCGGCCAGCGGGCAATGGGCCGCACCGGTGCTGGTCGTGCTTGTCACCCTGCTGCTGGTCCAGCGCGGCAGCGGGCGCGAGGCGCGCCGCTTTGCCAGCATCGCCAGCGGCCTTTCGCGCGAATCGGTGCAGCTTCACCAGCGGCTGGGCGCGATCAACACCGAACTGGCCCTCGCCCGCGATTTCATCGCCGCGCAGGCCCGCGATCTCGATGCGCTGGGGCGCATGGCCACTGATCGCCTCTCCACCCACGCGGAAAACCTGCGCGGGCTGATCCAGGACAATGGCGCCCAGGTCAGCGCAATTGCCGATGTCTCGGTCAGCGCGCTGGACAACATGGAAAAGCTGCGCAGCCAGTTGCCGGTGATCGCCAACAGCGCCAAGGACGTGACCAATTCCATCGCCAACGCCGGGCGCAATGCGCACGTGCAACTGGAAGACATGGTCGCCGGGTTCCAGCGCCTCAATGAATTCGGCCTCGCCAGCGAACGCCAGGTCGCCACGGTGCGCGATCAGGTGCAGAGCGCGCTGGGCGCTCTCACCGCCGTCGGTGCCGATCTGGCGCGGCAGACCGAAGCCCGCTTTGCCACACTGCAAGAGGAAGTGACCGCACACCGCGCTGCGCTCGACCAGGAAGAGCACGCCGCGCTCGCCGCGATCCGCGCCCGCGCCCAGGCTCTGACCGACAAGCTGGACGAGCAGCGCCGCACCCTGGCCAGCGCCGAGCGGGAAAGCCTCGCCGCGCTGGAGCAGCGCCTGGCGACACTCAAGGACACCAGCACCACGCTGGGCCAGGCCGTGGCCGAGCAGGAAAACGCCGCGCTGGCCAGTTGGCAGGCGCGCAGCGAGGCGCAAGTGCGCGCCCTGCGCAGCGCGCTCGACGATCTGGCGAGTGCGCAGGAACGCAACCAGGCGCAGGCCGAAGCGCGCCTTTCCCGCTTTGCCGAGGAAAGCCGTGCGCTGGTCTCCGCGCTGGAAACCGAAGGCGAAGCGATCGACGCCGCCGTGGCGCAGCGCCGCGCTGCCTTGGCGGCCGGCGCCGACGAGCAGCGCGAGACGCTGGCCCGGCGCATGGTGGAAATCGACCGCGCGATTGCCGAGCGGCGCACCGCGCTGGCCACGGCTGCGGCCGAGGCTACCGAAGCGCTCGCCCACAAGCTGGCCGATCTCGACCGCGCGCTCGATACCCAGCGCAGCCGCCAGCAGGACGAGGCACGCCGCCTCGCCGCGCAATGCGACACGGCAGCCAGCCGCGCCGCCGAGCTGGCCGAAACGCTCGCGGCATCGGCCACGATGGGCGATACCACGGCGCAGGCGGTGGACCGCGCCCTCACCCTGCTGCGCACCCGCCTGTCGGAAACCGGCATCGAATTGACCGCGCAGGACGATCACCTCGCCCGCAGCACCGACGCTGCCGTGCGCCTGCTCGAACTGATCCAGGCCACCGGGCAGCACAGCCGCAGCGAACTGCCCGAAGTCCTGCGCGCCAGCCAGGCCGGGCTGGACGAACTGGACCGCCGCGTGGCCGCGCTGCATGGCGAACTGGGCCAGGCCGGCAGCAAGGGCGCAGCCCTCGCCGATACCGTGCGCGGCACCAGCGCCGAAATCGCCGAGGCGCTGGCCCATGTCGCGCGCCTGCACCAGGCCTTTGCCGAGCAGGCCGCCGCCGAACGCGCGCAGCTCAACGAAGTGCGCGCCACGCTGGAAACCGCGCGGGGCGAGGCCGAAGCGCTATCAGGCGATATCACCGGCACCATGGCGACCGCGATCGACCGCCTCAACGCCGCCGCCCGCGCGGCGGGCGATACCATGGGCGAAACCCTGCGGGCCGAAATCGATGCGCTGGCCCATCGCCTGGGCGAGGAAGGCAACGCCGCGATCGCCCGCGTGCTGCAAGGGCGCGGCGCCGAACTGATCGCCCGCCTGGAGCAGGCGCTCGACACCGCCGCCGACGCCAGCCGCGACAGCGCCCTGCAGATGCGCGACCAGTTGGCCAAGGTGGACGAACTGGCCACCAACCTCGAAAACCGCGTGGCCCGCGCCCGCGAGCGCGCCGAAGAGCAGATCGACAACGATTTTGCCCGTCGCACTGCGCTGATCACCGAATCGCTCAATTCCGCCGCGATCGACATTGCCCAGGCGCTGTCGGCCGACGTTTCGGAAACCGCCTGGGCGTCTTACCTGCGCGGCGATCGCGGCATCTTCACGCGCCGCGCGGTCAGCCTGCTCGACAGCGCCGATGCCAAGGCGGTGCAACAGCACTATGCCAACGATGCCGAATTCCGCGGCCACGTGAACCGCTACATCCACGATTTCGAAGGCATGCTGCGCCAGTTGCTGTCAACCCGCGACGGCAACGCGCTGGGCGTGACGCTGCTGTCATCCGACATGGGCAAGCTCTATGTCGCGCTGGCGCAGGGGATCGAGCGCCTGCGCGCCTGACGTCAGGCCGGGCGGTCAGCGCCGCGACGTGACCAGCGCGCTTCGCTAGACCAAAGCGCGGCCCAGATCAGCAGCGGCTGCGCCAGCATGCGCGGAATGTGATAGGCCAGGCCCAGGCCAAGATCGGGCCGCGCCAGGTCCATCAGCATGTGATTGACGTTGGCCGGCCACACGCAGAGCGCATAGGCCGCCAAGCCCCACCCGGCAGCGCGGCGCAAGGCCGGGCTCCATCCCTGCACCAGCGCCACGCTGCCGGCGAGTTCGGCCAGCCCGGTCAGCGCGATCACCAGCGGCGCATCGGGCACCCAGCCGGGCGTGATCTTGAGGAACGGCGCAGGCAGCGCCAGGTGCAGCACACCGGCGGCACTATAGAGCAGGCCGAGCAGGAGGCGCAGGATGCGGCGGGTCATGCCCGCTTGTCGCACGCGGCCGGCACCGTGCCAAGAAAGTCCCGGCAGAAAAAGGGCGCCGCATCACTGCGGCGCCCCGGCAAGGTTTGGGCCGATCCGGGGAGAGGATCGGATCGGCCCGGATGGGCAATCGCATCAATACCGAACGGTGATATCCGCCAGATAGCTGCGGCCATACTTTTCATAGCGCGCGATCTGGTTGGCATCGTTGTTCCAATAGAACCGCGCGACCTGGTTGGTCAGGTTGTTGGCCTGCACCCGCACCGAGATGTTCTTGGTGATGTTGTAGCCGATGCTCGCGCCCAGCGTGGTTTCGCTTTCTAGGCGGGTAAGTTGCGAGGCATCCCAGCCATAGATCACCGTGAACGGGCTGTGGTGCTTGAGCGCCACGCGTGCATCGATGCCATGGTCGGAATACCACAGGTCGAATTCGCCGGTGAAATCGGCCAGGCCCACGGCCGGGAACGGATTGCTGCTAGGCGATAGTTCCTTGAGATCAGACTTCACGAAAGCGGCGTTGGCATAGATGCCGAACTTGTCCAGGCCGGGGACAAACCAGAACGGCATCTGCAATGTGGTTTCCAGGCCGGCGATGTAGCCGCCCTTGCCGTTGGCCGGGCTGGTGATGATGTAATTGTTGCCGTTGATGGTCTGCGCCACCTGCGTATAGCCGATGTTGCTGTCCACATCCTTGTAATAGCCCGCCACGGCCAGCAGCGCGTCCTTGTGGAAATACCATTCGGCCGAAAGATCGAACTGGTTGGCCATGAAGGGGCGCAGATAGGGATTGCCCGAAGACCCCGTGAAAGGCGCGCTGAGCGAGAGCAACTGGTTGGCGCGCAGTTCATCGAGCGGCGGACGCGAGATCACCCGCGCAGCGGCGGCGCGCAGCTTGAACGTGTCGGTCAGCTCGAAGTTCAGGTTGATGCTGGGCAGCGCGCGGAAATAGTGCTCCATGGCCGAGGTGGTGCCGCTGGCCGTGATGTTGCTGCTGCCGTAGCTGTGCGTGACGACATCGACAAAACGCACCCCGACATTGCCCGAAAAGCCGCGCCCGGCCAGATCGGCCATGACATAGCCTTCCATGTCGTCTTCGCGCACGCGCCAGCCCTTGGTGGGGTCATTGACCGGTGCGGCATAGTTCACCGCGCCAGCCACGTCGTCGAAGTTGGCCCAGATCATCGTCGGCACCGAGAAATCGCGCACGTTGAACGCGGTCAGCTTCGAGGCATCGAGCGTGACATTGCCGCCATCGGCCGTGGTTACGGCGCTGGTCGCGGCCGTGAACGACTTGACCCGATTCGAGTAACGCAAGCCGACTGCGAGGCCGCTCAACCATCCGGTGTTGAGTGCACGGCGAATGTCGATCTGCCCCGCGCCAAGATCATCGGACAGGCGCTGCGGCCCATCGCGCAGGCCGGCGTAATAGCTCGGCACGACCTGTGCGGTCGTGTCGCCAATGCTGCTCGCATTGCCGCCCGAAACGGACACCGAAGGCACTTGCCCAGCGCCGGTGGCAAAGGTCGTCGACTGGGGGTAGAATTCGGTGGCGACCGAGTGATAATCGTTGTTGCGGCGCGCCTGCGAATAGGAAACGTCCGTCTTAACCGACCAAGTGCCGTCGTCATACTTGGCGTTCAGGCCCGAGACGAACAAGGTCTTGTCTTCGACGTACTTGCCAAAGACGTTGGTGACCGAGGAATAGTTGTTGAGCGTCGCGCCGGTGACGGTGTTGCCCGCCAGCGTATAGCTGCCCGGCTGGTAGATGTCGCCGGCCTGGCCGAAGCTGCCGCCCCAGTCACCCCAGCCGTTCGACCGGCCATACCATTGCTGCGCCTGGTTCTCGTTGATCTTGACGTTGGAATAGAGTCCGTCGAGCGTGATGTCCCAATAGGAGCCCGGCTTCCACTGCAAGGCGGCCGTGGTGCTCCAGCGGGTTTCGGTCAGGCCCTTCACTTCGGCCTGCGCGCCCCACGGCGTGTTGATCTTGTTGCCGTTGGCATCGGTCGGCGGGCTGCCGGTGTCGACGGTGTTGTAGCCCCAGCCCTGGAAGCTGTCGAAGCCATTCTTCTGGCGCTGATAAGTGCCGCCGAGCACAAGGCCGAGGTCATCGGTCAGCTTGCCGACATATTGCGCGCTGCCACGCGCGCCCAGGCCGGAATAGCCCGGAATGTCGCGCCCGCCGTCGTTGTAGATCGCGCCGCCGCGCACGGTGAAGGCGGGGCCATGGTAATCGAGCGGCTTGATCGTCTGGATGTCGATCGTGGCCGCCACGCCCCCGGCGATGAAGTCCGCGCTCTGCCCCTTGTAGACGGCCACCGACGAAACGATTTCCGACGGGTAGATTTCCCAGCGGACATTGCGATCGGGTTCCGACGAAGCGACTTCGCGGCCGTTGATCAGGCCCAGGACCAGGCGCGGGCCAAGGCCGCGCACCGCCGCCTGGCTGGCATTGCCGCGATCGCGCGTGGCCGTCACGCCGGGAAGGCGCGCGAGCGAATCCGCGATGGTCACATCGGGCAGGACGCCGATGTCCTTGGAACTGATGGTTTCGGCCACCACGGTGGTGTTGCGCTTGGCATTGAGCGCGTCGCGCAGCGAAGCGCGCAGGCCGGTGACCACGATCGCCTGATCCGAAGGTGCGGCTTCGGCGCCAGCACTGGCTGCCCCACTCGCTGCGGCGTCTTGCGCCAGCGCGGATTGCGAGGCGATGGCCAGCGCGAAAATGCTGGTTGCAGACAGGACACGACGGAAATCGAGATGCATGAAAGCCCCTCCCGGAAAGCAGTGAAGTCTTATTTATACGATAAATAGGATTCGTATGCGCAGGGTGTCAAGCCGTTAGGACGACAAACCGCAATCGGGCGCAGGCAAGGGTCTGAAAGTGTGGCGCGCCTGCAACATAGGCAACGTGCGGCAGTCCCCATGAACGGCAGGCGCAGACTGGATCGGTGAAGCTTATCCGCCGCGCAGCAGTTGCACGCCCCAATCGCGCTCGAACAGATAGAGCAACACGCGGGCCGCCTCGCCCCGTGGCGAGGACAGGCCCCCATCGCGTTCCATCAGGAGGCGCGCGTCATCGTGGGCAATGGGCAGGAGATTGGCGATCTGCTCGAAATCGGCCACGCGGAATGGGGTGTCGCCCGATTGGCGCGTGCCGAGCAGTTCCCCGCCGCCGCGCAGGCGCAAGTCTTCCTCGGCCAGCAGGAACCCGTCCTGCGTCTCGCGCATCAAGGCCAGCCGTTCGCGCCCCACTTTGCTGACCATGTCGCCACGCAGCAGCAGGCAGGTCGATTTCTGGCTGCCCCGGCCCACGCGCCCGCGCAACTGGTGCAACTGCGCCAGGCCAAAGCGTTCGGCCTGCTCGATCACCATCAGCGTGGCGTTGGGCACGTCCACGCCCACTTCGATCACCGTGGTCGCGACCAGCAGGCTCGCCTCGCCACTGGCAAAGCGCTCCATCGCCGCGTCCTTGGCTTCGGGCCGCATCTGGCCATGGACCATGACCACGCGCTCGCCAAAGCGCTCGGCCAGCATGGCGTGGCGCGCTTCGGCGGCGGCCAGGTCTTCGTTCTCCGCCTCGCGCACCATCGGGCACACCCAATAGGCCTGGTGCCCGGCGGCGATGTGGCGGCCGATCCCGTCGATCACGTCGGCCAGCCGCTCCTGCGCCACCACGCGCGTATCGATCGCCTGGCGGCCGGGCGGCATCTCGTCGAGCCGGGAGACTTCCATCTCGCCATATTGCGCCAGAGTCAGCGTGCGCGGAATCGGCGTGGCAGTCATGGCCAGGCAGTGCGGCGTGCGGCGCGCCTTTTGCGTGAGCATCAGGCGCTGCCCCACGCCAAAGCGGTGCTGCTCGTCGATCACCACCAACGCGAGGTTGCGATAGGCCACGCTGTCCTGGAAGATGGCATGGGTGCCGACCAGAATGTCGATCCCGCCATCCAGCAGGTTCATCAGCAGCGCCTCGCGCGCGCGGCCCTTGTCGCGGCCGGTGAGCAGCGCGATGTTCACGCCGGTGCCACGCGCCATCCTGGCCAGCGTATCGGCATGCTGGCGCGCGAGGATTTCGGTGGGCGCGAGCAGCGCGGCCTGGCCGCCTGCCTCCACCGCCACCAGCATGGCGTGCAGCGCCACCGCCGTCTTGCCCGACCCGACATCGCCTTGCAGCAGGCGAAGCATCGGGCTGCCCTGGGCCATGTCGCTCTCGATCTCGGCAATGGAGCGGCTTTGCGCCCCGGTCAGCGCGAAGGGCAGGTTGAGCTTGGCCCGCAGATGCCCATCGCCGTGCAGCGGCTGGCCGGCGCGGGTGCGGTTGGCCGCGCGCACCAGCATCAGCGCCAAGGCATTGGCAAACAGTTCGTCATAGGCCAGCCGGTCGCGCGCGCGCTTGTCGGGCGCCTGATGCGTGCGCGCCAATGCCTCGTGCCAGGCGGGCCATTCCTCGCGCGCCAGCAAGCCCGGCTCGATCCATTCGGGCAGGCGCGGCGCCTGGCCCAGCGACTGGTGGATCAGGCTGGCGATGCGCCCCTGGGTCAGCCCTTCGGACAGGGGATAGACCGCCTCGGTCAGGTGCCCCTGCAAGCCGGCGCTGTCTTCGCTGACATGATCGGGGTGAACGATCTGCCAGGTCTGGCCAAACTGGTCGAGCCTGCCCGCCACCCAGCGAGTCTCGCCCACCGGCAGGCTCTTCTTGGCGGTGTAGGAGGCGCGGCCGAAATAGGTGATCGCCACGTGGTTGCCCACGCTGTCCTGCGCGATCACGCGAAACGGCCCGCGCCCGGCAGGCTGGCGATGCTCCAGCACGGTCAACGCCACGATGATCTGCTCGCCCAGCGCGGCTTCGTCCAGCGTCTGCACCGCGCGGCGCTGCACGAAACGATCGGGCAGATGATAGAGAAAGTCGCGCACCCGCGTCAGCCCCAGCTTGTCCAGCGGGCGAGCCAAGCCTGCACCCACGCCTTTCAGGCTGGTGGCCTCGGCAAACAGGGGATTGAGCAAATCGGGACGCATGAGCGCTCCCATAATCACCATGGGGCCGTTGCGCCATGGGGCAAGCTGGCTTACCCGCAGCCGTCATGACCGAAACGACTGCGACTCCCGAATCCGGCAAGCTGGACGATGCGCGCCTGCGCCGGATGAAATTCCGCGCCTGGCATCGCGGCACGCGCGAGGCCGACTACATGATCGGCTGCTATTTCGATCGCTTCCATGGGCAATGGGGCGAGGCCGAAGCCGTGTGGTTTGAAACGCTGATGGACGAGGAAGATGTCGACATCCTCGGCTGGGCGCTGGGCACGCTTTCCGTGCCCGAGGAATACGCCGGCCCGATGATGGACCGCATGCGGCAGCTCGATTACGTGGAGATTCCGCGCTGACGGGTTGGGCCAGGCGCCCTTCGACAAGCTCAGGGCGAACGGAGGTCGGGGCTGAATTTTCCGGTTCCCCCGTTCGGGCTGAGCTTGTCGAAGCCCCCTGGCCGGACAGCACAGCGTTGGTGCCCCTTCTACAGGCTCAGGGCGCACGGAACTGAGTGACGCTGTTTCTGGTTTGCCCCGTTCGGGCTGAGCCTGTCGAAGCCCCTTTCCACACGCCAAAGTATTGAAGAACCGATCCATGCCAGACCTGTCCCGCATCCTTTCCGCCCGCAGCCCGCTGACGCTTGCCAGCGTGGCGCGGGGCGCGCAGCCGCTGGTCATGGCCGATCTTGCCCGCGCGGCTGCGGCGGCCAAGGCACAAGGCCGCTGCGTGTTCATCACCAGCGACGATGCAGCCCTGCGCGCGGTGGTGGAAAGCGCGGCGTTCTTTGCGCCCGAACTGGACGTGATCGATTTCCCGGCGTGGGACTGCCTGCCGTTCGACCGCGCCTCCCCCGCCCTGTCGATCAGCGCGCGGCGGCTGGCGGCGCTGCAAAAGTTGCAGCACAAGCGCGACGGGCGGCCGCAACTGCTGGTCTCAACGATCAATGCCGTGCTGCAACGCACGCTCACCCCGTTCCGCATCCGCGAATCCACCCGCCTGTTGACGCCGGGCGTGGAAATCGGCCGCGAAAGTCTGATCGCCCTGCTTCAGCGCCAGGGCTATTCGCGTACCGATACGGTGGTGGACGCGGGCGAATATGCCGTGCGCGGCTCGGTCTTCGATATCTACCCCACCGGGCTGGATCATGGGCTGCGGCTCGATTTCTTCGGCGATGAGCTGGAAACGCTGCGCCTGTTCGATCCCACCACGCAGCGTTCGGTGCAGCCGGTGGAAACCCACCTGCTGCTGCCCGCCAGCGAAGCTCTCCTCGACGAAGCCTCGATCAAGCGCTTCCGCAGCCGCTATCGCGAGATCTTCGGCGCCAATGCCACCAGCGACGCGCTCTATCAGGCGGTGAGCGAAGGCCGCCGCCTGGCCGGCATGGAACACTGGCTGCCCTTGCTCGAAGAGCGGATGGTCACGCTGTTCGACCATCTGGGCGAAGGCGATCTGGTGGTGCTCGATGCCGCCGCCGCCAAGGCTGCGGAAAGCCGGCTGGACGATATCGCGGACTATTACGCCGCGCGCACCGAGGCGTCGGCCCGCCAATCGGGCACCTACCGCCCGTTGAAGCCCGATGCGCTCTATCTCTCGCGCGATGAACTCGATCGCGCTTTGGCGGGCTGGCCGGCGCACCGCACCACGATCTTTGCCGAGCCGGAAAGCGCCAGCGTGGTCGACTTCGGCTTTGCCAGCTCGCGCGATTTCACGCCCGATCGCGCGCAGGGCGTCAATATCTACGAAGCGGCGGCCAAGCACCTGGCTGCGCTGGGCACGCGCGGCCTGAAGCCGATCGTCGCGGCCTATACCACCGGCTCGCGCGCACGGCTGGCCTCGCTGCTGGCGGAAGCCGGCAAGCAGGCCCCTGCCCTTGCGGACACCTGGCAGGAAGCGCTGGGCCTGGCCGCATCGGGCCGTCCGGTCGCGGTGGTCCTGCCGCTCGAACAAGGCTTTGCCAACGACAGCCTCGAACTGCTGACCGAGCAGGACATCCTGGGCGACCGCCTGGTGCGCCGCAAGAAGAAGCGCAAGGACGCCGACGCTTTCCTGGCTGAACTCTCGGCACTGACACCGGGCGATCTGGTGGTCCACATGGATCACGGCATCGGCCGCTACGAAGGGCTCGAAGCGATCACCGTGGGCAAGAGCCCGCACGATTGCGTACAGCTCACTTATGCCGGGGGCGACAAGCTCTATATCCCGGTCGAAAACCTCGACGTGCTCTCGCGCTATGGCAACGAGAGCGAGAACGTCGCGCTCGACAAGCTGGGCGGCGAAGGCTGGCAGCGGCGCAAGGCCCGGATGCGCCAGCGCATCCTGGAAATGGCTGGCCAGTTGATGGCCACGGCCGCGTTGCGCGCGCTGCGCCAGGCAGACGTGCTGGCGGTCGATCCGGCCAGCTATGGCCCCTTCGTCGATCGCTTCCCCTGGGACGAGACCGAGGACCAGGAACGCGCCATCGCCGATGTCCTGGCCGACATGGCCGAAGGCAAGCCGATGGACCGGCTGGTCTGCGGCGACGTGGGCTTCGGCAAGACAGAAGTGGCCCTGCGCGCGGCCTTCGTGGCGGCCATGGCCGGGCATCAGGTGGCGGTGATCGCCCCCACCACGCTGCTGGCGCGCCAGCACTATGCCAATTTCGTGGAGCGGTTTGCCGGCTTTCCCATCCAGATCGGCCGCCTCTCGCGCCTGGTCGCGGCCAAGGAGGCAACGCAGACACGCGCCGGCCTGGCCGATGGCACGGTGGACATTGTAGTGGGCACCCATGCCCTGCTGTCGAAATCGGTGGAGTTCAAGCGGCTGGGCCTGGTCATTGTCGACGAGGAACAGCGCTTTGGCGTGACGCACAAGGAAAAGCTCAAGGAGCTGAAGACCGACGTCCACGTCCTCACGCTCACCGCTACGCCGATCCCGCGCACCTTGCAGATGGCCATGTCGGGCCTGCGCGAGCTGTCCACGATCCAGACCCCGCCGGTCGACCGCCTGGCGGTGCGCACCTATGTGATGCCGTGGGACGACGTGACGATGCGCGAGGCCCTGCTGCGCGAACACCAGCGCGGCGGGCAGAGCTTCATCGTCGTGCCGCGCATTGCCGACATGGCCGAAGTGGAAGACTGGCTGCGCTTGAACGTGCCGGAAATCCGCTTCGTGACGGCGCACGGCCAAATGAGCCCCACCGAAGTGGAAGACCGCATGAGCGCCTTCTACGAGAAGAAATATGAAGTGCTGCTCTCGACCACGATCATCGAAAGCGGCATCGACATTTCCAGCGCCAACACCATCGTACTGCACCGCGCCGATCGCTTTGGCCTGGCACAGCTTTACCAGCTTCGCGGCCGCGTCGGGCGCGGCAAGCTGCGGGCCTATGCCTATCTCACGTATCCCGAAGACCAGGCCCTGTCGGAAGTGGCGGAAAAGCGGCTCAAGGTGCTGGGCGATCTCGATTCGCTCGGCGCCGGGTTCCAGCTTGCCAGCCACGATCTCGACTTGCGCGGCGCAGGCAACCTGCTGGGCGACGAGCAATCGGGCCACATCAAGGAAGTGGGCTTCGAGCTGTACCAGTCGATGCTTGAGGATGCGATCCTGGCGGCCAAGGCCGGCGATATCGGCCTGGCGCGCGAACGCGAGGCGCTCAGCCCACAGATCACGCTCGATGCGCCGATCATGATCCCGGAAGACTATGTGCCCGATCTGGCCGTGCGCATGGCGCTCTATCGCCGCATGAACGATGCCGAAGGGGCAGAGGCGGTGGAAGCCCTTGCCGCCGAGATGATCGACCGCTTTGGCCCCCTGCCACAGCCGACGCAGAACCTGCTGCAACTGATCGAAGTGAAGCGCCAGGCGATCGAGGCGCGCATTGCCAAGATCGACGTGGGGCCAAAGGGCGTGCTGGTCTCGTTCCACAACGACGATTTCCCCGATCCCATGGGGCTGATCGCCTATGTCGAACGGCTGAAAGGCACGGCCAAGCTGCGGCCGGACAACAAGCTGGTGATCCAGCGCGCCTGGGGCGATGCGCAAGGCCGCCTCAACGGCCTGGTGCAACTGACCAAGGGCCTGTCCAGCATCGCGCGGCGAGCGGCGAAGAAGGCGGCCTGAGCCGCCTTCAACCGCTGTCCACCAAAAATGCGACGCATATGCTTGCACCGCAACGTTTTTTCGGAAATGCCCCGCACCAGTCGCGTGGCGCCTGCTGCAATGCGGCATTTTTGCAACACCGCACAGATCAGTTCGGCGCCAATTGTGACACTGCGTTGACCAACCTGCAAATCTGGACCTATCGGCGCGCCACGGTCACGTCATTGCGATGTTTCCGGCAATAAAAAATCCAGTTTGCAGGATATAGATCATGAAGAAGTTCTTTGCCCTTGGCGCCGCCATGGCCGCCGTTGCTTGCTCCGCGCCCGCGATGGCCCAGGATGCAGAAGTTCAGGGCGGCGTTTCGTTCGGCGTTGTTGGCGGTTACGATCACGTGACCCTGTCCGGCGGCGGCGAAAAGGAAAGCAAGGACGGTTTCGCCTATGGCGCCGTGCTGGGCTATGACAAGGTCATCGGCCAGGGCACGGTTGGCGTCGAAGCGGAAATCGACGGCACCACGGTCAAGGAACGCAACGACGTCTACAGCATCAAGGGCGGTGTTGATCTCTATGCCGGCGCGCGTGCGGCCTATGCCGTTGCACCGGGCCTGTCGGTCTATGCCAAGGCCGGTTACACCAACACCCGCGTGCGCGTGGATTACGGCAACCGCTATGGCGTGAACGTGGACGGCTTCCGCGTGGGCGGCGGCGTAGAAGCGGCTGTGACCAAGCAGATCGCGGCTCGCGTCGAATACCGCTACTCCGACTACGGTCACACCTACGTCGCGAACGTGGACACCGGCATTTCGGCCCGTCGTCAGCAGGTCATGGCCGCGCTCGTCACGCGCTTCTGATCGGGCAGGCCGGAGCGTTTCACCGCGCTCCGGCCGCCATTCGCGCCATCGCCGCGCTGTCCAGCGGCCCGGCGCGCAGGAAACCCTGGAACAGCGTCACGCCTTCCTGCGCCAGAACCTCCAGTTGTTCGGCGTTTTCCACCCCTTCGGCCACCACGGTCAAAGACAGCGCGCGCGCCATCGCCACCATGGCCGCCAGGATCGCCCGGTCGCGGTGATCGCGGGCCACGTCCCGCACCAGCGATTGATCGAGCTTGAGCGTGTCGAGCGGCAGCGCCTTGAGCGTGCGAAAGTTGGAAAAGCCGGTGCCGAAATCATCGAGCGCCACGGCCACGCCCTGCGCCGCAAGCGTGCGCAGCGCCGCCGCGCAGCCCTCGAAATCGGCAATCAGCGTCTGCTCGGTAATCTCGATGGTCAGCCGTTCCGGCGCAAAGCCGGCGGCATCGGCGCGCGCCAGCAGGCCCTGCGCGAAATCGGGCAAGGCAAAATCCTCTGCCGTCACGTTGAGCGACAGGCGCAGCGGTGCCGGCCATGCCGACGCCCCGGCCAGCGCCGTGGTGGCGATGGCCTGGGATAGTGGCGCCATCTGGTCCGCCCGCTCGGCCACGGCAAACAGGGTTTCTGCGCCGATCCGGCCCAGCCCCGGATGCTCCCACCGCGCCAGCGCTTCCGCCCCGGCCAGCGCGCCATCGGCCACGCGGAACTGCGGCTGATAGAGCACGGCGATTTCATCGCGGTGCAGCGCGCCGATCAGGTCTGCCTCCAGCCGCGCGGCGCTGCGCCGCCCGGCGCGATGGCTCCCATCCGCCCAGGCCAGCCGCCGCGCCCCGCTGCGCAGCAATTGCGCCAGGGCCTGGTCGAGCCGGTCGAGCAGGGCGCCGCCGTCCTCGTGCGCCTGCCCGCGCAGCAGGGCAATACGCGGCAACAGGCGCACGGCGTCTCCGCCCAGCGCCAGCGGCCGCGCGATGCTGCGCCCCAGCGCCTGCGCCAGCACCTGCCAGCGCTCCCGGCTGCGCGGGCTGCCGCAGGCGATCAGGAATTCCCCGCCCGAAACCCGCGCCACCAGCGGGGCCGGATCGCCCGCCTGCGCCGGCCCCAGCTCCTCGGCCGCGAAATGGGCAATGCGCCGCGCCACTTCGGCCAGCACGCGATCGCCACCGCCATGGCCAAACGCCAGATTGACCGCCTGGAACCGGTTGAGCCCGATCAACATGGCCTGGATTCCGGCACCGCCGCGCGCTGCATCCAGCCAGGCGCGCGCTGCCGCGGCGTCTGCCAGGCCGGTCAGGGCATCCTGGCCGGAAAGCGTGCCGTCTTCTTGCGCAGGCGCAGCGGGATCGAAAGGTGCAAACGATGTCATTGGCCATGCCGCGTAGCAGAGCGGTTCCCGTCCTGTCTGCCCCTGGCCACACCTGAGACATTTTCGGATTGCGCCATTATGGGTCGCCCCATATCACGCCCCCGGTTTGCGCCGCGCGTCCTGCGGCCGGGGATGGATGACAATGGCAGCGATCGGATCGGCAAGCGGTGCCACATACGAACGGCTTGCCCTGCTCGCCTCTCCCACGGAGCGGGCGCAGGAAGCCGCGCGGATCATGGCCAGCACGCACGATTGGGTGCCGTTTGACGAAGCCGAGGCCGTGGTCGTGCTGGGCGGCGATGGCTATATGCTCCAGGTGCTGCACCAGATGCTCGACACCGATCGGGTGGTTCCGGCCTATGGCCTGAACCTGGGCACCGTGGGCTTCCTGATGAACCGCCAGAAAAGCAGCCGCGCGCTGGAAGAGCGGATCGCCCGCGCGCGGCCGGTGGCAATCAGCCCGCTGCGCATGGATGCGGTGACCGCCAGCGGAGAAACGCAAAGCTGCTATGCCATCAACGAGGTTTCGCTGCTGCGCGAAACCCGCCAGACGGCCAAGCTGGAAGTGGTGGTCAACGGCAAGACCCGCATTCCCGAACTGTCGTGCGATGGCGTGCTGGTCGCCACGCCAGCGGGTTCGACCGCCTACAACCTGTCTGCCAACGGCCCGATCCTGCCGCTGGGCGCCAATATCCTGGCGCTCACCCCGATCAGCCCGTTCCGCCCCCGCCGCTGGCGTGGCGCGATCCTGCCCGACACGGCCGAGATCGTGTTCCGCGCCCTCGAATCGGTCAAGCGCCCGGTGCTGGTGGTGGCCGACCAAAAGGAAGTGCGCGACGTGAGCGAAGTGCGCGTGCGCGCCTGGCGCGATCACCAGCTTACCTTGCTGTTCGATCGCGGCCGCAGCCTGGACGAGCGGATTTTCGCCGAACAGTTCATGAGTTGATCGCAAAGCCCGCGCTGTGGAAAAATTTGCCCGGCGGCGACTTGCCATGGGCGAAATGAGTGCTATTAGCGCGCACCTGTCCTGGGCAACCGGGACTGCTCCCTGATAGCTCAGCGGTAGAGCTCTCGACTGTTAATCGAGCGGCCGTAGGTTCGAATCCTACTCAGGGAGCCATCTTCTTTCTGCCCAACGGCAGAAAGCCCATATCGCCCCGGCACCGCCGGGCCTGTTCCCTGATAGCTCAGCGGTAGAGCTCTCGACTGTTAATCGAGCGGCCGTAGGTTCGAATCCTACTCAGGGAGCCACCCTCAATCATCCAGATCAGAACGTGCGGCGCAGGCCGAGCCCGACTGCCGTGCTTTGTCCGGCCACCTGGCCCAGGCTGCGCGTAACGAAGGTATCCAGCCACATCCGGCGCGACAGGCCGATGTTGGCCACCACTCCCAGTTCGACCCAGCCATCGGGCACCCGACTGGCGACCAGCGCCGGCCCCGGGCCCGCGCCGCCTGCCCCGCCGCCGCCCGGCATCTCGCCGCCCGCGCCGCCGGTGCCGCCGTTCGGCTGAAGCGAAACGGCCGCATTGCTGGTCCAGCGCGCAGAAACGAAGGCTCCCACGCTCCGCTCGAACGGGCCGCCGATCCGGCGATCGAGCCGCAGATGCGCCGCACCCGACCAGGCCGGCATCGCCTGCGTCGCACCGCTCTGGTTCAGCGCCAGGCGTGACTGTACATAGCCGGCGGCCAGCGTCGGCGTCAGGAACCACCCACCATGCAGCGGCAGCGTGCGCCCCACCGACCCGGCAAAGCCGAACAGCGTGGTAGCCGGCGCGGCGCCGGCGGCATTGCGCCCCTGCGCAAAGGCCGGTGCGTGGCTGGCCGATCCCTGGCGCTGCCGCCCCAGGGTGGCCTGCCCCTCGACAATCCAGCCATCGAAGGTACCGCCGCCGGCAACACTCGCCACGTGGTATGTGCTGGGAGGATAGGGAGAATGGCTGGTCGTGGCACTGCGATAGGCGGTAATCGCCGCGCGTACATAGCCTCTGCCCAGCCGCCGGGTGAGGCGCGCCTCGCCAAACGGCGCAGCAGCGCCACCATCGGGCCGGGTCACCCCTGCCGAAAGACCTGCCATCCATTGATCGACCGTGCCGCCGGCTGAGGGATCAGCCTGGCGCGCCGCAGGGGCGGCATCATCCGCCGCCCGCGCCGGGCTGCCGCCACCCAGCGCCACGACGCAGCCCCATGCCGCAAGACCGAGGGTGGCGCGCATCATGCCGCCAGGCGCGCGCTTTCACCAAACAGGCGCGGCACTCGCACTTGCGTGACAAAGCCCTCCGCGCTCTGGGCAAAGCGGATTTCTCCGCCGTGGGCACGCGCGATCGAGCGGCATACGGCCAGGCCCAGCCCGCTGCCAGGCTTGCCAGAGCGGCGCGCGGCCTCGCTGCGATAGAATGGCTCGAACACCTGCTCGCGATCCTCCTCGGGAATGCCAGGCCCGGCATCGACGATCTCGGCCACGACCTCGTCTTCCTCCGCCCGCACTCTCACCTTGGCGCTCTGCCCGTATTTGACCACGTTTTCCAGCAAGTTGTCGAGCAGGCGGCGAATCTGCACCGGATCGACTTCCACCGCCATCGGCGCTGCGGGTTCAGCCGTCACCGCACCGCCGATAAGGCGCGCGTCTTCCACGCTCGCTGCCACCAGTTGCCCCAGATCGACCACGTGACGCGGCCCGGGGGTAGAAGCATCGCGGATGAAGGCAATCACCTGGCTGATCATCGCCTCCATCTCGATCACTTCCTTGAGCAGCCCCTCGCGCTGGTCATCCGGCACGTTTTCGAGCCGGAAGCGCAAACGGGTGAGCGGTGTGCGCAGGTCATGGCTGATCGCCCCGACCATCGCGGTCCGATCGTCCACGAACGCGCGCAGGCGATTGCGCATCTGGTTGAAGGCATGGGCCGCCCGGCCGATCTCGGCCGGACCGGACAGCGGCAGGATCGTTGCGGCCGGATCCCGCCCAAGCGTTTCGGCCGCGCGGGCAAAGCCTTCCAGCGGGCGCACGATGCGCCGCGCAAACAGCCACGCCAGCGGACTGACGATCGCCAGCGACAGCAGGAACCACAGCGCCACCTGGCGCTGCCAGCGGTTGGGGAATGCTTCGGCACGGGGCGCGACAACAGTCCAGCGACCATCGGCGCCGCGCACGGCGGCAATGAAATCACCCTCGATGAACGGCGGCGTGGCCATTGCCAGCCAGCCGCCCTGCGGACCGGTGCGGAAGGGAATGGGCTGTGGCGCGGCGACCGCAACCGCCGCCGGCGGACGCGCCGCAGCCGGTGCGGCCGGCAGTGCGGGACCGGAACCGTTGCCGCCGCTGCGCGGTGGCTGCAACGCCTGCGGCGCCGCGGATGTGGCTGCGGCAACCGGGACAGGATTGGCTGCCCCAGCGGCCTTGCGGACAGGCAGGCCACCCCCTACGCCAGACGGCACGGCCGGCACCGGCGCCGGGATCAGCAAAGCGCCGGGCATGCCGTTGGGCAAGGCGAGCGGCGCTGCCCCGACCGCAGTGGGTGGGGGCGTACCGCCTGCGGCGGTGGCCGATCCGCGTGATGCTCCTCCGCCCCCGGTGGGATTGGCCGGCGTACTGGGCGATGCGCCCGCAGGCGCGTGGCCCCCCGGCACGCCACCCCGGCCGCCTCCGGGCATACCGCCAGGCATGCCACCCCCGGGAAAGCCACCACCGCCCGGCATGCCGCCGGGTGCTCCCGCAGGAAAGCCGCCGCCCGGAAAGCCGCCATTGGGTGGCGCTCCCTGGGCGTGCGCGGTGCCCACCATCCAGTCCGCCGGCCAGGCTTGCAACGCGCGCCGATCGGCCTGGGCGGCCACGCCAGGACGGCCGGCCGGCACGGCAATGCCGCCCACCGGCAGTTGCGTGTAGAACGCCAGCATCACATCCTTGCTTTGACGGTGCAGACGCGCGGCGAGCGCATCGCGCGTGGCCGGTGCCACCAGCCAGCCGGCGCCACCGATATCGGGCGGCCCAGACAGTTGCGCACGCTCCAGCCGGGCGGAAAGGCCGTTGCCAGACAATCCCTGCACAACCTCGTCCAACGACCAGCGCGCCTGCGGACGCGGCGGAAACAGCACGGTCAGCCCCAGCGTCACCGCCTGCGCCGCCACCAGCGCACAGACCAGCAGGGCCATGAGTTGCAAGCCCAGCGGCAGCCCGGCGCGCGGGCGGATCAGGGGAAGCTTCATCGTGCGGTCCTTGCTGCCTGCGCCATTGTCGTATCCGTCATCATGCCATTTGCGCGACCAAGTCGCGGGCCAGAGCCATCCCGGTGATCGCCCGGCGTCCGTCCTGCCGGCCAAGGTGAACCACAACATCGATCACTTGCGCGGCATAATGCAAGGTCTCGCGCCGTGCGAGGCCCAGCCCGGCCTGCATCACCAGCAGGGCAAGCTGCTCCAGCGCCCCCGCGCAACTGTTGGCGTGGATCGTCGTGAACGATCCGGGATGCCCGGTGTTGATCGCGCGCAGGAACGTGATCGCCTCTGCCCCGCGCAATTCGCCCAGCACGATGCGATCGGGCCGCAGACGCAGCGCTGCGCGCAACAGCGCATCTGTATCGACCTGCGCTTCGCCCAGTTCGCCGCGCACCGCCACCAGCCCCAGCGCATTGGGCTGGATGATGCGGATTTCCGGCGTATCTTCCACCACCAGCACGCGATCGTCGCCCGGCACTTGCGCCAGCAGGGCGTTGAGAAACGTGGTCTTTCCGCTCGACGTGCCTCCCGCGATCAGCACGGTGCGCCGCGCCGCCACGGCCTCTGCCAGCCAGCCGAGCGGATCGCTGGCCATGCCGGCGGTGTCGGGCGGGTGGGCCTGCATCAGCGCCCCTTGCGGCGCCCAGGCCGACAGCGGCAGATCGACCACGCGGTGGCGGCGGATGGCCATGGCCCAGCCGCCGCGCGTTGCCGGTGGGCCCACGAACTGGATGCGCGCGCCATCGGGCAGCGTCGCGCCCAGCAGCGGCTGCGCGCGGTTCACGCCCTGGTGGCTGATCCGCGCCACCTGTTCGGCCAGCCGCCGCAAGGCGCGGTCGTCCAGCGCCGGCACGGCGTGGCACTCCATCGGCCCCGCCCCGGCCGCCTCTATCCAGACCTGGCCTGGCTGGTTGACCATGACTTCCGATACGTCCGCCCGCGCCAGGAACGGGTGCAGCGGGGCCAGGGCTGCCGCCAGGACCGGATCGTCGATCACCGGCTCACCGTGGAAAAATCCAGGTCTCGCGCGGTGAACACGCGGATCGGCTGGCCTTGCGCAACATGCACCGTGGGCGGGATCTGCGCATCGCGCTGCGCCGCCACCGAAGCCGCGCTCGATCCATTGGTGGACACCAGTACACTCGCGCTGCTTCCAGCCAGCGCGCCCAGCCCACTGATCACCGACAGCATGGTGGCCGCGCCAAACCGCTTGAAGAAATGATTGTCCACCTTGCCGGAAAAGCCGGACTGGCCATTGTATTCCACCCCTGGCGAAGCCAGCGCCACGCTCACCCCGTCGGGCCGGATCAGCCGCGTCCACATCACATAGGCGCGGGTCTGCCCGGCAGCGAGGCCGCTCTTGTATTGCCCGATCAGGCGCGAGGAACGCGGTATCAGCACGCGCCGCCCGTCAAAGCTTTTCACATCCTGGCTCACCACGGCGCGGACATAGCCGGGCAGATCGCTGTCGATCGCGGTTTCCAGGATCGCCGGGATCAAGGTGCCCTGGGTCACCGTGTTGGTCAGGTCGGCAATGCGCGTGGCGCTGGCGGTGTCGACGCCGGCATTGCCCACGCGCGCGCCAAACGCCTCGTTCTCGGTCAGGCTCTGGGCCGGACCGGCGGGCGTGTTCCCGGTTATCGCCGCCCCGCCGGCCGCGCGCGGCATCACTTCGGGGGCGGGCGTGTCATAGACCATGACCGGCGCCGCCCCGGGATCCGGCGCCAGGCTGGCAGGCATGCGATCGAGCGCGGCCTGCTGCGCCGCCGTGGGTGGCAGCGGCGGCGGTGCGGCGCTGGCCGAGGTCGGGGCGGGCGCAATCGGGGAAGACAAGGCAGGTAGCGGTGCCGTGGCCGTCGGCGCGGGCGCAACGGCGGCGGTCTCGCTGCGGCCGTGCAGCGTGAAGAACGTCAACCCACCCAGCGCCAGCGCCATGGCCACGCCCGCAAGCAGCCCGCCGCGATCCTTGCCGATGGCACTGCCGGCCACCACCGGAAAGGCATTGCGGCTGGCCTGTGCCAAGCTGTCGGCGTCCATCTCGGCGCGGGGATCGGAAAGGGTTTCGGTCATGGCGCGGACTCTTGCGGCGGAACGGGCGAAGCCTTGGGGGCTGGCGCTGCGGGGGCAGCACCGGCAGGCCCCGGTTCGGGTGCAGCCAGGGCTAGCGGCGGTGTCGGTGTCTCGGCCATCGGCGCGTCTCGCTCCAGCCAGGCCTCTTCCTTGCCCGATCGCAGCACCAGCACGGCATGGCCGCCATCGACCACCAGATAATCGCCCTGGCTGGTATAGTTGACCGGCCCTTCGGCCTGCTGGCGGGCCTTGGCGCCCTTGCCGGCGGGCACGCCGCCCGGCGCGGGGGCGAGCACGGCGGGCAGATCGCGGCCCTTGGGCCAGGCCAGATAGACTGCATGCCCATCGTCGAACACCCGATCGGGCAGCAGCGCCCGGGCACCGCGCTGCCGCCAACCGAAATGGAACGTCGCAGGATCGAGCACGGGATTGGCCGGCTGGGCCGGTTCGGCCGGGGTCAGCGCGGCGGCGGGCATCGCCGGCGGCTGTGGCGGCGGGTCGTCGGGATAGGAAAAGCGCAACAGGAACAGCGGCTCCCTGCCCAGCCCCACGTGGAGGGCAAACAGGTAGATGTGGCGATCGGTGATCACCGTCATGTTGGTGGGCGCGGCCCGCGCGCTGGTCGGCTTGACGAACACGCGGTCGGCCCGCCGGTTGGGCGTGATCTGCCAATGGGCGGAGCTGCCGACGGCGATGTTTTCCACCTGCTCGCCTTCGGCAAAGGCGATCGTGGCTTCATAGCCCGGCCGCGCCGCCACCGGGATGACCGCGTTTTCGTGAAAGGCGAGCAATTGCACGCGCGGATCGGCCTGCGCCGCATCGGGCGCGGCGGCGAGCGACATCAAGGCAAAGCCCAAAGCACGGCGGATGGCGGGAGTGGGCAGGCGGATCATCGCGAGGTCTCCACCGCATTCAGGCTGCGGCCCAGTGCCTGGGCGCGGTTGACGCCCGATGGCAGGGCGGGCTGGCCCGGCGGCGGCATGATGGCGGAACGGGAAGACGGCGGGGCGGCTGGCAGGGCAATGACGGCCGGTGGGGCCAGCGCGGCGAGGATGGCGTGAACACGCGGATCGCGCGGCGGTGTGTTCTGCGGGCCGGCAACGGAAGTGGGCCCACCCTGCCCCGGCACGAAGGTCGGCGGCGCGACGCCGGGCGGCATGGCGCGTGGTGCCGCCTCGCCTCTTTCCCCCAGCCAGGGCGCGACGAGGGCGCCCAGCCGCCAGCCGGAAACCAGCGTGGTCGCCACTTTCAGCACCATGATCATCAGCGCGCAATGCACCGCCGCCACCAGGAACACGGCGGTGGCGCTGCGCATGTCGACGTCGCCCGCGCCAAGATCGGCCACCACCGGATCGGCCATGGCCAGCGCGCCAGCCCCGATCAGCACCGTGAACAGCGGCACCAGCGCGAACAGCACGGCCCCTTTGACCCAGCCTTCGAACAGCCCGCGCGTGCCCGAAAACAGCGCCAGGATAAGGAATACCGGGCCCACTGCCAGCAGCGCCGCCAGCGCGATCCGGCTGGTGACGAGCACGCCCACCGTGCCCAGCAGCAGGAGCATCGCCGCATAGGACAGCATGTCTCCGGGCGTGGTGCCCTTGGCGTCGCCCTGGGCGGCATGGGCGCGCTCGGCCGCCTCGCTCACCGCATCGAACAACTGGTCGAGATGCTGGGCAAAAGCATGCGAAGCACTCCCCCGCGTGCCCAGCACCAGGCCCGCCACCTGGTCCGGCCCGCCCGAAAGCAGCGCCCAGACCACGTTCTGATAGGCCATCCACGATGTCGCAAAAGTCAGCGCCAGGCCCAGCGCCATCATCCGCGGACTCAGGCTCGACAACCCCAGCGAGACGCGGCCGGTCATCAACCCGATGGCCATGAGCGCAACATAGATCGTCAGCCCCATGGTCAGGGCCACGGTCAAGCCGCCATGGCTGCCGAACAGGCGGGCAAAGGCATCGGCCGTGGCATGGGCCGAAAGGCAATCGACCGCGTCGAGTGCCGATGCGATCGTGCCGCCATCCTGGGTTGAGATCGCCGGGCAGCTCATTCCGCAGCCTCCGCCACAACGGCTGGCACCATGTCCGGCCAGGCCGTGCCGGTCAGCGCCGGCAACCACAACGCGGGATCATCGCCCAGTTGCGCCCGCAGGGCATCGAGCCGGCGCACGCTGGCCTCTCGCCCCGACAGCACGGTGAGGATTTCCGGGCTGCCCGCCAGATCGAGCCGCGCCAGCACCGAGGCATTGGCATGGCGCACCAGGAAGCAGCGGCTCTGTGCCGGCAGCGCGCGGATCAGGTCCACCTCGTGCGCGGTCAGGCCGAAACCCAGACCGTAATCCTCGAAGCGGGCGCGCGAATTGGGCGTGAAGATCATCGTCGCGGTCTGCTCCACCAGCGCGGTGGCGATGCGGCTGTCGAGCGCGTCACGCGCGCTTTGCGTGGCAAAGCCGACGATGGCATTGCGCTTGCGCAGGGTCTTGAGCCAGTCGCGGATGCGCTCGGCAAAGACGGCATCGTCCAGCGCTTTCCACCCTTCGTCGATCAGCAGCATCGTGGGAGTACCGTCCAGCCGCTCTTCCACGCGGTGAAACAGATACATCATCGCCGGGGTGCGCAGGATAGGCAGATCGAGCAGCCGGGTCATGTCGAAGCCCAGCGTGCGCGCGGCGATATCCAGCCGGTCCTGCACGTTGTCGAACAGCCAGGCATGTGGCCCCTCGCCCACCCAGGGCGCCAGGCGGCTGGCCAGGTCGCCCGCCTCGGGCCGCGCCTGCCCGGCCAGGTGATCGGCCAGGAAACGCAGGCGGCGCAGATGCGGCGGCCCATCGTGCAGCGCCTCAAGCGCATCGGCAATGCGCGCGCGTTCGGTCGCGCTCTCGGCCTGGACCAGGCAGGCCACCAAGTCGCGCTGAAACGCGCGGTTGGCCGGCGTGTCGGCCAGGGCCAGCGGGTTGAACCCGGTCGCCTCGCCCGGAATCAGCCGGGTATAGTGCGCGCCCATCGCCCGCAGGAAGATCTCCGCGCCCCGGTCCTTGTCGAAGAACACCATGCGCGGCGCCACTTTCTGCGCCTGGGCCGCCAGGAAGTTGAGCACGACCGTCTTGCCCGAACCGGATGGCCCGATCACGGTAAAATTGCCCAGGTCGGCGCGGTGGAAATTGAAGAAGAACGGCGTCGCGCTGGTGGTTTCCAACACCGTGATCGCCTGGCCTCAGTGGTTGCCCTGTGCCTGCCCCATCGGAAAGCCGTGGAGCGAGAGGAACCCGGCGGCGTTGGCCGTGGAAATCAGCGCGCGGCGCACGGCATAGCTTTCATTGCCGGGAAACTGCGCCCAGAATGCCGGCTCCAGGTTCACATCCTCGCGCACCGCGATCGCGCCCAGATCGGCCAGCGCATTCATCGCCGCCGCGCTGGCGCCTTCCAGCGCGGGCAGGCTCTCGGCCCGCACCATCACGCTCAGGTGATGGTCGCCAAACCCGGTAGAACCCGCACCCAGGGCATCGCGCGCGGCGTGCATCTGCGCGCGCTCGGCCAAGGCTTCCTCGTCGGCCGATTTCAACCGACGCAGCGCCAGGTCGATCCGCTCGCGCGCAATCTGCCGGTCGGCGGGGGCAAAGGTTTCGGTCAGCACCAGTTCGTGAGGCAGGCGCAGCAGCGCATCGACCATACCTGCGCGGGTGGTGTCGGGATAATCCTTCAGGCTGATCATCGCGGCAAAGTCGCGGCCGCTTGATCGCCGCGTCTCGATCGCCTCCAGCCCGAACGACACGCGCGCGTAGGGCAGGTGATGGCCCAGGTCAGGTTGAACATCGCCCGGGCCATCGGGCAGCGCCACCCCGCGCCATTCGCCATTGTAGAGCGCAGACAGCAACGCCAGCGGCTCAGACCAGCGCGCCCCGCCCTGCACCACCGTGCCCAGCACCCGCGCACCATAGCCGCCCAGCGCGCCCAGCAGGGCCGCGCAGGCGCTGTCCAGTTCCCGCCGCGCGCGGGCTTCATCGGCCGCCGCGCCGCGCGCCTTGCGTCCCAGCCACTCCAGCCAGCCGGCCTTGCCGCGCGCCGGGCGGCGCACCAGCGTCAGCACCTGTTCGTTCACGAACAGCGGCGTGGCGGACAGCCGCGCGCGCCAGGCCGCATCCACCGCCGCGCAAAACGGATCGGGGAAATCCGCCTCGAGCGCGGCCGCCACGCGCCGCCGCACGACATGGTGATAGACCACGAAGCGCGCGTCGAGCACGCTGCGCAGCGTCGTCTCGCGCACGGCCAGCATGTGGTCGAGCTGTTCGGCGTCTTCGGTCTCGAACGGCAGACCTTCGACACGGATCATCTGCATCAGGCTGCCATCGCGCAAGGCCAGCGTCGCCGCGTCGAGATGCCGCGCATAGGGCAGCCGGTCTCCGGCTCGCGCCTCGCGCCGCGCCCAGGCGGCGGGGCCTTTCCAGCCAGCGCCGCTCATGGCGCGTAACTGTTGCAGCCCCAGCGGCGCCAGTTGCGCACACGGGGGCAGCGGCTGACCCGCACCAGCCACAGATCGAACACGCGCGGCTCGCGCAGCGCGGTGACATAGCCCAGCCCATGCACGACCAGCGCGATCGGCAGGGACAGGAAGCTGTGGGTGATCAGGAACGCCTCGGTCGTGACGGCCATGTTGATGACGAAGAAGGAAAACGTCACCCCGGCAAACATCTGCGGGCGGGTGAGCGCGCGGAACACCGGCGCCTGGGCCAGGCCGGCCATCGCCGCTCAGCCCGCCGCACCGGCGGCAGACTGGATGCCCGCCACGATGGCCGCCGAACCGAACAGGATGAAGCAGCCCATGATCACCGTGGCGCCAAAGCGCCAGTTGAGGCGGCCGGTCAGCATCATGAAGCCGACCATGGCCACCGCGATCACCGCCACAGTGGTGGCAACCTGCCCCAGCAGGGTGTCCCGCAACCAGCCCAGCGCCGAAACGATCGGACCGGAGCCTGCCGGGCCACCACCGGCGGCGCGGGCCGGCTCGGCCAGGGCCATCAGCGGCAGGGCAGAAAACAGCAAGCGACGGGAAAGAACGGTCATCGGGACACTCCGGCAAGATTGGCGTTGAGCCGGCCCATCACGGCACGGACATAAGCGCGGGTTTCGGCAATGGCCGGGATGCCACCGGCACGGGCGACCCGCTCCGGCCCGGCGTTGTAGGCGGCCAGGGCCCATTCGATATTGCCGTCGAACCGGTCGAGCAGGCTCTTGAGATAGCGCGCACTGGCCCGCAGGTTGGCCACGGGATCGCGCGGGTTCACGCCCAGCGTGCGCGCGGTGCCGGGCATCAGTTGCCCCAGCCCGACAGCCCCCGCCGAAGACACCGCCTGCGGGCGCCAGCGGCTTTCCTGCCAGACCAGCGCCTCCAGCAGCGCGGGGCTGATCGCCGCGCCTTCCGCCGCCGCGCGCAGATGCTCGCGCCACGCGGCCGGCGAAAGGCTGGCACCCGCTTGCGTCAGGGCCTCCACTTGCGATCCGAAGGGCAGAGCAGCGGGTTCGGGGCCGTCACCGGGCTGGGCGGCTGCGACATCGACTCCAGCCCAGTGAACGGCCCCTGCACCACTGCGTGCCCTCATCGTGCCGCCAGCGGTGATCTCGTAGACATCCGCCCGGGCCGCGTGCGGCAGTGCAAGCAGGGCCGGAAGGGAGAGACCGGCCAGCGCCCACGCCTGGCGGCGCGGCCCGGAGAAGATTCGATGTCGCATGGCCATGGTTTGGCGCCGGGCTGTTGCTCGCGAATTTCAGGTGGATTGCACCTGCATTGCAGCGCATTTCAGCCCGGCGGCCTGGCCGCGACATGCGTGAAATCCGCGCGCGACGAAGGCTTTCTATGCCGGGCCAATGCTACTACACCTCAAACCCATGGACTTTGCGACGCGCATCCTGATCGTCGATGATGACGAAGGCATCCGCACCCTGATCGGCGAGTTTCTGGAAAGGCACGGCTTTTCCATCGCCACGGCGGCCGACCCGGCCGACATGCGCGAACAGATGGCGCGCGAAACGTTCGATCTCATCGTCCTTGACGTGATGATGCCGCGCGAAGACGGGCTTTCCGCGCTGCGCCAGTTGGGCGCCGATGCTCCGCCGGTGATCATGCTCAGCGCCGTGGGCAGCGATGTGGACCGGATTGTCGGCCTGGAAATGGGCGCGGCCGATTATCTCGCCAAGCCGTGCAATCCGCGCGAATTGCTCGCCCGCATCCGTGCCGTGCTGCGCCGCCCCGGTGCGCCGTCGCCGGCCGATGGCGCCGCGCCTGCCACCACGGTAGGCGATGCGCCTGGCCCCTGTCTGTGCTTTGCCGGCTGGCAATTCGACCTGGGGCAGCGCCTGCTGCACGATCCGGCGGGGCGGCTGATCGCGCTGACCGATGGGGAGTTCCGCCTGTTGCGCGCCTTTGCCGAACATCCCCGCCGCGTGCTGAGCCGCGACCAGTTGCTCGACTGGTCGCGCGGGGCAGACAGCGAACAGTTCGATCGCGCGATCGACGTGCAATTGAGCCGCCTGCGCCGCAAGTTGGCCGAGGGACAGGGCGGCGCCGACATCATCCGCACCATGCGCAACGAGGGCTACCTGTTCGTACCCAGCGTCACCAGCCAGGCCGCAACGCTGCCGAAATCTGCCTGAAATCCCCCGGTTACAAACGCTTTCCACGATGATGAACCCTGCCGGGCCGCCCTGCACGTCCGGCGCTCCTTATCGGAAAAGCGCAAGCCATGGTGCAAGACTATCCTCCCCAAGAATATCCTCGCGTTGCCGAAGACCACGATTCCGATCATGGCCACAGCCTGCAAGACGATCTGGCCGTCATGGGCCGCCTTATCGGGCGTCGTCGCGCCCTCGTGCTGCTAGGCTCGGCGGCAACCACGTCCCTGCTTGCGGCCTGCGGCGACGGCTCGTCTGGCGACTCGTCTTCTACGTCGTCGTCATCGACATCATCGTCGTCGACAAGCTCTTCCTCTACCTCGTCGACCAGCTCCACCACGTCGAGCAGTTCGAGCGGCTCCAGCAGCAGCACCGACACCTGCATTGCCGATCCGACCGAAACCAACGGTCCCTATCCGGCCGATGGCACCAATACTTCCAGTGGATCGACGTCCAACGTGCTCACGCAGAGCGGCGTCGTGCGCAGCGACATCCGCTCCAGCTTCATTTCCTCCACCACCACGGCGCAGGGTGTGCTGCTGACGATCACGCTCAAGCTGGTTGACGTGAACAACGCCTGTGCGGGCATTTCGGGGGCGGCGATCTATATCTGGCACTGCAATGCCGCCGGGCTCTACTCGCTCTATTCCAGCGGCGTGACCACCGAAAGCTATCTGCGCGGGGTGCAGGTGACGGATTCGAATGGGGAAGTGACGTTCACCACGATCTATCCCGCCTGCTATTCCGGCCGCTGGCCGCACGTCCATTTCGAGGTATTCTTGGGCGGCCTGACCAGCAGCAGCACCGGCAAGACCGCCTCGCTGATCTCGCAGATGGCCATGCCCGCCGCCACCAACACCGCCGTATTCAACGGCAGCTCGCTCTACAGCGCCAGCATCGCCAACTATTCCGCGATTTCGCTGTCGAGCGACAATGTGTTTGGAGACAACACCTCGGCCCAACTGGCGCAGATGACACCCACGCTGACCGGCAGCGTGGCGGAAGGGTATACCGGCTCCATCGTCATCGGCATCGCGCAATAGGGGGCTCAGAGACTGTTTGGAAATCCGGCTTTGCCGGATTTGCGGCACCGGCCCTCTCCCCCACCCGACCTCCCAACGATAGTACCCTAGGGGGGTCGGCCCCCTCAGCGAAAACGTCCCCCGGACGTTTTCGGTGCCTTCGGGACGGGAGAGGGCCGGTGCCGCAACGAAAATGCGCATTGGCGCATTTTCAAAACGCCCGCTAACCGGCGCGCAGCGCGGCCAGTGTGGCGTGATAGCGGCGGGCGATCGCCTCGCGCGCGTGATGGCGGCCGCTGGCCACCACCTGCCGCCCGCGCCGCCATACCCCGTCGATCGCGGCGCTGCCGCCGGCAAAGATCCAGGCGTCGATTGCGCTGTCCGGCCGATGCCCGGCAAGAGCGGGATGGGCAGGATCGAGGCTCACCAGATCGGCCACCTGCCCCACCGCCAGCGCGGGCGCCTGCTGCCCCAAGGCCTGCGCGCCGCCAGCTAGGCTGGCAGCGAGCAGCGTTTCACCGGTCGATGCGCCCGGCCCTGCGGCCAGAACGGCGCGGCTCCGCTGTACCAGGCGTTGGCCATATTCCAGCAGGCGCAATTCCTCGGCCGCATCGATCCGCACGTTCGAATCGCTGCCCAGCCCGATCCTGCCCCCCGCCGCCAGGAACGCCCCGGCCGGAAACAGGCCATCGCCCAGATTGGCCTCAGTGATCGGGCACAGCCCGGCCACGGCGCCGCTGGCAGCCAGTGCCTCGGTTTCAGCCGCAGTCATATGCGTGGCGTGCACCAGGCACCACTGCCCATCCACCGCCAAGCGATCGAGCAGCAGTTCCACCGGTCGCCGCCCGCACCAGGCCACGCAGTCCTCCACTTCCTTGGTCTGCTCGGCAATGTGGATGTGGATCGGCGCCCCTTGCGCCAGCGCGGGCACATGGGCCAACTGCTCCAGCGTCACGGCGCGCAGGCTGTGCGGCGCCACGCCCACCACGGCATCGGGCAACGTGGCGGCATGGCCGCGCGCGGCATCGAGCAGGCGGGCAAAGCCATCGAGATCGTGCAGGAACCGCGCCTGCCCGGCGCTGGGCGCCTGCCCGCCAAACCCGGCATGGCTGTAGAGCACGGGCAAAAGCGTGAGGCCGATGCCGCTTTCCTGCGCAGCCGCCACCACCGCCGCGCTCATCTGCGCCGGATCGGCATAGGCCTGCCCGGTAGGGTCGTGGTGCAGATAGTGGAATTCGCCCACGCGGGTGAAGCCGGCCTCCAGCATCTCCACCTGCGCCTGCGCGGCAATCGCCAGCAGGTCTTCGGGCGTCATCTGCCCGACAAAGCGATACATCGCCTCGCGCCAAGTCCAGAAACTGTCTGAACCGGGTCCGCGCCGTTCGGCCAGCCCGGCCATGGCGCGCTGGAAGGCATGGCTGTGCAGGTTGGGCAGGCCGGGCAAGGCCCAGCCCTGCCGCGCTTCCCCGGCTCGCAAGGCCGCTTCCGTCTCGATCGCGGTGATGCGGCCTTGTGTCACGGTCAGGCGCACGTCGCGCGACCAGCCGCCGGGCAGCCACGCCGCATCGAAGAACAGGCTGTGAGAATCCGCTTGCATCGCCACGCTCCTTGCGTGATTATGTATATACATTATTGTAGCCCCGGCAAGGACCAAGCACCATGCAGTGCGACACGATCTGGACCAATGCACAGCTCGCCACGATGGCAGGGTCTGGACTTGGCGTGATCGAAAACGGCGTGCTGGCCGCGCGCGACGGGGTCATTCTCCACGTCGGCCCGGCGGATAATGCGCCTGCGTTCCAGGCTGCGCAGACCATCGATTGCGGCGGACGCTGGATCACGCCGGGCCTGATCGACGCGCACACCCACCTGGTCTTTGCCGGCAACCGCTCGGATGAATGGGAAGCGCGCCTCGCCGGCGCCAGCTATCAGGACATTGCCCGCGCCGGGGGCGGCATCATGGCCACGGTGCGCGCCACGCGCGGCGCCAGCGTGGACGATCTCGTCGCGGCCGCCCTGCCCCGGCTCGATGCCCTGCTGGCGCAAGGCGTGACGACAGTCGAAATCAAGTCGGGCTATGGCCTGACGCTCGACGCCGAACGCACGATGCTGCGCGCAGCGCGCATGCTTGGCACGGTGCGCCCGGTCCATGTCGTCACCACGTTCCTGGGCGCCCATGCCCTGCCACCCGAATGGGTGGGCAATGCCGATGGCTATATCACGGAACTGGCCGAGCATTGGTTGCCCACGCTTGCGGGCGAAGGCCTGGTCGATGCCGTCGACGCCTTCTGCGAAGGGATCGCCTTTTCCCCCGCGCAGGTCGATCGGCTGTTCCACGCAGCGCGTGCGCTGGGCCTGCCCGTGCGGCTCCATGCCGAACAGCTTTCCAATCTGGGCGGGGCGGCGCTGGCGGCCGAGCATGGCGCGCTCTGCGCCGATCATCTGGAACACCTCGACGCAGCGGGCGTGGCGGCCATGGCGGCGAGTGGCACGGTCGCCATGCTGCTGCCCGGCGCGTTCTATTTCATGCGCGAAACAGTCAAGCCGCCGATCGCCGCCTTGCGCGCGGCTGGCGTTCCGATGGCCATCGCCACCGACTGCAACCCCGGCACATCCCCGCTCACGTCCCTGCTACTGGCCATGAACATGGGCGCCACGCTGTTCGGGCTAACGGTGGAAGAATGCCTGCTGGGCGCCACGGTCCATGCCGCGCGCGCGCTGGGCCTGGCCGGTACGCTCGGCCAGCTCGTGCCCGGCCAGCGCGCCGATCTGGCGATTTGGAACATCGCGCGCCCGGCCGATCTTGTTCACGGGATGGGCGCCGCGCCGCTCCATGCCCGCATCTGGAGTGGAAAATGAGCCCTGTTGTTCTCACCCCCGGCGCCGCCACGCTGGCCGATTGGCGCGCGATCCATGCCGGCGCCGATGTGGCGCTGCATGACGCAGCCTGGGGCGCCATCGCCACCAGTGCCGCCGCCGTGGCGCGCATCCTGGCCAAGGGTGCGGCGGTCTATGGCATCAACACCGGCTTCGGCAAGCTGGCCAGCGTGCGCATTGCCGATGAAGACCTCGCCGCCTTGCAACGCAATATCGTGCTCAGCCACGCCGCCGGCACCGGCGCACCCTCGCCGATCCCCGTGGTGCGGCTGATGATGGCGCTCAAGCTGGCCAGCCTGGCCCAGGGCGCCTCGGGCGTGCGGCCCGAAACCGTGCGCCTGCTCGAAGCCATGCTGCGCGCCGGGCTGGTGCCGGTGGTGCCCTGCCAGGGTTCGGTGGGCGCCAGCGGCGATCTTGCCCCGCTGTCGCACATGACCGCCACGATGCTCGGCGTAGGCGAAATTTTCGTGAACGGCGTAGCCCAGCCCGCCGCGCAGGCGCTGGCCGCTGCCGGGCTCGAACCCATCGCGCTTGGCCCCAAGGAAGGTCTGGCGCTGCTCAACGGCACGCAATTCTCCACGGCCAACGCCCTGGCCGGGCTGTTTGCCGCCGAACGCCTGCTCGCCACCGGCCTCGTCACCGGCGCGCTCTCCACCGAGGCGGCGCGCGGCACCGATACCCCGTTCGACCATCGCATCCACGCCCTGCGCGGTCATGGCGGCCAGATCGAGACCGCCGCCGCCCTGCGCGCGCTGATGGCCGGCAGTGCGATCCGCGCCAGCCACGCGGTGGACGATCCGCGCGTGCAGGATCCCTATTGCCTGCGTTGCCAGCCGCAAGTCATGGGCGCCGCGCTCGATGTGCTGCGCCAGGCCGCGCGCACGCTGGAAATCGAAGCCAACGGCGTGACCGACAACCCGCTGATTTTCCCCGAGGCCGACGAGGCCCTGTCCGGCGGCAATTTCCATGCCGAGCCGGTGGCCTTTGCCGCCGACATGATCGCGCTGGCGCTCGCCGAAATCGGCTCCCTGTCGGAACGGCGCCTCGCCATGCTGGTCGATCCCGCATTGTCCGGCCTGCCTGCTTTCCTCACCCCGCTGCCCGGCCTCCATTCGGGCTTCATGATCCCGCAAGTGACCGCCGCCGCGCTGGTTTCGGAAAACAAGCAGCGCGCCGCGCCGTGCAGCGTCGATTCCATTCCCACCTCGGCCAATCAGGAAGACCACGTTTCCATGGCCGCCCATGGCGCGCGCCGGTTGCTCGACATGGCCGGCAATCTCGACGCGATCCTCGGCCTCGAACTGCTGGCCGCCGTGCAGGGCATCGAATTCCACGCCCCCTTGCGGTCCAGCGAAGCACTTGAAGCGGTGCGCGCCATGCTGCGCGCCGCGGTGCCGCCACTGGTGGAAGACCGCCACTTCGCCCCCGACATTGCCGTGGCCCGCGCCATGGTCGAACGCGGCGCAGTGCTGGCCGCCTGCCCGCTGTCGTTGCCGGTGCTGGGCTGATGGACTGGCTTACTGTCCATCGCGGCACCGCGCCGCTGATCGTCGCCTTTCCGCACGGCGGCACCGACCTTGCCGGTTGCCCGTTCGGGTCCGACTGGCTGGCGCGGCGCGACACCGATTGGTGGATCGACGAGGTCTATGGCTTTGCCCGCGATCTGGGCGCCACACTGGTCGCCACCGCCATTTCGCGCAGCGTGATCGATGCCAACCGCGATCCCTCGGGCGCCTCGCTCTATCCGGGCATGGCCACCACCGGCCTCTGCCCGGAAACCACGTTCGACGGCGAAGCGCTGATCCCCGCCCCGCTCGACGCGGCGGAAATCGCCCGCCGCCGCGAAACCTGGCACGCGCCCTACCACGCAGGCCTGCGCGCAGAAATGGAACGGCTTCGTTCCATTCATGAGCAAGTCGTGCTCTACGATGCCCATTCCATCCGCAGCCGGGTGCCGCGTCTGTTCGATGGCGAACTGCCGCTGTTCAATATCGGCACCAACGACGGGCGCTCCTGCGCGCCGGAACTGGAACGCGCCGTTGCTGCGGTGTGCGCAGAAAGCGGGGAAAGCCATGTGGTCAATGGCCGTTTCAAGGGCGGCTGGACCACGCGCCACCACGGCGCCCCTGAAGCGGGCATCCATGCCATCCAGATGGAACTGGCAATGCGCGGCTACCTGGCCGAACCGCTTGAACCCACGCCGGAAAACTGGCCGCCCCGGCCCGATCCGGCGCGCCTGGCCCATCTGCAACCGATCCTTACGCGCGTGCTGCGCGCCTGCCTTGCCTTCGCCGGAGAATGACGATGACCCGTTTGGACAACAGCCGCGTGATCCGCCCCGCCACGGGCACCGAACTGACCGCCAAATCCTGGCTGACCGAAGCGCCCTTGCGCATGTTGATGAACAACTTGCACCCCGATGTTGCCGAACGGCCTGAAGAACTGGTGGTCTATGGCGGCATCGGCCGCGCCGCGCGCGACTGGGAAAGCTATGACCGGATCGTGGAAACCCTGCGCCGCCTGGAAAGCGACCAGACCCTGCTGGTGCAATCGGGCAAGCCGGTGGGCGTGTTCCGCACCCACGCCGATGCCCCGCGCGTGCTGATCGCCAATTCCAATCTGGTGCCGCAGTGGGCCAATTGGGAGCATTTCAACGAACTGGATCGCAAGGGGCTGGCCATGTACGGCCAGATGACCGCCGGCTCGTGGATCTACATCGGCACGCAGGGCATCGTGCAGGGCACCTATGAAACCTTCGTGGAAATGGGCCGCCAGCACCATGGTGGCGATCTTTCCGGCAAGTGGCTGCTGACGGCGGGCCTGGGCGGCATGGGCGGCGCGCAGCCGCTCGCAGCGGTGATGGCCGGCGCCTCGTGCCTGGCCATCGAATGCCAGCGCAGCCGGATCGAAATGCGCCTGCGCACCGGATACCTCGATCATGCCGCCGAAACGCTGGACGAAGCCATGGCAATCATCCGCCAGTCCTGCGCGGACAAAAAGCCCGTATCGGTAGGCCTGCTGGGCAATGCCGCCGAAATCCTGCCGCAGATGCTGGAAGCCGGCATCCTGCCCGATCTGCTGACCGACCAGACCAGTGCCCACGATCCGATCAACGGCTACCTGCCCGCGGGCTGGACCGTGGCCGAATGGATCGAGCGGCGCGAGCGCGAGCCCGAAGCCGTGGCCAAGGCCGCCCGCGCCAGCATGGCCACCCATGTCCGCGCTTTGCTGGAATTCCAGGCGCGCGGCGTGCCGACCACCGACTATGGCAACAACATCCGCCAGGTCGCCTTTGACGAAGGCGTTGCGAATGCCTTTGATTTTCCCGGCTTCGTGCCAGCCTACATCCGCCCGCTGTTCTGCCGGGGGATCGGCCCGTTCCGCTGGGCGGCGCTGTCGGGCGATCCGGAAGACATCTACAAGACCGACCAGAAGGTGAAGGAACTGCTGCCCGACAACGCCCATCTGCACAACTGGCTAGACATGGCGCGCGAGCGCATCCACTTCCAGGGCCTGCCCGCCCGCATCTGCTGGGTGGGCCTGGGCGACCGCCACCGGTTGGGCCTGGCCTTCAACGAGATGGTCGCCAACGGCGAATTGAAAGCGCCGGTAGTGATCGGGCGCGACCACCTCGACAGCGGCTCGGTCGCCAGCCCCAACCGCGAGACCGAAGCGATGCAGGACGGGTCCGACGCCGTGTCCGACTGGCCGCTGCTGAACGCCCTGCTCAACTGCGCCAGCGGCGCCACCTGGGTTTCGCTGCACCACGGCGGCGGCGTGGGCATGGGCTATTCCCAGCATTCGGGGATGGTCATCGTGGCCGACGGCACACCCGAAGCCGCGCGCCGCCTGGAGCGCGTGCTGTGGAACGACCCGGCCACCGGCGTGATGCGCCACGCCGACGCAGGCTATGCCATCGCGCAGGATTGCGCCCGCGAAAGAGGGCTGGACCTGCCCGGTATCCTGGGCTGATCCGCGCAGTCAGTGGGCAGATCCTGCCAGGATACCGGCAATCCCCGCCACGGATCTGCCCACCAAATCGGCGCAACAAATATCTGTTTTTCATAACGATGTCGTGTACGACAAAGCCTTACGCACCATTGCAGAAGGCCGCTCCCGTCCATGGCAACCACATCGCGCATCGCCAGCATGGCGGCTTTTCTGGCCCCCATGCTGCTGGCCGGCTGCGGAGGCGGCGATGGTGGCAACATGGCATCGACGCCCACGCCACCGTTTCCCCTGGCCAAGACCACCCAGTTTCCCGCGACGACGGCGACCACGGGCTATACCGGCACTCTGGCATCCGGGCTTAACGGTAGCAACGCCACGGTCAACCCGGCCACCACATCGGGGCAAAGCGCGGCGACAACGATTGCTTATGACGCCGCCACCGCCACCTATACCGTGCAGGCCAATGGCATCAGCGCCAGCTTCGCCGCCGCCGACAAGACGACCAGCAGCGGCTATGCCACCGACTTCGCCAAAAGCGCCGATACCCTGACGCTTTATGGCAATGCGCAAGGCACCAGCACCGCCAGCGCGCCTGTCGCGCTCAGCTATACCAGCTTTGCCAAGTGGTCGCACACCGATACGGCCAGCCAGCACACCGATATCACCTATTTCCTGTTCGGCACGCCCACGGCCGGCACCAGCATGCCCACCAGCGGCACGGCATCCTACAACGCCACCGTCGCCGCCACGAAGCTGAGCTACAACTACGCCCCCACAAGCGGAGCCGCGTTGACCGGAACAGCCACTTTGACCGCCGATTTCGCCAAAGCCACGGTCGATACCACCCTTCTGCTACAGCCTGCGGGAACGGGCGGTTCCGCCTCAACCACAAGCTACACCGGCACCGGCACGATATCCGCCAGCAACTTTGCCGGGGCATTTTCCACCGGCCCCACCGACTTTGTTAGCGGCACGTTCACCGGCGGCTTTTACGGGCCTGCCGCAGCGGAAATGGGCTATGCCTTTGCGCTCAAGCTGCACACGCCCGATCCCTTTTCCGGCGCAACGGTGGAACCGGGCGACGCGACCATCGCCGGCGTGGCGGTAGGCAGCAAGAAATAGCCCCCAACCGCGTTGCACGGCAGGCAATGGAACCAAGGCTGACAGACCAGCCCGTGCCGGGCCATCAGACACGCAAGCCGGGATCAGAAATAGCGTTCACCCACGCGGATCGTGTCACCGGGCAAAACCGCCACCGGCCGGCCGCCGCGCAGCGAGACGCTGTGTTCGCCGCTTGAGGTCTGGCGCCGCAGGAACGCGGTCTTCTCGTTGGCGCGATAGGTAAAGCCACCGGCCTTGGCGATCGCCTGGTCCACCGTCATCCCCGAGGCATAGGGATATTCGCCGGGCTTGTTCACTTCGCCCAGGATGTAGAACGGGCGATAGTTGAGCACTTCGACGCTGACGCGCGGATCGTTGACATAGGCGCCCGCGAGCCGCCCCGTGATCTCGCGCGTGACATCGTCGATCGTGTGATCGCCCGCCTGGACCACGCCGATCAGCGGGAAAGCCACCGCGCCCGAGGACGTGACATTGTATTCACCCGTCAGCGTCGGTTCGTTGAACACCGTGATGCGCAGCTTGTCCCCCGCGCCGACGCGATAGCCGGCAAGGCCGGCCTGGACATCCGCCGCAGAGAGCGGCGCCGGCGGCGTGCCGGCGCAAGCGGGCAGGAGCAGCGCCAACCCCAGCGCGGCGGCGAGCAAAGGCGCCCGCCGACGCTGCCGCGCCGGACCGGAATGGCGCAAAAGGCCATGATCGATTTGGGGAATCACGTTACACCCTCCGTGTGCGTTCGTTTCCCGGTTGTTCTATGCCGGGGCCGCGCGAAGACAATGGAGCGGCCCGGGATGAAGGCTCCGACTTGGAGGCAATCCGGAGCCAACCGAATCGCGTTTGGCGGCCCTTGCCAGGGCTTTCCCGCCCGGGGACTGCGCCCGCACCCAGACCGCACAACGAGCCCGCCAATGCGGGCAAATCCTACGCATTTTTCCGGTGCCATACGGTAATTTACCGATAGGGCCTGGGTCAGGCACCACGCGCCTCCCCCCGGCTTGCGCGGCGCTGCGGCGGCCGTCACGCGCCCGGCCGCAAAGGCACGTGCAGGCCCCATGGCTATTGCTCCGCTGCGGATATGCTTGGCCTTCCTTGCGCGGGCGAACGGCCACAGGCTGAGGTCATACCGGGAACGGGCGAGTGCCGATGGGGCCGCAGGGCCGCCGCCGCGCCTGGCCGGGTGGAGACCTTGACTGGCCGAAGGGGGCAATGGTGAACACCGCAATCGACTTTTATCGCGCGCCAGCCGGCATCGTGCCGGCCACGCCGGCCGAGCCGCGTGCCAACAGCGCCGCAGCAACCGACCGCATCGATCTTCGCCGCCTGCTGGCCATGTTCCGCCGCCGCGTGGGCGTGTTCCTGGGCGTGTTGCTGGGTGTGCTGGCGGTGGGCATGGTGATCACCGCCCTGCAACCCCGCACCTATCAGGCGCGCGCGGAAGTCACGCTCAACAGCAAGCTGCAACCCGTTGCGCCCACCAGCACCAACGATCGCAGTGACCAGCCCGCCATTCCCAGCGAAAGCTTTGTCGACACGCAGGTTTCGGTGATCACGTCGGAAGCGAACACCGCAGCCGTCGTCGATGCGCTGGGGCTGGCGCGCGATCCGCGCTTTGCGCCGCCTGCCGGTGACGCAAAATCCGCCGGGGCCAAGCCGGGCAGCGGCCAGGCCAGCGCGCGCGATGCCGCGATCGCCTATCTCGGCAAGAACGTGTCGGCGCAGCGCATCGGCACGACCTATGGCATCGCCATCACCTTTGAGAGCCGCGACCCGCAGGAAGCCGCGCGCATCGCCAATGCCTTTGCCGAGCAGTACACGCTGGGCGCGCTGGAAAACAAGCGCACCGGCGCGCGCGACACCACCTCGGTGATTGCCACCCGGCTGGAGCAGTTGCGCCAGCAGGCCCTGGCCGACAGCGCCGCCGTGCAACGCTACCGCATCGCGCACAACCTGCTCAGCACCACGCAAGGCACGCTGACGGAACAGGAAATCTCGTCCTACAACCAGGAAGTGACGGCCGCGCGGGCGCAAGCCAGCGAGGACGCAGCCCGGTTGGAGGCCGCACAGCGCCAGTTGCAGGCTGGCGGCAGCGGCGGCGTGGGCGAAGCGTCGCTGTCGCCGGTGATCGGCCAGATGCGTGCGCAGCAAGCCGGCCTCGCCGCCGAATTTGCCGCGCTGTCCTCGCGCTATGGTCCGCAGCACCCCGAAGTGCTGCGCTCCAAGGCGCAACTCGATGCGATCAACCGCCAGATTGCCGCCGAGACCCAGCGCGTGCTCGCCAGCCTGGAAGCCAAGGCGCGCGTGTCGCAACAGCGGCTGTCTTCGCTCGCCGGCTCGCTGGATGCATCGCGCGGGGCGCTGGCACAGAACAATGCCGCGCAAGTGGGGCTGGACGACCTGCAAAAGCGGGCGGAAACGTCCAACGCGCTCTATGAAAGCTATCTCAACCGCTACAAGGAACTGACTGCCCGCGAAGGCACCGAGCAGGCCGATGCCGACATGCTGCACCGTGCAGATGTGCCCCGCAACCCCAGCAGCCCGCATATCCTGATCAACGCCGTGCTGGCGCTGGCGCTGGGCACCGGCCTGGGCATTGCCGCCGCGTTCCTGACGGAAATGACGTTTACCGGCCTGACCACCGGCGAGGATATCGAGGAACGCCTGGGCGTGCGCTATCTCTGCGCCATTCCCACGCTGCAATCGGTGGCCAAGCGCGGAGAGCGGGTGCCCGCCAGCGCTCTGCTGGAAGACCCGCGCTCGGTCTTTGCCGAAAGCTTCCGCTCGCTGCGCGCCTCGATCGCGATGAACACCACCGAGGCGCGGATCATCGCGATCACCTCGGCCCTGCCGGAAGAAGGCAAGACCACCACCTCGATCTGCCTGGCACGATCGATGGCAGCGGCGGGAGACCGCATCCTGCTGATCGACGGCGACTTGCGCCGGCAGGGGGTGAGCCGGTTCCTGCGCGGGGGTGAAGGACGCCCCGGCTTGATGGAAGTACTCCACGGCACGGCCAGCCTGGACGATGCACTGGTCGTCGATCCGGCGACGGGGCTTTCGATCCTGCCGCTTTCGGCCGACAACACCGACCGGTCGGAACTGGTGACCGGCGAGGAAATGGATCGTCTGCTGGCCACGGCGCGCGAACGCTTCGACGCGGTGATCATCGATACCGCGCCGGTCCTGCCGATTGCCGACGCGCGTCTTTTGCTGGGCAAGGCCGATGCGTCCGTCTTCGTGGTGCGCTGGCGCAAGACGCCCGAACAGGCCCTGCGCGCGGCCCTGCGGCTGCTGCCGATCGATCGCGTGCAGCTCGCCGGGGTGGCTCTGACCCGGGTGGACATGCGCAAGCAGCCGCGTTTCGACTATGGCGAGACCGCGTTCTACCGCAGCTATGAGAGCTATTATGCCTGAGCGGCGGCGCCCTGCGGCTGCCCGCGCCCGGGCGATTGCGGGCCAGGCCGGGCAGATGCCCGGGATAGCGCCCGATACCGCCATCGCCGAAGCGGACATGGCGCTTCGTTCGGAGGGCGCCAGCCCGGAGCGGACAACAGCGGAAACGGCAACAATCGACTCCGCCACGATCGAGCCGGCAATGATGATGCCGGGCCGTGCGGGCGACGCCCGCACGGCCACCCCCGCCCTGCCCCTGTTCACGCCGGCCACGGCACGGCTGGGCGAGAAGCCGGTCGACGATCTGGTGAGGCCCGTCCGCGCGAAGCGAGGCGCCGTGCCCGCGATCGGCGCGGCGACAGACCCGCGTCAGCGCTTTTCCCGCGTGGCGATCGTGCATTACTGGCTGGTGACGATGCGCGGCGGGGAGCGCGTGCTGGAGCGGATGCTGCGCCTGTTCCCTCAGGCAGACGTGTTCACGCACGTCTACGATCCCGCCGCCATGTCGGACACGATCCGCGCGCACAAGGTGACGACCAGCTTCATCCAGCGCCTGCCGGGCGCGCGCCGCCACTATCACAGCTATCTGCCGCTGATGCCGATGGCGCTCGAACAACTCGACCTGCGCGGCTATGATCTGGTGATCAGCAGCGAGAGCGGCCCGGCCAAGGGCGTGATTGCCGCGCCCGACGCGCTGCACCTCAGCTACGTCCATTCGCCGATGCGCTATCTGTGGGATCACTACCACGATTATCGCGCGGCAGCCGGGCTGGTCAGCCGCACGGTGATGCCGCTGCTGTGCCATCGCCTGCGCGCCTGGGATGTGGGATCGGCGGCACGGGTGGACCGCATCCTGGCCAATTCGCACTTCATCCAGCGCCGCATCGCCAAGGCCTGGCGACGCGAGGCCAGCGTGGTTCATCCGCCGGTGGACGTGGACCTGTTCAGCCGCGCCGAAGCCGTTGGGCCGGCCTATCTGTGGGTGGGGCAGATGGTGCCCTACAAGCGGCCCGACCTGGCCATCGACGCTTTCAACGCGCTGGGCCTGCCGTTGGTGATGATCGGGGATGGCCCGATGGCCGCCGCGATGCGGCAGCGCGCCGGGCCGACCATCACCATCTTGCCCCGGCTGGATTTCAACGCCTTGCGCCGTGCCTATGCCCAGTGTCGCGCCCTGGTGTTTCCCGCCGAGGAGGATTTCGGGATCGTGCCGGTGGAAGTGATCGCCTCGGGCCGGCCGGTGCTGGCCTATGCCGGGGGCGGCGCGCTCGACAGCGTGACGCAGGACGTTTCGGGCCAGTTCTTTGCCAGCCAGAGCGTCGACTCCCTGATCGCGGGGATCGAAGCGATGGAAGCCTGGCTGCCGCATTTCGATCCTGCTGCCGCCATGGCCGACGCGCGCCACTTTGCCCCGGAGCATTTCGACCGTGGCTTGCTGGCAGCGCTCGCATGATCGGCCTGCCGGCGCATGGCCCGCGTCGCGGGGCGGCGATCGCGGCGCCAGTCGCGGAACCGGCCAAATGCCGGCCCTCATGCAAATTCGTTTCGTCGTCCGTCTGTTGCCACAAGCCCAAAGGGGGAGCCCATGGCCACGACCGTTGTGCCCGCACCGTCCGATGCGGCCGATTGCGCCGTCCCGCTCGTCGCGCCCGATAGCCGGGCAGATATGGCGGCCGCTTCGGCCCCGGTTGCCTCTCGCCCGGCCCATGCCGCCGACGGCGGCCGGGTGGCGCGCTGGCTGGGCATGCTCCAACCGCGCAACCGGCTGGCGACACTGACCACGCGCCTGGCCTTGCGGCGGCGTGGGGTGGTTCCGGGGGCACGCTTTTTCGTTCATGGCCAGCGCCCCCGCATCGTCGGGGCAGGGCGCCTGCGCATTGGCACGCGGGTCAACCTGCGCGGAGACGTTGCGCCGGTGCGGATCGAGGTGGCGCGCGGCGCGGAAGTGATCCTGGCGGACCGCGCGTTTCTCAACACCGGCGTGCAGGTGATCTGCCACAGCGCGATCGAGATCGGCCCCCATTGCCGGATCGGGCCGGATTGCGTGCTGTGCGACACCAACCATCACCCGGTGCACGAGGGCGACGCCGTGCGCGTTGCCCCGATCCGGCTGGGGCGCAACGTATGGCTGGGGCGCGGGGTCATCGTGCTGCCGGGCATGACGATCGGCGATCATGCCGTGGTTGCCGCCGGATCGGTGGTGGCGGCAGACATTCCCGCGGGGGAAGTGTGGCGCGGCAATCCGGCCTGCTTTGCCAAGGCCGTGCGCTGCTCACCCGATTTCGTCAGGCCCTGACCACACCCGGCCTCGTCTTCTTTCCTGCTGCCGCCGATTGCGCGGATCTTGTGGAGCCAACGATGTTATTGACCTTCATCGGCGCGATCCAGGTGCTGTTCGGCCTTGGCTTGTTCCTTGCCGGCTCGATCGAGGCGATGTTCGCGTTCCTGCTGGTGTCGGCGCTGTTCGGCGGATCGGCCGCCATCGTGCTGCCGGCGCTGGGCGGTTCATCGATCCCGCCGGTGCAGTTCGCACTGGTGTTCATGGCGCTGCGCCTGCTGGTGCCGGGCGCGGGGCATGGCGCGGCGGTGGGACAGGCCGCGCGGGCCAATATCTGGCTGGCCACGTTCATTCTCTATGGCGCGGCGCTGGCCTTCATCGGGCCGCGCCTGTTTGCCGGGCAGATCGACGTGACGCCGATGCGCGGCAAGGTGGAAGCGCGCTATATCTCGATGCGCGCCTATATCTATTCGACCCGGCCGCTGAGCTTTTCCACGCAGAACATCACCACCACGGTCTACCTGGTGGGCACCTTGCTGACGGCGATGGCCGCCCATGTGGTGTGCAGCAAGGAGCGCGGGCGGCGGGTATTCGTGCGCACGATGGCGATTGCCGGGCTGGTCCACGGGCTGATCGGCTTCCTGAGCGTTGCAGGCAAGGGCACCCCGGTGGACACGGTGCTGGCGCTGTTCCGCAATGGCTCCTACGCGCAGCTTGACCACAGCTATCGTGGCTTTGTGCGCATGGCCGGGCTATGGCCGGAAGCCTCGGGCTTTGCCTGGTTCGGGATCAACTGGTTCGCGTTCCTGTTTGAATGCTGGCTGCGCCGGGTCGACCCGCGCTATACCGGCCCGGCGGCATTCGTGCTGGCCGCGGCGCTGCTGTGCAGCACGGCGACCACGGCCTATGTCGGGCTCGGCCTTTATGCCGCGATGGTGCTGGGCCGCAGCCTGCTGCTGCCAGGCGCAATGCCCGCCGATCGGGCGCTGATCGTGGCCGGCGCCGGCCTGGCCATGACCGTGCTGGTCACCGCGCTGATGATCGCCCATCCCGTGCTGGTGACCGACGCGACCGACCTGCTGCGCCACATGACGGTGGACAAGGGGCAGTCGCTTTCAGGGGAGCAACGCGGATTCTGGGCCTGGCAAGGCTGGCATGCCTTTGTCGAGACGCATGGCATCGGCATCGGGCCGGGCAGTTTCCGCTCGTCCAGTCTGGCGACGGCGGTTCTCGGGTGCACCGGGCTGATCGGGGCCACGGCGATGATCGTCCACGTGATCAGCGCCTTCAAGCCGACGCGGCTTTCCACCTATGTTCCCTCGCCTGACTTGGCGCTGTCTACGGGCGCGGCCTGCGCCTGGGCGGCGGTGGTCGATGCCGTGGTTGCTTCGCTGTCGTCGCCGACCTGCGATCCGGGGACCGACTTTGCGATCCTCACCGGCGCAGCGCTTGCCTTGCGCCCCATCGTACCGCGCCTGACACCGTGGCGCGGGCCGGTGCGCCAGTTGCCGCCACTGCAACTTTCGCCGTCGATGGCGCTGGCTTCGGCGATGCCGAGCCCGGTCTTTTCGCCCCAGCCGGCCGAGTGAACTGGCCCAGTGAACTGGCCCAGTGAGCTGGCCCAGTGAGCTGGCCGAGTGACAGGGCGCATCACGCGCGGCGCTGGCTTGGCGGGGCTTCGGCCGGATTCACTGCGCGGCCGAACAGATAGCCCTGGGCTTCGGTGCAGCCTTCTTCCATCACGAGCTGGCGCTGGCTTTCGGTTTCCACCCCTTCGGCCAGGACCGGCAGACCGAGGCTGCGCCCCAGCCCGACCACGGCGCGGATGATCGAACGGGCCTTGGCATCGGTCAAGGCGCGCGCGACGAAGCTCTGGTCGATCTTGAGCTTGCTGAACGGAAAGCTTTGCAAGCTGCTGAGCGAGGAATAGCCGGTGCCGAAATCGTCCATGCTGATGTGGACACCCAGGGCGCGGATCTTCTCGAGAATGGCCAAGGCCCCTTCGCGATTGGAAATCAGCGCGGTCTCGGTGATTTCCAGCTCCAGCCGCTGCGGTGCCAGCCCGGTATCATGCAGCGTTTGCGCGACGATTTCGGGCAAGTTGGCCAGTTGCAACTGGACCGCCGAGATATTGACCGCCACAAACACCTCGCCCGGCCATGTGCTGGCCGCTGCGCAAGCCTGGTGCAGCACCCATTCGCCGATCGCCACGATCGCGCCGCTGCTTTCGGCCAGGGGAATGAATTCCCCCGGCGGGATCGCACCAAGATCGGGATGGCACCAGCGCAGCAAGGCTTCGTATCCCTGCACGGCGTGACTGGCCGGATCGACGATCGGCTGGAAATCCAGGTGAAATTGGCGACGCACCAGCGCGTGGCCGAGATCGGACTGTAACCGCAACGCAGCCCGTGCGGCCGCATCCATGCTCGCGTCGAAGAAGCGGGTCTGGCCGCGACCAGCCTTGCGCGCGCGATCCAGCGCCAGAGCGGCCGCCGATTGAAGCGCGGCGGCCGTGTCCCCATCGCTGGGATAGGTGGCAATGCCCGTGCCCAGTGCCACGGCGCGTGGATCACGAGAGGGGTTCCAGCGCGCTGCCACGGCATCGGCAATCGTGGCGGCCAAGCGGCGCGTGTCGTCCGGGCCATCGGCCGCACGCTGGACGATGGCGAATTCATGGCTGCCCATGCGCGCAATCACATCATGCGGATGGGCAGCCTGGCGCAGGATCTCTGCCACGTCGCGCAAGAGGTCATCGCCTGCCGCATGACCGAACACTTCATTGATCGCCGAAAACCGTTCCAGTTCGAACAGCAGGATGGCGAAGTAGGGCGGCTCGTCGGCCACGAGTTCGTCCACCGTCCGCCGCGCCAGCCCGGCGTTGCCAAGCCCGGTCAAGGCATCGTGCGTGGCGAGATATTCCACGGCGTCCTGCGCCTGAAGCCAGCGCCCCACGGTCGTCTCAAAATCGCGGGCAATGCGTTCGTATTCGGCCGGCAACTGTGGGCGGGCCTTGCCCAGATCGCCGCTGGCCATGGCCGAAAGGGCGCACGAGATGCGGTCGATCACCACTTCGCGCTTGCGTTCCTCTTCGCGCGCCTGTTCGGCGAGGCGCCTTTGCACGGCAAGTTCCTGATTGGCCTTTTCCCGCGCCTTGTGCGCCACCAGGCGCTTGATGGCATAGAGAGCCTGGCTGATCGCGCCGATCTCGTCATGCCGCTGCCCGCCGGGAATGGCATGGTCAAGCGCGCCATCGCCCATTGCGCGCATGGCTTCGGCCAGGCGCAGCAGCGGGGTCGTCACCCGCCGCAACAAGCAGGCGATGATCAGCGCCGCCACCGCCACCATGACCACGCCCAGGCCGACCGCCAGGCGCACGGCATCGTGGATATTGCGTGCCTCGTTGCGCGCCAGGATCATCGAGCGCTGCTGCTGATGGGCGATGACCGCGTCGATCGTGCCGCCAAGGTCGTTGCCCAGATAGGGCGCATCGACCTGGTAGAGCGCCGCAGCGGCAGCGTAATCCTGCAAAGCCACGCGCAAAACCTCTTCACGCGCCGTTTTCCAGGTGCGCCACACGGTGGTGGCGTGCTCGAACAAACGGCGTTCTTCCGGGTCGACGATCGTGCTGCGATAACGGGCGATCAGGCGTTCGGCTTCCATCATGGATGCGTGCGTCGCCATGGCCTCGGCCGCATGGCGCTCGGCCGTGCCATCGATCAGTGCCTTGGCCATATGCTGGCGCGCATTGGTCACTTCGCTCTTGATGCGGTCCAACTGCACCAGCCGGGGGATGACGTCGTTCTCGATCTGGTTGATATGGCGATCGGCATCGATGGCTGACCGCACCGGAATGAGCACGGCCGCCAAGGCAACCAGCAGCAGGACCGCAAAGCTGCCCAGCACGAAGGCGCGAATCGTGATTCGATTGACGATGCCCAACGGCACGGATCGCCCTCCCGGCAGCAAACATGGCTGCCTCGCCTACACAGCCGGAAAGCAAGAACCTGCCTAGCTGGCTATCCGTGTTTTTGCGCAATGTGGGCTTGAGAATCGCTCAGGCCTTGCCCCGGCACAGCCTCGCCCACCACTTCGCCGGGCAATGGCACGGCGGCGGGATCGGGCACTTCGGCCCGGCCGACGCGCATCGTCCTTGCCGGCACACGGAACAGCCCGCGCCGCCCGGCGGCCTCGCCCAGATCCTCGCGCGAAGTCTGGCTGACCAGCCAGGGCGCGGTCAGCAGGCCCAGCGTTATCGGCGAAAGCCACAAGGCCGTGACCGGATCGAGCCAGACCGTGGCGGCAAAGGCCAGGCCCAGCAGGATATGTTCGCGCATGGCCGGCAGGATTTCGCGCAAGCCGATCGCCTGGGCATCGCGATTCTGCGCGTTCCATTGCGAGGGAATGCCGAGCAGCAGCCCGAGCAGAGCCTTGATCTGCAAGACCATGGAAACCGGCGCGAACAGCGTGGACAGCACAAGTTCGGCCAGGACCGAGCGCAGCGCCCGCCACGGCCCGCCAAACGCCGCGCAGCGCTGGCCATCAGCAAGGATCCAGATCAGACCCATCAGCTTGGGACCAAACAGCAGCAGCACGGTGAGCGCCAGGACTCCACCGGGAACGGTGGTCAACGCATTGCCTTCCACCCCGCCGCCAACGCGGGCCATGGCCACCTGGGCGATGGTAGCCAGCAGCAGCAGCAGCCACCCTGGTGACGTGAGATAGGCCGAAGCACCGATCAGCAGATGGAGCCGGCTGGTGGCGGCAAGGCCCGAGGCCCCCAGCAGCCGCAAGTGTTGCAGGTTGCCCTGCATCCAGCGCCGATCGCGCAGAGCGTGATCGACGATCGTGGGCGGATATTCCTCGTAGCTGCCGCCGATCATCACCATGTGCACGGCCCAGCCGCGCCGCCGCAGCAGCGCGGATTCGACCATGTCGTGGCTGAGGATATGGCCGCCGAACGGGGGCTTGCCGGGCAGATCGGGCAAGCCGCAGCTTTCGGCAAAGGCGCGCGTGCGCACGATGGCGTTGTGGCCCCAGAAATTGGCCTCCGCCCCGCTCCACCACAGCAGCCCGGCCGACGCGATCGGGCCATAGGCCTCGCTGGCAAACTGCATCCAGCGCTGGAACAGGGTGCGCGCATTGGTGATCATCGGTACGGTTTGCAGCAGGCCGATCGAGGGCCGCGCTTCCATGATCGAAGCCAGGCCGACGATGGCCGCCCCGGTCATCACGCTGTCGGCATCGAGCACCAGCATGTTTTCGTAAGCCGCGCCAAAGCGGCGGACCCATTCGGCGATATTGCCCGGCTTGCGCGCGATGTTCTGTTCGCGGCGGCGATAGTAGATGGCGATCGGCGCGCGCGCAGCCAGTTCGGCCCAGGCCGCTTCTTCGCGCTTGCCATGCAGCGCGCTCGAATCGCTGAGCACGAAGAAATCGATCCAGCGCGCCCCGCCCGCGCGATCGATGGCATAGGCCATGGCCTCTACCCGCGCGAACACCGCGTCGACATCCTCGTTGTAGACCGGCATCAACACGGCGGTGCGATGGGCCAGGCTGGCAGCGGGCGACGGCACCGGCACGAAGCCGGGATGGGCACCGCTGATCAGTTGCACGAAGCCGATGGTGGAGCTGACGAAACCAAAGGCCACCCAACTGAACAGCGGCACGAAGAACAGCAGCAGCACCACTTCGACCACGTCCAGCCCATCGCGCGAGAACGCCACGCGCACTTCGCTGGAGGCGGCCAGACCCAGCACGGCGGTGAGTGCGATCAGCAGCCAGCGTTTGACCAGCAGGCCGGGCGGGCGGGTTTCCACCTCGCGCCGCGCCGGGGCGTTGCCAAACAGGCGCTGCACCGGCATGTCGAGCGGCGCCTCGGCAGGCAGCATCGCCGGGGCGGCCAGCAGCGTCATGGCTGGATCGCCTTGATCACGGTTTCGCTCAACGCGCCGTCTCCACGCTTGAGGAACAGGCGAAACTCGCGCGCGGCCAGGCCCTGGGTCTTGATATCGAGCGTCACGCGCCAGAGACGATCGCGCCCGGCGACGGGGCCGACCGCCTTGTGCAGCACGGCGGCGGCCGGCAGATCCAGCTCGGCGGTGACCCCGCTGCCCCGGTTCAGCCCGGCGAGCGCGTCGCCCTCGAAATCGATCACGTAGCGGGTGGCGCCGGGGATCGGATCACCGCCCGGCACACCGCCCGGCCCGGCAAAGACCTTGACGCAGCGGGCGTTGGCATTGGCGGCAAGATCGCGGCTGGTCCAGGTGAGGCGATAGGCGAAGTCCTGGCGTTGGCCGGCCTTGGCGGGACGATCGCTGAGCCAGAACGCGGCGATATTGTCGACGTTTTCCGAAATCGTGCCAAAGGCATAGAGCACAACGGCGCCTGCCCCCCAATCGCCCTGCGGCTCCACCCACAGCGACGGCCGACGATCGTAGAACGCAAGGTCGTCCTGGTAGTGATCGAACGCCTGGTCGCGCTGGACCAGGCCAAAGGCGCGCACGGAATCGGCGCGAAAGGTGTTGGTGCGTGGCTCGGGCGGGTTTTCCAGCGGACGCCAGATGCGTTCGCCATTGGCCATCCAGATCGCCAGGCCATCGGAATCATGCACTTCCGGCCGCCAGTCGCGGTGGTCGATGCGGGTCGCCTCGTCAAAGCAGAACATGCTGGTCATCGGCGCTAGGCCCAGCCGCGCCACATCCTTGCGCAGGAACAGCGTGGTCTTGATCTCCTGCACCACGCCCGCCTCGGTCTGGCGCGTATCGATGGCATAGGCGCCGGTCAGCGATGGACCTTCGAGCAGGGCGTGGATGACCAGGCGCTGGCGCCCTTCCGGCCCCCCGAGATCCTCGATCCAGAACTCGGTGAATTCGGGAAATTCCTCGGCGCCGGGCATCGTGCCGGTGTCCACCGCCACGCCGCGCGCGGAAAGGCCGAACTGGTCCTTTTCCCCCGCCGCGCGGAAATAGGACGCGCCCAGGAAGGCCAGCCAATCGCCGTGCCCGTCTGCGTGCATGACCCGGAAACCAGCCGGATCGACATTCTGTGCCGCGCCGAACAGGCCCTGCGTGTTGATCAGCGGCCGCGCCTGGCCGGCGCTGACTACATTGATGCCAACGGCAAAAGGCGCGGTTTCCAGCCGGGTGGGAAACAGCCGGACATGGCCGGGCAGGCTTTGCGCCGCGCCATAAGTGAGGCGCGCGGCATCGTCGAACGTGGGCGCGGCATGGCGGGAAGCCTGTCGCGCCACGAACGGATGGCGGGCGGATGCCTGCGCGCGCGCGACCAGCATGTCCCACGAAAAGGGCCGCGCCGGGCCGAAATTGGCCGAGGAACCCTGCGCCAGCAGGCGGCCGGGCAGCGCGGCCAGGCTGGCAAAGCCGAGCGCCATGGTGCCAAAACGACGGCGCGAGAGATCACCCGGTTGTGCGGCCGCGAAAGGATCGATGGGATCGTTCATGTCTGCCTAACGCAGCCCCCCTGTTTCGGTTTCGCGCGCATGGCCGCCTGTTCCACGGCCTGCCGTGCTCAAGACCCACCCGATCACGGTTTCGCTGGAGCGGAGCGGCGGCCGATGATCACCTGCACACCCGGTTCCAGGCCGCTCGCGAGGATTTCGGTGCGCTTGCCATCGCTTGCCCCGGCGGCCACCACCACCTGGCGTGGCTCGTTGTCACCAGACAGCACGTAGATCGCGCTGCGGCGCGGCGGCACGCCTTCGGGCGTGAAGCCCAGCGCCGCGTTGGGAACCAGCAATACGCCTTCGCGCGCTGGCAAGTCGATTTCCACCGTCGCGGCCATGCCTGGGCGCAATTGCACCACGGCGGCGTCGCCCGCCGCCGGGGGATCGAGCGCGAAGACCGCCAGCCGATCGAGGCCGCGCACGTCGTCGGTCGGATCGATCCGCACCAGCCGCGCGGTGCGCACCTTGTCCGCCATGCCGGAGAGCAGCACGTGGGCGCGCGCGTTGCTGGCCAGGCGCTGGGCATCGGCGGCCGGCAGCGGCACGGTGACGACAAGACGGTCCAGGCCGGTGGCAAGCGCCAGCAGCGGTGTGCCCGGCGCCACCACCTGGCCGGGCGCGACGGCGCGTGAGACCACCACGCCATCGAACGGGGCGCGGATCGTGGCATCAGCCAGTTGGCGCCGCGCCAGCGCTTCGTCGTTGCGGGCCTTGGCGAGAGCTGCGGTGGCGCTGGCCAAGGCTGCCGCGGTGCGCGAAAGTTCGGCGCGGGCCCCGTCCATTTCATTGAGCGAAGGCACCCGCCCGCCGGAGCGACGCCAGACCCCGTCATAGCGGTCCATCCGCGCGCGCGCGCCATCTAGATCGGCTTGGGCGGCTGCGAGCGTCCCTTCCGCTGCGGCGCGCGTGGCTTCGGCGCTGGCCAGCGCGGCTTCGAGCGGCGCGGTGTCGAGCATGGCAATCGGCTGGCCGGCGCGAACCACGCCGTCGCCCGGCCCCAGCAGGCTATGCACGACGCCGCCCTCGGGCGCGCGCAGGCTCACTTCGTCTTCGGCGTGGAGCGTGCCGGAGGCGCTCATCACCGGGGTCAGGCTGCCGCGCTCCAGCGGGACGCTGTAATAGGGCAGGTCTGGCCCATCGACGAAGCGCAGCAGCAGCCAGAACGCGGCCAGGCCGGCCAGCAGCAGGGCCACGACCATGCCCCAGCGCGCCAGCCGCCGCCGGGGCTGCGCGCCGAGGAAGGCGTCGAGATCGCCCTCGGTCATGGCTGCGCCGGGCATCGCGACGGAGCCTGCGCGGGGGCTGCGGGCGCGAGGTCGGCCAGCGTCCACCCCAGCCCTTGCGCCGTCCACAGGCGGATCTGCGCGCGGGCCAGGCCCGTGCGGGCGGTTGCATCCGCTTCGCTGGCCGCCAGCGCCGAGGCTTCGGCCACATAGAGCGTGGCAAAGGGTTCGGCCCCGGCGCGATAGCCAGCGCGGGCATCGCGCACCGTGCGATCGGCCTGGGTCAGCGTGCGGGCGCTGGCCTCGACCAGTTCATGCGCGGCAGCAAGCGCCTTGGTGGCGCTGTCGATATCGATGTTGCTGGCGGCCGTAGCACTGGCCAGCGCGGCACGGGCCTGGTCCAGCGTGGCCTTGCCCGCGAGCACCGCCTGTCCCTGCTCCTGGCGCACGACCATCAGCCCGGCCCGGCGCGGCTCGGGCGCGACGATGTCGGTCAGAGCCGGCACGGGGCCGCCCTCGCCCAGCAAGGTGACCAGGGCATCGGCATCAAGGCCGGTCTGCTCGGCGAGGCGCGTGAACGCCAGCGCGACATCGGCCTGCGCCTGGGTGACAGCATCGGCATCGAGATCGACCATCACCCCGCCCAGCGCGCTGTCGATGGCGGAGACCAAGCCGGCCTCGCGGCGGAAGCGGGCGATGTCGGTGTTGTCCTTCCACGGGGCCACCGCCGCGTTGCGGGCCACCAGCCGCGCCTGCGCCAGGCGCACGGCCAGATAGGCCTCGCCGATCGCGGCGGCGCGGCGATTGACGAGCGCCGCATAGGCATAGGCCGTTGCCGGCGCGCCTTGCAGCACCGGTACCTTGCCGAACAGGCCGGCCATGCGTCCACCCAACTGGCGGCGCCGGGCCGTGGCCCGCTCGGCATCGGCATGCAGCGTCCAGGCCTGGCAAGCCAGCGCGGGATCATGGGCCAGGCCCTGGGCGATCACTTGTGCAAGAACGGGATCGCCGGCCTCTTCCCACCACGGTGCGGCATCGGCGCGCGCGCCTTCGATCGGCGCCAGATCGGGCTCGGCCACGCGCGCGGTGGGCGCGGCGCAGGCGGCGCAGGACAGCACCAGGGCAAGGACGGTCACCTTGCCCGCAAGGGAGGTTGGGTTCACGCGGAGCACCGGCTGGCGATTAGCAAAATATCACCGTGTGGCAATGAAGAGACGGGCCGCCGAAGTCCGTTACCGACATTTCGGCGCATGAACGGGGCGTTTCGGCACGACAGGGCGTTGGACACAGGGGCGAACGCATCATGGCCGCCGCTTGTTCCCCACGGCATTTGCGATAGAGCGGCAATCCTTGGCAAGGCAAAGGAATTTTGAATGGATCTTGGCATAACCGGACGCAAGGCCGTGGTCTGCGCGTCGTCCAAGGGGCTGGGCCTGGCCTGCGCCACGGCGCTGGCGCGCGAGGGCGCGCAGGTGTGGATCAACGGGCGCGACGCCGGGCGGCTGGACGAGGCCGCCGCGCGCATCCTGACGGAAACCGGCGCGCGGGTGAACCCGGTGGTGGGCGATCTCAATACCGCAGAGGGGCGCGCGGCCGTGCTCGCCGCCTGCCCCGATCCCGATATCCTGGTCAACAACAACCACGGTCCGCGCCCCGGCAAGCTGGAAGTGCTGGACGAGGCCGATTTCCTCGCCGCGCTGCACGCCAACATGCTGAGCCCCTTGGCGCTGATCAAGGCGGTGGTGGGCGGCATGCGCGCGCGCAAGTTCGGCCGCATCGTCAACATCACGTCGGCCCAGGTGCTGATGCCGCAGGCGGACATGGGCCTTTCGGTTTCGGCGCGCGCCGGACTGATGGCGATGGCCAAAGTGCTGCAATTCGATTGCGTGGCCGACAACGTAACGGTCAACAACCTGCTGCCCGGCCCGTTCGACACCGATCGCCTGGCCGCCCTGGCGCAGCGCTATGTCGAAGAGGACGGCATCACCCTGGACCAGGCCTATGCCCGCATCGGCGCGCGCGGCCCGGCCGGGCGCATCGGCCAACCGCACGAATTCGGCGATGCCTGCGCCTTCCTGTGCGCGGCGCAGGCCGGCTATATCTCGGGCCAGTGCCTGACCATGGACGGCGGCGCCTATCGCGGATTGTTTTGAGCACGCAGGACCGCTAGGCGCACGGGCATGCTTACCATTTCCGGCATCACCGTGCGCCTGGGCGGCCGCACCATCATCGATCGCGCCTCGGCCACCGTGCCCACCGGCGCGCGCGTCGGCCTGATCGGGCGCAACGGCGCGGGCAAATCCACGCTGATGAAAGTGCTGATCGGGCAGATCGAACCCGACGAAGGCAGCGTGGACATGCCGCGCCGCGCCCGCCTGGGCTATATCGCGCAGGAAGCGCCCAACGGCACGGCCACGCCGTTCGAGACCGTGCTGGCCGCCGACACCGAACGCGCCGCCCTGCTCGACGAAGCCGAAACCTGCCTTGATGCCGATCGCCTGGCCGATGTGCACGAGCGGTTGATCGCGATCGATGCCTATACCGCCCCGGCCCGCGCCGCGCGCATCCTGATCGGCCTGGGCTTTGACGAAGCGATGCAGGCCCAGCCGCTCGACAGCTTTTCGGGCGGGTGGAAAATGCGCGTCGCGCTCGCCTCGCTGCTGTTTTCCCAGCCCGACGTGCTGCTGCTCGACGAACCGTCGAACCACCTAGACCTGGAAGCGACGCTGTGGCTGGAGAATTTCCTGCGCAGCTACCCCGGCACGCTGATCGTGATCAGCCACGAGCGCGACCTGCTCAACAACGTGGTGGACAATATCCTCCACCTGCAAGGCGGCAAGGTCACGCTCTATCCCGGCGGCTATGACAGCTTCGAGCGGCAGCGCGCCGAGCGCGCCGCGCAGGCCGCCGCCGCCCAGGCCGCGCAATCGGCCCAGCGCGCCAAACTGGAAGACTATGTCCGCCGCAACAGCGCCCGCGCCTCCACCGCCAAGCAGGCACAATCGCGCGCCAAGATGCTGGCCAAGATGCAGCCGGTGGTCGCCATGCTGGAAGACCCCAGCCTGACGTTCGATTTCCCCTCGCCCAGCGAACTGCGCCCGCCGCTGATCACGCTGGACATGGCCGCCGTGGGCTACGCGCCCGGCCAGCCGATCCTCAAGCGGCTGAACCTGCGCATCGATCCCGACGATCGCATCGCGCTGCTCGGGCGCAACGGCAACGGCAAGACCACGCTGGCGCGGCTGCTGGCCGGGCAATTGCCGGCGATGGAAGGGGGCATGACCACCTCGGGCAAGCTCGCCATCGGCTATTTCACGCAATACCAGGTGGAGGAACTGGCCGGCAGCGACACGCCGCTGCTGCACATGACCCGCGCCATGGCCGGCAAGACCCCGGCGGCGGTGCGCGCGCAGCTTGGCCGCTTCGGCTTTTCCGGCGACAAGGCGACGACCGAAGTATCGCGGCTGTCGGGCGGCGAACGCGCGCGGCTGGCGCTGGCCCTGGTGACGCGCGACGCGCCGCACCTGCTGATCCTCGACGAGCCGACCAACCACCTCGACGTCGACGCGCGCGAGGCGCTGGTCCAGGCGCTCAATGCCTATCAGGGCGCGGTGATCCTGATCAGCCACGATCGCCACATGGTAGAACTGACCGCCGATCGCCTGGTGCTGGTCGATGACGGCGCGGCCACGCCCTATGACGGCAGCATGGAGGACTATATCGACTTCGTGCTGGGCCGGAACCAGCCCAAGGCCGATACCCCGGCCAAGGGAGCGGCCACCAGCGCCAAGCCCGCCGCCGACAAGGCCGCCACCCAGGCCGCCTGGCAGGCCCGCCGCGAGCTGGGCAAGCAGATCAGCAAGGCGGAAAAGGACATGGCCAAGCTCCAGGCCCGCATCGCCGAGATCGATGCCGCGCTGGCCGATCCGGCCAAGGCGACCGGGCCGCTCAAGGGCATGAACCTGGGCGCCATGGGCAAGCTGCGCGACGACCTGGAAGCCCAACTCGCCGCCACGGAAGCGCAGTGGCTGGAATGGAGCGAGCAGGTCGAGGGGTGAGGCCTCCAATTCCCACTCAGCGACGGAGGTGCCTGGCCGGAGACACCGCGGAGGCAGGCTTGGCCACCAATAAATGCGTATGCAAATGGGCGCCACGCCGTGAGGTGGCATCAGAACTTACCTTGTCGTTCATTCAGAGGTTTTTACACCTATCACCGTAACTGCACAGTATAAAGATTGGCAAATGAGGACAAGGTCAGTCAATGGTATAACCGCTACCATTCCATGGATTTAAAAAGTTGGATGAGAGCAAAGATGAATCGTGAGATCGTTCTTCAGGATGTTGTAGTCCCAATTTGCTCATACGAGCAACGCGAAGGCCGCGCTCATTTGACACGCTTCTACGGCACGGCATTTTTCATAAATGAGCAGGGGTATTTTCTGACCGCTCGGCATGTCATTGATGCGTGCCGCGCTGAATCAAGTCGCCTGTTCGGCCTTGTGGTCAAGAATCCACACGATGCCAGTCAGAGTCAGATTGTCCCGCTGGGTTCCACAGAAGACGCACCGGCCCCTTGGGATATTGCGATTGGTTGCACTCACATGGCTTCGCGCTGTTGGTTCCGATGGAACGATGGGGCGGAGGCTACCGAATGGCAGAACGTTGCAACCCTTGGATACCCACAATCGGCACTTCGGACGACCGTTGAGCGGTTCGACATCCATCTCCGAACCATGAAAGGCTACGTCCTACGCCGTTTGAGCGGCGATGAGTACGGCCCATCTGGCGGCCAAGCCCCAGCTCTTGAACTCAATTTTGCCATACCTGCGGGACTGAGTGGTTCGCCCCTGTTCCTACCCGGCAACTCTGAGAAGTTTGCGTTGGTTGGGGTGTGCGTCTCATCGCATGAATCAGAAACGCAAGAGTTTCTCCACGAAGAGATTGAGGAGGGTGGAAGCATTTTTCGTGAACGGCGTCTTCGAGTAGAGCAGTTCGGCATCGCACATCAGCTAACGCCGCTCGCCGATTGGAAGCCGGCCATGCTTCAAGGCCAATCCATTAAGGCCGCTATGAGCAATTAGAACTACCAAAATTACAGTGACCGGTGCGAAAATCCCTAATTATCCCACGGTTCTGGTTTGCGCTCGGCTGGCCGCAAGCGCCAGAAAGGTGCTGACCCGCTGAACACCGCGAGCCGTCGCCCGATCTGGTCCCGCATTGCAATCACCCCGGCGTCGCGGCGGAACCGGCCAGCAGGCCGCCGTCGATGTTGAATTCGGCGCCGGTGATGTAGGTGGCTTCGTCGCTGGCCAGCATCACGGCAATGGCCGCCACTTCATCGGGCATGCCGAAGCGCTTGAGCGGGGTGTCGGCCACCAGCGCGGCCATGCGCGCGGCGCGGTCTTCGCCCTCGCCCAGCATCGGTTCCCACAAGGGCGTGAGGATGGCACCGGGGTGGATCGAGTTGCAGCGGATCGCCCAGCCCGCTTGGGCGCAATAGAGCGCGACGGACTTGGTGTGGTTGCGCACCGCCGCCTTTGATGCGGCATAGGCAGCGGCGAAGGGAATGCCGACGAGGCCGGAGCGCGACGAGATATTGATGATCGCGCCGGTGCCCTTGCCCTTCATCGCGCCGATGGCATAGCGGCAGCCCAGGAACGTGCCGTCGAGATTGACCGCATGGACCGCGCGCCAATCGGCCAGGCTGGCATGTTCGGGATCGTGCGCCACGGCGCCATGCTCGAAGCCGGTCACCCCGGCGTTGTTGACCAGCACGTCGATGGCGGGGACCTCTCCGGCGAGTGCATGCCAATCCGCTTCCTCGCGCACGTCGAGCCCATGGAAGCGGCAGCCCAGCGCCTCAGCAGCGGCGTGGCCAGCCTCCGCGTTGCAATCGGTGAGCAAGACTTGCGCCCCTTCGGCGCAAAACCGGCTGGCGATGGCCAGGCCGATGCCGCTGGCCGCGCCCGTCACCACGCAAACCTTGCCCTGCAAACGCGGCATCCCATTCTCCCAAGTGCCATTCGATTGATCGGCTCTGGTCGGAAGCACTGCCCAAGGCAAGAACATTTCCTGCCGCGAATCGGCTTGGGCCAAGCACCGGATCAGCGCCTGCCAAGGCAGCAACAAGCTGCATCGCACCATTGCTTTCGCTGAAAACTGCGCAAAATGCCCATTTTTCAGGGCGCCACCGTCAAGAAGCAGGTGCAATATGGTATAGACGAAGCATTCGATCCGTATTACCATGTCTTCAATTAGTATTACTGGACCAGGTACCCAAGTATTACGAGGTCAGGCACATGGAAGGCGTTGTTGTCGGCAAGCGACGGATCGGCACCCAGGCCCCGGTGACGGTGGGCTGGGAAAACATCCCCCGCGTGGAGGGTGGGCCGTTCAAACGCCTGTTTTTCACGTGGTTCCAACCCGCCGTGCTCTTCGCCCTGATCCTGTTCTGGTACTATGCGCCCAATTCGATCGCCAAGGCTTCGACCGCGATCGGCATCGGCATCGGCTTCCGCGTTTTCCTGATGGGCCTGGAGTTCTTCTTCCCGCGCCATGAAAGTTGGAAGCTGACGTGGAAGGAAGTGACCACCGACTTGTTCTATGTCGGCCTGGGCTACACAATCCTTCGCCTGGTTGATGGCTTCATCGGGTCCGACGTGATGGTCGGCGCCATTCAGGGCGCCTTGCATCTGGACAATTTCAAGTGGTTCATCGGCCTGCCGATACTGTTGCAAGCCTTCATCATTTCGTTCATTTTCGATTTCGGCCAGTATTGGATGCATCGCGGCATGCACAACTGGTATCCGCTCTGGCTGCCCCATTCGGTGCACCACTACATCACCCAGCTCAACATCAACAAGGGCGCGGTGGGCAATCCGGTGGAGCTTTTCCTGATCGGGCTCGGCATCGGCGGGTTCTTCGATTTCGTGCCGCGCGCGTTCCTGCTGGCCGGCGCGATCGGCCTGGCCGTGGGCAGCTATCAGCATATTAACGTGCGGTTCAATTCGCCGCACTGGTGGCGTTTCCTGTTCCACACCACCGAACATCACAGCCTGCACCACTCGCAGGACTTTGAAGCCAGCCGCAGCAACTATACCAATACATATATCTTCATCGACCGTATCTTTGGCACTTGCGTGGATGGCGAAGCCGAACTGCTGGGCATGGAGGGCGGCCGCCGCATGGGAATTGCCGAGCAGATGACCTATCCGTTCACCGATGCCTGGCGCACGATCAAGGCCAAGCTGGCCCGTCCCGCCGCGCAGGCGGTGCCCGCCGAATGACCGGGACACTCGCCCCCACCCTGCCTCATAGCAACACCCGCCATGGATCGCCTGTGCCCCTGCGCCTGCTCGACTGGATCTGGCATATTCGTGGCACGGTCGATCTGCCGGCAGGCCAGACCAGCGACGAGACCTTCGCCCGCCTCCAGCCGCTACTGCGCCAGCCCGGCACGAGCCAGCAACGTGGCGGCGATGACCTGCGTTTCCACAAGAAGGATCCGGCATCGCAAGATGCCATGGCCGTGTTCGAGAACGGCCTGTTGCAGGTGGAGCAAGGCCCGGCTGGCCCGGTGCTGCGCTATCACCTGATCAGCCGCGCCCTGCTGCTGTGCTTCCTCGCGCCCCTGCTGTTCCTCGGCTTTGCGCAACTGACGATTGCCGTTGGCGAATGGCAAAAGCCGGCGGCCGAGGCAGCCGCCAAGGCGAAGGCGGACAAGAAGAAGGACGCCAAGAAGGACCAGGTGATGCCGATGAACCCCATCGACAAGGCCCTGGGCGCCCCGGCGCCGGACAAGGACGGCAAGAAGCCCGATCGCAAGGGCGACAAGTATTCCCCGACCTCGGCCTATGTCTTCGCCAGCCTGTTCGCGCTGCTCTATGCCATCGGCCGCATCCTGGAAGCGCGGCTGGTGAAGATGCGGCTGCGCAAGCGGCTGTGGGACGAGGTGTAGCTGGCAAGGCACGACACTGCTATGGCCCTGATGCGCGCGATCCGTGCGCGGGAGGGGCAGGCGATGCAGCGGCGCGACGTGTTGGCGGGGCTGGCCGCCCCCCTCTGCCGCAGGCAAGTTCCGGCCATGGCAGCGGCCGCCACTTAGCCAACGTGGGCTTAGCTAGCCTCGCTCTTCACCGGCGGCCGATTACCCACCACGATGGCTCAACGCCGGCACGCAGGGGGCGGCGCACGGCGTGGAGCGACAGGCTCCATGCGGCTAGCCCGATCGGCACGACCAGCGCCAGCGTTTGCCCTGGCGCGAGATGCCAGTGCAGCGCGAGCAGGCGCGCGCCCCAGGCCAGGCCCAGCGTGGCCAGCGTCGGCCACAGCGCCAGCAACGCGAGGTCACCCAGCGCGGCTCCATCCACGCGCCTGGCCTGCCAGGCCGCCGCTGCCAGCGCCGCTGCCCAACCAAGCGCGACCAGCGTGGTCGCCAGGGCCGCCGCCATCGGCCCATGGCTGGCCAGCGCCAGGGTGAGCGCCGCCGTGGCGAGCGCGGCTGCGGATTGGATCCACAGGACGCTATGATGCCTGTCCTCGATCACCAGAACGGCCGAGGCCACCGCAATCGGCAGTGCGGCCATCCGCGCGAGGCAGAACACGGCGATGATCGGCCCAGCGCCGGCCCAGGCCGGCCCGAGCACGACCGGGGCAATCTCGTCCGCCACCACGGCAAGCCCCGCCAGCGCAGGCCAGCACAGCGCCCCGAACAGGCCGGAGAGGCGCAACCAGGCGCCATCGCCGCCGTCTCCCCGCGATCGCTCGGCGGCAAGCCCGGTGGTGACCAAGAGGCCCGCCGGCTGTACGAACATGTCTGCGAGCGCGGAGACGACTCGGTTACCGGCGCGATAGAGGCCCGAAGCCGCTGGTGAAAACACAGCGCCGAGGAGAAGATCGCCACTGTAATTGGCGAGGAAACCGACCAGGACCGAACCATAGCGGCTCCACGACCAGCCCAGGACACGGCGCGTCTCGCGCAGTGAAGTGCGCGGCAACGGCGGCAGGTGCAGCACCGCGCGATAGGCCACGATGAAGATCGCCAGCCGCGCATAGACCTGCGCCACCAGCGCCCACAGGCCCCAGCCCATCACCAAGAGGATCGCGGCGCCCAGCCCAGCCGCGATTTCGGTAATCACCGTGATCGCGTAATAACGCCGCACCTGTTGCCCGCGCAGGACCATCGCCTCTTCCCAGCCGGCCAGCGCGGCCAGGAGGTTGGACGGTGCCAGGCAGAACAGCAGCAGCGCCACCCCCGCGCCGCGAAACACGAACGGCGCGGCCAGGCCGGCGGCGCAGAGGAGGATTACCCAGCCCAGCGCCACCACCAAATTGGCGGCAAGGCCGGCGCTGGCCACTTTGGCGCCGTCTGCCTCGGGCGCCTTGAGCACATATTCGAACGGCCCGGTGTAGAGCATCGTGCGCGAGAGCGTGAGAAAGGCCGCCGCAATGGCGAAGACGCCGAAATCGGCAGGCGCGAGAGTCCGCGTGGCGACCAGCGTGACGCCGAGCAGGGCGAGCTGGCTGCTCGCCCGCGCGGCCATGGCGATGACGGCGGTGAAGCTGCCGCCACGCCACATCCCGGTGATCCGGCCGCGCCAGGCCCGCATCGGCTCGATCGGCAAGGGAGGCTGCATCGCCCGGCTCATGCCGCACAGGCCATCAGCAGGTCGAGCAAGGTGCGCCCCGCCCCGGCCCAGGTGTAGCGACGCGCGCGGGCAAGGCCGGCATTGACCATGGTTTCGCGCGTGGCGGGATTTTCCAGCGCGGCAATGTGTTCGAGCCAGGCGGTCGGATCATCGGGATCGGCCATCAGCGCCGCGGCGCCGCACACTTCGGGCACGGCACCACAGGGCGCAGCAATCACCGGGCAGCGGCAGAGCATGGCTTCAACCGGCGGTAGGCCGAACCCTTCCGTGCGGGATGGAAAGAGCAGGGCCAGCGCCCCCTGGTAGAGCGCGCGCAAGGCGGCATCGTCGCAACCGCCGGCAAAGGCCGCATCGGCCGGCGGGTGCAGCCCCGCCGCTTCGAGTTCGGCGCGGCCGGGGCCGATGATCACCAGGCGGCGCGGCGGCCAGCCCTGCCCAGCGCGATGGGCCGCAGCAGCCAGATCGAGCGCATCGAACACCACCTGGTTGTTCTTGTAGGCTTTGACGCTGCCGAACATCAGCAGGTATTCCCCCGGCACCAGGCCCAGGCGTGGCAGCGTCGTATCATCGGCGACCACTTCGAGAATGTGGTCCGCGCCATTGTGGACGATTTCCACGCGGCCCCCGCCGATCACGCCATAGCCGGCGAGATCGCGGCGCGAATAATCGGACACGGTCAACACGAGATGGCTGGACCGGGCCATCAGCGGCGAAAGCAGGCGATAGCCCATGCGCTGGCGCCAGGGATAGGAACAGTCCGGCCGGCAGAACTGCGCATCGTGAAGCATGGTCACCTTGGGCCAGTGGAACACCGGCGCCAGGTTGGCGAGATTGACCAGCAGGCTGCCCCGCGCCAGCGCCGGCAGGCGGCGCTGCTCCCAACTCTGGCTGGGGCCGTGGTCGTCTTCCTCCACCCGGATCACGGCATAGGGATCGGGCGCCGGGCAGCCCGCCGGCACGATCATCCGAACATCGGGCCGCTCCTCGTGCGGCATCGCGGCGAGCAAGCCGTCCACTTCGCGGATCAGGCGGTCGGACACGCGCCATACGCCGTTGCGCTTGCCGGCGCGGAACTTGCCATTGAACGCAATCGCCCGCACGGGATCACATGCTTTCGATCTTGCGCGGATCGAGCCGCCCGCGCCACAGATCCAGGAACGCCAAGGCATTGCCCCGCAGCCGGCCGAGCCGATCGACGTGGGGTTCCGGAAACGGCGCGCGCATCAGGTTGGCCGCCACATTGCGCCACAGCAGCTTGCGCCCGAGCGGCGCAGGCATGGTGCCCTTGCGCCGCAGATAAATGATATTGGCCACTTGCGAATAGCCCAGCCGGCGGCCCGAAGTGCGCCCCCCCTTCACGCCCAGGTGAACACCCGAGACCAACCCCGTGGAGATCAACCGTCCGCGACGCGACAGGCGCATGGTGAAATCGATGTCTTCCTGCCAGCCATAGAGCGGGAGCGCCTCGTCAAAGCGCAGCGTGCCCACATGGGCCATGCGCAGCGCCATGTTGCAGCCATAGAGCGCCTCTCGCGGGACGATTGCGGGATCGAGCAACAAGGTTTGCGCGGCAATCATCGCCTGGGCCTGGGCTATGCCATAGCCACCATGGCGAACGCCGTCCCCCACGAGATTGCCGGTGATCCCAGCCACGTCCGGATGGGCCAGGAACAGGCGCTCCACGGCGGCGAGGTAATCGGGCGATGGCACGAAATCATCGTCGAAGAACACGACCACGTCGGCTTTACCCTCGAGCAGATCGAGCGCGCGATTGCGCTGGCGGCACAGGCCGCGCTCCGCCAAGGCCAGCTCCGGTTGCATCGGGCTGTCGGCCAGGCCGGCAAGATCGGCGTCTGTAGCGCCCACCGCGATGACGCCGTCTGGCTGGCGAGACTGCCCGGCGAGCAGGTCGATGGTCTGGCGCGCAAGGCTGGCGCGGCCGACGGTGGCAATGGCAACATGGATTCGCAGCATGCCTTGCGTGGTCCCCTGATGGATTTCCCCTATTGGTAAGCCGCCAAGCCCACCGGTCCACGCGCGTTGGCTCCGTTACCGAGAGACTAGCTGCCCCTCCCGCGCCAGCCACTGACGCAATTTGGCCACAGCGGCCGCCTGCAACAAAAAAATCGCATTTTTGCAGCGCAATAAAATGGTTTGGGCGTTACGCGCCTGCTCATTGGGGCTCGTGCCATTTTGGCGCCTTCGCAAAAGCAACATACGCCCAGCGCGCGTTACGGCGCGAACCGGCGCGATCGATCGCCAGAAAAGGGCAACCCGGCGCAGCGCGATATGCCTCCAGGGCATCCAAAAAGTAGCCCCATCATCCTGTGATTGTTTCAGTTTCACGACATTCAGGACCGTTTGCCGGGACGGAAACAATTGGTTAACCATGGCTGCGCTGTCAAAACACGATCATGGTTGCAGCGCAGCGTGAACGCCGTGCAGCGCAGCAAGAACCAACCCCATCGAAAGCGGGCCACCCCCGTGCAACGCAACAGGACATCTGTTGCGCCGCAATCGTGTGCAAAAACGGTGGTATTCACGGGTTTACAACCCTTCGCCGCTATGAAAAGCGTATCGAAGTCGGTCAGGCGGAACGGTCGGAACACCGTTGTTGAGGACCGAAACGGCAGGAGCAAAGCGGGAACAAGCTGGCCCTGTAGCGCGTTTGGAAATGGTATCAGCGGCCTAGTGCCGCCAAGGCCAATAACACTGGTTACAAGGGTTGCAGGATGTCCACTCAGTCTTTCCGCGATGATGGTTTCGTCTCGTTCCATGAAGCACCCGCCGGTGAAGGCACTGCCGCCGCCAAGGGTCTTCTGATCGGCCTGGCCCTGAGCCAGGTATTCTGGATCGGACTGGCGCTGATCATCTTCTGATCAAAACAGAACAAGCGTTTACCGGGCGTTGTTGACCGAAGCGATTTGCTTGCGCGAGATGGGAGAAGCGCGATCTTGCGCCTCTCCCATTTGCGTTTGAGCGAGAGACATCCGGCAAGAGATCGGATCAACGGATTGGGGGTTTCGATCAATACGCGCCGCGCGCCATGATCACGCTGGGCACGGTCAAAACCAGAATGCGGAAATAGAGCCGGATCGAGCGCGCCCGACGATAAAGCAGGTCGCAGGCTACCCGGCGGCGATAGGTGGTGTCGTGGCGACGGGCAACCTGCCAAAGGCCCGTCACGCCCGGCCGAACGGCGCAATAGGCCGCAAAGTGGCGACCATAGCGCACGACTTCGGCATCGACGATCGGGCGGGGTCCAACCAGGCTCATGTCGCCTCGCAGCACGTTGATAAGCTGGGGCAGTTCGTCCAGGCTGCTCTTGCGCAGCAGGCGCCCGACCATCGTGATGCGTGGATCATTCTGCAATTTGTGCGTGGCATCCCATTCGGCGCGGGCGGCAGGGTCAGTTTCCAGAACATGGCGCAGGCGCGCATCGGCATCCACGCACATCGAGCGGAACTTGAGACAGGCGAAATGCCGCCCGCCCGCACCGACACGACGATGCCGGAACAGCACCGGGCCGCCGTCGGAGAATCGCACCAATCCGGCAATCAGCAGCATCAGCGGCAGGAACAGAGCCAGGGCGCAGAACGCCATCACCACGTCCATGACCCGGATCCAGCGCTCCGCCCGTGCGGCGTGTGAATCCAATTGCGGATGCCGCCATCGCCCACCGACCCGGCGCGATGCCACGGAAATATCGGTGGACGCAGCCAGAACCGGGCCATTCCATGGCACACCGGGCGCTCCGATCGGCCCGTTCCGGACCGCGTCGGTCCGCGCAGCGACGTTATGCTGATGATTCACCTGATCTGGCCCCCACATCGGGTGGCACCGTCTGTCCGGCGCCAATGTGAGGGAATGATAGGAACAGGCCCGTAATGCCGTCAGCGAGCGATACAGCCGAGATGGTTCGTTAGCTGACGCTCGCGCAGCGAATCGCTTAGCCCAGGCGCAAGACACCCCAGATGATCACGCCCCATGCCAAGGCCGACGATCCCCCGATGATTGCCACGCGCAGCCATAGCGGATAGAGGGCATCGACGGGTTTTGGCGAAGCGTCGGCCAGTGGCAACAGTTCTTGCTGCAACGCATGAACCGGTGAAAAAACAGGCTCTTCGTCACCCGAAGCGAGGCGCGGCACCGGCGTTTCGAGCGCGGGCGGGACATCTGGCGAGAAGCTGTGGCGTGGCTGGGCAACGGGCATGGGGCAGCACCTCCGCCTGTTGTTTATCGGGCTGCGCTTACCGTCGGCTGCGGCTGGGCATCGGGAACCCTACGTATTGCACTCAGGATCTTTGCTTATCCGATATGGCTATCTGCACCGGTCGGATATTCTCGGATGTGGATGCAAGTGCCCCGCCGGCCGGTCAGGCGCGCCTTGCCTGGGCCAGCGGTTCACCCAGCACGGGATAGCCATGCCCGTCGGGGATGGATAGCCAGGGCTGCCCTTCTCGCACCACGGTTTGCGGCACGATCGGTCGCACCGGAAAAGCGGCGGCATGGGCGGCCGCGTCGGCAAAATCGGCGAAGAGCGCGAGACGTTCAAGGTTGCGCCGCGTGGGAAAGATGATGTGCAGTTCCTCGCGCGCAGCGGCAGCCAGGGCATCGCGCGCACTGGCCCAGAACAGATGGCAATTCTCGGTATGATCCACGGCCAGGTCCACCTGTCCGCTGCCAAGATTGGCGAGATAGAATCGCGTGTCGAACACCCGCCCCGGCTTGCCTTGCGGCCACCACCGTGCCCAGGGGACCAGTGCCGCCGGATCGACCTGCCAGCCAAAGTGATCCAGCACCGGCGCCAGATCCCCGATATCCGCCAGCATGCGGCGCGCTTCGGCCGCGCGCCGTGCATCGCGCGGTGCGGCATCTGCCCGCACCGGCGCCAGGCCCACGAGCAGGCCGGTTTCCTCAAGAGTCTCGCGCAGCGCCGCCACCCGCGCGGCGGCATCGTCCGGGTCGAGCCCCGGTGCCCAGTGCGGTCGTGCGTCCACGAGCGCCCGGTCTGCCGGGTCTACCTTGCCACCCGGAAAGACTGTGGCCCCGCCCGCAAAGCGTAGTTGCGCGGATCGCTCGACCAGCAGGACTTGCGCCGCGCCCCCATCCGGCGCGCGGCGGAACACGATCAGCGTCGCCGCCGGCTCACCGGTGATCGCGTCGGTCGGCTGGGATGGAGACAGGCTTTCATTCATCCCCACACCATGCGGTGGCGCGCGGCCCTTGCCAAGTGTCCACCGGCACAGGCTGGCCATGGTGCAAAAGCGTCGAGGAATTTTACAATTACCGCGCCAGGACGCTTGCAGGCTTGCCGTCACAAGCCGGAATCACGGCACTTTGGAAAGTTGGCACGGAGCATGCATTGGGGCCGATACCCCGAAGACTTCTTCTTCGTGAGGCGGAGCCGGCAACCCCCAAGTCTCCCCGGCTCCGCCTCCCCCGGGGTTCTTCACACTGGAAAATCACAAAAAAAACGCGGCCTCCCAGCCTGGGAAACCGCGTTGATCGACGGACTCACCCGGCAACGGCGTGCCGGGGCGGCAATCAGGCCGGCTTGACCTCTGCCTCTTCCATGAGCTGGGCCAGTTCGCCCGCTTCGTACATTTCCATCATGATGTCCGAACCGCCGACAAATTCGCCCTTCACGTAAAGCTGGGGGATGGTCGGCCAATCCGAATAGCTCTTGATGCCCTGGCGGATTTCCATGTCCTGCAAGACATCAACGCTGGCGTATTCGACGCCGAGACGTTCGAGGATCGCCACGGCGCGGCTGGAGAACCCGCACTGCGGGAACAGCGGCGTGCCCTTCATGAACAGGACAACGTCGTTGCCCTTGACGATTTCGTCGATGCGCTGCTCGGTAGACATGGTGGGATCGGTTCCTTTCGCGCCCTTATTTGGGGGCAGCCGTGGTCAGTTGCAAGGCATGAAGCACGCCGCCCATGCGCCCGCCGAGCGCGGCATAGACCGCCTTGTGTTGGGCCACGCGGTTCATGCCGGCAAAAGCGGGGGAAACCACGTGGGCGGCATAGTGATCGCCGTCACCCGCCAGGTCGGTGATCGTCACCTCGGCATCGGGCAGTGCGGCGCGGATCATCGCCTCGATTTCGGCAGCGGCCATGGCCATCAGACTTCACCCATCAACTGGCGGCGCGCCTCGATCGCCTTGGCATCAAGCGCGGTGCGGATTTCATCCTCGTTCACGTCCACGCCCGCCGCGATCAGATCGCCCAGCAGCTTGCGCACCACGTCTTCGTCACCGGCTTCCTCGAAATCGGTATGGACCACCGACTTGGCATAGGCTTCCGCCTCGGCCTGGGTCAGCTTCATGCGTTCGGCCGCCCACTGCCCCAGCAGCCGGTTGCGGCGGGCGTGCACGCGGAACAGCATTTCCTCGTCGTGGGCGAACTTGGCTTCGAACGCGCGCTCGCGATCATCGAACATGGTCATTGTGGTCGATCCCGTTGGTGGTCCCGCGTTTGCGGATAGTCAGCCGCTGCCCCCGCTGCAAGGGGAACTATGGCGCTGGCGCCAGTGGGACAAGGCCGGTGTAGGCCGCGAGGAAGGCCAGCACATCGGCCCCGCCGGCAATCACCTTGTCCACGCTCTTGCCGCCGCCATGGCCCGCGCCCTGCTCCACCCGCAGCAGATGCGGCAGCGGGCCGATGTCGGCAGCCTGGAGCGCGGCGACATATTTGAAGCTGTGCGCGGGTACCACGCGGTCGTCGGTATCGGCGGTGGTGACCAGGATGGCGGGATAGCGCACGCCATCGCGGATGTTGTGATAAGGCGAATAGGCGCGCAGCACCTGCCAATCGGCCGCGCGGGCGGGATCGCCGTAATCGTCCATCCAGAACCGGCCGGCGGTGAACCGATCGAAACGCAGCATGTCCATCACGCCCACGTCGGGGTTCGCCGCAGCGAACAGGTCTGGCCGCTGATTGACCACGGCGCCCACCAGCAGCCCGCCGTTGGAACTGCCCTGGATGGCCAGGCCGCCCTTGGGCGTGATCCCCTGCGCGATGAGATATTCGCCCGCCGCGATGAAATCGTCGAAGCTGTTCTGCTTGGCGGCCAGGCGCCCGCCGTCGTGCCAGGCCTGCCCGAATTCGCCACCACCGCGAATGTTGGCGAGGGCAAAGGCGCCACCCGCCGCGATCCACGCCATGCGCACTGGCGACCACCCCGGGGTGAGCGCCACGTCAAATCCGCCATAGCCATAAAGCAGCGTGGGCAGCGGCTGGCTCGCCAGCGCCGCGCGGCGGCTGCGCACCAGGTAGAGCGGCACCATCGTACCGTCCTTGGACCGATAGCGCCGCTGCTCCACCACATAGTCATCCGGATCGAACGACAGGCGCGGCTGGGCAAACGGCGTGGCCGCGCCTGTCTTGAGGTCGAGGCGGAAGATCGTGGGCGGCAGGTTGAAGCTGGAAAACTGATAGAACGTCTCGCTGTCACCCGGGCGCCCGGCAAAGCCGGAAGCCACGCCGATGCCATTGAGCGTGATCGCCCGCGCCGGCTTGCCGCGCAAGTCGGTCACCACCGCTGTCGTCGCGCCATCGTGTTGATACGACAGGATCAGGCGATCACCGACGATGTTCCCCGCCGCCAGGGTCTGGCTGCGTTCGGGCACCACCACGCGCCAGCGCGGCGTGCCTGCTGCCAGATCGAGCTGGACGACCATGCCATTGGGCGCACCGGCATTGGTGATGAACCACAGGCGGTCACCCAGCCCCTCGATCGCTTTCCACTCATGGTCGAAATCGGTGACGAGCGGCAGCACCCGCCACGCGCCGCGCCGCCAGTCCTCGCCGCGCAAATCCACCAGGTGGACCATGCGGCGGGCATCGGTGCTGGTCTCGGTGGTGATCGCCGCCCAGCGGCCATCGGACGTGACGAAAGCCTTGTGCCCCCATTGCGGGTGATCGGGCGTGGCATAGACCAGTTCGTCAGCCGCTTGCGGCGTGCCGACGCGATGAAACCACACTGCCTTGCCGCTGAGCACGGCGCGATAGGCTTCGCCTTGCGCCGGCGCGGGATAGCGCGAATAGAGAAAGCCTTCGTCGCCCAGCCAGCCAATCAGCGTGTCATTGGCCCAGGACAGCGAGTCCTCCAGCACCCGGCCGCTGCGCGCATCGACCACGCCCAGCGTGCGCCAATCGCTACCGTCGCGCTGGCGACCAAAGGCGAGATAGCGCCCGCTGCGCGAAGGCACCCACAGGTCGAGCGCCTGGCTGCCATCGGCCGACCAGGTGTTGGGATCGATCAGCGGGCGCGGCGTTGCGCTTGCCCCATCCTGCACATAGAGCACGGACTGGTTCTGCAAGCCGGTGTTGCGCAAATAGAAATAGCTGTGCCCGGCCTTGCGCGGCAGCGACACGCGCGGGTAATCGAACAGGCTGCGGATGCGCGCGGCAAAGCCGTCGCGGCCTGGCAGGGCCTTGAGAAACCCGGCCGTCAGCCGGCTTTCCCGGCCAACCCAGTCGGCCACGTCCGGGCTGGTGCGCAAGTCGGCCTCGAGCCAGCGCCAGGGATCGGCCACCGCCTGGCCAAACGGCTTGTCCACCACGCCATCGCGGCGGGCCAGCGGATAGAGCGCGCGGGGCAGGATCAGGCTGTTGCGCGGCGCCGGGGCCGGTGCGATCGCCGAGATGAGATCAGCAGGGACAGCCGAGCCCGCGTGCTCGCCCCGCACGACGTCGACCGCGCCTTCACTCGCCGCATCCGGCGATGCCGCCGGCACGGCCGTGGCCAGCGCCGGCTCACCCAGAGCCAGCGCCGCCAGCAGCGTCGTGGCCTGCAAAGCCTTGCGCCATCCTGTCCCGAACCGTTCCATTATCCGCCATTGTCTAGCACCGGCGCCGGGCCGGCGCCAGAGAGACGGCGGTTCACGGGCGCGGTTTCAGCCCGGTAAAATGGGCAAGGAATGCCTGCACGTCGGCGGTTTCCTCGATCTGCTTGTCGATCGGTTTGCCCGAGCCATGACCGGCGCGCGTCTCGATGCGGATCAGGTGGGGCTTGGGGCCGATCTGGGCGGTCTGAAGCGCCGCCGTATACTTGAAGCTGTGGCCGGGAACGACACGATCGTCGGTATCGGCCGTGGTCACCAGGATGGCCGGATAGTCCACGCCGGAGCGGATATTGTGATAGGGCGAATAGGTGCGCAGCACGCGCCAATCCGCTTCCTTTTCCGGATAGCCATAGTCATCCACCCAATAGCGGCCGGCGGTGAACTGATCGAACCGCAGCATGTCCATCACGCCGACGGCCGGGCTGGCCGCGGCAAACAGATCCGGCCGCTGGTTGGTGACCGCGCCGACCAGCAGGCCGCCATTCGATCCCCCCTCGATGGCCAGGCCATGGCGCGGCGTCACGCCATGGGCGATCAGCCATTCGCCCGCGGCAATGAAATCGTCGAACACGTTCTGTTTCTTGTCGCGCCGGCCGGCATCGTGCCAGGCATCGCCATATTCGCCGCCACCGCGCAAGTTGGCCAGGGCAAAGGCGCCGCCGCTGTCGATCCAGGTCATGAACCCGGCCGAAAACCACGGGGTCAGCGCAATATTGAACCCGCCATAGCCATAGAGCAGCGTGGGCAGCGGCCCTTTGGCATCCTTGCGCCGCACGATGAACATCGGCACCCGGGTGCCATCTTTGCTGGCATAGAACACCTGCTCGACGCGGAAATCGTCAGGGTTGAACGTCAGGTGCACCGGCTCCCACGGCGTGGTCTGCGCCGTGGTGGGATCGATCTTGAGCACGGTAGACGGCTGGGTGAAGCTGCTGAACGCCAAGTAGGCATTCGGATCGCCGGGACGGCCGCTCAGGCCCGATGCGCTGCCAATGCCCGGCAGGGCCACGGTCCCGGCGGGGGTGCCATCCAGCGCGAAGGCCAGCACCTGGCTCTTGGCATCGTGGATGTAGCTGGCAAACAGGCGGTTGCCGGCAATGCCGACCGATTCCAGGTTGTCCTTGCTTTCAGGCACCACGGTATCGAACCTGGGCGCCGCGCCAGACAGATCCACCCGCACGATCTTCTTGAGCGGCGCGCCTTCGCCTGAAACGAACCAGAGCTGATCGCCCACCCCATCGACGAAGTCCCACTGCGCCTTGAGGTCGGGCACCAGCGCGACCACCGGGCCGATCTTGCCATCGCTGACGCGGGCGACGTGCACCGTGTTGACCGGATCGGTGCCCTCGCTGCTGCTGATCACCACCCAGCGCCCGTCGCTGGAGACGCTGGCGCCGTGGCCGCGCTTGGGCAGGTCCGGCGTGGCGAAGACCATCTGGTCCGCGCTTTGCGGCGTGCCCAGATGATGCAACCACACCGTCTGGTTGTAGTTCAACGCCTGGAATGCCTGGCCCGGCTTGGGCTCGGCGAAGCGCGAATAGAGCACGGCGTCGTTGCCCAGCCATGCGAGGCCGGAAAACTTCACCCACTTGAGCTCATCGGCCAGTGGCTTGCCATCAGCCACGGTGGCGAATTTCACCGTGCGCCAATCGGAACCGCCATCCTGCACCGAATAGGCCAGCAGGCGCCCGTCGTCCGACGGTGCCCAGGCATCGAGCGCGGTGGCGCCGTCCTTGGCCCAGGTGTTGGGATCGAGCAGCACGCGCCCCTTGGTGCCCACGGCCGCGTCCGCCGGGCGCACCAACAGTTGCGACTGGTTCATCAGCCCGCTGTTCCAGGTGTAGAACAGATTGGCCCCGCGCCGCACCGGCAGGCCGAAGCGTTCGTAGTCGATCAGCGCCTTCATCCGCTTTTCCAGCGCAGGCCGTTCCGGCAACTGCTTGAGATAGGCAGCGGTATAGGCGCTCTGCGCCTGGACCCAGGCGGCAACCCTGGCGTCTGTGCGCACATCCGCCTCAAGCCAGCGCCACGGATCGGACACCTTCTGGCCGAAATGATCTTCCACCAGCGGCACTTGCGGGCTGGCGGGATAGGGCGGCAGGGCGGGCATGGCCGTTTCCTTGGCTGAAGCGGATGGGGCAAAGGCAGAGGTGGCAACAACCAGCGCAAGCGGGGCGGCCAGCCAAAGGCGGTTCTTCATCGCAGCAATCCTGACAGGGCGGGGAAACGAAGCAGTGGTTGCCGGGGAAACTAACGCCGCTGGGCAGGAGCGCAACAGCGTTTGAAAAGATCAGGAATACTGGTCCAGCATCGGCGGACGATGGAGGCAGGCATCGAACCGGAACGGACGCACCACCAGCGGCGGAACCGCAGCGGCGGCGGGATGCGCGGCGTTCATCAGGATCACGTCTGCCTCGGGCAACACGGCCGAGCGGATCGCCAGGAGGAGGGATTGCCGCTGCTGCGCCCAGGCATCGACGAACGCGATCGTGGACTCACGGTCCAACCCATCGGGCAGGCGGTGGACGGCTTCGTCAGCGGACGTCCAGCCCAAGTCGAATGGCTCTGTGCAGCCGGACACTGGCTCGGGCAGGTAGCGCATCTGCACCAGCACGGCGAGACCGGCCTCGCTGGCGAAATGGACGATACGATGGCCCGGCGAACAATAGCGGCCGCCAAAGCGAAACGCCCCTGCCCCATCCAACGCATGCTCACCGGCCCGAACCAGACGCCACAGGATCATGCGCCATATCTAGGCAGCAAGCACCAGTACCACAACGAAAAACGGGCGAAGCCTGGTGGCTCCGCCCGTCATCCGGTTCGCTTGAGATTGGGGCATCACGCCCCGACCGATCAGGCGTTTTCGAGTTCGTCTTCGTCGGCCGTCAGGACCGGACCCGAGTCCTGGCCCTTGGCAGCCACGTCGCGGTCCACCAGTTCGATCACGGCGATCGGAGCGGCGTCCGAAGCGCGGTAACCGGCCTTGATGATGCGAGTGTAGCCACCTTCACGGTCGGCGTAGCGCGCGGCCAGAACTTCGAACAGCTTCTTTTCCTGCGCTTCATCGAGCAGACGGGCGTGGGCGAGGCGGCGGTTCGACAGGCCACCGTGCTTGGCCAGCGTGATCAGCTTTTCGACGTAGGGACGCAGTTCCTTCGCCTTGGGCAGCGTGGTGGTGATCTGCTCGTGCTTGATCAGCGCGGCCGCCAGATTGCGCAGCAACGCAATACGGTGCGACGAGGTACGACCCAGCTTACGCTGGCCCAGCTTGTGACGCATAACTCATTCTCCGTTTGTAGGGGGGCCGTATGAGGTACCCCGATCCAGGCCGACTTGAGGGGCAGCCCGTTCCCTTGTGCACGAGGTTGCAGCGCTGTGCTGCGGCCAGGCCGACACGGAAAGCGTTCCGTCTCGGCCCTGCCCACCCAATCAGCCGAGCAGTTCCTGCTCGAGCTTCTTGGCCATTTCCTCGATGTTTTCCGGCGGCCAGCCAGGGATGTCCATGCCGAGGCGCAGGCCCATCGACGAGAGCACTTCCTTGATCTCGTTGAGCGACTTGCGCCCGAAGTTCGGCGTGCGGAGCATCTCGGCCTCGGTCTTCTGGACCAGGTCGCCAATGTAGATGATGTTGTCGTTCTTCAGGCAGTTCGCCGAACGCACCGACAGTTCCAGCTCGTCCACCTTCTTGAGAAGGTAGCGGTTGAGCTGGTTGGCATCGCTTTCTTCCGGCGCATGCGCGGCAACGCCGGCGAGCGACGGCACGTGGCCGGTCGGCACCTGGTCGTCGAAGTGGACGAACAGGGCAAGCTGGTCCTGAAGGATGCGCGCGGCATAGGCCACGGCGTCTTCGGGGGTGACGGTGCCATCGGTTTCGACCGAGAGGCTCAGCTTGTCGTAGTCAAGCTCCTGGCCGATACGCGCGTTGTCGACCTTGTACGACACCTGGCGCACGGGCGAATAGAGCGAGTCGACGGGGATCAGGCCGATCGGCGCATCCACCGGACGGTTCGACACGGCCGGGACATAGCCCTTGCCGGTGTCGCAGGTGAGTTCCATGTTGAAGGTCGCGCCTTCATCCAGGTGGCAGATCACCAGGTCCTTGTTCATCACCTCGATGTCACCGGTCACGGCGATGTCGCCGGCCTTGACTTCGCCCGGCCCGATCGCGGAAAGCTGAAGACGCTTGGGGCCTTCGCCCTGCATCTTGAGCGCGATCTGCTTGACGTTGAGGACGATGTCCGTGACGTCTTCACGCACGCCCGCAAGCGACGAGAATTCGTGCAGCACGTTCTCGATCTTGATCGACGTGACCGCAGCCCCCTGAAGCGAAGAGAGCAGCACCCGGCGCAGCGCATTGCCGAGGGTAAGACCAAAGCCACGCTCAAGCGGTTCGGCAACGAAAGTCGCGCGACGCTTCGGATCGTGGCCGGGCTTGATTTCGAGAGTGTTGGGCTTCTTCAGTTCCTGCCAGTTCTTGATGTTGACAGTCATGGAATTCCCCTAGGGTTTTTCGAGAGCGCCGGAAGTCGGCCAGAAGGTCGCCGCAACCGGTCAAGATATTGGGCGGGTGTGGCGCGCGTGGTACCTCGCGCGCCACTCGCCAAAAGGCAGGTCAGACGCGACGGCGCTTGGAGGGACGCACGCCGTTGTGCGGGATCGGGGTCACATCGCGGATGGCGGTGATGGTGAAGCCGACCGCCTGAAGGGCGCGCAGAGCGCTTTCACGACCCGAACCCGGGCCCTTCACTTCCACTTCCAGGGTGCGCACGCCGTGTTCGGCGGCCTTCTTGCCGGCGTCGTCCGCAGCCACCTGAGCGGCGTAGGGGGTCGACTTGCGGCTGCCCTTGAAGCCCATCATGCCGGCAGACGACCACGAGATGGCGTTGCCCTGGGCATCGGTGATGGTGATCATGGTGTTGTTGAAGCTGGCGTTCACGTGCGCAACACCGCTGGTGATGTTCTTGCGCTCGCGGCGCTTAATGCGCTGGGGTTCGCGTGCCATGTGTTGAATTCCTGTCGAGAAACCGTTGGAAAGATCTAGCCTGAAAGGCTGATCTTACTTCTTCTTGCCGGCGATCGGCTTGGCCTTGCCCTTGCGGGTGCGCGCATTGGTGTGCGTGCGCTGACCGCGAACCGGCAGACCCTTGCGGTGACGCAGGCCGCGATAGCAGGCCAGGTCCATCAGGCGCTTGATGTTCATCGCGGTTTCGCGACGCAGATCGCCTTCCACGGTGTGTTCCGCGTCGATCGTTTCACGGATCTGGAGCACTTCGGCGTCCGACAGATCCTGCACGCGGCGAGCGTGATCGATACCGAGCTTGTCGGCAATCTGGCGGGCCTTGAACGAGCCAATGCCATGAATGTAGGTCAGCGCCACGATCACGCGCTTGTTGGTGGGGATATTGACCCCGGCAATACGAGCCACTTGTTTCTCCGTTTGCTCCACAGGGCACCGAATCGAATTTGGCACCCTATCTCATCGCGACAACACCCACCGAAAAACGCCAGATTGCAGCCCGCGCAAGCACTTGCTCCGGACTTCAAAAGACCCTTCTCGTTCGAGTGAAAGGCGCGCTTAGGCTTTTTGCAGGGAAAGGTCAACCACAAAGGGCACGCACACCGCGCTGACGGGTGAGCGTGCGGCCATCCCGATCGCGGGGGCCACCATGGCGACAACCCCTTATACGCCACTCGCCCCGCGTCGCAAAGCACGATTCGCCCTGCGCTTTGGACCATAACCCCCACCGGGAACCAAAACCCGAAGCCGGATCGTCAGGTTGCAGATGACGGATTTAGGGATGACTGTCCTGGCCGAGCGCTGCGTCGAACGCGGCCTGCGCATCCTTCTGCGCGGTGGCCTCGTCGCCCGGCGCGGGGGGCAATGGCTTGGCCTTGCCCGGCGCCGGCTTTGGTGGCGCGGGCTTTACGGCCGGCTTGGCCGGTTCACGCTTGTTAGGCGCCGGCTTGCCAGTTGCCGGCTTGACGGCTGACTTGGGCGCAGCCGGCCTCGCGACCGGCGCGGCCGGTGGCGTGGTGTTGTTCGACACGTCCAGGCCATCGTCATCCGCCACCACCGGCGGCGCGGTGCGGGCGCGCGGCATGGCCGGCAGCCCCCGCAGCGTGCCCATGGGCCGGCCGGTGATCGGCGCGCCATCGGGCGCGAGCGAAGGGCCTTGCGGCGCATTGCGCAAGGCAGGCGCGGGCTTGACGGAGTCGCCATCGTCCGGGCCGGTCGGCGCGGCAGTCGCCCCGCCCTCTCCTGCGCCTGGCACTCCGGTCCCTTCCGCAGGCAATGCTCCACCAAGCTTGTCAGCCAGACGCGCGATCTGCTGCCCGAGCATGCGATCGACCGCAGGCGCGATCTGCTCCACGCGATAGCGCATATAGCCGCCCACGACATATTCGATGAGGATGCGGGTGCCGCGCTCGTTGGTCTTGAGCGTGATGGTCATGGCGCCGAGCAGCGCCTCGCTTTGCAGAGGCCCGAGCGCCCCGGTGAGGCGCAAGGCCCGTCCAGGCTCGACGTAGACCACGCGCATATGTTGCACGCCGCCAGACACAGCGGCGGCGCCACCCTGTTTGGCCGGCGGCAGCTTCTCACAAAAACAGCCGCCGGGAACAGGATCGAGCGTCAGGTTCGCCGCTTCGCCAGAAAAGGTGTGTTCGCTGGACCACCAGGCGGCCGGCTTGACCAGCGTGCGCCACACTTCGGGCGCAGGAGCACCGACTTCCACCACCTCCCGCACCACGAAGCCGCGGTCGTCGCGCGCCAGGATTTCCGCCTGCGCCGGCACCGCACGAATGGAAACACCAGCAGCGGCTGCGAAAAGAAGTGCCGCGACTCTGCCCATCAGCCGTGATCGCATCGCCGCACCCCTTTTCGCTGTCACAATGGCCCGCATCCCGGTCATCGGGAAGCACAGGCGTGTCAGGCCAGAATTGCCTCGATCGATGCCGTCACGGCGTCCATCTGGGCCATGCCGTCAACCCGCGCAACAATGCCGCGCGCTTCGTAGATCGGCAGGATCGGCGCGGTCTTGGCGCGATACTCGGCCATGCGCGTGCGCACGGTTTCCTCGTTGTCGTCCGGACGGCGCTTGAATTCATGGCCACCACACTTGTCGCAGGTGCCTTCGACCTTCGGCTTCTCGAACGTGTCGTGATAGCCCTTGCCGCAGGTGGCGCAGGTGTAGCGGCCAGTGATCCGCTCGACCAGCGCGTCCTCGTTCACGTCCAGCTCGATCACATGGTCGAGCTGGCGGCCGCGGCTGGCGAGAATGGCGTCGAGCGACTCGGCCTGGGCGGCCGTGCGGGGATAGCCGTCGAAAATCGCGCCGGTGCCCGCACCCATGGCGTCGAGCTCGTCACCGATCAGCGCCGAGACGATCTCGTCGGACACAAGCTGCCCCGCTTCCATCACGGCCTTGGCCTTGAGGCCCACGGGCGTACCCGCCTTGACGGCGGCGCGCAGCATGTCGCCAGTGGACAGTTGCTTGAGGCCATGGCGTTCGACCAGGCGCTGCGCCTGCGTCCCCTTGCCAGCGCCCGGCGGGCCGAGAAGAATGATATTCACTTAGGCAGTCCCCCTCTTTGTCATCCGCGCCTTAGCGCAGGCGGCCCTTCAGCTTGGCCTTCTTGATCAGGTCGCCATACTGGTGCGCCAGCAGGTGCGACTGGATCTGGGTGATCGTATCGACCGTCACGTTGACCACAATCAGCAAGCTGGTGCCACCGAAGAACAGCGTGCCCATCCCTGTCTCGGACATGATCCATTCGGGCACGACGCAGACGAAGGTGATGTAGGCCGCGCCCAGCACGGTGATGCGGGTGAGAACGTAATCGAGGTACTTTTCGGTGTTCTTGCCCGGACGGATGCCAGGAATGAAGCCGCCGTTGCGCTTGAGGTTCTCGGCGGTTTCTTCCGGATTGAACACCACAGCGGTGTAGAAGAAGCTGAAGAACACGATGCCGAGGGCATAGAGGATCATGTACAGCGGCTTGCCGTGGCCCAGATACTGGTTGAGGCCGATGATGACCTGCCCCCAGGTGGTGTCGGGCGAGATGGACTTGCCGGCAAACTGGGTGATCGTCAGCGGCAGCAGCAGCAGCGAACTGGCGAAGATCGGCGGAATGACGCCGGCGGTGTTGAGCTTGAGCGGCAAGTGGCTGCGATCGGCCGCCATCATCCCACGCTGCGTGGCGCGCTTGGGATACTGGATCAGCAGGCGACGCGTGGCGCGCTCGAAGAAGCAGATCAGCACGACGACACCCAGAATCAGGGCGACGACGCCGGCAATGACAAAGCCGTTGAGCTGGCCGGTGCGGCCCTGCTCGAACAGGTTGCCGACGAACTTCGGCATCTGCGCCACGATGCCGGCCATGATGATCAGCGAAGTGCCGTTGCCAATGCCGCGCGCAGTGATCTGTTCACCCAGCCACAGCAGGAACATGGTGCCGCCGATCAGGCTGATCACGGCAGTGATGCGGAACAGGAAGCCGGGCAGCACGACCGCCTGGATTCCGCTCGACGCACCATAGGCCTCAAGACCCGTGGCAATGGCATAGCCCTGCACGGCGGTGAGGAACACGGCGCCATAGCGGGTATACTGGTTGAGCTTCTTGCGGCCGCTTTCGCCTTCCTTCTTGAGGGCGGCGAGTGCGGGATGCAGCGAGGCTGCCAACTGCACCACGATCGAGGCGGTGATGTAGGGCATCACGCCAAGCGCGATCAGGCTCATGCGCTGGAGCGAACCGCCGGAAAAGGCGTTGAAAATATCCAGGATCCCGCCGCGCGTCTGGTTATAGAGCGTTTCCAGGATCAGCGGGTTCACGCCGGGCAGCGGAACGAAGCTCAAGAAGCGGAACACGATCAGCGCACCGACCGTGAACCAGATGCGGTTCTTCAGTTCGGTCGCCTTCGAGAAGTTCGACAGGTTGAGATTGCTGGCGATGTTATCGGCGCGGGATGCCATGGTCGGATATCAAGCCTTGCTGTGGCCCGGTCCGGCCGACGCCCGCGTTCCGAAGAGACTTGCGGATGTGTCAGGCCCCGCCCGGCGGGCTGCGCGTCAATATGGTGCGTTCAATACGCCAAGGGCCATATAGGACGGGCGCAGGGATGCAATAACCCCTGCGCCCGTTTTACGCGATAATTAAAGGTCTCAGGCTTCGGCGGCAGCCTTGACGACGGTCACTTCGACCGCGCCACCCAGCTTTTCCACCGCAGCCACGGCACCCTTCGAGGCACCGGCAACCTTGAAGCTGACCTTGGCGGTCAGTTCGCCCTTGGCCAGCAGGCGCACGCCGTGCTTGCCACCACGCGCCAAGCCAGCAGCCTTGAGCGCGGCATGATCGACCACGCCCGACACGTCGAGCTTGCCGGCATCGATCATCTTCTGGATCAGGCCGAGGTTCACTTCGGCATAGTCCTTGGCGAAGATGTTGTTGAAGCCGCGCTTCGGGATGCGCATGTGCAGCGGCATCTGGCCGCCTTCAAACCCGTTGATCGAAACGCCCGAACGCGCCTTGGCACCCTTCTGGCCACGGCCAGCGGTCTTGCCCTTGCCCGAGCCGATGCCACGGCCCACGCGCATGCGGCCCTTGCGGGCGCCGCCATTGTCGGAAATCTGGTTAAGCTTCATGAGATGCACTCGCTTTCGCTTTGAGTCGCGCTGATAGGAAGAGGCGCCCTTAGTGGGTTGCAACGGACTTGTCACCCCTTGCGGGTGATTGACTCGGAATCCTTTGGCATGAACGGCCCAGCCAGACGTTGCGCCCACGCCCTTCGACAAGCTCAGGGCGAACGGAGGGTGCAGCAACCCGTTGAATTCCGTTCGGGCTGAGCTTGTCGAAGCCCCTGCCCCGTGCGTCCAAGCGCCGCCCCCTGCCCCATCCCCAAACGAAAAGCCCCGCGCATCCAAAAGACGCGCGGGGCTTTTCTGAAAGCTTGGCTCAGCTGGCTGTGATCAGTCGATCACGGCCACCATGTGCGGCAGCTTGGCAATGGCGCCACGGGTTTCGGCAGTGTCTTCCACTTCCACCACGCGGTGCATCTTGCCCAGGCCCAGGCCGACCAGAATCTTCTTCTGGTGTTCCGGGCGACGGATCGGCGAGCCGATCTGCTTGATCTTGATCTTCGCCATGACCGATTACTCCGCGATGGCTTCGGCGGCGGCTTCGGCTTCGACTTGCGAAGCACCGCCACGACCGAGCAGATCAGCGACCTTCTTGCCGCGACGCTGGGCAACAGACTTCGGCGAAGTCTGGTCCTGCAACGCATCGAAGGTGGCGCGGATCATGTTGTAGGGGTTCGAGGTGCCGACCGACTTGGTCACCACGTCGTGCACGCCCAGGCTTTCGAAGACGGCGCGCATCGGGCCGCCCGCGATGATGCCCGTACCGGCCGGAGCCGAGCGGACATTGACCTTGCCGGCACCGAAACGGCCCTTGCCGTCGTGGTGAAGGGTGCGGCCTTCCTTGAGCGGAACGCGAACCATCTTCTTCTTGGCAGAAGCAGTGGCCTTGGTGATGGCTTCCGGCACTTCGCGCGCCTTGCCATGACCGAAGCCAACGCGGCCCTTGCCATCGCCGACCACGACCAGAGCCGCAAAGCCGAAGCGCTTGCCGCCCTTCACGGTCTTGGAGACGCGGTTGATGTGAACGAGCTTTTCGATCAGCTCCTCACCCTGTTCCTCGTCATTGTTGTTGCGGCCACGACGGTCGTCGCGACGGCCACGACCGCCACGTTCACCGCGTTCGCCACGCTCGCCGCCACGGCCACGACCGCGACCGCGACCTTCGCGCTGCTCGCCACCGGTCGTCTGTTCGACGGGGGCAGCGGCATCGCCTTGCAGGTTGGTTTCGTCAGCCATGATCAGAACTCCAGGCCGCCTTCGCGGGCAGCATCAGCCAGCGCCTTGACGCGGCCATGGAACAGGTAACCGCCACGGTCGAAGACGACGGTGGTGACACCGGCTTCCTTGGCCCGTTCGGCGATCTGCTTGCCCACCAGGGCAGCGGCGTCGATGTTGGCGCCGATCGACTTCTCGCCCTTCACCAGCGACGAAGCGGCGGCCAGGGTACGGCCGGCAGCATCGTCGATGATCTGCGCGTAGATGTGACGGCCCGTGCGGTGCACGGAGAGACGCGGGCGGCCGCCGGCACGTGCCTTGAGAGCAGTGCGGACGCGGCGGCGGCGGCGATCGAAGAGAGACAGCTTGGCCATTACTTCTTCTTCCCTTCCTTGCGGAAGATGAACTCGCCACGGTACTTGATACCCTTGCCCTTGTAGGGTTCGGGCTTGCGCCAGCGGCGAATTTCGGCCGCAACCTGGCCGACCTTCTGCTTGTCGATACCCGAGATTTCGACCGTGGTGTTATCCGGGGTCTTGATCTCGATGCCTTCCGGCACGGCGAAATCGACGTCGTGGCTGTAGCCGAGCTGGAGCTTCAGGTTCTTGCCCTGAGCATTGGCGCGGTAGCCGACGCCGGTGATCAGAAGGACCTTGGTATAGCCTTCCGTCACGCCGGTGACGAGGTTGGAGACGAGCGTGCGCTGCATGCCCCAGAACGCGCGAGCGCGCTTGGTGTCGTTGGCAGGCTGCACCGAGATCGCACCGTCTTCGACGGCGTAGTTGATCTCGTCGGCGAGGGTGAGCGTGAGAGTGCCCTTGGGGCCCTTCACGGTCAGCACGCCGTTCGCGATGTCAGCGGTGACGCCACTCGGGATCGCCACCGGCTTCTTGCCGATGCGGCTCATCAGAACACCTCCGCCAGCACTTCGCCACCGACGTTGGCAGCGCGCGCTTCGGCATCCGAAAGCACGCCCTTGGGCGTCGAGACGATGGTGATGCCAAGGCCGTTGCGCACCACCGGGAGTTCCTTGGAACCCGAGTAGACGCGGCGGCCAGGCTTGGAGACGCGGGCCACATGCTTGATCGCGGGCTGGCCTTCGAAGTACTTCAGTTCGATGCGAAGCTGCGGATGAGCGCCGGTGGCGTCTTCGCTGAAGCCACGGATGTAGCCTTCGCGCTGGAGAACTTCGAGGACGTGCGCACGCAGCTTGGAAGCGGGCGAGAGGACCGAGTCCTTCTTCGCCTGCTGGCCGTTGCGGATGCGGGTGAGCATATCACCCAGGGGGTCGGTCAATGCCATCGTTGAGGCTCCTTACCAGCTCGACTTCGTCACGCCGGGGATGAGCCCCTTGTTGGCGAGATCGCGCAGTTCGACGCGGCAGAGGCCGAACTTGCGGTAGTAGCCACGCGGGCGGCCGGTGGTGTTGCAACGGTTGCGGACACGCGTGGGATTCGCGTTACGCGGCAGCTCGGCCATCTTCAGACGGGCGATGAGGCGCTCGGTTTCGTCGAGCGATTCGTCGTCGGCCTGGGCCTTGAGCGCGGCGTACTTGGCCGCAAACTTTTCAACGAGCTTCTTGCGACGCTCGTTCTTGTTGATCGAACTCAGTTTCGCCATGGACTTAAGCTCTTTCCTATGACTGGCTTCAGGCGGCCTGCGCCTGTTCGGCGGCTTCCTGCGGGAACGGGAAACCGAACAGGCGAAGCAGTTCACGTGCCTCGTCGTCGGTCTTGGCGGTGGTGGTCACGATGATGTCGAGGCCGCGCACCTTGTCGATCTGGTCGTAGCTGATCTCAGGAAAAATGATCTGTTCCTTGAGACCCATCGCATAGTTGCCACGGCCGTCGAACGACTTCGGGTTCAGGCCCCGGAAGTCGCGGATGCGGGGCATCGCGATGGTGATCAGGCGGTCCAGGAATTCGTACATGCGTTCACGGCGCAGGGTGACCTTGCAACCGATCGGCATGCCTTCGCGCAGCTTGAACTGCGCGATCGACTTCTTGGCCTTGGTGATCACGGGCTTCTGGCCAGCGATCAGCTCCATTTCGGCAGCGGCGGTCTGGACCTTCTTCTTGTCCTGGCTCGCTTCGCCAACGCCCATGTTCAGCGTGATCTTTTCGATCCGCGGAATTTCCAGGTCGTTCTTGTAGCCGAACTTCGCCTTCATCGCGGCAGCGATCTCGGCGTCGTACTTGCCCTTGAGGCGCGGAGTGTACTTGTCAGCCATCGATGGCCTCCCCGGACTTGACGGCCACGCGGACCTTCTTGCCATCGCGGGTTTCGAAGCGGACGCGGGTGGCCTTGCCATCCTTGTCAGCCACGGCAACCTTCGAGATGTGCAGCGGCGCCTCGAAGCGATCGATGCCACCCTGCGGGTTCTGCTGGCTGGGCTTGCGGTGACGGGCGGCGATGTTCACGCCGGCCACGACGACCTTGTCTTCCTTGGGAAGAACCTGGAGGACGGTGCCGGTGCGGCCCTTGTCCTTGCCCGAACGAACGACGACGTTATCGCCCTTCTTGATCTTGGCGGCAGCCATTACAGCACCTCCGGGGCAAGCGAGATGATCTTCATGAAGCCCTTGCCGCGCAGTTCGCGCACCACGGGGCCGAAGATACGGGTGCCGATGGGCTCTTCGTTCTTGCCGACGAGCACGGCAGCGTTGCCGTCAAAGCGGATGACGCTGCCATCGGGACGACGCACGTCCTTCTTGGTGCGCACGATCACCGCGCGATGGACGTCGCCCTTCTTGACACGGGCGCGGGGCTGCGCCTCCTTCACCGACACCACGATGATGTCGCCGACGCTTGCGGTACGACGCTTCGACCCGCCCAGCACCTTGATGCACTGGACGCGCTTGGCGCCGCTGTTGTCCGCGACGTCGAGATTGGATTGCATCTGGATCATTGATCCGGTTCCTTCTCACTGGCTTGCCGGAACCAGTCCGGCAGTTCCAAAAACGTGACGCTCCCTAAGACCGAGAACGGACGTTTTGTCAAACGTCCGCTTCGATCGCGGCGGTCTTCCCAGCCAGAACCCGGTCGATAACCTTCCAGGTCTTGAGCTTGGAGTAGGGCGAGGTCTCTTCGATCCGCACCGTTTCGCCGGTCTTGAAGGCATTCGCCTCGTCGTGGGCGTGATACTTCTTCGAGCGGCGGATGATCTTCCCGTAGAGCGGGTGCTTCACCTTGCGCTCGACCTTCACGACCACGGTCTTGTCGGTCTTGTCGGAAACCACGGTCCCGATAAGGATACGCTTGGGCATCGTGTGTCTCCTTAAGCCTTCGCAGTGCGAGCGCGCTCGCCCTGCAGAGTCTTGATCCGCGCGATGTCGCGGCGCACTTCCTTGATGCGCGCCGGACGCTCCAGCTGGCTCGTGGCCGCCTGGAAACGCAGGTTGAACTGTTCGCGCTTCAGCTCGGCGAGGTCAGCAGTAAGCTGGTCGTCGCTCTTGACGCGGAGGTCTTCGAACTTAGCCATCATTCCTACTCCTTATTCGCCACCAAGGTGCGAAGTGTCGCCGAGGCGAGCAACGACCTTGGTCTTGATCGGCAGCTTCATCGCCGCGCGGCTGAAGGCTTCGGCGGCCAGGGGGCCGGCGACGCCGTCAAGCTCGAACAGGATCTTGCCGGGCTTCACGCGGGCGGCCCAGTATTCCACCGAACCCTTGCCCTTGCCCTGGCGGACTTCGGCCGGCTTCTTGGTCACCGGAAGGTCGGGGAAAATGCGGATCCAGAGACGGCCCTGGCGCTTGATGTGGCGGGTGATCGCACGGCGAGCCGCTTCGATCTGACGAGCGGTGACCCGCTCCGGTTCCAGGGCCTTGAGGCCGTAGGAGCCGAAGTTGAGGTCGGTACCGCCCTTGGCGTTGCCGTGGAGACGGCCCTTGAACGCCTTGCGGAACTTGGTCTTCTTGGGTTGCAGCATGGTGCTAGCCTATCCTCAAGCCTCAGCGCGCCGGACGGACACCGGAGGTCTGTGCCTCCAGCATCAGGCGATCCTGCGCCAGCGGGTCATGACCCAGGATCTCGCCCTTGAAGATCCAGGTCTTGATGCCGATCACGCCGTAGGCGGTGTGGGCTTCGGCTTCGGCGTAGTCGATGTTCGCACGCAGGGTGTGCAGCGGAACGCGACCTTCACGGTACCATTCGACGCGGGCGATTTCCGCCCCGCCGAGACGGCCGCCGCAGGTGATCTTGATGCCTTCGGCACCAAGACGCAGGGCCGACTGCACGGCGCGCTTCATCGCACGGCGGAACGCCACGCGACGGACGAGCTGGTCGGCAATGCCCTGGGCAACGAGCTTGGCATCGATTTCCGGCTTGCGGATTTCAACGATGTTCAGCTTCACGTCGCTGTTGGTCAGCTTGGCAAGCTTGGCGCGGAGCTTTTCGATGTCCGCGCCCTTCTTGCCGATGATCACACCGGGACGGGCCGCGTAGATCGAGATGCGGCACAGCTTGGCCGGACGCTCGATGACCACCTTCGAGATCGCTGCCTGCGGCAGGCTCTCGACGATGAACTTGCGGATCTGAAGGTCTTCCTTCAGCAGTTGCTGGTAGTTACGGCCTTCGGCGTACCAGCGGCTGTCCCAGGTGCGGTTGATCTGCAGACGCAGACCGATGGGGTTCGACTTGTGACCCATGGATCAGGCCTCCTCGACTTCACGGACGACGATCCGAAGCCGCGAGAACGGCTTCAGGATGCGGGTCGACTTGCCACGACCACGGGTGTGGAAGCGCTTCATCGTGATCGACTTGCCGACCGAGGCTTCCGCCACGACCAGCGCGTCGACGTCCAGGTTGTGGTTGTTTTCCGCGTTGGCAATCGCCGAAGCGAGCACCTTGCGGGCATCAACCGCCATCGCCTTCTTGGAGAAGGCCAGGACGTTGAGGGCGTCTTCGGCCTTCATGCCACGGATCAGAGCGGCGACCAGGTTGAGCTTCTGGGCCGAACCACGAATGTTCGTGTTGACGGCCAGAGCTTCCTTTTCACCGACGCGGCGGGGGGCTGCTTGCTTGCTCATCAGCGCTTGCCCTTCTTGTCAGCGGCGTGGCCGGGGAAGTTGCGCGTGGGCGCAAATTCGCCAAGCTTGTGGCCGACCATCTCTTCGCTCACGGAGACGGGGATAAACTTCTGCCCGTTGTAGACGTTGAACGTCAGACCAACGAACTGCGGAATGATGGTCGAACGACGCGACCAGGTCTTGATCGGGCCAGCGCGGCTGCCAGCATCCTGGGCCACTTCGGCCTTCTTCAGGAGGTGCAGGTCGACGAAGGGGCCCTTCCAGACGGAACGTGCCATGGGGTCTTACCTCTTCTTCTTCGCGTGGCGCGAACGAATGATGAACTTGTCCGTCTTCTTGTTGTGACGGGTGCGGGCGCCCTTGGTCGGCTTGCCCCACGGAGTGACCGGATGACGGCCGCCCGAGGTGCGGCCTTCACCACCACCGTGCGGGTGGTCGACCGGGTTCTTTGCCACACCGCGCGTCAACGGACGACGGCCAAGCCAGCGGTTACGACCGGCCTTGGCAAGATTCTGGTTCGAGTTGTCGGGGTTCGACACGGCGCCGACGGTGCCCATGCAGTCGCCACGCAGATAGCGCTGCTCGCCCGAGTTCAGGCGAACGATCACCATGCCGCGGTCGCGACCGACGAGCTGGACGTAGGTACCGGCCGAACGGGCGATCTGACCGCCCTTGCCCGGCTTCATTTCCACGTTGTGGATGATGGTACCAACCGGCATCTGCGACAGGAGCATCGCATTGCCCGGCTTCACGTCGGTCTTTTCACCGGCAACCACCACGTCGCCCACGGCCAGGCGCTGCGGCGCCAGGATGTAGGCCTGCTCACCGTCTTCGTACGTGACGAGGGCGATGAACGCGGTGCGGTTGGGATCGTATTCCAGACGTTCCACAGTGGCCGGCATGTCCCACTTGCGACGCTTGAAGTCGATGAAGCGGTACTTCTGCTTGTGGCCGCCCGCGATACCGCGGCTGGTCACGTGGCCCTTGTTGTTACGGCCGCCGGTCTTGCTCTTGCCTTCGGTCAAAGCCTTGACGGGCTTGCCCTTCCAGAGCGCCGACTTGTCGACGAGGACCAGGCCGCGACGGGCGGGGCTGGTCGGGTTATAGCTCTTGAGTGCCATGGTCTGTGCCTTCGCCTCAGATACCGCTGGTCACGTCGATCGACTGGCCAGCGGCCAGGGTCACGACGGCCTTCTTGACGTCGGTGCGCTTGTAGGGCTTGCCCTTCCAGCGCTTGGTCTTGCCCTTCTGGGTCAGCGTGTTCACCTTGGTGACCGTGACGTTGAAGAGGGCTTCCACCGCCGCCTTGATCTCCGGCTTGGTCGCCTTTTCGGCAACCTTGAAGACCACGGCATTGTTTTCGCTCAGAAGCGTCGCCTTTTCGGTGATGTGGGGAGCCACGATCACGTCATAGTGACGCGTGTCGATTGCGTCCTTAGCCATTGAAACGCGCCTCCAGCTTCTCGACCGCGGCGCGCGTCAGCACCAGCGTATCATGCTTCAGGATGTCGTAGACGTTGGCGCCGATCGCGGGGAGGACGTTCACGCCAACGATGTTGCGGGCCGCGCGGGCGAAGCCCTCGTTGACCTGCTCACCGTCCACGACGAGCACCTTCTTGCCGAAGCCGGCCTTGGCCAGCGTGCCGGCCAGAGCCTTGGTCTTGGCATCGGTCAGTTCCAGGCTGTCGACCACGACCAGGCCGTTCTGGGCCTTGGACGAGAGCGCCATCTTGAGACCGAGCGCACGCACCTTCTTGTTCAGCGAAACGCTGAAATCACGAACGCGCGGGCCATGGGCCTTGCCACCGCCGATGAAGATCGGGGCCTTGCGGTCGCCGTGACGAGCGGTACCACCACCCTTCTGGCGGCCGAACTTCTTGCCGGTGCGGGCAACGTCCGAACGCTCGCGAGCGCCACGGGCCGTGCCGCGACGGTTTTCGAGCTGCCAGGTCACAACGCGGTGCAGGATGTCGGCGCGCGGTTCGAGACCGAACACGTCATCTGCGAGTTCCACGTCGCCGGCGGCCGAACCGTCGAGATTGAGGACTTGAACCTTCACGACTTAGCCCTCCTGGCCAGCGGCGGCTTCGGGAGCGGCCTGTTCGTTGGTGTTGGCGGCCTTGAGGCCGGCGGGATAGGGCGCTTCAGCGTGGCGAGCGACCTTGACCGCGTCACGAACCAGCAGCCAGCCGTTCTTCGCGCCCGGGACCGAGCCCTTGACGAAGATCAGGCCGCGCGCATCGTCGGTGCGAACGATTTCCAGGTTCTGCTGGGTGCGCTGACGGTCACCCATGTGACCAGCCATCTTCTTGTTCTTGAAGACGCGACCCGGATCCTGACGGTTACCGGTCGAACCGTGGGCACGGTGCGAGATCGACACACCGTGGGTGGCGCGCATACCGCCGAAGCCCCAGCGCTTCATGGCGCCGGCAAAGCCCTTACCCTGGGTGTGACCGGTGATGTCAACATACTGGCCAGCGACGAAGTGCGAAGCGGCGATGCTGGCACCGACATCGAGCAGCGCGTCATCGGCGACGCGGAACTCGGCGACCTGCATCTTCAGCGGAACTTCGGCCTTGGCGAAGTGTTCGCGCTGCGGCTTGGCAACGTTCTTCTGCTTGGCTTCGCCAGCACCGAGCTGAAGCGCGACGTAACCGTCACGTTCGGCAGTGCGGACCGAAACCACCTGGCAATCTTCAAGCGAAAGGACGGTGACCGGCACGTGCCGACCATCTTCCTGGAACAGGCGGGTCATACCCACCTTCTTCGCGATCACGCCGGTGCGCATGATCTCATACTCCTCACAGAGGCCTTCGAGGGCCCATCCCCCAAAGGCGTGTTCAGCCCGTATAAGAAGCATGCCCCGTCCGGGCTGAGTGCCCCTGCCTGAACAGGAGCGAACGGGGGACGCTTTCCCGACCCTGACGCCATGCCAAAAGGCAAGTGGCAAGAGGCCGGAGGTATCCCTTTTGTCGCGGCAGAACGGATTTTCCGCCAAGCCGGCCTCAGGGCCGGAAGAGATGGTGATGGATCACAAGTGACCCAAAACTGGAAACCGATGAGGCTCGGTCGGGCCGCCCTGCCCGCCACACACGTGGGAGCGGGGCCAGGGCGCTGGCATCAGGCCAGCTTGATCTCGACGTTCACGCCAGCAGCGAGGTCCAGCTTCATCAGCGCGTCGACGGTGGCAGCGTTGGGCTGCACGATGTCAAGCAGGCGCTTGTAGGTGCGGACTTCAAACTGTTCGCGCGACTTCTTGTCGATGTGCGGACCGCGGTTGACGCAGAACTTCTCGATGCGGGTCGGCAGCGGAATGGGACCACGAATCAGAGCGCCGGTGCGGCGGGCGGTGTCCGCGATTTCACCAGTGGCCTGGTCCAGTACGCGATGATCGAAGGCCTTGAGGCGAATGCGGATGTTCTGGGCTTCCATGTCCGTTTACCGATGCGAAAGAGCGAAAACAAAAACCAGCCGCCCTACCCTCTGATCCCCTCCCGATGGATGGGGAGAAAGCGGGACGACTGATCAAAATACCGTCCGGCGGGAGAGCGAATCTCCCGCCGGTGCGGCGCCTATATTACTTCGTGATCTTGCTGACAACCCCAGAACCGACGGTCCGGCCGCCTTCGCGAATTGCAAAGCGGAGACCTTCGTCCATGGCGATCGGCGCGATCAGCTTGACCGACAGGGTGAGGTTGTCGCCCGGCATCACCATTTCGGTGCCTTCGGGGAGAACCACTTCACCGGTCACGTCGGTGGTGCGGAAGTAGAACTGCGGGCGGTAGTTGGCGAAGAACGGCGTGTGACGGCCACCTTCGTCCTTCGACAGCACGTAGACTTCGGCCGAGAATTCGGTGTGCGGGGTCACCGAACCGGGCTTGGCGAGAACCTGGCCACGCTCGACTTCTTCACGCTTGATGCCACGGATCAGGGCGCCGATGTTGTCGCCAGCTTCGCCCTGGTCGAGCAGCTTGCGGAACATTTCCACGCCGGTGACGGTGGTCTTCTGGGTGTCCTTGAGGCCGATGATTTCGACTTCTTCACCCACCTTGACGATGCCGGTTTCGACGCGGCCGGTCACAACCGTACCACGACCCGAGATCGAGAACACGTCTTCGACGGGCATCAGGAAGGGCTTGTCGGTCGGGCGCGGCGGCTGCGGGATGTAGCTGTCGACAGCTTCCATCAGCGCGTTGATCGAGTTCTTGCCGATGGCGTCGTCGCGACCTTCGAGAGCGGCCAGAGCCGAACCCTTGACGATCGGAATATCGTCGCCCGGGAAGTCGTACGACGAGAGCAGTTCGCGAACTTCGAGTTCGACGAGCTCGAGGATTTCCTCGTCGTCGACCTGGTCGACCTTGTTCATGTACACGACCAGAGCCGGCACGCCGACCTGGCGGGCGAGCAGGATGTGTTCGCGGGTCTGCGGCATCGGGCCGTCAGCAGCGTTCACCACGAGGATGGCGCCGTCCATCTGGGCCGCACCGGTGATCATGTTCTTCACATAGTCAGCGTGACCCGGGCAGTCGACGTGCGCGTAGTGACGGTTGGCGGTTTCGTACTCGACGTGGGCAGTCGAGATGGTGATGCCGCGCTCGCGCTCTTCGGGAGCCTTGTCGATGTTGGCATAATCGGTGAACTGGGCGCCGCCGGTTTCCGACAGGACCTTGGTGATCGCTGCGGTCAGCGTGGTCTTGCCATGGTCAACGTGACCGATGGTGCCGATGTTGCAGTGCGGCTTGTTCCGCTCAAACTTAGCCTTGGCCATTGTTCAAACCTTCTATTCGCTTGTCTGTGAATTCTGCGGGGTACGGCACCCGACGGAATCAGGCGCCGCCCCTAGCCTGATCAGAGTGATCAGGCAAGCTTCTCCTTGACCTCAGCCGCGACATTCGCCGGAACTTCGTCATAGTGAGAGAACTGCATGGTGTACTGCGCGCGACCCTGCGTGAAAGAACGCAGCTGGTTCACGTAGCCGAACATGTTCGCGAGCGGCACCATGGCTTCGACGACCTGGGCATTGCCCCGGCTGTCGGTACCCTGGATCTGGCCACGACGCGAGTTCAAGTCGCCGATCACGTCACCCATGAATTCCTCAGGGGTGACCACTTCGACGCTCATGATCGGCTCGAGCAGCTTGATGCCCGACTTCTGGGCCGCTTCACGCATGGCACCGCGACCGGCGATTTCGAAGGCCAGGGCCGACGAGTCGACGTCGTGGTACGCACCGTCGTAGAGCAGGATTTCGAAGTCGATGATCGGGAAGCCGACCAGCGAGCCAGTGGCCGCCGTTTCGCGCATGCCCTTTTCGATCGCGGGGATATATTCCTTGGGAATGTTACCGCCCTTGATCTCATCCTTGAAGATGATGCCCGAACCGCGTTCGCCCGGCGTGATCTTGACCTTCACGCGACCGAACTGACCGGTACCACCCGACTGCTTCTTGTGCGTGTAGTCGAGGTCCACCGGCTTGGCGAGGTATTCGCGGTAGGCCACCTGGGGCGCGCCCACGTTGGCTTCCACCTTGAATTCGCGACGCATGCGATCGACGATGATGTCGAGGTGCAGTTCGCCCATGCCCTTGATGATCGTCTGGCCCGATTCGTGATCGGTCGAGACGCGGAACGAGGGGTCTTCGGCAGACAGGCGATTGAGCGCGATGCCCATCTTTTCCTGGTCGGCCTTGGTCTTGGGCTCCACCGACAGTTCGATCACCGGCTCGGGGAATTCCATGCGTTCAAGCACGATCGGCGCGCGTTCGGCGCAGAGCGTGTCGCCCGTGGTGGTTTCCTTCATGCCGGCCAGCGCGATGATGTCGCCAGCGAAAGCTTCTTCGACGTCCTTGCGGTCGTTGGCATGCATTTCGAGCATGCGGCCGACCTTTTCCTTCTTCTGCTTCACCGAGTTCAGGTAGCTGCCCTTGGTCAGCGTGCCCGAGTAGATGCGGATGAAGGTGAGCGAGCCCACGAACGGGTCGTTCATGACCTTGAACGCCAGAGCCGAGAACGGCGCATCGTCCTTGGGCGGACGGCTGTCCTTCTCGTCGCTGTCGACCTTGACGCCCTGGACGTCTTCGATGTCGAGCGGCGAAGGCAGGTAGTCCACGACGGCGTCGAGCAGGGGCTGCACGCCCTTGTTCTTGAACGCCGAGCCGCAGCACACCGGCACGAACGAGTGGTTCAGCGTACCCTTGCGGATCAGCTTCTTGAGCGTCGCGGCGTCCGGTTCGTTGCCTTCGAGATAGGCTTCCATCGCCTCGTCGTCCTGTTCGACGGCGAGTTCGATCAGTTCCGAACGGTAGATCGCGGCTTCGTCAGCCAGGTCGGCCGGGATTTCTTCATAGAAGAATTCGGCGCCGAGCGATTCGTCCTTCCAGATGATCGCACGGTTGTTGACCAGGTCGACCAGGCCCTTCAGCTCGGATTCGAGACCGATGGGGATGTAGAGCACGGCGGGCTTGGCACCGAGGCGGTCGATGATCGACTGCACGCAGTACTTGAAGTTGGCGCCGGTGCGGTCGAGCTTGTTGATGAAGCACATGCGCGGAACGCCGTACTTGTCAGCCTGGCGCCACACGGTTTCCGACTGCGGCTCCACGCCGGCAACGCCGTCGAAGCACGCAACCGCACCGTCGAGCACGCGCAGCGAACGTTCGACTTCGATGGTGAAGTCGACGTGGCCGGGGGTGTCGATGATGTTGATGCGGTGGTCGTTCCAGAAGCAGGTCGTCGCGGCCGACGTGATCGTGATGCCGCGTTCCTGTTCCTGTTCCATCCAGTCCATGGTCGCGGCGCCGTCGTGCACTTCGCCGATCTTGTAGGACTTGCCGGTGTAGTAAAGGATGCGCTCGGTCGTCGTCGTCTTGCCGGCGTCGATGTGCGCCATGATACCGATGTTGCGGTAACGCTCGAGCGGATGGCTGCGGGCCATGGTGTGTTCCTTGGGTTCGGGAAGGGCCGGATTGCTCCAGCCCACCCCATATGGTTACTGCTGTGACCGTTTGAAGACGGCCACGTGACCAGTTTTTCGGAAGCTTACCAGCGGTAGTGGCTGAACGCGCGGTTGGCGTCGGCCATGCGATGGGTGTCTTCGCGCTTCTTCACGGCGTTGCCACGGTTGTTGGCGGCATCCAGCAGTTCGGCCGACAGGCGGGCCGACATGGTGGTTTCCGAACGGTTGCGGGCAGCAGTGATCAGCCAGCGGATCGCCAGGGCCTGGGCGCGCTCGGGGCGCACTTCCACGGGAACCTGGTAGGTCGCACCACCAACGCGGCGCGAACGCACTTCGATGTGCGGCTTCACGTTGTTGAGCGCATCGTGGAAAAGCTGCACGGGGTCAGCCTTGGCACGGGTCTGCATGGTGTCGAGAGCGCCATAGACGATGCTTTCGGCAACCGACTTCTTACCATCGAGCATGAGGTTGTTCATGAACTTCGACAGAACCTGATCACCGAACTTCGGATCGGGCAGGATCACCCGCTTTTCCGGACGACGACGACGAGACATCTTGAATTCCTTCTGATCGGGCCAGCTTGCACCGGCCGCTCAATCCAGCATGGCGCGCCTGGCGGGATGGCCTGCATCCCTGCCCGCGGCCACATGGCCACGATTACTTGGGACGCTTGGCGCCGTACTTCGAACGGCTCTGCTTGCGGTCCTTCACGCCCTGCGTGTCGAGCACGCCGCGCAGCACGTGGTAGCGCACGCCGGGAAGGTCGCGCACACGGCCGCCGCGGATAAGCACCACCGAGTGCTCTTGCAGGTTGTGGCCTTCGCCGGGAATGTACGAGATGACTTCGCGGCTGTTGGTCAGACGGATCTTGGCGACCTTGCGGAGAGCCGAGTTCGGCTTCTTCGGGGTGGTCGTGTAGACGCGGGTGCAAACACCGCGCTTCTGCGGGTTCTGCTCCATCGCAGGGACCTTGCTCTTGGCCTTCTGCGGAACGCGACCCTTGCGGATCAGCTGGTTGATCGTAGGCATGAAGTACTCTTCACCTTGGTTGTGGCAACGCCGGAACAGGTGAAGGCAGGTGCGTCTCATGCAATGGGCCGGCGCGGACAGCCCGTGGGCCGTGGCGCGAAACGCATCGTATGAGCCGAAAACGCTCCACCCAGGCCAACGGCACCGGGTTACTTTGACGGCTGGCATCCCCGGTGGCCCGCTCGCCGATTCGGCGGGATCGAGCCCAAAGGGAAAAGGGCCACCCATGGCGGATATCCGCCACTTGCAGCCCCATGCGCACCGGCAATGTTCAGCTCTCAAACTGGCCAGAGGCACGCAAATGCCCCTGGAACGAGCCGGCCCCTACGCCACGCCCGGCAAAACGTCAAGGTCTGGGCAGGCATCGCCCCTGGCCCGCCCGACTGACCCATGACGAGACAGCGCCCGTGCGTATTCTACCCATATGGTTGAGATTTCACTTTGCGACAAAACGGCATGTGATACCATCACGCCTGCACAGACCGCTCCCCGCATTGTCGGGCTAAGAGTGGCGATGCCCGGACCGAGCCCCTCGCCCCATGCCTGGCAGGATCGGTGCGGACCATGGCTGAGAGGAGAAACGCATGGCTTATGTCGATCAGACTGCCCGTCGTCCTTCGCTGCGCATCGGCCTTGCCGTTGGCATCCTGCATCTGGGAGTGGGCGCCGCGCTGCTCACCACCTTCGCCGGCGGCGCGATCACCACGGTCATTCACCACGCACTGGATGCCAACGACTGGACCTACGTGCCGCCACCGCCGCCCCGGCCTGTGCCCGAACCCAAAGTGCCGCCGCGCAGCGCGCCAGCGCATATCGACACCACGCCGCCGCTCACTCCAAAACTTGGCCCCGCCACGCCGCTGGAGCCGGTCGCGCCGTTCACCCTGCCGCCGATCGGTGATGGTCCGCTGGTCAGTCCTTCCGGCGGCCCGGCTACCCTGCCCACGCCCGAGCCACTGCCCAGCGCCAAGGCCGCCCCGCAGCGCGCCATCCCGCGCGGCAATCCCGGAGACTGGGTGACGCGCAACGATTACCCCGGCCAAGCGGTGCGCGAAGGCTGGGAAGGCGTGACCCGCTTCCGCCTCACGATCGGGCGCGACGGGCGCGTGGCGGATTGCGCGGTCACCGGCAGCAGCGGGCATGACCTGCTCGATGCCACGGCCTGCGCCCGCATCCGCAGCCGCGCCCGCTTCTCCATCGCCACGGACGAGACTGGTGCGGCCACCACCGGCGTCTACCTCGGTTCGATCCGCTGGCAACTGGACGAATAGCCCGCACCGCGTTCACCCTGCCTGCCGGTTGCTTTCGCGACGCAATCCCGCCGCGAAAGCAACCGGTCTCTTTGCCAGCGCGCCAGGCTTTTCGGTCAGCTTCTCAGTCCACGACGAGGTCGAACGGCATGGCCGGCTTCCCGCGTGATGGCTCGGCGGCATCTGCTGCCTGCGTGGCCTGCACCGCCGATCCCTTGCCGGTCTGCCAATTGAGCATCAGGTCGATCATCGCCGCCTGACCGCGCGCCGTCAGGCACACGAAGGTGCGGCGGCCATCGCGCCCATCATCCTCCCGCTCCACCAGGCCCCGCGCTTCGAGGATGCGCAGCCAGCGCAGCGCCGTCGTTGGTGGCACATTGGCCCCGATGCATGCACTGGTCGTGGGCACACGGCGCGTTTCGGCGGCGGCGATGAACAGGTCGAGCAGGATGTCCCAGGTCGGCTCGCCGAATAGGTCGGCTGCCAGGAACCGCTCCCGCCGCCGGCGACCGGCATAGATTTCCCGTGCCATGGCCAGAGCCGGTGCCGGAATGGCCGGACGCGCTGCGGCCATGGGCGTGGTACCACCCATGAATGGCTCGTTGCCAAAGGCCATGCTCCGCATGCCACTGCCGCGCTGCGCCGCGGCCCGCATCGAACGGACTGTCATGCCGCCCTCCCCACGCCGCCGGCCGGGTGCGGCGCGATCAGGTCAACCGCCAGCCGTGATAGTCGCCCAGACGGCGCGAGCGCTGCATGTGCGCGGCCGTGCCGAAGATGAGCACCAGAAGCTGGAGTGAAAAGGGAACCTGCGTCATGACCCAATAGGCCTTGCGCACCATCGCCAGTTCCCAAAGCTTGGCGACATGGCCCAAGACCACCAGCGCCTGCGCGGCGCTGACCGCCAGGGGCCAGGCGCGGTTGGCCCGGACGGCCACCCACAACAAGACGATAAACGCCCAAAGATCGATCACCAGGTGACCGGGGTTCACCGCAAACCATGCGGGATCTCCAAAGATTGCGTGGTTGGCCACGTCCAGCGCGAACGTTGCGAGCAGGATCGCGGCCACCGATTGTTCCGGTTCGCCGCCCTTGCGGGCCGCGAACACCACGGCGAAGGCCAGGAGAATGCGGGGTAGCCATAGCGAAAGCATGGGCTGTCACATCCTCCATACCCAGGCAGTCGACAAGCTCAGGCCGCGTCGGCCACGGCCGAATCGGCTGCGGCGTCCGGATCGACCAACGTGGCCGTCTTCGGACACGCATCGTTCCCACCCATCGTTTCGACAGCGATCGTGCTCAGCCGTCCATGCACGCGCGCCAGTTCTCCCCCGGCATCAACCATGGCCTGCTGGCTCTTGAGCAGGCGCATCAGCGCATCCTGCCCCAGGAACGGAGGCAAGCCGGCCTCACGCCGGGCGGTGACCATCGAGGACAGCAGGTTGGCCTGGCGGATCAGCGCTTCATCGAGCGCGGCCTCGGCATCGTGCAGGTCGCGGGTCACCCGCATTTGCGCCACGGCCGGCGACATCGTTGCCGGAGTACGAGCGCCAAAGGTCTGGGTCTGGTTTTGCTTGGTATTGGTCATCGTCATTTGCCTCCACACGGCACCAGCGGTGCCGTCCCCTGTGATGCGGAGGACGATCGACGGACTAGCGATCGACGATCCTGGACAACTGCGAAAACATCGTCAGTCCACCCAGAACGGTCAGGATCAGGACCATCGCGATCAGAGCGGTTGCCCCCAATCGCATCATGGTCCCATAGGGCCCGTCAAACATCTCCGGAAGGACGCGATGATACCCTTCCGCCGCCGTGGCAGCCGTAGGCATGGCGGCATGATCCCCATCATCGCCGCCATCGTCAGCCAAGGCATTGGGGTCATCGCGACCTTCCTGATCCTTGTGCGTCGGATTGTTGCCGTTGGCGACCGCTGGCGAACCATATACGGGTTTTACGGATAGCTCCAAAGAGGCCGGAGATTCCAACAAAAGTCTATATGCCTGAGCCACTTCGTTGCGTGACGCGACACCCAGCTTGCCCCGCGCCAGCAGGATCCGCTGATCGACCGTATAGGGCGAGATCCCGAGGATCCGGGATATTTCCTTGGACGTCTTGTGCTGAATCAAAAGGTCCAGCACCTCGCGCTGCTTGGCGGTCAGGGCGTCCAGCGGAGATTCGGATGGAGACGAAATAGTCATGGTTCCCGAACCATCCTACCGACAGCGCCGTCAGCTTGCCACCCCAGAACCGCGCATTCACACGTCGCTGGCACAAGGCACGGATGAACAGGGATATTCATGAACTGGCAAACTTCGTCAGTGGCATGGTTTGATCTGTAACAATGGTTAACGCAAAAGCACACCCACCGGGCGCGCAATCCGATTGCATATCCACGACCGGGGCCACATAACTTTTGCCATAAGGAGGACGACAGGGTTGGAGGTTCTTCACATGTATGCCCGGCGCAGTGGCAAGGTATTGGCGTTGTGCCGCCTTACGATGGCGGTCCTGTTCATGGCCGGGATTCTGTTTTCGACCGACATTCCCTTGCGTAATCCGGCGCTGACCCAGGTTCTGGTCGGTGGCTATGTGCTGTGGGCGATCGGCCTGACTACCGCCGCCTGGTTCGACTGGTGGTACGATTGCCGGCTTGCACCCACAGCGCAATTTATTGATTTCACAGCCTTTTCTTCGGCAATTTATTTCATGGAGCGTCCACAAGGCGTGCTTACCGGGCCGTTCCTGGTGTTCGGCACGTTCCTGCTGCTGGTGGCGCTGGTGCGTTGGGGGCAGAGAGGCGTTGCTGCCACAACCGCCGGCTTGATCCTGGCGGCGATCGTACCCGCGGCGATCCTGACATTCGATGGTGCCGGCCCCAACCCCCTGCGCTTCATGCGCGGCGTGATCTGCATGATCGTCGTCTCGATGCTCATGCTGTGGCTGGCCAGCCGCCAGCGCGGCGTGCGCGTGGTGACGCTGCCCGATCCGTCGGGGGCACCGGGGGCACGGCGCAGCCGCGTGCTGTCTAGCGCGTTGCGCCATGCCTGCATCACGATGGGCGCGCGCGGTGCGGCACTGGCCGTGGCCTGGGGCGACGAACCGTGGATCGACCTGCTGGTCGAGCAGGATGGCGCCTTGACCAGCGAGCGCACAGGACCGGGCGTGCTGTCCGACGCCGTGAGCGCCGCTGCGCACCCGACGCTGTTCGACCTGCGTCGCGGCCGCCGCATCGGCATGGCAGGCGATCACCAGCTTGCGGTCGCACGCGGCCCCTTTGCCTCGCCGCTTGCGGAGCGATGCGGCGTCAACGAAGGCATTCTCGCCACGTTCAATTCGGTTTCCAGCCAGGGCCAGTTGCTGGTCTGGGGCATTCCGTCGATGGCCGTCGACGACCTGCCCTGGATGAGCGCGCTGGTGCGCGAGATCGGCCTGGCACTCGATCGCGAGGAAATGGCCACGCTCGCCAAAAGCTCTGCCGTGGCCGAAGTGCGCAACGCCCTGGCGCGCGACCTGCACGATAGCGTGGTCCAGTTCCTGGCCGGCACCATGTTCCGCCTGGAGGCACTGCGCCGCCGTCTGCGTGACGGCAAGGACCCGGAAGGCGAGATCGAAGCGATGAAAGACGCGCTGCGCCGCGAGCAGGCGCAGTTGCGGGTGATGATCGACCGCCTGCGCCGGGGAGAAGATGGTGACCGCTCCAGCGATATCACCGAGGAACTGTGCAGCCTGGTGGAGGAAATGGCGGCGCACTGGCGCATCCGCGTGACCTTTTCCGCCCATTCCGGACCGCTCCAGATTCCCATCCGCCTTGCCTACGAATTGCGACAAATGGTGCGGGAAGCGGTTGCCAACGCGGCCCGACATGGCCAGTGCAGCGAAGTGACCATCTCTCTCGACCACGACGGCACCATGCTGACCGTCACGATCGCCGACAACGGCATCGGCTTCCCCGGCGCGGGACCATCGCGCCAGCCGCGCTCGATCACCGAGCGCGTCGCGGCCCTGGGCGGACGGGTGCATATTGCCGAACACTCCGACAACCAACTGCGCCCGGGCGCTCGCCTCGACATCGAGGTTCCCACGCGCATCCATGCATGACAGGCCTGAAGGCATGACCACCATTCTTGTGGCGGACGATCACGGCTTCATCCGCGCCGGTGTTTCCGCCGTGCTGCACGACAGCCGCTTCCACGTGGTTGCCGCCACGGCCAGCGGGGAAGAAACGCTGGCCGCGATCGCCACGCATGATCCCGATATCGTGCTGCTGGACATCAACATGCCCGGCATGAACGGTGTGCAGGTACTCGAAACCCTGCGCGCGCGCGGCGATCGGCGCCGTATCGTGCTGTTGACGGCAGAACTGACGGACCGCAACCTGTTGGCGGTGATGCGCGCTGGCGTCGAAGGCATCGTGTCCAAGGAAGGCGCGGGCGATGAACTGATCGAAGTCCTCGACAAGGTGCAGGAGGGCGAACGCGCCATCCCGGCCGACCTGCTGCAACGCGCACTCGATCTTTCGCTGCATCCGGATGGCGCCGGCCCGCTCGACCGGCTCAACCCGCGCGAGCGCCGCATCGCCCGGCTGGTGGCACGCGGCATGCGCAACCGCGATATCGGCGCCGAACTCAACATCGGCGAAGGCACGGTGAAGGTCTATCTCCACGCCATGTACCAGAAACTGGGCATCGAGAACCGCACCGAACTGGCGCTGATGGCAGTCAACGACCTGACAGACTGACCGGTCCCCACCCCGAAAACGCAACCGGCGCGCCCTCCCCCCCAGGAAGACGCGCCGGCCGATCGGTCCGCGCGCAATACGCCCGGACCGGACCAGGATAGGCTCATGCCGGCGCGAGCACCAGTGTAGCTGCCGCCGTGTTGCTGATCGGGATGTGGTAGTTGCGGGTCACTTCGGCCTGCGGCCCCTGGCCCAGCGCGCCGCGTGCCGCGATCCAGTTGACGATCTCCACCCCTTGGGTACCGGCGATCGCTGCAACCTCCTCGGTCGAATGACGCAGCAGTGCCTCCGGCTCGTTGGCCAGGTGATCGAGGCAGAAGCGGTCGTAATCGGCGTTGATGAACCCGGCTCGCGACCCGTCGAGCTGATGCGACAGGCCGCCCGAGCCGATAACCACCACGCGGGTATCGTCCTGCCACGATTGCAGCGCGCGATGCACGGCACGCCCCAGGTCGTAGCAGCGCTGCGGCGAAGGTAGCGGATATTGCACCGTGTTGATCGCGATCGGCACGATCTTGACCGGCCAGGCTGCCACGTCGGGATAGGCCAGTTCGAAGGGGATCGACAGCGCGTGGTCCACCTTCATCTTTTGGCACATCGTCACGTCAAAGCCGCTGCCCACCAGTTCCTCGATGATATGCCAGGAAAGCGCCGGATCTCCTTGAAAGGTCTTGTAGACGGGCAAGCCCCAGCCCTCGTCCTCGTTGGGATAGTCCGCCGCCGCGCCCACCGCGAAGGTGGGCATGGCATCGAGGAAGAAGTTGAGCCCGTGATCGTTGTAGAACACGATGGCCACATCCGGACGGGCCTGGGCCAGCCATTGCCGCACCGGCGGATAGCCATCGAAAAACGGTTTCCAATAGGGCTGGCTCTGGTCTCCGCGCGCGATGGCGCCGCCGATGCCGGGCACATGGCTGCTGAAATAGCCACCGATGATCTGCGCGCTCATGCCGCCAGTCCTTCGCTGTGTCGCTCGGGAGCGCAGCCGGCCGCCGTGCCCTGGTCGAGCAGGTATTGCTTGAATTCCGCAACGCTCATGCCTGTCTGCAACGCCCCCAGGTCCTGGACATTGAGCCCGAAGATGCCGGCCAGCTTGGCGAGGTAATAGACATTGCCGCCCGCCTCGATCATGCCCAGCACATCGCGCCGCGCCACTGCGTCGCGCTGCTCGGCCGTCAGGTTGTAGCGCCGGCAATAGCCTTCCTCGTCGGCCAGGAACGCGGCGCGATTGGCCTGGTCGTTGAACGAAAAGCACATGGCATTGAGTTCGAAGCCGCGACTGGCGAGTTCGCCGTCGAACAGCAGCGTGCCGGCGATCCCCCGCCGCAGCGCCATACTTTCAGGATTGGTCATCGCTGCATCCTCCTTGCCTGCCCGGATGCTGGTCATCGCGGATCAGGCCACGACAACACCCTAGGCGGCGCGCGGAGCCGCCACCTTGACTCACGTCAAAGGCTCGCCCGCCACCTCCGCCGGATCGCATAGGGATGGTTACGCAAGGGGCTGACCGGGCTTTTCAACCAGGGGGCAACGCCGCCAAGGCACGGACATGGCCCTGACCAACGCCGAACGGCAACGCCGTTATCGCCAGAAGCTCAAGGCTCGCGCATCGGGAGAAGCAGCGGGCGATCTCGTGCGCGCCATGGTGGAGCGCGCGATTGCGGTGCTCTGGCGGATGCGGGCCGAAACATCGCCGGAAGATGCCCTGATCGATCCCGGCCAGGCTCCAGCGTCCACGGCGCAAACCACGCTTGACGCTTTCCGTGCCGGCCTTGCCCGCCATCCAGCCAGCCTGCTGGCGCTGTGCCGATCAACCTTGCACGGCGGCGCGGCGCTCCGGCCCGAAGACCGCGCCTTGCTGTCCAGCCTGCTGGAAATCGAAGCCGCGCTGCGGCTTTCCCCACAGCGCTCGCGTTAGGGCGATCTTAAACAAAAACCTTAACGAAAAATGAAAATTGCACTGCATTTTGTGGGCTTTGCAGGTTAACACTGTTTTACAAACGGTCCAGCGCGGGGATTCGCCCGTGCGAAAGAGATTCAAGGGGCGCACATGAGAGTTCTGACCGGGATTTCCGGCGCCATGTGCGCTGCGCTGGTCAAGCGGCGTGGACGGGGGCAGCAGGCCATGCTCTGCGCCGCTCTCGTGGTCTTGCCTTCGCTGCTGCGCCTGCTCATCGAGCCGGAACCCGGCACGATGCCATTCCTGTCATTCTGGCCTACCGTTCTGCTGGGAACCCTGTTGCTCGATACCGGTTTTGCCGTGCTGGCGCTGTTCGGTTCGCTGGCGGTGGCTTTTGCGCTTTTTGCCCGGCCGGTCATCGGCATCGTCTGGGACGGACGCTCGGTCGTGTCGCTGGTCCTGGGCATAGCCTGCGTGGGCCTGGTGATGACCACCGCGATGGTTGCCCGCGCCACCGTGCGAGAGCTCGATGCGCGGACACGCCAGCAGGAATCGTTCAACCGTGAGTTGCGCCACCGTTCGCGCAACCTGCTGGCCGTCATCCAGGCGCTCTCGGCGCGCGGGCCCCGCGCCGAAAACCCGATCGATTTCTTCCGAGAATTCTCCGATCGCCTGGAAAGCCTGGCCAAGGCCAGCGACCTCTTGCGCATCGGCACCGAGGCCGAAGGCCACCTGCCCGAACTGATCGAACGGACCATCGCACCCTTTGCGCAAGGGTCGCGCATCCGGTTGAGCGGCCCTGCCTGCCTCGTGCCCGATCAAAGCTGCATTCCCCTGATCATGGCTGTCCACGAATTGGGCACCAACGCGGTCAAGCATGGCGCGCTGTCCGATCCGGCCGGCTGGGTGGACTTGCGCTGGTTCCTCGCCCCCGACGGCGACCGGCTCTATCTGCTGTGGAAGGAATTGGGTGGCCCGCTGGTCACGCCCCCGGTGCACCAGGGCACCGGTTCGCACCTGCTGCGCGCCCAGCCCGGTCTGGAAGCGGTAGACCTCATGTTCGATCCCAAGGGTGTCTGGTGCGAAATGCTGATCGTTGGCGCCCGCGCCGGCACCCCGGCCGAAATGGCGTAATCGCGCAGCCCTCTGCCAGCGCCACAATCCCATAACGTAACGCCAGCCCGGCTTTCCCGGGGCCGTAAACGCGCGCGCTAAAGTTCCGCGACGGAGGTTTCTGCGGATTACCCGTCGGCGCGCCGGTGCCATGCCCATTGGCTATCGGCGATCGTATGGGGAATTTTCGACGTGGATCGGCAAATGCTGCGCCTGTTCCTGCGCAGGTATCGCGGAAATCTGGGATTGGTCGCTGGGGCCAGCCTGCTGCTCAACGTCCTGGTCTTTGCCGGATCGGGCTACATGATGCTGGTCTACGATTCGGTGCTGCCCAGCAGAAGCATCCCCACGCTGGTGGGGCTCTTCGTGATGCTGGTCATGATCTACGTGTTTCAAGCGATTTTCGAGGCAATTCGTGCCGAAGCGCTGCTGGGCGTGGCCAACGGCGTGCACGACGACCTGTTCGGCGCGGTGCACTATGCCACCGTTTCGCGCCCGCTGCGTGCGGGGGCGGACAAGGGGGACGGCCTCCAGTTCGCGCGCGATCTCGATTCGATTCACACGTTCCTGGCCGGCGCTGGACCGGTCGCGCTGATCGACCTGCCCTGGGTCGCGATGTTCCTGATCGTGCTGGCCGCGCTGCACTGGTGGCTGGGCATCACCGCGCTGGCCGGGGTGCTGGTCATGGCCGTCCTTGCGCTGTTGTCCAACCGCCGCACGCAAAGCGCCTCGCGCGAACTGGCGATGATCACCGGGCAGCGCAGCGCGGCAACGCTTTCGGAAATCCGCTTTGCCGAATCCGCCTTTGCCATGGGCATGCAGGATCGCCTGGTGGCGCGCACCTCAGGATGGGAGGGACAGTTCATCGCCGCGCAGTCGGCGCTCGCGCGCACAGTCTCGCGCCTCGGCGGGGCCAGCCGCACGTTCCGCATGCTGCTGCAATCGATCATCCTCACCGTCGGCGCCTTGCTGGTGATCGACGACAAGGCCAGTGGCGGGGTGATCTTGGCCTCCTCCGTCCTGTCTGGCCGCGCACTGGCACCGGTCGATTCAGCCATTGCCAACTGGAAGGGTCTGGTTGCCGCGCGCAGCGGCTGGGGTCGCATTGTCCAGGCCATCGCCACGTTCCGCCGCCCGCCCCAACGGCATGTGACCCTCGATCGGCCGCGCGGCGAACTGGCGCTGCGCGATCTGTGGGTGGCGCCACCGGGCACGCAGCGCTTCACCGTGCAGGGCGTGTCGCTGGCGCTCCAACCTGGGCAGGCGCTGGCCGTGATCGGCCCGAGCGCCGCCGGCAAGACGTCGCTGGTGCGCGGCATTCTCGGCATCTGGCAGCCGCAGCGCGGCGAAGTGCGCCTCGATGGCGCCACGCTCGACCAGTGGGATCCCGAAGCATTGGGCAGCGCCTTCGGCTATGTGCCGCAGACGGTGGACCTGATCGACGGCACCGTGGGCCAGAACATTGCCCGGTTCGATCCGGCGGCCACGTCTGACGCGGTGATTGCCGCCGCCCGCGCCGCCAGCCTGCATGATGCCATCCTCGCCCTGCCCGATGGTTATGACACCATGGTCTCGGCCGGCGGCAGCGAGTTGTCCGCAGGCCAGCGCCAGCGTGTCGGCCTGGCCCGCGCGCTTTATGGCAATCCGCATCTGCTGGTGCTGGACGAAGCCAATTCCAATCTCGACGCGGTGGGAGACGCCGCGCTCAACCGCGCAGTCACCGAAATGCGCCAGCGCGGCGGGATCGTCATCATGATCACCCATCGCCCCGCCACGCTTGCCCCGATCACGCACGTCGCGGTGATGCAGAACGGGCGGCTGGTCGATTTCGGGGAGCGCGACATCGTCATGCAACGCACGCTCCAGCCTGGCGAGACGGTCACGACAAGCGGCAGCGCCCCGGCGGCAGGCCGACTGGCGCAGGAGGCGGCACGATGAGCGCGCCCCTTGCCCCCGGTGCCGCGCAACAATTGCTGCCGGCCCTCTGGACCGACGCGCCGGAGGAAGCCAGGCCCCATGCCCCGCGTCTGCTGGTGCGGCTGGTGGCGGCATTGGCCGGGCTGATGATCCTGCTGTTTGCCCTGGCGGCGCTGGTGCCGATCGGCGGCGCCGTGATCGGCGGCGGCCAGGTGGGCGTGGAAACCCGCGTGAAGCGCATCGCCCATCCCACCGGCGGGGTGATTGCCGCCATTGCCGTGATCAACGGGCAGCACGTGCGCCAGGGCGAACTGCTGATGCGCCTGGACGACCGCGTGACCGGCGCGGACGCGACCTATTCCAACCTCACCGTGGAACAGTTGCTGGCCCAGAAGGCCCGGCTTGAGGCGGAGCGGCTGGGCCTTGGCCAAGTGGTCTTTCCGCCGGAACTTGTCGGCTCGGCCAACCCCAGCGCGCGCAAGGCCATGGCCGACGAACAGCACCTGTTCGCAATGCGCCAGACCGAGGAAGGCCAGTTGCGCGCACAGCTTTCCGCGCGCGTCGCGCAATACAACCAGCAGATCACCGGCCTTCAGGCGCAGATCGACGCCTTGCGCCAGCAGCGCCACCTGATCGAGCCCGAACGCCAGGGCGTGCGTGACTTGTGGGACAAGCAGCTCGTCACGATCAACCGCCTCAACCAGTTGGAGCGCACCGCCGTGGATATCGATGGCCAGGTGGCACAATTGCAGGCGCAGATCGCTCAGACCCGCGCCCGTATCACCGAAGCGCAGGAGCAATCGATCCAGACGGTGCAGACCCGCCGCGTTCAGGCCGGCACCGATCTTGCCCAGGTCAACACCGCGCTCAACCAGCAGCAGTTGCGCAAGGTCAGCGCCTCGGACCAGAAAGACCGCAGCGAGATCCGCGCGCCCTATTCCGGCACGATCGAGAAGATCGCTTTTGCCGCGATCGGCGATGTGGTGCGTCCGGCTGAACCGATCATGGAAATCGTGCCCGATCATGACGTGATGATCGTGGAAGCCTCGATCAGCCCGACCGACATCGACCAGGTGCGCGTGGGCCAGGCCGCGCGCGTGCGCTTCTCGGCCTTCAACCGCGCCGCCACCCCGGAAATCCCCGGCCGCGTGATCTATGTCGCCACCGACCGCACCGACAACCAGGAAACCCGCCAGGCCTATTACACGGTGCGCATCGCCGTGGATCAGGCCGCCGTGCAGCGTGAAGGCCTTGCCCTGCGCAGCGGCATGCCGGCCGAGACCTACATCGAAACCGGCAACCGCTCGCTGCTGTCCTACGTCACCAAGCCGCTGCGCGACCAGTTCATGCGCGCCTTCCGCGACAACTGAGAGGGGTTTTCGCCATGTCTCCTTCGCTCTCACGCGCTGCGCGTTCAATGTCCCTGCGTCATCGGCGTGTCGCGCTGGCCTGCTCCTTGACCTTGCTCGCCCTGTTTGGTTCGCCCGGCGCACGGGGGCAGGAAACTGCAACGGGCGATGCGGCCGATGCCGAGATGGCCGATGCCACGCCGCTGGACCGAGCCGCCGCCCTGCCCGCCGAAACGCCGGCCGATATCGTCGAAGGCACACTGGCCGGTCGGCCAATCACCACGCTGACCGACGCCTTGCGCTATGCCTACTGGACATCGCCTGTCCTGCTGGCCCAGCGCAGCTCGACGCAAAGCAGCGCGTGGGGCGTGGCCCAGGCCCGCGCCGCCTATGGTCCCAAGCTCGACTACGCCCTCACCTATGGCTGGACCAAGGACCGCTTCGAGATCGCCAAGGGCGTGTTCCTGCGCCGCAGCGGCTGGACTTCGACAGCCACCGCCGTGCTGACCCAGCCGCTGTTCACCTTCGGCCGCGCCTTCGCCAACGAACGCGGCACGCGCGCCCAGGCGGCCTACCAGTTGGCCGTGCTGCGCTCCACCGAACAGCAGGCGCTGCTCGATGCAGTCGACGCCTTTGTCGGCCTGCGCCGCACGCGCGCCGCAGTGGCCATCGCGGCAGACAACCTGGCCGCGCTGACCCGCGAATTGACCGACAATCGCGCCCGTCTTGCCGCGCACGAGGTGACCGCCACCGATATCCAGCAGGTGGAAACCCGCGTCGAGCTTGGCCGCGTGCAATTGCTCGCCGCGCAGCGCGACGCCGGGACGGCCGAAGCGGCCTTCGTTCGCATGATCGGCACCCGGCCGGGAGACCTCGCCCCGCCCCCCGCGCTGCAACTGCCGGTCGCCGATCTGGAAGAGGCCTATGCCTATGCCGAGGCGCACAACCCGCTGATCCGCGCCGCGCAGGAACGCGAGCGCGCCTCGCGCGCCAGCGTCGAAGGCGCCAAGGCCGATCGCCGCCCGCGCCTGGACTTTCAGGGCACGGCCGCCCTGCTCCCCTATTCCGCGGGCTTTTCCAACTACTCGGACACCTTGCGCCAGACGGAAATCAAGGGCGTCGTCACCTTGTCCGGCCCGCTGTTCGACAGCGGCGAGCGCGCCGCGCGCATCCACGCGGCCGAGGCGGCCAACGACGCCGACTGGCGGCTGATGGATGCCACCTTGCGCGAAAACCGCGCCACGCTCGCGGGTGCCTGGAACGACTGGCAGGCACAGACCACCGCGATCGACAACCTCGCCCGCGCCGTGGACTCCGCCCAGAAAGCCTATGACGGCGCCGTCTTGCAGGAGCGCGCAGGGATGTTCACCACGCTCGACGTGCTGCAACTGGCGCGCGAACTGCTCCAGGCGCGCAGTGCCTACAACGAAGGCATCGCCGGCGCCTATCTCGCCAAGGCACAAGTGCTCGCCGCGCTCGGCGCGCTGGATGCCGCGTGGCTGCTGCCCGACGCCCCCCGGCACGACGCGGCGCAGGACGCCTGGCGCGTGTCCGGCAAGGCCGACGTCCCGCTGATCAGCGCCAGCTTCCGGGCGCTGGATGGCCTGGTGGAAGGCTCCGGCCGCCCTCGCCCCTCACGCGATCCTGCTGCACAGACCCACGCAGGCCCGGCACAAATGGATGCAACGCCGAATGGCGTTATCAGCCCTGAACCGCTGCCAAATCCCTAGGCCGCGTGGTGCGTTGCAGGCGCACTGGTAACGGGAAATGGTGGTTGGTAGACCCTAGCACTACTTTGGCAGATTATGCATTGGCGGGTCGCTGGGGCGGCATCCGCAGTGCGGG
>NZ_BMZP01000009.1 GCF_014652855.1 Novosphingobium pokkalii
CGCACTGCGGATGCCGCCCCAGCGACCCGCCAATGCATAATCTGCCAAAGTAGTGCTAGGCGGCAAGTTGCGCTGCATCCATCACGCGATTGCGGCCACCATGCTTGGCGGCATAGAGCGCGCGGTCGGCGGCCTGGACGGTTGCATCCCAGCCCGGGCCGGGCAGGGCCACGGCCGCGTGGCCCAGGCTGATCGTGCAGGACAGCGGCTGGCCATCGGGCAGGGTGAGCGCGGCATCGGCCACCGCCTGGCGCAGCCGCTCGGCCAAGGCCGCGCGCATCTCTACAGCCTCGTCGGCCAGCAGGATCAGGAATTCCTCGCCGCCGATGCGGCCGAGCACGTCGCCGCTGCGCAAGTTCTGCGCCAGCACATCGGCCACCAGCCTCAGCATGGCATCGCCGCTGCCATGGCCATACCGGTCGTTGATATGCTTGAAATGGTCGATATCGATGGCAATCACGCCCACTTTGCCCCGTGCCCGGTTGCAGCGGGCCTCGCCCATTTGCCACACCACGCGCCGGTTGGCGACGCCGGTCAACGGATCCTGCCGGGCATAGCGGATCAATTCGGCATCCACTTCGCGCTTGATCATCCACAGATAGCATGGGGTGATCGCCCAGGTGAGCAAGAGCCGCGCGGTCAACCCGAACGCCGATGTCGGATCGTGCCCAACGCCATTTGCGTCGTTGCCCAGCCACCAGGCGATGCGCAGCACCAGCATGACCACCCACGCACCGTGAAACCCGGCCAGGATCAAGGCGATCGGACGCCGCGACGGATCGTTGCAGTGCCACAGTGAAAAGACGGTCGCCATGGTCACGCACGCGCGCAACCCCGCGCCCAACGCAACCATGGCGCGCATGTCCGGGCCGATCCGCGCCACGATCGCCAATTCGGCAATCGCCATGACGATCGCTGCTGGCAGCACCCAGAATTCTGCCCCGCGCCGATGGAATATGGCATTGAGCGCCAGGAAGTTGGCTATCGTGCCGAGGTCGAGCAAAGCGTTGCCCCACAAGGCGCCGCTACCTAATCCCGGAATGAAAATAGGCGAAATCAGCACGCCGAAGCCCAGCGCCATCAGCGCATAGCCAGCCGCCAGGAACATCGCGCCGCGGCGGTCTTCGGGATTGGCGATGCGCAGCGCGGCAAAGACCAGCGCCAGTACCGAGAGCAAGGCGATCAGGCCATTGATGATCAACAATGTCCCGGCATCAAGGTATTCGGAAAGCAAAGTCATCGACCAACTCCGCTTGCCCTGGCTCCGTCTTGGTTTGGGAGCGCGCGCCTTGACATCCTCTACGGCGGCCAAACGATATTCGAGCCGACGATAGGCCATAGCGCTTTTGTTTCAACGGAATGCTAACGACGCAACCGTGCTGGTGCGGTTTTTTACGCGCAGAAAGCCATGCCTGACACTTTACCCACCACCGACGGTAAAGTGTCACCAATGGCTAATCGACATGGCCGGCCGCGGGATGGCTTGCAGGGGATTCACAAGAGCATCGCTTTGTGCTTGAAATGTTCGCATGTTTCAGCCCGATCTGTTCGCTTCAGACCCGCCCGCCGCCGCGCCTTCGCGCGGGCCGCGGCGCATGCGCCGGCGCGGTGCGGGCACGGGCGCGGTGGCGGGAGCGGGCAATCCCATCGGCATCAGCCAGCCCGATCGCGACCTTGACCTGCCGGCAGTGCTGGAGCGCCTGGCCGAAGTTTCCAGCCGGCCGCGTTATACCTTCATGGTGCTCAACCTGATTGCCCGCGCCGCCGGATCGACGGACAGCGCCGGCCCCTACGTGCGCGAAGGGGGCCAGGCGATCCCGGTGCGTGATTGGCTCAGCGATGCGTTGATCCCGATGGCACAACGCGACGCCCGGCGCCGGGCCGTGGTGGAACAGGTTCGCGCCGATCTGGCCCGCAAGGGTGCCTTGCCGGTCGATCCGGCGCAGGCCGAACAAGCCGTGGCCAGCGAATTGCGCGACCGGCTGCGCCATTCCGGGCGCACCAACGTGAGCCGCGCGGTCTCGGATCTGGTGCGCGCCGGGCTAATCCGGCGCCATTACCAGGGCTATTGCGTCGATCACGAAAATCGCGGGGCGCAGCGCGAGGCGGTTTATACTATCATACCGTCCGTGAAGCGCGCGCTGGGCAAGGCGGTCTGAACCGGTTTGGCCGCCAGCCATCACGACACGGGCGGATTTCAGGCAAAAAAAGGGCCAGCCCGAAGGCTGGCCTTTTTGAGTTTGGGAGAGGATGCCTGAAAGGCCTGCTCCAAATGGGTGATTTCGTGCTATTGCGCAAGTGCGAAGGAAACAATCCCAGTTGCATTTCACGCAACTCATTTCATGGCTTCATTTAACATAACCTTTATTATGCAATATTCATGGAAAAATAGGTCGCGATGAAAAGCACTTACCGTCCGTGCATGGAACGGGCATGATCGCGATGGACCACCTGTGCTGTGCCGGTTGCGGCAATCCCTGGAGTGTACCGATCATGTCTCTTGCCACGCTGCGCCATTCCTGGCTGAGCCGGATCACGAGTTGCGCCGGTTTTCTCGCTTTGGCGGTCACGCCCATGCCGGCCCAGGCCAAGGCTCGACCGCGCGCCCCCAAAGCGCCGATTTCGCTGCCGGTCGGTGCCTGCATCAATCTGGGCAACCATCTCGACATGGCGCGTGGCGGTGAAATCAGGAGCAACCGCCTGACCCCGGCGGATTTCGCCCGGATCAAGGCCGCCGGGTTCGAGACCGTGCGCCTGCCGGTCAACTGGTCGAGCCACAGCGCATCCACCCCGCCTTATGCGATCGATACCGCCTGGCTGGCACGCGTGGATCAGGTGGTGGATGGTGCGCTGGATGCCGGGTTGAAAGTCATCCTCAACAGCCACAATTTCGATCCCGTGAACGAAGACCCCGCCGCGGCCGCACCCTGGCTCGCCGCCGTGTGGCAGCAACTGGGCGATCACTATGCCACGCGCCCGCGCAGCCGGCTGTGGTTCGAGATCGAGAACGAGCCCAACCACGCGCTGACCAACGCCAACCTGATGGCCACGTTCGCGCCGGCGCTGGCCGCGATCCGCCGGCACAATCCGGATCGGCCGGTGATCATCGGCGGCGAACACTGGAGCGGCGTGGACTCGCTGGCCACGCTGAACCTGCCGGCCGATCCGCAGGTCTGGCCGACGTTCCACTATTACGACCCGTTCGATTTCACCCACCAGGGCGCCTCGTGGGTCTCCCCTTCCCCGCCGCTTGGCCGCGCGTTCGGATCGGACAGCGACAGGGAACGCCTGGCGCAGAACGTGGCGAAAGTGCGCGCCTACAGCCTGCGCACCGGCAAGATCCCGCTAATGGGCGAAACCGGCGCCTATGAATCGATCCCCGGCCCGCAGCGCGCCGCCTATTATCGCGCCGTGTTCCAGGCCTTCCGCCCGGCCGGCGTACCGATCTGCGTCTGGGCCTATGTCAACACGTTTCCGTTCTACGACGCCAAGCAGGGGCAATGGAAACCCGGCATGCTTGGCGCCATCGGACTGCACGAACCAGCGGCCCGGCACTGACGCCGGGCCACGGGCCGCAAGGTTCAACCCTGCATCTGTTCCAGGGTAACGCCCTTGGTTTCCTTGACCATGGCGCGCACGAAGACGAACGACACCGCCGCTGCGGCGGCATAGAACGAATAGGTGATCGCCAGCCCCGGCGAGACCACCAGCGCCGGAAAGCTGACCGAAATCGCCGCGTTGGCGATCCACTGGGCAAAGCCGGACACCGCCAGGCCCGAGCCACGGATCTGGTTGGGGAACATTTCGCCGAGCATGACCCACATGATCGGGCCCCAGCTCATGTTGAAGAACACGACATAGGCATTGGCAGCAAACAGCGCGATCACGCCGTTGCTGCCCGGCAGCGTCACGCCGCCATCGGCCCCGTGCACCGCCGTGGAAAAGGCCCAGGCGACAATACCCAGCGTCACCGCCATGCCCGCCGAACCGATCAGCAACAAAGGCTTGCGCCCGACGCGATCGACCAGCAGCAGCGTGGCGAGGCACCCGGCGATGGAAACCACGCCCGACAGGATATTGGTCTGCAAGGCGTAGTTTTCGGAAAAGCCGACCGCCTGCCACAGCGTGGCACCGTAATAGAACACCACGTTGATGCCGACGAGCTGCTGGAACACGGCCAGGCCAATGCCGGTCCAGACGATCGGGCGGATGCGGCCGGTGGCGCGGTCGATCAGGTCGGACAGCTTGGGGCGATGATGATCGGCCGCCAGGCTTTCGCGGATTTCGCCAACGATCCGCGTGGCACTGGCCGTGCCGAGCAGGCGGGTGAGCACGGCATGGGCACCGCTTTCATCCCCCTTGGCCACCAGATAGCGCGGGCTTTCGGGAATGCCGAGCAGCGCCACGAAATAGATAGCCGCCGGCAGCGCCTGGAGCCAGAACATCCAGCGCCAGGCCGGTTGCCCGGCCCAAAGGATCGCGGTCGATTCCCCGGCGACATGGGCCAGGATATAGTTGACCACAAAGGCGCCGGTCAGCCCGGTGATGATCATCACCTGCTGCACGCTCGACAGGCGCCCGCGCACATTGGCCGGCACCACTTCGGAGATATAGACCGGAGAGATCACGCTCGCCGCGCCAACGCCCAGGCCGCCGATGATGCGCGCAAAGATGAACACGGCCGAAGAGCCGGCCGCCCCGGCCAGGATCGCGCTGACCAGGAACAGCAGCGCCGCCAGCTTCATCACGCCACGGCGGCCGATATTGTCGGCCAGGCGCCCGGCGCCGAACGCCCCGATCGACGAGCCGACCAGAATGGCGCCGACATTGATGCCGATGCCCACCTTGCCCAGATCGAACGCCGCTTCCAGCCCCTTTTGCGTGCCGTTGATCACGCCTGAATCATAGCCGAACATGAAGCCGCCGATGGTGGCCACGGCCACGATCGCGCCGATCAGGCGCATGTTGACTGCGCCCCCTGCCGTCTCGTCCATTGTTCCCTCTCCCATATCTCGTTCTAAACCTTGGCCAGATGGCCCGGTAATCCGGCGACACCCGGATCGAAGGCAAACAGCGCCCCGGCCAAGGGCTGCGCCGCGCGCTCCGCCGCGTTCAGGCCTTTGGTGGCGGTGGTGGCATAGGCAGTGCGCAAGTCCGGCCCGCCGAATGCGATCTTGGTGACGTTCGCCACGGGAAATGGAACGGCGCCGATCAATTTTCCCGCAGGGTCATAGCAGCGCACGCCCCAGCCCGCGAACAGGCCCACCCACAGGCAGCCATCGGCGTCCACCACCGGGCCATCGGGATAGCCCGCGCCGTCCTCGATCTCGGCAAACAGCCGCGTTGCCGTCACACGCCCCGCCTCGATCGTGCTGGCCCAGATGCGACGGCCCAGCGTATCGTGGTGATAGAGCGTGGTGCCATCGGGCGAAAAGGCCGGGCCATTGGTGATCGAAACCGACGGCAAGCCGCTGTCGACACAGCCCTGCGCATCGAGGCGATAGATCAACCCACTGTCGGCCGCTTCGGCATCGTCCATCGAACCGAGCCACACCGCGCCATCGGCCGCAACCGTGGCATCGTTCAGGCGATTGCCCGGTACGTGCGCCTCTGGCGCGACGACCAAGGCGAAATCGCCCGTTGCCGGATCGAAGCGATGCACCCCGCTCTGGAGCCCGGCGAGCAGGCCACCATCGGCACAGGGCAGCACCCAGCCGATCTGGGCCGGCGCGGTCCAGGTGGCCGTGGCGCCAGTTTCCGGCACAAAGCGGTGGATCGCCGGGGCCTTGATGTCCACGAACCAGAGCGCCGCATCGCGCGCCACCCACACCGGGCCTTCGCCCAGGGTGGCGCCCAACGGCCAGACCGGTTCCGGACTTGCGCCGGGAAGGGTCAGCGCCATCCCGCGTCCACCCAATATTCGTGGCCGGTGATCAGTCGCGCATCGTCCGAGGCCAGGAACAGCGCCAGCGCAGCGACGTCGGCCGGAACCAGGCGCCCATCGAGGCACTGCGACGCCACGATCTCGGCCTCGCCCTCGGGCGTGTACCATTGCTCCTGGCGCGGCGTCTTGACGTTGCCGGGAATGATCGCGGTGACCCTGATGTTGTCGCGGCCCAGCTCGCGCGCCAGGCCGCGCGTCAACCCTTCGATCGCCGCCTTCGCGGTCTGGTAGATCACCAGATCGGGCAGACCGAGATGCCAACTGATCGACCCGAGGTTGATCACCGCGCCACCGCCGGCGCGCTTCATCGCCGGCACGGCAGCCTGCGTCACGAAGAACTGGTGCTTGAGATTGACCGCCATGCGCTCGTCCCAATAGGCGGGCGTAACCTCTTCCACGCTGTGGCGATCGTCGTTGCCGGCATTGTTGATCACCACGTCGATGCCGCCCAGATGCGCTTCGGCGCGCGCAATGACGGCGGCAATCGCGCCGGAATCGCGCAAGTCGCATTCCAGGAACAGCGGCGCGGGCGCATCGCCCTGCGCCAGCCTCGCCGCGACGGCTTCGCCCTGATCCACCGCAATGTCGCAGAACACGACGCGCGCGCCCTGGCCCACGAACGCTTCGACCAGGCCTTCGCCAATGCCGCTGCCGCCGCCGCTGATGAACACCCGCTTGCCCGCCAGGCTGGGATAGATTGCACGGCCGGCGCTTTCACCCGCCACGGGTGCGCGGGCCGCTGCTGCGTCGATCACCCCGCTCATGCCGCGTTACCCAGCAGGCCGCGCGCGGCCAGATTGGCGAAGAACCCGCCGATGCCCATGGTCCAGGGCGTGGCCTGCGGGCAGGTGACGACAGTGTTGACCAGCTTGCCCAGGCGCGGCGTAGCGATCGTCACCACGTCTCCCACCTTGTGGGTAAAACCCCGGCCGGGATCGTCGCGATCCTGCACGGGGGCGAACAGCGTGCCCAGGAACAGGGCAAAGCCATCGGGATACTGATGCTCGCTCAGCGTCTGGCGGACCAGATCGAGCGGATCGCGGCTGATCTGGTTCATGCTCGAATGGCCTTCCAGGCGATAGCCATCGGTGCCTTCGATCAGCAGGTCGACTTCGGCCTGGCGCACATCGTCCAGCGTGAAACCCTCATCGAACAGGCGCACCAGCGGCCCAAGCGAGCACGAGGCGTTGTTGTCCTTGGCCTTGCCCAGCAGCAGCGCGCTGCGCCCTTCGATGTCGCGCAAGTTGACGTCATTGCCCAGCGTCGCGCCGACCACGGCGCCGCCGGCATCGACCAGAAGGACCACTTCGGGTTCGGGATTGTTCCAGGTGGAATCGCTGCGCACGCCGATCTCGGCCAGCGGGCCGACGGTGGCCAGCACCGGCGCTTTGGTAAAGACTTCGGCGTAAGGCCCGATCGCCACTTCGAGATACTGCGACCAGAGGCTATCCTCGATCAACAAAGCCTTGAGCGCTTCGGCTTCGGCCGAGCCGGGCACCACCGAGCGGATCGAACCGCCCACACGATCCTCGATGCGGGCGCGGATTTCCTGCGCCTTGCCGGCATCACCGCGCGCGCGTTCCTCGATCACCCGCTCCAGCGTGGACGTGGCGAAGGTGACGCCGCAGGCTTTCACGCATTGCAGGTCGACCGGGCTGAGCAGCGGCTGTTCGAGCGAATCGAGCCGCCCCAGCGCCACCCCGGCCGCGGCATTGAGCGGCAACTTTTCAACCAGTTGGGACACAGTCGGCGCCACGCGCGACATGTCGTAGGCGACGCCGCCTTCGACAAGAATCGGGCTCGGCCCGGCCGGCGTTTCCACCCGCCCCAGGAATCGCCCGGATTCCCAGTCTGCCGGCAGCAGCGCTGCGATGGATGAAACCCCGTCCATTTCCTTCTCCCCAACCCTCGGGCATTCATTGACAAATTCTGATAGCGCTACCATCATGCAAACCCATCGACTGTCAAGTGGTTTTGGCGTGGCGATACACAAAATAGATCGCATGTTCCAATCTTGGCGCCAGCATGCCGCCCCGGAGACCGCCATGACAGATGCCCCCTCGTTTGCCCTGCGTCGCGCCATGCAACGCCGCAGGCTTGCCGGCATGATGGCAAGTGCGGCGGGATGGCTGGCTGCTGTGGCGGCACCGCTGCCCGCCCCGGCACAAACGGCCCAGGCACCTGCCCCGCTGCCCCGCATCGAACGCACGGACAGGGGCGCCATGCTCGTGGTCGATGGCGCGCCGTTCCTGATGCTGGGCGCGCAGGCCAACAATTCCAGCAACTACCCCGCGCCGCTCAGGCAAGTCTGGCCCACGCTCGACGCGATGGGCGCCAACACCCTGGAAATCCCGGTCGCATGGGAACAAATCGAACCACGCGAAGGCCAGTTCGACTTTTCCTGGGTGGACCACCTGCTCGGCGAAGCGCGCAAGCACGACAAGCGCCTGGTGCTGCTGTGGTTCGGCACGTGGAAGAACACCGGCCCGTCCTACACCCCCGAATGGGTGAAGCTTGATCCCAAGCGCTTTCCCCACAACCTGACGGCGCGGGGCACCGTGCACGAAGCACTGTCACCACTCGGCGCCGAAACACTCAAGGCCGATACCCGCGCCTTTGCCGCGCTGATGCATCATGTCGCGCAGGTCGATCCGCAGAACACGGTCATCATGGTGCAGGTGGAAAACGAGGTGGGCAGTTACGGCAACGTGCGCGATTTCTCGCCCGCCGCGCAAAAGCTCTTCGCCGAGCCAGCCGCCCCGGCCCTGCTCAAGCACTATGGCAAGCCGGCCGGATCGAGCTGGGCCAAGGCTTTCGGCAGCGACGCCGACGAATATTTCCAGGCCTGGTACACTGCCAGCTATCTCAACACGGTGGCCAGCGCCGGCAAGGCGGAAAAGGCCTTGCCGATGTATGCCAACGCCTCGCTCGCCGCGCCGTTCGGCCGGCAGAATGCCGCCACTTATTCCAGCGGGGGTCCGGTGCATCATGTGATCGGGCTTTACAAGGTGGCAGCCCCGGCGCTCGATCTGGTGGTGCCCGATATCTACAAACGCGATGAAAAGGCCGTGCACGCCTATCTCGATCTCTACGCCCGGCGCGACAATCCGCTGATGCTGGCCGAAATCGGCAATGCCACGGAATATGCGCGGTTCTTCTGGGACGCGCTGGGCAAAGGCGCGATCGGTTTTTCGCCGTTCGGGATGGACGAGACAGGCTATTACAACTTCCCGTTGGGCGCCAAGTCGATCGACGGCACCGTCAACGGGTTTGCGCGGCTCTATCACCTGTTCGCGCCGATGCAGTCGATCTGGGCCAGGGCCGCTGCGCAAGGACAGGTCCACGCCGCCAGCGAACCAACCGATCCCGCCGCCGCGCACAAGCGCGAGCTGATCATCGGCCGCTACAAGGTAACGCTTGGTTTTGGGCAGGACCAGTTCGCCTATGATCCGCCGCGCGGCAATCCGCAACCGACCGGCGGTGCGGCGATTGCCCAGCTAGGGCCGGACGAATTTCTCGTCACCGGTTTCGACACGCGCGTCTCGTTCGATCTGGCCGACCCCGCTCCAGGCGAAACCCTCATGCTGCTGCGCGCCGAAGAAGGACACTATGCGCCCGATGGCAAGGGCGGCACGCACTTGGGTGTTCGACCGGGTGTGGAACGGAGACCAGATCGACTACGGCTTCAATTTCACCGGCATCCCTCAGGTGTTGCGGCTGCGCTATGCCCGGATCAAGGGGACCACGGTGCTGTCGGCCGCTACCGATCGTTGATCGGGCGCGGCGGCGGTTCCAGCACCACATGAAATCCAGGCGCGACAGGCCCGCATCGCAAATAAGCGCCTGAGCACTTCCTCATGATAATGCGATTGACTCTCATTACCGTTTGAGCCACGAGCCGACCCGTAACAGGGAGGCTCCGCATTTGACCCGATTTCACGCCTTGCTCGCCGGCAGCACGCTCGCTGCGCTCCTTGCTTCCACCGGCCTGCACGCCGAAGAGGCCGAGGTAGCGCCGGTCATCGGGCCGGCCATCGCACCGGGCGAGATCGTCGTGACCGGGGAAAAGGCGGCACGCACGCTTCAGCACACCCCGACCAGCGTGGCGGTGACGACACCCGAAAAGATCGCCCGCGAAACCCTGCTGTCGATCCAGGACGTCTATGCCCGCACCGCGAACCTGAGCGACACTTATGGTTCGGCCGGGTTCACCATTCGCGGCATCACCAATTCGGGCGTAGGCGGCGGCGGCCAGGCCGATACCGCCAGCGTCTATGTCGATGGTGCGCCGATCCCGCGCCAGGCGCTTTATGGCGGCCCTACCGACTTGTGGGACGTGCAGCAGGTGGAAGTGCTGCGCGGGCCGCAATCGACCATCCAGGGGCTCAACGCGCTGGCCGGCGGCATTGTCATCACCACGCGCGATCCTTCGCTCGATCGCTGGAGCGGCGATGCGCGCGTGTTGTGGACCGATCGCAACGATCGCACCTTTTCCGCCGCGCTCGGTGGCCCGCTGATCGCCGACGAACTCGGCCTGCGCCTGTCGGCCGAACGCCGCGCCAACCGGGGCGTGATCCGCAACGTCACGCGCGGCGGCTACGACGATGCGATGGAGTCGCTCAACCTGCGCGGCAAGCTGAAATGGACGCCCAGCGCCCTGCCCGGCGTGGAAGCCGTGGCCAGCTACAATCGCGTGCGCCGCGAAGGGGGCTATCTCTATCAATATGCCCGCACCGACGTGCCCGATTATTACGACAACCGGACGTCCACGGCCGATCAACCCAATCGCGGCTGGATTGCCAGCGACATTGCCTTGTTCAAGCTGGGCGTGCCGCTGGCCGATGGCCTCAAGCTGTCGAGCGCGACATCATGGAACCGCTCGCGCGTGCAATCGGTGGCGGACTCCGACAATACCGCCGCCAATCTCTCCACGATCAACAATATCTATCGTTTCAAGACTCTGACTCAGGAACTTCGCCTCAATTACGAAGACAACCACCTGAGCGCCCTGCTTGGCGCGTGGTATTATCGCCGCACCGGCGGGTTGACCGCGCGCAGCCAGGTCAACGTGACCACGCCCACCGGCACGATCACCAGCCTGCTCGCGCCCTACGTCGGCGCCAGCAGTGCCGCCACGATCGCCAGCGCCTATGCCCAGGTGCTGCCGGTCATCCCGGTCGCCTATGCCGCATCGCAGCCGGAGCGGGTCGAGACCATGGCGCTGTTTGGCGACGCGCGCTGGCGCGTGGCCGATCGCCTGACCCTGATCGGCGGCTTCCGCCTCGATCGCGAGCGTAACCGCTATGCCGCCCAGACCACCGCGACCTTCACCGGCACGCTGCCTGACACCAGTTTCCTCGGGGCGGGCTATGCCCCGCTGGTCGCGGCGGTGAATGCCGGGGTGCTCGGCCTGGTGGATGATGCCAATGCGCCGATGGCCGCCAGCACGCGCACGTTTCATGCCTTCCTGCCCAAGGCCGGCATCAGCATGGACTGGACGCCAGACCTGACCACGGCTCTGACCGTGCAGCGCGCCTACCGCTCGGGCGGATCGAGCCAGAACCCGGCGCGCGCCACGCTGGTCGCCTATAACCCCGAATATAGCTGGAACTACGAGGCTTCGCTGCGCTCCAAATGGCTTGGCGGCCGCCTGGTGATCAATGCCAATGCCTTTTACATGACGTGGAAGAACCAGCAGGTCGTCGCCTATTTCAGCGACAACACCTATGATTACAACACCGTCAACGCCGCCCGCTCGCACCTCTACGGGTTCGAGGTGGAAGCCAGCGCCCGCCTGTCCCAGGCCGTCGATGTCTATGCCTCGGCCGGGCACACCCGCACCAAGTTCGACGATTTCACGCTGCCCACCGGCGCCAGCAGCACGCTGCTCTTGTCCGGTACCGAGTTTCCCTATGCTCCGCGCTGGACGTTGGCGGGCGGCATCAATGCGCGGCACGGGCCGATCAGCGGCAATCTCAATGCCAACTACCGCAGCGCGGTCTACACCGGCACCGGCCAGAACCAGGCCGCCAGCCGAGTCGGCGGACGCACGGTGGTCAACGGCCAGGTCGGCTATCAGGCGGACCACTGGAACCTGTTCGTGTTCGCGCGCAACCTGCTGAACGAAAAGTATCAGCAATACAGCTATGCCGCCGCGCATATCGCCGTGCTAGGTGACCCGCAGACCTTCGGCATCGGCGCGGGGCTGCACTGGTGATCGCCCTAGCGGGACTGGCGCCCTCGGGACTGGCGCTGGCCTTGGCCGGTGCTGGCAGTGCCGCGATGTTGCGGCGTTCGTGGCGCCATCGCCAGGGCATGATCGTGCCGCTGGTGGCAGGCGGCTGGATGGTGTTGATCGGTGCCGCCGTGCTGGCCATGCTGGCGATCGGCCCGATCAAGGGCCTGGCGCTGGCGGCCACCATGCAGTCGGCGGGCGCACTGGCCGTGATCTGGCAAGGCCGGGTGCAGCGCCAGCCTGCGCGCATGCCCCGCGCCGAGGCGGTCGTCGGCGATGCCGCGCCCGAACCCCTGGAACAGCGCGCGCGGCTGTGGCGCGGGGTCTTGCGCGTGCTGCTTGCCGGGCCCTTGGGCATGGTCGCGGCGCTGGCGCTGGCGCTGTGCCTGGCGGTCTACCTGCCCGGTGACCCGCGCACGCGCATTGTCCTGAGCGGTCTGGCCATGCCGGTGCTGTGGGGCCTCGCCATGACCTGGACGCTCGCGGACCGGCGCCTGCTGCGCGCGCTGGCCGTGCTGGTCGGCACCAGTCTGCTGGGCCTCGGCATCGCGGCACTGGGCGGTGCGGCATGAGCGGCGAGCGGAACACCAGAAGCGGCAAGGCCTGGCGCTGGCCACTATCGCCCGAAACCGTGCGCGCAGTGTTGAGCGGCCATGGCGCGCTAGGCATCGCCTTCGCCGGGGTGATCTATCTCGTCTGCCTCACCGGTGCGTTGACCGTCTTCACGCCCGATCTGCAACACTGGGAAGTGCCGCGCGCGCCGGTGGTCACCACGCTGAGCGACGCCGCAGCCGGTCGTGCCCTCACCCAGGCCGCGCAAGCCGCCCCGCCCGGCGCCACCTTGTCGCTCACCTATCCCACCCCGGCCAAGGCCGGCGCCGTGCTCATGGCCTATCGCGGCAATCGCGCCGACCAGACCTGGGCCGTGGCCAGCGATGGCACCCTGGTGCCGCTCGACGCGCGCTGGAGCGATTTCCTGCTGCACCTGCACGTCAACCTGCATCTGCCGCGCGCCTGGGGCGGCTTCCTGGTGGGGTTGACCGGCGTGGCGCTGCTGTCTTCGCTGGTCTCGGGCGTTCTGGCCCATCCACGCGTGGTGCGCGATGCGTTCCACTTGCGCCTGGGCGGATCGCGGCGCCTGGCTCAGGCCGACTGGCACAATCGCCTGGGCGTGTGGGCCTTGCCGTTTCACGCCACCCTCGCGCTGACCGGGGCGCTGCTCGGGCTCAGCACGCTGATCGTCGCGGCGCTGGCGCTGCTGCTCTATCGCGGCGATCGGCAGCAGGTCTATCGCCTGTTCATCGATCCGCCACCGCCGGCCGATGCGCGGGCCATGCCGATGCCGGATCTGGCCACGCTGCTCACCCGCGCCCATGCGGCCATGCCCGGCGCCAGCCCGCAAAGCGTGGTGATCGAGCGCCCCGGTCGCGCCGACATGCGCGTGTCGGTCCACGGCATCCGCCCCCGCAACCTGGTGCCGCAAGACGACGTGCAATTCGACGCCACCGGGCGCATCGCGGCGCAAGAGCACCCGCAAGACCTGTCCACCGGGATCAAGGTGCTGGGCGGGATCGGCCAAGTCCACTTCGGTTGGTTCGGCGGCGCACCGGTGCGCGTAGTCTATGGCCTGCTCGGCCTCGCGCTCTGCGTGGTCACGTCCAGTGGCATCACCATCTGGCTGGCCCGCCGGCGCGATCGCGGGCGTGCCGCGCCGGGTTGGGAACGGATTTGGGCTGTGATCGCCTGGGGCCAGCCACTGGCCCTGGCACTCACCGCCGCTCTCGCCCTGACGCGGCCCGATGCACCGCTCGCCAAGGCCTGGCTGGGCCTGACGCTGGGCCTTGTGGCCGTGGCCGGCGTCGTGCCCCTGCCCGGCCTCAGCCTGGGACGGATGCTGCGCCAGGCGATGGGCGCCGTGCTGGTCACGCTCGGCTGCGCCCATGCCATGCTCGGCCCGATTACCACCGTCGATGCCGTGCTGGTGATCGGTGGCGCGGCGGCCCTGCTCTGGGGCCGACCGCTTCGGAAAATCTAGACCAGCCCTGGCCCCTGAAGCCGCACCACCGGCACCAGGGCACCGGCCGGGCGCGGCGGCAGGGTCAGCACCAGGCCATCGGCCTCCTGCCGGAACGGCACCGGCCCGCCGCCCAGCAAGTGGGCCGCAGCCACCTGTCCCGCCGAAGTCCCCAGCGAAGCGATCTTCACCGGGCCTTCCGGCCAGGCCAGCATCGCGGCAAACAGAGCGCCGCCCTTGGTGGTGAAGCGGATATCCTGCGCCGTGAACGGGCCGGACTTGCCTTCGGCCATGATCCCGGTGTCGAGCTTGGTCGGCCCTTCGCCATAGCGGCGCCACGGGCGGCTGCCGTGGATCATCGCGTCGCCATGCACGGCCATCCACGCGGTGATGCCGTCCAGGATCGTGCTTTCCTCGGCATCATAGGTGCCATCGCCGCGCAGCGGGATCGAGAGAAGCAGGTTGCCGTTCTTCGACACCACGTCGAGCAGGCGCTGGATCACCTGGAGCGCGGGCACATACGATTTCTGCTCGAACCGGTCGCGGTTGTAATGCCAGTCGCCGATGCAGGTGCAGGTCTGCCAGGGCATGGGGCGAATGTCGGCGGCATAGCCGCGCTCCACGTCTTCCACCAGTGCGCGGAGCTGCACCTCGCTCAGGCGCTTGGCGGTCAGCACCACATCGGCCGAGCCGTGCCAGACCTTGGCCTGGTTGTAGTAATGCGCCAACGCTTCCACGCCCAGGTTCTCGAACGGCAGGCCATAATCATCGAAATAGACCATGTCGGGCCGATAGCGTTCGACCAGGTTCTTCTGCCGCGCCAGCCAGCGCGCGGCGAAGGCGGGATTGCGCGGCGGGGTGTTTTCCAGCCATTGGCCATCGTTGGCGTCGTGCCACTTGCCCATGGCCGCCTCGGTGGTGAAGCCATCGGGCGGGGCCAGGTTCGGCCCGGTGTAGAGCGCCTGGGGATCGAGCCCCTGCCACCATTGGCCCTTGCCCTGGTCGGCGCGCAACTTCCACGCATCATAACGCTGCCCGGCGCGCGGGCCTTCGGCGTCATAACCATAGGCCGTCTGCCACCAGTGCCAGGCGTGGCTGGCATGGTTGGACACGCCAAACTTCAGACCCTGCGCACGCGCGGCCTTTTCCCAGCCGCCGATGAGATCGCGGCGCGGCCCGGCGCGCGTGCTGTTCCAGGCGTGATGGTCACTGGCAAACAGGTCGAAATTGTCGTGGTGGCAGGCCATCGCCATGAAATAGCGCGCACCCGCCGCCTTGTAGCGCCGCACCAGATAGGCCGGATCCCAGTGCTCACCGCGCCACTGGTCGATGATGTCGATGAAGCCGGTGTCGGCAGGGTGGCCATAGGTCTTGAGATGGTGCTGATAGGCCGGCGTGCCCGGAATATACATCAGCCGGCCATACCAGTCGCCCTTTTCCGGCTGGCATTGCGGCCCCCAGTGCGCCCAGATGCCGAAACGGGCGTCTGAAAACCAGCCCGGCACCTGATAGTCGGCACCGATCCGGGCAAGATCGGGCGGCAACGCATTGCGCGCACTGGCCGTGCCGCCCAGCGCCAGGCTGGCCAGGCTGCCGCCCAGCACGCCGCGCCGGCTGGCGCGCAATCCGCCGCCGCCCGCCATCAGCGCACCACCTCGACCGGCGGCCGCGCCACGCTGCCCTTGCCGGCCGGCCATTCGATCTGCCCGGCCGCGTCGTTCCAGCGCACCACGGTCTTGCCGGCCTGGCTGGTCTTGTAGGCGTTGGTCTGCCCATCGTCGTCATAGAGCATGGCTTCGCCGTTGGCCCCGGCAAACACGCGCAGCTTGGCAATGCCCTGCTTTTGCGCGGTGGACAGGATCGGCGTACCCAGCGGCACCACGCTGCCCGCGCGCACGAACAGGGGGATATGCGCGATCGGGGCGTCGGCCTCGATCGTCTGGCCGCCGGCAAACTTGCGGCCGGTCCACCAGTCGTACCAGTCGGTGCCCTTGGGCAGGTAGACCGGGCGATGCGTCTGCCCCTGCACGGTGACCGGCGCCACCAGGAACGCGGGGCCGAACATGTACTGGTCCTTCACCGTCAGTGCCTGGGCATCGGCGGGGAAATCCATGAACAGCCCGCGCATGATTGGTGCGCCCGTGTCATAGGCATGGCGCGCGGCGGCATAAGTATAGGGCAGCAGGGCATAGCGCAGGCGCAGCGTATCGGCCAGGATCGCCTCGGCCGCCGGGCCATATTGCCACAGCGCAGTGCCCGGCCGCTGGCCATGGATACGCAGCGTGGGGGTAAACGTGTTGTACTGGAACCAGCGCACGAAGAGCTCCGGGTAATCCTTGTAATCCGGCGCCATCGCCGTGGCCCCGGCCGGATCGACCAGCGGCGCGGTCGTCGCTTCACCAGCACCACCCAGATAGGGCCTGGCCGGCCACTGCCAGCCGCCGGTGTCGCTGCTCCAATAGGTCATGCCCGAAGCAGTCGCGTTGATGCCGGTGGGGATCTGCCGCTGCAAGGCTTCCCAGGTCGCGTCCACGTCGCTCGACCAGAACAGGCAGCCATTGCGCTGCGCACCGAGATAGGCCGCGCGGCACAGGATCATGTTGCGCTTGTCCGGCCGGTCCTGCGCCGAACCATCCGCCACGCTCTGCGTGTGCAGCAGCGGGAACAGGTTGTGGTAGCGATCCCCCGAACCGATCGAATAGAAATAGCCATCGGGCACAAGGTCCGGCTCGGTCTCGTCCAGCCAGGTCCAGTCGAAGCCCTGGCTCAGGATATTGTCGCGGATCTGGCTCCAGAACCACTTGCGCGCGGCCGGCACGGTGGGATCGATCAGCGCGCCCGCACGGTCGGAACGGATCGGCAGCCCGTCCACCGGCTTGCCGTCCTTGTCATGCAGCAGCCAGCCCTTGGCCGCGAGCGTGTCGAAGTTCTTGGAAACCTTTTCAAAGCGCGGCCACACGCTGATCAGCGAGCGCATGCCCATGGCATTCAATTGCGCATTCATGCCCTTGGGATCAGGGAAAGCGTGGCGGTCGATGTCGAGGTTGCCCAGCGCGGTCCAGTAGAACCAGTCGAGCACCATGACGTCGAGCGGCAGGTTGCGCGCGCGATAGCCCTTGGCAATGTCGAGCAGTTCCGCCTGCGTCTCATAGCGCGCCTTGGACTGGATCAGGCCCAGCGCGGCCTTGGGCGGCAGCGGCGTGGCGCCGGTCAGGCGGGCATAGCCGGCATAGATCTCGTCGGTGGTCTTCCCCGTGATCAGGAAGAAGCTGACCCGCTCGCCCACGTTGGACTGCCAGCGCGTCTTGCCGTTCACCCCGGCCGAAACCGTTGTCGCCGAAGGATTGTCCCAGACGATGCCATAGCCCTTGTTGGTGACCAGGAACGGCACGCAGACGCTTTCACCCTCGGGCGCGTCATAGTTGTGGCGGCAATCGATGGTGCGCCCGCGCAGATCGGCGAAGCCCTGCTGGTTTTGCCCCAGGCCCCAGAAATGCTCGTCGGCCGTGGTCGAAAAGCTCGCGCCGACGCGGAACGTGTGCTCGCCCGCCACGTCGTGCGGGCTCATTTCCCAACTGTTCATGCGCGTCAACGGCACGCCGCCGGCACGGGCAAAGCCGATCGAGACCGGCGGCAGCGAAGGCGCGAAATAGCGCGCCATCATCGTCGGCGCGCTGGGCCAGGGCTGCGCATCCACGCGCACTTCCAGATCGCCCGAACGGAACACATCGGCCCCGTTTTCGCTGACGTGAGTCCAACCGGCGGCATCGGGCTTGGCATTGGGGCCTTCACCCGGCCCGCTGCGCGCCGTATCGGGATCGGTGGCCAGCGTCACGCGCACGATATTGGGCGCATAGGGCTCGATGCTGACTGCCGCGCCATTGCGATCGAGCACCGCCATCGGCGCCGCCAGCGCCGGCAGTGCGCAACCGGCCTGCAACAGCAGTGCAAGCGTGAATGTCCGAGCCTTGGCCTTCATGCAACTGGTCCCTTCCCGTGTTCTTGCGTCTTGCCCACGCTTGGAGCCGCGCGTGGCGTGCGGTCATCATTGCGTGGCTTTGATAGCGCTATCATTATGCCGTGTAATCATGCTTGGCAACAGGTTATGGCGCCGGAACGGCGCGAGGCGCAGGAGATCAGCCCAGCGCCGGCTCGCGCATGACGCCGCCGATCCCGGCCAGATGGGCCTGTTGCGTGGGCATCGCCGCCGAAGCCCGCTCGATCAGTTGCCGCATCCCGCACAGCATCTGGTCCAATTCCAGAGGGCGGAGGCTTTCGGTCAACGGATCATAAGCTTGTGGCATGATGCCTTGGCCCAGCAGAACGGCGAGCCAGCTCGCATCCTGGAACAAGTCGCTGTCGCGTGCAAGCAGGCGTCCCGTGCGGCGGAACAGGGCCATTTTCTCGGCCAGGGACTCTGGCATGGCAGCAGTTCGGCACTGGTGCCAGAACGGTTCATCGCTGCGCTCGTTGGCGTGATAGTGCAGGACCAGGAAATCGCGGATACGATCATATTCATTGGCGATCTGGCGATTGTACTCGGCCATTGTCATCGCGTCGAACCCCATATCGGGAAACCAGTTCAACAACTTGGCCACGGCAATCTGGATCAGGTGGATGCTGGTCGATTCCAATGGCTCGAGGAAACCGGCCGACAGGCCGATGGCCACGCAGTTTTTCACCCAGCTCTGTGCCCGCCGACCGGTGGTGAACCGGATTGGACGCGGATCAGCCAGTGGCCGGCCATCGAGATTGGCCATCAGCGCATCGTGCGCTTCCTCGTCGCTCCAGTGCTCGGCACTGTAGACCATGCCGTTGCCCATGCGATGTTGCAACGGGATGCGCCATTGCCAGCCGGCCTTGTGCGCAGTTGATCGCGTATAGGGACGGTCCAGATCAATGCAGTCGGTCGGCACGGCCAAGGCACGGTTGCACGGCAGGTACCGCGTCCAATCCTCGAACGGCACGCCCAACGCCTCGCCCAGCAACAGACTGCGCAGCCCGGTGCAATCGATGAACAGATCGCCATCCAGCATGCCGCCATCGTCGAGCCGAAGGCTGGCGATCCGTCCGGTCTCGCCATCAAGCACGACTTCGTCGATCACCCCTTCCCGACGCTCCACCCCGCGCGCTTCCGACAAGGCGCGCAAATGCTGCGCATAGAGCGCCGCGTCGAAATGATAGGCATAGGCGAACGTGGCATAGACCGACCGCGGATCGGCATCGGGCCGGCGCATCCGTCCGGCATAGGCGGCCTTTTCGTTCAACGAGAATTCGCCGAACGGCGTGTCGTCACCCAAAGCCTGTGCGCGCAACCAGTGCTGGTGGAATTGCGTGCCGCCGAAATCGTTGCCCTGCCGCCCAAACGGGTGGAAATAGCGATGCCCTTTGCACCGCCAGCCAGCAAATTCGATGCCCAGCTTGAACGTGCCTTTGGTCGCCTGCAAAAACGCTGCCTCGTCCAGCCCGATCACCTGATTGAACGTCTGGATCGGGGGAATGGTCGCCTCACCGACGCCGATCGTGCCGATGGTTTCGGATTCGACAAGCGTGATCCGGCAACGGTGTGGCGCAATCGTGCGGGAAAGCGCAGCGGCCACCATCCAGCCGGCGGTGCCGCCCCCGGCAATGACGATCGAGCGGATGTGGGGCGGGGCCATCGTGATTTCGGGCATGAAAATGATCCGTTCGGTCAGGCCGCAGCCCGGCAATGACGATCAAGGTAAAAGCGATGGTCGGGTGCGGACCGGCCCAGGCGAACAAGGTCTTCGCGGCGGCGGTCCATATGGGCGCGCACCATGTCGAGCGGCAGGCGTTCCGCCAGCGGATCGTGCCGCTGCGGCAGGAATCCATTGCCCAAGAGGATCGCAACCCAGCTCGGCTCCATGTAGGATTCGCCATCAAGCAGCGGCAGCTTGCCACTGGCCTGCCAGGTTTCCAGCTTGTGCCGCAGCGTGTCGGGCAGAACCATCGCCCGGGCCGCCTGCCACATCGGCTCCGCACGTTGCGACACACAATAGTGCGCAATGATGAAATCGCGGATGCGATCCCATTCCACTTGGCACACGCGGTTGTATTCGGCAGCCAAGCGCGGATCGAAATGACGATCGGGAAAGAATTCGATCAACCGGCCAACGCCGTTCTGGATCAACTGGATACCAGTGGATTCAAGCGGCTCCAGAAACCCGCTGGCAAAGCCCAGGGCCACGCAATTGCGCCGCCAGAACGCTTCGCGGCGGCCGGCGGTAAAGCGGAAACGCCGGGGATTGGCCAACGGCGCCCCGCCGAGGCTGCCCAGCAAGGCCGCCTCGGCCGCAGCATCGGCCATGTGGGCAGAGGCATAGACAATGCCATTTCCCTCGCGGTGCTGCAAAGGAATGCGCCATTGCCATCCTGCGGCCAGAGCGGTCGAGCGCGTGAACGGCGCTGGCGCGTCGTGGCGCGCTGATGGCACGGCGATCGCGCTGTCGCACGGCAACCAATGCGACCAGTCGACATAGGGCGTGTCCAGCCTCTTGCCGATCAGTTCGGCTGCAAAGCCGGTGCAATCGATGAAGAACTCGCCATCGACCACCTGCCCATCGGCCAGAACAAGCGAACGGATATGTCCGGTTTGCGGATCGAGCGGGACGTCCACCACCCGCCCTTCCACGCGCGTTACGCCCCATCCTTCGGCTAGGCCACGCAAATAGCGCGCATAAAGTACGGCATCGAAATGATAGGCATGCGCGTAGCGCGGCTGACGCGGATCGGCCGGAGCGAATTTGCCGCGCTGCGCCAAGGCATAGGGGGCGGAATGGTCGTCGATCGACGCAGTATCGCCGGCACGCGACAGCCGCAGCCAGTGGTGATGGGGGGCAACGCCGGCAATCGGCTCGCCGTAATCGCCAAAGCCGTGAAAGTGGGTGTTGCCGATCCGTCCCCAATCGCAGAATTCGATGCCCAGCTTGTAGCTGCCCATCGTTTCCCGCAGGAAAGCGTGCTCGTCCACGCCCAGGGTTTCGTTGAAATGGCGGAACAGCGGCACGGTGGCTTCACCGACCCCGATGATCCCGATTTCCTCGGACTCGACCAGCGTAATGCGCATGGCCTGGCGATCGAATGTCCTGGCCAGGAGCGCGGCTGCCATCCAACCGGCCGTGCCACCGCCCAGGATGGTGATCGATCGGATGGCTGCCTCGTTCATCGAACCCTCTTCACCGTGCCGGCCCTGGTCTTGCATCTCTGCTGGCAGCAGAGATGCAATCTAACCAGAGCCGGGACTGTGGAGCAAGACGCCCGCGCGATCAGAACTTCGCGCGAACCAGGAAGGCGACGTGGCGGTCGGTTTCTTCCCAGGCATAGCGCGGGTGCAGACTGGCCGGGCCTACGTCGATATAGGTCTTGGCCTTGAGCAGGTTCTGCGCCTGGACGCCGACCTTGAGGTGGCTGTTCACGTCGACGATGAACGATCCATCCAACTGGCCATAGGCTTCGTTCCAGACCGGCTGGTTGACATTCGCGCCGTTTGCATTGGCGAGGTATTCCGAGCGCCAGTTATAGGCCAGTCGCGCCGAAACCCCATACTTTTCATAGAGCAAGGCAGCGTTGAAGGAATGCTTGGACAGGCCCTGCATCGGCAAGTTGCCTGGGAGCAGGCTGCCCGGCGAGAGCTGCGGGTTGGACGGGTTGCGACCACCGGTGCTCTGGATGAAGGTATAGTTGCCGTTGAAGCCAAGCCCCGAAAGCGCGCCAGGCAGGCTATCGAAGAACATGGTGTAACCCGCCTCGAAGCCCTTGATCGTACCATGCCCGCCATTGACCGGAATGTTGACCTGGAAATCCTGAGTCACCCCGTTGCGCGTCAGCGTGACGGTGGAAGCCTGCGGGCTGATGTAGTTCGTCACGTCCTTGTAGAACGCGGCGAACGTCACGGCGTTGGCCTTGCCGAAATAGTATTCGAAGCTGGCGTCGAAATTCCACGCGCGGATCGGCTTGAGGTAAGGGTTGCCGCCCGTCAGAGTACGCGGCGCGGTTACCGCCGGCGTATAACCGTCCGTCTGGAAGCTGAAGTTGTAAGTCTGGTTCGCCTGAAGATCGGTGAAGCTGGGACGATAGATCGCCTTGCCCACCGCAAAACGCAGGATGGTCTTGTCGTTGAGGTAGAAGCGCGAGTTGAACGTGGGCAGGACGTCCGTGTAGCTGTTGCGGGCATCGACCGGAGTCTTGCTGCCATCGCCAACGAACGTTGCCGCCGCCACGAGAGCAGCGCAGGCATCGGCGCCATGTTGCGCGATACAATTGCTGGCAGTCTGCGAGTTGGACGAGCCGGAACTCAGCGTGGGCAGGAAGATTGCACCCACAGCGGTGGTTCGCGTGCGGATCACACGAACGCCGATGTTGCCATCGAAACGCCCCAGCAGACCGCCTTCGTCGCCAAAGCGGGCCATGGCATAGCCGGCCAGGGTCTTTTCCGTCTGGGTGTTGGTGCCATAGGCGTTGTTCGAGCCGGCGCTGCCGTTGAAGGCATCGTCCGTCAGCGGCGACCAGCCACCATTTCCGCCCTGGGTGGTCACCAGATACTTGTAGGCATTGGCCGCGCCCTTGTCGAGCAGGCCAACCGAGGGGAACCAACCGCCCGGAACGCTCACGTTGCCGCCCATGAAGCTGCCAAACTTGAGCTGCGAAGTCTGGCCCGGCAGCCCGACGTTGCCGGGATCCTGGTTTAGATAGACCGGCGTACCGCCACCCCAATAGGCGGTGCTCAGCAGACCCCAGTTGTAGTTGGTCGACTGCGTGACCAGATCCTTGGCAGTGTTGCGGAGACCGACCTTGAACGCCTTGAAGAAGCTGCCTTCATCCAGCGTATAGGTCACGTCGGCGCGTTCCGCCCACGACGAGGCGCGGTTGTTTTCGTTGTGCTGCATGGCAGCATACCAGAAATAGTTGGCCGGATCGCTCAGGCTCAGACCATTTTCGGTAAACTTGAGGCTGGGCGTTTTGCCGGTCAGATCGAACGCCACGGTCGGTCGGTTGCCATTGAGGCCGAATCCGTCGAAAGCGGTCATGCTGTAGACGCTGGCGTGCGAATTGACGTGATCGACGTCCACGCTCACCGTCAGGTGGTCGGTCGGCGTCCAGAACATGCTGCCATAGAATTCGCGCGTGACCTTGTCCTGTTGCCCCACGCGGGTGTCATAGACGAGCTGCGCGTTGGTCAACGTGCCGGTCGCCAGGGTGTGGTTGGGACCGGTGAACGTGAAGCTGGGATCGAGGTTGAAGCCACCGTACTGATCGTTGATCTGCACGGCATTTTCGGTGTCGCGCGGGGTCACCTTGGCAATCATGCCTTCGAAGGTGAACAGCAGGCTGGACGAGGGCTTGACCTGCAAGACCGCATCATAGGAGTGGCGCACCTGCGTCCATTCTACCGAGCGATAGCCGAGGCCGCTCGGCAGAGCCACGGTGGTGCCGGCCGGCAGGCCAGACTGTGCAGAGGTCAGCGTGGTGGTGCTGATCGAACCGGTCTGGACCGCGTCGGTGCGGTTGCCGGTCTTGCCGGTGGAAGCAGAAAGCTGGAGGCCGATTTCCGTGCCGCCGGGCGTGTCCCAGCGGTGGCTGATCACGGCGTTACCGGAGAAGAAGCCTTCCTTGCGCTTGTCGGCATAGTTCCAGTCGCCCGAAACTGCGATGAAGTTCTTGGAATCGAGCGGCTTGCGCGTGCGCAGATCGACGATGCCGGCAATGCCGCCTTCCACCATGTCTGCCGAAGGGGTCTTGTACACGTCCACCGCGCCCATCAGGTCGGGCGAGACGTCTTCAAAGCTCAGGCCACGGCCGCTGTTGGCCGAGAACACGTCATGACCGTTGATTTCGCTGCGCGTCCACGAAAGGCCGCGGATGAATACGCCACCGCCCTCGGCGGGCACGCGGCCGGGGTCGCTGCCTTCCAGAGTGTTGACGTCACCGGTACGCTGGATCGTGATGCCAGGCACGCGCTGAAGCGCTTCGGAGACGGTGCGGTCCGGCAGAGCGCCGATATCCTGCGCGGAAATCGAGTCGACGATGACTTGCGAATTGCGCTTGGTGTTGAGCGCGTTGCTCAGCGAGCCACGGATACCGGTAACGATGATCGACGGCACGTTCGGCTCTTCGGCGGCAGCCTTGTCAGCCGTGGCATCGGCAGCGGCTTTTGCCGCCTCCTGCGCATGGGCCGTACCAGCGGCAAGCGACGCAGCCATCACCAGGCTGGACGTGACGAGAAAACCGATCTTGCGCGTGCTGCGACGCGTGCTGCGCACAAACACTTCGTGCATAACCCCTCCCAGTAAAGCGATATTTGGAATAAATTGGATTTTTTCAGATAGATGATGCCAGCGCTATCCCTGCGGGATGGCTGTCGCATGGCATGAAATCAGAAGTTCCCTCCCCTGGCGCCTCTCCGGATGACTCTACGTTACGGAGCCAATCATCTGCGGTAACGCTACCATTTTACATCATGATTCGCAAATCCCATTATCAACATTTTGCAACGCAGGCCGCCGCGCACGCCCGCAGACTTCGGCGGCAGGGAAACGGCAACATTTTGCCGCCGTGCATCAATGATTATAATTCAATCACTTATATTTATAATATCAATGAGATCAGTGCAATTTGACGGCACGATTGGTGCAACGCATCATAACCACCCGACCATTGCGAGAGCGCTAAACCAGCGCCAAAAAGTGTGGCTTTGCAGCAACGGTCGCGAAGGTTCTTTTCGCGCAGCATGGCTGAGAACCTGATACTGTTGATTACCCGCCACGGGCCAGGCCGCCCACCGCCAGGTTGCCATCACCGCCAGAGCTGGTTCAGCTCGCGCGCATGGAGGCATCGGACTCGCGCAGCACCAGCGAGAAATCCACGCGCACGTGGCGGGGGGTGCGCGCCTTGGCGTCGAACACGCTGTCGACCAGCAGGCGTACCGCTTCGCGGGCCATGTCGGCCACCGGCTGGCGCGCGGTGGTGAGTTCGGGCCAGACGTTGGTGGCCGAAGCGGTATCGTCGAAGCCGCAGACGGAAAGCTGGCGCGGCACGTCAAGGCCCATGCGGTGCGCGGCGGCGATGGTCGCGGCGGCCATGTCGTCGTTGCTGGCAAAGATGGCCGAGGGCCGCTCTTCCAGCGCGAGGAGGGCCAGGGCGCAATCCATGCCGGAGCGGAAGGTGAAGTCGCCGGTGGTTTCCAGGCGCCGGTCGGCATCGATCCCGGCCACATCGAGCGCGCGGCGATAGCCGTTGCGGCGCAGGGCGCTGGCGGTCTGGTTGGGGGCGCCGCCGATGAAGCCGATGCGCTTGTGTCCCAGCCCGACGAGGCGCGTGGTCAGCGCATAGGCGGCGGCTTCGTCGTCGATGGTCACGGCATGGGCCAGCGGAGACGGCGCGCCCGTGGCCACTTGGGCCATGGCCATGCCGGCGCGGTTGATGCATTCCAGCAGCAGCACGTCGTCCGAGAGCGGCGGCGGCAGCAGCACGGCATCGACGCGGTGCGACAGGAGCTTGGCCGCCAGCGCGTCCCGGCTGGCCTCTTCCTCGAAATGCTCGACCAGCAATTGCGCGCCCATCGCATTGGCCTGCTCGGTGGAGCCGACCAGGAATTCGCTGAGATAGGCCGCGCTCGGGTTGGAATGGAGCAGGCCGATGCGGCATTGCCGGCCGCCGGCCAGGCTGCGCGCAGCCAGATTGGGCACATAGCCGAGTTCGGCGATGGCCTTTTCCACTTTGGCGCGGGTGGTATCGTGCACCTTGGGATCATTGTTGACGACGCGCGACACGGTCATCGGCGACACTTGCGCCAGGCGCGCAACATCGGCCACCGTCGGCCCGCGCGCTCCCCTGCGCTGCCCCCGCTTCGCGCGACCATTGTCCTGCTCTGTCATCCCAGCGGTCCTACGCTTGGCAAAACTGCCATGCAAGCAAAACAAGGGTTGCACAGCGGTTGTTGGTAGCGCTACCTAACGGAAAATATCGGCCAGGACGCGCGCCGTCCAATCAAGATCGGATGAGGATGACCCGCAAGACCAAACTCTTCGTCGCCAGCCTGCTGGCCTGCGCCATCGGCACCAGCCCCGCGCAGGCGCAAGTGGCGCATCCCGCGCAGTGGCCCGCCGTCACCAGCGGGCTGCGCCCCGATCCGGCGGTGGAACAGCAGATCACCGCCATGCTCGCGCGCATGAGCCTGGAGGAAAAGATCGGCCAGATGATCCAGGCCGATCTCTCCACTATCCGCCCCGAAGACCTGCGCCGCTATCCGCTCGGCAGCATCCTGGCCGGTGGCAGCACGCCGCCGCTCGATGCGCCCGATCGTTCGCCGATCGGGCCGTGGGTCGGCACCGCCCGCGCGTTTCGCGCCGTCGCCATGGAAGCGCGCCCCGGTCATGTGCCGATCCCTTTGATCTTCGGCATCGACGCGGTGCATGGCAACAACAACGTGGTTGGGGCCACGCTTTTCCCGCACAACATAGCGCTGGGCGCGGCGCACGATCCCGATCTCGTCCGCCGCATCGGCCAGGCCACCGCGCAGGAAACCGCCGCAGCCGATATCGACTGGGCGTTCGGCCCCACGCTCGCCGTGCCGCAGAACGATCGCTGGGGCCGCACCTATGAAGGCTATTCCGAACGGCCGGAGATCGTGCGCGCCTATGCCGGGGCCATGGTGGAAGGCCTGCAAGGCGCACCGGGCGCCGACAACCGCATCCAGACCGGGCACGTCGCGGCCAGCGTCAAGCATTTCCTGGGCGATGGCGGCACCAGCGACGGCATCGACCAGGGCAACACGCAAGTGCCGGAAAGCGAACTGATCGCGATCCACAACGCGGGCTATCCCAATGCCATCCGCGCCGGGGCGATGACCGTGATGGCCTCGTTCAACAGTTGGAACGGGCAGAAGATGCACGGCAACCGCAGCCTGCTGACCGATGTGCTGAAACAGCGCATGGGCTTTACCGGCTTTGTCGTGGGCGATTGGAACGGCCACGCGCAAGTGCCCGGCTGCGCCAAGGACGATTGCCCGGCCAGCTTCAACGCCGGGCTGGACATGGCCATGGCGCCCGACGGCTGGAAAGGCCTGTTCGACAACACGGTGCGCGAGGTGCGCGCCGGCCAGATCCCGATGGCGCGGGTTGACGATGCCGTGCGCCGCATCCTGCGCGTGAAATTCCGCCTTGGCCTGTTCGATCCCGCCCGCCCGCTGGCCGACGACGCGCGCGTGATGGGCTCGCCCGAACACCGCGCCATTGCGCGCGAAGCGGTGCGCAAATCGCTGGTGCTGCTCAAGAACGATGGCGTGCTGCCGCTGCGCGCCAAGGCCCGCGTGCTGGTGGCGGGGCCAGCGGCCGACGATATCGGCCTGCAATCGGGCGGCTGGACGCTGAGCTGGCAGGGCGAAGGCAATACCAACGCCGATTTTCCCCATGCGCAGTCCATCTATGCCGGGCTGGCCGAAGCGGTGCAGGCCGCCGGCGGCACCGCCACGCTGAGCCCGGACGGACGCTTCACGCAAAAGCCCGACGTGGCCGTGGTGGTGTTTGGCGAGACGCCCTATGCCGAAGGCGTGGGCGATGTGAAGACGCTGGAATTCCAGTCGGGCGACAAGCAGGCGCTGGCCCTGCTAAAGCGCCTGCGCGCGGCGGGCATCCCCACCGTTTCGGTGTTCCTGTCGGGACGGCCGCTGTGGGTGAACCCGGAACTCAACCAGTCCGACGCCTTTGTCGCGGCGTGGCTACCGGGCAGCGAGGGCGGCGGCGTGGCCGATGTGCTGGTCGGCACCGCCGATGGCAAGCCGCGCACCGATTTCCACGGCACGCTGTCGTTTTCCTGGCCCAAGACTGCTGGGCAATTCACGCTCAACCAGGGCAAGCCCGGCTACGATCCGCTGTTCCCGCTCGGCTATGGGCTGACTTATGCCAAGGGCGGCCGTGTCGGCCGACTGGACGAAGCGCCCGGGCTCGATGCCGGGGCGGCCAATACCACGCTGTTCCTGAGCCGCGCGGCGGCACCGGCCCCGTTCCGGCTCAGCCTGGCGCCGGGCATCGCCGCCAGCAAGGTGGATAGCGCCACCATCCAGGAAGGCGCGCTGCGTCTGGCCTGGGCACCGGGCCAAGGCGGCGCCGCGCGCGTCACCGGCGCCCCGCTCAACTGGATGCGCGAAGTCAACGCGCAGATGGTGATGCAGGTGACCTATCGCGTGGACCAGGCGCCGCAGGGGCCAGTGGCGCTGGAACTGGGCGCGCAGGGCAAGACCGCCAGCGTGCCGCTCAACGGCGTGATCGCACCCGCTGACGGACAATGGCACACGCTGCGCGTGCCATTGTCGTGCTTTGCCGCGCGCGGGCTTCAGGTGGACAAGATCGACCAGGTGTTCGGCCTTGCCGCGCACGGCGGCTTTGCCATTGCCCTGGCCGAAGCGCGGCTGTCGGGCGATCCGAGCGGCCAGGTCTGCCCTAAGGACTGAGTCCTTTCACCTCACGGCAGGGGCATGGCAAAGGGGCTGAGCGGGCTGGCATCTGCATCGAACAGGTTGGGCACCGGGCTGTCTGCCCAGAGATAGCGCACCGTGGCGTCTCCGGCCTGCACCGGGAGGACCACGGTGTCGGCGCCGTCCAGACGCGCCGAGGCATAGCGGCAATGCTGGCCTGCGTCGCACAGCTCGAAGCCGATCGGCACGGCATCGCCGATCACCTGCAACGGGCGGTTGAAGCGCAGGCGCACCTGGCCTTCGCTGCGCTGCGCCACGGGCAAGGCGGCCACCGGCTTGCCTGCTAGCGCCAGCGCCAGGCGATGGCCAACCGGCTTCTTGCGGGTAGGATGAATATCGTCCGGGTCGCCCGCATCGATCGTCACGGCGAGGCCTGTCTGCGGATCGGCGGCGGCAACATCGCGCTGCGCCTCGCGGATTTTCGGCCAGAACGCATCGACCGGCCCTGGCGCCATCGCGCCATAGCCGGCGATCTGCACGATGCCGAACGGCCGCGTGGCAAAGCGCGCGCGCCAATCGGCGATCAGGGCGCGCAGCAGGCCGCGATAGCCCACTGCATCACCCGCGTTGGATTCCCCCTGGTACCAGGCCACACCGGCCAGCGGGATATCGCCCAGCGGCGCGATCATGCCGTTGTACAGCGTGGTCAAGCCGCTCGCCGCGATCCACGGCGGCATCGGGATCTTGCCCGCCGTGCCCAGCCGCGCGCCCTGCACCACGCGCCATTGCGGCAAGGAAACTTCGCCCTGCGCCAGTTCCAGCGCGGGCGGCTTGTCACCATGCAGCCCGCCACCGCCACCAGTATCGAGAACATGGACGGTGATGGTGTTCACGCCCGCGTGCAGGCTGCCTGCCGGCAGCGCATAGTGCCGCTGCGTGTTCCAGCCGACCGAAGCGCCCACGGTCCGGCCGTTGACCAAGGTCTGGTCGATATCGTCGGCCACGCCCAGGCGCAGCGCACGGGCGGCCTTGGCTTGCGCCGCGCTCAGTTGCACGGTGGCGGTATAGGTCGCCGTGCCATCGAACTGGGCATAGGCCGGATCGCCCCACTGTTCCCACAGCTTGCTCACGTCGGCCGGGCGCCCCGGCCCCTTGCCTGCGGTGCGCGCGAAATAGGCGGCGACCTTGCCGGTCCAGGCCTGTTCGGCCGCGCCCGGATCGCGCGCGCGCAGGGCCAGCAGTTGCAGGCCCTCTTCGTTGCCGCCGGCCTGGCGCAGCGCCGCCGGTGACATCCAGTCCTCGATGATCGACCCGCCCCATGACGCCGCGATCAGCCCCACCGGCACGTGCCGCGTGGCCTGGATATCCGCCCCCATGAAATAGCAGACCGCCGAAAAATCGGGCGTGCTGGCTGGCCCGGCGGGCGCCCACGCGACGGGCGCGCCAAACTGCCCCTGCGGCGTCAGGCTGCTTTGCCGGGGCACGTTGAACAGGCGAATGTCCGGGTTGGCGCTGCCAGCAATGGTCGCATCGGCATTCGTCGCATGGCGCAGCGTGAATTCCATGTTGGACTGGCCCGAGCACAGGAACACGTCGCCAAAGGCCAGGTTGCCAAGCTGCGCCTGCTGGCCGGTGGACGTGGCAAAATGCAGGGCATGGCCCGGCCCGGCAGCTTGCGGTGGTAGCGCGATCTGCCAGGTGCCGTCAGCCGCGACTGTGGCATCAAGCGTCGCGCCGTCATCCAGCCGCGCGTGAACCACGCTGCCCGGCTCGCCGGTGCCGCGCAGGGGCACTGCCACGCCCCGTTGCAGCACGGCGTTGTCGGTCAGCACCGGGGCCAGGGCAAAGGGCGCTGCCTGTGCCGCCAGCGGAACCGCGCCAAGCGCAACGGCACTCGCCAGCGCCGCGCGCGCGGAAATGGGAACAAGGACCATGGCGGTTTCGGGCTCCTCTCAGTCACGCCCCGCACCACATCGATGGCGCGCGGGCAATTGTTTCTCGGAGTATTGTTAGCGCTATCTTGACGGCATTTCGAGCGCAATTTATGTCTTGCCGCAAGGAAACGAAAACAAGCCGCGCATCGTGCCCGCCCTGCGGACCGGCCGGCCAGGGAAGGAGCTTGCGATGCCCGGAATCCATATCCGCACGACCAGTTGGCGCACGATGGCCTCGGCCCTGACGCTGGCCGCAACGCTGCCCCTGGCCCTGCCCGCCAAGGCGCAGGCACCGGCTCCCGCAGCGGCCCCTGCCCCCGCCACCCCGCTCGCCAGCGGCCCCTATCACTGGCAGACCGTGCCATTCGGCGCGGGCGGGTTCGTCGACGGGTTCCTCTATCACCCACGCACGCCGGGCATTCTCTATGCCCGCACCGACATCGGCGGCATGTATCGCTACGATTTCGAAGCGCGGCGCTGGATTCCCCTGCTCGATCACCTGGGCAAGGACGATGGCGACCTGATGGGCATCCTCAGCTTCGCGGTCGATCCCAATGCCCCGGATCGCGTCTATGCCGCCACCGGGCTCTACCTGTCGCAATGGAGCCGCAAGGGCGCCATCCTGCGCTCCGACGATCGCGGGCGCACCTGGCAGAAGACCGAACTGCCGATCGGCGTGGGCGGCAATTCCGATGGGCGTGGCTCGGGCGAGCGCCTGGCCGTCGATCCGCGCAACGGCGATGTGCTCTATTTCGGCTCCAACCGCGATGGCTTGTGGAAAAGCACCGATCGCGGCCGCAGCTTTGCCCGCACCGGCGCGGGCATCACCGGCTTCAGCCTGGTCGCCGCCGATCCGGCCGTGGCAAACCAGGTCTGGGCGGGATCGACCGACGGCTCGGGCGCGCTGGTGGTCAGCCATGATGGCGGCGCCAGCTTTGCGCCCGTGCCGGGCCTGCCGGCGATGGTCCCGCAACACATGGTGTTCGGGCCCGATGGCAGTGCCTATGTCACGTTCGCCGGCGGTGACCAGGCCAGCGGCCTCAACCCGTCCAACGTCAAGACCGGCGCGGTGTGGAAGCGCGATGGCAAGGATGGCCACTGGCACGAGATCACGCCCAAGCCCCCGGCGCCCGGCCTCCTGGGCGGCTTTTCCGGCATCGACCTGTCGAGCGACGGCACGCTGGCGGTCTCGACGATCGACCGCTGGGCACCGGGGGATGACATCTATCTGTCGCGCGATGGCGGCGCGCACTGGAGCGCGCTGTCCACGCGGGCGCGTCACAGCCCCAAGGGCTATCCCTGGCTGGTCGATTACCTGAAGGGCGAGGACCGGATGGGCCACTGGGTGGCCGATCTCAAGTTCAACCCGTTCAAGCCGGACGAAATGATCTATGGCACCGGCTATGGCCTGTGGATCAGCCGCAACCTGGCCAGTGCCAAGGCCGACCAGCCGGTGGATTTCGATTTCACCGTGGCCAACCTGGAAGAAGCGGCCACGCTGCAAATGGTGTCGCCCACCGGCGGCGCAACGCTGCTGGCGGCCTTTGGCGACGTGGCCGGCGCGGGCTGGGACGATCTCGCCCGCACGCCGCCGCGCAAGTCGCTGTTCACTCCGGCCAACGAGACCAATTTCAGCATCGACTATGCCGGTGCCAATCCCGGCCATCTGGTGCGCCTGGCCGATCGCGCGCCCACCCATGGCTATACCTCGACCGACGGCGGCCTGACCTGGACGCCGTTCGAGCGATCGGCCTGGCGCCAGCCCGCCGCCGGGGAGAGCTGGCGCGGGCCGGGCGTGGCGGCGATTTCCGCCAAGGGCACCACGCTGGTCTGGGCGCCGGAAAAGGACGGCCTCTATGTGTCCACCGACATGGGCCGCAACTGGAAGCCATCAACCGGCATCGTCGCGCGCAGCGACGCATCGTACCTTCCCGTGGCCGACAAGACCGGCGACGGGCTGTTCTATGTCTATGACAAGGCCAGTTCCAGCGTGCTGGCGAGCGGCGATGGCGGCGCCAGCTTCAAGCCGCTGATCGAAGGCCTGCCCAAGGTGGAAAGCTGGCAACAGGCCAGCTTGGCAGTGGTGCCCGGCCGCCTGCGCGACTTGTGGCTGGCCATGCCGATGGGGCTGTTCCACTCGCCCGACAGCAAGACCAAGGTCACGCAGGTGCGCAAGGTAACCGAAGCCTGGCTCGTCAGCTTTGGCGCGCCCGTGGTCAAGGATGGCTATCCCGCGGTGTTCCTGTGGGGCAAGGTCGAAGGCCAGGAAGGCTTGTGGCGATCCGATGATGCCGGCGCCAACTGGGTGCGGATCAACAGCCCGGACCAGCAGTTTGGCACGCTGCGCGCCATTGCCGGCGACATGCTCGATCCCGGCACGCTCTATCTGGCGCCGCATGGGCGCGGCGTGATGGTCGGCATGCCGGCGAACAAGCCCCTGCCCCAGCCGCTTGCAGCCGCAGCAGCACCCGTCGGCCCCGCGCCAACCCGCCAGATCGCCATCGACGTGGCGCGCGATGGCGGGCCGGTCGATCGTTTCTTCGACCTCTCGATCGGCTCGGACTATCCCGGCACGCTGCGCCGGCCCGAGAACATGGCGCAGCTCAAGATCGCCAGCGAGGAACTCGGCTTTCGCACCATCCGCTTTCACGACATCTTTCACGATGCCCTGGGCACGGTGAAGCGCGTCAACGGCAAGATCGTCTACGACTGGACCGCGATCGATGCGCTCTATGACGATCTCAAGGCGCGCCACTTGCGCCCGTTTGTCGAGCTGGGCTTCACGCCCGACGCGCTCAAGACGTCGGACCAGACGATCTTTTACTGGAAAGGCAATACCTCGCACCCGCAGCCCGGCCCGTGGCGCGACCTGATCGATGCCTTCGTGCGCCACATGATCGCGCGCTATGGCAAGGACGACGTGCGCCAATGGTTCTTCGAAGTGTGGAACGAGCCCAATCTGGCCGGTTTCTGGGAAAAGGCCGACCAGCAGGCCTATTTCGATCTCTATCTGCTCACCGCGCAGACGATCAAGGCGATCGATCCCGCGCTCAAGGTGGGCGGCCCCTCCACCGCCGGGGCAGCCTGGGTGCCCGAACTGCTCGCCTTCGTGAAGCAGAAGGGCAGCACGATCGATTTCGTCACCACCCACACCTATGGCGTCAACGGCGGCTTCCTGGATGAAATGGGCAAGGACGACACCAAGCTCGATCCCTCGCCCGGCGCGATCACCGACGACGTGCTGCGCGTGCGCCAGCAGATCGAGAATTCCGCCTTTCCGGGGCTGCCGCTCTATTTCACCGAATGGAGCACCAGCTACACCCCGCGCGATCTGGTCCACGATTCCTACATCAGCGCGCCCTACATCCTCTCCAAGCTGAAAAGCGTGCAGGGCGCCGCCCAAGGGATGAGCTACTGGGTCTATTCCGACCTGTTCGAGGAGCCGGGGCCGCCCACCACCGAATTCCATGGCGGCTTTGGCCTGATGACCAAGGACGGCATCCGCAAGCCGGCATGGTTTGCCTACAAGTACCTCCACGCCTTGCAGGGGCACAGCGTGCCTTCGGCCGACCGGCAAAGCTGGATCGCCGCGCAGGGCAACACGGTGGCGGCGGTGGTCTGGGATTTCCAGCAACCGGTGCAACCCACCAGCAACCGCAGCTTCTATGGCAAGCTGGTGCCCAATGCCCCGTCCGCGCCGGTGCGCCTGGCATTCAGCCACCTCGCGCCGGGCCGCTATCGCTACACCCTGCGCCGCACCGGCTATCGTGCCAACGATGCCTATTCCGCTTATATCGACATGGGTGCGCCGGAAAAGCTGACCCCGGCACAACTGGCCAGCCTCCAGGCCCAGGCGCAGGACAAGCCTGAAACGACAGAGACCGTCACCGTCGGCGCCGATGGCACCCTGGTGCGCGAAGTCCCGATGCACAGCAACGACGTGACGCTCGCCACGCTCGAACCGCAGGGCTGATACCCTCGGAAGGCGGCGCGGGAATGGCCCGTGCCGCCTTCCGGTTCAGTCAAACAGCTTGTGCGGCAGGCGCCAGGCCACGCCCATGCACAGCACCTGGAGCGTGGCGATCACCGCCAGCGCGGCCAGCGCCGGAGGCGCGAAATGGCGCGATCCGGCGGCGAAATAGAGGCTGCCGACCAGGGCCACGCCGAGCGCAGCGCCAAACTGCTGGCTGGTCTTGAGCAAGGCGCTGGCCGCCCCGGCATGGTCGCGCTCCACGCGCGAGACCACCACCGGCCCCAGGCAGCCTGCCGTCATCCCCATGCCCGCACCCGCCAGCATCAGGGCCAGGCCGACAACCAGCCAGGGCAGGTGCACCGCCGTGATTCCCCACAGCACCAGCGCCGTGGCCGGCAGCATCACGCCCGCGCCCATCACCAGCACCCAGCGGCCCAGCCTGGGCAGCAGGTTGCGGCTCATCACCCCGATGCCGAACATCGCGCCCAGGCCATAGGGCATGTGCAGCAGGCCGGTGAACAGCGGCGTCTGGCCGCGTTCGGCCTGCATGGCAAAGGCAAACACCAGCAGGAAGCCCGATCCCACCGCGCCGAACACGATCGACAGCGCCAGGCCCTGGCGAAAGCTGGCAATGGTGAACAGCGCCGGATCGAACAGCGCCGGCTTGCCCGCGCGCACGCGCTGGCCGGCGTGGCGCCAGGCCAGCGCGCCAAGCGGCGCCACGGCCAGCAGTGGCCACAGTGCGCCACCCACCTGCCCACTTTCCGCCGCGCCGATCAGCGGGTGGAGCAGCGCGGCCATGGCCAGGCCGAACAGCACCATGCCCACGATGTCATAGCCCGCCGGCCGGCCAGAGCGCGCCTCGGGCAGGAACAGCAGGCCGGCGATCACCGCGCCGATGCCCACCGGCAGGTTGATCAGGAACACCACGCGCCAGCCCAGCTCGAACAGGTTGGCCTCGATCAGGATGCCGCCCAGCACCGGCCCGGCAATCGCGGCAAGGCCGCCGATCACGCCGAACAGCGCCATGCGCGAAACCCGCTCCAGCGGCGCGAACATGACCTGGACCATGGCCATCGCCTGGGGCGCCATCACCGCCCCGGTCGCGCCCTGCAACAGGCGCGCGGCGACCAGCGCCGTGCCGGTATGGGCCAGCCCGCAGGCCGCCGATGCCAGAGTGAACCCGGTCACCCCCAACAGGAACATGCGGCGATAGCCGAACGTGTCGCCCAGCCGCCCGCCGGCCATCAGCAGCACGGCAAAGGCCAGCGAATAGCCCGCCACGATCCATTGCGAGGCCTGCGCATCGGCGCCCAGGCTCGCCTTGATCGCCGGCAGCGCGGTGTTGACGATCGTCATGTCGACGATCTCCAGCACCAGGGCGATGATCAGCGTCACCAGGGCAAGCGTCTTCTGCCGGTGCGTCAGGCTTTGGGGATCGCGCACGATCAGATCTTGCCTTCGCGCAGCATCGATAGGGCGGCATCGGCCGCCCGCGCGGTGAGGGCCATATAGGTCAGCGACGGGTTCTGGCAGGCCGAGGAACTCATCTGCGCGCCGTCGGTGACGAACAGGTTGGCCACGTCATGCGCCTGGCTCCACTGGTTGAGCACGCTGGTCTTGGGATCGCGGCCCATGCGCGCGCCGCCCATTTCGTGAATGGAACTGCCGCCCGCGCCCGGCCGGTCAAAGCCCATGATCACCTGGCCACCGGCCGCCGTGAGCATTTCGGCGGCTTCGACCTTGGCCTGCGCCAGCGCGGCATGTTCTTCCGCGCCATATGCGAATTCGATCTTGAGCTGCGGCAGGCCATTGGCGTCGGTCTTGCTGCGGTCGAGTGTCAGGCGGTTGCTGGCGCGCGGCACGCAATCGGCAAAGGCCACCAGCACCATGCGCCACGGGCCGGGGCGGCGCAGCGTGGCCTTGTAGTCTTCGCCCACGCCTTCCAGCCGCTTGCCCTGGGTCCAGGTGCTTTGCAGCGCACCGCCCTGGAACGAGAAGCCGCGCGTGTGGCCGATGCCATCCATGCGGTCCATGTTGCGATAGCGCGGGATGACGATCCCGGTTGGGCGGTTGCCGAACGTGGTGTGCCGCTCGAAACCCGGCATGATCGCTGCTGCCGACAAGGTGTTGGCATGGTCCATGATATGGGTGCCCAGCACGCCGCTGGAATTGGCCAGGCCCTGCGGCATGGCCTCGTTGGCGGAATTGAGCAGCACGTGCACCGAATTGAATGCGCCGGCGTTCAGGAACACCAGCCGCGCGCTGGCGGTCTTGTGGGTGCGGGTCTTGGTGTCGAAATAGCGCACGCCGCGCGCCCGCCGCGTGGCGGGGTCATAGTCCACCGCTTCGACCACCGCGTCGGTGATCACGGTCAGGTTGCCGGTCGCCGTCGCTGCCGGCAGGGTGCTGGACTGGGTGGAGAAATAGGCACCGAACGAGCAGCCGCGCGCGCAGATCGAGCGATACTGGCAAGGCGCGCGCCCTTCGTCCGGCTTGCCTTCGGTCAGGTTGGCCGTGCGGCCGATGGTCAGGCACCGCTCGGGCCAGCGCTTGGCGATCTCGGCGCGGGTGTGCTGCTCCACCACGTTGAGCGCCATAGGCGGCTGGAACTGGCCATCGGGCAATTGCGCAAGGCCTTCCTTCGCCCCGGATACGCCGACAAAGCTTTCCACCTTGTCATACCACGGGGCCAAGTCGGCATAGCGGATCGGCCAGTCCGTCCCGTGCCCGTCGCGCGCATTGGCGCCAAAGTCATAGTCAGACCAGCGATAGCACTGGCGCCCCCAGGTCAGCGAGCGGCCGCCGAGTTGATAGCTGCGGAACCAGGTGAAATCGGTATCGTCCGTGGTCTGGTAGGGGTTCTGCGCGTCGTTGACGAAGTGGCCCTCGGTAAACTCGGTGAAATGGCGGTTGAGCATCTGCACCGGGTATTCGCGTTCGTAGAGCGCGGTATCGCCCTGCCCGCGAAACGGCATGTCCCAGGGCGCCTTGGTTTCGGTGTCATAGTCCTGCTGGTGGCGGATTTCGCGGCCGCGCTCGATCATCAGCACCTTGAGCCCGGCTTGCGTCAGCTCCTTGGCCGCCCAGCCGCCGGTGATGCCCGAGCCCACCACAATCGCGTCGAAATCCATGGGAAAATCCTGTCCGTCAAATTCTTGGTATCGCACCGCTTTTCGCGCGGCACCGCGGTCAGCCGAAGTCGATTGCCGTCCAGTCGCTCGAATAGGCGCGCGTGGCCGGCGTCATCGGCAGGTCGGGATCGAAGCGCGTGGGCACCAGCTCGTACTGGAGTTCCTGCGATCCGCCGACTTCGGAGGTGTAGTAACCGATCAGGATGAGGTTCTTGATCGTGTGCCAGGGCTGCGCGGTAGGCACCTGGGCAAAGGCATCGCGGTCAAGCCCGGCCACCGCCGCCCGGCGCGCAGCAGGGGCAGCACGGGCAAAATCGCCACCGGTGCGGCGGTCCAGTTCCTGCGCCAGCCAGCGGGGATGATCGAACCGCCCATCGGCACCGGCAAAGCCCGCCAGTGCCGGTTCCGTCACCGGCTTGTGCGCGTTTTCCAGCCCGTGCTCGAGTGCCAGCAACACGAAACTGCCCGCGCCGACATCGCCCGCGCCCGCCGTATCCGTGCGCGGGATGACGATCTGCGCCACATCGCGCATCAGGGCCTGCTGCGCTGGCTGGCTGGCCGCAGATGCCTTGGTGGCGGCCACCACGGCGGCCGCCGGGCCAACGGCCAGCCCGAGCAGGGCAAGCCCGGCCAGGAAATCACGGCGCTGCCATCCCATGTCGGCGGTTTCGGTCATGCATCCTCGCTTTGACGTGGCCCCTTGTGCACCGGGCCAATTTAAAAGACGAATTGTTATTCTATTTATGAACTGTCAAGTGATCATTTGGCCATGCGGCGCCGATGGGAACTTCATATCCCCATCAGCTTGCGATTGAGCGCACGATCGGCCCCACCGGCGGCAAAGTCGTCGAACGCATGCTCGGTCACGCGGATGATATGGCGGGCGATGAACGGCGCCCCCTCGGCCGCGCCCTGCTCGGGATGCTTGAGGGCGCATTCCCATTCCAGCACGGCCCAGCCGGGAAAGTCGTACTGCGCCATCTTGGCAAAGATCGCCGGGAAATCGACCTGCCCGTCGCCCAGGCTACGGAAGCGGCCCGGCCGATCGCCCCAGCCCTGATAGCCGCCATAGACCCCGCTGCGGCCGTTGGGCCGGAATTCGGCATCCTTGACGTGGAAGCAGCGGATGCGCTCGTGATAGATGTCGATATAGGCCAGGTAATCCAGGCATTGCAGCACGAAATGGCTGGGATCATAGAGGATCGTGGCGCGCGGATGATGGCCGACGCGATCGAGGAACATCTCGAAGGTGGCGCCATCGTGGAGGTCTTCGCCGGGGTGGATTTCATAGGCGGCGTCGACGCCGTTTTCGTCGAACACATCCAGGATCGGTCGCCAGCGCCGCGCCAGTTCGTCGAACGCATCTTCGACCAGGCCCGCCGGGCGCGCTGGCCAGGGATAGAAATAGGGCCAGGCCAGCGCGCCAGAAAACGTGGCATGGGCAGCAAGGCCCAGGCGCCGGCTGGCCACCGCTGCTTTCTTCACCTGCTCGACGGCCCAGGCCTGGCGCGCGGCGGGATTGCCGTGCACCGCGGCCGGGGCAAAGGCATCGAACTGCGCGTCGAACGCGGGATGCACCGCCACGAGCTGGCCCTGGAGATGGGTGGACAGCTCGGTGATCGCCAGGCCCTTGTCGGCCAGCAGGCCGGTGACCTCGTCGCAATAGATCTGGCTTTCCGCCGCCAGGTCCAGATCGAACAGGCGCTTGTCCCAACTGGGAATCTGCACGCCCTTGTAGCCAAGCCCGGCCATGTAGCTGCCGATCGCGTCCAGGCTGTTGAACGGCGCGGCATCGCCCGCGAACTGGGCCAGGAACACGCCCGGTCCCTTGATGGTCTTCATGGCCAAAGCCTCCTTGAAACGGTATGCGTCAGACAGTCAGGGGTACCCAGCCGGCACCCGCGCGGCTGGCTTCCACAGCGGTGGCGATGAAGGCCATGCCGCGCAGGCCATCGTCCAATCCGGGCAGCAGCGGGGCCGGCTCACCCCGCAGCTTGGCAGCGAAATCGCGATAGAGATTGGCAAAGGCCTCCAGATAGCCCTCGGGGTGGCCCGCCGGGGTGCGCGTGCGCGCCAGGGCATCGGGGCCGAGCAGGCCGCCCCCGGCATGGACGATCTCGTGGCGGCCATCGAGGGTCGCCCATTCCAGCGCGTTGGGCGTTTCTTGGCGCCAGGTCAGCCCACCCTTCTCGCCATAGAGGCGGATGCGCAAGCCGTTGCGCTCGCCCACTTCGATCTGGCTCGCCAACAGCACGCCGCGCGCGGCGCTACCGTCAGCACCGGCGAACCGCAGCAGCACAGTGCAATCATCGTCCAGCGCCCGGCCGGGCACAACCGCGCCGAGATCGGCCAGCAAATGGGTGACTTTCAACCCGCTGATGAATTCAGCCAGGTGAAATGCATGAACGCCGATGTCGCCGATGCAGCCGCCCAGCCCGGCGCGTGCGGGGTCTACCCGCCATTCCGCCTGCTTGCCCACCGCTTCCCCGGCCAGCCAGCCTTGCGGATACTCCACCACGATCTTGCGGATCGCGCCCAGCGCCCCGGCCGCGATGCGGGCACGCGCCTCGCGCACCAGGGGATAGCCGGAATAGGTATAAGTCACGCCGAACGGCAGGCCGGCCGCGCGCACCAGCCCGGCCAGTTCGTGCGCCTGCGCCAGCGTGGCGGTCAGCGGCTTGTCGGTCATCACCGGCAGGCCCGCGGCGAGTGCGGCGCGCGCGGCGGGCAGGTGGTGGTGGTTGGGCGAGACGATCGTGACGAAATCGATGCCGTCCGGCCGCGCCCGTTCGGCAGCAAACATCGCCTCCAGCGTGGGATAGGCGCGCGCGGGATCGGTGCGATAGGCATCGGCGGCAGCCAGGCTGCGCCCGGCGTCGCTGGAAAAGACCCCGGCGACCAGTTCGATCTCACGGTCCATTTCCGCTGCATAGCGATGCACCGGGCCGATGAACGCGCCGGGCCCGCCACCGATCATGCCCATCCTCAGACGTCGCAACACACTCTCCCCACGCGGTTTCGTTTGTAATACTGATTCTAGTTTGATAGGGCACCTGCCGTCAAGCAGGAACGGCCGCGGCTGAACGGCCCCGACGGGAGAATATCGCATGCAGCTTGCCCGCAAGTTTTACGCCTCGCTCACGCTCAAACCGCAAGGCGCGACGATGATCGTGGCCGGCTTCCTGCCGGTCTTCGCGATCATCGCGATGTTCCCGGTGGTCGCGGCGATCATCCAGCATTTCAAGGACGTGCCCGACGCGGCGATCCGCGTGCCGGCGATGGTGACCGCACCGGGCTATGCCATCGCCGTGCTGGCGCCGTTTGCCGGGCTGTTCGTGGATCGATTCGGCCGCCGTCCGCTGCTGCTGGCCTGCACGTTCTTCTACGGCATTGTCGGCACGTTGCCGTTCTTCCTCGAAAACCTTGACGTGATCTTCGCCTCGCGCCTGCTGCTCGGCGTATGCGAAGCGGGCATCCTGACCATCGTGAACACTCTGATTGCGGACTATTGGGAAGATGGCGAGCGCCGCACCTGGCTGATGCTGCAAGGCCTGGTCGGCCCGCTGTTCCAGTCGCTGGTGTTCCTGCTCGTCGCCGCCGTGGCGGCCTGGCGCTGGAACGGCAGCTTCCTGGTCTATCTCGTCGCCCTGCCGATTTTCGTGGCGATGTATCTGTGCATCTTCGAACCGCGCCACCCCGATCAGCAGGCCGCCACGGTGGGGCCCGCGGCGGCCACCGCCGCGTCGGACGAGCGCTTTCCGATGGCGACCGCCATCCTGGTGGGCAGCCTCACGCTGTTCTGCTCGATGCTCTATTACGTGTTCATCGTGAACGGCAGCATCGCCTGGGCCGAAGTGGGCGTGACCAATCCGATGGCAGTGAGCAAGGCCACGTTCGTGCCCAGCTTCTTCATCCTGGCCGGCTCGATCCTGTTCCGCATCGTTTCGCGCTACAGCAACGCCGTGCAGATCGCCACTTTCCTGCTGTTCTTCGCGCTTGGCCTGGGCGGCGTGGGCCTGGCGCACAACGTGGTGCAGATGCAGGTGGCGCTGGTGCTGCAACAGACCGGCGCGGGCATGGCGGTTCCGGCGCTGATTGCCTGGTCGCAGACCAAGTTCTCGTTCCGCCATCGCGGGCGCGGCATGGGGGTGTGGACCAGTTGCTTCTTCCTGGGCCAGGCGGTGTCGCCGATCCTGGTCGGCTTGGCCGCCCGCACGCTCGGCTCGATGCAGATGGCATTCCTCGCCGCCGGAGCCATTGCCCTTGTCGCTGCCGCCATGGGCGCGCTGCTAGCCATGCGGCGGCAGCCCATGCCGCTGCCCGCCTGAGCTGCTCTGGCCCCGGCCGGGATTGTGGCAGGGGTGTGACTGGCATGTTGGCGCAGGCGCCAATTGGCTCTATGGCCCGGGGACAAGCCCGGTCGTGTCGGCCGGCGCCAGCATGGGGTTGCCTTGATGTCGCAGGACATGTCCGCCACGGCGGACGCCACCGAATTCTCGCTCGAAAGCCTCGGCCGCGTCCCACTCCAGGGCCGCAGCAAGGCTTCGCTCGAACGCATGCTGGCCACTGCCCGCACCCTGATGCTGGAACGCGGCAACGAGGATTTCACGCTTCAGGAAGTGAGCAGCCGGGGCAAGGTCTCGATCGGTTCGATCTACCTGCGCTTTGAAAACAAGGACAGCCTGGTGCGCGCGGTGCTCTACCAGGCGACGCAGACCCTGGCCGAACAGGAAGACGCGATGCTGGCCGAATTGGCCGCAAGCTGCGCGACGCTCCAGGAATTCGTGCCGCGCTATGTCGAAGCCTATGCCGAAGTGTTGCGCCACAACGCCCCGCTGCTGCGCCTGACGATGATGCGGGCCGAGCACGATCCGCCCATTTCGCTGCTGGGCAAGCGCACGGCCAACAATGCAGAGGCCAAGGCCGTCGCCGCCTTCATGGCCTATCGCGGAGATTTCGCCGTGCCCGACCCGGAAGTCTGCGCCAAGGCCGCCCACCACATCATCTTCGCCACCCTTGCCCGCGAACTGAGCCTGGGCTCCAGCAGCGAGTCGGTGACCAACTACGACTGGAACGTGCTCAAGCGCGAACTGGCGCGCATGTGCGCCGCCTATTTCCAGGCGTCGTGAGGCGGCAGGCGGTGGGGCGTGAACAAGGGCTCCATCTGTTGCCGCTCCAGCGCATCGGCCCTTGCCAAACACAACGGGGCGGAAAGCGTGTGCTTCCCGCCCCGTCGGTTTGACCCTGGAAAAAGATCAGAATGTATAGCGTGCGCGCACACCGATGGTGCGGGGGCGCGCCCAGGCGATGCGGTCGCCGGGTTGATAGACCTTGTAATAGGTCGCCCGCGCCACATCGACGTATTTCACGCCGTTGACCAGGTTGTTGCCGAACAGGCCGATTTCGATGCGGCCAATGTCATAGCTGATCGAGGCGCTGACATTGTTCTGTTCGGGAATGCGCGCATAGGTCGCGCTGAGGCCATCGGTCACCAACTGGCCGTTGGTGATCTTGGTCTTGTAGGGGTTGAAGGTGGTGAACTGATCCCCCTGGTACTGATAGCTGGCGCGGATGTGGATCGCCTGGTCGGTGCCGATCATGCGATCGTAGAACAGCGAGGCCGACGCGGTCCATTGCGGGAAGTAGGGCGTGCGGTTGCCGTCAAAGGCGCCGACGGTCGGGATGTTCCCGTTCGCGCGAGAGTCGGTGTAGGAGGCAAAGCCCGAGAAGGTGAGTTCGGGGCTGAGCTTGACCGTGGTTTCCAGCTCCAGGCCCTTGGAGCGGATCTTGCCCTTGTTGTCGGTGAAGAAATACGAGCAGTCGAGCAGCAGGCGCGTCTGCACGTCGCTCCAGTCGATCCAGAACGCACTGGCGTTGAACGTCACCTTGCCATCGGCCAGGCGCGCCTTTTCGCCGATGGTGTAGTTCCACAGCTTGTCCGGCCCGAACGTGTTGGGCGCCGAGCTGTAGCCGTAGGACGCGAGGTTGTTCTTGCAGGTCTGCGAAATGCCGCTGTCACCGATCGGCACCGGCTGGTTGGCACCGCCATAGCGGAAGCCCTTGGCCACTTCGGCATAGACCATGAAGTCCTGGCTGGCCTTGTACGACAGGTTTGCGCGCGGGTTCACGCCGTTGGACTTGAGCGTGGCGTTCTGTTCCAGCGGCACGTGGTTGATCACGCCATAGACGCCGCTTTCAAACAGGTAGTACTTTTCCTTGAAGTTGAAGTAGCGCAGGCCCCCCGACAGGTCGAGCTTGTCGGTGATGTGCCAGGTGGCATCGGCATAGGCGGCGAACTGATGCTCGTTCGTGTCCTGAAGGCCGGAGAAGATGTCGTTGGAATTGAAGGCCTTGTCCACCGCCTTGGAATCGTAGAGGCCATTGGCCGTCTGCGGGAACGGGCCGTAGAAATAGTTCATGTACGACAGCGTATCGAACCCGGCGACGGGAATGTCCTGCACCAGGTGGCGGATCTGCTTTTCATAGAACACGCCGGCGGTCCACTTGAGCGGGCCGGTGCTGTCGGACGCCAGGCGCGCTTCCAGCATGGTGTCCTTGATCTTTTGGTTGATCATGTACTGTTCGTAGGGGATCAGCTTGCTGACCGCCGGATCGAAGCTGGTGGGCGCCTTGTAGAGCGGATAGGTCGTGCTGCTGACCGGCAGGGTGCCGCCGCTGTAGTCCTGGAAGAAATAGCCGATCGTCGGCTCGGTGCTGGCCAGATAGCCCACGTCGCGATCGGTGTGCGCGCCGCTGACGATCAGGTGCACGCCGCCCAGGTCATAGTCAGCCGAGGCTTGGTAGAGGCGGAACTTGTCGCTGGTGCCTTCCGGGCCATTGGTGAACGTGGTGTAGTCCGCCAGGCCGCTCATGCCGGTGTTGAGGCCGTTGGCCTTGCTGTGTTCATACGTGAACGCGGCGTCGAACGTGAAGGCCGTGCTGGGCGTCCAGCGCAGGGCGACGCGGGCCTGCTCGGTGGTGTTGCTGTTGCGGTTCTGCCCGGCATAGGCGCCGACATTGTCGATGAACCCGCCGTCGCGGCCGATGTAGACATTGGCGCGCACGGCCAACTGGTCTTTCACCAAGGGCAGGTTGACCATGCCGCGCACGCTGCCGCTGGCCGCGCCATGTTCGGTGGTGGCAGCCGTGCCTTCGATCGAGCCGGAGACTTCGTCGGCGCGGGGCTTGGCCGTGACGAAACGGACCGTGCCGGCCATCGAACCGGCGCCATAGAGCGTGCCCTGCGGCCCGCGCAGCACTTCCACGCGCTCCAGGTCATAGACCTTGAGATCGGGGGTCTGGCCCTGCACCGAAATCGGCGTGTCATCGAGATAGACCGCCACCAGCGGGCGGTCCGAGGTGTCGGACGTGCGATAGCCGCCGGTGGACAGGCCGCGCATGTTGAACTTGTTGAAGCCCGGCGCACTTTCGGTGATCGACAGCGACGGCACGAAGCGTTGCAGGTCAGACAGGTTGCCCTGGCCCGACTTGGTGATCGTGTCGACATTCACCACCGAAATGGCGATCGGCACTTTCTGGACGGATTCCGCGCCGGAACGGCTGGCGGTGACGACGATATCCTCGATCTTGCCGCTTGGCTGCGATGCCTGGTCCTCGGCCAGGGCGGGTGCCGCGGCCAGCGCGGCGGACGACAGGATGGCCGTTGTTGCCAGAAGCCGGGCGGCCAGGCGCGCACGGTGCATGGCGGTCAGGAGTTCACGATTGTTCATTATACCCCTCGCACTATTTGATTTGACTCCCCGTGCGGGCGCTCGCCACCCGCTCGGCCGCGTGGGCCGGTACTCGTCTGTGAGCCATGCCAGCTTCGCACCAAGCTGGCCGGCAACAACTGTGTTAATCGCATGCGCTCATCGGATTTTGTCATCCCCCGTTAACAATGCCTCGGCCAGCGGGCCAAGCCACGGCGCGCAGGCCTGCCAGCGCGCCAGGCCCTGGCGGTGCAGCGGCTGGCGCACCTGCTGCGCGCTGATCGTGCGGACGGCGCGCGGGTTTTCATGGAAGCGCAGCGTTTCGGGCGCGAAGGGCAGGTTGCAGTGCGCCAGCAGGCGCCGCACCTGGCCTTCCAGATCGTCCACCACATCTTCATAGGCAACCGACATCATCGCTTGGGGCATGGCCTCATGCAGGTGCGCGGCCAGCTCCGCCGCGCGGCGACAATAGCGGCCCAGCGTGACAAGATCATAGCTGTAGCCCTGCCCGGCGGCGAAATCCTGGGTATAAAGCGAAAAAGCGCAAGCCATCGGATCGCGCCGTACGTGGATGATGCGCGCGCCCGGCAGAGCCAGGCGGATCAGCGGCAGGTTCAGCAGGTTGCCCGGCGCCTTGTCCACGAACAGCGGCCGGTCGGTCTGCCGCAGCCGCGCCACCCGCGCCAGATAGGCCTCGCCCAGGGCCCGCGCCTCGTCGGCGCGCATGGCGGCCAGCGCCGAGACCCGATCATGGGCGCGGCCCTCGCGGATCAGGCGGCCGGTCCATTGCCGCGCCAGCAGAGTGAAATCAGCCAGTTCGGAAAGCCCCTCCACCGCCGGGTGGCTGGCCAGGATCTGCTCGACCAGCGTGGAGCCGCTGCGCGGCAGGCCGACGAGGAACACCGGCCCTTCGCGTGGATCACCCCAGTCCGCCCGCGCAGCTAGGAACGCGGGCGTGCAGGTGGCGATGGTGCCGGCCACGAACGCCTCGTGCGCGGCAATGTCGAATGGCACTTGCGCGCGGCGCAGCGCATTGGCGCGGTGGAAATGGGCCATCGCGGGCTCCGCTTCGGCGGCATCGAGCCGTGCCCGGCCGAGCGCGAAATGCAGGTGCGCGGCCTGCCCCGGCAGGAGGCCGGGATCGGCCAGCGCCGCTTCCATCGCAACGCGGTCTTCCGGCGAAAAGCGGAAGGTCTTGAGATTGGCCAGGCTCCACCAGGGCTCGGCCTGATCGGGTCGCAGGGCCAGCGCCTGGCGATAGGCACGGATCGCACCGTCCGCGTCTCCCGCAGCGGCAAGCGCATGGCCGCGCGCATGCCACAGCCCGGCGTCCTGCGGGGCGAGTGCCAGCGCGGCGTCGAACGCGGCCAGTGCCGCCTCCACCTTACCAGCGTGAAGCAGTGTTGCCGCGTGCAGGCCATGCAGCGCGGCGTTGCCGGGATGGCGCGCCACCAGCGGCGCGACCAAGCCTTGCGCTTCCGGCCCACGCTGCTGCCGTTCGTACAGCATGGCAAGGTCGAGCGCGGCAGCGTCGAAGGCCGGTGCACGATTCAGTGCGGCTTGCCACAGCGCTTCGGCGGCGTCGAGGTTGCCCTCGGCAAGGTTGGCCTGGCCCAACAGGTGCAGCCAGCACGGATCGGTACGGTCGATGCCGGTCAGCGTAGATGCCTGCGCCAGAACCTGCGCACGGGCCTGGGCCAGGGCGGTAGGCAATGGCTCTCCCAGCAGCGTCGTCTGCGCGGCGAGGGCGTGGGCCGCCACGGCCGACTGCGGGTTGAGGCGGTGGGCCAGGTCCAGCGCCGCCAGCGCCGCGCTCGCCTCTCCCAGCATGGCGTGGGCGGCGCCGCGTTCATAGGCGATACCCCAGGCGCGCGACGCAGGCAGGCGTGCCAGCAGGCGCAGCGCCCCGGCCGCATCGCCGCAGCGACGCGTGGCCGCCGCCGCCACGAAGCATGCCTCTGCCCCCGGACCCGCAGCCAGCGCCAGGTCGCGCGCGGTCGCCGGGTCTTGGCTCAGCAGCGCCTTGGCCCGGTCTATGCTCATGGCATGGGCGCGAGATGGCGCAGGATCAGGCCGTTCTGATGGTTGCGGACAAAGCCCTTCCACGTCGGGTTGTCGCCCCCCTGGCTGACGGCGGCATAGGGCGTTTCGGCGCCTTTCCACGCGGCGCCGTCGGAGCGCTCCTGCGGCACCGACAGATAGGCCTGCATCGCCGCATCGTGGCGCAAGTGCAGGCCCAGGAACGCGGTGATGAAATGCAGGCTGATGCCGTTGAGGCGCGCCTTGCGCCAGACCGGATCCTCGAACCAGTCCATGTCCCACAGCGCCTGGCGCATCTGCGGCGGGGCAGGATCGGTGCCCAGCGCGTGTCCGGCACCCTCGAACGTGAGCAATGTGCGATCGCTGCTGGTGGCGGCGGCAAACAGGCTGGCCGGGCCAGGGTCATAGCCGACCGTGCGATCGGCGGTGCCGGCCAGCACCAGCAGCGGGGCGTGAAGCTGGCCCAGCCCCGCACCCCAGGCCGTGGCCGCGCCGCCGCCCGCCGGGGAAATCGCCACGACCGCCGCCACGCCGGGCACGCGCAGGTCGGCAGCCGCCGGTCCATCGCCGGCATAGGCCGTGCGCAAGGCAGCCGGCAGGCGGGCCAGCCATGGCCCGGTGGCATCGAGCCGCGCGCCCGCCGCCGTCAGCACGCCATAACCGCCGAACGAATAGCCGACCAGCGCCACCGCGCGGGTATCCGCCAGCGGGCCGAGCAGGCCGGCGCGCAGGCGTTGCAGCGTCAGGGCAATGTCCAGCGGGCGGCGCAGCATCATCGGCAGGGCCTGGCGCGGATCGGTGATCGGGCCATCATGATGCGCCATTGCCACCACGACATAGCCCTTGCTCGCCAGGTTCTCGCCCAGCCAGCGCAGCATCGCCGGATCGTTGTCGAACCCATGCGAGAGGACCACCAGCGGGAAGCCCTGCCCGGCCGGCGGCGCATCGGCCACGGCGCTGCCGGCAATGGTGAAGTGCACCGGCGGGTGCGGCGGCTCGGCGGTGAGACTGGCGGCATAAGTCACGCGCGAGGCCGCGGCAGCGGCGCGCGCCGGATACCAGATGCGCAGCGGCAGCGTGCGAGTGCCGCGCACCACCTGCCCCGCCGCAACCGAGGCGGCGGCATCGAGCTGGTCTGCCGCCACGATCGTGCGCGTCATCGTGCCCGGCGTGAACGCACCCGGCGCGGCGAGTTCGGGCAGGCCCGGCTCGGCGGGAAGCAGCGCGGGCGCGGGCACAGCAGGGGCAACCGGCGCGGAGAGCGCCAGGGCGAGCCCGATCAGCGCCCGTTTCACGCCGCCGGCCGCGACAAGGTGCGCGCCACGGCATCACGCCAGCCGGCCACCAGCGTGTCGCGCCGCGCCGCCGCCATGGCCGGCACGAACCGGCGGCTGCATGCCCAGGTGGCCGCCAGTTCCGCCTGGCCCGACCAGAACCCGGTGGCCAGCCCGGCAAAGAATGCCGCCCCCAGCGCGGTGGTTTCGAGATGCGCGGGCCGCTCCACCGGAGTTTCCAGCAGGTCTGCCAGAAACTGGCACAGCCAGTCGTTGGCCGCCATGCCGCCATCCACGCGCAGCGCAGCGGGATAACGCGCGCCATCGGCCTCCATCGTGCGGGCGAGGTCCAGCGTCTGGTAGCCCACCGCCTCCAGCGCGGCGCGGGCGAGGTGCGCCTGGGTGCTGCCGAGCGTCAGGCCAAAGATCGCCCCGCGCGCATCCGGGTCCCAATAGGGCGCGCCCAGCCCGGCAAAGGCGGGAACCATGTAGACGCCGTGGCTGTCGGGCACTTGGGTCGCCATGTCGTTGGTATCGCGGGCATGGGTGATCACGCCGATGCCGTCGCGCAGCCATTTGACCGCCGCGCCAGCCACGAAGATCGAGCCTTCCAGCGCATAGGTCATCCGCCCGTCGATCCGGCAGGCCGGCGTAGTCAGCAGGCCGCTGCGCGAGGTGAACGCGGTTTCCCCGGTGTTGAGCAGCATGAAGCAGCCCGTGCCATACGTCGACTTGGCCTGCCCCGCCGCGAAGCAGGCCTGGCCGAACAGCGCGGCCTGCTGGTCTCCGGCCATGCCGGCGATGGGAATGGCCGCCTCGAACAGCCCCGGCGCGGTCGTGCCGAAGACATGGGCATTGTCGTGCACTTGCGGCAGGATCGCCATCGGCACACGCAGCAGGCGGCACAGGTCTTCGTCCCAGGCCTGGCGGTGGATGTCATAGAGCATGGTGCGCGCGGCGTTGGTCACGTCGGTGGCGTGCACCTGCCCGCCGGTCAGGCGCCACAGCAGGAAGCAGTCGATCGTGCCGAAGGCCAGCTCGCCCCGCTCCGCCCGCGCGCGGGCGCCGGGCACATGGTCGAGAATCCAGGCCAGCTTGGTGCCCGAGAAATAGGGATCGAGGACCAGGCCGGTGCGCGCGGAAACCAGCTCGCCCATGCCATCCTGGCGAAGCGCCAGGCACGTTTCGGCGGTGCGGCGATCCTGCCAGACGATGGCGCGATGGATCGGGGCGCCCGTGGCGCGGTCCCACACCACCACGGTCTCGCGCTGGTTGGTCACGCCGATCGCGGCGATCTGCGCTGCGCCCACGCCGGCTTTCGCCAGCGCCCCGCGCGCCGTCGCCAGGCAATCGCGCCAGATGTCTTCGGGATCGTGCTCCACCCAGCCCGGCTCAGGATAGTGCTGGGCAAATTCGGCCTGCGCCGTGGCCACGGCACGGGCGGCCCGATCGAACACGATGGCCCGGGTCGATGTCGTGCCCTGGTCGATGGCCAGGACGTGGGTTGCCTGCGTCATGATCCTCCTTGCTCTTGCCTGTTCTTTCCCCAAGGGGATGCTATGCGCCATCCGGCTCATTGCCCTATCTCGTATAGGCATTTGCCTTTGCTTTCATGTCATCCTTCTTGGCTGGCAAGAGCAACTGCGGCAGGAAAGACGCATGACGACCTCGCAGGCAACCGGCGCTTATGACCTTCTCGTGGTGGGCGGCGGCATCAATGGCGCCGGAATCGCCCGCGACGCGGCCGGACGTGGCCTGTCCGTGCTGCTGGTGGAGCAGGAAGACCTGGCCAGCCATACCTCGGCCGCGAGCACCAAGCTGATCCACGGCGGGCTGCGCTATCTGGAATATGGCGAATTCCGCCTGGTGCGCGAGGCGCTGATCGAGCGCGAGCGGCTGCTCGGCATGGCGCCGCACATCATCTGGCCGCTGCGCTTCGTGCTGCCGCAACTGCATTCGCCGCGCCCGGCGTGGATGGTGCGCCTGGGCCTGTTCCTTTACGATCACATCGGCGGGCGCAAGGCCCTGCCCGCCACGCAGACCGTCGATCTCGCCCGCTCGCCGCTGGGCGAGGGAGTCAAGCCCGCCGCACGCAAGGCATTCGTCTATTCCGACTGCTGGGTGGAAGACAGCCGCCTGGTCGTGCTCAACGCGATGGACGCGGCCGCGCGCGGGGCACGGATCGAAACCCGCACCCGCCTGGTCTCCGCCCGGCGCTCCGGCCCACTGTGGCAGGCCACCATCGCGCACCAGGGGGAAGAGCGCGTGGTGGAAGCCCGTGCCCTGGTCAACGCCGCTGGTCCCTGGGTGGAGGACGTGCTTCAGCGCAGCGCCGGGGCGCGGCAGGATCGCGGGGTGCGGCTGATCAAGGGCAGCCACATCGTGGTGCCGCGCCTCTATCCCGGCGACCATGCCTTCCTGTTGCAGAACCCCGACCGCCGCGTGGTTTTCGCCATCCCCTACGAGGGTGTCTATACGCTGGTCGGCACGACCGACGAGGCCTGGACCGGCCCACCGGCCCACGCCAGCATTGCCGAACACGAAACCGCCTATCTGTGCGAAACCGTCTCGGCCTATTTCGACCGCGCGGTCACGCCCGCCGACGTGGTGTGGAGCTATGCCGGCATCCGCCCGCTTTATGACGATCACGCTGCCAATGCCTCGGCCGTGACGCGCGACTATGTGCTCGATCTCGATGCGGCCGAGGGGCAGGCGCCGATGCTCAGCGTGTTCGGCGGCAAGATCACCACGTTCCGCAAGCTGGCCGAGCATGCCATGGGCCGCCTCGCGCCGTTCTTCCCTCAGGCCGGGCCGGCCTGGACTGGCGGCGCTGCCCTGCCCGGCGGCGACATTCCGGCTGCCGATTTCGAGGCTTTCCTCGACCGGCTGACACAGGACTATCCGGGCCTGCCGCTGCCGCTGCTGCGCCGCCTGGCCCGCGCCTATGGCACGCGAGCGCGGCTTGTCCTGGGTGAGGCGCGGTCCAGCCAGGATCTTGGCCCCGATCTGGGCGGCGGTCTGCACGCTGCCGAACTCGCCTATCTGGTCGAGCACGAATGGGCGCGCAGCGCGCAGGACGTGCTGTGGCGGCGCAGCAAGCTGGGCCTGCATGCGCCAGCCGAGGCCGCCCCGGCCATCGAGGCGTGGATCGCCGCATACACAAGGGTGCCAGCCTGATCGCGGAACAGCATCCGCTTCGCTTCGTTGGGGGCCTGAACGCGCGATAACCATCGGCGCGAACAGGGAAACTTCGGGCATGTGGAAAACCGCGCCGGCACTGGCGATCATGAGCATCATTCTGGCCTTGTGCGGCGTGGTGCTGGTTCTGGGCGGTGCCTGGCTCGCCATCGAGGGCGGCACCTGGTTCCATGGCCTGGCCGGGCTGGCTATGCTGGCCTGCGCCGTGCTGCTATGGCGGCGCCAGGTGGCTGCGCTCCACCTCTTTGCCCTGCTGGTACTGGCGACACTCGGCTGGGCCTTGGCCGAAACCGGGCTTGACTGGTGGGCACTGGTCCCGCGCGGCGACGTGATCTTCGTTCTCGGCGTGCTGCTGCTGATGCCGTGGATCACCCGCGCACTGCCGGCAGGACAGCCGGGCTGGTGGCGCAAGGCCGGGCCGCTGGCGCTGGCGCTGCTGCTCGCGGGCGCCGTCGGCGTGGCCGCGATGACGCGCAGCCCGCATGAATGGGACGGCAGCCTGCCCGGCGCGCGCGGCCCTGCCCCGGCGCTCGCGGCAGGCACCGACGCGGGGGACTGGCTCGCCTATGGCCACACCTGGGCCGGCACCAAGTGGTCGCCCCTGGCGCAGTTGACCCCGGCCAATGTCACCGGCCTCAAGCAAGCCTGGCGCGTGGACACCGGCGACACCCGCCGGGCCGGTGACCCCGAAGAAATCACCTATGAGCTGACTCCGATCAAGGTGGGCGACACGCTTTATGCCTGCACGCCGCACAACATGGTGCTGGCGCTCGACGCCGAAACCGGCGCGGTACGCTGGCGGTTCGATCCGCACCTGAAGGTTCCGGCCCATGTCCAGCACCTGACCTGCCGGGGCGTTTCCTATCACGATGCCACTTGGCCGGGCGCCACGCGCAGCGCCGATGGCTCGTGCCCGCAGCGCATCATCATGGCCACGGCCGACGCCCGCCTGATCGCGCTCGACGCGCACACCGGGCGGCTGTGCACAGGCTTTGGCCAGGGCGGCGCGGTCAACCTTGCCGTCACCGGCCCGGGGCTCCAGCCCGGCTGGTTCCAGTTCACCTCGGCCCCGCTGGTCACCCGCGGTCTCGTCGTGGTGGGTGGCGCGATCTATGACAACGCTTCGGTCCACATGCCCTCGGGCGCGATCCAGGCGTTCGACGTGGCCAGCGGCAAGCCGGTCTGGGCTTTCGATCCCGGCCGCCCGGAAGACACCGCGCCGCTCGGGCCTGACCATCCGCCCGTGCCTTCCACCCCCAACAGTTGGAGCACGGCTGCGGCCGACGAAGACCTCGGCCTGCTCTACCTGCCGATGGGCATGGGCGCGATCGACCAGTGGGGAGGGCGCCGCACGCCCGAAACCGAACGCTTCGCCACCTCGATCCTGGCGCTCGACATCAAGACCGGCCACCCACGCTGGGTGTTCCAGACCGTGCACCACGATCTGTGGGACATGGACGTACCCGCCCAGCCCGCGCTGGTGGACCTGACCATTCCCGGAAAAGGTCGTGTGCCCGCGCTGGTGCAATCGACCAAGACCGGCAACATCTTCGTGCTCGACCGCCGCACCGGCCAGCCGATCCAGCCGGTGCGCGAAGTGCCCGTGCCCGGTGGCGCGGCGCCGGGCGATTTCACCTCGCCCACGCAGCCGGTCTCGGCCATTTCGCTGATGCCGCCGCGCATCCGCGAGGCAGACATGTGGGGCGCCACGCTGTTTGACCAGATGGCCTGCCGCATCGCCTTTCGCCGCTATCGCCACGAAGGGCCGTTCACCCCGCCTTCCACGCGCGGCACGCTGGTCTTTCCCGGCAATTTCGGGGTGATGGACTGGGGCGGGCTGGCGATCGACCCGGTGCGCCAGGTGGCCTTTGCCCACCCCAACTACATGGCCTTCGTCGATCGCCTGATCCCGCAAGGCCCCGGCACCAAGGGCGGCAAGGGTGGCCCGTCTGGCGCTTCGGATCGCGGTGGCTCGGCCGAACATGGCAACAGCCCCAATGCCGGGGCGCCCTATGCGGTGTCGATGGGGCCGTTCCTGTCGCGGCTCGGGCTTCCCTGCCAGTCGCCGCCCTGGGGCTATGTCGCCGGGATCGACCTGGTGACGGGCAAGGTCGCCTGGCGCCACGCCAATGGCACGATCCGCGATGAAACGCCGCTGCCGATCCCGCTCAAGCTGGGCGTGCCCTCGCTCGGCGGGCCGATGATGACCGGCGGTGGCCTGTCGTTCATGGCCGCCTCGCTCGACTATTACTTGCGCGCCTATGACACCACCACCGGCCGCGTGCTGTGGCGCGCGCGCCTGCCCGCCGGGGCGCAGGCCACGCCGATGACCTATCGGTCGCCGGCCAGCGGGCGGCAGTTCGTGGTGGTCGTGGCTGGCGGCCACGGATCTCTCGGCACGAAGCTGGGCGATTCGATCATCGCCTATGCCCTGCCCAGAACGTGACGCGCATGTCGAAAGGTCAGCTTGCCGGGGTTGGCTCCGATAGTGCTTTGCTCAGGACCATGTCCATCGCATCCCTGCCCCGCCCGCTTGTTGTCCTTGGCCTTGCCGGCATCCTGCCCCAGGCGTTCTGCCTGTTCATGGCGCTGTCTGGCGGCGAAGCCCGCTGGACGGCGCTGGCCGCCGCCTGCTGCTATGCCGCGCTGATCCTCTCGTTCCTGGGCGGGCTGTGGTGGATGGCCGGCCTGCTCGGCGGGGTGAAGGCACCCTGGTTTCACCTGCTGGCCGTGCTGCCCAGCCTGGTCGGCTGGGCCATGCTGCTGCCCTGGTGCGTCGGCGCGCCCTGGCCGGGGCCGGAACTGGTGACGCTGGGCCTGCTGATCCTGGCCAGCCCGCTGGCCGACAAGGCGCTTGCGCGGGTCATGGCGCTGCCCCCCGGCTGGCTGGCACTGCGGGCGATGATGGCCACGGGCCTGGGCACCCTGACCGTCGTGATCGGCGTATTGGCCGGCTATTGATGATTCAGAGCCATAAGATTATGCCGATTTAACCGGCTAATGCATCAAAGCACCTTGCGATAGAAGCGCCTTCGACACCGCAATCGCAAGGAGAACAGCCATGAACACACGCAACCTGGGCCAGCGTGGCCCGGTGGTTTCCGCCCTCGGCTTTGGCTGCATGGGGCTGGATTTCGGCTATGGCAAAACCGTGCCCCGCGCCGATGGCATCGCGCTGATCCGCGCCGCCGTAGAACGGGGCGTGACCTTCTTCGACACGGCCGAAGTCTATGGCGCCTGGACCAACGAGGAAACCGTGGGCGAAGCCCTGGAGCCCTTCAAGGGCGAGGTGGTGATCGCCACCAAGTTCGGGTTCGACATCGACCCTGACACCGGCACCATGCGCGGCGTCGACAGCCGCCCCGAACGCATCCGCGCCGTGGCCGAAGCCTCGCTCAAGCGGCTGCGCGTGGAAACGCTCGATCTGTTCTACCAGCACCGCGTCGATCCCAAGGTGCCGATCGAGGACGTGGCCGGCACCGTGCGTGATCTGATCGCCGAAGGCAAAGTCCGCCATTTCGGCATGAGCGAGCCGAGCGCCGCCACCCTGCGCCGGGCCCATGCAGTGCAGCCGGTGGCCGTGCTGCAAAACGAATATTCGCTGTGGACGCGACAGGTGGAAGACAACGGCATCCTTGCGGCCTGCGACGAGCTGGGCATCGGCCTGGTGCCCTATTCGCCGCTGGGCAAGGGATTCCTGACCGGCGCGATCACGTCGACGGCAGACATGGCCAGCGGCGATTTCCGCGCCGGCCTGCCCCGTTTCCAGCAAGAGGCCCTGCAAGCCAATCTCGCGCTGGTCGAGCGGCTCAAGACGATTGCCGCCGAGCGCGGCGCCACCCCGGCGCAGATCGCCCTGGCCTGGCTGCTGGCGCAGCGGCCGTTCATCGTGCCCATTCCCGGCACGACCAAGCTGCACCGGCTGGAGGAAAACCTGGGCGCGGCCGACATCGTCTTGTCCGCCGAGGAACTCTCTCGCATCGCGCAAAGCCTGGCGGCCATTCCCGTCCGGGGCGCGCGCTATACCCCGGCGGCCGAAGCCATGACCGGCCTGTAACCACACCGCCTTTGCGGCCAGGGCCAGGGTGGGGCATGGTGCAAGCCTGCCCCACTCGCCGGCATGGCCGTGCGCCTGTGAAAGACCTGTTCCACCCATGTCCATCGGTCGCAACGACCTCGCCGATCTGGCCGCCTTTGCCACGCTGGCCGAAGAGCGCAGCTTCACCCGCGCCGCCGCGCGTCTGGGGGTGTCGCAATCGGCTCTTAGTCACGCGATGCGCAAGCTGGAAGAGAAGCTGGGGGTCCGCCTGCTCACCCGCACGACGCGCTCCGTGGCGACAACGCAGGCCGGAGAGCGCCTGCTCGCCACGCTGGCGCCGGCGCTCGACCAGATCCACTATGGCATCGAGGATATCACCCGGCTGCGCGACAAGCCCGCCGGCACGATCCGCATCACCACGTCGGAGCATGCCGCACGCACCGTGCTGTGGCCGGCGCTGGAGCGGATCCTGCCCGATTATCCCGACATCCATGTCGAAATCAGCCTCAACAACGGCTTCGTCGATATCGTGGAGGAACGCTTCGACGCCGGCATTCGCCTGGGCGAGGCAATCGCCCGCGACATGATCGCCGTGCGTGTCGGCCCGCCGATGCGCATGGCCTGCGTGGGCGCGCCGTCCTATTTCGCGCGGCATCCGGTGCCGCAGACGCCGCACGACCTGGCCCGGCACACCTGCATCAACTTGCGCATGCCCAGCACCGGCGGGCTCTATGCCTGGGAATTCGAGCGCGACGGCCGGGTGATGAACGTGCGCGTGGAAGGACAGGTGACGTTTGCCGGATCGGGCATGCTGGTGCGCGCCGCGCAATCGGGCCTGGGCCTGGCCATGACCCTCGATGGCCTGGTCGCCGATGCCCTGGCCGACGGCAGCCTGGTGCGCGTGCTGGAAGACTGGTGCCCGCCGTTTGCCGGCTATCACCTCTATTATCCCAGCCGGCGCCAGGCTTCGCCGGCCTTTGCCCTGCTGGTCGACGCCCTGCGCCATCGCGGCGATTGACCGCGCGCGGCGCTTGCCTGCAAGGGGCTTCGACAAGCTCAGCCCGAACGGAAATCCCAGTTCAAGAGCCGTTCGCCCTGAGCTTGTCGAAGGGCCTGTCCTGAGCCTGTCGAAGGGCGGCCAGCACCGCCCTCGAACCCTTACTCCGCCACCACCGGCAGCACCACGGCGCTCGCCTTGTCGCCGCCAAACCACACGCTTTGCGTGGCCTTGCGATAATCGGCCGGCTTGGCAAACATGATGTTGGGCACGAAAGTCTGCGGGTTGCGATCATAGAGCGGGAACAGCGTGGACTGCACCTGCACCTTGAGCTTGTGACCGGGCAGGAACACGTGGTTCACGTTGGGCAGGGCCCAGTGATAATGCACCACCTGCCCCGGCTTGAGCGCGGCGGGCTGGGCAAAGCTTTTCGCATAGCGGCCCCGGAATATCTCGATGCCAATGGGCAGTTCATAGCCGGCCATCGACGGGCGCCCGCCCTGGTCGGCGGATTCGGGCACGTCGTTGGGATAGACATCGATCAGCTTGACCACCCAGTCGCTGTCGGTGCCGGTGGTCGCGGCATAGAGGTCCACCTCCGGCGCGCCCATGATGTGCACCGGCTTGTCGAGCGCGGCGGTCTGCCATTCGGCCACGTCGGGCCGGCCCGACACGAAGCGCTGGTCATGCACCAGCCACGGCTTCCACTGCGCGCCATCGTCCATGTCGATCGGGCGCGGGATGAACGGCACCGGGTGCGCCGGGTCGCTGACATAATCGTCGTGCCCGGCCGCGGCAGGCCTGGCGAAGCCGGCCGAGCCATCGGCGCCGAGATAGAGCGGCGTGTTCGTGCCCATCGGCCAGCGCGGGCTTTCCTGCCACTGGTTGATTCCGGTGGCATAGGTCAGCACCGGCGGGGTGTGCGGATCGGGCGCATCCTTGAGCCAGTGGTCGAAGAACGGCTTCAAATACTTCACGCGCCATTCGCGCGCGGTATCGCCGGTGAAGTCCAGCGCGCCCAGGCTCGATCCGCCATGGTTGGCACCCGAATGGCGCCACGGTCCGATCACCAGGCTGACCATGTCGTTGGCCTTATCCTTGGGCTCCAGCGCGCGATAGACCGCCGGGGCGCCATAGCTGTCTTCCTGGTCCCACTGCCCCACTTCGAGCATGGTGGGCACGGTGAGCGGGCGGGCGGCCAGCCACTTGTCCACCGCCTGTTCCGACCAGAACCGGGTATAGGCCGGATTTTCCAGCCACTTGCGCACGCCCGGCACTTGCGCAATGCCCAGCTTGGCGGCGAAATCGCCCACCGAGCCGGCTTCCAGCCAGCGGGTGTAATCGTCCCCCTTGCCCAGCGCGAATTCACCGCCGCCGTCGCCCTTGTTGACCACTTGCGTGGTGGCATAGCTCAAGGACGTGACGCGGAACGCGCCGTTGTGGAACCAGTCGTCGCCCATCCAGCCATCGACCATCGGGCTTTCCGGCACGGCGGCTTTCAGCGCCGGATGCGGGTTGATCTCGGCCATCAGCGTGGTGAAGCCCAGGTAGGATGAACCGATCACGCCGACCTTGCCGTTGCTTTCCGGCACGTTCTTCACCAGCCAGTCGATCGTGTCATAGGCATCGGTCGATTCATCGATGCCGGTGTCATTCAGCGGCCCGGCAATCGGCCGGTTCATGATGTAGGTGCCTTCGGACCGGTGCATGCCGCGAATGTCCTGATAGACGCGGATATAGCCATCCTCGGCAAATTCGGCGTCCATCGCCTCCAGAATATCGACAATGCGCTGGCTGGCCACGCGGTGCGTCGAGCCATAGGCGTCATAGGGTGTGCGCGAGAGCAGGATCGGCCCGCCCTTGGTGCCCTTCTTCATCACGATCACGGTGTAGAGCTTGGTGCCGTCGCGCATCGGCACCATCACCTCGCGCCGGATGAAATCGGCCGAGGGCAGCACCTGGTCAAAATGGGCGATCACGTCGGGCGTCATAGGCGTGACGGGCGCGGACGCGGCGCCTTGCGCCAGGGCCGGGGCGGCCAGCGCCAGCGTGAGAAACGAAGCCGTTACCAGGGACAGGATGGAGCGCATGGGGGGCACTTTCAGCAGGAAACGCGCGCAAGGCAGTTGCGCGCGAAACCTTCTAACGCCCGATCCCGCAAAGAAAAGCGCTGATTAGGCGGCCTCTGCCAGCGGATCCCAGCCGCGCTGGCTGCGCCAATCGGCGGGCAGGCTGGCAAAGCGCGACAGCGCCAGCTTGTCGATCTCGGCAAAGCTGACCTGCCCATCGATCACCAGATCGCGGATGGCGTGGCCCGAGGCCGGCGACAGGCCGAAGCCCACGCCCGACATCGTCGCGATCGTCACGTTTTCGGGTTGCGTCAGCCGGTCGATGATCGGGCGGCCATCGGGGGTATTCTCGATGATGCCCGACCACGAGCGGATCACGTTGAGGTGCGCCGCGCCGGGCAGCAGTTCGGCCACGCGCCGCGCCAGGTTGCGCGCCAGCGGCGTGGACGGACGCGCCGCCGGCCCGGCCGGATCGGTGTCGATCCATTCGTGCGGGCCGCCACCATAGGCGAGGTTGCCGCGCAGCGTCTGGCGGCCATAGAGGCCATTGCCGTCCACTCCGCCCCAACGCATCAGCGGCGCCGGTTCGGTCACGATCATTTCCGCGCGCGCGGCAGCGAGTGGCACGTCAACGCCCAGCGGCGCCATCAGCCCGGCAATCTGCGGCCCGGCCGCCACCACCAGCGCATCGCAGGAAAAGGTGCCCTGCGGCGTGACCACGCCCGTCGCGCGCCCGCCGCTGGTCTCGATCCGCAAGGCCGGGCAATGCTGGAGAATGCGCCCGCCCAGGTCCTGCGTGGCCCAGGCATAGGCCTGCACCGTGCGCTGCGGATTGGCATGACCGCCAAAGCGCAGGTGGATGCCGCCCAGGCAATTGTCCCCGGCCAGCGGCACCATCTCGCGCGCCTGCTGCGCGTCGATCTTGTCCACCTGGTAGCCCATGTCGCCGCACATGCCGGCGATGTAGTGATAGTGGTGAAGCTGCCGCTCGCTGACCGCGATGATTACGCGCTCGCGCTGGTATTCGGTGGGATAGCCCAGCAGCTCGTCCATCAGCGGCCACATCCGCTGTTCCTCGTCGAACAGCGGGCTTTGATAGTGCGAGGCGCCACCGCCGTTGCGGCTCGACGCTTCCCAGCCGACCACGCCCTTGTCGAGCACGAGCACGTCCACGCCCGAGCGCGCCAGCCACCATGCGGCCGAAAGGCCCGTAACCCCTGCCCCGATCACGATGACCGAAGCGCCATTTGCCGATTTCGTCATGCCGCTTCCCGTCTTCACAGATGCATGTTGCCGCCAAGCGCCTCGCGATGCATCGCTTCGCGCTCGGTGCCGATATCGCGGTAGGGTGTCCATTGCGTGGGAATGCCGAACCACACGTCCCAGCCTTCCCGCATGGCCTCGGCCTCGCCCCAGTCGGCCAGCACCTTGAGCGCCAGTGGCCGCACCGGGGCGCGCCAGCCCGCGCGCGGGGCCTGCTCCACCGGCAGGTTCGATCCCATCGCCAGCAGCATGCCCACCTGTTCGCGGCAGCGCCGCGCCTGGCAGGCCCCCATGCAGGCGCGCGTCAGGCGCTTGATCTGTTCCTGGTCGGCCGGGCCATCGGCCAGCAGCGTTTCCAGGCTGCGGCAACCCAGCTTTTCCGGGCGGGGCAGGTATTGCGGGGGCTGCACACCCAGCAGGTCGGCCCGGCTTACTTCCTCGCACTGGCAGACATGCACCGTATCCGGCGTGACCGAAACAAGCGCACGGAGCCAGGCCTCGCGATAGGCCAGCCGATCGAGCGCATCGGGCGCATTGTCGGCCGCCGCCTGCTCCAGCCCCAGCGCCTGGCGGGCCACCGCCCTGCCTTGCGCGGCGGCCTGCTCGCGGCTCTGGCCCAGCCCGGCGCAATCCCCGGCGATGAACACGCCCGGCAGCGCCGCCCCGGCCAAAGCCTGGGGCACATGGCCACCGCGCGCGCTTTCGGTCACGATGCGGCCACCGGCCACGTCGAGCAGTTCGATGGCCGGCACCACGTCCACCGCCATGCAGATCGTGTCGCAGTCCAGCGTCACCAGCGGGCCATCGCCGGCCACCGGCCCGATCACGGCGGCGCGCACCCCGTCGATGCCGCTGGGCGCCCCCCGGATCACCGTGCTGCAATGGATCACGACGCCGGCCGCCTGCACGGCCGCGACCTTGGCCGGATCGCCCTGCGGCGCGGGCAGCACTTCGATCAGCGCAGCCACCTCCAGCCCCTTGTCCAGCGCCAGGCGGGCGGTGTCGAGCGCCAGATCGCCCGAACCGAGGATCACCACGCGGCGCCCGGCAAAGGCATCATAGCGGGTGAGCAGGGCATGCAGCCCCTGCGCGCCCATCACGCCGGGCTGCGCCCAGCCGTCAAAGGCCAGCGCCAGGTCGCGCGCGCCGGTGGCCAGCACGATGGCCTTGAAGCCCACCGTCCACGAACGCTCCTCGTCCGCCAGGCCCAGCATCGGTTCGGGCAGCGCACCCAGGTTGGCGCGGTTGCGCCACAGGCCCCAGGCATAGACGCCCAGTTGCACGTCGATCCCAGCCTCGAACGCCTGCTCGAACAGCGGCTCGGCCATGAACACCTGCTCGATCATGCGCGCCTTGGCCTGGACCGCGCCGGTCATCCGCCCGCCAAACCAATAGGGGACGTCGTTGCCCATCTGCGCGGCCGAAACCGGATGCTCGTCCACCAGCAGCACGCTGGCCCCGGTGGCGGCCGCTTCCAGCGCCGCCGCCAGCCCGGCCGGCCCGGCGCCGACCACCACCAGATCGTAATGCGCATCGGCTCCCGGCAGCTTGCCGTTGACGGCGTGGGCATCGGTGCCGGTGAATTCCTTGTTGTTGCTGTCCGCCACGCTCACACCACCTCCAGCGCCTGCGCCAGATCGGCGATCAGGTCATCCTCGTGCTCGATCCCCACCGACATGCGGATGGTGCCATCGGTAATCCCGCCGGCCAGGCGCTTTTCGGGCGACACCGCATAGTGCGTGGTGCTGGCCGAATGGCACACCAGCGTTTCCGACCCGCCCAGGCTGACCGCCACCTTCATCAGGCGCAGCGCATCGAGCATGCGGAAGGCCTCGGCCTCCCCACCCTTGAGGTGGAACGAAAAGGTCGATCCTGCGCCGCTGCACTGGCGATCGAACACCGCGCGCTGCGGGCTGCCTTCGGGCAGGAAACCGAGGTAGGTGATGCCGGCCACCTTGGGATGATCGCGCAGGAATTCGGCAATCTTGCGCGCGTTGCGCATCGCCCTTTCCGACCGCACATGCACGCTTTCCATCGAGCGCAGCACCAGCCAGCTCGTGAACGGATCGAGGTGGCTGCCCAGCGTGGTGCGCAGCAGGCGCAAGGGCGCGATCAGCTCCAGCTTGCCCGAAACCCCGCCGGCCAGCAGGTCGCTGTGCCCGCCGCAATACTTGGTGAGCGACGTCATGCACAAGTCCACCCCCAGCGCGATCGGGCGCTGGGCAAAGGGACCGAGCAGGGTGTTGTCGCAGACCACCAGCGGGCGGCGCCCGGTGCGCGCGCCGATATCGTCGGCCAGCGCCACGATCATGGGCAGGTCGGTGATCGCCGCCGTCGGGTTGGCCGGGGTTTCGATCACGATCATCGCCAGCGGCCCGGCGGCTAGCGCCTTGTCCGCCTGGGCGCGCACGTGATCGGCGTCGCAGCCGTCGGTAATGTCGAACGGGGTCACGCCGAACTGCGGCATGAACATGTTGAGCAGGCCATCGGTGCCGCCATAGATCGGGCGGGAATGCAGCACGCTGTCGCCGGGCCGCAGATGGGCCAGCGCGATCGCGCTGTGCGTCGCCATGCCGGAGGCAAACACGGCGGCCGCTTCGGCGCCGTCCACGGCCGCCAGGCGGCTTTCCAGCATATCGAGGTTGGGATGGCCGAGCCGGGCATAGATGTGGTGGGTCTTGCCCACTTCCGGCCCGGTGCCGTCGAAATAGGCCTCGTGAATGGCCTTGGCCTGGGCGGCCGATTCATAGACGAACGTGCTGGTCAGGTAGACCGGCGGCTTGGCCGCGCCACCGGCCTGCGCCGGATCATACCCGGCGGCGACGGCCAGCGTCTCTGGCCGCACGCCCGGCCGCACATGGGGCGCGTCAGGCTGCATGGCTCAGGCTCTTGGCCGGAACGGTGCCGCCAGCAAGCTGCTCGTCGAGATAGTCCCGTGCCTTGGCGCAATACCAGTCGACGAACCGCACCACCAAGACTTCGGCCTCGGGCGAATAGGGGCCGGGGGTGTAGCCGGGGCTGTCCACGCCCTGCTGGTTGTTTTCGGCCAGTTCCTTGTCCTGCATATTGGTGGTGTTCCACAGTTCCACCAGCCGCGCGCGATCATAGTCCACGCCTTCGACCGCATCCTTGTGCACCAGCCACTTGGCGGTCACCAGGGTTTCGCGCGGGCCAACCGGCATGGCGCTGAAGAAGAACAGGTGATCGCCCACCGCATGGGCAAAGCTGTGCGGCTCCAGCGCCCAGCGCAGCGAGCCGACGTCGCCATCGCCCACGGCCACCATCGACCGCGCCACCAGCGGCTGCCCATCCATCGACATCGACTGCATGCCGGGGTTGAGCGGGAAGCGGATCGCCTGCCACCAGTCTTCGCCAACCGGGCCGGTGGCCAGGCCCAGATCCTTCATCCGCGCCTCGAACTGCGCGGCGTGATCGGCCTCGCCAAATTCGAAATACGACGACGCGCTGACCGGGAACGTGCGCGAAAGCTCGGGGTGCGAGGCCTGGCAGTGATAGCACTCGCGCCCGTTTTCCAGCACCAGCTTCCAGTTGGCGTATTCGGTCAGCGTTTCGGTGTGCGCCACTTTGGCATTGGCCAGATCATGTGGCGCCAGCAGGGCTTCCATGCCCTGGCGAAACGCCTCGAACGGCAGCGGCGTGTCGGCCAGGCAGATATAGATCACGCCTGCCACGATCTCGCAGTGCACTTCGCGCAGGCCATGCTCGGCATTGTCGAAATCGGCCGGCATGCGCGCCGCGCTCAGCAGCGAGCCATCGAGGTTGTAGGTCCAGCGGTGATAGGGGCAGACCAGGCGCGGCGAGCGGCCGGTGCCTTCCTTGCACAGCATCGCGCCGCGATGGCGGCAGGAATTGTGGAACGCACGGATCGTGCCGGTCTTGTCGCGCACCAGCAGGATCGGCCAGCGCCCGACCTTGATGGCCGAATAGGCGCCCGTCTCGGGCAGTTCGCAGGTAAAGCCGGCCATCAGCCACGAACGACCATAGATCGCGGTCATGTCGAAATCGAACATGGCCGGATCGTTGTAGAGCGCCTGCGGCAGGCTATGGCCGGGGCGGCGTTCGTCAAGCTTGGCCTTGATGTCGACCAGGTTCACCCTTGTGCGTCCTTTTATCATGGGGCTGCGGCACCGGCCCGCTCCCCCACCCGGCCTCCCACAGGATACTGGCGTCGGGAGGCCGGGTGGGGGAACGGGCCGGTGCCGGGCCATTGCTTGCACGAGGCGCCCGGCACCCGCGAATCCGATTAAGTCATGCCCGCATGCGATTTTCGCCGTGGCGCGCGTGCGGCAAAAATTCGATGGAATTGACGCAGATCAAGGAAGCGCGCATTTTCCCGCCTTGCCGGGCATGCCAGGAAGGGGAGCCACGACCATCGGACCGAACGGGCTCATCAATCGCCGCTGGTTGCCGCTGAACGCCCTGCGCGCGTTCGAAGCGGTGGGCCGCTATCTGAGCTTCACCGCCGGCGCCCAGGCGCTGACGGTAACGCAAAGCGCGATGAGCCGGCATGTGAGCAGCCTGGAAGACCTGATCGGCAAGCCATTGTTCGAGCGCAGCGCATCGGGCCTGAAGCTGACCCCGGCGGGCGAAGTGCTGCTGCCGGTGGTGAGCAAGTGCCTGGACCGGATGGAACAGACGCTCAACGTGGTGCGCAACCAGGACATGGAAAGCCGCCCCTTGCGCGTGCACATCCCTCCCTCGCTGCTCTACCAGACGGCCCTGCCGCTGATCCACGGCTTCCGTCGCGAGCATCCCGAAATCCGCATCGACGTGTCCACCTCCAACGTCTGCGGCGCCCCTCCCGGCAATCTCGACATGATGATCGTGTTCGACCGGCCCAACGTGGGCGACATGGTCACCGACCTCTTGTGGATGGTCCGCGTCGCGCCGCTGTGCTCCCCCGCCACGTGGGAACAGCACAAGGGCAAGTCGCTGGAAGACTTCCTCAATTCCGCCGATCTCCTGCACGTGAAGCTGGAGGGCGAAGCGCGCGGCCTGCTGTGGAGCAGCTATGCCGACCAGCAGCGCATCGTGGTGGACACGAGCGACGGCCTGGCCTTCGACACCGCGTTTTCGGCGGTGCGCTATGCCATCGGTGCCTCGGGCGTGGTGCTGGCCGACATCGACATGTTCGCCCCGGAAATTGCCGCCGGAAACCTGGTCATGCCGTTCGATGCGGTCGCTGCCGATGGCTATGGCTATTATCTCAAGCTTCATGCCGAAGATCTGTCGGACCCGGCGATCTACCTGTTCCGCGAATGGATCATCCGCCATTTTGCCCAGAACGACACGGCCGAGGCGGACCACAAGGCGCAGATGGTGGCGAAGGCTTGACGCTGCATCTGGTGCAATAACGACGGCGTGCAAGTTTCGTTTCAGTATGTTACGCTGTCGAGATGAGCAAACTTTCTCCCTTCGGCGCGCTGCTGGTCTGCTCCGCCATCGGCCTGTTGACCCACAAGTTCGGGCTGTGGTTCCCCATCGGCATCGTTGCGTTTCTGGTTGTCAGCGTGATGCAGAACCGCCGCACGGGCTGACCACGGCACGGCGGGCTCAGGGCCAGACCGGCGCGTCGGAAAAGTCGCGTCCGCCGCGCGCGCTGCGCAGGGTCTGCGGCGCGTCCATGTGCGCCCCACCCGTGGCGGCGGTATCTGTCGCCCATTCGCTGATCAGGGTGCGGCGCACGATCCGCCATTGCCCGTCGCGGCAGGCATAGGCATCGACATAGCGGCCGGCGATGAACAGGTCGCGCGGGGCGCCGGCAGCGTCGGTGATCCCGTGCCAGGCCTGGAAATAGCTTTCCCCGCTGGCACTGGCGGCATCATGCAGCGCGATACGACTTTGCCCGAGCATATGGTGGCTGGCCTGCATCTGCCCCAGGAAGCCGAAGGCAAATGTCACGAAGCCATCGAGATCGCCGGCATAGACACCGCAATCGATCCGGGCCTCGGGATGGAACGCGCTGCGGAACAGCGCCTCGTCCAGCCGGTCGAGGCCGCGCATGTAGCGCGCCAGGGCATCGGCAATATCGCGCCGCGCCACATAGTCGGCCAGCGGATCATCGAGAACGGCGATCATAGCTTCACCACCACTTTCCCCCGGCTCTTGCCGGTCAACATGCGATCATAGGCGACCAGCACGTTTTCGAGGCCCACGGTTTCATCGATGTCTGCGGTCAGGCGCCCGGCCTCGAACCAGGCCTGGAGCTGCGGCAGGAATTCGGCGCCGCGATGCAGGAAATCGGGGATGAAGAACCCTTCCACCCGCAGCCGCCGCATCAGGATCTGGTCGAACCGCGCGGGGCCGGGCAACGGCGCATCGGCATCATAGGCGGCGACCAGCCCGCACACAGCAACACGGCCGTAATGCGCCATGTTGGGCAGCACGGCATCGAGCAGCGGCCCGCCGACATTGTCGAAATAGCCGTGGACACCGCCTTCCACTTGCGCCAGCCGCGCGGCGACATCCTCGTGCTTGTAATCGATCGCCAGGTCCACGCCCAGCGTTTCGAGGAGGTAGCCGCACTTGTCCGGACCGCCGGCAATGCCGATCACCCGCAGGCCCAGATTGCGGCCGATCTGGCAGGCAAGGCTCCCGGTGGCGCCGGCGGCGGCCGATACGACCAGCCATTGCCCGGCGGCCAGGCCCAGCACTTCGCGCACGCCGACATAGGCGGTCCAGGCGTTCATGCCCAGGGCGCCGAAATGCTGGCGCAGATCGGCCACGCCTTCGTCCACCTCCACCAGCCCTGCGGCATCGGGGCTGACCGTGCTGAATTGCGCCCATTGCCCAAAGCCGCGCACCAGTGTGCCGGGGTCAAAGCGCGGGTCGCGGCTTTCCACCACGCGGCCCAACACCAGACCCATCATCTTGGCACCGAGTGGCAGGGGCGGCTGATAGCCATCGGTGCGCGGGCTCATCCACATGCGCGTGCCCGCGTCCATCGACAGGTAATCGGCGGCAATGCGCAATTCGCCTGGCGCGAGGGGCGCCAGCGGCTCTTCCTGCAACGACAGCGCGCTGGCGAAATCGTGGCCCTGCGGGCGCGCGTCGAGTCTCCAGAAACGGTTCTGCGCCATGGCTTTGCCCTGCCTTGTCCTCTCCCGACACGGTCTTGCGTCGCTGGCCCAGGGTGCTGCCTGCTCGCCTGCGTCACCGCCACCTAGCCAAAGGGTTAGGACTATCCATTGTTGGAGGCGGGGCGCGGTGCGGGACGTGGCTTAACCATGCACGTCGGGACTGAAGTTCGAACAACGACCACGCCAACTGGCGCCCACACACAACAGACGCGCGGCGGACCATCGCCAAACGCCGTCACAGGGAGAGTACGATGCCCCGCAAAGCCCATCGCCTGATGGTGGCGGCCGCCTTTGGCCCGCTGGCCCTGGCCTCCATCACTGTTGCTCACGCCGCCGAAACGCAGGCGCCCGCGCCAGACCAAGTCGCCAATGCCGGTGGCGACAATTCCGGTCTGGCCGAAATCATCGTGACTGCGCGCAAGCGCGTGGAAAGCGCGCAGTCGGTGCCCGTGGCGGTCACTGCCATTTCCGCGCAGACCCTGGTGCAGCGCGACATCACCAGCATCGAGAAGATCGCCGCCGCCACCCCCAGCCTGACCGTCGGCCACGCCTCCAATGGCTCGGCCGCGCAAGTGGCGCTGCGCGGGATCGGCTCGTCCTCCACCTCGATCGGCATCGAGCAGTCGGTCGCCACGGTGGTGGACGGGGTCTATTACGGCCAGGGCCGTGTGCTGGAGGAAGGGTTCTTCGACCTCGCCGGTGTTGAAGTACTCAAGGGGCCGCAAGTGCTGTTCTTCGGCAAGAATGCCACGGCCGGGGTGATTTCGATCAAGACTGCCGATCCCACCCCCACCTGGCAATTCCGCACCAAGGCCAGCTATGAATTCAAGGCGCAGCAGGCGCAACTGGAAGGCGTCGCATCCGGCCCGCTGACCGACGATCTCGGCCTGCGCGTGGCAGTGCGCGGCACCAAGGCCTGGGGCGGCTATTACGACAACGTGTCGCAGCCCTTTGCCATCAGCTATCCGCTTTCGCCCACGCCGAGCCCGACCTACACATCCTATCCCACCAGCAGCAACCAGCCCGGCAATCGCGAATTCCTGGGCCGCGTGACGCTGAAATACCAGCCCAGCAGCGCCCTGACCGACACGCTCAAGGCCTCGTTCGACTATAACAAGGCCAACAATTCCAGCTACAACTACGTCGCCTACAACTGCCTTTCGGGCAAGACGCAGATCAACGGCTATACCTGCGGGTTCAACTTCGTCACCCACCAGAACAACCTGCCGGCGGAAGTGGCCAAGAATTTCCCCTATGCCGGCGATGGCAGCCTCTACAACCGCTACAAGTCCGCAGCGGTGACCAACAATTTCAACTACGACCTCGACAAGGTGACGATTACCAACGTCACCAACTACAACTGGAACAACAACCGCTGGCTCTGCGCCTGCGAATTCAATTCCAGCGCCAGTTCGGTCTGGGCCACGGAGAATTCCAGTTGGCAGGCCTTCTCCAACGAGCTGCGCGCGCTCACCCACTATGACAGCCCGGTCAACCTGATGGCCGGCGTGCTCTATCAAAAGACCCGCCGCGATTTCGCCCAGTTCGTCAGCTACAGCTACAACAACATTCCCAGCCAGGGCATCAACCAGTACCAGGATGGCACCAAGTCCAGCTACACCCGGGGCGAGACCATTTCCGGCTTTGCCCAGGCGATCTGGAAGATCGGCCCGCAAGTGGAATTCGACGCGGGCGTGCGCTATACCCACGAGACCAAGGACAGCTATTTCATCCAGCCCTACACCAGCCCGACGTTCATCGGCGTCTGGCCGATGGGCGCTGCCTCGCAAGTCACCGCGCACCAGGTATTCAACAACTGGTCGCCCGATTTCTCGCTGACCTACAAGCCCTTGCAGGACGTGATGGTCTATGCCTCGTACAAGACGGGCTACAAGTCAGGCGGGTTCTCCAACGGCGGGATCTATTCGCTCGCCTCGGCCAATCCGGCGGCGGATTTCGTGTTCAATCCCGAAACCGTGCAGGGCTTCGAAGGCGGGATCAAGAGCACGCTGGCCGATCACCAGTTGCGCCTCAATCTCAACCTCTATTCCTACAAGTACAAGAACCTGCAAACCGACTATTTCGACTCGGTCAAGGTCGCGTTCCAGACGCTGACGGCCGATGCCACCACCAAGGGCGTGGAACTGGAGTTCGAATTCGCGCCGCGCGCGGTTTCGGGCCTCAACCTGCACGGCAGCCTCAATTACAACGATGCCACCTACAGCAACTTCCCCGTGGCGCCGTGCTTTGGCGGGCAGAGCATTGCCGAAGGCTGCAACCTGACCACGGCGGGCACGCCGATCGCGGCCGGCGGCACCGGATCGCGCCAGAACCTGACCGGCAAGGCGCTGGGCATGGCGCCGCACTGGACCGGCACCATCGGCGCCAATTACGAAACCCCGGTGGGCGGCAACCTGAAAGCCGGGTTCAACATCGATACCCGCTACAGCTCGTCCTATCTCGTCTCCGGCTTCGGCGAGGAATTCTCGCGCAATCCGGCCTATGCCGTGCTCGACGTGGGCCTGCGCCTGGGCGCGCGGGACGACAATTGGCAAGTGGCCCTGATCGGCAAGAACCTGACCAACAAGCAATACATCAACGGCGGCGTCGATGCGCCGCTGACCGGCAGCGGCACCGGCACGGCCAATGCCGTCCATGCCGATCTGATGGGCTTTGGCGCGCTGCCGCGCACCGTGCAGATTTCGCTGACCAAGAATTTCTGACCGGCACTCCACACCTTCCTGTCAACGCGCCGGGCGCAGGAGCTGGGAACCACCAGCGCCTGCGCCCGGTTTCGTATGCCCGAGGTGGTTGGCGGCAGCGTCGCGATCCATTAAGAGCCCGGCTCAAAAGTCTGGCGGCGAAGGTTTGGCGAGGGATTTTGGGTCACCGCAAGAAGGCTGGGAGCCCAGCGATGCTGGAAGCATCGTGGCGAGCAGCCGACGCAGCGGTGGCGCAAAAGACCCGCCAGGCCGACCCGCAAGACTTTTGAGCCGGGCTCTAAGGCCCGGCGCGGGACCCAAGAACGCAGAACAAGGGGAGCCACGCTCCAATGCAAGCCTTTCGCGGCTCGATGATCTTCACGGTCGTCTGCCTCCTCCTCGCCGGCGTGCTCGGCTATGTCGAAACCGGCCTGGTCGGCCCGGCGCTGTCGATGGTGTTCATCGCCGCCGTGCTTGGCGTGATGGAAACTTCGCTCAGCCTCGACAACGCGGTGGTCAATGCCTCCATTCTCAAGGACATGGACCCGCTGTGGCAGCGCCGCTTCCTCACCTGGGGGATTCTCATCGCCGTGTTCGGCATGCGCATCGTGTTCCCCATCCTGATCGTCTCGTTCGCGGCGCTGGTATCGCCGTGGGAAGCGGCGCGCATCGCGATTGCCGATCACGCCCGTTATGAAGCGATCGTGACCGGCGCGCACGTCGGCATTTCCGGCTTTGGCGGCGCGTTCCTGATGCTGGTCGGCCTGTCGTTCTTCTTCGATGCCGATCGCGAGCACCACTGGATCGGCCTTATCGAACGGCCGCTCGCCGCTTTCGCGCGCCTGCCGCTGGCGCCCTATATCGTGACTGCCTTGGCCGTCGCGGGACTCTCGTTCTGGGTGCCACACGGCGAGCAAAAGACGTTCCTGATCGCCGGGCTGGCCGGTGTGGCCACCTATTTCGCGGTCCAGAAATTCGGCGATCTGATGGGCGGCGAGGAAGACGCCGCAACCGGCCAGGTCGTCCGCTCGGGCGCGGCGGCCTTCGTCTATCTCGAATTCCTCGACGCCTCGTTCTCGTTCGACGGGGTGATCGGCGCCTTTGCCATCACCAACGACATCCTGCTGATCGCGCTGGGCCTGGGCATCGGGGCGATGTTCGTGCGCTCGATGACCGTGGCCCTGGTGCGCGGCGGGCACCTGAGCGAATTCCGCTTCCTTGAGCCCGGCGCGTTCTATGCCATCCTGGCGCTGGCGGTGATCATGCTGGTCAGCATCCGCGTCCACGTGCCCGAAGTCGTCACCGGCCTGATCGGCGCGGTGATCATCGGCGCCTCGCTCTACGCCTCGGTCCGCCACAAGCAGCGCTTTCCCCATGAATACGAGGAAGCGGGCGAGGCCGACGCGATCCTGCCCAGCGGCGATGTGCTGCCCGGCCAGCACATCGCGTGAGGGAAAAGGACAGCCTCAGAACTTCATGTCGGCCAGCACGCCCACGGTGCGCATGGCCTGGGCAGTGAGCCAGGCGGTCTGGTAACTGCCGTTGTTGCTGATCGCGGTGACGAAGCGGGTGTTGAACAGGTTGCGGGCGAACACCGCCACGTTCCACCGGCCATCGGCATCGCGCACGCCGATCTGGCCGCCGGCAATGCCATAACCGCGCTGGAACGTCAGCGGATCGTTGTTTGCGCTGAAGTTCACCGAACTGCGATAGTTGTAGTTCGCCTTGATGAAGCCGGTGATCGCCATGGTCAGCGGCACATCGTAACTGGCGTTGAGCGAATAGGTGAACTTCGGGCTGTTGGGCAGCACGTTGCCGGTGTTGTTGAAGAACCGCGTGGCCGGCACGGTCGTGGTGGTGCCGGGGATCGTGGTGCTCAGGAAACAGCCCGGCTGCGTGGGATAGTTGCAGGTGCCGTTGGGGAAATAGGCGAACTTGGCATCGATATAGGCGGCATTGCCGCTGATCGTCAGGCGATCGCTGGGCCGCGCGGAAAAGTCCATTTCCACGCCGCGCGTGCGCACCTTGCCGGCATTGGCGATTTGCAGGATCGCCAGGTTGGTGCCGTTGAAGATGAACGGCGTGGCAATCTGCGTCTGGAAATCCTTGATGTCGGTGGTGAAGGCATCCACGTTGAACGTCAGGCGGCGGTTGAACCACGCGGTCTTGAGGCCAACTTCATAGTTGGTGGGGATTTCCGGGTTGGAGAATAGCGGCTGGCCCAGCGAATAACCGCTGACCAGGCCGATGCCCGGCCCCTTGTAGCCGCGCGAATAGGTGAAATAGGCCATGACATCGGGGGTGATCTTGTATTCCGTGCCCAGCTTGTAGCTGAAATTGTCCGCCTTGCGGTTGCTGGGGTAGGTCGTCTGGTCGAACGAGAGCGGCGGCGCGCCGGGGAAGGCATTGTCCGTGGGGCTGACCAGCGTGCGGTTGTAACGGATCATGGTCAGGTCATCGTGGGTATAGCGCCCGCCCACGATCAGCTTCCACTGCGGCGTCAGGTTGATGTTGCCCTGGCCGAACACGGCATAGTTCAGCGTCTGGATATCGGGCTGCGCCTTGCGGCTATAGACCGCAGTCGAAGCCGGCAGGCCCAGTTGCCCCTGCTGCGGATAGGCCGCCTTGAGGTTCTGGTTGAAGTAATAGAGGCCCACCACGTAATCGACCAGCCCGCGCTTGGGCGACGCCAGGCGCAGTTCCTGGGTCAACTGCTGCTGCGCTTCGTCCGCACCGTTGATCGGGAAGAACGGCGTGTCGGTAAAGCCGGTGTCGGTGTTGTCGTGCAGCACCCAGCGGCGGAACGCAGTGATCGAGGTCAGCGTGTAATCGCCGATCGACTTGTCGATCTGCAACGATCCGCCCCACTGCGTCATGTTGAGATAGACCGGCCCGCCCACGTTGGTCTCGCGGTTGTCCAGGCTGGGCACGATGTTGTAGGCCGCCAGGCGCTGCACCACATAGTTGTTGGCCGCCGCGCCCACTGTGCCGACAATCACCGATTGGCAGCAGGCCGAGGAATGGTGGCCCCAGTCGAACGAGGCCAGGACCGACAGATCCGCATCGGGCTTGAACAGCAGCTTGGTGCGGAAACCGCCTTCGCTCTGGCCGCCCAGCGTCTGGCCCGTGTATACATTCTTGATGAAGCCGTCGCGGTGGTTGAAATAGCCCGCCGTGCGCCAGGCGAGGTTATCCGTCAGCGGCACGTTGACCACGCCTTCCAGCTTGGTTTCATTGTCCGTGCCATAGCTGGCGCGCGCGCTGCCTTCGAACTTGTCGGTCGGATTGCGGGTGCTGATCGAAACCACGCCGGCCGATCCGCCCTTGCCGAACAGCATGCCCTGCGGCCCGCGCAGCACGTCCACCTGCGCCACGTCCGCCAGGTCGCCCGTGCCCATGCCGGGGCGGCCCAGCACCACGCCATCGACCACCACGCTCACGCTCTGTTCGGTGCCATCGGCAAAGGCAAAGGTGCCCACGCCGCGCACGGCAAAGCCTTCGCCGCGCACGCTGTTGGATTCCGCAAACTGCACGCTGGGCGCCAGGAAGCGGATGTCGGTGATATTGGTGAGGTTGGCCGCCTTGAGCATGTCGCCGCTGACCGAGCTGACCGCCACCGGCACGTCCTGCAACCGCTCGCTACGCTTTTGCGCGGTGACCACGATATCGGTGACCGCCGGCGGCGGGGCGTCTGCGGCCGGAACAGGCGTCGGCGCCGCCGCATGCGCAACGCCGGGCATAGCCTGAGTCAGGGCCAGCGCCAGTGCGAACAGCGAAATCGAACCCAGCGGCGTGGATCGGGCGAAAATGGATGTCATGCGTCTGCTCCCATCAGGCGTTCTTGTCTTTTTGGCGTGAGAGAGGCGCGTTGCGCTGGCCGCAGGCGTGTTTCCGCCGCGGCAAAACTTGCCCCCATTCACACCCTGCATCCCGTCTTGCCGCTTGAAAGGCTTCGTATGCCAGAACCGGGAAATTCCCATAATCAAGCATACGCTATGCGGCTATTTCGTGATTTTGTATTTCACACTGACGGCGTTGTCAAACCGTGAATTGCGTTTTGTATGCCAGATATTCCACTCAGCCGGGCTATGTGCACACAATATGCAATAAGGCCACGCCGTTCGCGCAATCTTGCGCGTCCGACGCGGCCCTTTCGGTACATGCGTATACAGATCAGGTCAGCGCGCGCACGATCAGGAAAAAGATCGAAGGGCACACCAGGCAGCCGATGCCGGTGTGGAACGTGGCGGTCAGCGCACCATAGGGCACCAGCCGCTGGTCGGTGGCGGCAAGCCCACCGGCGACACCGCTGACCGTGCCCATCAGCCCGCCAAAGGCCATGGCGCTGCGCGGATTGTCCAGCCCGATCAGCCGCGCCACCATCGGCGTGGCGGTCATCACCAGCACCGCCTTGAGCACGCCGGTGGCGATCGACAGCGCGATGACGGGCGATGATGCGCCCAGCGCCGCGCCGGTCACCGGCCCGACGATATAGGTGACCGTGCCGGCACCCAGGGTGGTGAGCGAGACGGCGTCGCGATAGCCGAAGCTCCATGCCACCCCCACGCCGAGCACGAACGGCACGATCGTGCCCAGCGCCAACGCGATCACGCCCATCAGGCCCGCCTTGCGCGCCTCCACCACGTCCACCTCGAACGCGGTGGCAACGATGGCGAAATCGCGGAGCATCGCCCCGCCCATCAACGCCAGGCCGGCAAACCCCGGCACATCGGCCAGGCCTTTCTTGCCGCCCGTCAAGACCCCACCCCACCAGGCGAGCGCCAGGGCCGCAAGAATGGCGATCGCGCTGGCGTGAATGCGCCCGGCGGTAAGATGGCGCGAGAGCGCGGCGCTCGCCCACATCAGCGCGCCGACCAGGGCAAAGGCCAGGACCAGCCCCTGATCGGCGAGAATCTTCTGCGCGATCTCACCCATGGCGGCGGCCCATCACCCGGCCGAGCACGGCCACCAGCGCGAAGCACAGCGTGACCGCGCCGACACCGGCGATGACCACCATCGGCCCGCCTTCCACCGCCGCCAGCACGTTCTGCTGCGCGGCCATGGCCACCACGATCGGGATATACATCACGGCCCAGAATTCCACGCCCAGGCGCAGGCCGGGGGTGAGCTTGCCCTGGCGCGCCAGCCAGGCCTTGGCCGCGATCAGCAGCAGCATGGCAATGCCCACGCCACCGACATTGGCCTTCACATGCAGCGCCACCCCCAGCACTTCGCCCAGCGCCGCGCCCAGCAGGGTGCATAGCGCCAGCAGCGCCGTCCCGTAGATTGCCATGCCTCTCCCCTCTCCCGTCTTATCGTGTCTTGTCCGGCGGATCGTGCGGCGGGATCACCCCCCGCCCATCTCCTCGCGCTTGGCAGTGAAGCGCTCCAGCGCGATCGAGGCGTTGAACATGTGCGCGCGCATGCAGCGCGCCGCTTCCTCGCCATCACCGCGCATGATCGCACTCACCACGTCGCCATGCTCCTCGCGCGAGCGCACCGGACGCCCGGTCTCGCGCAACTGGGTGCGGCGGAAGGCGGCCATGCGATCGCGCAGGGCCATGGCCTGCTCGGCGATGAAGGCGTTGTGGGTGCCTTCGTAGATCACCTGGTGGAACGACCAGTTCATGCGGTCATAGGCGTCGATGTCCCCCGCCTCGACCATCGCCAGCGAATCCTCGTGAAGCTGCGCCAACCGGCTGCGCTCCATCGGGTTCATGCGATAGGCGGCCAGGCGCACGCACATCGCCTCGATTTCCGCGCTCATCTCGAACATGTCGATGATGCGCTGGGTGGTGAAGCCCGATACCACCGCGCCGCGCCGGGGCCGCATTTCGACCAGGCCCACGGCGGACAACTGGCGGATCGCCTCGCGCACCGGAGTGCGCGAGGCACCGAAGCGGTCGCCGATCTGCTGCTCGTCGAGCGTGGCGCCGGGCACCAGGCTGCCGGCAGTGATCTCGTCGGCCAGGGCAATGCGGATCCGCTCGGAAAGGAGCAGGCTCGGGGCTTCCTCGGCCGGGTTCATCGGATTATCCTGCATGCGCAATTTTTCTCCACAACGCATCTTGCATACACTAGAACGCTATTCAACCATCATGTATGTGCCAGACAGCGAACGGCGCCGCTGCGCGGCCCCGTTCCCCGCCCGGCATCGGCGGCCACACAAAGGGATGAGCATGGAGCAGGATCTTTTCACCACTTTCCAAACCCGTGCCCTGGAGGCCCCCGATGCGCCTTTCCTGATCCTGCCCGATGCTGCCGTGATCACCTATGGCGCCGCGCTGGCACGTTGTGGACAGATGGCGGGCCTGTTCCGCAGCCTGGGCGTGAAGCCGGGCGATCGCGTGGCGGTGCAGGTGGAAAAGAGCGCCACGGCGCTGCTCACCTATCTGGCCGCGCAGGCCGTGGGCGCGGTCTATCTGCCGCTCAACACCGCCTATACCGCCGCCGAAGTGCGCTTCTTCCTGGGCGACGCGCGCCCCGCGCTGTTCATCCATCGCCCGCAGGATGAAGCGGCCATGGCCGCGCTCTGCGCCGAAATCGGCGTGCCGGCCCGCCTGACGCTGGACGCGGACGAGACCGGCACGCTCACCGAGGGTCTTGCCGCGCACGGCCCGGCGCTGGTGCCCCATCCCGCCACGGGGGATGAGCTTGCCGCGATTCTCTACACTTCGGGCACCACGGGCCGCTCCAAGGGGGCGATGCTCAGCCGCGCCAACCTGGCATCCAACGCTTTCACGCTGAAGGAGTACTGGCGCTTTTCCGCGCAGGACGTGCTGCTCCATGCCCTGCCGATCTTCCACACCCACGGCCTGTTCGTGGCCACCAACATCACCATCGCCGCGGGCAGCGCAATCATCCTGTGCCCCAAATTCGACGTGGCCGAGCTGATCCGCCTGATGCCGCGCGCCAGCGTGCTGATGGGCGTGCCCACGTTCTACACCCGCCTGCTGGGCGATGCCGCGTTCACCCGCGATCTGGTGGCGCACATGCGGCTGTTCGTCTCCGGCTCTGCCCCGCTTTCGGCCGAAACCCACAAGGAATTCTCTGCCCGCACCGGCCATGCCATCCTGGAACGCTATGGCATGACCGAAACCAACATGAACACGTCCAACCCCTATGACGGGCCACGCATTCCCGGAAGTGTCGGCCTGCCTCTGCCCGACGTGGAGCTGCGCATCACCGATCCCGAAACCGGCGCCGTGCTGCCGCAGGGCCAGGTCGGCGGGATCGAGGTGCGCGGCCCCAACGTGTTCACGGGCTATTGGCAGATGCCGGAAAAGACCGCCGAGGAACTGCGCGCCGATGGCTTCTTCATTACCGGCGACATGGGCGTGATCGATGCGGCCGGCTATGTCTCGATCGTCGGCCGCGCCAAGGATCTGATCATCTGCGGCGGGTTCAACGTCTATCCGGCCGAAGTTGAAGCGCTGATCGACGCGATCCCCGGCATTGCCGAAAGCGCGGTGATCGGGGTGCCGCATCCCGACATGGGCGAAGGCGTGGTCGCCGTGGTCCAGGCGCGCGATCCGGCGCTGGACGAAGCCGCCGTGCTGGCCGCGCTGCAAGGGCAGCTTGCCCGCTTCAAGCAGCCGCGCCGGGTGGTATTCCTGCCCGAACTGCCGCGCAACACCATGGGCAAGATCCAGAAAAAGGCCCTGCGCGAGACTTATGCCGATCTCTTTGCCGTGAAGGTGGCCTGAGCCATGGCCGGCTTCCCGCTCGACCGCCGCCACGCGCTGGGCCTGATCGCCGCTGCACCGCTGCTGGCCCGCGCCGCCCCTGCCGCGCTGAGCCCGGCGCCTCTCACGGTCGCGACCAGCGGCGGCCTGGTGCGCGGGCAAATGGCGGGCGGGGTGCGCGTGTTCACCGGCATTCCCTATGGCCGGGCCGCGCGCTTTGCCCCGCCACGCCCCGCCGCCCGCTGGGCCGGGGTGCGCGATGCGACCGGGCCGGCGCCGGTCTGCCCGCAACGGCCGGGCATGATGCCCTTCGCTGGCACGATGACCGAGGATTGCCTGGCGCTCAACATCTGGGCACCGGCAACATCAGGGCGCCATCCGGTGCTGGTCTATATCCACGGTGGCGGCAACGAGACTGGCTGGAGCGGCGAGGCGCTGACCGCCGGAGACCGCTTTGCCGCCGATGGCGTGGTCACCGTCACGGTCAACTACCGCGTCGGCGCGCTCGGCTTCCTGGAAACCGGTGCGCTGCTCGGCGCCGCGCATGCGGGCAGCGGTAACAACGGCATGCGCGATCTGGTGCTGGCGCTGCGCTGGGTGCGGGCCAACATTGCCGCGTTCGGCGGCGATCCCGCGCGGGTGACGATCGCGGGCGAATCCGCCGGTGGCAAGAATGTCGGCACGCTGCTGGGCATGCCGATGGCCGACGGGCTCTATGCCCGCGCCGCGATCTTCAGCGGCGGCGGCCAGACCGTGCACCCCCGCCCGCAGGCAGAGGCCTTTGCCCGGCTCCTCGCTGAAAAGCTGGGCGGGGCAGACAAGCTGCTGACCGCCCCGGTGGCCGATCTGCTGGCCGCGCAGGAAGCGGCCAAGGCCGCCTGGCCGCAGAACTTTCCGTTCCGCCCGGTGGTCGATGGCCATGACCTGCCGATGGTGCCGCTGGAGCGACTGCGCGCCGGCAAGGCGCCGCGCGTACCGCTGCTGATCGGCAGCAATGCCGATGAAAGCCGCGTTTTCGTGACACCGGCACAGGCCGCCGCCCCGCTTCAGCCCCGCGCCTTGTCCAATGCCACGCTGGCGGACATGGAAACGCTCGACGCGGCCTATGCCCGCGCCTTTCCCGACCTTTCCACCGCCGATCGCCACTGGCGCCTGCTGACGGCCGAGGAATATGGCATGCCCTGCCTGCGCCTGGCGCAAGTGCAGGCCGCCCATGGCGCGCCGGTGTGGCGCTATCGCCTGGCCTATCCCGCGCCGGGCGGCCCGTTCCAGGGCCACAGCCCGCATGTGCTCGACGTGCCGTTCACGTTCGACCACCTCTCCGCGCGCGGCATGGCGCAGTTCTTTGGGCTGACCGCCGCCGATCAGCCGCTGGCCGATGCCATGCACGGCGCCATGGTCCGCTTCGTCAGCGGCGCCACGCCGGCCGCGCCCGGCCTGCCCGCATGGCAGACCTATGACGCCAAGACCCGCGCCACGATGGTGCTCGACCACACCCCCGCCATGGCGAGCGATCCCGACGGGGTGGAACGCCGGCTCTGGGACGAATAGGGCGCTTTACGCAGCCCGCGCCGGGGCCAGCAGGGTGTGCAGCGCGCCGCTGGCGTTGACCACGCGGTGGCGGGCATAGGCGTTGTGGTTGGCCTCCACCGTGGCGAGATCGTAGAGGTAGTTGACCATCAGGCCGAATGACTGCGCCATGCCGCGCGGGCTGGTGTCGGCCTGCCAGCACAGCCGCTCAACCCGCGCTCCGTTGCCCACGTGGAACCGCGCCACCGGATCGCGCAACCGGCCCTTGCCGTCGCGCTCGGCCAACAGGTAGCGCGCAGCCAGGCGCAGCAGGGCCTGACGGCGCGGATCGGTTTCGGCCCAGGTGGCATCGGGCGCGCCCTGCGCCAGGGCCTGCGCGGCGGCGCCGTCACCCTTGCCTGCCGCCTCTTTCAGCCAGCGGGCAAAGCCGGGAATCGGCGACAGCGTGACATGGGTGGCGAGGCCCGGAAACTCCGCGCCCAGATCCTCCACCACCTGCTTGATCAGGAACTGGCCAAAGCTGATGCCGGCCAGCCCCGCCTGGCAATTGGAAATCGAATAGAATACCGCCGCTTGCGCCGCCTGCGGATCGAGCACGGCGCGATCGGGCGCGAGCAGGGCCTGGACGGAATCCGGCATGGCGGAACAGAGCGCCACTTCCACGAAGATCAGCGGCTCATCCCCCAGTGCGGGGTGGAAAAAGCCATAGCAGCGGCGGTCGGCCGGCAGCAGGCGGGCGCGCAGATCGTCCCATGTGGCAATGGAATGCACCGCTTCATAGCGGATGATGCGCTCCAGCAGGTCGGCCGGGCTGCTCCAGTCGATCCGCCGCAGCACCAGGAACCCGCGGTTGAACCACGAGCGCAGCAGATGCGTCATGTCCTCGTCCAGCGCGGCGAGCGACGGGTCATCGGGCAGGAAGCGCAGCAGATCGGCGCGCATCGCCACCAGCGCCGCCGTGCCCGCCGGGGCCTGGTTCAGGCGGCGCAGCACTTCCTGGCGCGGCGCCTCGGCCGCGCGCGTCACGGCGGAAAGCCGCGCCATCGTGGGCTCGGCGTCATAGGCCGCCAGCGCGGCGCGGATGCCCGCCACGTCGGGCACGAAGCGCGCCGCCAGCGCCCGCAGGAAATCGTGGCGCCCGGCATCGTCGAGCGCGGCGTAGGTCGCGAGGATCTGCGCCGCGAGATGCACGCCGGAAGACTGGCTGCGTTCTTCGAGCAAGGCCGCAGCACGATCGATCAGCGGCGCATCGGCGGCGATCAGGACACCGGCCGCGGCCTTGGTCGCGCGGGCGGGCCGCCGCCAGCGCTGGAACAGGCTTTCCAGAATGTCCCCGGCCAGATTGTCCCGGATGAGGCGCGAGCGAACCAACGGCATGGCGAGTGAATCTCCTCAAGGCTCACGGGTGAGCCATGGATATACACTACACCATGACAGGCACTTATTGCATACAGGAAATACCGATATCCAGCATTACGCATGTAATCAGGCGGCTTCGATCACCATCGCAATACCCTGCCCGCCGCCGATGCACATTGTCACCAGCGCGCGGCGCCCGCCCGTCCGGCGCAATTCGTGCGCAGCCTTCACCACCAGGATCGCCCCGGTGGCGCCAACCGGATGGCCCAGGGCAATGCCGCTGCCATTGGGATTGACCCGCTCCGGATCGAAACCGAGCGCGCGCGCCACGGCCAGCGCCTGCGCGGCGAAGGCCTCGTTCGCCTCGATCACGTCGATATCGGCCAGGGTCAGCCCGGCGCGGGCCAGCGCGATCGGCACCGCCTTGACCGGGCCGATGCCCATGTAGGCCGGCTCGACCCCGGCATGGCCCCAACTGACAATGCGCGCCATCGGCGCCAGCCCGCGCGCTTCCACCACCGCGCGGCGCGCCAGGACCATCGCCGCCGCGCCATCGTTGATGCCGCTGGCATTGGCGGCGGTGACCGTGCCATCCTTGCGGAACACCGGCTTCATCGCCGCCAGCCCTTCCGCCGTGGTGCCCGCGCGCGGGTGCTCGTCGGTGTCGAACAGGGTGGTGCCCTTGCGGCTGACCAGTTCGATCGGCAGGATCTGGTCGGCAAAGCGCCCCTCGGCAATCGCCCGCAGGGCGCGGGCATGGCCTTCCACGGTCAATGCATCCTGATCCTCGCGCGAGATGCCGTGCCGCGCCGCCACGTTTTCGGCAGTGATGCCCATGTGGCAGCCATCGAGCGGATCGGACAGGGTTTCCACCAGCGCATCGACCAGCGTGGCATCGCCCATCTTGCGGCCCCAGCGCTGGCCATGATCGTGATAGGGCGTGTTCGACATGCTTTCAGCGCCGCCCGCCAGAGTGATGTCGGCCTCGCCGAGTTGCATCATCTGCGCGGCGGAAATGATCGCCTGAAGGCCCGAGCCGCACAGCCGGTTGACCGTGAGCGCGGGCACTTCCACCGGCACCCCCGCCTTGAGCGCGGCGGCCCGCGCCAGATAGGCATCCTTGCCGCTCGACGGAATCACCTGGCCCATCACCACATGGCCCAGGTCATGCGGTTCCAGCCCGGCGCGGCGCACCGCCTCGGCCATGACTTTCGCGCCGAGATCGGCGGCGGCAAAGCCCTTGAGTGCGCCGCCAAAGTCACCGATTGCGGTGCGCACCGGGCCAAGGATCAGGATGTCGTCGGGGGACGGGGATTGGTCGGTCATTGTCGGAATTGATCCTTGCAGGGTCACGCCAGCGCGGCGCGCTTGGCGGCGGTTGCGGCCAGCACCGGGGCGGGATCGAAGTAATAGGGAATGATCGCGCAGGCCTTGCCGTCGCGGAAGCGGAACAGCTCGCACAGCTCGGCCGGCTTGAGCGCGGGATCGGCAAAGCGCAGCGACAGGATCGTCACCGCGTGGTCCTTGCCGGCGGTGGTTTCCACCCGGTCCATCGCCACCACGTCCATCAGGCCCATGACCTTGGTGAACAGGTCTTGCAGGCCCTGCACCCCGCGATAGGTGCCGGCCATCGGCAGGCCATCGGCCTCCACCACCACGAAATCGTCGGTCAGCCGCGCGGCCACCGCGTCCCACTGGCCACTGGCGGTAAGCGCATAGAGTTCCTCGACAAAGGCGATCATTTCGGCAGGCGTCATGGCCGGCGTTCCTCTTCCCGCTGCTATACCCCTATCATCGGCGCCGGCATGGCCCACGCCACCTAGCGAAAAAGCTAGAGCGTCCTTCCCCCACCACGCGCCTATCAAGCGGGCCAGAGAGCAAAAACGACGGGAAAGACGGATGCCGCAACCCCACACCGCGCCCCACCTGCCAGATCGTGCCCGGCACATCGTGCTGCGCCGCCGCCCGGTGGGCGTGCCGACACCCGATTGCTTCGAACTGGTCGAAACGCCGATGCCCCAGCCCGGCGAAGGGCAGATGCTGGTGCGCATGCGCGTCGGCTCGGTCGATCCGGCGATCCGCGGTTTTCTCGATGATCGCCCGTCCTATCTGCCCCCGGTCGCGCTCGGTGCGCCGGTCACCGGCATGTCGCTGGGCGAAGTGGTGGCCAGCCGTCACGCCGATTGGCCGGTCGGCACGCTGGTGCGGGTGCTCGGCACTTGGTCCGATCACTATGTCATCGGCCCCGATGCGCTGGGGCTGGAACGCGTCGATCCGCAGCCCGGCGTGCCGCTGCGCGCCTATATGGGCGCGCTCGGGCCGGTCGGGCTGACCGCCTGGATCGGCCTGGTCGCGGTGGGACAGGCAAAGCCGGGCGATACCGTGCTGGTCAGCGCGGCGGCCGGCGCCACCGGCAGCACCGTGGTGCAACTGGCCCGCGCCATGGGCTGCCGCGTCGTCGGCCTGGCGGGCGGGCCGGACAAGGCCGCGCTGGTGCGCCGGATGGGGGCAGACGTGGCGATCGACCATCGCTGCGATCCGGCCACGCTGGCCGCCGCGCTCGATGCTGCCGCGCCGCAAGGCTTCGATGTCTATTTCGACAATGTCGGCGGCCCGCTGCTCGATGCCGTGCTGCCGCGCATGCGCGAAGGCGGGCGCATCCCGCTGTGCGGCATGATCGCGCAATACAACCACGCCGATCATCCCCATGGCGTCACCCAGTTGTGGCAACTGGTGGTCAAGCGCCTGACCTTGCGCGGCTTTCTCACCTATGATCACGCCGATCGCCTGGCCGAGGCGCAAGCCACGCTCGATCGCCTGCACCACAGCGGGCAGCTTGTGCCGCTGGAAAACCTGCACCATGGTTTCGAAGCCCTGCCGGCCGCGTTCATCGCGCTGATGCAGGGGCACACCACGGGCAAGACCCTGGTGGAAGTTTGAAGGAGCAGGACACCGTGGAAACCCAAGCCTGGCACCCGATCGGCCCCGCCGAGGCCATTGTCGAAGGACAGGCCAGCGTCCACACCGTCAATGGCTGGCAGGTGCTGCTGACGCGCCACGACGGTGCGATCGTGGCGGTCAACGACCGCTGCACCCATGCCGCCGCGCGCCTGTCCACCGGCCGCATCCGGCGCGGCGCGCTGATGTGCCCGCTGCACGGTGCGCGCTTTGACCTCGCCGATGGCCGCTGCATCGGCGGCGCCTATCCCGCGCTGCGCCAGTTTCCGGTGCGCGAGGCCGCTGGCGTGGTGGAAGTGGCGGTGCCCACCACGCCGCCGGGAATGGACGAAACGCCGGTGGACTTGCCGGGCTGAGCTGGCGCCCTTCGACAAGCTCAGGGCGAACGGAAGTGCGCAAACATATCCCCGCACCCGTTCGGGCTGAGCTTGTCGAAGCCCCTTCCCGGCACGCGCCGGCTTCAGCCCTTGAACACCCCGTGCCGTTGGCCAAAGGCATGGAACAGGTCGGGCCAGGCATGGGCCGGCACGGTTTGCGGCAGGCGCGCGCCAAAGCCGTGGCCGCCCTGGTCGAAGCCATGGAATTCCGCCGGCCGGGCCTTGGCGAGCAAGGCCTGATACATCGCCAAGGAATTGGCGATCGGCACCAGTCCGTCATCAGACGCGGCCGTGAGGAACACGGGCGGGGTCTGGTCGCTCACCAGCCGCTCGACCGAACCCGCCTGCGCGGCGGCCAGGCTGGCGCCCTTGCCCAGCAGGTTGTCGCGCGATCCGGCGTGGACGAAGCTCTCGCTCAGCGTGATGACCGGATAGATCAGCCCGGTGAGGTCCGGCCGCGCCGAAAGTGCGTCGGCCGCGTCCACCGGGGCATAGGTCTTTTCGGCAAAGCGTGTCGCCAGGCTGCCGCCCAGATGCCCCCCGGCGGAAAAGCCGAGCACCGCCACCCGCGCCGGATCGATGCCGAATTCCCCGGCGCGATGGCGCACCAGCCGGATCGCGCGCTGCGCGTCCTGCAAGGGCACCAAGCCGCGATTGGCCCAGCCTTCATCAGGCAGGCGGTAATAGAGGATGAAGCAGGTCACGCCGCGCCGGGTCAGCCAGTTGGCCTGTTCCTCGCCCTCGTTGTCGATCGAGAGGAAGCCATAGCCACCGCCCGGCACCAGGATCACGGCCGAGCCATCCTGGAACGCGGGCCGCCGCACTTCTAGCGTGGGTGCCGCCACGCCATAGAGCCAGCGATCGTCGAAATCGGCGCTCTGGCTGCGCTGCTCGATGCGGCGGGTGGGCAGCACCTTGGGCGCCCCGGGTGCGGCGCCGGGCCACAGCGGGATCGATGGCCCGCCATAGTGGATCGCAGTGGGGCCGGCGCTGGCGCGCTGGCTGGCCATGGTGGTTGCCGCGCTCAATGCGGCCAGCCCGCCCAGCAGGGCGCGGCGCGAGGGGTTTACGTCGCGCATCGGATCAGACCAGCCGGTTGGTGCGGATCAGTTCGCGATACCAGTCCGCGCTCATCTTGGGCGTGCGCTTCTGGGTGGCGAAATCGACATGGTGGATGCCAAACAGCTTGGTATAGCCGTCCTCCCACTCGAAATTGTCCATCAGGCTCCACAGGAAATAGCCCTTCACCGGCAGGCCTTCGCGCGTTGCGCGTTGCAGGTGCGTGAGGTAATTGCGCAAGTACATCACGCGGTCCGCGTCATAGACCTTGCCGTCGGCCGCCACCGGATCATCGGCGGAACAGCCGTTTTCCGAGACATAGAGCGCCTTGGGCTGCCACAATTCGTGGATCGTGCGCAGGCCCCAATACATCACCTCGGGCGTGACATAGAGCCAGGGCGAGGCCATGCGCGGCGATTGCGGCAAGTGCGGCAGGATTTCATAGCCGCCCGGCTTGGTCACATCGGCGCGCACGGTGTTGCCGGTGTAGATGTTGACCGACACGAAATCGAGCGGGCTGCCGATCGCGGCCATGTCGCCGGCCTGCACTTTGGGCGCATCCTTGCCCTGCGCGGCCAGATAGCTGTCGATATAGCGGCCTTCCATGATCGCGGTGAGGAACATGGCGTTTTCCTCGCGCACCGCGCGCTTGACCGCGTCGATGTGCTCGGGCGTTTCCAGCGCGGGCACGAAGATCGTGGCATTGTCGGCCAGGCCTACCTGCGTGCCCGGCCGGGCATGGGCGCGGATCGCCTGGACGCCCAGGCCATGGGCCAGCACGCCATGGTGGCGCACCTGGTTCACCTCGCCCATCGGCAGCTTGAGGCCAGGGGCCTTGCCCCCGGTCATGTAGCTCAGATCGGTAAAGCAGCGCAGTTCGTTGACCGTCATGAAATGCTTCACGCGGTCGCTCACCTTGCCGGCCATGAACCCGGCATAGTCGGCAAAGGCCAGCGCGGTGTCACGGTTCTGCCAGCCGCCCGGCAGCGCGGCGGGCAAGTCCCAGTGGAACAGCGTCATGTGCGGGGTGATCCCCGCCGCCAGCAGGCCATCGATCAGGCGGTTGTAGTAATCCAGGCCCTTGGCATTGGGCTTGCCCTTCCCCTCGGGAAAGATGCGCGACCATGCCACGGAAAAGCGATAGGCCTTGACGCCCAGCGCCTTGAGCAGGCCGATATCCTCGGCATAGCGGTGATAGCTGTCGCAGGCGACATCGCCGGTATCGCCCCGCGCGACTTTGCCCGGCGTGTGCGAAAACACGTCCCAGTTGGTGGCGCCGCGCCCGTCTTCCTTGACGCCGCCCTCGATCTGATAGGCCGCGGTCGCGCAGCCCCACTGGAAGTCGGCCGGAAAGGCGCCGGCATCCCCACCGATCCCGCCAGCAGGCGCGGCCTGCGCCAGAACCGGCGGCACGCCCCCCACAGAAGCCCCAAGGGCGGCAACACCCAGGCCACGGCCCAGATCGCGACGGCTGATTCTGCTCATGCTATCCTCTTCCTCAAGGCGGTCCGGGGCGCGGCGTCGGCGCCGTTCCAAATCCCCGTGTCATCGGCAATGGTTACGCTATCATTGCCCTCGATGACAATGCCCGAGTTTTGCGCAAAGGTATGCTTTGGGATGGATGCCTGAAAGCCCCCTCCTCTTCAGAGGAGGGGGTTGGGGGTGGTGGAACCCTCACGCCATGCCCCGCACCACCCCCCGACCCCCTCCTCTGAAGAGGAGGGGGAGAAGACTTTCATCTCCGTTCGGGCTGAGCCTGTCGAAGCCCCCGCCTGTGCAATGCGCTAGGCGCCCGCCTTCACCCGTCGGGCTATGCTTGCGGGCAAAGCCATAACGGGAGAGACCTGCATGCCCTTTACCGGCCCCGCCGAAGATCGCCTGGCGCTGCGCGAACTGCTGGAAACCTATGCCGATGCCGTCACCCGCTACGATGCGCAGGCCTGGGGCGATACCTGGGCGCAAGACGCGCAGTGGTCGCTGCCCGATTATCCCGAGATCGGCACCACGCAGGGGCGCGCCGCGATCGTGGCGATGTGGACCGAAGCGATGAAGCACTATCCGGGCATCCAGTTCGAAGCCTGGCCGGGCAGCATCGTGGTGGAGGGCGATCGCGCCACGATGCGGTCCTACACGGCCGAAGTCTACGACTGGCCCGATGGCGTGCACCGCGATCGCGGGCGGTATGACGATACATGCGTGAAGATCGACGGCCGTTGGTATTTCCAGGCGCGCACGTTCCGCAATATCCACCGGCAGATCGGCGCCAAGGGTCTCTGATGCCGATCATCCGCCACCACGCCGCGCTGCGCGCCCTGGTGGCAGTGCGCGGCCATCCGTTCGATCGCAGCGGGTTCGATGTGATGTTCCAGGCGATGGACGGCGTTTCGGCCACCATGGTGGATCAGCCCGCCGCCGCCCTGCTGATGAATCCCGAAGGGATGCGCGATTTCGACGTGCTGGTGCTCTACGACATGCCAGGCCTCGATTTCGAGGCTGCGGAACCGCCCGTCTTCGTGGACCCGCCCGCGCCATTGCAGGCCGGTTTCCGTGCGCTGCTGGAACAGGGCAAAGGCGTGGTCGCGCTGCACCATGCGCTGGCAGCTTGGCCCACCTGGGCCGAGTATCACGAATGGCTTGGGGGGCAGTTCCTCTATCGCCCGGCCATGGTGCGCGACGCCCCCGCGCCCGATAGTGGCTATCGCCACGACGTGGCCTACACTGCGAGCACCCTGCCCCATCCCGTCACGCAGGGCTTGCCCCCACACTTTGCCTTGCAGGACGAACTCTATCTCGCGCAGGTCTTTGCCGATGATGTCGTGCCACTGCTGACCTGCGACGCGCCGTTCACGCGCGACCATTTCTGGTCGGCCGATCTTGCCGTGCGCGGGCACATGTTTGCAAACGAGGGGTGGGACCATCCGCCCGTGCAGCCGCTGATCGGCTGGGCGAAACAGGCACTGGCCAGCCGGCTGGTCTATCTCCAGCCGGGTGACGGCCCCGGCGCCTGGGACAATGCCGCCTATCGCACGCTGGTGCGCAATGCGATGCGCTGGGTGGCGGGACAGTAAGCCGCCACCCAGCGCATCGCTCAACGCGCGGTCATCCCGCCGTCGACCACGAATTCGGCGCCGGTGACATAGCGCGCCTCGTCAGAGGCGAGGAACAGGTTCATGTTGGCGATATCCTCGGGCGCGCCCATGTAACCCATCGGCACCAGGGCCATCACCGCATCATAGTTCGCCGCGTTGTCTTCCAGCGCCACGCCCTGGATATTGGTGGCGATCATGCCCGGATGCACGGTGTTGCAGCGGATGCCATCGGCCGCGCCTTCCAGCGCGACGACCTTGGAGAACAGGCGCACCCCGCCCTTGCTGGCGGCATAGGCCGCGCAGCCCGGCACGCCGATCAGCCCGGCCACCGACGAGATGTTGATGATCGAGCCGCCGCGTGGGCGCCCATCGGCACCCGGACGGCGCATCATCACGAAGGCGCGCTGCGTGCCCTGGAACACGCTGTTGAGATTGACGTCGTTCTGCTTGAGCCAATCGGCAGTGGTCACCTTGTCGAATTCGCCGAGCACGGCGATCCCGGCATTGTTGACCACCACGTCCAGCGCGCCATCGGCCGCGTCGATCGCCGCGATCACCCGGTCCCAATCGGCTTCCGAGGTGACATCGTGGGCCAGCGCGGTCGCCTGTCCGCCGGCATCGCGGATCGATTGCGCCACCTTTTCCGCGCCATCCAGGTCGCGATCGGTGACATAGACCTGCGCGCCCTCCTGGGCAAAGCGGATCGCAGTGGCGCTGCCCAGGCCCGGCACCGACGCCCCGCCGGTAACCAGGGCAATCTTGCCTTCCAAGCGCTTCATGCTGCTTCCTTTCTCATGCAAACCGCCCCCGGTTCTCAAAACTTGAAGCCGATCGTGCCGCCATAGGTGCGCGGCTCCAGCGCCATGCCGAACGACCACAGCCCGGCCACGGTGAAGGCGTGGGTGGTGGTGCGGATATCGGCCAGGTTGCGGCCGAACACGCGGACATAGGCGTCGGTCTTGTTGAGCTTGAAATTGAGCGTCAGGCTGGCATCGACCAGATCCTGCGTCACCGTGCGCACGCGCGGATCGTTGCCGCTCACGATCTGGCCACTGCTGCCCAGCGCGGTCGTGCCGGCCGTGCTCGATGCGATCGAGATCTGCTCGTCATAGGGGCTGATATGGCGCCACGAGGCCGAGGCGACCACGCTGCCGAAATCGGTCGGCACGGTATAGTCGCCGCTCAGCGAGCCGGAGAACGTCGGCGCATAGATCAGGCGGTTGGCGGTATAATCGAACGGGGTAATCGTGGTGCCGACCAGGCCACCCACCACGAAGCGGCGGAAGTGAGACTGCATCAGCGCGGCCGAGGCGGTGATCTTGAAATTGGAACTGACGCGCAGCGAGCCGTCGAACTCGATCCCCTTGATCAGCGCGCCGCCCGGCACGTTGCTGGTGATCGTCTGATTGCCGGTGGAGCAGGTGCACGGGATCGTCGTGTTTTGCTGCATGTTCTTGTAGTCGGAGATATAGCCGGCCAGGTTGATGTTCAGGCGGTGGTCGAACAGGTCAAGCTTGGCGCCCACTTCATAGGAATCGAGCGTTTCGGGCTGGAACGGCTTGGTGGCATAGTTGGCGTCGCCCGCGCGTGGGCTGAACCCACCCGAACGATAGCCGCGCGACCAGCTTGCATAGACCATGGCATCGCTGCTGGGGCGATAGTCGATCCCCACCTTGGGCGTGAACTTGGAGAAGTTGGCCGAACCCGGCGGGAACGGCGCGCCGAGGAAGCCATTGGCCAGATACTTGTAATCGTGCGACCAGCGCCCGCCGAACGAGAGGCGCACCTTGTCCACCACGGCCCAGTTGAAATCAGCAAAGGCGGCATAGCTTTCCGACTTGGCGTTTTCGATCTGCGGCGCGGCATCGAATGTGCAGGGCGGGGTATTGGGCGAAAAACCGAACACGCGCGAGCACTGCTTGAAATCGTACTTGCTGTTGAAATAGAATCCGCCGATCACATAGTCGAAGCCCTGGAAAAGGTTGCCGGCGGCGCGCAATTCCTGGCTCCACTGCGTGTAGTTCTGGATGCGATCGACATAGTAGAGATCGGTGGAAGACCCGTCGAAATCCTGCGTCTGGCGCTCGGCACTGTGGCGCCAGCCGGTGATCGCGGTCAGCTTCACACTGCCCAGGCTATAGTTCATTTCCAGCGTGGCATCGGGCGCGTGATAATTGCTGAGCGCTGGCTGGCCGAACGTGGTGTAAAGATCGGTGGTGGTGTTGCGGTTGCATTCCGCCGCCGGTTCAAAGGCGCAGAACACTTCGCCGGTCTTCGCGAGGTTGCTCACCGCCGGGGTGAACGACTGGATCACGTTCTCGATGGTGAACTGCGCAGTGAAATCGGAATCGGCCGGCTTGAACAGGATCGTGCCGCCAAAGCTGTCCCCCTTGGAACCGCCATCGGGCCGGTTGTAGGTGGCATTGTGATAGAAGCCGTCGCTCTGGTTGTGGAAATACCACAGCTTCAGGCCCATGGTCTCGCCATTGCCGAAATTGCCGATCACCTTGCCCGACCAGGTGTTCCAGCGGCCATAGGTGAACTCGGCCTTCATGCCTGCGGTCATGGTCGGCTTGCTGCGCGTGATGTTGACCACGCCGCCGATCGTGTTGGCGCCAAACAGCGTGCCTTGCGGGCCACGCAGCACTTCGATCTGCGCGATGTCGAACGCATCCTGCAACTGGCCGGTGTTGGTGCCGATGGTCACGCCATCCACCACCACGCCCACCGTGGGCGTCTGGCTCTTTTCGATATCGGCATAGGTCAGGCCACGGATCGACAGGTTGGCCGCCTGCGCGCCCGAATTCTGCTGGGTGATCAGCAGGCCCGGCGCGGCGCCCTGCAAGTCACCGATGTTCACCGCAGCCTTGTTTTCCAGCATCGCCGCGCTGACCGCGGTGATCGCCACCGGCGTGGTCTGGAGCGATTCCGCGCGGCGGCGGGCGGTCACGATGATCGCGTTGGTGTCTTGCGACACCGCGCTGTCGGCTTGTGGGCTGGCGGCGGGAGGCGCCTCGTCCGCCATCGCCAGACCGGGCATCAGCGGAAGGCTGACCCCGGCCAGAAGCACGCACGCAGCACGATTGCCAAAGCAGGCTTTCATCCTCTCACTCCCCCAGGTTCTTTATCGGCGCAGGGTTCTTGCCCTTTGATGTGTGGAACCTAAGCGGGCGAAGGCATGGGCACCTACTGCAACAAATCATAGGTGCTTGCGCGAGCGTTTGGGCCAAGCTGCAACCAACAATCTGCCGCTGTCCCCGCGCGGCCGGTCCATTTTGGGAGAGACATGATGAACCCGTTGGAAAACCGCCGTTTCCTGTTGCAAAAGCGACCACACGGCACGCCACAACGTGACGATTTCAGCCTGAAAACCGGCCCCGTGCCGACCGCGCCCGAGGGGGGCCTGGTGGTGCGCAACCGCTACATCTCGCTCGATCCGGCGCAGCGCGGGTGGATGGATGACGCCCCCAGCTACATGCCGCCGATCCCCCTGGGCGAGCCCGTGCGCGCCACCACGGTCGGCGTGGTGCACGAGTCGCGCCATCCCGATTTCGCGCCTGGCGACTGGGTGCTGGGCCTCAACGGTGTGGAAGACTATTCGGTGGTCACGCCCGGCGGGTTTACCAGCAAGATCGACGTGTCGATCGTGGACCGCCCCTCACGCTATCTTTCGGCCGTGGGCGCGGTGGGCCTCACCGCCTATTTCGGCCTGACCGACGCGGCCGCGCCGCGCGCCGGGGAGACCCTGCTGGTCACCGGCGCGGCGGGTGCGGTGGGATCGATGGTCGGCCAGATCGGCAAGATCCTGGGCCTGCGCGTGATCGGCATTGCCGGCGGCGCGGAAAAGTGCCGCCGCCTGGTCGAGGACTATGGCTTCGACGTGGCGATCGACTACAAGGGTATCGACGACCGGGGCAAGGCGGTGGACGCGCTCGCCGCCGAAGTCGCCGCCGCCGCGCCCGATGGCGTGGACATCCTGTTCGAGAACGTGGGCGGCGACGTGATGGACGCGGTGCTGCTCAACCTGGCGCTCCACGCCCGCGTGGTGCTGTGCGGCTTGATCAGCGAATACAACGCGCCCGAAAAGATCGGCATCCGCAACTTGTGGCAGGTGATCGTCAAGCAGGCGACGATCAAGGGCTTCCTCATCGCCGGCTATGTCCCCCGCTTTGCCGAAGGTGGCGCCGCCGTGGCGCAATGGCTGGGCGAAGGGCGCCTGCGCGTGGACGAGGATATCCAGCACGGGCTGGACAACGCCTATGATGCCTTCATGCGCCTGTTCACCGGCGCCAACACCGGCAAGCTTGTGCTGGCGGTGGATTAGGCCTTTCGCAGCCCGGCGCCGCGTGTCGGCACCGGGCTCGGCCCGGTTCAGGCAAAGGCCTTGGCCAGGCTTTCGGCCAGCACCGCCGGCTTGTGATCGTGGCGGGTGATCGGCGGCACGGCGCGGTCCACCCCGGCCAGCGCATAGACCGCCGTCTGCGCCGCGCGCACCGAATATTCCACGGTGAACACCACATCGTCGGGCAGTTCGACGAACTGGCTGACAAAGGCCAGGTTGCGCGATCCGGCCGGCACCGGCGCCGGGCGATCGCCAGCACGGCGCGGCATGAACATCGAGGTGATGTAGGGCAGACGGCAGGGAATGCAGGTGGCCGTGGCAAACACCGCCGGATCGAAATTGAGATGGCCGCACAGCTCGCGCAGGATCTCCGCGCCGCTGCAATCGCTCATCGGCTTGGCCACGAAATCCCCGATCCGGTCGGGATGCAGGGCATAGCCCCAGAACACCATCTCGTTGGCGCGCTGGTCGCGGAAATGCGGCTGGTGATAGAGCACGACAGACATCAGCCAGCGGGAATCGCGCAAGGTGACAAGCCCGCCCGTGCCGGCGGCATTGCCGCTCAGCCCCTGCATCGCCTCGAAGAACGCCGGGTCACGGCAGGTGACGGTGAAGCTTTCCCACAGGCTTTCGGGAATGGAGCTGTTGAACGCGGCCGGATTGCCGAATTCGGGGCGGCCCTGCGAGATCTTTTCCCACAAGGCCCAGCCCTGGCTGTCGGCCTTGGTCAGCTTGGGCGGGGGGGCTTCATGGCTGCCCAGGCTGGTGGCATCGGTCATCGATCCGTTCTGGAAGAACACCAGCGTATCGGGATCGATCGCGATCGTTTCGGCCTGGCCGTCGCGCGCCACGGCCAGCGACGTGACGATGTGGCTGCGGCCCTGCGCCGTCTCGCGCGTGTCGATCGCGATGTCCGTCACCATCGTGTTGCCCACGAAGTTCACGCCTTGCGCGGTGAGCCACTGTTCCAGCGGGCGCACGATCGAATCATACTGGTTGAATTCGGTGCGCTTGACCCCGCCCAGCGTCTCGATGCGCGGAAACTCGTTCATGAAGCGATGCAGATAGCGCTTCAGTTCCACCGCGCTGTGCCAGGTCTGGAACGCAAACGTGGTTTGCCACATGTACCAGAAATTGGTCTCGAAAAACGCTTCCGACAGCCAGTCGCTGATGCGGCTGTCCCCCAGGCGCTCCTCGCTCGCTTCCAGCAGGCGCACCAGTTCCAGGCGATTGGCCATGGAAAAGCCCATGTGCCGCACATCGATGCGATGGCGGTGGCGGTCGATCAGGCGGGCCTGCGAATGGGCCACGTGCGCCTTGTTGAAATCCAGCGTGCGGGCCCGCACCGAAGGCGTGCCGTCGCCGTCGGTAGCGGCCAGATCGGGGATGCCATCGAGCAAGGCCCAGGTGCATTCGTAATGCTCGGTCGTCAGCATCCGGCCGCCGCGCAGGCTATAGGCGCCATCGGGCAGCCGCGCCCCGTCGAGCGCACCGCCAAACACATGCGGGTGCTTTTCAAAGATGGTGATCTCGCGCCCGTCCACGCCCGCGTCGCGCACCAGAAAGGCAGCGCCTGCCAGCGCGCCGATGCCACTGCCGATGAAATACGCCTTCATTGCCGCACATCCCTTGCCAGGGGCGCCAGCGCGCCCACCCGGCAAGGGATATCCGGCCGATCACCGAAATCGTTGATATGGCGCAAGATGTACCGGTATTTTGGCGATCAGAACTGCACTCGCTTGGTATAGCCGCCGTCGATCACCACGTTGGTGCCGGTGGTGAACGAAGAGGCCGGGCTGGCCAGGAACACCACCGTGCGTGCCACTTCCCCCGGCCCGCCCCAGCGGCCGAGCGCGAACTGCGCCTGCGTGGCCTGATAGAGTTCGGGCATCAGCCCCTCGATCGCTTCCCAGTTGCCGCCGGGGAAGCGGATCGGGCCGGGCGACACGCAGTTGACGCGGATGCCCTTGGCGCCAAGCGCCTGGCTCAATTGCCCGGCATGAACCAGTAGCGCGCCTTTCAGCGCGTTGTATCCCTGCGGCACGATGAAGGTTTCCACGCCCGCCGTGCTGGCGGTGACCACCACGCTGCCCTCGCCCGATGCGGCCAGCGCTTCTTCCAGCACTTCGATGCCGATCACCAGGCCCATGATGTCGTAATCCAGGCCCTTCTGCCAATCGCCGGTGGCGCCCGCGCCGCTGGTTGAAATCATCGGCACGAAGATGTCGCAGCCGCCCAGCGCGTCGCGCGCCTGCGCCAGCCAAGCGCGATAAGCATCATGGCCGCTTTCCATGTCGAAGGCGGTGCCAAACACTTTGCCGCCATGGGCGGCGAGCGCAGCGGCGGTCTCCGCCACCTGGTCGGCATTGCGCGAGCAGAACGCCACGTCGGCGCCTTCGGCGGCGAACAGCTCCACCGTGGCGCGGCCAATGCCGCGGCTGCCACCGGTGAGGATCACCTTCTTCCCCTTCAATCCCAGGTCCATGGTCTTTTTTCCTTGTCTGCGCCGGGGCAGAGTGGCGCATGGGGGCCTGCGCCAACCACTGCCCTTTTGGAGAGGAATGGCCCTGCCCCGCCTGTGTTAGCAAGCGCCAAACGAGACGCGATGCGGGAGAGCACGATGGGCAGGTTGAACGGCAAGCGCGCCGTGGTTCTGGGCGCCAGCAGCGAAGGCAACATGGGCCAGCACATCGCCCGCCGCTTTCTGGACGAGGGCGCGCAAGTGCTGGTCGCCGGGCGCAAGGAAAGCGTGCTGGCCGATTTCGCCAATGCCCACCAGTGCCACTGGGCACCCTGCGACATCACCGCCGAAGCGAGCCTCGCCGCGCTGGCCAATGCCGCCGTCGATGTGCTGGGCGGGATCGACATTGCCGTCAATGCCACCGGCTGGGGCCTGCTCAAGCCGTTCCTGGACACCACGCGCGAGGAACTCGATACCATTACCGCGTTGCAATATGTCGGGCCGTTCCAGTTCTATCAGGCCATGATCCGCAAGATGGCGCGCAGCCAGGGCGGCAGCGGGGGCAGCCTGATCCAGATCAGCAGCGCCACGGCCACGATCATGCTCAACGATCATGCCGCCTACATGGGCACCAAGGCCGGCACCGACCACGTGGTGCGCTGCGTCGCCCACGAATTCGGCCATGAGGGCATCCGCGCCAATTCGATCTCCCCCGGCCTCACCGAAACACCGATGACCGCCCAGGCCAAGGCCGTCCCCGGCCTGTTCGACAGCTTCCTGGCAGGCTATCCGCTCGGCCGAATCGGCACGAGCGACGACATCGCCGCGGCGGCCGTGTTCCTGGCCAGCGACGAATGCTTCATGACCGGGGAAAACCTGCAAGTGAACGGCGGCCTCACCCTGCGCCGCAACCCCACGCGCGAGGAAATGGCGGCGGCGATGGCGGGGGCTGGGGCAGGCGTCGCCTGAGGCTTCGCACCACCCCCCGACCCCCTCCTCTGAAGAGGAGGGGGAGTTAAGGCACTGATCTAAAAGCCCCCTCCTCTTTAGAGGAGGGGGTCGGGGGGGTGGTGGATGCCTGAACCCACGCCGCACAACTGGCGCCCCGCCCGCCACTGCGCTAGGCAGACGTGATGCAAGCCCCCCACCAAGACGACGCGCCCGGCACCTGGACGGCAGACGCACCCAACCATGCCACCCGCGCGCAACGGCTGACCGGCCTGGTTGCCATTGCCCTGCTGACGCTGGCCGGGGTGTGGACCCTGCGCCTGTTCCTGCCCGCACTGGGCTGGGGCGTGATCCTGGCCGTGTCGCTATGGCCGCTGCACCAGGCAGCGGCGCGGCGCTGGCCGCGCGGACAGGGGCTGGTCTGGCCGGCGGCCTTCACGCTGCTGGTGCTGCTGGTCTTCGTCATTCCCCTGGCCATGGTGGCGGTGGCCGTGGCGCACGACAGCATGGCGGTGACGCAGTGGCTGGCCCAGGCCCATGCGCAAGGGGTGCCGGTGCCCGATTTCGTCGCGCACCTGCCCTATGGCGATCACCTGGCGGCGTGGTGGCAACAGACCCTGGCCACGCCCGAAGCGATCGACCGCCTCTCGCTCCAGGCGCGGCACCTGCATTTTGCCAGCGGGGAACGCATCCTCGGGCTGGTGGCGCATCGCGTGCTGTTGATCAGCTTCATGCTGCTGACGCTGTTCTTCCTGCTGCGCGATGGCGCGCGGGTGGCGCATGCCCTGCGCATCGGCACGCGCCGCGCCTTTGGCGAAGCGGGGGTGCGCGTGGCCGATCAGGCGATGCTGGCGGTGCGCGGCACGGTCAATGGCCTGATCATCATCGGTTTTGGCGAAGGCGTGCTGATGGGCGTGGCCTATGGCCTGGCGGGCGTTGCCCATGCGGCGCTGCTTGGCGTGCTCACCGCGCTGCTTTCGGCCATTCCGCTCGGCGCCGTCGCCGCCGTGGGGATTGCCGCCGCGCTGCTCGGGGCGGCGGGCCAGGCTGCGGCGGCAGTTGGCGTGCTGGTGTTTGGCGGCGTGGTGATCTTCGTGGCCGATCACTTCGTGCGCCCGGTGTTCATCGGCGGCGCCACGCGGCTGCCGTTCCTGTGGGTGCTGCTGGCGATCCTGGGCGGGATCGAGACCTGGGGCCTGATCGGCCTGGTGATCGGCCCGGCGCTGGTTGCGGTGCTGATGCTGTTGTGGCGCGAATGGGTGGGCGCGCACCAGGGGCCGCTCAATCCTGCTGCCGATCCTGCGGTTGGTCCTGCTCTGCCTGAATGATCGCGGCGATCTGCGCGCGCAGTTGATCCTTGCGGATCTTGCCGGCGGCGGTGCGGGGCAGCGCCTCGACCATCTCGAACCGCTCGGGAATCTTCTGCCGGGCCAGGCCACTGGCGGCCACGTGCGCCGCCAGCTCTGACGTTTTCACCGCCGCGCGCGCCACCACGAAAGCGCAGACTCCCTCGCCCAGCCGCGCGTGCGGCATGGCCACCACCGCGCAATCGGCCACGGCGGGATGGGTGGCCAGCACTTGCTCGATCTCGGTTGCGGAGATGTTTTCCCCGCCGCGGATGATCAGGTCTTTCTTGCGCCCGGTCACGGTGATCGCGCCATCGGCATCGCGCACGCCCAGGTCGCCGGTGCGAAAGAAGCCCTGCGCGTCGATCGCGGCGGCGGTTTCGGCGGCATCGGCATAGCCGATCATCATTGCCGGCCCGCGCGCCAGGATTTCGCCCTCGGCGCCATCGGGCAGGTCGTTGCCCGCTTCGTCCACGATGCGCACGGCATAATCGACGATCCGCCCGTCGGTCTGCGCCGCGCGCGCCTGGTTGTCGGGCCAACCAAAGCTGACCAGCGGCACTTCGGAACTGCCGAACACGCGGAACGGCGCGCAGCGGGCAAAGGCGCCGCGCGCCTGGTGGATCACTTCGGGCGCCACCGCCGCGCCGCCACAGGCAAAGAAGCGCAAGCTGGGCAGCGTCTCGCCCGCTGCCCGCGCGGCAGCGGCCAGCTCCACCAGGAACGGCGTGGCCGCCACCGTGCCCACCACGTGGTGCTGCGGGATCAGCGCCAGCGCTGCCTGCGCCTGCCAGCTTTCCATCAGCACGGTGCAGGTGCCCACCACCAGCGGCATTTCCAGGCCATTGGCATAGCCCGAGACATGCGTGACCGGCGAGGGCATCAGCATCGTATCACCCGCCTGCAAGCCCCAGAATGCCGCGCTCTGGCCGATCACCCGGCCCAGCGTGGCATGGCTGTGCAGCACCCCCTTGGGCCTCCCCGTGGTGCCGGATGTGTAGAGCACCATCTTCACGCCCATCGGATCGACCGCCACGCGCGCATCGGGCAAGGCGCGCCCGGCCGCCACCAGCGCGGCGAAATCGTCCGGCCCTTCCCCGCGAACGGTGAACACATGAGCCAGCGCGGGAAGATCCGCCCGCACCCGCGCGGCCATGGCGGCATAGTCCACCTTGCGGAACAGCGTGGGCACGAACAGCGCACGGGCGCCGCAATCGCCCAGCATCACGCGCAATTCGGCGTCACGATAGATCGGCACGATCGGGTTGACCACCAGCCCGGCCAGCGCGCAGGCCAGGTTGAGCACCGCCGCCTCGCGCCAGTTGGGCAACTGGAACGCCACCACCTCACCCGGCAGCAATCCGCGCGCGCGCAGCGCCGCAGCCAGCGCCTGGGCATCGGCCCACAGCGCGGCGAACGAGACCGTGCCCGCCTCGTCGATCAGGCACGGATCATCGGGCCGGGCCAAGGCCAGGGTGGCCGCGCGATCGGCAATCGTCTCTACCGGCCACAGGCTCTGCCGCGCAAATTCCACCTGGTGCGGGGCGGGCACCCTTGGCCAGACCCGGCGCGGCGCCAATCTCGCTTCCAGCCCTGATTCGGCGCTGTTCTCCATGATCCTCTCTGCCTCGCCCATTTCCCGCTTGTTCGCCCGTTGGCGCGCGCAAGTCCACTTGGCCAAAATGCGAGGAACCTGTCACCTGTCCCAGCTTGGCAAGGCGTTTGGCCTGCGGCAGCGTGTGGGGAAAGCGGAAACACTATAAACCACGGAGAGGCCGCACCATGAACAACGACCGGGCCGAGCGGCGCCAGCGGATCGGCGACATTGCCGAAATCATGCTGGATTACGTCGAGCACAAGAGCACGTATCAGGCCCAACAGGTGGCGCGCGTGCGCACCGCCAGCTATACCGATCCTGATCAGTGGAAGGCCGAGATGGAACTGGTGTTCCGCCGCGTGCCGCTGATGCTGGCCTTCACCGCCGAACTGCCCGAGCCGGGCAATTACAAGGCGATGGACGCGATGGGCCTGCCCGTGCTGATCGTGCGGGACAAGGCCGGCCAGGTGCGCGCCTTCCTCAACGTCTGCTCGCATCGCGGCGCCCCGGTGGCGGCCGAAGGACACGGCAAGTGCGCGCGCTTCACCTGCAAGTATCACGGCTGGACCTATGGCCAGGACGGCAAGCTGCTGGGCATTGCCGAAAGCACCACGTTCGGCGACGTGGACAAGGCCGGCCTCGCCCTGCGTGCCCTGCCCTGCGAAGAACGGGCGGGCATGATCTTCGTGGCGCTCACGCCCAATGCCCCGCTGGACCTCGACGATTATTTCCAGGGCTTCCTCGACGATTTCGAAAGCGTCGATTTTGCCAACTGGGCCTACCTCGGTAGCCGCACGATCGAGGGCGCCAACTGGAAAATCGCGTTCGACGGCTATCTCGAAGGCTATCACTTCGCCTCGCTCCATCCCGCCACGATCGAGCCGCGCACCCCGGCAAACCGCACGTTCTACGAAGGGTTCGGCCCCTCGATGCGCATCGGCTTTCCCCAGCACCGCATTGCCGAAGCGCTGAAAGACGTGCCGCGCGAGGATTGGGGCGACCAGGAAAACAACGGCTTCGATTTCGTGCGCATCCTGTTTCCCAATGTCTCGGCCTTCCTCGCGCCCGAGATCACCCAGGTGGCGCAACTGTTCCCCGGCCCGACGCCCGATCGCAACCGCACCGTGCTGCACTATCTGCGGCGCGAACCCATCCGCGACGAGGAAGACCGCGCCCAAGTGGAACAGATGATCGAGTTCTTCCGCGATGTGACCTACCAGGAAGACTATGTGATCGGCATGGAAATCCAGAAAGGCCTGGAAAGCGGCGCGCACGACAACCTGGTGTTCGGGCGCAACGAACGCGGCAACCAGTATTTCCACGAATGGCTCAACTGGTATCTGCAAGACGATGCCACGCTGCCCAAGCCGGTGATGTGAGAGGGCTGCCACGATGACGGTTCAGGAACTCAAGTCGCGCTATTCGCCCGAATTCGACATGCCGGTGCGCGGCGACACGATCACCGCCGAACGCTATATCTCCAAGGACTGGATGGACCGCGAAAACCGCAACCTGTGGCCCAAGGTTTGGCACCTGGGCGGCATGCGGGCCGAGCTGGAAGAGGAAGGCGATTTCATCCGCCACGATTTCGGCAAGGATTCGGTGCTGATGATCGCCCAGGCCGATGGCGGCGTGCGCGCATTCTACAATTCCTGCCCGCATCGCGGCAATCGCCTGGTGCTTGGCGATGCCGGCTCCATGCCGCGCATCACCTGCGGCTATCACGGCTGGCAGTTCACCCCCGATGGCGTGCTGGCCAAAGTGCAGGATCCCGATGATTTTGCCGGCGGCAACCCCTGCGGCAAAGTGCACCTGTCGGAACTGCGCTGCGAAACCTGGGGGCCGTTCGTGTTCTGGTGCATGGACGATGATGTACCGCCGCTGGCGCAATGGATGGCGCCCTTGCAGGAACGCCTGGCCAACTATGGCCTGGAAAACTGGGTCCGCGTGCTCAAGCTGTCGTGCGACGCCGATTTCAACTGGAAGATCATCCGCGACAATTTCAACGAAAGCTATCACCTCCCCACGATCCATCCCGAACTGGCAACCTTCATCAACGATGGCCTGCCCACCACGGTCTTCGAGATGTATCCCAGCGGCCACAACGCGATGTGGATGATCGGCCACCAGGCGACCACCCGCGTCGATTACCACAGCGCCGAAGTGCCCGCGCCGCTGGATGACATTGCCCGCGCCTGGGGCATCGACCCGGCCGATTACCACGGCCACACCGGCGATATCCGCGCCGCCGTGATCGCGGCGAAGCGCAAGCTGGGGCCGGAACGCGGCTATACGATGTACGAGCACATGACCGACCAGCAATTGGTGGACTATTTCCACTGCACGCTGTTCCCCAATCTCACCCTCACGATGTCGCCAGAACAGATGCAGGTGCTGCGCACCGAACCGCATCCCACCGACCCGGAAAAGTGCGTGTTCCAGCACTGGTGCCTCTATCCCCCGGTCAAGGGCATGAAAGAGGTGGTCACGCCGATCGGCCCCGTGCCGCTGCGCCACGATGCGGTGGCGCGCCACAGCCGCTATGGCGATGGCGTGTCGCTGGGCTTCGTGGCCGACCAGGACCTGTCGATCGGCACCACGCAGCAGCAGGGCCTCAACTCGCGCGGCTTCAAGGGCTGCATCCTGCCGGGGCAGGAAAAGCGCATCCAGCGCTTCCACGAATTGCTCAACGACTATGTCGCGGGCAAGGGACCGGTGCAGCCGGCATGACCTATCCCGCCCCGCCCTGCCCGGCCGACGTGCGCCTGGCGCTGGCCGATCTGGTCAGCGCCTATGCCATGGCGGTGGACGACATCGGCCAGGCCGCCGGCGTCGCCGCGCTGTTCACGCCCGACGGAATCTATGATCTCGCCAGCCTCGGCATGGAGCGGTTCGTCGGCCGCGCCGCGATCGAGGCTTTCTTCGAGCAGGCCTTTGCCGGCATGGCGCAAAACGCCCATTTCCTCGGCAACGTGGCGCTCGCTGCCTACGACGGCGCCACCGCCAGCCTCAGCGCCTATGGCCACGCCTTCAGCCTGGGCAAGGATGGCACGATGCTGGAAGTGAAAGCGCGCTATGCCTTCGACGTTGCGCTGCACGAAGGCACCTGGCGCATCGCCCGCCTGGGCATGACGATGCTGCTGCCGCCGGTCTCCACGGCGGGATAACGCACTGCGACCTCAGCGCTGGGCCAGATCGCGCCTGCATGCCGGGCAAAACCGTTCCGGCCCATTGCCAGGGTAGAGCCGCCCACGATGCGCGATCGGACTATCGCAAGTGGGGCATCGCAGCATCCATAGGCAATAGAGCTCGCCGCAAACTCCGACCAGAATGGCGGCAACGAGCGAAAACGTGGCCAAGCGCTGTTCCATGCTGACGACAAACAGCGGAATTGGCGCGACGAAAGCCAACCAGCCCAGCTTGGCAAGATAGAAACGACGGATCGGGCTCATCGGCATCACACCCCGGCTGGCGCAGGAGTGTAGCAGATCGCCGCCAGGCCCGGCCAGCCAAACCATCAACTCGCCGCAAAGCGCCACAAACCGTCAGCATCCGTTCACGCGAGCGGGCATAGCCCTTGCCCATCACAGTGAGTGGAACGTCCCGATGCCGCAATCCATTACCCGCATCGCTCTTGTTGCCAGCGCCGCTGCCGTGGCGGCGCTGCCGATCATGGCCAGCAGTGCCGCCGCGCAACAGGCCTATCCGCCCTCTGGCTATGACCAGAACGGCGGGTATGACCAGAACCAGGGCTATGACCAGGCGCCCCCGCCCGATTATCGCGACCAGCCGCCGCAGGGGTATGACCAAGGCCAGCCCCCGCAGGGCTATGGTCAGCCCCCGCAGGGCTATGCGCAGCCTTACTCCGGACAGACCACGACGACGACCACCACCACGACTCGCTCGGTCGAGGTGCAAAGCTATGACCAAGGCCCCCCGCCCGGTTATGACGGCACGCGCCCGCCACCGCCGCCGCCCGGCTACAACCCCGCCGCGATCGACCGCGCGCAGGCCGAGCGTGACGCCCGCTATGCCGCAGATGCCGAAGCCTGGGCGCGCGACAACTGCGTCAAGGCGCGCAGCAATGCCACGGCCGGCGCCGTGATCGGCGGCATCTTCGGCGCGCTGGTGGGCAATGGCCTGTCAAGCCGCCACGACGGCGGCTTCGGCACGCTGGCCGGCGCAGCGGTGGGCGCTGTCGGCGGCGCGGCGATCGGTGGCAGCACTGCCAACGAGACCAGCCCCGGCTGTCCGCCGGGCTTCGTCGTCCGCTCGGGCGCGGCGCCCTACAGCTATGATACGGTCTATTTTTCCAACTACTATTACGCCGCGCCGGGCTGGTATCGCCCCTGGGTCTATGTTGGCGATCGCTGGACCTATCGTCCCTATCCCTATCACGATTACTATTACCGCGCCTATCGGCCCTATCATCCCTATGGCTGGGGTGATCGTGGGTATTACGGGCGACCCGGTGGCTATGGCCGGCCCGGTTGGGGCAGGCCCGGCTACCGCCATTTTTGATGCGTTTGCGTGCTGCCGGGACACCGGCAGCACGCCCCGGCATCAGCTCATGCAATAACCCCCATCCATCATGAACTCGCTGCACGTCACAAAGCTCGCCGCGTCGGAGCAGAGATAGACGACGCCGCCGGCCATTTCCGCCGGCCGGCCCAGCCGCCCGATCGGGTGCGCGGCCACCACGCCCTGCATCGACACGTCGAGCGAGGGCACCGCGCCCAGATCGACATAGCGCTGCATGATCGATTGCAGCATCGGCGTGTCGATGCCGCCGGGGTGCACGCTGTTGGCGCGGATGTTGTAGCCCAGCGCGGCAAATTCGGCGCCCATGCACTTCGACAGCATCTTCACTGCCGCCTTGCTGGTGCAATAGGCGCCGTTGAACGGCGCGCCCCTGATCCCGCCCACGCTGGAAAAGTTGACGATCGACGCACCGCTGGCGCGCGCCTTGCCCCCTTGCTTCAGCAGCGGCAGCAGCGTCTGCACGCCGATCACCACGCTTTCCACGTTGACCGCATTGATCCGGCGCCATTCCTCCAGCGGCGTTTCCTCGATGCTGGCGACAATGCTGATGCCCGCCACATTGACCAGCGCGTCGAGCCGGCCATAAGTGCCCTGCACCAGCTCAGCCACGGCCTGCCAATCCGCCTCGCTCGTGACATCGTGGGCCAGCACGTGATCGGCCTCGGCACGATCGGGCGCGGCCACGTCGGTTGCCACCACGGTTGCGCCGGCGGCCTTCATCGCGCGCACCACTTCACGGCCGATGCCGCCGCCCGCCCCGGTGACCACCGCGACCACGTTGTCCAGTTCAAAAGCCATCAGCCATGTTTCCTATTGCGCGGTCCAGCCGCCATCGATCACCAGTTCGGCCCCGGTCATGTAGCTGGCATCAGCGCTTGCCAGGAACGCCGCCGGGCCAGCCAGTTCTTCCGGCTCGGCCAGGCGGCCATTGGGCGTGGCCGCTTCCATCGCTGCCACCAGGTCTTCGGGCTTTTGCGCAAAGCCCTTGTCCACCCAGCGCTGGAACCCGGCATTGAGCAGCGGGGTGCGGACAAAGCCGGGATGCAGCGAATTGGCGCGGATCGGCATGCGTTTCTGCGCGAATTCCACGGCAATGCCCTTGGTGAACAGCCGCACCGCGCCTTTGCTGGCGTTATAGGCCGAAACTTCCGAATAGCCGACCAGCCCCATGATCGAGCTGACGTTGATCACGCTCGCCCCGCCGGCCACGTCCGCGCCCGATTTCGCCATCAGCGGCACCAGCGCGCGCGTACCCAGGAACACGCCATCGACGTTGACCGCCATGATCTTGCGCCAGGCCTCCAGGCTCAGGCTTTCCACCGCGCCGGTCAGGTCGGTCCCGGCGTTGTTGACCAGGATGTGGCAGGCGCCGCGCGCTTCCATGTGCGCGGCGAGCATGGCCCAGTCCGCCTCGCTGGTCACGTTGGCCTGCCGGTAATCCGCCCCCGCGCCCAGCGCGGCCAGCACTTTGGCCACTTCCGGGCTGTCGGCGGGATCGAGATCGGCCAGCGTCACGCTGGCGCCTTCGCGGGCAAAGCGAGTGGCGATGGCGAGGCCAATGCCGCGCAAGGCCCCGGTCACCAGCGCCACGCGCCCGGAGAGACGATCCATCGCGCTCAAACTCCCATCATGCCGGCGGTGGTCGCACCGTCGATCGTCAGTTCCGCGCCGGAAATGAAGCCGGCCTCGTCGCTCGCCAGATAGGCGACCAGTCCGGCCACTTCCTCCACTTGCGCCATGCGGTTCATCGGCGCCATGCCTTCATAGATCGCGCGCACGGCGGCCGGATCGGGCTGGCTTTCCATTATCTGGCGAATGAGATCGGTCTCCACCACGCCGGGCAGGATCGCGTTGACGCGGATGCGGTAGCGCTTCTGCCCGCAATAGACCGCGGCGGACTTGGCCAGCGCCACCACGGCGGCCTTGGTGGTGGAATAGGTCACGTAATTGCCCAGCGGCCGCGCCGCGTTCATCGAGGAATTGACGATGATCGATCCGGTCGCGCCCTCGTTGCGGGCCATGGCGCGGATCGCGTGCTGGACGGTGAGCATCACGCCGGTCTGGTTGATGCCGACCAGTTTGCTCCAGCCCTCGATCGTCACGTCCTCGATATTCGCGTCGCCCTGCTCGGTGCCGGCATTGGCGAAGGCGATGTCGAGCCGGCCATGCTCGGCCAGGATGCTTTCGATCAGGGCGGGCCAGGCCGCTGCATCTTCCACGCGGTGGCTGACAAAGCGACCGCCCACTTCCTGCGCCAGCGCTTCGCCCAGTTCGGCGCGCGATCCGGTGAAGACCACTTTGGCCCCTTCGGCGGCCAGCCGCCGCACCGCGCCCGCGCCGATCCCGCTGGTGCCGCCGGTCACCAGCGCCACTTTTCCTTCCAGCCTTCTGGCCACGGCCTGCTCTCCCGCTTTTTCGCTTGTGCCGCGATCATGCCGTGATCGGCGCGGTTGGGAAACCTATGCTTTGCGCAAGGTGACTTGCGCCGCCCGCGCGTAATAGACCAAGTTGCAATGCAAGCCGGGCGGGCATGATCCGGCGCGAGAGGACAGGACAGCATCATGGCACCATCGGATATGCCAAGCCCCGGCAACACGGCCGAACGCCCCACGCCCGAAAGCTGCGGCCTGCCGGTGAGCGACGGGATAAGCTGGCTCGAACTCATGGCCGCCGATTCGCGGCCCGCACCCGATGTGCTGGTCACTCCCAGCTACCAGAACCGGGGCAGCACGCCGATTTCTGCCGCGCGCTATACCAGCGAGCATTTCGCCCGGCTTGAACGCGAGCGGATGTGGCCGCGCGTGTGGCAGTTCGCCGCGCGCGAGGAAGACCTGCCCGATCCGGGCGACTATGTCGTCTATGAAAACGCCGGGCGCAGCTTCCTGATTTCGCGGCAGGACGATGGCTCGGTCCGCGCCATGCACAACGTCTGCCTGCATCGCGGGCGCAAGCTGCGCACCGAAGATGGCAGCGCCGACCGGTTCGTCTGCCCGTTCCACGGCTTTGCCTGGAACAAGGACGGCAGCTTCAACCACATGCCCTGCAAGTGGGATTTCCAGCATCTGGACGAAGCCAAGCTGTCGCTGCCGCCGGTCGAGGTGGGCCGCTGGGGCGGCTACATCTTCCTGCGCGAGGAGCCGGGCGGGCCGAGCCTGGAGGAATTCCTCGCCCCGCTGCCCGATCACTTCAAGCGCTGGCGGCACGAGGAATGCGTGACCGTGATGTGGGTGAGCAAGGAAGTGCCGGCCAACTGGAAAGTCACCGCCGAGGCCTTCATGGAAGCCTGGCATACCGTGGTCACCCATCCGCAACTGCTGCCGTTCACCGGCGATTGCAACAGCGCCTACTGGACCTGGGGCGATCACGTGAACGTCAACCTGGTGCCGTTCGGCACGATGTCCCCGCACCTCGATCCCTCGGGCAAGAGCGAGCAGTGGATCGTCGACCAGTTCGTGAAATACAACGGTCGCAGCGGCGACAATTATGACGCTGCCGCCGATCCCTATGCCGTCTCGGTGCCCGAAGGCATGACCGCGCGCGAGGCGCTCGGCGCCCGCATGCGCGCGGCCTATACCGCGCAGACCGGCTATGACCACGAGGACGCGACCGACGCCGAACTGCTCGACGCGCTGGTCTACAACGTCTTCCCCAACTTTGCCCCCTGGGGCGGGTTCATGCCCAACATCGTCTATCGCTGGCGCCCCGGGAAAACGCCCGACACCTGCATCATGGAAGTGCGCATCCTGATGCGCGTGAAGAAAGGCGAGAAGCACCCGCGCGGTGTGCCGATGAAGTTCCTGAGGCTGGACCAGAAATGGACCGAAGCGCCCGAGCTGGGCATTCTGGGCGACGTGTTCGAGCAGGACATGGACAACCTGCCCTATGTCCAGGAGGGGCTCCACGCTTCCAAGACCGGCAAAGTGCAACTGGGCAACTATCAGGAAATCCGCATCCGCCAGTTCCAGCAGACGCTGGATCGCTATCTCGGCATCGCCGAAGGCAGCGACGGAGCCGATGCGTGAGCGAGACGCCGCCAGACGCCCACCCCCGCCGGATCGATTGCGTGCTGATCTGCGGCGGGGTGTGGCACGATATCGACTTTGCCCGGCTCGAACTGCTCAAGCTCTTGGCCGATGATCCCGCCGTGCGCACCCGCGTGTTCGAGGATTACGAGAACATCGCCGCGATCGAGGGGGCCGATATCCTGATCACCTATACGTGCGACATCACCCCGTCGCTGCCGGCGCAGGAAGCGCTCAAGGCCTGGCTGGCGCGCGGTGGGCGCTGGTATGCCCTGCACGGCACCAACTCCGTGCTGCGCCTGCTGTCGGATGGCCCCAACGCCGGCCTGTGGGATGCGCCGCGCTGGGCGCCGCTGTTCATGGACCTGCTCGGCAGCCAGTTCATCAGCCATCCGCCGATCGCGCCCTATCGCGTCGAAGTGGCCGATCCCGATCATCCGCTGGTCCAGGGGGTGGAACCGTTCGAGACCACGGACGAGCTCTATCACCTCGAAACCCACGGCGATCTCCACGTGCTGCTCGATACCTGCTGCACCGAGCCCGGCACCGGCTTTGTCGAGGCCGAAGCCGCGCCCGGCCGCCATCCGGTGTTCTACATCAAGCACCACGGCGCGGGCGCGGTGCTCTACCTCACGCTCGGCCACTGCCGGGGGCATTATGACCTGCAACCCCTGCTCGACTGGTGGCCCAGCGTGGACCGCTGCGCCTGGGACTTGCCGGTGTTCCACGACCTGCTGCGCCGGGGGGTGGCCTGGTTGAAGGAGCCGCTCGGTGAGGCTGCGGGCGAATAGGACGTTGGCGTTGCGGAGGGCCCCGGATCAAGTCCGGGGCGACGATGGGTTTGCGCGGTTCCCAATATCCGTCGCGCCGGACTTGATCCGGGGCCCTCCGCTCCCGTCAGCGCCTCAAACCGTAACCACCGTGCCCATCGCCGGATCGGACCAGCTCGGCCGCCCGGTCTCGACATGCCCTGCAAAGCGCCGCAGGAAGCCATCGGGGCCGTCCACCGCGAGGTCATACCAATGGTGGCTGGCCGCGACCGGCACGGCCACGCGCCGGCTCTGCCCGGCGGCGAGCGTCACGCGCGCGACTTCGCCCGCGCCATAGGCTAGGCGCCGCACCACCAGCGCCACCGGCGCAGGGCCGGGATTGGCCAGAGTCAGCCACACGCGGTCGCCCGCCTCCTCCAGCGTCACCCGCGCCGGGGGCGGCAGCGGCCCGGCCAGATCGCGCACGAAGCCGTTGGGGCCGCGCACCGTCAGGCGGCAAGGCCCCTGCGCCAGGCCCGGCGGGCGATCGCGCAGGCTGGCGCCCGCCGCCACGGTATAAGTCCACGGACCTGCCGTACCGCCACGGTCATAGACCTGGAACACCGCGCCCTGACGGCCGGTATTGGCAAAGACCAGTTGCCATTCGGCGCCCTCGCCCGCTTCGCTCACTGCCAGGCGATAGGGCAGCGCGCGCGCCGGGCGCTGGCCCGGCTCCTGTACCGGCATGGCCTGCTGTGCCGGCGGCTGCGGCTTGGGCAGCGCCGCCTGCGCCGCCACGCGGGCGTGGTAATCGCCGATCGCGGGCAGGGATTGCAGGGCATGGATCGCCGCGCCATCGGGATCGGCAAAATCGAACATGTCCACCAGATCGCCGGTCACCGCGCGGCGCCACGGGGAAATGTTGGGCTCCATCACGCCAAAGCGCCGCTCCAGGAAGCGGATCACCGAAGTATGGTCGTTGACGCCGGAATGGACGAAGCCGCCGCGCGTCCACGGCGAGACCACCAGCAGCGGCACGCGGATGCCCAGCCCCACCGGCTCGCCCTTGTAGGCCTCGCCGCGCGTGTCCACGCTGCTCAGGCCCTGCGCGCGCGTCACCGCCGGCACCGGGCCGGGCACGTGATCGAAAAAGCCGTCGTTTTCGTCATAGTTGAGGATCAGCGCGGTCTTGGCCCAGACCTCGGGATTGGCCACCAGCGCCGCGAGCAGCCGCGCGGTCAGGCTTTCGCCAAAGGCGGGCGGCGCCTCGGGATGCTCGGAATAGCGCGCGGGGGCGACGATCCAGGAAACCTGCGGCAGGCTGTCGGCCGCCACGTCCTTGGCAAAGGCCGAGACGAGGTATTGCGCCTCTGACTTTTCGGCGGTCTCCGCGCTCGATCCGGCCACCCACGCCCGCCCCCGGCGATAGAGCGACGAGGCGCGATCCAGCCCCCGGAAGCTGGCAAAGAACGGCAGCGAGTTGTCGCCGAAATTCTCGTATTCCTGATAGACCTGCCAGCTTATCCCGGCCGCTTCCAGCCGCTCGGCATAGGTCGTCCAGCGCGCCGCGCCGGGGAAATCGGCCTTGTCGCGCGCCATGTCGGCGGTCCAGTTGCCATCGTCGGCATTGTCCACCGCCTGCAAGCGGTCGTCGCCCACGCTCAGCCCGCTGGTGCCGGAAAACAGGAACATGCGATTGGGATTGGTCGGCCCGTGGATCGAGCAGAAGTACTGGTCGCCAATGGTGAAGGCATCGGCCAGCGCATGGTAGAACGGAATGTCGCCGCGCACGAAATGGCCCATCGTCTGGGGCGACTTGTGCCTGATCCAGCTATCGTATTCGGCCCAGTCGGCAAAGGCGCCTTTCCAGCTATGGTCCAGGCTTTTCAGCCCTTGCGCATTGCTGATCGTACCATCCATGTGGAACGGCAGGACAACACCTTGACCATCGGGGGCAGGCTGGTGAAACACGCTGCGCCCGTTGCGCAGCAGCAGCGGGCGCGGATCGCCATAGCCGCGCACGCCGCGCAGGGTGCCGTAATAGTGATCGAACGAGCGGTTTTCCTGCATCAGGATCACCACATGCTCCACATCGGCCAGCGTGCCGGTGCGGCGCGCGGCGGGCAGCGCCAGGGCCTTGGCAATCGCTGGCGGCAAGGCGCCCGCGGCACTCGCCGCCGCCACTGCCTTGAGGAAATCGCGCCGCCCTGACCGCTGCATCATGGGAATCCCTAAATACCGAAGCCTGCCCCGTTATCTGCCTTGTCGAACAGATTTGTGACAGCTTTCACCGCCATGAGCTGTCATCGCGCGGCAAGCGCTGGAAATCGTCCACCACGCGCACCTGGTGCGGCGGCGCCGCGCCCCAGCGCCAGAACACCACGTTGCGGTCTTCGCTCTGCGCGCGATGGGCAAAGCTGGGCACGATCACCCCGGCCGCCCCTTGCGCGATCAGGCGCCTGGCCAGGGTCCAGGTGGGCGGCACCTGCCCGCGATCGGCCAGGTCTTCCCACGCGCAGGCAAGATCGGCCGGCGCAACTGCCAGCGCAGAGAGCGTCGCGGGATCGGTCAGGTCGAGGAGGTCGGCGCAATCCACGTCATAGGAACAGAGCGTCAGCGGCTGCGCCTTGAAGGCAAAGCCCTGCTGCGCTTCCAGCCAGGCGGTTTCGGGCCGCAGCGCGGTATAGAGCGCCGGCGTACCCAGCGGATTGAACCGCCCGCCATGGCGCGCCGCGCCTTCACCCGAAACCGGATCGAAGGCCCAGCGCGGATGGTGCGCGCGATAGACCGCGCCCACCAGCTTGCTGCGCGGCAGTGTCAAGCAAAGCCACCCTCGGCCACGCGGCTGAGATAGCGCTTCACCGCTTCGCCCCGCCCGGCATGGACCAGATCCTCGGCCGTCTGGTCCCCGAACGAGGGCAGTGGCTGCGAGCGATACCAGGCAAAGGCGGCCAGTTCCGAGCCCGTCCACGGGATCACCCGGTTGACGATCTCGACCATGTCGCGCAGCCGCTTTTGCGTGGCGGGCGAGGCCACGCGGCTGGCCTTGGACACGCTGTCGCGCGAGAGGCCCAGCGCATGGGCCAGTTCGGTCTTGGTGATGCGCAACCGGCCCGAGACGACATCGGGCGAAACCGCCCCGCCTTGCCCGACCACATCCACCAGAAACGCCGTTGCCACGCCTGCCTCACCAAATGCCGCTATATTGGGGCAATATACGCGGCTTTGTGGTTTTTACAAGGTGCGTCGGGGCAGGCTTCGCACCACCCCCAACCCCCTCCTCTAAAGAGGAGGGGACTTTATTTTCAGCGCCTTATCTCCCCCTCCTCTTCAGAGGAGGGGGTCGGGGGGTGGTGGAAACCTGGCGCTACCCGCCATACTTCTCCAAAAACGCCCGCGTCACCCCGTTGGTCCAGCCAAACCCGTCCTGCAACGGATACTCCCCGCCGCCACCGGGCGCATGAGTCTCGACGTCGTATTTCTCCAGCATCTTGCCGGTCTCGTCATAGGCCGCCGCCACCGTCGCCAGCCAGCGCCGGGCAATCGTGGCGGCAAGATCAACCTGGCCATAACGCGCCAGGCCCTGGTGCGCGATCCATTGCAGTGGCGCCCAGCCATTGGGATCGTCCCACTGCTGCCCGGTGCGCAAGGGCGTGGTACGCAATCCGCCGGGCGCAAGGAGTTGAGCCGAAACCAGACGCGCCACCGCGCTGGCCTGCGCTGGCGTCGCCAGGCCGACGAACAGGGGATAGAGCGTCGCGGCCGAAACGCGCGGGGTCGGCGCCCGCCGCTCGCGGTCCCAATCGGCAAAGCGGCCTTCGCCCGGCAGCCACAGCCAGCGCTGGATGGCGCGGCCGCGCGCGGCGGCCTGCGCGGCGAAATCGGCGGCGCAGGCCTTGTCGCCCGCTGCGGCGCAGCGGCGGGCAATAGCCTGTTCCTGCGCCCAGAGCAGGCTGTTGAGATCGACCGGCACGATCTGCGTGGTGCGGATCGTGTCCAGCCGCGCCGGATCGGCCAGCCAGCGCGAGGAATAGTCCCACCCGCTTTCCGCCCCGGCGCGCAAGTCCTTGTAGACTTCGGCCACAGGGCGCCCGGACGTGCGCGCCGTGGCCACGTCCTCTGCCCAGGATTCATCGCGCGGACCGGGGGCATCGTCCCAATAGCGGTTGAGCAGGCTGCCATCGGGCATGCGCACAACCCGCGCTGCCGCGCCGCTTTGGCGGGCGGCGGCAGCGCCTTTCATCCAGAATGCGTGTTCCGCCTTGAGCGCGGCAAGATGGCGCGCCGCCGTCACGGCATCGTGGCGCGGATCAAGATCGGCCATCAAGGCCAGGAACGGCGGCTGCGAGCGGCCGAGGTAATAGGTCCGCGTGCCATTGGGCACGAAGCCATAGCGCGCCACCAGGCTGTCGAAATCGTCGAGCATGCCGGTGATCAGCCGGTCCTGCCCATCGGCCTTGAGGCCGAGCATGGTGAAATAGCTGTCCCAGTAATAGATTTCGCGAAAGCGCCCGCCCGGCACGACATAGGGCTCGGGCATGGCAAGCGCGGAGGAACCGGGCGGCGGGGTGAACGCCGGGCGCGTCAATTGTGGCCACAGAGCGGCGATATGCTCGCGCAGGCTGGGCTTGGCGCCGGGTTGCGCGGGCACCACGAAATGCCGCTCGACAAAGGCGCGCAGCGCGTCGGCCCCTTGCGGCCGCTCGGCGCGCCAGGCCGCCATGACGGCGTCGGGCGCCTCGCGCGGGGTGGCATCGGCAAAGGTCTTGCTGTCGGGATAGATCCGCGCCGCCTGCACCGCTTCGAACAGCGGCCCGAACAGCACTTGCGGTGGGGGCGGCAGCGACTGCCCCATCGTGGCCAGCGCCACCAGGCCCAAGCCCGCGCCGCGCAACAGCATGCGCAGGCTCATGCCCCGCCCGCCTGCAACTGGGCCACGCTCTTGGCGATCGCGGCCTGCACGGCATCAAGATGACGCAGGTTGTCCGCCTCGCTCATGCTGTCGAGCATGGGATTGTGATCGGCGGCGCGCAGGCCTTGCCCGGTCATCACCGCAAACCAGCTTGCATCGCGGAACAGGTCTTCGCCCTGGAGCATCAGCCGCCCGCTGGCGCGGAACTGCTCCACCTTGTAGGCCAGGCTATCGGGCAGCGGCGCGGCCTGGCAGGCCTGCCACAGCGGTTCGGTCCGCCCTTGCGTAAAGTGATAGTGCAGCACCAGAAAATCGCGCACGTCTTCCATCTCCCGGGCAAACACGCGGTTGTATTGCTCGGCGAGCAAAGGCGCGCAGTCCTGTCTGGGAAACAGCGAGAGCAGCTTTCCGATCCCGGTCTGGATCAGGTGGATGCTGGTCGATTCCAGCGGTTCCAGGAATCCGCTGGACAGCCCGATCGCCACCACGTTGCCGATCCACGCCTTGCGGCGGCGGCCGGGCACGAAGCGGATCAGGCGCGGTTCGGCCTCGGGCGTGCCGATCGCGGCGAGCAGGCTGTCGCGCGCGGCCTCCGCCTGCTGGAACCGGCTGGAAAAGACATAGCCGTTGCCCACGCGGTGTTGCAGCGGAATGCGCCAGCGCCAGCCGGCCTGCGCCGCCGTTGCCGTGGTGTGCAGCGGCGCTGCGGGATCGGCGGCGGTGGGCGCGGCCCAGGCGCTGTCGCAGGGCAGCCAGTGCGACCAATCCTCGAACCCGGCGGCCATTTCCCCTTCGATCAACAGGCCTTTCAGGCCCGAGCAATCGATGAACAGGTCGGCCGCGATGCGCTCCCCACGCTCGGTGGTCAGCGCGCGGACCAGGCCGGTCTCGCCATCGCGCTCGATCCGCGTGACGCGCCCTTCGTGGCGGCGCACGCCGCGCCCTTCGGCCATCTGGCGCAGGAACGCGGCATAGCGCCCGGCATCGAAGTGATAGGCATGGCCCAGCGTCGAGAGCAGCGAACGTGGATCGCCATTGCCCCGCGCAAACCGGCGCGCGCGGGCCAGTTGCGTGGTGAGCGAAAACGCCTCGATATCGCGGGCATGCCCACCGTTCCACGCGCGGATCAGCCGGTGCGGCAGCATCTGCGCGTCGCCCGGCAAGCCATACGTGCCGAACGGATGGAAATAGGCGCTGCCCTCCCCCTGCCAGCCGCGAAATTCGATGCCCAGTTTCCAGGTGGCGCCGGTCGCTTGCATGAACGCGGCTTCGTCCAGCCCGATCAACTGGTTGAACCAGTGGATCGTGGGGATCGTCGCCTCGCCCACCCCGATCGTGCCGATCGCGTCGGATTCGATCAGGGCCATGGCCACGCCTTGCCCGGCCAGCGCCTTGGACAGCGCGGCGGCCGTCATCCACCCGGCGGTGCCGCCGCCCAGGATCGCGACCGAACGGATCGGCGCCGCGCTCATCGCGGGCCGCAGCCGGTGGCGCCGGGTGTCGGCCGCTTGAGCGCGAGGTAGACCGTACTCCACAATTGCGCGGCGTTGGATTCGTCGGCATCGCCGCCGCGCGCGCCAAAGGCCTCCACTTTGTATCGACCGCCCGCCATGCTCCACGACCACAGCTCGGAACTCTGCACCGCGCGCGTGGCATCGATCGCGCGCCACAGCGCCCCTTGCGCGGCCCGCACCCGCGCGCAGACCGGTGCGGGCAGATCAGCCCGCGCCGCCTGCCGCGCCAGGCCCGCGGCGGCCAGCGCCTGGTGCCACGACCACACCACCGTGCCGTGATAGGCATTGCGGCCAAAGCGCGCCTGCAACGGGGCCGGGGCCAGCGCCGGATCGGCCACGACCATGCCCGCCCCGGTCATCAACCCGGCAGGAAACGGCCGCGCCATGGTATCGGCGGCCAGCCTGACCTGGTCGGCATCGGGGCTGCCCATAAGCAGGGCAAAGCCTTCATCGGAATGCAGGATCGGCACCGGCTGCCCCGCGCCATCGAGGGCGATGGCGTGATAGCGCAGCGGCTGCTGGCCCAGTGCAGCGAGCGCAGGCGCCGCCGGCACCCCTTGCGCGCGGGCATAGGCGCCGATGCGCGCCCTTGCCGTGGGTGCATCCACACTTTGCAGGAACAGGCGCGGCGCCGCCTCGTGCCAGACTTTCGCCATGGTTTCCACGCGCGCCAGCATAGCGCGATCTTCCGGCGCGGCATAGGCATCGAGCAGCCCGGCCCGCGCCATCGCAGCGGCCGCCTCCAGCGCAGCCGGCACCAGCACGGCGTTGACATCATAGGGATAACGCCCGCCGCCCAGGCCATCGTTGCTGTCGCGCCATTCGCCCGCATCCATGCCGGGCTTGAGCGCGATCAGGTTCTGCCAGCGCGTATCGCGGGCAAAGGGTTCGGCCGCCCGTACCACATGGCGCAGATTGGCCATCAGCGCGGCGCCGAGCGCGGTATCGCCGGTCCGTTCGGCCAGGAACGTGGCGGCGCGGGCCGCCCCGCGCGGATCGTCCACCAGCCAGGCCCGCGCCACCGGCGCCAGCAGAAAGGCGCTGTCGATCATCGCATAGTTGTAGGTGGGCGCATCGCTTGGCCCCTCGCCCGCCTTGAGGTGATCGAGCACGGCGAATTCGCCGATGTCCTCCTCGTGCGCCACGTTGCCATCACCCGACAGGCGGGTGAGCACCGAACGCAAACCGGTTTCCACCGCCGCGGGCGAAAGGACCGGCATCAGCAGGCGCACCGACATCAGCGTGTCCCGTCCGAAATAGGTGTTGAACCGCCAGGAACCGGCCAAGAACTTCTCATGATAGCTCAGGAATTGCAACGCGCGGCGGGCCGCCGGATCGGCCGCCGCCTGGGGCGTGAGCAGGGTCTGCGGCGTATAGGGCGTCAGCGCCGGATCGCCGCTCAGCGCAGTGATTTCCAGGGCGATCCGCCCGTCGGCGCCAGCCAGGATCGCGCCATCGGCCAGGCGCCCGTGGGTGACGGTCACCGCCAGGCGATAGCCGGCCTTGCTGTCCAGCCGGTCGCGCTGCCACGTCACGCTTTGCCCGGAGATCTGTGGCGCCACCAGCACTTGCCCCGGCGTCTGGCCCAATGCCTGGTAATCGCGCAGCACCCGCACGCTCGAGAGCACCGCCTGCTTCAGGTCGAGCCGGGGCGTGCCGATCTGCGCGGCAAGGCGCACCCCGCGCAAGGGGCGCCCCTGTGCATCGGCCTCGTGCACCGGCACGGGCGCTGTGGTCACCGTCCACTGCGCCGGCCGCGCGATCTTGCCGAACCACAGCGCCGTGCCGCTGTTGCCCGCGGGAAACGCCACGATCAGGCGCGGATCGCTGCCCGAACGCAGCAGGACATGCGCGGCCACATCGCCCTGCTGGACAAAGGCGTTGAGATTGAGGCCCTCCTGGAACACCGGCGCCCCCGCAGGCGGCGCGGCCCCGGCCTGAAGCAGCAGGGCAAGCGGCGCCAGCACGCGGGTGGGGATCATGGTAAAACCTCTCACTGACAAGATATTGCTGATTCCAGCGTCACCCCGGGCTTGACCCGGGGTCCCGCTTTTTTCTTTCGCCGCTACGCCAAGCTCCAAGAAGCGGGACCCCGGATCATGTCCGGGGTGACGAACAATTTGGTTTCGCCAACCCCAGAAAGGGTGCGCCGGGGGTCATGGGAGGGGGAACCCCCGGCGCGAGGGGATGCTCAGAAGCGATAGGTGAGCGAGGCCATGGCATTGCGTCCGGCGATCGCGCGGCCATAGAAATAGCCGTTGACGATCGTCTGCGTCTGGCCCTGGCGCGGGTTGCCTTCGGTAAAGCCCTTGGCGTTGGTCAGGTTGTCCACGCTCACCGTCAGGTTGAGCTGGTCGGTCAGGTTGAGATTGGTGCCGATGGTGAACACGCTGTAGCTGGGCAGGGCCACGCCATTGCCGGCGTCGGCAAAGATCTTGCCGATGTATTTCCAGCGGCCATAGATCTCGCCCAGGCCATGGGGCAGCGTGAACGCGGGCGTCACCGTCAGCAGCTTCTTCGGCGTGCGTTCGGGCGTATTGCCTTCATACTGCGTCTGCGCCGCGCCATCGAAGCGCAGGTTGTTGAGGCGCGGCACCTGGTAGACGCCGGTGGCGGTCAGGGTGAAATTGCGCGTCGGGCGGATTTCGGCATCAAGCTGCACGCCGTTGGTGGTGTTGTTGGCCAGCGCGTTCACCGCATTGGCCGGATCGGCCGGATCGATGAACTGGTAGGACTGGTTCTTGAACAGCGTGCGGAAGCCGACGATCGAGGCCGAAAGGAACGGCGTGCGCAGCCGCACCCCGCCTTCATAGAGCGTCAGGTCGGTCGGCCCGTGCGTGCCGCCGGTATCCGCGCCATTGGTCTGGAAACCCTTGGCCCCGCGCACATAGAGCGAGACAGCCGGCGTCAGTTCATAGTTGATGCCCGCCGTATAGGCCCAGTCGTGGAAGCTGGCCGAATAGTGGGTATAGGTGCCGTCGAACGTGCTGCCCACGTCCTGCGCCAGGCCCGGCGTGCCGGCCGGCACTGCTTCGTTGACAGCGGCGGTATTGCCGATGTTGGCCGAAACGTGCTGGTGCTCATAGCGCGCGCCAAAGTCGATGTGCAGCTTGTCGTTGATCGTCAGCTCGTCGTTGAAATAGCCCGAGAGGCTTTCGACGTGGTCGTTGAAAATGCCCTGGCCCCAGTTGCCATAGCTGAGCATGCCATTGTTGGTGAGCTGGCCCAGCACATCGCCGCCCGCGCTCAGCGCCACCACGTCATAGATATGCGAATTGTCGCGCACATCGTTGATCAGGGTGGCCACGGCCGACTGGTCGTTGCGGCGGCGCACGTCGTAATACATGCCGCCCACGGTCAGCGAGTTCTGCACGGCATCGCCGCGCACGTCCCACGTCACGCCGAAATTGCTGCCGAAATCCTTGGTCGCCAGCGTCTGGTGATTGAGCACCGTCTGCTGGAGCAGGCCATTGCCGTTAAGCGCGTTCAGCGTCGCAGCATCGGACGCAGCGATCACCTTGCCGGTCAGGGTGTCGCGAATGCCGAATTGGGTCGTGCCGGGGAAAGCCGCCGCACCGGCCGCCAGGGTGCTGGCAATCGGCGAAGTGCCCGGCGTCAGGTAATCGACCGCCGAGGCAAGGCCTGCCGTGCCCGAGCCGCTGCCCGGAAAGATGCCGTTGAAATCGTAGTTGCCGTCGAGATAGCGCGCGCGGGCGAACAGCTTCACGCCATCGGCCAGCGGCTTTTCCATGTCGATGCGATAGGTCCACGAGGTGGTGTGGATGCCATCCTTGCCGTTGAACACGCGCAGCCGGTTGCCCGTGGCCGAAGCATCGGGCACCGCGATCGAACGGAACCCTTCGCCCAGGATGTTGTCATAGCGCAGGTCGGTGCCCGGGATGCTGCCGATCTTGCCCGAGGCATCGACGGCGAACGGCATGTCGGCATAATAGGGATCGCGCTCGTCGCGCCGCTGCACGGTCAGGCGCACGAAGCCATCGTCGTCGAAGCGCTTCTCGATCTGGCCCTTCACCTGATAGCTGTTGTAGCGGAACGGCGAATGGCGCTGGCCGCGCTGGCTCCAGAAATAGCCGCTCAGGCTATAGGCCAGCCCGTCTGCCACCGGGCCGGAGAGATAGGCATCGGCGCGAAAGTCGGAATAGGTCGTGCCGCTGATCCGGGCCAGGCCGCCCAGCTTGTCGAAATTGAGCTTGCGCGAGATGAAGTTGATCGTGGCGCCCGCGCCATTGGGGGCCAGCACGCCCGAAGTGCCGCCTTCCACCGCTTCCATGCGATCGACCGAGAGATCCTGCTGGAAATAGAAGTCGGCACCACCACCGCCATAGAGGATCGGCAGGCCATCCTGCTCCAGGGTGATGAACGTCTGCCCGCCGCCGCGCAGGCCGCGCACCGAATAGTTGTTGGATGCCGGACCCGCCGTCGCTTCCACGAAGATGCCCGGCACCAGCTCCAGCGTTTCGGCGGTGGAACGCGGCGCCTTGCGTTGCAGTTCGGCGGCGCTCGCCAGTGTCACGTTGCTCGACGAGTTGAACTGGGTGCGGCGGCCCGAGGTATTGCCGGTCACCACGATGGCTTCGGTGGCCTGGATGCCTTCGGGCGCGGTCGTCTCTGCCGCCGGAGTTTGCTGGCTGGGGCTGGCCGGCGAGGTCACGTCCTGCCCGGCGCCGGGCGCGGCCTGCGGGCGCGGCGCGGAACGCAGGCGGCTGGGCGCGGGATCGAGCGGGCCGGCATCGGCAAACACCGCCGTGCGGCCATCGAACGAAACCAGGCGCAGATGGCCCGAGGCGGCGAGGCGGCGCAGGCCGTCCTGCACGGTATAGCGCCCCTTGATCGCGGCGATGCGCCGCCCTTGCGTGGCCGTGCCGGGCGCCAGGATCTGGATGCCGGCCTGGCGGGCGAAGACCACAAGGCCATCCTTGGCCGCCTGGCCGGGCACGTCGAACTGGCGCACCTGTTCATCGGCCATGGCCGGGGCCACGGCCACGACGGCCGCCCCGGCGAGCACGGATGACGAGATGCAGAAGCGATGGATCGATCGCATGGTATCCTCCCCTGACAGGTTCTCACGCCTTTGCAGCGTTCAGCCCCACAGATGACCGGCCAACGCATTTCCGTCAGGCCCGGTTCAAAAAACCCGCAAAAAATTATGGTGTGTGGGGATTTGGGCCAGGGTGGAGCGAGAATGGGTGATTTTCGCGACCCGGAGCGCAGCGTACTTCAGGTACGTGAGCACCGGAAGCGCGGAAAGCGCCCGTTCGCAGCCCGCCATGGCCCAAATCCCCACACACCCTATCGCAGGATGCGGATGACGCCGTTGCCGCGCTCTACCCGGCCGCCCACCATGGCCGCGCAGGCCTGGGCAAAGCCGTCCATGTCGTTGGTCTGGAACGAGCCGACCACGCGCTTGTCGGCCAGCGCCGGGTCCACTTCCAGGCGATCCTCGTGATAGGCGTTGAAGCGCTGGGCGGCCTGGGCCAGCGTCACGTCGTCCAGCACGATCTGCCCTTCGCGCCAGGCCAGTTCCTGCTGGGCCGCATCGGCCGCGATCGGGCTGACCGCCAGCCCCACGCCATCGTCCAGCCGCGCGCGCTGCCCGGCCTTGACCAGTTGCGCCTCGCCGCCCTCGCTCCATACCTTGACCGTGCCTTCGGTCACCACCACGTCCACGCCCAGGCCGGCCCGGCGCACATTGAACGCGGTGCCCACCGCCTGCACCCGCACGCGGCCCGCCGTGACGGTAAACGGCCGATCGGGTGCCTTGGCCACCTGGAACCAGGCCTCCCCCTGCGCGAGGTCCACGTCGCGGCGGCGGGGAGTGAACGAGACGTTCAATTCGCTGCCGCTGTTGACCACGGCCATCGATCCATCGGCGAGCGGCACGCGGCGCATTTCGCCGATGCGGGTGCGGATGCCCGAACCCTGCGGCCAGAGCGCGAGGCCGGCGGCACCGATCAGCCCGCCTGCCACGCCCACGCCGGCCAGCGCCAGGGCTTGGCGCCGGGTGGCGCCCCATCGGGCATGGTCATCGGGGGCTTCGTCCTGTGGCGCCTGCTCCGGCGCATCGTCATCGTGCAGCGCGCGGCACCGATCGAGCAGGGCCATGCCCGCCTGCGCCCGCAGCAAGGCACCGCGATGGCGTGGATCGAGCGCCAGCCAGGCGTCGAGCGCGGCTTCCTCTTCGCCGGCAAGGCCGCGGTCCAGCCGGGCCGCCCACTGGCAGGCGATCGCATCGATCGGGTTGGCGGGCGCATCGCTCATGGGCGGTCTCCCTGGCGGGTGCGGCGCGCCAGCATGGCGCGGCGGCGCGTGGGCATTTCGGCGCGTTCGCCTTCGGTCAACTGGTCCAGCACACGGCGCAGCCCGCGCGCCACTTCGTTCTCCACCACGTTTTCGCTCAGGCCCAGACGGCTGGCGATCTCGCGCTGGGGCAGGCCCTCGATCTTGCGCATGCGCACGATCTTGCGGCTGCGTTCGGGCAGCGCATCGATCAGGCGCTCCACGCGCTCAAGCGCCAGGCGGCCGGCCACGATCCGCTCCGGACTGCATTCCTCGTCCTCGCCCCCCTGCTCCAGCACGGCGAGCCCGCTGGCCGCCTCGATCCGCACCACCCGTTCGCGGCGCACCTGTTCCAGCACGATATTGCGCGCGACGCGAAAGAAATAGCGGCGGGGATCGTCGATATGCTCCACGCTGGAAAGGCCAGCCAACCGGCAATAGGATTCCTGGATCACGTCATCGACATCGATCGCCGGAAACGCCGTGCGCAACCAGGTGCGCAAGGCGCGCTCGTGCGGCAGCACGTGGCGGCTGACCCAGCCGATCAGGAAAGAAGACATTGCAGGCATCTGCCCACCGATGCACCGCCCGTGCCTTTCCGTCACTTCTCAGGCGAAAAAATTTGCCTCGGCCGTCAGGCGCTTGGCCTCGCCACCATCAGCACGTCGTGGCCCTGGTAGATCGGATCGGTGCGATCCAGCCAGGCGAGGGCCACGTGGATGTCGTCGCGCGACAGCGGCGTCGCTTCCGCGCGGCGCATCAGGGCGGCGACGCAGGCGCGGGCCATCGCCGCGCTCTCGGTCAGGCCCTGGATGAACGGGTGGCGGTGCAGCAGGAACGGCAGGGACAGCACATGCACGCGGGCCAGCGCGGGGTCTTCGGGATCGAGCACATGGCCTTGCGCTGGCGCCAGGCCTTCGTGCCATTCGCGCTCCTGCGCCAGGGCCTGGGCGCACAGGTGCAAGCGCAGCGTGGGAAACGGAAAGTCTTCCAGGCCCAGCGGCGCCTGCCCGCGCGCATCGATCACGTCATCGAACGTCTGCCCCGCGATCTGCCAGCCCCCGTCCGGTCCGCGTGCGACGCCCTGGCGCCCGTCGACGCGCTGGACGGCAAGCACCCCGGCGTCGTGCAGCGCAAGCAGGCGCACCACCGACAGGTGCGGCACGGCGGCATAGTTGTCGACGAACACGCGCTTGAGCCCACGCGAGAACCGCGCCAGGTCGGCATCGGCGAGTGTGGGCACGATGGTGGCAAAGGCCTCGTGCAGGCGCAGGATGGCGTGGCGCCACGGGCTGGCCTTGCGCTGGGCATGGCTGGCCCGCGCCTCGGCCAGATTGGCGCGGGCATGCGCGAACGGATCGGCCGCCATGCGCGCGGAAAAATGGCGCTCGGCAAAGCTGTCGACATCGCAGCTCTCCAGGTTCAGCGCGGCGGCGTAACCGGGATCGGCCTCGCCCAGCTCGCGGGCGAACAGCGCAAAAGCGCGATCGAGGTCTCCGGCGCGGCCCTGCACCACTCTGCCCAGTGCCTCGGGCGTGCAATGGCGCAGCGGCGGCGCGGTTTCCGGCACCCAGAAATCCGCCTCCGGCAGCAGGCCGTGGCGCGACAGGAACGTGACGGCAAAGGGCTGTTCCAGCGCATAGCGCAGCGTGCCGTCGCCCGCCTCATGGAAGTGCCCATGCCGCACGGCGAGTTCCACCGCCGCGTCGATCGCGCTCAGCGAACTGCCCAGCACGGCCACGCGGCGCCCATGCGCGGTGCGCGCCGTGGCCCCGGCCAGCCGCGCGCCGACATCGGGCTTGCCATAGCCGCTGGCAACGATCACCGCGTCGAAATCGGCCGTGTGCCGGCGGCCGCGCTGCTTCCACACCACCTCAACGCCATCGGGCCGGGCAAGAATGTCCTGCACTTCGGCATGGCAGTGCAGCGCGGTGGCGCACGGCCCGGCTTCCGGCGTCATCAGGCGGCCAAGCTGGTCGGCATAATAGGCGCCCAGCGCCATGCGCGGAAAGAAGGCGCGCGGATCGTGCGCCGTGCCTGCCAAGCCCAGCGCCGCCTGGCGCTGCGGGCTTTGCCGCGTGGCCCAGGCGTTGAGCGTTTCGCCCACGGGGGGGAGCTCGTATCCGGCGATATTGGCCAGCAGATGCGCGCCGTTGTGGCGGGCGTTGAACGGAATGCCCTGCCCCGGCTGGCCGCCCGCCTCCAGCAGCGTGACGCGATGGGCCACGCCCTGGCGCTGCAAGGCATCGAGCGCATAGACTGCCGTTGGCCCGGCCCCGACGATGGCAATGGACAGCGGATGGAAAGGACCGGAGCGCGCCGGCACGCGGGGCGTGGCTGACATGATGGCAAGGCAACGGCAGCGGGGCCATGGCGGTTCCGCCACAGTGCGCCTAAATCGCCCAGCCCTTTACATGGGTTAGCCCGGCGAAACCGCGATGCCCCGGCCGCGCCATTGCCGCCAGCCGAGCACCGCGAGCACGACCAGCGCGGCATAGAGCCCGGCGGTGAGCCACAGCCCCTTGAACACGAACATGCCGACGTAGATCACGTCGACCACGATCCACAGCAGCCAGTTTTCCGCATGGCGCCGCGCCGCCCAGACTTGCGCGACCAGGCTGAAACTGGACAGCGCCGCATCCATCCACGGCAGCGCCGCATCGGTATAATGGCTGGTGAACCAGCCGATCGCCATGGCGCCGACCGTCCCCGCGCCCAGCCCCAGCACAAGCGAGCCGCGCGGCAGGGCGGCGACGACAACGTCTCCGGCAACGGGCATGCCCTGACGGCGGCTGCGCCACCAGGCCCACCAGCCATAGACCATGGCCAGCCCGAACAGCGCCTGGAGCACCATGTCGGCATAGAGCTTCACGTCCAGGAACAGCTTGAAATAGAGCGCGCAGGCCAGGATGTTGACCGGCCAGCACACCATCAGCCGCCGCGCCGTCAGCCAGATGCCCAGCAGGCTCACCGCCACGGCAACCCATTCCAGCATGCTCATAGGCTCGCACCCCCGGCAATCGCGGCCAGCAGGGCCTGTCCCTCCGACCCCCGAAACCACGCCGCATGGCCCAGCAGATAGCCCTGCCAGGCCAGCGCCGCATCGGCCTGGCGGCGCACCGTGCCGGCGAAATAGTCCACTTCGGCCAGCGCGAATTCCACATGGGCCAGCGGCAGCAACCGGGCCAGCAACGCACGATCGGCAGCATCCAGCGGCGCCTGGCTGGCATAGCCTGCCAGCAGGGCGCGCGCATCGGCGATCTGCGCGAGGTTCTGGCTGCCGCTGTCCAGCTCCAGCCAGCGCACTGTGCTGCGTTCCAGCGCGATGGCAAGGTCAAGCAGGGCAAAGCCCCGGTCGGCCAGCCCGAAATCGAGCACGGCGGCAATCGTGCCCGCCGCCGTCCATGTCAGGTTCGAAGGATGCCAGTCGTTGTGCGTCCACAAGCTCGGCCGCGCCTGCAAGGCGCCAGCCACGGCGGGGGCATCGTGCCGGGCAAGCACCTCGGCCAGTTCCTCCTGCCACGGCCGCCCGGCCACCCAGTCGGCCAGCGCGGGCCGCGCCGCCACATAGTCCACCGCCGCGCGCAGCGGATCGCCAGACCCAAGGATCGTCGCGCTGCTCACCAGGGGTTCGGCCGGGCGCGCTGGGGCGGCATAGTCGGCCGCTGCGCGATGCAGCCGGGCCAGGGCCGCGCCGGCGGCATGGGCATGGGCCTCGCTGTGAAACGGCGTCCACGACGGAGCGTCGCGATAGAGATCATCGCCCGGCGCCACGGGATGCGCTTCCCACACCCAGTCGCCCATGGCCAGCGCCGTCTGGCCTTGCGCATCGGCCAAGGGGCGCACCACCGGCTGGCCATGCTCGGCCAGGTGACGCAGGAACGCATGCTCTGCGCCCAGCCCGGCCACGCTGCGCACGGTATGATGGTGGCGCTTGAGGAACAACATGCCGGCGGCGGTTTCCACCAGCGTGGCGGCGGAAAACGGGCGCGGGCTGTGCCAGGCGAGGCGCACCGGCACCCCCGCCTGCGGCCAGCGCGCCAGCACGGCGCTCGCCTCGGCCAGGGTGATCGGCGGCCACGACGGCGCCTCCAGCGCCGTGCCCATGCCGTGGACCTGATGCGCGCCGCTGCTCAAAATTGCCGCGCCAGCGTGACCATGAACGCGCGCCCGCTGCCGATGTAATAGGTCGGCGCCGATCCGGTGATCACCGTGCCGCCCGTGCCCACCGTGTCGCGCGCCGCCGGGGTCACCGCCTGCACGCCCGACAGCACGTGCGGATCGGTGACGTTGATCGCGTTCACGCGCAGATCGGTGCGCTTGCCGTCCAGCCAGCCCGCCAGATGCACGCCGATCGACAGGTCGAGCGTGGCATAGCCGGGAATGCGCTCGTCATTCATGAACGTGGCGAACTGCGGCCCCAGGTATTTCATCGCCAGGCTGCCGAACAGGCGCGTGTCGTCATAGGTACCGCCCAGCGCAAACTGCCATTCCGGGCTGGAGACCGCCACTTTGCCCGCCGTGGGCAGAAAATCGCCATCCGCGGGCAGGTTGTCCTTGATCCGCGCATGCAGCCATTCGCCCGAGGCATAGAGGCTCATGCCCGCCAGCGGGCGCCAGTCCACTTCCCCGTCCACGCCCCAGGATTCCTGTCGCCCGCCGTTCAGCGTCGTGTTGACCAGCGCGCCGTTCACATTGGCCATGGTCGCCACCAGCCGGTTGCGGAAGGCATAGTGGAAGGCCGTGGCCGAGGCCGAGAGGTTGCGCCCCTGCCAGCGCCAGCCCAGTTCCTGCGCCAGCGAATATTCGTTCTTCAGCGCCGTGGTGCCGACCGAAGCCACGCCGCCATAGCCATCATAGGTATCGTAGAGCGTGTATTCGTCCGGCGCGCGGAAATTGGTGGTCACATTGGCAAAGACCTGCTGTCGGTCGGTCAACTGCACATGGAGCGCGGCGCGCGGCAAGGCGGCAAAGCTGTCGAAATGCACGCGCCCCTGCGTGCCCGGCAGGTTGTTGCGCCCGGCATGCAGCAGGTCAACGCCCTTGAAGCCCAGGTCGAGCGTCACACGCGGGGCCAGCGCGATGCTGTCGGCCAGGAAGAACGCCTTGGCCACGGTGATCGTCTTGGTATCGGCCAGCGAGAACAGCCGCCCATCGGCGGTGTGCACCGCCGGCCCGTCGTGGCCCCAGCCGTCCACCGGATCGCCATTGGCATTGAGCGGGGTAAAGCTTTCCACCACGCGGTCGCTGCCATAGTCGAGCCACAGCCCGGCGGTGAGCGTGTGGGCGCCGCGCGCCAGGGTCAGCCGCAGGGTCTGCCCGGCGCGGGTCTGTTCACCCAGCCAGTTGCCCAGCACGTTCACCGTGCCGCCGTTTTCCAGGCCCGAGAGCTTGAGCGGCGCATCGAGCGCTTGGGTGCCGAGATAGGTGCCGGGGTAATAGCCATCCGGCCCGATCGAGGCGCCATAGGGCGAATTGCCATAGCCGAACTGGAGATAGCTGGTGGCATCAAGCGTCAGCCCGGTGCCCAGCGCCAGATGCACCGGCGCGGCGAAATAGAGATTGCGAAACGGCTGGCGATAGAGGTTCCAGTAATTGAGATCGCCGCTGCCATAGCTGGCCGCAAGGTTATAGCCGCGCCCCTGCGCCTGCCAATCGGCTAGGCTTGGGCTGCGATAGGTGGAATTGCTGGCATCGTTGTACGAGACCGCAAGGCTCGCGGTGTTGCCGTTGCCCCATTCGCCCATGATCTTGGCATCGATATGCTGGCGCTTGTCCACGCCGGGGCCGCGCCAGTTGTCGGCGCGGTTGTTGGAATAGGACACGAAGGCGCGCAGCGGGCTCTGCCCCAGGTTGCCGCTGTCCACCCGCACGAACACGCGGCGTTCGTTGAACGAGCCGAGCGAGGCATCGGCCAGCACGCCGAAATCGCGGTGCGGCGCATCGAGGCTGAGCGCGAGCAGGCCGCCCACGGCATTGACCACCGGAGAGGCGATATCGGCCGAGCCCTGGCTCAGTTCCACCCGCGCAATGTTTTCCGGATCGGCGAACTGCGCCGGATAGGCCACGTAATAGCCGATATCGTTCTGCGGCGCGCCTTCCATGGTCACGCCGATGGCATCCTGGCCCAGCCCGCGCAGGGTGAGGCTGGACGAGGTGGAGAGGCCGAACGGATCGGTGCTGGCGACATTGGCGCCGGGCAGGATGTTGACCAGTTGATAGGCGTTGAACGTCGCCGCCTGCTTTTCGATGAACGCCGCGCCGATCGCGCTGACCGCCTTGGGCGCAGCGGTATCGGGCAGCAGGCCTTCGGGATCGGGATGGCCGATCACCCGGATCGGGCGATTGCCGTCTGCGTCTGCGCTCTCGCCATCCGGCGCGGCGTGCGCCAGTTGGGGCACCAGGCCCGCCACGGCCAGGGCCAGCGCGGACGCCAGCATCGGGGCCGCGCCCATCCCGGCCCATCTGCGCCCGCTCCATCTGCGCGTCGTGCCGATCATCCCTGTCACTCTTTCTTTCATCGTGCTGCAAAGGGCGCGCGCCTACACCCTTATGCGCCGTCGTGAAAGCACGGCCTTGCGGGAAACGGGGCAGGCCGGTCAGGCAGGTCTGCGTTCGTACCAGCCGCGCGTGGCTTTCACCATGCCCACGATCGAAAGCATCACCGGCACTTCCACCAGCACGCCCACCACCGTTGCCAGCGCCGCGCCCGATTGCAGGCCGAACAGCGATACCGCCGCCGCCACGGCCAGCTCGAAGAAGTTGGACGCGCCGATCAGCGCGGCGGGCGCGGCCACGCACCAGGCCACGCCCAACCGCCGCGACAGCCAATAGGCCAGCGCCGCGTTGCCATAGACCTGGATCAGGATCGGCACGGCCAGCAGCGCGATGACCAGCGGCTGCCCCACGATCGCCGGACCCTGGAACCCGAACAACAGCACCAGCATGGCCAGCAGTGCCACCAGCGACGCCGGCCCCAGCGCGCGCAACAGCCGGTCGAGCAACGCCTGCCCGCCGCGCGCCAGCATGGCCCGGCGCAGGATTTGCGCGGCGATCACCGGCACCACGATATAGAGCAGCACCGAGAGCAGCAACGTGGCCCAGGGCACCTGCACCGCCGCCACGCCCAGCAGCAGGCCGACCAGCGGCGCGAACAGGAACACCATGATCACGTCGTTGAGCGCCACTTGCGACAGCGTGAAAGTGGGCTCGCCATCGCACAGGTTGGACCAGACGAAGACCATCGCCGTGCACGGCGCCGCCGCCAGCAGGATCAGCCCGGCAACATAGGATGGGCCCTGCCCCGCCGGCAGCCAGGCGGCAAACAGGTGGCCGATGAACAGCGTGCCGAGCAGCGCCATCGAAAACGGCTTGACCGCCCAGTTGATCAGCAGGGTGACGCCCACCCCTTTCCAGTGCTGCCGCACCGCGCCCAGCGCCGCGAAATCGATCTTGAGCAGCATCGGCACGATCATCAGCCAGATCAGCGCCGCCACCACCAGATTGACCTGCGCCACCTGCGCCGCAGCGATCGCGGCAAACAGGCGGGGCAGCGCCTGCCCGAGCAGCACGCCGGCGGCGATGCACAGCGCCACCCACAGCGACAGATAGCGTTCGAACAGGCCCACCGTTCAGCCCACCCGCTCACCGGCGGCATCGATCACCACCTGCCCGTCTTCCTTGGCGAACGGTCCCTGCTGCGCAGCCGGCAGCAGATCGAGCACCGCTTCGGACGGGCGGCACAGCTTCACGCCGAGCGGGGACACCACCAGCGGCCGGTTGATCAGGATCGGACAGGCGATCATCGCGTCGATCAGTGCCGCGTCCGGCAGGGCGGGATCGTCGAGCCCCATCTCGGCATAGGGCGTGCCCTTTTCGCGCAGCAGGGCACGCGGCGCGATGCCGGCGCGCACGATCAGTTGCGCCAGCATTTCGCGCGTGGGCGGGGTCTTGAGATATTCGATCACGTGCGGTTCGATCCCCGCATTGCGGATCATCGCCAGCGTGTTGCGCGAGGTGCCGCATTCGGGGTTGTGATAGATGATGATATCCACGCTCACGCGGGGTCCTTTCCACAGCAGGGCGAAAGCGCCGCCACCAGCGGCGCGCAGAGCGCGGCATTGCCCGCGCAGCAATCGGTGACGAGAAACAGCATCAGCGCGCGCAGCGCGTCGAGATCGGCGCGATAGCGGATCGTGCGGCCCTGCCGCTCGGCTCGCACCAGCCCAGCGCGGGCCAGGATGCCGAGATGGGCCGACATGGTATTTTGCGGCACGCCCAGTGCGCGCGCCACGTCGCCAGCCGGCAGCCCCTCGGGCTCGTGCCGCACCAGAGTGCGAAACACGTCGAGCCGGGTGCCCTGCGCAAGCGCACCCAGGGTCGCGATGGCCGATTCGTTTTCCATATATCCAGATTAATGGATATGTCCGTGATAGCCAGCCCGAAAATGCATGGCGGCATAACGGGCCGTGCCTCTGGATAGTGGCCGCCCGGATACCCATAGAGGACGCCGCTGCCCCTTGCGGGTTCAACGGAGTTTCCCCCTTTGTCCGATATTGCCACCTTCCCCGACATTCTCGCCACGGCTCGCACCCGCCACACGGCCAAGGCCTATGACCCCGCGCGCCGCATCAGCGATGCCGACATCGCCACGCTGGAAGAGCTGTTGCGCTTCAGCCCGTCGAGCACAAACCTCCAGCCCTGGCATTTCATCGTCGCCGGCACGCCAGAGGGCAAGGAGCGCGTGGCCAAGGCCGCGCAGGAGCGCTTTGCCTTCAACGCCAAGGGCATCCGCGATGCCTCGCACGTCGTCGTCTTTGCCAGCCTGATCGATGCCACGCCCGAACACATCGCCCGCATCACCGCGCAGGAAGAGGCCGATGGCCGCTTTGCCCCCGATCCCGAAGCGATGAAGGCCCGCGTCCATGCCGGGCGCCTCACGTTCTCGGGCCTGCACAAGTATGAACTGCGCGACCAGCAGCACTGGCTGGACAAGCAGGTCTATCTCAACCTCGGGCAGTTCCTGCTAGGCGCGGCCACGCTGGGGATCGATGCCACGCCGATGGAAGGCATCGACACGCGCGTGCTCGACGCCGAATTCGGCCTGCGCGAAAAGGGCTTCAACAGCCTGTTCGTGGTGGCGCTGGGCTATGCCGACAAGGACGCCGACTACAACGGCCGCCTGCCCAAGTCGCGCCTGCCGGCAGACGCAATCATCACCCGCGTCTGAGCCGAAGGCAACGCAAGGGCCTGCCACACAGGCCCTTGCGCAAGCCTGCGCGATTGCCGATGGAACCAACATCGGCATGATCCACAGACACCGCCCATTCCTTCTTCGCCCGCGCAGCGGGGCGCTGGCCTTGGCCGGCCTGCTCGCGCTGGCCGCCGCCACCGCCGCGAGTGCACCTGGCTCGCCAGAAGCTGCGCCTCCCCCGCCCCGCCCTGCCCCAGCTCTTCCGGCCGCGCCGCCCGCCTGGATGCACCGCGCCTGGACCGTGCGGGATCGTGCCCCGCGCTTCGTCCAGTCGCTGGCGCAGGATCGCGACGGATTCCTGTGGGTGGGCAGCGTCGAAGGGCTGTTCCGCTTCGATGGCACCACGTTCCAGCCGGTTGCCCCGCCGCCCGGCCACCCCCGCGCCGCCACCGCAGTCAGCGCGCTGGCCGCAGCCCCCGATGGCGCGGTGTGGCTGGGCTATGCCGGTGGCGGCGGCATGGCGGTCTATCGCCATGGCCATATTGAGGATGCGGGCAAGCCCGGTGATGCCAGCGAGATCACGCGCATCGTCATCGGCCCGGACGGAGAGCCGTGGATCGGCGCGGGCGACGGCGATCACGCCGTCTATCGCCACACGCCCACCGGGTGGCAGGCCGTGGCCCCGGCGATGCTCGACGCCAGCGAAGGCGAGCCGCAATTCACCTCCGCCCAAGGGGAGCTGTGGTTCAACACCTGGAACAGTGGCCTGTTTCGCGGGCGCCCCGGCCCCGGCCCGTTCCGCGCGCAGCCCTGGCCGGTCGGCCGATCGAGCGGCAGCGCCCTGGTTCAGACGGCAGACTCTTCACTCTATCTGATCGACCGCTCCGGCCTGCGCGCGATTTCCGCGACCCGGCCCGGCCCGGCGCAGCGCGTGATCGTGCCTGCCACCGCCCTGCCACCGGCCAATTTCTATCGGGCCGTGGCCGATCCGTTCGGGCGTATCTGGGCCACGACCTACCTTTCGGGCGTGGTGGCGATATGGCCGCAGAGCGGCGCAGTGGAACGCATCAGCGAAAGCGACGGGCTGACTTCGGACCGCGCCTCGCCGATCCTCGCCGATCGTGACGGCAATGTCTGGATCGGCACCGAGCGCGGGCTCGATCGCTTTTCCCCCACACCCTTGCGCAGCCTGGCGCAGGTTGGCGCCCCGGCACCGACCGGCCTGGTCGCCACCGCGCTGGGCGCGCGGGCCTATCTCGGCAATGGCCGCACGGTGTTCGCCCTCGATCCCGGCCAGGCACCACGCCGCCTGGCCACGCTCGACGATTTCGTCATGGGCCTGTGCGCCGGGGCCAACGGCGATGTCTGGGCGCTGGAGCACAACCGCGCCGTGGCGCTGGCCGGGCCGCATCGCGGGCAGGCAGCGCCCCTGCCCCGGTCGGTGGTGGAAATGTTCGATTGCGCCGTCGCCCCCGATGGCACGCTGTGGGTCAGCGGCAGTGGCCTGGGCCTGATCCGGCGCACCGCCACGGGCTGGGCGCCGCTGCCGATCGACTCCCCGCTCGGCGCGCCGCGCAGCCTGGCCTTCGACAATCAGGGCCGCTTGGTGATGATCCTGGGACGGCGCGGCCTGGCGCGATTGGAGCGTGGCAAGCTCACCATCTGGGACGGGCGCCAGATCGGCTTCGAGCGCCCCGGTTCGCTGACCGTGCGCGCCAACGATGTGCTGGTGGGCGGCACCACCGGCCTCTTGCGCCTGACCGACAAGGGCATGCAGGTGCTCGACGTGGCCGATCACCCCTGGCTGTTCGACACACGTGGCATCATCGCCACCGGCAACGGCACCACCTGGCTGCTCGGCTATCGCGGGTTGTCGCGCGTCGCCACCGCCGCGCTGGACGGTGCCTTTGCCGCACCGCGCCGGCCGATCCCCCACACCACGTTCGATGACGATGATCGCCGCATTGCCCTGCCCCAGCCGGGCGCGGGCGAGCAGATGGTGGCCGATGGCGGCGGCCGCGTGCTGGCGCTCACTCGCTCCGGGGTGCTGGAAGCCCTGCCCTGGTCCAGCCCGCTGCCCGAGGCGCCCTATCGCCTGTTCGTGCGCGCTCTGGAGGCGAACGGCAACGAGATTGCCGCGAGCGGCGCGCCCGTGCTGCCGGTCGGCACCACGCAGGTCACCATCCGCTATGGCGTGCTCGATCTGGCCACGCCCAGCCAGCGCCGCTTCCGCGTGCGGCTGTCCGGCCTGGATGAAACCTGGGCCGGCAACGGCACGGCGCAGGACATATCCTATGCCAACCTCGCCCCCGGCGCCTATCGCTTTGAAGTGCAGACCACCGATCGCCAGGGCGCCTGGCAGCCGCAGGGCGCGGCGCTGGCCTTCACCATCCGCGCCGCGTTCTGGCAGACCACCTGGTTTCGCCTGGCCGTGGCGGCGGTGATCCTCGTGCTGGCCCGTGCGCTCTATCTCCAGCGCACCCGCGTGCTGCTGGCGCGGGCGCGGGCCAAGCGCGAGGGGCAGGTGGCGGAACGCGAGCGCATTGCCCGCGAATTGCACGATACCTTGCTGCAAGGCGTGCAGGGCCTGATCCTGCGGTTCCAGGCCGTGGCGACGCGCGCTTCGCTCGATCCGGCCACGCGGGCCGAACTCGATGCCGTGCTGGAACGGGGCGATGATGTGGTCGCCGCCGCCCGCGACCGGGTGATCGATTTGCGCGCGCAGTCGGCCGCTGCCGTCGATCTGGGCCAGGCACTGGCGCCGCTCGCCACGCAAGGGTGCGCCGATACGCAACCGCCGCCCGTGGTGCTGCGCATCACCGGCAAGCCGCGCCAAGTGGCCGCCGGCGTGGCAGAGGAATGCCTGGCCGTGGCGCAGGAAGCGGTCGAGAATGCGCGGCGCCACGCGAGTGCCCAGACCATCACGGTGGCGCTGCATTTCGGCCCGTGCGACCTGATCCTGCGCATCAGCGACGATGGCGTGGGCTTTGCCGGTGCGCCATGCGGCGCGGAGGGGCATTTCGGCCTGGTCGGCATGCGCGAGCGGGCCGGCCGCCTGCGCGCGCGGATCGATATCCGCAACGGCGCGCAGGGCGGCGCGGTGGTGCAGTTGCGCGTGCCCGGCCGCACCGCCTATCGCGCGTAGCGGTCAGTCGCGCGGATCAACTGGTCGAGAATGCCCGGCTCGTTGAAGGCATGGCCGGCGCCATCCACCAGATGGAACTCCGCCTCGGGCCAGGCCTGGTGCAGCGCCCAGGCGAACTGCACCGGGCACGGCATGTCATAGCGGCCATGCACGATCGTGGCGGGAATGTGCCGCAGCCGCCCCACGTCGCGCAGCAACTGGCCCGGTTCCAGCCAGCAGCGGTTGACGAAATAGTGCGTCTCGATCCGGGCGAAGGCCAGCGCGAAATGCCCGTCATCGTGCTGCGCACTGTTGGCCGGATCGGGCAGCAGGGTGATCGTCTCGCCTTCATAGAGGCTCCACGCCCGCGCCGCCGCGATCCGCTGCTCCAGCGGCCCGGTGGTCAGCCGCCGGTGATAGGCGCCCAGCATGTCGCCGCGTTCTTCGGGCGGGATCGGCGCGGCAAAGCGCGCCCACTTGTCGGGAAAGATCTGCGGCACGCCGAACTGATAGAACCAGTCCGCCTCTTCGCGCGTGCCCAGATAGATGCCGCGCAGCACCAGGGCGCTCACCCGCTCGGGATGGGCCTGGGCATAGGCTAGCGAAAGCGTGGAGCCCCACGATCCGCCGAACACCAGCCATTGCTCCGCGCCGGTCAGCGCGCGCAGCCGCTCCATGTCGGCCACCAGGTGCCAGGTGGTGTTGGCCTCCAGCTCGGCATGCGGGGTGGATCGGCCGCAGCCGCGCTGGTCGAACAGCAGCACGTCATAGCGCGCCGGATCGAACAGGCGGCGATGGGTGGGCGAACAGCCGCCGCCCGGCCCGCCATGGACGAAGACCGCCGGCGTCGCGCCGGGCGTGCCACAGCGTTCGTAATAGACCTGATGCCCCTCGCCGGTGTCGAGCAGGCCGGTTTCATAGGGTTCGATTTCGGGATAGAGTGTGCGCAGCATGGCGCCTTGTCGCGCTCCCCGGCGGTTAAATCAATCCACCCATTCGCGCGCCAGATGGCGGCTGCCCGCGAGCAGCAGCAGCGCCGCCAGCACATAGAAGCCCAGCCCGATCTGAATCGCCTGGCGCAGCGCATCGTTGCCGAAGTGCGGCGTCAGACTGTCTGACAGGGTGCCGATGGTCAGCGCGCCCAGCCCCACCCCGATCAGGTTGTTGATCAGCAGGAACGCGGCAGAGGCGGTGGCGCGCATCGGCGCGGGCACCAGATGCTGCACCGCCGTCAGGATCGGGCCGAGCCAGATGTAGACCAGCGCCTGGGGCAGCAGGAACAACCAGAACGCCAGGGCCGCGCCGCCCGCATGCAGCCCGGCGACGAACAGCGGCACCCCGGCCAGGAACGAGAGCGCCGGCACGCGGGCATAGGCCGCGCGGCTGCGCGTGCCCAGCCAATCGGCCAGCACGCCGCCGGCCAGAACCCCCGCCGTTCCCCCCAGCAACAGCAGCAGGCCAAAGAACTGCGAGGTTTCCACCAGCCCCAGCCCGAACGAGCGGCGCATCAGCGAGGGCAGCCAGAACGCCAGGCCATAGCCCATCATCGAGCACGAGGCCGCACCGAACGCGAGCAGCCAGAAGCTGCGCTTGGCGGCCAGGATCGCCAGCACCGCGCGCATGGCCGGCGCTTCGCCCTCGCCGGGCCGCCGGGGATCGCGCACGGTCCAGGCAAACAGCGGCGTGAACGCCAGGCCCGCCAGCCCCACCGCCAGGAACGCCGCACGCCAGTTCACCGCCGCCGCGACATAGCCGCCCAGCAGGATGCCCGCTGCCGAGCCCAGCGGAATGCCCAGCGAATAGATCGCCAGCGCGCGGGCTCGCTGCTGCGGCGCAAAGGTATCGGAAATCAGCGCATAGGATGGCGCCACCCCGCCCGCCTCACCCACGCCGACGCCCAGGCGGCAGGCAAACATCGCCCAATAGCCCGAGGCCATGCCGCACAGCGCGGTAAACGCGCTCCACACCGCCAGCGAAGCGGCGATCACCGGGGTGCGTCCGCGCCGGTCGGCCAGCCAGGCCAGGGGCAGGCCCATGGTGGAATAGAGCAAGGCAAAGGCAAAGCCGCCCAGGGCGCCCAGTTGCGTGTCGCTCAACCCCAGATCGGCCTTGATCGGCCCGGCCAGGATGCCCAGAATCTGCCTGTCGATGAAATTGAAGGTATAGACCACCAGCAGCATCGCCAGCACGAAGGCTGGCCGGCGTGTCAGGCGCCGGGACGCGGGCGGGTTGTCAGCATCGGGCATCTCTCTCTCCCCAGTGAGCGCGGCCCCATTGAGCGTGGGGTGGCCTTGGCTGTAGCTTGCGCTCTTGGCCGGTTCCGGCTTAATAGTGAAAAATGAATCACGCTTCAATTTAGAAAGCGGCTGTCGATGGCTGAAACCCGGATTGCTCCTGCGCCCCCTGCTCCCCCGAGCGCGTCTGCCCCGCGCCCATCCAAGGTGCCCAAGACCGAGCGTGGCCGCCGCACCTTGCGCGCGCTGCTCAATGCCGCGGCCGAGGAATTCGGTGAAAAGGGCTTTCACGATGCCGCGATCAGCCAGATCACCGCGCGCGCCGGTGTCGCCACGGGCAGCTTCTATGTCTATTTCGACAGCAAGGAAGCGATCTTCCAGGCGCTGGTGCGCGATCTTTCGGGCCAGGTGAAGGATTTCGTCGGCCCCAGCATCGCTGCTGCCCCCAACCAGCTTGCCGCCGAAACCGCCGGGCAGCTCGCCTATCTCAACTTCGTGCGCCAACATAAAGAGATCTACCGCATCATCGACGAATCCGAATTCGTCGATCCGGCCGCCTACCGCGAACACTACACCAATTCCGCCGCGCGCATCGCCGCCCGGCTGGAAGCCGCAGCCCAGCGTGGCGAAATCAGCCCCGGCAACAGCGAAGTGCGCGCCTGGGCGATCATGGGGATGAACGTGTTCCTGGGCCTGCGCTTTGGCGTGTGGGGCGACGAGCCACCCGAAAGCGTGGTGCAGGAAACCGGCCGCCTGCTCGCCCATGGCCTGACCCCGCCCGCCGCCACGGACACCCCGGCATGAGCCTGTTTGCAGAGCGCACCTGGACCGCACCCGATGGCCTCTCTCTCTTCGCGCGTGACTATGCCGCCGCGCCCGGCCCGGCGCGCCTGCCGGTGGTCTGCCTCCACGGCCTGACCCGCAATTCGCGCGATTTCGAAGCGGTGGCGCCCTGGCTCGCCGCGCGCGGTCGCCGCGTCCTCGCGCTCGACATGCGCGGGCGGGGGCAATCGGCGCGCGACCCGGAGGCGCGCTATGACATCGCCACCTACACCGCCGACGTGATCGCCCTGCTCGATGCGCTGGGCCTGGCCCGCGCGCTGTTCGTGGGCACGTCGATGGGCGGGCTGATCACCGTGGACCTCGCTACGCAGCATCCGGCGCGCGTGGCGGGCGCGGTGATCAACGACATCGGCCCGGAACTGGCGCCACAAGGACTGGCGCGGATCGCCGGCTATGTCGGCAAGGGCGAGCCCCTGCCAGATTGGAACGCGGCGGCGCGCGCCTGTGCCACGCTCAACGCCGATGTCTTTCCCCACTATGGCGCGGCGGACTGGATGGGCATGGCCCGCCGCCTGTTCCGCGAAGAGGGCGGCATGGTCATCGCCGATTATGACCCTGCCATTGCCCAGGCCTTTGGCCGGATCGTTGCCGATCCCGATCCCTGGGGCAAATGGCATGCCTTTGCCGCGGCGCGCCCGGTCCTGCTGCTGCGCGGCACCCAGACCGACCTGCTCGAAGAGCGCGTTGCCGAGGCGATGGTCGCGGGCAAGCCGCGGGCCCGTTTGGTGCCCGTTCCCGGCATCGGCCATGCCCCGATGCTGGACGAACCGGCCGCGCAAGCCGCGCTCGCAGACTTTCTGGCGCCCTTGCCCTGAACGCCTGCCCTTGTTGCCCGGGAAACAATGCGCCGTGCCCGGGTTGGTGCGGCAATGTCAGGCAAAAGGGCAGCGGGCGTGGGCGCACCAGCAGGCAATGCAATCGATCTCGGCCCCGGTGCGCCGGCGACAGGCGACGCCCGGCGGGCGCGCCGCGCGCTGGCAGCGCTTAACTTCTTCATGGCCGACATGCAGGCCGGCATAGGCCCGTTTCTGGGCGTGTTCCTGCAACAGCGCGGCTGGCAGACCGGCCCGATCGGCACGGTGATGACCGCCGGCGGGATTGCCGGCATGGCAATGACCGTTCCCGCCGGCGCGTTCATCGATCACACGCCGCACAAGCGCTGGGTGGTGGTGATCACCGGCATCTGCACGGTGCTGGCCTCGTTCCTGCTGCTGTGGTCGCAGGCCTTCGTGGTTGTCGCCGGCAGCCAGGTGGCCACCGCGATTGCCGGCGCGGCAATCGGCCCGGCGGTGGCCGGGATCACGCTGGGCGTGGTGCGCCAGCGCGGCTTCAACGCCCAGAATGGGCGCAACCAGGCGTGGAACCACGCCGGCAACATGATCGGCGCCGGCCTGTCGGGCTGGCTCGGCTGGCGCTTTGGCATGCCGGCAATCTTCTTCCTCGCCGCCGCGTTCGGCGTTGTCGCGATCATCGCGGTCCTGTCGATTCCCGAACGCGCGATCGACCACCGTGCCGCGCGCGGGCTGGAGCATGATCACGCCGCGCCGGATGATCCCGGCACCGGCGATGGCCAGGCCGAAGGCTTTCGCGAACTGTTGCGCAACAAGCCACTGCTGATCCTGGCCGCTGCCCTGGCCTGCTTCCATCTCGGCAATGGCGCGATGCTGCCGCTTTATGGACTGGCCGTGGTCGGCATGGGCAAGGGCGATCCGGCGATGTTCACCGCCACCACGGTGATGGTGGCGCAGGCGGTGATGATCGTGGCCAGCCTCGTGGCGATGAAGCTCGCTGATCGGCGCGGCTATTGGCTGGTGCTGCTGATCTCGTTTGCCGCGCTGCCCTTGCGCGGCGTGCTGGCCGGCACCTTCATCGAACATTGGGGCGTCTGGCCGGTCCAGGCGCTGGATGGCATCGGCGCGGGCCTGCAAAGCGTGGCCGTGCCGGGCCTGATCGCCTGCCTGCTCGATGGCACCGGGCGGGTCAATGTCGGCCAGGGCGCGGTGATGACCGTGCAGGGGGTGGGCGCCAGTCTCTCTCCCGCGATCGGCGGCTGGCTCGCGCAGATGCTCGGCTATCACGCGACGTTCCTGATCCTGGGTGGTTTTGCCCTGGTCAGCCTGGGCCTGTGGATCGGCTTTGCCGCCACGCTGCGCCCGGCTTGCGCGACTGGCGCATCCCGGCCATGAGCGCCGCCATGCCAAGTGCCAACGGCGCCATCTGGGCCATCGCCACCCTGTCCACCGCCGGCGTCATCGCACGCCCGATGCGCTGGCCCGAATGGATCTGGGCGGTCACCGGCGCCGCGCTGCTGGTGCTCACCGGGCTGCTGCCGGTGGCGGACGCCGGCACCGCCATTGCCAAGGGGCTGGACGTCTACCTGTTCCTCACCGGCATGATGCTGCTGAGCGAGGCGGCGCGCCAGCATGGCGTGTTCGACTGGATCGCGGCAGCCGCCGTCAACCACGCCCGTGGCTCGCGCGCGCGGCTGTTCACGCTGGTCTATGCCACCGGCTCGCTGGTCACCACGTTCCTGTCCAACGATGCCACGGCGGTGGTGCTGACCCCGGCGGTTTTCGCCGTGGCGCGCCAGGCCCGCGCTGAGCCACTGCCGCTGCTGTTTGCCTGCGCGCTCATCGCCAATGCCGCCAGCTTCGTCCTGCCGATCTCGAACCCGGCCAATCTCGTGCTCTATGGCGGGCACATGCCGCCGCTCGGCCCCTGGCTCGCGGCTTTCGCGCTGCCTTCGCTCGCCGCGATCGGCGCCACGTATGCGGTGCTGCGCTGGACCTTCCGGCATGACCTGCAAGGCCCCTGCGCCGCGCAGGTCACCCGGCCCTCGCTGTCGCGCGCCGGAAGGGCGGCCTTGCTCGCCATCGCGCTCACCGCCAGCGTGCTGATCGCCGCCTCCGCCCTCGACCAACCGCTTGGCCTGCCCACCGCGCTTGCCGGAATCGTGGCCGCCATCGGCGTTTCGCTTCGCGCCCGGCAATCGCCGCTCGCCTTGGCGCGCCAGGTCTCATGGGGTGTGCTGCCGCTGGTCGCCGGGCTGTTCGTGCTGGTCGAGGCGCTCGACCGGATCGGCACGATCCGCGCGATCGCCTATATGCTGTCGCAGGCCGCCGCCGATCCGCACCGCGCCGCACTCGCCGCCGGAACGGTCCTGGCGCTGGCGTCCAACGTCATGAACAATCTCCCCGCCGGGCTGGTCGCGGCCGGCGCGGTCGGCCTTGCCCAGCCGCCGCGCGTGATTGTCGATGCGCTGCTGATCGGCGTGGACCTGGGGCCGAACCTGTCGATCACCGGCTCGCTCGCCACGATCCTGTGGCTTCAGGTAATCCGCCGCGAAGGGGAAGACGTGGGCTTCTTTCCCTTCCTGAAGGTTGGCCTGCTGGCTATGCCCCCGGCCCTGGCGCTGGCACTGTTGTGCCGGGTGTTGATGGGTTAGCCGGAAAAGGCGCGATCCAGCCACGAAGACGCCAGGCGCGGCCACTGCCCAGCCGGCGCATTGGCCGGGCCAATGCCAAAGCCGTGGCCGCCTTCCTCGAAGAAGTGCGCTTCCACCGGGCGTCCCGCCGCCTGCATCGCCTCGATGAACAGCGTGCTGTTCTGCCACGGCACCGCCGGATCGTCGAAGGCATGGGCGACCAGCACCGGCGGCGTCTGCGCCGTGACATGGCGCGCAGGCGAACGCCGGGCGACCAGCGCCGCATCGGGATGATCGCCCAGCAGCCGCGCGCACGACAGCGCGTGGGTATAGGGCGGCTCCATGGCGATCACGGGATAGAGCAACGCGCCGCAGGCTGGCCGCGCGTCCAGCCGGTCAATCGCGTCCTGCGCCGGGAACAGCGCTTCGCCAAAGCCGGTCAGCAGCGACGCCGCCAGATGCCCGCCCGCCGAAAAGCCGATCACGCCCACCTGCGCCGGATCCAATCCGGCCGATCCGGCCGCCTCGCGGATCACCCGCATGGCGCGCTGGGCATCGGCCAGCGGCACGTCGGCGCGGGGCGTCCAGCCTTCGCCGGGCAGGCGATAGACCAGCACGAACACCGTATAGCCCAGCGCGGTGAAGGCATCGGCCACATCGAGGCCCTCGTTGCGCACCGACACGAACGTATAGGCGCCGCCCGGCACGACCAGCAGCGAGCGGCCATTGGCCTGGCGCGGCCGGAACACGCGCAGCTCCGGCACGGCCACGTCGGTCAGGAACGTGGCCGCCAGGTCTGCCGCCCGCCCCGCCGGGTGGAACGTGCCGCCCGGTGCCGCGCCCGGCCACAGCCGCACCGCTTCCGCCGCTTGCCAGCGCGCCGGCAGCGGGCTGGCGCCGATCGGCGTCTGCAACGGCGGACGGACGTCGCCGGTGGCAGCGCTGGCCAGGCCGGGAGGAAGGACGCCGGCCATCAGCGCGCTTCCCGCCGTGGCCAAGAGCCTCCGCCGATCGATCGCATGGTCCATCGCCCTCCCTTCCGCATGATTGCCCAAAGGCCTCAATACTTGAAACCGATCCGCACGCCATAGGTGCGCGGCGGCGCATAGCTGGCCGTGGTCGAGCTCCACACCGGGGTCACCACCGTGGGAATGCGGCGGTCTTCCAGGTTGTTGACGAAGAAATTGACGTAGGCATGGCCGCTTGCATCGTCAAACTGAAGGTTGAGGTCGGTCTTGGTATAGCCATCGATCAGCCCCTGCGCGATGTTCTGCGCGGTGGCATAGCTGTGGGTCTGGTAATAGAAATCCACCGCCGGGGTGATCTTCGCCCCCGAATTCAGCGTGAAGCTGTGCGAATAGCTGGCGCGCGCGCTGAACGTGGGCGCGTTGGGCAGGCGCTTGCCCGAATTGTCGGTCGTCGCCGCAGTGATCGCCGAATAACCCAGCAGCGGCGCGAAGATGTTGTACATCGTGTCGGCATAGAGCAGCCCATCGGGCGTATCGGCGAAGCTGAGGAACTTGGCATCCATGACCGAGATATAGCCCGAGAAGCGGTCGGCCGACGTCGGCCGGAACGTGGTTTCCAGCTCCAGCCCGCGAATGCGCGCCTTGGCGGCATTGGTCGTCACCGCAATCGGCCCCTGCACCGGATCGACGATGATCGTCGAAACCTGCAAGTCCTTGTAATCCATCTGATAGGCAGTCAGGCCCACAAACAGGCGGTTGCCCAGCAGGTTGGCGCGCAGGCCCGCTTCATAGTTGGTGACCGTTTCGGGCGCATACTGGCGGAACCCGGCCGGGTTGGTGCTGGCCTGCAAGCCGCCGCCGCGATAGCCGGTGGACACCGAGGCATAGCCGATCACGTCGGGCGTGATATCGGCGTCCAGGCCGATCTTCCAGTTCACCTTGCTGAACTTGACCGCCGGGCGATTGCTGTCGTCGGTATAGGCAAGCGGGGTGGATGACGTGGGGCAGGTGGTGGCGCTGATGTTGCTGCGCGTCACCGTATCGCCGGGGCAAACCAGTTGCTGCTCGCGCGAGAACACGGTGTCCCAGGTGGAACGCAGGCCCAGGTTGATGCGCAGGCCCGATACCGGCTTGATCGTCGCCTGGCCGAACAGGGCCTTGGACCGGCTGCCCGTGCCGGAATAGGTGTTGACCACGTCGACCGCGCTGATCGTGGAAATCTCGTTGCCGGTGCCGGCATATTTGGCGCCGAAGATGTTGTAGACGCTGTTGAACGGCGCGGGTGCGGTATTGCCGGCGTGCAGCAGGCGCTGGCCCGAAGGCTGCTTGTCTTCCGAGATATAGGCGCCGGCGACCAGCTTGAGCGGGCCGCTTTCATAGTTCACGTCCAGTTCGTGCGACCAGGTCTGCATGCGCTGGTTGAGGTATTCCTGAGAGAACACCCCGGTCGAGGCAGTCACGCCGTTGTTCTTCAGCTCGGAATAGCCGGCCAGCCAGGTGAGGCTCAGCGCGTTCGACGCGCGCCACACCATCTTGGAGCGGACATCATAGCTTTTCACCGCCTGGCGATTGGCCGTGACCGTATCCAGCCCCGGATTGACCGCGTCGCTCTGCACGATCACGCCCTTGCCAAACGTGCCTGCCTTGAGATCGGCATCGGGATAATAGGTGTAGTTGCGCAGATAGACGGCGGGCACCGTGCTGTTGTTTTCACCATAGGCGCCCGAAACGCGCCAGCTCAGCGTCGGCGTGATTTCCCACTTGGCGGTCACGCGCGTGCCGAGCAGGTCGGTCTTGTCGAACCGGTCGGCCTTGAACTGCGGGCCATAGCCATCGTTGACCTGGTGGAACGCGGCAATGCGGATGCCGAAAGTGTCGCTGACCGGCAGGTCGATCGCCGCCTGGGCGCGAATATCGTTGAAGCGGCCATATTGCACGCTGGCGCTGCCGCCATAGGTGCGGCCCGGATCGGCGGTGTTGATGTTGACCACGCCCGCGGTGGCATTGCGGCCATAGACCGTGCCCTGCGGCCCGCGCAGCACTTCGACCGAGGCAATGTCGAACACCGCCATGGTCAGCGCGGCGGAAAACGGGTTGTAGATGCCGTCGATCTGGGTGGCGACGGTGGAATAGCCGCTGAAGCCGTTGTTGCTGCCGATGCCGCGAATGGCAAAGCCGTTCTGCGACAGCTTGAGCGAAGGCACGGTGGTGGCCAGTTGCTCGCCGGTGGTCAGGCCCTGGCGATCGAGCAGGCCCTGCGCGACCACGCTCACCGCGATCGGCGCCTTGCTGATGCGCTCGCTGCTCTTCTGCGCGGTCACCACGATTTCGGCGGGCATGGAATCGGTTGTGCCAGCAGCCGCAGTGGGCGCGGCTTCCTGTGCCAGAGCCGGCGTTGCCAGTGCGACGATGCCGGCAGTGGCCAGCAAAAGGGTGCGATGGGTCATGGTTCTCTCTCCCTGTGCAATCGGTGCTGCGGCGGTTCACCGCCGGCGATTCGGCCTTACGCCTACGCCATTGCACGTCATTGCGCAATCGATTGCGCATGAAAATACGATCGATTGCATCGCCCCGCCTGACCGACGGCGCTGTCAATCGGCAGGAAAGGCGATCAGGTCGATTGGCGCAGCAACAGGCGCGGCTCGATCCGCACCGAGGCAGCCTCTTCGCCGGCAATGCGGCGCATCAGCAGGTCGACCATGATGCGCGCCCCTTCGCGCAGTTGCTGGTCGATCGTGGTCAGCGCCGGCACCAGGTGCCCGGCAATCGGCAGGCCGTCATAGCCGATCACCCGCATCGTGCCCGGCACGTCGCAGCCCATTTCGGCCAGGGCCTTGAGCATGCTGGCAGCGGTCACGTCCGCGCCGGCCACGATCCCGTCGGGCATCGTCGCCAGGTTGCCCAGATGGGCGGCGAGGTCGCGATAGGCCGCGTCGGGTTCGAAATGCGAAGGCAGTTCGATCGGATCGGGCAGGCCGGCCGCCGCCAGCGCGGCGCGCACGCCGGCCAGGCGCTCGCCGAATTCCACGCCCTGCCGCGGACCGGCATAGGCCAGCAGCCGGCAGCCCCGCGCGATCAGGTGCTCGGCCGCCATCACGCCGCCGCGAAAGTTGTCCGATCCCACCGCGCAATGGCGCTGCCCGGGCATTTGCCCGCCCCACACCACCATCGGGCGATAGCGGCGGGCAACGCTTTCGATCACGTGGTATTGATCGGATTGCCCGATCACCAGCAGCCCGTCGACCCGGCCCGTGCCGATATAGCGATCAAGCCAGCGCTCGTCGTCGGGCAAGACCCGCGACAGCAGCAGGTCATAGCCATGCTCGACCAGGGCATCGGCAAGAAAGCCGATCATGGTGTTGAAGAACGGGTCCGACAGGTGTTGCAGCGCATCGTGCCCCATCGGCACCAGCACGCCCACGGTCATGGTGCGCTGGGTGCGCAAGTTGCGGGCAATGGCATTGGGCTGATAGCCCAGCTTCTCGGCCAAGGCAGCGATGCGAGTGGTGGTCTCTTCGCTCACCCGCCCGGTGCCGCTCAGCGCGCGCGACGCCGTGGCGGTGGAAACCCCGGCCAATTCGGCAAACTGCTTGAGATTCATGTCGTCCGTTTCATGGTGTCGCCTGGCGATCGGCACCATGGCGCCAGCGCCAGGCCCAAGCAAGGGCGCACCAGGGGATTACCCTTGCGCAAAGGCCCGGCGCAGCGCGGCAAGCCGGCTTTCGATCAAGTGCCGCGACGGCGCCGCATCGGGCACCACGCGATCGAACCCGTGATAGGCGCCGGGCACCACCAGCAATTCGGTCGGCACCCCGGCATCGGTCAGCCGCCGTGCATAAGTGATGTCCTCGTCCACGAACAGGTCGATCCCGCCCACCGCGATGAACGCGGGCGCCAGGCCGCCCAGCCGCGCGCACCGCGCTGGCACGCCAGCGGCCGGAACCTGACGCGATCCCGGTTCGGCACCCAGGAAACTCGCCCAGCCAAAGCGATTGGCCTGCGTGTCCCAGCCCAGATGGCCAACGCCGGGTGGCGGCGTCACCGTGCTGCCGGTGCGATCATCAAGCATCGGATAGGTCAGCGCCTGCAAGACCAGCGGCACCTCGCCGCGATCGCGCGCCCGGATCGCCAGGAGCGCTGCATGGCCGCCGCCCGCGCTTTCGCCCATCACCGCCAGCCGCGCGCGATCGACACCCAGCGCCTCGGCCTGATCATGCAGCCAGCGCAGGCTGGCATAAGTCTCGTCCAGCGAACGGGTAAAGCGCGCCTCGGGCGCCAGGGTATATTCCACGGTCACGATCACGCAGTCGAGCGCATGGGCAAAATCCTGGAGATAGCCACGCTCGGCCTTGGCCGTGCCCGCCACGAAGCCGCCGCCATGGGTATGCAGGATCGCCGGACGCGGGCCGCCGCCGGGCCGCTTGCCGGCGTTGATCACATAGACCGTCACGTCAGGAATGCCCGGCCCCACCGGCACCTTGCGCTCTTCCACCGGCACATCGGCGCGCAGCGGCCCGGCCATCGCTGCCCCACCCTCGCGCAGGATCGGCAGGCGCGCCGTGGTGAGCGGAGAGAGCTTGGCCCCCATCGCCAGCACGATCTGCGCCCCGGCGCGCAACTGCGGGTCCACGCCCGCCAGCGGATCGACCGGCGCCGCCAAGGCGCGGCCCATGCCCAGCCCGCCCGCAAGCCCGCCAGCCAGACCAGTGGCGGCAACCAGGCCCGCCTGGCGCAAAACCCCACGCCTGTCGATCATCATCCTCTCCTTGCCGGATCTATCCGGGGCATCTTGCACAGCGGCCCCAACTGCGCAATCGTTTACTCAGTTGTCGTCACCGCCTGAAAGGACTGTCATGCTCCCGCTCCGCCTTGCCGCGCTTCCTGTCGCCATGCTTGCCCTTCACGCCACCAGCCACGCGGCCACACCGCCCGTGCTCGAACCCGCCTTTCGCGCCCACGTGCTGCTGGGCGAATCCCTTGACGTGGGGCAGACCCCGCGCGGCGGGCGCAGCCTGGTGCGGATCACCGGCGGCACGGTGGATGGGCCGATGCTGCACGGCGCGGTGTTGCCCGGCGGCTGGGACTGGCAGCTCCACGGCGCGGGCGGCTGCATCGAACTGCACGCAGACTACATGCTCAAGGCCGACGACGGCAGCGTGATCAACGTGGTCAACCACGCCAAGGCCTGCCCCGATGCAACGGGCAAGCAACCGCAGATGGTCGGCATGCCGATGTTCGAGGCGCCGCTGGGCCGCAATGCCTGGCTCAACAGCGGCGCCTATGTCGCCACGATCACCGGCGGCAGCGATCCGGCACACCCGGCCGTGGACATTGATGTGTACAAAGTGCGCTGATCAGCGCGCCGCCTTCACTGGCACTTTGGGTGGCAGGGCGCAGGCCGTCACGCCGCCCTTGGTGCGGGCCACCAGGGGATAGCGGCACAGCGGCCGCTCCCGTCCCGGCCAGGGCGTGGCCGGCCCCGCCTTCGCCGCCAGAGCATCGGGCGCGCGGCCCTTCTCCACCCAGTCTGCCAGCGCGCGCAGCGCGTCATAGCGGTCGGTGGCGGGGCCGCCGGCACAATGCGCCATGCCCGGCACCGGGAACACCCGGGCAAAGCCGGCCGCCTGGCCGCCGCTATGGCGATCGAGCGCGCGCCACCAGGCCAGCGTGTCATTGAGCGAAAACACCGGGTCAGACGCGCCATGCGGCACGATCAGCCGCCCGCCGCGCGCCCGGAAGCGATCGAGATCGGGCTCATGCGCGCCCACGTCCTGCCAGGCCGAGCGCGGCCAGCCCGGCGCGGTCGCCATGATCGCGGCGGCACCCTGCGCGGGCACGAAGGCCTTCTGCGCGGCCAGCATCGCATCGGGCGCCGGCGGCGCATCCCCCGGCGGCGTGGCGAACAGCACCAGGCGCGAAGGACCGCCCAGCACCACGTTGAGCGCGGGCACGCGGCCATCGGCGCTGCCGGTCATCCAAATGCGCCAGCCCGGATCGAACCAGCCGGCATCCCAGCCAAAACCGGGATAGATCTGGTGGCCCGCCGCATCGCGCACGCCATCGTGAACCCGCTCCAGCGCCACGACTTGCGCTGCGCTCAGGCCCGCTGCGCGCAACCGGGGCACCACCAGCGCGCTGGTGCACCGCGCGCCATCGGCCACGATGCCATCCTGCGCGCCATCCAGCCCGTCGCAGGCCGCCAGGATCGCCTGGCGCACCCGCGCCCCGTCTTCCACCGAAAACGCCGTGGCCAGGTTGGCCACCGTCGGCGCCTTGCCTTGCGCCGCCAGCACGCCGCCGAAAGCCTGGGTGTTCCATGCCTCGGCCAGCGCGGCACGCGGCAGGGCAAAGCCGGGCGCTGCCGCAACGATGCCGTTATAGAGGTCTGGCTCGCGCTGGGCCAGCACCATGCCTTCCTGCCCGCCCTTGGAACAGCCCATGAAATAGCTGAACCGGGGCGCCTGCCCGTAATAGGCACCAATAACCGCCTTTGCGGCCAGCGTCACCGGCCGCAGCGAAGCGCCACCATAATCGGCGCGGGCTTGGGGATCGCGGGCAAAGGCGACCAGGCCGCCGCGCGCCGGATCGGCATTGGTGGCGTTGTCGTGGCCCGAATCCTGCGCCATCACCGCATAGCCCTGGCTCAGCGCCGAAGGCTGGTCCATCGCGGTCATGCCGATGGCATCGCCTACCGTGCCATTGGTGCCGCCACCCCCCTGCATCAGGAAGCGGCCATTCCACGCTGCCGGCAGCCGCACGCGGAAACGGATGGCATAGTCCTGCCCGTCGATCCCCTTGCGCTCGTGCAGGATGCCCTGCACTTCGCAGTGCGCCGGCAGCGCCACCTGCACCGGCGGCGCATCGGGCTGCGCCAGCAGCGGCACCGTGGTGCCGGCCGCACGCCAGGTGGCCGAAACGATCCGCGTGCCTGCCTCGGGCCAGGCCACCTGACCGGCCTTGGCCAGACCAGTGCAACCGGTCTCATCCGCCGCGGCGTGCGCCATGGGCGCGAGGGCAAATACCGACAGGCCGGCCAACAAGCCAGCCGCATAACGCTGGGGCACGCGCATCATCACCTCTCCTCGTTATCGCGCCGCGATATGGTAATGATACATAACACTTGGGCAAACGATTGCAACTGGCAATGCCCAGCCTCATTTCCATTCATCATATTGCATTTTAAAGATATTTATATGGGCGCAAATGGATGCGCGACCTTTCGCGCAACCGTTTTGCCCGCACAGAATCAGCCCTCGCCGCCATCCAGGTCGGGCGCCGCGCCCGGCGCACCATCAGGGCCGGGGTTCGGCGCGACCAGGCCATAGGGCTCGTAGCGGGCGTCGATGCGGGGCTGGATCGCGCGCGCAGCGGCGAGATCGGCATGGCCGCCGGCCTTGTCGCCGCTGGCCGTGCGGGCCAGGCCACGCACGAACAGCGCGGCTGCCAGGCGCGGGCGGGTGGCCAGCGCAGCGGTCTCGTCGGCAATCGCGGCGGCATAGGCCTGGCGCCGGTATTGCACCAGCGCGCGGGTGTCGAGCAGGCCGGGCAGCGGGCCGGCCTTGCGGATCGCCAGGTCGCTGTCCTTGAGCGCGCGGTCGAGATCGGCATTGGCCAGCGCCCGGTTCCAACTGCGCGCATTGAGCAGGTTGGGATAGGCCGAATCCTCGCGGTGCAGGGCCACCACCGCATCGATCAGCGGCAATCCGCGATCGGCCAGGCCCAGCCGCTCATAGAGCGAGACCACCGGCATGACGTCGAGCGAGCCGCGCGGCAGGTGCGCGGCGGCAGCATCGGTGTCGGCCCGCGCCCCCGCGCGGTCGCCCGTGGCCAGGCGGAGCTGCGCGCGCCGGGTGAGCAGGCGGTGATCGTCGGGCTGGATGGCCAGCGCCGCGTCCAGATCCTGGCGGGCGAGTGCCACCTTGCCGCTGCGCAGCCAGGCTTCGGCGCGATGCTGCAACAGGTCGGCGCGGGTGGGCGCAAGGCGGATCGCCTCGCCAAAATCGGCAATGGCGCCGGCTACGTCGTTGCGATCCATGCGGCCAGAGGCGCGCCCGGCGAATTCGTCGGCGGTCCTGGGCTCAGCGCTCTGTTCGCTCGCGCCCATGCCCTCGGCGCGCGTGTCCAGCTTGCCGATCTCGTGATCGGTCGTCGCCGAAAAGATCGGTCCGCCGTTATAGGTCAGGAACATGGTCTTCTGCGCGCGCGAGACGATCACGTGGTGCGACAGCAGGAAGTCCACGCCCAGCACCATGTCGGCAGAGCGGACATCGTCGCTGTCGTCGATCACCCGGATCGGGCTGTTGGTGATGTTTTCCCCACCGATCGAAATCGTCCGGGTGCGCGCGATCCAGCTTTGCCGCCGCTTGGCGCCGATCCCGCCGATACGGACCGACGCGACCACGTCCGGCGCGCCCAGGTCGATCCCGGCGCGTTCGGCTGCGCGGCGGCCCAGCGTCGAGGTGGGTGCCCCGGTATCGAGCAGCGCGTGCAACGATTGCCCGTTGACCAGGACTTCCACGATGATGTGGTGGTCATATTCATTGACCGGGTTGAACACGCGCGCCTCGCCCACCGACATGCCCTTGCCCCAATAGGCCAGGCTCACGCCGCCGCAGCCGCGCTCCTGGAACAGGTTGACCACGCCTTTGGCCAGGTCGAATTCGGTGGTACCCGTGCCCAGCAGGTTGGAGCCGAGGAAGCCGTTCCCCGCGTCCGTTCCGCCGACCAGGAACTGCACGTTGTGCATGGTCACGCCAACAATGCCGAAATCGCGCACTTGCGCCAGTTCGGGCGTCACCGTGCCGCCAATGCCGGTCAAATGGAAGCCCTGCGGCAGGGGCTGGGTGCTCAGGCCCAGTTCCACCGCGCGCGCCTTGGGCATGAAGTTGAAGAACGCCCCGCTGTCGAGCCACACGCGCGTGGCCGAGCCGTTGACGGTCACCGGCACACTGGCCCGGCTGCGCTCCATTACCACCGGAAGCTTCGCGATCAGGCCAAACTGGCACTTGCCCGCGCTTTCGGCATGGGCAGTGGGCAAGGCGAGCGGCAACGCGGCCACCACAAGCGACAGGGTGGCGCGGAAAGACCGATTCATGATGGCGGGCCTCGGGTCAAAGCGACACGCCGTTTGATCACGAATCCGGGCGCGCCACCAGAGGCAAATAGCGGCAGCTCAATCCTTTTTCGGGTCAGGCGCCCGGCCCACCGCAGGCAGGCCGGGCAAGCGCGTCACGAAGACGCGGCAGCCTTCGTCGCGGCGTCGAGTTCGGCCGCGGTCATCGAGATGAACAGGCCATCGGCGCCCAGGCCGAACGCAGTCTTGGGCAAGGCCACCGGCCCGGCGGCGCGCGCCACGATGACCTGGTCGCCTTTCACTTCCTTGATCGTGCCGATCGAGCCGCCGGCCTTGCCTTTCACCGGCGCGCCGGTGACCATCGCGGCTTCCACGGCAGCGGCGGCCTTCTGGTTGGCGGCGGCCACCTGCTCGTCGATCTGCGCCTTGGTCATGGCGATGATCGGCCCCTTCGGCCCGCTGCCGATCGCGCTCTTGGGCAGGGTCGCCTTGTTGGCGCCGGTATCGACCACCACGGCATCGCCGGTCATGCTCACGATCTTGCCCACTTCGCCGCCCTGCGGATCAAAGATCGTGCCGCCCACGGCCACGCTCGCCCCAGCATTGGCTGTCGGTGCAGCCGGCGCAGCAGTTTGCGCCTGGGCCAGGGCCGGAACGCTGGCCACGGCCGCTGCCGCCACCAGGAAATGGAAAACCTTCACGTGTCGAACTCCCATCTTGCCAAAACGTTAGATCTTGGCCGGGCAGACCCGGCCTGGTCTTGCAACCAGCCATCACCCGATGTGGTTCCCGATATCACGTCGATAATCTTTTTCTTGATGGGAAAATAAGCCCAGCCGAGTGGCTTCGTCAGAAGCCCGCCGTCCACGTCAGCAGCACCTGCCGCCCGCCCAGGATGGTCTGCGGCACGGCATCGCTGGTGCGGCCGATCGTGGCGCGATAGGCCGTATCGTTGAGCGCGTTGCGCAGCGCGAGACGCAGTGTGTGCGTGCCCCACTGACGCGCCACGGCCAGGTCGATCTGGCGCGAGGGGCGCACCCAGGTGTCGAGCGCGCTGCCCGAAAGCGGCGTGGTGCCGGCAAAGGTCGGCACTTCGATCCCATATTCCTGGATATAGGCGCCAGTCAGGCGGCAGGCCGCGTCGGCCGAAATGCGCCCGTCATCGTAATGCAGCCGCAGCAACAGATTGCTGGCCGGCGCATATTGCGTGCGCTCCACCCGATCGAGCGCCGGATTGTTCAGCCGCACCGCGCTGTGCAGCATGGTCAGGTCACCGGCCAGCGCAACATGGCGCAGCACCCGCGCCACGCCGCCCAGTGGCACGGCGGCGCTCGCTTCCAGCCCCAGGATCGTGGCCGTGCCGCCATTCTCCGGCCGGATCAGGCGTACCGCGCGATATTGCATGACCGCGTCCGGGTTGTTGAGATCGTTGCCGGTGTCATTGAGATAGCGTGCCAGCCGCTTGGCAAAGCCGCTCAATGCCAGGTGAAGGCCGCCCGGCCCCTGCCACGCCACGCCCAGGTCCAGATTGGTGCCACGGACCGCGCGCAAGTCCGGGTTGGCCAACTGGATTTCCATCACCCCCTGGCTGTCGCGCGCCGAACTGCCACCGCCGGTCAACTGAAACGGCGAAGGCCGCGTCTGGCTGGTCCACAGCGCCGCGTCCAGCGTCCAGGCCGGCGCCGCGCGCCAGTGCAGGGTCACGCTCGGCAGCAGCGCGGCAAAGCGCGCCGATAGCTGGTTCCAGCCATAGGCGACGCCATCGGCGGGCACGCCGTCGTTGCCCGAAAGCCAATAGCGCCCGCCAAGATGCGACCATTCGCCGCGCAGCCCCAGCGCCAGGTCCAGCCCCTCGGCCAGCGGGCCGCCCACCACGGCATAGGCCGCCAGGCGGTCTTCCCGCAGGGCATAGGCATTGGCATTGCGATCGTCGCTCGTGCGCGGCTGCACCGTGGCCCGGCCGATCGCAGCCAGCAGCGCCGCGTCGGAAATGGTCGGGATGGCATAGTCATAGACCCCGCGCAGCACCGGCCCGATCTGCCCGTCGACCAGTCCGCTGCCGCCCAGCGTGGTGCCCTCCGGCAGGGTATCGGCATAGAGAAAGTGCGCCGTCGCGCGCGTGCGCCACGATCGCACCGCCAGGCCCCCGATCTCGCCATGCCAGCCGGCCGCATCTTCCAGCCGCACCCGCCAGTCCCCGCCCAGCCGGCGGTCCTGGCTGGTCTCGCTTTCCCGCTCCCCCTGGTTGTGCACCGGAAAGGCCAGCGGATTGGCGACCAGCGCCGCGTCGGCGGCATTGAGTTGCAGCACGGGAAAACCGCGCACGCTGGCCACCTGCACCCCACCGGACAGCCGCGTCGTCTGCGGATCCCAGAAGGAAATCTCGATATGGTCCGGCCGGTCGGTGCGGCCCAGCGCGCCAAACACCAGGCCTTGCGCCTGCACCCGCCCGGCGTCCCACGCTGCGGCGAGCTGCGCCATGCCCAGCCGGTCCCGCTCCGGGTTGGTCTCGAACCAGTAATGTGCGTCGGCCCGCACGCTCCGGGTCTCCACCAGCCCGTCCGGCCGCGTCGTCTGGGCAAAGAAGCCGGCGGCGCGCCCGCCCTGCACGCTTACCTGATAGACATCCTGCGCAATCGCCCGGCTCGCCCACATCGCGCTGGCCGTCACCGTCAGGCGCGGATCGGGGCGCCAGCCCAGCGCCACAAACGCGGTTTCCTCGTGCGCCGCGCCGCGCGTCACTTGCGCATTGACCGAGGCAAGCAGCAGGTTCGCCGCCGGGTCCAGCCCGGGCGCGCTGTTGCCCTGGGCATCGGTCAGCGCATAGGCGAGGTTGCCGGACTGGTAGGTCTGCTCCACGCTGGCGAAATGCCGCCGGCTCAGCGCCGCGCTGGCCACCAGCGCCAGCCGGCCATCGCCGCTCTGCCAGCCGAACCCGGCTTTGGCGCCCCAAGTCCCCGCGTTCTGGCCAAAGCGCCAGGCCTGGTCATCCGCCCCGGCCGTCAGCCCCAGCCGCAGCCCCTGCGCCTTGGCGGCAAACGGCCCGAGGTGATCGATATCCAGCGTGCCAGCGATTGCCTCCCCCGCCAGCCGCGCATCGAGCACGCGATGGACTTTCAGCGCCATGTCCGGCGCCAGGGCCATCAGCCCCAGTTGCGTACCCCGGCTGTAAGGCAGGCTTTGCGGAATCTCGATGCCGTCGATGCGGGTTTCAACGTAAGTGCCAGGCAGCCCGCGCATCGCCACGAAATCACCCGTGGCGCGCCCGGCATGGTCCACACGCCCCATCGCCCCTTCCAGCGAGGTGGCCAGGGTGACGATGCCCGGCAGGCGGCCCAGCGCCTCGGCAATCGTGCGATCGGGCAGGCGGCGGATCTGCGCGCTGGCCAGCCCGTCCTGCGGGCGCAACGCCACATCCCCGGCGCCCCACGCGCGCGCTGCCAGCGCCGCTTCCACCACGATCGCGGTGCGGTCCTCGATCGGCCGGGGTGGCAACGGCGCGAATGCCGTCAGGCGGCGCGGCGGCCTTGCTCGAACCGGCGCGGCGGGGCGTTGCAGACGCACCGCGCCGCCCGCCAGGCGTGTGGCCACCAAGCCGTTGCTGCGCGCCAGCCGGCGCAGCGCGCTGTCGAAGTCGGCCGCACGGATGGCCGGCGCCCGTGCCCCGGCAACGTCGCTGGCGGCAAACAGGATGTTGCGCCCGGCCTCCCGCGCCAGCGCCAGCAAGGCCTCGCCCAGCGGCATGGCCGGCAAGACGATGGGTCCGCCGGCACCAGGCGGCTCCTGGGCGCAGGCCGGCAGCGGGGCCAGGGCCAGGGCGGGCGCCACGCAAAGCGCGCCCAGCGCAGCGGCGCTAGCGGCGGTAGACCTCATACCCCCGCTCGGTGCGGCGCCAGGCCACGGGATAGAGCGCGGCGACGGCATCGAGGAACTGCGCCGCATCGCCGATGCGATAAGTGCCATAGACGCGCAGCGTGCCGATCGCCGGATCGCGCAGCGCGATCGGCGTGCCGCTCAATTCCGCCAGCCGTGCCGCCACCGCCGACAGGGGCTGGTCCTGCACCACCAGGCGCCCCTCGCGCCAGGCGAGCGCGGCCGTGGCGTCGACATCGGAAATCGTCGCGGTGTCTCCGCCCAGCGCCACCTGCTGGCCCGGATGCGGCGAAGCGATCACCGCGCCGCTGTGGCTGTCCTCGATATCGATCGCGCCGCGCGCCAGGATCACCGCGGTCTGCCCGTCGCGGCGGGCGACCGAAAACAACGTGCCGCGATCGACCACGCGCACGTCTCCGGCGGTCACCGCAAAGGGGCGCCGCTCGTGCCGCACATCGAACGTGCCTTCGCCCTGCAAGCGCACTGCGCGATCGAGCAGCGTGGCGCGCATGGTTACCGCGCTGCCCGGCGTCAGCCACACCCGGCTACCATCGGCCAGGGCAAAGCTGGCCATGCGATCGGCCGGCGCGGCCAGGCGCTGCTCGTCCACATTCATGGTCCAGGCGGCCACGGCGGCAAGGCCAGCACAGGCCCCGGCACAGGCTAGGCCAAGCGCCGGCCCCGCCAGCCGCCAGCGGCTACGGACATGGCCCTGCGCCACGGCGGCCGGCGCGCGCGCCTTCAGGCCCCGTGCCTGCGCCGCACGGGGCGCGGCGCGCCAGGCCCGCTCGACCAGGTCCATCGCCGCGACATGCTCGGGCCGCTCCTGCAACCAGGCGCGAAAGGCGGCGCGATCCGCCTCGCTGCCATGGCGCGCACGCTCCAGCCACTGCGCGGCCTGCGCCAGAAGGGCGCTTTCCTGAGGGCTCGGCGTGCTCATCGGGCACTGCCCCCCTGGGGCATCGCCAGCCGCTCGGCCATGCGGGCCAGCGTGCGCTCCACATGGTGCGACACCGCCTTGGGCGTGATGCCCAGCCGCTGCGCCGCTTCCTTGTGGCTGAACCCTTCCACCCGCACCAGCAGGAACGCATCGCGCGCCACCGGCCCGATCGCCTCCAGCGCATCGCCCAGCAGGGCGAGTTCCTGCCGCCCGGACGCGATTCGCTCGGGCGCGAGCGCGCCATCGTCGACGATATGCTCGTCCAAGGTCGTGTGGTTGTCGGACAAGCGGGCGGCCTTCCTGCGGTAACGGTCGATCAACAGGTTTGACGCAACCCGGCGCAGAAATCCCCGCACATTGGCCACAGGCCCCGTTTCCGGCGTCGAAAGCACGCGCAGATAAACGTCCTGGACCATGTCGTCCAGATCCTGCCCGTCGCGCATCCGCCGCTTGAGATAGCCGCGCAGCGCCGCCATCTCCTCTGCGCTGGTCGCCAGCTCCAGGCCCCCGCCCGGCTCTGGCAGCGGCGCATGACTATCCCCGTCGATGCTCCGCATGGTCGACCCCGTTCCTGCCATTGCTGCCCCCCGGTAGCGATCCCGTCCGGAACCGGCCCATCCGGGCGGGGACGATCCCCCGCAGGCGCATGGCCGCGGCCCCTAGGCGGCAGGTGTGACAGCGGGATGACAATCCCGCCATCAAATTTTTTCGGGGAATCGCGGAGTGTCGCTGCGTCCTTCCCGGCAGACCCGCCCCGCAGTGGCCGGTCGTGTTCCGAAGGGGGAAGACACATGCCACGTTCCTATCTGCGTATCGCCCTGCTGGGCAGCGCGCTGCACACGATGATCGCACCCGCCCTGGCGCAGCAGGCCCCGCAGGCCGCGCCACAAGCCGCCGACAGCGATGCGCCCGCCGATGCCGAGCGCGCCATCGTGGTGATCGGCACGCGCAAGCAGGCCGCCGACATCCAGTTCCAGTCCTCGCACCCGATCTCGGTGCTGTCAGAGGAAGACCTGCGCCACACCGCCGTGCACAACGTGGCCGAAGCGCTCGGCCTGCTGCCCGGCGTCAACGTGGTCAACACCGGCTCCTCGTTCATCGGCGGCGTCGACGGCGCCTCGCGCGGGGAAGGCATGTACGTGGCCATTCGTGGCCTCAATTCCGAATACAACGTCAACCTGATCAACGGCGTCAACGTCGCGCAGGGCCAGCCCTACAGCCGTGGCGTCCAGCTCACCCTGCTGCCGCCCACCGGGCTCAACACCATCGTGCTCAACAAGGCCTCGCGCGCCGACATGGATGGCGATGCGATCGGCGGTACGGTCGATTTCCGGACGCCGTCCGCGTTCGACTATTCCGATCGCCTGCACGGCAGCGTCACCGCCTCGGGCCGCCTCGAAACCCGCGCCCGCACCTATGGCGACAGCGGCCTGGGCGGCGGCCTGGCGGCAGAGGTCTCGTCGCGCTTTGGCCCCGGCCACACCATCGGCCTCTACGTCAGCGGCTATTACGACCGCCGCACTTATACCAACAGCGAGATTCGCGGCGCGCAATCGGCGCATGACGATGGCAGTTGGGGCTATCTCAACGCCTCGAACAGTTCGGGCGCGGCCTATCCCGGCCTCGATCCCGAACGCAACGCCGCGCTCACCGGCTTCGACGCCGGCGTTTCCAGCGGCACCTCGCGCCGCTTTGGCGGCAACGCCTCGCTCGACTGGCGCCCGGACGATACCACCCGCGTCTATCTGCGCGGCACCTATGCCAAGGCGCTGACGGAACAGGATTCCACCCTGGCCCAGTTCAACGGGGGCACCAAGGCGTGGATTCTCTCGCCCGGCACCGACCGCTACGTGCTGACCGTGCCTTCGGTCTCGGTGCGCAACTATTTCGAGACCAACCCGGAAACCGCGATCCTCGCCACGGCGGCCTTTGGCGGCGAAAAGCAGTTCGGTGACTGGAAAGTCGCGCCCGAAGTGTTCTACAGCGAAGGCCACAACAACCGGCCCAACCATATCGAGGCTTCGGCCCGCATCAACCAGTCCGACAAGTACACCAGCGGCTCCAAGATTCCGCTGGGCGGTCAGTCGGTGGGCTATAGCGACAACTACCCCGTCGCGCTGTACAACCAGGCGATCTTCAACGCCTTCGACAATTCCGCCAGCGTGCTGCCCGCGCGCCGCGCCGGCCAGTTGACCGAACAGTTCAGCGGCCAGCGCAAGTGGGGCGGCCGCCTCGACGTCAGCCGCGATTTCGGCGACGATGGCGTGCTGCGCAGCATTGCCTTCGGCGCCAAGCTCCAGACCAGCAAGCGCGACGTCACCAGCCGCGACTGGACGACGGACTATGTCGCCAACTATCTTGGCCACACCGCCACCTGGGCGCAACTCGGGCTGACCAACGGCACATATGCCCACACCTACCCCGGGCTTTACGAATGGTCGCTGCCGCGCTTCAACAAGGATGCCCTGTTCGCCCTGTTCCGCAAGTACCAGTTCGCCAACGAAGCCGATGGATCGAGCTACAACAGCTTCGACACCTGCGGCTCGCTCTATGTGAACAACTACAATTGCGGCACGCTGTCGGGCCGTGAAACCGTGTCGGCGGTCTATGCCACCGCCACGCTCAAGACCGGCAACCTGGAAGTGATCCCGGGCCTGCGTTTCGAACACACGTCGATCCGCAACACCTATTGGGTCATGGCCTATTCGGGCGGGGTGGAACAGCCCGGCGCCTTTGCCAGCAACCGCACCAGCTACAACGAACTGCTGCCCAGCCTCTTCGTCAACTGGCGTCCCAATTCCACGCTGGTGGCGCGCGGCGACGTGTGGTTCTCCTACACCCGCCCGCCGTTCTTCCAGCTCGGCGGCAGTTCCACCGCGCGCACTGGCGACGATGGCAAGGTCACGGTGGTGGAAGGCAATCCCAACCTCAAGCCGATCCGCGCGATCAACGCCGATGCCTCGGTGGAATGGAACTTCGCCCCGGCCGGCCACGCCATGCTCGGCGGCTATTACAAGCGCCTGACCAACTACCTCTATGACAGCGGCACCACCCTGCTCAACACCGCCACCAGCGACGGCACGAACCAGACGTTCGTCACCCGCCCGCTCAATGGCGGCAGCGGCAATATCTATGGCGTGGAACTGCAAGTGCAGAAAACCTTCGTCGAGCTGCCCGGCGCGCTGCGCGGCTTTGGCCTGGGTGCCAACCTCACCCGCCAGTGGACCAGCGTGGACATCGGCAACGGCGTGATCCGCAACATCCAGAACGCACCCGACGTGATGGCCCAGGCTCGCGTGTTCTACGCGCTCGGCGGCTTCTCGATCGACGCGATCTACAACTATACCGGCGCCTACCTGGAGTCCTACAACTACCTCGGCCAGCCCACCAAGTGGGACGACCGCTGGGTGCGCCCGGTCAAGCGCGTGGACCTGCACGCCGGTTATGACTTCGGCAATGGCCTGAAAGCCGATGTCTCGGTGGCCAACTTGTTCAACAACTACACCTATTGGGCGCACATCGGGCGCCATTCGCTGGCCATTTCCGACATCGTCAATTCCGGCACCACCGGGCTGGCCAGCATCAAGTATTCGTTCTGATCCCTCGACTGGAGCGGCGGCCTGGTGCCGCCGCTCCTTTTTTGGCCGCTTTCGCGGTTCTGTCCCATTTTCAAGGTAGCGCCCTCGCCATGCACCGCCCCGCCCGTATCACACTGAGCCTGGCCGTCTGCCTGGCCGTCGCGCTTACCCCCGCCTGGGCCGCCGCCCGTCCTGATTCTGCCCGCTCTTCTGCCAGCCGCTATCGCGTCGATCGCGTCGTCCTGCTGATCCGCCACGGCATTCGCGCCCCGCTCGATGGCGAAGCCGCCGCCGCGCCGCTGGCCGACCAGCCCTTTCCCCGGTGGAACACCCCGCCCAGCCAGTTGACCCCGCACGGCGCCCAGGCGCTGGAGCGGCTCGCGGGCTACATGCGCACGCGCTTCGTCGGCCAGGGCCTGCTGCCCGGCGGCGGTTGCCCGCAAACCGGCCAGCTTGCGATCTGGACCAACAGCAAGTCGCGCACCATCGCCAGCGGCCAGGCCCTGGCCCAGGGCCTCGCGCCCGGTTGCGCCGTGCCGGTCGAGCATCGCCCCGAAGACCAGGCCGATCCGCTGTTCGACGCGCTCGACGCCCAGGCCGTGCCGTTCGATGCCCGCGCCGCTGCCGCCAGCATCAATGCCGAGCTGGACCAGGGCCGCGCGCTGATGGTCGGCATGGGTCCGGCGGTCGCCACGATCGAGCGCGTGCTCGGCTGCCGCCGCCCCTGCCCGATTTCAACCCTGCCCAATCGCATCGCCCCGTCGGCGGATGGCAAGGGCCTCACGCTCTCCGGCCCGATCGATCTCGCCTCGGGCACCGCGCAAGTGTTCCTGCTGCAATATACCCAGGGCATGCCGCTGGCGCAGGTGGGCTGGGGCCGTGCCTCTGCCGCCGATATCGCCGCGATGTCGCCGCTCCATGCCCGCCTGTTCGATGTCTTCGCCCGCTCGGCCTATATGGCGCCGCGCGTCGGCGGCCTCATCGCGCGGCGGATCGCCACCACGCTCACCGCGCCCAGGGCGCCCGCCGTCTCGGTGCTGGTGGGGCATGACAACACCATCGCCGCCGTCACCGCCCTGCTCGGCACCGGCTTCCAGTTGCCCGGCTATGGTCGCAACGATCCCCCGATCGGCGGCGGCCTGCTGTTCGAGCGGCTGATCGACCGCCGCACCGGCCGCGCCACCCTGCGCCTGTCCTATCTCGCGCAGACGCCGGACCAGGCCCGCAGCCTCGCGCCCCTGCCGCAATCCGGCCCGGCCGCGCCACACCATCCGCTCGCGCCCGGCCGCTGCGGCCCCACCTGCACGCCGCAGGGCTTCGCCACCCTGATCGCGCAGGAAACCAAGGTGCTGGACGAACCGCGCTAGCGCGGCACGGTGAACGCCGCGCGCGCCTGCGCCACGCGGGCATGGATCACGCAGTCCGGCGCATGATCGTTGACCAGGCCCATCGCCTGCATGAAGGCATAGGCGGTGGTCGGGCCAACGAACGCCCATCCCCGCTTCTTCAGGTCGCGGGACAGCGCGGTGGAAGTGGGTGTCACCGCCACCACGGTGGCGCTGCCCGCCGCGCGCGGCGGTTCCTCGAAGCGCCAGAAGTAGGCGGCCAGCGAGCCTTCCTGTGCCACCATCTCCACCGCCCGTCGCGCGTTGTTGATGGTGGCGGCAATCTTGCCGGCATGGCGCACGATGCCCGCGTCCTGCATCAGGCGTGCCGCGTCGGCATCGTCGAACGCGGCCACGGCGTGGAAATCGAAACCGGCAAAGGCAGCCCGGAAATTGTCACGCTTGGCCAGGATCGTCCGCCAGCTCAGGCCAGACTGAAACCCTTCCAGCACCAGCTTCTCGAACAGCCGAACATCGTCGGCCACGGGAAAGCCCCATTCGCTGTCGTGGTAGGCACGATATTCGGGGGTTGCCGCGCACCAGTGGCAACGCATCTGTCCATCAGGGCCGGGGCTGGTGGCGGTCATGGGCACGGTTTCCTTTGCTTGCGCCGGTGATTGCCGCGTCATGCCCCAAGGGGCAGGCCCGATCCACCGCAAACGGCACCTGCCCGCCGGAACTGCCCCCGCGCCTGCCGGGTTGATCCCCAGACACTGGGAAAGGATGCAATCATGGCCGAAGGTCTGCGCAAGGGCAGCAAGGTGAAGTGGCAGGCAAGCGGCGGCACGGCCCACGGCAAGGTCGTGCGCAAGGTGACGCACACGATGCACGTCAAGGGCCACAAGGTCGCGGCAACGCCAGACGATCCGCAGATTCTGGTCGAGACCGAAGACGGCGCCCGCGCCGCACACAAGCCCGAAGCGCTGCACAAGGATTGATCCCATGGCCGAGCAACAGACCTTCACCCCCACCCAGAAGATGGCCGCCAACGCCCGCCGCGGCCTGCGCCTGCGTGAGAAATTCGGGCGCGGCGGCACCGCCGTCGGCCTGCGCCGCGCGCACCAGTTGGCAGAGCGGCGCGAGGTAAGCGAAAAGGACGTGAAAGCCATGGCCAGCTATTTCGCCCGCCACGCGGTGGACAAGCAGGCCAATGCCCATCAGTGGGACAGCAACAGCGACCCTTCCGCCGGGTTCATCGCCTGGCTGCTGTGGGGCGGCGAAGACGGCCGCAAGTGGGCCGAAGCCAAGCGCGCGAAACTCGCGAGCTAACCGGCCAACCCGTCAGGCCGTGCCGCTGCGCAGATAGCTCGCGGCAGCGCCGGCATCCTGCACGTCATAGGCAAACCACGTGCCTCGTGCGTGATCGAATACCTGCACCACGCCCTCGCCCACGCGCGCCTCGAAATGCCCGCCGCTGGCACGATCGAAGCCGCGCACCTGGTCGCCTTCGATCGTGAACGAGAGGTAGGCCTTGGTGCCTTCGTCATGGATTTCGGGCAGCGTGCCGCCAAAAGCGACATTGCGTTCGCCGTCGAAGCCTTTCACGCGATCGTCGCGCCGCTCGGCCGCCACGCGGCGGTCGCGCGCGGCGTCGTGGTCGAACAGGCCGGCAACCGGCTTGCCGGTGGTGGAGGCAAAGGCGACAGCGGCGATCACCGCGCGAATATCCGGATCCATCAAGCCGATGTCGCATGCATGGCAGGGTTCTTCAACCCCCGCCCCTGTCGTGCGACTTATCCCCACAGTGCCTTTAGATGCGCCAGCCCGGCGCGGGCATAGGCGGCAGGCGGCGCCAGCGCCGGGTCCTGCTCGGCCTCGATCACGATCCACCCGGCATAGCCGATCGCGCGCAGCGCCGCGCAGACCGGCGCAAAATCGATCGCGCCATCGCCCGGCACGGTAAACATGCCGGCCAGCACGCCATCCAGGAACGAGGCGCCCTGCCCGATCGTGGCCGCCGCCACGCCCGGCCGCACGTCCTTGGCATGAACATGCGCCACGCGCGCGGGATGGTCGCGGATCACCGCCACCGGATCGATCCCGCCCAGCCGGGCATGGCCGGTATCGATCACCAGCCCCACGCTCTCGCCCGTCGCATCGATCAGCCGCGCCAGATCGTCGGCATCCTCAACCACCGTGCCCAGGTGATAGTGATAGGCCAGGCGCTGGCCCCGTTCGGCCAGCCGGTCACCCAGCGCCGTCAGCATCGCGCCGAACGCGGGCCATTCCCCCGGCGCCAGTCGCGGCCGGGCGCGCAGCGCCACATCGCGCCGGCCATGGACCGCGCCGCTGGTCTCGGCCAGCACGAACACCCCGCAGCCACAGGCGTCGAGCAGCGCCGCCTGCACCTCGATCGCCGCGCGTTCCCCCGCCAGGCCATGGGCCAGCAACCCGCTGCCATGCCAGGCCCCCGCCAGGGCCAGCCCGGCGCCCTGCAACACCTGCGCCAGCGCCGCCGGCTCGGCCGGAAACACGCCGCCGCGCTCGATACCGGCAAAGCCGATCGCCGCCGCATCGTCCAGGATCGTCGCCAGCGGCGTTCCCGCGCCCAGGCTGGGCAGATCATCGTTGACCCAGCCGATCGGGCTCACCCCCCACCGCACCGTCATGGCTGCTCCATCCCTTCCCCGTCATTGGCAGAGCCCTCCGGCACGGGCACGTCCCACCAAGCGCCGCCCAGATCGCGCCCGCCATCAGGATCGGTTTCGATCACCAGCACCGTCGGCCGGTCGGGCGCACGCGGCGCGCGCAGCGCCGCTTCCAGCGCGGCGACATCGGCCATCTTGTGCGCCTCTGCCCCCAGCGCGCGGGCATGAGCGACAAAATCGATCCCGCCGCCGCGCAAGGTCGCAAACGAGGCATTGCCGGTGCGTCCCTGCAAGCGGTGGATGCAGCCAAAGCCGCGATTGTCGACCAGCACCACGGTAAAGCCCACGCCCAGCGCCACCGCGCTGGCCAGTTCGGCATTGAGCATCAGATAGCTGCCATCGCCCACCATCACCACCACGTCCGCCTCGGGCCGGGCAAGGGCCACGCCCATGCCGCCCGCCAGCTCATAGCCCATGCAGGAATAGCCATATTCCACGTGATAGTGCCCCGGTGCCGGGCAGGGCCAGAAACGGTGCAGGTCTCCGGGCAGGCCGCCCGCCGCCCCCACGATCGTGGCATGGGGCCGCGCGCGCTGCACGGCACCGATCACCGCCACGTCATCGGGCAAGTCGCCGTTCGGCACCGGGCAATCGAGCGCCGCGCGCACCGTACCATGCCAGTCCCGCGCCCAGCCGGTGGTCGCCTTGGCCCAGCCGGGCGGCACCGTCCAGCCGCGCAGCGCCTGCGCCAGGGCCGCCACCACCACGCCGGCATCGCCCAGCACCGGCTGCGCGCCATGCTTGGCCACGTCATGCAGCGCCAGGTTCACCTGGAACAACCGGGCATCGGCGGCAAACAGCCGGCGCGATCCGGTGGTGAAATCCTGCAAGCGCGTGCCCAGGCCCACGATCACGTCGGCCACGCGCGCCGCCTGGTTGGCCGCTGCGCTACCGGTCACGCCGATCGCGCCGAGCGCTCCGGGCGCATCGGCGGGCAGCGCGCCCTTGCCTGCCTGGGTCTCGGCCACCGGCAATCCGCTCGCAGCCGCCAGCGCGGCCAGCGCCGGCCCGGCCCCGGCATAGAACACCCCGCCCCCGGCGATCACCAGCGGGCGCTCGGCCTGGCGCAGGGCGTCAACCAGCGCTGCCAGCTCGTCCGCGTCGGGCGCCGGGCGCCGGATCGACCACAGGCGCGGCGCAAAAAACGCCTCCGGCCAAGTAATCACCTCGGCCTGCACGTCCTGGCACAGCGCCAGCGTCACCGGGCCACAGGCCGCCGGATCGGTCAGCACGGCCATCGCCCGCGGCAGCGCGTCGAGCAATTGCTCGGGCCGCGTGATGCGGTCGAACAGGCGGGAGACCGGGCGGAAGCAGTCGTTGGCCGAAACCGTGGCATCGGCAAAGTGCTCGATCTGCTGCAACACCGGATCGGGCCGGCGCGAGGCAAAGACATCGCCGGGCAGGAACAGCACCGGCAGGCGGTTGGCATGGGCCAGCGCGGCGGCCGTCACCATGTTGGTTGCCCCCGGCCCGATCGAGGTGGTGCAGGCCATCGCCCTCCGCCGGGCATGGGCGCGGGCATAGCCGATCGCAGCATGGGCCATGCCCTGCTCGCTGTGGGCGCGATAGGTGGGCAGGCGCGCCGGATCGGCAGCCGCCAGCGCCTGGCCCAGCGCGGCCACGTTGCCATGGCCGAAAATCGCCCATACCCCGCCGAAGAACGGCACGCGCGCGTCGCCCTCCGCGCCGGGCACCAAGACGTCCTGCGCCGCCAGCCAGCGCACCAGGGCCCGCGCCGCGGTCAGCCGCATGGCGCCAGCGCGCGGCTGCGCGCCTCTCGCCACGTGGCGACCATCTGCGCAAAGTTCGCGGTCAGGCGAACCAGCGCGGTTTCATCGTCGATCATGCCGGTAAACCATTGCTGCGCCACATCGTGCCAGATCGCGCGCCCCACGGCAAAGCCCTTGACGATGCGGCGCGGCGCGGCAGCGGCAAAGCTGCGCGCCAGGTGCGCCGGGCTGCTTTCCGCGCCCAGCACCACCACGCCCCGGCACCAGGGATCGGCGTCGGCGATCACCGCTTCGATCGCGGCCCAGGCGGCCGGATCGTCGGTCGCCTCCAGCTTCCACCAGTCGGGATAGATCCCCAGCGCATAGACATGGGCCATGACCCGCGCCACGGTATCGTGCGCCACCGGGCCATAGGGCGCGGCGATGATTTCCAGCAGCAGTTCATGGCCCGTGCCCCGCGTCGCGTCGAACAGGCGCAGAAGTTGCGCGTCCTGCTCTGCGCGCAAGTCCGCCGGATCGTCGGGGTGATAGCGCAAGTTGCATTTCACCGCATGGGGCCGGGGCCAGGATCGCAGCGTGATCGCCACGTCCGCCCCGCCCTCGAAGCGCAACGGGCGCGATCCCGAAATCTCGATCGGCCGTCCGATCCAATAGGGCGCGTCGGCCGACTGGGCCAGCGCCCGCGCGCCAAACCGCCCGTCGAGCAGCAGGCCACAGGCGCGATCCCCGGCGGCGGTGCGCTCCATCGCCTGACTGGCCAGGTCCTTGAACGTGGCCACGCGGTCCTCGTCGCCGCCGCCGCTGTCGATCAGCGTCTCGAACAGGCCGCGATGGTCGATCGCCAGGATGGTCAGCGCTTCATCCGCCGGGGCGCGGGTGGTCGCCCAATGCATCTGCTCCAGGCTGGCGGGGCTGCGCGCGCCCCCTGCCGCCATGAACGCCTCCAGCTCCGGCCAGGTGGGCATGGCCGGGGCGCAGCCGTGGCGCGCCACCACGATCGCGCCGCAGGCATTGCCCCACGCGGCCGAGCGCGCCATCGGCTCCCCCCGCAGCCAGCCGCGCAGGAACCCGGCCATGAACCCGTCGCCCGCACCCAGCACATTGGCCACCGGCACGGCAAAGGCCGGGGCCACCAGCCCTTCGTCCAACTCGCCAGGGATCACCCCTTCAAACACCACGCAGCCTTTCGCGCCGCGCTTCACCACCACCGGCGCGTCGGTCAGCGTGCGGATCGAGCGCAGCGCGTCGAGCGTGTTGGTCGATCCGCCCAGCAGGTGGATTTCCTCTTCGGTGCCGACCACCAGATCGACCAGATCGAGCGCGCGCTGCATCGTCGCGGTCACGCTGTGGCTGGCCACGAAGCGATCCTCCCCGGCGTCGCGCGGCGCCAGGTCCCACAACACCGGGCGGTAATCCACGTCCAGCACCACGCGCCCGCCCTGCCCGCGCATCAGCGTGGCGGCGCGGCGGCAGGCGGCTGCCGTCTGCGCCGTGGAAAAATGCGTGCCCGACAGCAGCACCGCGCCGGCCTGCGCGATCAGCGCGGGATCGATGTCCGCCTCGCACAGCGCCATGTCCGCGCAATCCTGGCGATAGAAGATCAGCGGGTAGGTGCCGTTCTCGCGAATGCCCAGCAGCACCAGCGCGGTCAGCCGCGCCGGATCGCTGCGCACACCGCGCGTGTCCACCCCTTCGCGCACCAGTTCCTCGCGGATGAAGCGACCCATGTGATCGCCACCCACCCGCGTGATCAGCCCGGCGTTCAGCCCCAGCCGCGCCAGGCCCACGGCGGTGTTGGTCGGGCTGCCGCCCAGGTATTTGGCAAAGCTGGCCATATCCTCCAGCCGCCCGCCCACCTGCTCGCCATAGAGATCGACCCCGGCGCGGCCGATCGCGATGATATCGAGTGGCTTCATGGATCGCGCCTTGTCCCCGGGTTTGGCGTGCTGCGCTCCGCTATGCCGCCAACCGCGCCGCCTGGCCAGTGCCGCCCTTGTGCAGGGCGCAGAAATCAGCCCATAAGCGCGGCAGCAGCAGCGGCAGGGGTTCATGCACGATATCGTTCTAATCGGCGCCGGGCGGATCGGCGCGGTTCATGCAGCGCACATCGCCCGCCATCCCGGCCTGCGCCTGGCCGTGGTGGCCGATATCGATCCCGCCGCCGCGCAGGCTCTCGCCAGCCGCCACGGGGCGCAGGCCATGGCGCCCGACGCCGCGCTCGCGGTGCCCGGCCTTGCCGGCGCGGTGATCGCCAGCCCCACCGCGCTCCATGCGCCACAGACACTGGCCGCCGCCGCGCGCGGCCTGGCGGTGCTCTGCGAAAAGCCGCTGGCACTCGATCTTGCCGTGGCGCAGCAGGCCCTGGCCGGGCTGGAGGCGCAGGGCGCGCGCGTGCTGATGGGCTTCAACCGCCGCCACGATCCCGATTTCGCCGCGCTGCGTGCCGCACTTGCCGCCGGCCGCATCGGCGCGCTCGAAACCCTGCATATCATCAGCCACGATCCCGCCCCGCCCTCGCCCGCCTATGTCGCCACGTCGGGCGGTCTGTTCCGCGACATGGTAATCCACGATTTCGACATGGCGCGCTGGCTCTTGGAGGAAGAACCAGTGGCGGTGCTGGCCGCCACCGCCTGCCTGGTCGATCCCGCGATCGGCGCGGCCGGCGATGTCGATACCGCCAAGACCATCCTGCGCACCGCCAGCGGGCGCCTGGCAGTGATCAGTTCCAGCCGCCGCAGCGGCTATGGCTATGACCAGCGGATCGAGGCATTCGGCGCCAGCGGCGCGCTGCGCGTGGGCAATGTGGCGCAAAATCGCGTCGAGCACTGGGGGGCGCAGGGCGCGAGCGAGGCGCCGTTCCTCGATTTCTTCCTCGATCGCTATGCCGCCGCCTTCGCCGCGCAGATCGACCATTTCGCCCAGGTGATCGCAGGCGCCCCGCCGCTGGTCACCGCTGCCGACGGCCTGCGCGCGCTGCGCCTGGCGCAGGCGGCGCAGGAATCGGCGCAAACCGGCGCCTTCGTATCGGTCTGATCGCGCCTATCGGGCGGCGCCGAGCGCGTTGACCGGCGGGCGCGCATCGCGGGCGCGGCCGAAGGCGGGATTGGGCCGCGTGTCCATCTCGAACACCAGGTGCCCGCCCCGCGCCAGCTCGGCATGGGAAATCCAGCTTCGCGGCCAGGGCTTGCCGTTCCAGCGCACCGCGCGAACATAGACCGCCTGCTCGCTGTTGCCCGGCGCCTCGATCACCAGGCGCCCGCCCGGCACGGCCAGTTCCGCCCGCGTGAACAGCGGCGATCCGAACACCCACACCCCGCTCACCGGGTCCACCGGATAGAGCCCGAGCGCGCTGAGCACGAACCACGCGCTCATCTGCCCGCAATCCTCGTTGCCGGCCAGGCCATCGGGCGCGGCGCGATACATCGTCGCCATCAGGCTGCGCACCCGCGCCTGGGTCTTCCACGGCGAGCCGGACCAGGCATAGAGATAGGCCACGTGATGGCTCGGTTCGTTGCCATGGGCATATTGGCCCACCAGCCCCGAAACATCGGGCGGGGCATCGCCGGGCAGCGTGCTGTCGGCGGTGAACAGCCCGTCGAGCTTGGCCTCGAACGCGGCATCCCCGCCCATCAGGTCGATCAGCCCTTGCGGATCGTGCTGGGCCATGAACGTCGCCTGCCAGGCGTTGCATTCGGTGAAATCACGCCAGTGGTTGGTATCGTGGCCCAGCGCGCGCGGATCGAACGGTTCGGCCCAGGCGCCGTTGGCCAGGCGCGGCCGCACGAAGCCGGTGCCCTTGTCGAACAGGTTGCGCCAGTTGCGCGATCGCGCGCGCAGCGCCTGCGCATCGCCTTGCGCCCCGGCGGCTTCGGCAAGGGCGGCCATGGCCCAGTCGTCATAGGCATATTCCAGCGTCTTGCTCGCCGCCTCGCGCACTGTGTCGGCGGGGATATAGCCCAGCCGGCGATAGGGCTCGAGCCCGCTGTCGTTGCGCGCGAACGCCAGGTGGCGCAGCGCCGGCCACAGCCGCGCCAGGTCCAGCCCGGTGGCGCCCTTGTTCACCGCCTCGGCCATCACCGCCACCGAATGCCAGGCGATCATGCAATGCGTCTCGATCCCCTGCAACGGCCAGACCGGCGGCCCGAACGGGCTTTCCAGCGTCATCCGCGCCAGGTTGCGGGCAAAGGCGGCATTGCGCGGCGCGTCGATCAGGCTGAGCAGCGGATGCAGCGCGCGATAGGTGTCCCACAGCGAATAGGTGCTGTAGTTCGCTTCGCCCGCCGGCAGGGTGTGGACCGCGCTGTCCATGCCGCGATAGCGCCCGTCCGGATCGGCAAAGAGATTGGGTGCGGCCGCCGTGTGATAGAGCGCGGTGGCCATGATCGCGCGCTGGTCGCGCGTGCCGCCCTGCACCCGCACCGCGCCGAGCCGCTCTGCCCAGGCCGCGCGCGCCGCGCCGCGCACCATGGCAAAGTCCCAGCCGGGCACTTCGGCGTCCAGCGCGGCCAGCGCCCCGGCCACGTCCACGCCGGAAAGACCCACTTTCACCATGACCGGCGCTGCCCCGGCATCGGGCAGCATCAGCGCCGCTTTCAGGTTGGCCCCGGCAACCTCTGCGGTTCCGGCCGGCAACGCGGCATCGTTACAGAAGAACTGTACCTGCGCGGCCGGGCGCGACAGGCGCAGGGCAAAGTGGATCTGCCGCCCGTCGGCCCACTGGTGCACGCGGCGGCTGCCCACGATCAGGTCGGGCGCCACCAGCTTCAGGCTGCCTTCGGTCACCTTGGTCGGGCCGGAAGGATCGTCCGCCAGGCTCGCGGCATCGGGCTCGTCGCGCGCACCATGGGCAAAGTCGATCAGCAGATGCCCGGCGCCGGGAAAGCGATAGCGGTGCAGCCCCACCCGCGCCGTGGCGGTCAGTTCCACGCCGATGCCGCTCTCGCGCAGCAGCACGGCATAATAACCCGGCTCGGCCACTTCGTCCTGATGGTCGAAGCGCTGGCGATAGCTGCCTTGCGGCTGCGCCAGCGTGCCGGGCGAAAGCACCACCGGCCCGGTGCGCGGCACCACCAGCACGTCCAGCAGATCGCCCACCCCGGTGCCGCTCAGGTGGTTGTGCGAAAAGCCGAGCAGCGTCGTATCGTCGTGGTGATAGCCCGAGCAGGCATCCCAGCGCGCGTTGTCGGTATCCGGGCCAAGCTGGACCATGCCGAACGGCGTGGTCGCGGCCGGGGTGACGTGGCCATGCCCGCCCGTGCCGATCATCGGATCGACCAGGCCCAGCATGTCTTCCCCGCCCGCCGCCGCCGCCAGCGCCGCCCCCGGCCGCGCCAATCTGCTGGCCATCACCCCGGCCACGCCGACCGAACCCTTGAGCATGCCTCGACGCGAAGACTTCATCGCTTTCTCCAGCCTTTCAAACGAAGCGGGACCGGGCAGCCCCTTTCTGCCCGGTCCCGCCCCCCAACCCGCCGATCGCGGGCCCGATCGATCAGAACTTGACGGTCGCCGTCACCAGCGAGGTCGTGCCCGAATTGACGATGTCCGACACCGCCAGGCTGTTCTTGCCGATGTGCGACCAATAGCTCGGCGTGTTGAACAGGTTCGCGATCGAAAGGTCCAGCTTGAACATCTGGCTGAAGGCATAGCCGGCGTGCAGGTCCACGCGGCTGACCGGCCGCACCCACACGTCGTCCCAGGTCGAATTCTTGCCCAGCGTATCGTAAAGCGAGACATATTCGCCGGCATAGCTGTAGTTCACGTCTAGCGAGACCGGGCCTTTCTCGAAGAACACCTGGCCATTGGCCATGACATCGGGCGCGTTCTGGATGCGGTCCATGCGCGTGCCGTCGCCCAGCACGTCCACCCGCGTCCACTGCCGGGTAAAGTTCACCGCCACGCCCAGGCCGGAAAGCAGGCCAGGCAGCGCCGAAAACTTCTGCCGCGCCTGCAACTCGATGCCATAGACATGGCCCGAACCGCCGTTGACCGGCTTGTAGGTCACCGTGCCGGTGGTGACGCCCACGTTGGTGCCGGTGACGATCCCGGCGCTGCTGCCGTTGTCATAGATGTAGTTCGACAGGTGCTTGTAGAACCCGGCCAGCATCACGTGCCCGCCGCCCGGAATGGTCCACTCGCCCGAGGCATCCAGGTTGATCGCGCGGATCGCCTTGAGGTTGGGATTGCCCTGGGTGATCGTGGTCACCCCGCCCGACACGTTGGTGGAAGCACCCCCACCCAGTTGCAGGAACGGCGGACGGACATAGCTGGTCCAGGCCGAAGCGCGATAGACCGCGCTGCCTCCGGGGCGATAGGTGAAGGCCACGCTCGGCAGCACGGCATCGAAGCGCGACTTGTTGGACGAGAACGCGCCGGTCGCGGTGTTGCCGTCAGTCGTCGGCGTCACCCAGAACACGTTCTTGATGTCGGTGTGCTCATAGCGCACGCCGGGCACGATCTCCAGGTCGCCATACTGCAACTGGCCCATCACATAGCCGGCCCAGACCGTCTCGTTGGCCTTCTGCGTGTTGCAGTTGTAGCTGTTGATGGGGTTCGATCCGCAGGTGTCGATCGTGGCGTCGGTCGCCCCGCCAAGCTGGTTGAACAGCGCAAAGACCTTGCCCTGGTCCACCACCGGCACTTGCCAGAGATAGCGCTTGGGCCAGACCGCGGGATAGATTTCCTTGAAGATTCCCAGGTCGCCCAGCGTGCTGGCATTGCCATAGCCCGAAACGGTGTAGTCGCGGTTGGTGATCTCGCGGTGGCTGGTCTCGACGCGGAAGCCGGCCTTGAGGAACGACAGGTGGCCCCCGTCGAAATCCATCTTGAAGTCGATCTTGCCGCCGCCCTTGCGCTGGAAGCTGGTCTGCGGGGTATATTCGGGCGCCCCGCCGGTGGCCGGCATGGCATTGATGTTGTTGAGCTGGCCGCGCAGCGTGGAATTGAGCAACGGCACAGGATAGCCGTTGTCATAGCCGAACAGCGTGGACCCGCCATAGGCAACGGCGGCATAGCGGCCAGCCACTTCGATGTGGTTCGGGCGGGCATTGCTGCCCCAGCTATAGAACAGGCTGGGCGACACGGTCAGGCGCCCGGCGTGCTTGTCCATGCCCAGTTGCACCGTGCCCAGCGTGGCGATGGCCGGATTGGTTTCATACCAGAAGCGCGCCTGGACGTTGCCGATCACCGGCGCATAGGTACCATTGCCCAGCGCCGTGCCGCTCGATCCGTCCAGCTTGCCGCCGCCCACGATCTGGGTGAGCTGGCTGTTCTGGTCGGTCTTGGCGCGGGCATAGCTGGCACGCAGGTAGATCGAGGTATCCGCGTCCGGGTGCCAGTCGAACGTGCCGTTGCCGCCATAGCGTTCGGTATAGCCGCTCGACAGGCCGAAGTTGGCCGCCGTCAGGATCAGGTTGGAGGCGGGATCGAGGCCCGGCGCGCTGTTGCCGGCGGCATCCTGCACGGCAAAGTCATAGCCATTGTCGCAGCAGCCCGATTCCTGCACCCCGCCCACCAGGCTGTTGGCGAAGTGGCGGATATCGTAGAACCCGCTGACATAGAGGCCGAACTGGTGGTCCGCGCCGAACTTGCGGGCATAGTCGGCCCCCGCGTTCCAGCCCAGGCCGTTCTGGCCATAGGCGCGGGCGCGGCTTTCCATGCGGCCACCCACCGTCACCGAGGCGCGCGAATCGTCGGCATAGTCGAACGCCGAAGGGGTGCGGAAATCGATCGTGCCGCCGATCGCGTCGCCCAGCATGTCGGGCTGCGAAGTCTTGTTGACGATGATCGTCTGCAAGCCCGAGGGGGGCAGCAGACTCAATTGCACGCCGCGGCTATAGGGATTGCCCTGCGCCACCGACACGCCGTTGATCAGGTTGATGTTGTATTCGGAATTGAGCCCGCGCACCGACACGAACATGCCTTCCCCGCGCGAGGCGCCGTCGACGCCCCCGGCAAAGGCCGAACCCGTGTTCATCACGTTGATGCCCGGCACCGTGCCCAGCGCCTCGGCCACGTTGTGGACGGCGGTGTGCTGCAAGTCCTGCGCGGAAATGACGTTGACCGTGTTGGCCGATCGCATCTGCAAGGTCGCGGCCTGATAGCGGTTGCCCACCACCACAATGCTGGCGCCAAGCTGCCCTTCGGTTTCGGCCGATGTTCCCGGCGTCGCGGGCGCGGCCGGGGCGGCAGGTGGCAGGGTCTGGGCATGCGCCGGCACTTGGGCCGCCAATGCCAGCATCAGGGTCGATCCGCTGAGCAGCAGACGCGACCGACAGAGCAAACCGATCATTTCCATATCCCTCACATCCCTTTCGCCACATTGCCGGGCGTTGGTCATATGGAATGGTATTGCTCGGTTTGTGTCAATATGATTTTTTCGTTTCCATCTTTCTTGATATAAAAATTTCAAAATTGCGGCATACGGATCACGCGCTTGCCGGTCAGGAAGCGTCACCCGCCGGCGCCCCACCGCCAGCAGCCACATGGCGCTGCTGGTCATAGGCCAGCCCCACCACCAGCGCCTGTGCCAGGCACAGCGACGATGACAGCGAGCGAAAGCCCCGCACTTCCGATTCGCGCACAAGCAGGGTCTGCGTCGCGCGCTTGGCAATCGGGCTGAGCAGGCTGTCTGAAATCGCCAGCACTTTGGCCGCGGCGGCGCAGGCCGCCTCCACCGCCGAAACCGTTTCCGGCGCATAGGAGTGATAGCTGATCGCGATCATCACGTCGTCCGGCCCGATCGCGCGCAATTGCTGCGCGGCCAGGCCGCCCACCCCGTCCACCAGCATGGTCGGCTTGCCCGCCTGCGGCACGGCATAGGCGAGGTAGGCCGCGACCGGAAACGCGCGGCGCATCCCCACCAGATGCACCACCCGCGCCGCCGCGATCAGCGCCACCGCGCTGGCCAGCCCTTCGCGGCCGACCATCGCGCGGGTATTCTGCAAGGCCAGGATATCGCCTTCGGCAAATTCGTCGATCAGCGCGCCGATGCCCCCGGCCGAGACCGAATCCTCCACCGCCGCGCCAAACTGGTGGACCCGCTCGCTATAGCCCAGCGCGCTGTTCTGCGCGATCAGGCTGTCGCGCAGCAGGCGCTGCATCGGCCCGGCCCCGGTAAAGCCCAGCGCCTTGGCAAAGCGCACGATGGCAGAGGGTTGCGTGCCCGATCGCTCCGCCAGTTCGTTCAGCGTCAGCAGCGCCATGTCTTCGGGATGGTCCAGCACATAGCGGCCCACCTGCTGCAAGACCTTGGTCATGCCGTCATAGCGCGCCAGGATCATGTCGCGCAGTCCATCGGCGCTGTCGGGCAGGTTGCTGTCAGCGTCAGGTATCGAGGGTGTCATCGCGGTCTCCCATGGCCCGATCGATATATGCCCATGACTTGCCGATGCAACATTTCATGGTGGAATGAAATTTTCATATTGACGCAATCATGGCATTTCCTGATTAATACGGTCATGAACACGGCCCCCTTACCCGATAGCGGCATATCCCCCGGCCTGGCGCCGGGCAGCCGCGCGCGCATGACTTTTGCCGGTGCGCTGTCGGCCAACATGCTCAACATGATCGGCGTCGGCCCGTTCATCACCATCCCGCTCGCGCTCGCTGCCATGGGCGGGCCGCAGGCGCTGCTGGGCTGGCTGCTCGGCGCAGTGCTGTGCCTGTGCGACGGATTCGTCTGGGCCGAACTCGGCTCGGCCCTGCCTCGCTCGGGCGGCTCGTTCCACTACCTGCGCGAGGCGTTCGGCCCGCAGGGCCTGGGGCGCCTGCTCGGCTTTCTCTATCTGTGGCAGACGCTGCTGATCGGCCCAATGTCGATCGCTTCGGGCACGGTGGGCATGGCCCACTATCTCACCTGGCTGGAACCGGGCCTGTCCGCCACCGCGATTGCCGCGATCGCCGCCACGGTATGCCTGGTCAACCTCGTCCTGCTGTGGCGCGATATCCGCGTCATCGGCATGCTCTCGGTTGCCACCAGCGTGATCGTGATCGGCTCGTGCCTGTGGATCATCGCGTCGGGCGCGGTGCATTTCGATGCCGCACGCGCCTTTTCCTTTCCGCCCCATGCCTTCGTCATCGACGGCGGCTTCTGGATGGGCCTGGGCGCGGCCACGCTGATCGGGGTCTACGATTACGGCGGCTACAACACGATCTGCATGATCGGCGATGAAGTGGTCGAGCCGCGCCGCACCATCCCGCGCGCCGTGCTGTGGTCGATCCCGCTCGTCGCGCTGCTCTACATTGGCCTCAACCTGGCGATCCTGGGCGTGTTGCCCTGGCAGCAGGGGATGCAGTCCAAGGCCATCGTCGCCGATTTCATGGCGGCGATCTATGGCCCGATCGGCGGCCGCGTGGTGACGGTGCTGATTCTCATCGCTTCCTGGGCCTCGGCGCTGATGAACCTGCTCGGCGCCTCGCGCGTGCCCTATGCCGCCGCCCGCGCCGGGGATTTCCTTGCCGTGTTCGCGCGCACCAATGCGCGGGGCGATGTTCCCGCGGTCTCGCTGCTGTTCATGGGCTTGGCCTCGGCGCTTGCCTGCCTGGTCTCGCTCGACACGCTGATCGCGGTGATGATCGTGGTGCAGACGATGTTCCAGTATACTGCGCAGTGCGTGGCCGTGATCCTGCTGCGCCGCCGCCAGCCGCAGGCCGATCCCGGCCAGTTCCGCATGCCGCTCTATCCGCTGCCGGTGATCGTCACGCTGGCCGGGTGGGCCTATATCGTCACCACCGCCCGCCCGCTGCATATCCTGGCCGGCGCCGGGATGATCGTGGCCGGCACGCTCCTGTTCCTCGCCATCGCGCGCCGCGCGCGGCAATGGCCGTTTTCCTCGCTAAAGGCTTTCCGCCCATGACCGTCCGCCTCGATGTCGCCGTCGTCGGCGAAATCTATGTCGATCACATTTTCAGCGGCTTTCCCGCCTGGCCCCTGCCCGGCGAGGAAGTCACCACCGAAGCCTATACCCGCGAGATGGGCGGCGGCACCATCGCCACGGCCTGCGGCCTGGCACGGCTTGGCCGCAAGGTCGGCGTGGTCGGCCTGATCGGGGCAGACGACCGCGCCTGGTTCGAACAGCGCCTCGCCGGCTATGGCGTGGCGTTCGACGGCATCCGCATCGGCCAGGGCTTCACCGGCACCACGATCTCGATCTCCACGCCGCACGATCGCTCGTTCTTCACCCACATCGGCGTCAACACCGCCGTCGGCGCGCTGGCCATGGGCGATGGCCTCGCCACGCTCTGCGCCGCCGCGCACGTTCACTTCGCCATGCCGCTCCCGCCCGAGGTGGCGCAAGTCGTGCTGCCGCTGCTTGCCGCGCGCGGCATCACCACCTCGCTCGACATGGGCTATCAGCCCGAATGGCTGGCCAGCCCGGCCAACCGCGCCACGATCACCGGCGTCGATTACCTGATGCCCAACGAGAAGGAAGCCGAACTGCTGTTCGGCAGCACCGACGTCGGCACCTATTTCGACCATGCCGCGCGCATCGGCATCCGCAACCCGGTGCTCAAGCTGGGCGCGCGCGGCGCCGCCGCGCTGGACAATGGCGAGATCATCCACGTGCGCCCGCCCGTGGTGCAGGCCGTCGATGCCACCGGCGCGGGCGATGCCTTCGACGCCGGCTTCATCGATGCGCTGCTCGATGCCGCGCCGCTGCGCCGCCGCCTGGAGCGCGGCTGCATCACCGGCGCCCTTTCCACCCGCAAGCCGGGGGCGCTTGGCGGCATCCCCGATGCACAGGAGCTTTGGACTGTCCATGACCGCAACTATGCCCTCCACGACTGATCGCAAGCTGACCCTGATCGGCGGCGGCGGCGTCCGCACGCCGCTGGTCACGTTCGGCGTCAACGATGCCGCGCAGGCGCTGGGCGCGCGCGAACTGGTGCTGTGGGATCCCGATGCCGATCGCCTGGCGATCATGGCCGCGCTGGGCCGGGCCATCGTCCGCGCCGAAGGCGGCGACCTGATCGTGCGCGAGGCAACCAGTATCGAGGACGCGGTCGAAGGCGCTTCGTTCGTGATGAACTCGATCCGCGTTGGCGGCATCGCCGGGCGCGCCGCCGATGAACGCATCGCCATCCAGCACGGCTTTCCCGGCCAGGAAACCACTGGCCCGGCCGGCGCTGCCATGGCCCTGCGCACCGTGCCCATCGCCATCGAGCAGGCCCGCCTGGTCGAACGCCACGCGCCCGATGCCTGGATCGTCAACTTCACCAATCCCGCCGGCCTGATTACCCAGGCGATCGCCAACCACACCGGCGCCAAGATCGTGGGCATCTGCGACACGCCCACCGAACTGTTCCACAACATCGCCCACGCGCTGGGTGCCACGCTGGCCGATATCGAATGCGATTACGTCGGCCTCAACCACCTGGGCTGGGTGCGCGGCATTCGCCTGCACGGCGAAGACGTGTTCGACCGCGTGCTGGCCGACGATGCCATGCTGGACAAGCTCTATTCCGCCCCGGTGTTCGACAAAGCGATGATCCGCGCCCTGCGCCTCATTCCCACTGAATACCTGTTCTTCTACTATGAACGCCGCCGCGCCCTGGCCAACCAGCACCGCCACGGCTCCAGCCGCGGCACCGAGGTGGAGGCGCTCAACGTCTCGCTGATCGAGACGCTGCGCGATCGCCTGGGCGCCAACGATGGCCCGGGCGCGATTGCCGCCTATGCCGCCTATCTCAACCGCCGCTCGGGCTCGTACATGAAGCTTGAGGCAGAGGCCGGCTCGGCGTTCGATCCGGAAGCAACCTTCCACATCGACCCGTTCCGCGTCGCCAGCGGCTATCACCGCATCGCCATCGACGTGATGAGCGCGCTGACCGGGGCCAAGCCAGCCACGATCGTGGTCAACACCCGCAATCGCGGCGCCCTGCCCGATCTGCCGGACAGCGACATCGTCGAAACCAGCAGCACGATCACCGCAGACAGCATCGTCCCGCTGCCGATCGACCGCCTGCCCGATCCGGCGCTGGGCCTGGTCCATGGCATCAAGGCCTATGAACGCGCCGCGATCGAAGCGGCGCTCACCGGCGAGCGGCCCACCGCGCGCAAGGCCCTGCTGATCCATCCCGCCATCGGCGAATGGGATCCCACCGGGGCGATGCTGCACGACCTGCTCGATCCCACCTGCCAGCACTGCTGAGCCATGCTGTCGGCAAGCCGGCGCGCGATCCTGGCCGGCACGGCGGCATTGGCCACCGTGCTCGGTCGTTCCCCGATCGCCGCCGGTGCGCTTGCCGCCCCGGCGGCGGGGGTGCCTCCCCACTCCGGCCCTCCCCGCCGCCGGTTAGCGCTGGCAACCGACTGGCGCTTCCTGGCGGGAGACGTGCCCTTTGCCGCGCTCACCGATCATGAAGCCGCCTATGCCCACGCCAAGGCGGGCAATGCCAGCGGCGCCGCGGCCGAGGATTTCGACGACAGCGCCTGGGCCAGCGTCAGCCTGCCCCACGATTTCGCCCTGGCCCAGGCCCCCGATCCCCACGCCAACCCGGACCAGGCCTATCGCCCGCGCGGGCCGGGCTGGTATCGCCGCAGCTTCCGCCTCGATCCCGCCTGGCAGGGCGGCGCGCTCACCCTGGTGTTCGATGGCATCGCCACCAATGCCACGGTCTGGCTCAACGGCACGCTCGCCGCGCGCCATTTCGGCGGCTACACCGCGCTAGCGATAGACCTCGCCCCTTTCCCCCGTTTTGGCGAAGAACCCAACGTCCTGGCCGTGCAGGTGGACGCCAGCGACAGCGAAGGCTGGTGGTACGAGGGCGCCGGGCTCTATCGCGGCGTATGGATAGAGCATCGCCCGCCGGTCCACATAGTGCGCCACGGCCTCGTCACCCGTCCCGTCCCGCTGGCGGGTGAAGCAGGCGCCTGGACCATACCGGTGACGCTCGACCTCGCCAACACCACCGCCAGCCCGGCCGACGTGACGGTGGAAGCGCGCCTGCTTGCGCCCGACGGCACGCCGCTCGCCGCCGCGCGCACCGCGCTCACCCTGCCCGCGCAGGATGGCGCCCTGGCCAGCCTCACGCTCGCGGTGCCCGCCCCGCGCCTGTGGTCGCCCGAAGATCCCGCGCTGCACCGCCTGGAAACGCGCGTGCTGGTCGCCGGCGTGGAAAGCGACCGCGAAGACTGCGCCATCGGCCTGCGCACCCTGCGCTTCACCGCCGATCGCGGCCTGCTGCTCAATGGCCAGCCCTATCCGCTCAAGGGCGTCTGCGCGCATCAGGATCATGCCGGCGTCGGCGTGGCCGTGCCCGCCAGCCTGTGGGACTATCGCCTGCGCCGGTTGAAAGCGATGGGCGCCAATGCGCTGCGCACCGCGCACCATGCCCCCGCGCCCGAACTGCTCGACGCCGCCGACCGCCTCGGCATGCTGGTTCTGGCGGAAAACCGCACGCTCTCGGCCGCGCCCGATGCGCTCGACGCGCTGGCCGAGCTGGTGCGCCTGGGCCGCAACCATGCCTGCGTCCTCGCCTGGTCCTTGTGCAACGAGGAATCGATCCAGGCCAGCGCCATCGGCGTTGCCCTGGTCCGGCGGATGAAGGCCCTGGTCCGCCGCCTCGATCCCACGCGCGCCGTCACCGCGGCGCTCAATGGCGCGATGGAGGCGCAGCCCAACATTGCCGACGAACTGGACGTGGTCGGCTTCAACTATGGCCGCGCAGCGATAGACCCCTATCACGCTGCCCATCCCGATCGCCCCTTGCTGAGCAGCGAAGACACCTCCGCGCTGATGACTCGTGGTGCGCCCACCAGCGATGCCGCCGCCCACGTCATCGCCGATGACGACAGCATGGCCGTCGCCTGGGGCCAGACCCACGGCGCCGCCTGGGCCTTTCTCGCCCAGCGCCCCTGGCTCGCCGGTGGATTCCTGTGGACCGGCTTCGACTATCGCGGCGAAGCCACGCCGTTCGGATGGCCCAGCCAGTCGAGCTTCTTTGGCGCGATGGACTTGTGCGGCTTTGCCAAGAGCGCATTCCACATCCGCCGCGCCCTGTGGCTGGCCGAACCGGTGCTGACGATCTGGCCGCACTGGACCTTTCCCGGCCAAGAAGGCCAGCCGGTGTCGATCCTGGTCGCCAGCAACGCGCAAAGCGTCTCGCTGCATCTGGACGGGCAAGAAATCGCGCGTGCACCGGTCCACGAAGGCGCGGCGCGGCTGCGCCCGGTCTATGCCCCTGGCCGCCTCGTCGCGCGCGCCTGGCGCGATGGCGCGCTGGTGGCCGAAAGCGCCTGCGAAACCGCCGGCCCGGCGGTCGCCCTGCGCCTCTTGCCCGATCGCACGCGCATCACCGCCGATCGCGATGACGCCGTGCCGGTCACGGTCATGGCCGTCGATGCCCAGGGCCGCGCCGTGCCGATCGCGCAGACCGGCTTTGCGCTCGCCATCACCGGCGGCCGCATCCTCGGCGTGGGCAACGGCGATCCCAACCTGGCCCTGTCCGAAGCGCCCGCCAGCGATGGCCGCAGCGCGGCTCTGGCGCTGTTCAACGGACTGGCCCAGGTGATCGTCTGTGGGGAAGGCGCCGCAGGCAACACGCTCGAACTGGTCGCCCGCGCCGCCAACCTCGCGCCTGCGCACTGCGCCGTGCAGGTCGATCCGCCGCGCATCGCCACGCTGCCCGCGATTCCGCCCGCGCAAAGCCTCACCGAATGGCGCCAGGCCCCCGCCAGTGCGCAGCGCCCGGTGCCGGGGCAGAAGCTGGCAGAAGGCGACATGAATTCCTGGGCCTGGACCAAGCCGGGCGCCACCCAGCCATCCGATCCGGCTGCGCGCTGGGTGCTGCTGCACGTCTCGTTCACCCCGCGCCGCGCGGTGGCGACGGCGGGCGGCACGCTGCGCTTCGCCAGCCTCGCCGGCCGCGCCGAAATCTGGCTCGACGGCGCGCGCATCGCGGTCAAGGACGATCCCGCCCCCGGCCCGCTGCGCCTCCCCTTCCCGCCGGGCACCGGGGAGCGCCAGCTCGACGTGCTGTTCGACACCCTCGGCACCCTTTCGCAAACCGGCACCCGCTTCGGCATCGCCGGCACGGTCAGCCTCGCGCCGACGGTTTCCGCAAACGGTTCCCGCATCCGATCCTGAGGCCGGCTCATTGCTGCATTGCACCGCCAACCGGTAATCCCGGCGCGGCTTCGCGCCTATGATGCCAGGCAGGAAGGAACCCCCTTATGGAAATCACCCGCAAGCAAGACCTCGCCAGCGTGACGGGCCCGGCGGACTATTTCACCGGTTCGGTCACGATCACCGGCCAATTCCAGCGCCCCGCGCCCTCGCGCGTCTCTGGCGCGATCGTCCATTTCGAACCCGGCGCCCGCACCCATTGGCACACGCACCCGGCCGGGCAGACGCTGATCGTGACCGAGGGCGTGGGCTGGACGCAGATCGACGGCGGGCCCAAGCTGGAATTCCATGCCGGCGACATCCTGTGGTGCCCGGCCGAGCATCGCCACTGGCACGGCGCCACCCTCGACCAGGGCATGACCCATATCGCCATCCAGGAAGCAGTGGATGGCAGCCCGGTGACCTGGATGGAACCGGTCGAGGACGCGGTCTACCTTGCCCCGCTGGGCCACATGGTGCAACCCGACACGGCGGATTGATCACCCCCTTGGCGCCCGGCGCGCCTCATGCGGCGCGCCGGTGGCCCAGGTCATAGCCGCCGCTGCCCGCGCCGCCTTCGATGCGGAAGCTGGCGAACGACTGGGCCAGCATATTGACTTCGCGCGCCAGCGATTCGGTCGCAGCGGTGGTTTCCTCCACCATCGCGGCGTTCTGCTGGGTCATTCCGTCCATCGATCCGATCGCCTGGTTGATCTTGCTCAGCCCCTCGGATTGCTGCGTCGCGGTTTCGGAAATGGCCGAAATCACCCCGCCCACGCTGCTCACCTTGGCGATGATCCGCTGGAGGGACTCGCCGGTGTCGTGCACCAGGTCAGAGCCCGACCGCACATGCTCGGTCACCGCGCCGACGCGGGCCTTGATTTCCTGCGCCGCCTCGGCGCTGCGCTGGGCCAGGGCGCGCACTTCCGATGCCACCACGGCAAAGCCCTTGCCCGCCTCGCCCGCGCGCGCCGCTTCTACCCCGGCGTTGAGCGCCAGCAGGTTGGTCTGGAACGCGATCCCGTCGATCAGGGTGATGATTTCGGCAATCTCGCGGCTCGCCTGGTCCACGTCGCTCATCGCCGCAATCGCGCGACCCACCACGTCGCCGCCGCGCGCCGCCTCGCTGCGCGCTTCGGCCATGGCTTGGTTGGCGTTGTTGGTCAGGTCGGCATATTCCATCACCTTGCGCGTGATGTCGGCCATGGCGCTGGCCGAAGCCTGCACGTTGGCGGCCTGCCGCTCGCTGCGGTTGGACAAGTCTATGGTCGCCTGCTTGATCTCGCTCGTCGTGCTGTTGATGCTGGCAATGCTGCCCTTGACCGTGCGCATCGCGGCGGCCAGGCGGCCCAGCGCCTGGTTGAAATGATCGGCCAGCGCCTGGAAATCGGCCGGCAGTCCGTCCAGCCGCACGGTCAGGTCGGCATCGGCCAGCGCGTGCAGCCCGTCGGCCAGGCAGGCCATGGCTCGCTCGCGGTCGGCCACGGCCGCCACGCGCATGCGTGCCGCGTCGCGGAACACTTCCACCGCCCGCGCCATTTCACCCAGTTCGTCGTGGCGATCGGCGTCGGGAATGTCGATCTCGTTGTTGCCCTGCGCCAGTTGCTTCATCGTCTGGGTCAACAGCGTGATCGGCGCGGCAATCGCCCGGCTGAGCATGCGCGACAGGAAGAACGGCAGCCCGATCAGCAGCACGCCACCCAGCGCCAGCGTCGCCCAGGCCAGCGTGATCGCGTGGGCCTGGCTCGCGGTGTTGGCATCGATCGCCTCGCTCTGGATGTCACGCAGCTTGCGCAGCGGCAGCACCGCATCGGTCACCAGCACCGCCTTGCCCGCCGCGCGAACGGCGGCCTGGGCGCCCATCTGGTCGCCGGACTTGACCACGTCGATCATCTTGTCGCCCCAGTTCTTGCGCCACGCGAGCGTCGCCGCGCGCGATTGCATCACCAGGTCGCGCTGCGCCGGGTCGGTCAGGGTGCGTTCCAGCTCGGCGCTGACCTTGTCGTAATCGTCGCGCCCTTCGTAATAGGACTTGAGATACGAAGGGTCCGCCGTCACCAGATAGCCGCGCAACTGGCTGTTCTGCCGCAGCAGCGCGGTTTCCAGCGTCAGCGAGTCCGCATGCACGCCCCGGCTATAGTCGCTGCGTTCGGCCGAAGCACTGATCTGCGCGATGTTGAGCCCGAAGATCACGCTCATCAACGCCGCCGTCAGCGCGACGGCCATCAGGGCGAAGACCAGCTTGCGGGGAATGGGCAGGTTGCGTTCCATATGCGCTCTTTCGGCCAGGGCCATGGGATGGGAAACGAGATGTCAGAATTCGAGCCGCAGCGACCCGGTCACGGTGCGGCCATTGAGCACTTGCGCATTGGCCACGCCGCTGGCCGGGATGCTCGCTGCGGCCAGGCTCACGATGCCCAGCTTGTCGAACACGTTGTAGGCGCTCAGCCCCAGTTCCACCCGCTTGAGCGGCCGCACGAACAGATAGGGGCTGACGATCACATAGCCGGGCTGCTTGAGGATATTGCTGTCCTGGGCATAGCTGCTGGTCAGCCCGTTGAGCTGCGCGCCCACGTTGAACAGCGCGGTGGCATATTCGGGCCGCGCCTGGAACAGCAGCGAGGGCTGGTGGCGCGGGGTGTTGCCCACCAGCGTCGGATCAGTCAGGTCGCCGTCGATCCGCGCTTTCACATAGGTGGCACCCAGCGCCAGGTTGAAGGGCCCGCGATGCGCCGTCGCTTCCAGTTCCACGCCCTTGGCGCTGTAGTCGCGCACCACGCTGATCATGATCGGGCGGCCCGCGCCATCGGCGCCGATCTGGAAATCGCGCTCGGTAGTGGCGGCCCAGAACCCGGTGACATAGACCTCAAGCCCCGGCTTGCGCAGCTTGAACCCGCCTTCTGCCTGCTTCACCGGCGTTTTGGCGGCAGAGGAATCGATCGGCCGACCGGCCGCCACGTCCATGCCGGGCGTGAACAGCACGCGCTCCCCCGCCGCGCGCCCGCCCCGGCTGTAGCGCGCAAAGAGCGAGGCATCGGGTGCCAGGCGATAGTTCACGCCCACTGAATAGGACAGATAGCGATAGGTATAGTCCACAATGCCCGGCTGGCTGAGCGGCAGCACCGCCACCTTGCTTTCCGCCGCGCTGATCGTGCCATCGCGGTTCATGTCATAGGCAGTCAGCCCGCTGCGCCCATTGCCCAGTTCGGCACCATAGGTGTTGCCCTTCACCTTGCCCGTATCCAAGCGCAGGCTGCCGCCCAGGGCAAAGCGGCCGAACTGGTAATTGGCCGAGCCATAGGGCGCCAGGACGCGGTACTGCATGTCGTAATAGCGGTGATAGGCCGCCGGATTGGGCAGCATCACGAAGCTGTAGCCCATGATGCCGCCATCGGTCATGCGCGTGCCATTGGCCGCGGTCACGTCGATATAGCTGCTGCCGGCCTTGCCCTCCACGGAAACCACCGAATTGTTAAGGTTGGTGAGCACCTGCACGCTCTGCTGCGAGGCATAGAGCCCCACCGTGGTGGTCAGCTTGCCGCTGCCCAGGTTCCACACCCGCGTGGCGCGCAGATCGTTGGCCACATGATCCAGCTTGTTGATCTTGCCATACAATTCGAGCTGCAAGAACAGCAGGCCCGATCCCCCGCTCAACGTCGCGGGGGACGATATCGACTGCCCCGCATTGGGCCCGGTGGCATAGCTGAAGGTGGCGCCAGGCCCACCCACGATAGTGCCCATCGCCGCCGCCGGCCCGAACACGAAGGGCAACTCCTGGTTGAACGAGCCGCTGTTCGACGCATAGCGGAAGCGGTCCGAAACGGTCCAGCCGCCGATGTCGAACTGCGTTTCCACGCCAAAGGCGCGCGAAACGCCGTGGATACCGCGCCGCTGGTCGATGGCCATGGGATTGTTGTTCTCGTCCATGGTCAGGTTGGTGCTGGTATACTTGCTGTTCAGCGTATCGCGGCGCACGTCGGTGCCCGGCAGGCTGGCAATCGTCGGCTTGTCGTTGCTGCCGCTCAGCAGCACGGGATATTCGGCATTGGGCGGCTGGCGATCGTCCAGATATTTGCCGTAGAACCGCACATAGCCGCCGCCGACAAAATCGTGCGTCACGTTGAACTTCACCTGTCCGCCGGAAAAGCCGTTGTAGCCCAGGTGGCGCGGGCCTTCACCGATCCGGTAAAAACCGCCGATGTGAAAACGCCAGCCATGGCCGATCGGCGCGCCATAGGAAAAGTCGGCGCGGTTGAGGTCATAGCCCAGCCCGCCGGAATAGCGCACCGCGCCACCGGCTTCCTCGCCGGTCTTGGAAATCAGGTTGATCACCCCGCCCGGCGAATTCGAGGCAAAGGTGGAGGCCGATCCGCCGCGAATGGCCTGCACTTGCGACAGGCTCAGGTCCGCACGCACGAACGTGTCCATGGCGCCGAAGTGGATATCGCCGAATTCCAGCACGGGCAGCCCGTCTTCCTGGATCAGCAGATACTTGGAGCCATCGCCCGACAGCGGCAGGCCGCGTACGGTCATGGAGGAAAAGCCGTCGCTGCCGGTGCTTTCCACGCGAATGCCAGGCATGTTGCCGATGATTCCGGCCAGATTGCTCACGCCCAGGCGCGGCAGGTCCGTCTCGTCGAGAGAAGTCGCGGAAATCGCCGAGTCCAGCAGGTCGCGGCCCTTGGCCACCCCAGTGCTGAAAGTCTTGGCAGCGGGCGCCGGCGACGCGGTCGGCGTGCCGTCTGGCGCGCGTTCGGCCGGCGCATCGGGCGCCTCTGCGGCCAGGGCCTGGGCACAGAACGCGGGAAAGATGCAAGCCAGCAAGACAAAGCGGAGCGCCATTTTCAAACTTCTCCCGAAACCAAGGGTTATCGGCGGGATTAGGAAGAAAGCGCGAAATTATCCGTTGTGCGGATATAGGCAGATTTGCGGATGATTAACGCAAGGATTGAAACCGGGCCGCGCAGCTACGCATCATTACGTATCGCCCTGGCGAAATGGTCAGTCCAGCCACTCGATCCATTCGCCATAGGGATGGCAGCGGGCCAAGACCCGCGTCTGCCCCCGGCACGTGTCGCGCCCACACCAGTGCGTTGCCTGAAGCGTCACCGCCCGGCGATCGGCGGTCCATTCCAGCGCGATCCACGCCAGCGGCCGCTCGGGCGTGGCCGCCGCTCCGGCGCGGATGATCGCAGCGGTGATCTCGCCACGCTCGCCGGCCGAAAGATATTGCATGACCATCGAATGCACGATCACCCGGCGGCTGCCTGCCTCCTGCGGCGCGCTCAGCCGCTGTTCCAGCCAGGGTGCGGCACTGGCGCGCGCCACGCTGGGCGGATGGCGCCGGGCGATCGCCAGCGCAGCCGTCAGGCGTGCCAGCCGCTCCGGCCGGTCGGGCCAGACATAGGCCTGCATCCGCCGGGCGCTGGCCGGATCGCGCGGATCGATCGGCGCCAGGTCCACGCCCTGCGCCCGCGCGATATGCAGTGCGCCCTTGGGCGGCGATGGCCCGCGCCATTCCGGCGCCAGGCGCAGCGGCGATTGCGGCGGCCCGCATTGCGTGGTGCCCAAGGCAAAGCGATAGCGTCCCAGGTTCAGGTTCAGCCCCGCACTCGCCCCCAGCTCCAGCAGGTCCACCGGCATTGGTGCCTGTGCGTCCAGCGCCAGCAGCGCCGCAGCAAAAGCCGCCGAACGTGCCACTTCGTTGGTCTGGGTGGGGTGCGCCATCCACGCCAGGACAAAGCCCTGGTGCAGCGCCAGCGCCTCGGCCACCGCCGCATCGAAATCGCCCTCGCCGGCAGCAAACAGCGCCGCCAGGCGCGCCGGCTCGCCCGCCAGCGCCAGGGCATGCAGCGCCGAAGCCAGGCGGAACGCCACCGCGTCCGCGCCATATTCGCCCGGCCAGTTGTCGAACATCAGCGCCAGTTCGGGCGCCCGGTCCATTTGCCGCCAGGCCGCCTGCACCAGATTGGCCACGAACGGCGACCCCAGCGCGGCAATGCGCGCGGCATGTGCGCACAACGCATCGCGCCGCCGCCCCGCGCCGGCCTGCCCGGGGCTGTCATCCGGCGCTGCCCCTGCCGACGTGCTCGACGCCAGCCGATCCGCCCCCTGTGCGCTCTGCCATTCCACGCACGGGATATGGAAGATCGGCCCCTGACAGCCTCCCACCACGCCACCCGTAAAGCTGCGTAGCCTATGTCACCGCGCTCCTGTTCAAACCTCCGTTCGCCCTGGGCCCGCCCTGAAGGCTCACCACCACAGCCGCACCCCCGCGAGCACACGCAAGGCACTGGCCGGTTCACCCCCGCTTCGTGCCGCCCGCGCGCTGCCGCCCAGGCGGCGTTCCCACGCCACGCCGAGATAGGGCACAAAGGTCCGGCGGATCTCGTAGCGCAGCCGCAAGCCGGTCTCGACGCGGTTGATCCCAGCGCCTTCGCTGCGGCCGGAATCGGCGGAAGGCATCGCCTGCGCCGCCCACTCCAGTTCGGCACGCGGCTGCACCACCAGGCGCTGGGTCACGCGCTGGTCATAGCTCGCTTCGGCCCGTCCGCTCAGTTCTCCCCGCGTCGAAAGGAAAACCGAGGCTTCCACATCGAACCAATAGGGCGCCAGCCCCTCGATCGTCAGCGCGGCGTGGGTGCGATGGTTGCCCGCCGCCAGGTCTTGCCGCACGCCCGCGCGCAGGTTGAACCAGGGATCGAGCGCGTGGAGCCATCCCGCCTGCACTTCGGCGCGGTCGATCCGCCCGGCAAAGGCCCCTTCCCCGCGCGTTTCCAGCGCCAGGCGATCGCTGTCCCCGCCCCACCAGCCTTTCGCTTCCCAGGCATAGTCGCCACCGCCGCGCGCCTCGAACTGGTCGATCATCACCTGGCTCACCGCCATGCCGCCGTTCTCGTGGCGCAGCGCCGCCCGCGCGCGCCCCATCGCGGCGGCATCGAACAGGGCATCGGCGGCATGCTCCTGCGGCGGCGGTGGGGGAGGAGACTGCGCCGGGACGTCCTGTGCCCGGGCCGTTCCCACCGCCAACACGGCGACCAGCAGGGCCATGGCCGCATGCCGCCCGCTCACGCCGCCGCCTCGCGCACGGTCACCACGCGAAACATGCCCGCGTGCATGTGCAGCAACATGTGGCAGTGAAACGCCCAGTCGCCCACCGCATCCGCCGTCAGGTCGAACGAGGCCTTGCCGCCGGGCAGCACATTGATCGTGTGCTTGCGTGGCGCCGCCTCCCCCGCGCCGCTCACCAGGTCGAAGAAATGCCCATGCAGATGAATGGGATGGGGCATCATCGTGTCGTTCACCAGCGTCACCCGCACGCGCTCACCGGCGCGGAAGGCCAGCGGCGCGGGGTTCTCGCTCAGCTTCACCCCATCGAACGACCACATGTAGCGCTCCATGTTCGCCGTCAGGTGCACGTCCAGGCTGCGCGTCGGCGGCGCCTGCGGGCGCGGCACCCTTGCCTTGAGATCGGCGTAGGTCAGCACGCGATGGTCCACGTCTTCCAGGCCAGTGGGCCGGTCGGCCAGGCGATCGACCGGCGCGGCGGCAATCGTAGCCACCCCCGGCCCCAGGCGCATGCCGGGCGGCGCCAGGCTCTTGTCGCGCATCTTCATGCCGCCATGGTGAGCATGCGCCATCGGCGCGGCGGGGGCGGACAAGTCGAGCGTGCCGCTGGCCATGTCCATGCCCGTCATGTCCATTCCGCCCATGCCCATGTCGCGCATGGTCAGGATCGGCCGCGCCCGGCGTGGCGGGATCGGCGCCACCAGACCGGGGGCAGAGACCGGCGCCAGCGTGGCCCGGCACTGGCCCGACCGGTCGATGGCTTCGGCCACGATTGCAAAGGCCTGAGGTTCAGCCCCCTGCCCACCGCCCGGTTGCACGATCACGTCCAGGGTCTCGGCAATCCCGATCTGGAACTCGTCGGTTTCCACCGGCACCACGTCCTGCCCATCGGCCGCCACCACCCGCATCGGCAGGCCGGGCACCCGCACATTGAAATTGGTCATCGCCGCCGCGTTGATCACCCGCAGCCTCACCCGTTCGCCCGGTGCGTAAAGCCCGGTCCAGTTGGCCGCGCTGTCGTGGCCATTGATGCAATAGGTATACGTGGAGCCAGTCACATCGGCGATATCGGTCGGGTCCATGCGCATGCGCCCCCAATCGAGCCGCTCGCGCAAGGGCTGGTCGCGCCCGGCGAGCAGTCCGGCCAGGGTCTGCTGCTGGCGGTTGTAGAACCCGCCCTGCTGCTTCAGCCGTTTCAGCATGACATGCGGATGCACGTCGCTCCAGTCGTGCAGCAGGATCGTGTGCTCGCGGTCATGCGGCTCGGCTTCCCTGCCCCCGGCCGGGTCGATCACGATGGGTCCGAACAGCCCCATCGCTTCCTGCATGTTGCTATGGCCATGATACCAATAGGTTCCGGCCTGGCGCACGGTGAACACGTGGTCGAACGTCTGCCCCGGCGCGATCCCCGGATAGCTGATCCCCGGCACCCCGTCGAACTGGAACGGCACCAGCAGGCCATGCCAGTGGATCGAGGTATCCTCGTCCAGCCGGTTGTGCACGCGCAGGCACACCTGCTGCCCTTCGCGCAACCGGATCAGCGGCCCCGGCGTGGTGCCGTTCACGGTGATCGCATGCCCGCGCCGCCCGCCGACCATCACCGGCGCGCTGTCGACAGTCAGTTCGATCAGCTCGCCCGAAAGCGTTGCCGCTGGCGTGCCCATGGCGTTCCCGCCAGCATGTGCCCCATGCGCCGCATCGCCTGTCATGGCCCATGCCCTGTCCGTCCAAGCAAGGCCCAGCCCGGCACCGGCCAATCCGCTCATCATCGTTCGCCGATCCACCGTTTCAATCCTTGCTGTCAAGCATCTTGGCAAGCTTTTTTCTTGCGCGGTAAACTCTTGTTTCTATTGTCTTTTCTGAAACTTGAAACAGGTCCGCAATGTCGCGCTGCGGCATGCCTTCCACCCCGTGCAGCACGATCGCCTCGCGCAAGCTGCCGGGCAGTGCCTCGATAGCTCTCACCGTGCGTGCCAGCTCGGCGCGCGCCATGGCCGTGCTCTCTGGTGACGGTGCCGGATCGGCGGCATCGCCCATCCCTTCCCCGTCGTCGCGCCAGCGCAGCAGGAACCGCCGCACCGCCTGGCGCCGCCGCCAGTCCCGCCCCTTGTTCAGCGCGATCCGGGCGAGCCACCAGCGCAAGGGACGCGCCGGATCATAGCGTCGCAGCGCGGCAAAGGCGGCAATGAATGCGTCCTGGGTCACGTCCCGCGCCGCCTCGGCCTGCCCGGTCTGCGCCCGGGCGATGCAATAGACCGCCTCGCGGTGGCGCACCATCAGCGCGCGATAGGCCTGCTCCTCCCCCGCCAGCGCGGCGCGCACCAGCGTGGCATCGTCGGCCTGGTCCATGTCCTCGCGCATGCCCCCTGCCGCTTTCAGGGCTGCGGGGCGGTTTTGCGTGCAACGGGCTTGTTCAGGGCCGCCACCAGCGCGGCATCGAACCTGGCCTGCTGGTCGGGCCGCAAAACGCCGCGCATGGCAAACAGATGCTGCAAGGTCTCCTTTTGCAGCGCCCCCATCGCCGCGTGCGAACGATCGACCGCAGCGGCCACGCGCGGGCCATAGCCTTTCTCGGCCACGATCGCCTGGGCCAGATCGCGGTTGTCCTGGTCCATTTCCGCGCCATAGCGGGCCTGCGCCGCCGCGTAATCGGCTTCGAGACGCGCCATCGCTTGCTCCTGCCCGGCATCGAGCGCCAGATCGCGGTGGATCAGCGTGTGAAAAGCACTTTCCACGGGCTGTGGCGCGCGAAACAGCATGCGCCCTGCCCCAACCCCCGCCAGTGCCGCCCCGAACGCCAGCAAGACCGCCAGCAGGCTTTGCCGCGATACCATCACCCTGCCCCCATCAGCACCACCGACGGTGCCTGCGCGGGCAAGGCCAGTGGCCCGGCGCTGGCATCCACGCCCATCGCCGCCGGCCACGGTTGCTGCGCCATGCCTCCGGCCAGGCCCGCCGCCAGAGCCAGCGCACCGGTCCATCCGAGCTGCCGCCGCATCTGCGCCTGCCTTTGCCTACGATCCAGCCCGAGCAGCACCGCAGCTTCCAGCGCTGCCCAATCCGGCCCATCCCCCACGATCGCGTCGTCCTGGTGGCGCAGCCCGGCCAGTCTTTGCTCCACAGCATCCATTGCCGACGTTCTCCTTTGCTTGTGCTCGATCATACGCAGTCCGGCGCCTGTCCCCTCACCCGTCGCGCAACTTTCTCATCTGGGCGCAAGGGGCACGATGCGCCGCTGCGTATTCCTTGGCAAACCTCCTGCCGAAAGGATCGTCCATGCTTCTGCGCTTGCCCCCGCTTCTGCTCTCGCTCGCAGCCTATGCCGTCACCGCTGCCCCGGCACAGGCCAAGCCCAACCTCGTTGCCGCCGTTCCCACCGCCCAAGCCACGGTCACGGCCCCTCGCCAGATCACGCTCACCTTTTCCGAGGCAGTGGCCGTGCCTCCCTCCTCGGTTGCCTTGGTGATGACCGCCATGCCCGGCATGACACATCACGATCCGATGAAAGTCACCGGCTTTGCCACGAGCCTCTCCGATGGCGGCAAGACACTCCAGGCCATCCTGCCCCGCGCCCTTCCGGCCGGCACCTATCGCCTCACCTGGCAGGCCGGTTCGTCCAGTGGCGAAATGGCCGATGGCGCCTACAGCTTCTCGGTAAAATAGGAAATGCCGGCGAAGGCGCTATCAAAGAGCTGAAAAACAACAGATTTCCAGTTTCGGCCGGATTTGCCCAGTTTTGGCGCAAATCCGGCCGAAATTTCCAGTGGCTTCGGCTCGGCCGGCGTTTTGCCTATCATGTTCATAAGCCTGGCTTTTCTCTTGAATTCGGCATTAGCGTCCAGGATTTGCGTGCGTTGGCCAAGCCAAGGTCTCTACCGCCTCCTCTTCCCCATTTTCCTCCCCACCAAAAAGCTTCTCCCCGGTTAGATCCTGTTTAGACAGGTTAGACAAGTTAAGCGCTGGCCGTCTGCGCGTGACTCGGGATGCAGCCGCGATTCGCTCATCATCCCCCGTTCCCGATAGATCGACGATCCGTTCCTGATGGATCGAAGCCTTGTTCCCGATAGATCGACGCGGTGTTCCCGATGGATCGAAAGACCGTTCCTGAAAGATCGAAACAGCCATTTTGCTGTTCCCTAAGGGTCTATGTTTGCCATCAGGCGCCGCCACCGCGCGATGGATTGAATTTCTTTTCGGTAACGAGCGCCGGAGAAGGTTCAAAGCGCACCCAGGATTTCAATCCCGTGACAGCAGAACAATCCGCGCACGACACTTCGCGAACGCAGATGGTCCGCGTGCTGGCTGCGACACGTTCTTTCCGGAACGCGGATTGATCGTCCCGACACAGGTTTGCCAGAACTGGCAATCCAGAGTCAGCCTCTGGTGGCCACGAGAATCGTGGCGGGAGCCTACGAGAATATCTCTTCGATCCACGCCCGGTGGCATTCGACCGTCAAGGCGTGAAGGCGTAGCCCTTCCCCTCCCCCGTCTTCCATCACGGAGCGGTCCTTGAGCGGCGGAATGCGATGAACAGAGCGGCGGTCCCGCAGGCCCGTGTGGAATTTCAGCACGCCCTCTTGCGGCAGTGCCTGGCCCCGTTCCTCGCTCTATCGACGGAACGGGGCTTGCGCGTCAGCGCAGGGTGTGGCGGTGTTTTTCGTGGTGGCGCTTGGCCCAGCCGATAAACGCGCGTTGCCAGTCGGCCGGGGTGCGGGCCGGATCGGCCGAGACCCATCGCTCGAATTCGGCGTGAAGCGCGTGGAAGTCCCAACCCGGGCAAGTTTCGCGCAAGTGCGCCAAGGTCTCGTCGGTCATGAAGCCGCGCGTGGCGGCGTGGCTCAGGCCGGCGATGGTCGAGCGGATCAGGCTGCGCGCATCCACTGTTGCCGCCCGGATCGGCGCGTCGGGAGCGGGTGAGGGCGAAACCTTGCCGTGATCGACAGCCGCTTGCACTGTCGTCTGCATCCCGATCGGCGGTCCATCGCTCTGCACCGGCGTCGTGACCGGGGGCAGGGCAGGGGCGCGTTTCCCCGGGGAAACGACTTCGGCTCCGTCCTTGCCGTCCATCCGGCGCATGCGCAGCAGCGGTTCACCAGACTTGCCCTGTTCCACGCTCAAGGCATAGCCGGGGAGGGCATCCTTTTCCGCAAGCTTGAGAATCTCGAACTTGAAGCGGCGATATTCGCCTTCCGCGCCGGATTTCTCGAACAGCGTGGGCATGGCAATGGCAAAGCCTTCGTCACCCGCGCCGCCGGCGTGCTTTCGCGCCACTTTGTATAGCCAGCGCTCGCGCCCGCCGGTGATGTTGAAATAGGCGCGGTCGATCGCCAGGACGCCGCCCTGCATCATCACGCCTTCCCAGAACCAGTTGGACAGTTCCAGCGTCATGCCCTTGGACCGCTCGGTGCGCTCGTCGACCAATTGTGTCCAGCCATCGAGCCACGAGAAGGTGGCTTCACGCCGGTTCTCGGCGCGGATGTTGGTCTTGATCGTGGTCGCGACCAGGCGATCGAGGGCCTGGCCCAGCAGTTCATAGGCGCGCCCCGTAGTCGGACGGCCGATCGCGCGGAGCAGGTCATAAGGCATGATCGTCAGCTTGCGCGGAACGTCGTTGACCCCGCGCCGCACCATGTCGGCCAGCACGCTGGCGCAATAGATCAGGATGTCGGCATCCCAAATCGTGGCCATGCCATAGTCCGGGTTGCTCGAGACGTGGACCCACAGCTTGCCGTCGGGGCTGGTGTAGTCGATCGGCTTGGTGCGCTTGGTCTTGGCCAGCGAGAAGAACGGTCGCTCCATCATCTCGCGCTGATCGCGCAAGGGCATGTCGGCGACATAGGGCAGGAACACGTCAAAGCGCTCGCTGCTGCCGGTAGGTTTGCTGCGGGTCATTCAGGTGCCGGTTGGTTGGGGGAGGGGAGGGGAGAAAGGGAGAACGAAGGGGGCAGGGCCCCCTTCACCCCATGACTCCGGCAAGCCTGGTGTTCCAGGCGACCGAACGCCTCCCACCCGGCCTTGGCTGGGTGGAGCGCCATGGCCGCCAACACGAGGCCAGCCAAAGATAATGGGGTGAAGGGGGCCATGCCCCCTTCGTTCTTCCTTCCCACTTTGCATAACCGCCAAACCCTCCTTCCGCAGACGAAAGGGGGTGGCTGGGCGGGTAGAGGCGGGGGCGATGTTTCCCCGGGGAAACGGGGAAACGCTGGGGTCACCGCTGCATGCCCTTGCCTTGCGCTTCGAGCGCCTCCAGCGCGGCGCGCACGCCTTCGATCAGGTCTTCGGTGGTCGCCCCGGTGCCATTGTGCAGCTTGAGCGTGACGCCCTGGCGCCCGGCGGACAGCACCGACACGGCGCGGCGACCGCTGGCTGGGGCTTCCCACACGAACAGCGGCCCGGCCGTGCTGTTGCCGGCGGTGGGAGCGGCGAGCAGGCGCTTGAGCACGTCGGCGGCAGGCACGGTGGGCCGGCCGGTGCTGCGCGCGGCATCCTGTTCGCGGGCGAGTTGCTTGGCTTCCTTGAGGATCGCGGCCTGGGCGTTGCGATCATCGAGCGCCTGGGCGAGGGCATAGCCCGGCTTGAGCTGGACATCGGCGGGCGAGGCAAAGGCGGCGACCACGGCATCGGGAATGGTCGCAACGCGCAGCATCTTTGACAGCCAACCCTTTGACAACTTTAGCCTTTCCGCCATGCGGGTAAGGTGGTTGCCATAGTGGTCCTTGAGCGCCAGCGCATAGTTGCGCGCCCGTTCCAGGTCCGACACGTCCTTGCGGGCGCGGTTTTCCAGGTCGGCCAGGCGGAAGGCGGCCTCGTCGTCAAGCTGCGCGACCTGGGCGAGGAACTGGAACTGCGGATAGGAATTGGCGCGCAACCAGGCGATCGACCAGTGGCGCCGCGTGCCCGCGATCACTTCGTAATCATAGGCCGGATCGCCTTCCAGGCGGCGGACCACGGCGGGCACTTTCTGGCCCCCTTCGGCGATGATCGAATCGATCAGCTCGCGACAGGATTCCTCGCTGAGGTGGGCATAGGACCGGGCATTGCCGGCCCAGACACGCACCCGCGCGGGATCGAGCAGCAACTGCGTCACCTGGCGCACTTCGCCGCTGGCGACGCGGGCGAGAGCGCTTTCGCGGTTGAGCAGCGTGGTGCCGCGCAAGGGGCCAAGGCCGGGCGCGCTGGCGCGGGGCTGCTGCGCCGGGGGCGAGCTGGCGGGGGCGGGGTCAGGCTGTGCACGGGGAGCAGGGGCGGGTGCCTCGGCCAGGCCAGAAGGGCGCGCGGCCGGGGTGTTGTCGATCACCGCTGGGGCGGCGGGCGCCTGGGTCTCTTCGTCTTCGGCCAGCAGCGCGGCGAGATAATCGGATTGCTTGCGCGCCATGGCTCAGAACCTTGCGAGGAAAGAAAGACAGGGGAGGGCAGGGGCGTGGGCGCGGTCAGGCATGGAGCACATCCTCTTCCCGCGCGGGAGCAACACGGCCCCAGCCGGCGCGCACCAGTTGCTCGATCTGGCCCAGCGCCTCGTCGAGGTTGGCGCGGCAGCGTTTGTGCGTCTTGGCCGTGCCGATCGGCTTTTCCAGCTCGTAGATCGTCATCATGCGCAAGGCGGCGTGGCTGATTTCCGCGCTTTCCAGGATCGGCACGGGCAGCAGCGCCGGGCCGAATGTCTGCTCCATGATCGTGCGGACCATGGCATGGCTGGGATCATTGCCGTCGAATTTCGAGCAGATCAGGCGAACGAATTGATAATCCACGGCAATGCCGGCTTCCACCAACTGTGCGATGACCTGGTCCATCATCGAGAGGAACTGCACGGTGGAGCAGAAATCGGGCGTGGTGGCGGCCAGCGGCACGAGCAGGGCATTGGCCGCCTGCATCACCGCGAGCGAGATCGTGCCGAGCGCGGGCGGCGGATCGAGAATGACCACGTCATACTCGCGCGCCAGGTCGAGCAGGCCCTGCTTGAGCTTGCGGAACCGCGCGGCGAGCACCGACTGGCCATCGGCCCCGGCGGCGGCCAGCTCGTATTCCACGTCGAACAGTTCGAGATTGGACGGGATCAGATCGACATTGGGCCAGGGCGTGCGCTTGACCGCATAGAGCAGGTCCGCCTGGGTCGGATCGATCGAGAGATAGGGGTAGAGCGTTTCTTCCCGCGTGATGTTGAAATGCGGGTTGAAGCCGAACAGCGTGGTGGTGGTGGCCTGGCTGTCGCAATCGACCACCAGCACGCGATAGCCCTGCACCGCGAAATAGTGCGCGAGGTGGGTGGTTACGGTGGACTTGCCCACGCCGCCCTTGAAATTCTGCACCGCGATCATCGCGGGCACATCGTGCGGCCCGCGCGTGGGCATGGCGCCCAGCACTTCGCGCATATGGAGCATTTCCTGCACGCCATAGCCGATGCGCCGGCCATTCTCGCCCGAAGGCGGGGCGGGCAGACGCCCATCGTCTTCGGCCATGCGGATGCGGTTGGTGGAGCAGCCGAGCAGTTGCGCGGCTTCGGCAATGCCGAAACGCACGTTGAGTCCCTTGCGGCTTTCCGGCAGAAAGGCCTTGCGCCGCAGGCGCTCGATCATCCGTTCGCCGGCCTGGGCAAGATCGCCGATTTGCCCCACGATTGCACTGCTATCAGCCATCATCTGCCCGTTTGAAGCTGTTGATGAGGATGCATAGCAAATTTCATTCAATCGGGCAACTTGGCGGTGCACGATCGCACTTGGGCGCAAAAATCGCGCAGCATGCATGCCACGCGCCCATCCCACGCCCGTTGGCATGCTTTTAAGATATCGACCTATAATTATGAAATAAAACGATAATTATTCAGGAGTCAGAGATGCGCACCGCGCCCGCAAGTCTTTCGCAGGTTAGGCAGAGCCTTGAGTCCTCGACAGAATTTCCGCGTTTGCAGCGGGCCGACTGGCAGAATCACCCAGGCCGGGCGCATGGAGGAATGTCGATCACCTGGCCGGGATGAATCGCGCGAAACCGATCGGGCGCGATTCCCTGTGCGGCGAGGGCGGCATCGAGCTGATGCAGCGGGTCTTCACGCGGTTCATCGGTCAGATTGAACGTGCCCCAGTGAATGCCCAGTGCCCATGCCGCGTCGAGATCGCGCTGGATGGCCAGCGCATCGGCGGGGTTGGTGTGCTGCGCGGCCATGAACCAGTGCGGGTCATAGGCGCCGATCGGCAGCAGCGCGCAGTCGATCGGGCCGAAGCGGGCGCGGATCGCGCGGAAGATGGCCCCGGTGCCATAGCCGGTGTCGCCGGCGAAATAGACGGTGCGGCCCGCCGCGCGGATCACGAACCCACCCCACAGCGCCATGCGACGATCGCGCGGCGTGCGCGAGGACCAGTGCAGAGCGGGCACGCAATGCGCCTGCGCCTGGCCGGACGGATCGAGCGGATGGGCCTGGTGCCAATCGAGCGCGACGAGGCGCGCATCGGCAATGTGGCGGCGCACGATGCGATCGTTGCCGAGCGGGGTGATGATCAGCGGCGCGTGGGCGCGGTGCAGGGCCTTGAGCGTGGCCACGTCGAGATGATCATAGTGATTGTGCGACAGCAGCACGGCATGGATCGGCGGCAGATCGGCCAGCGCCACGCCGGGCGCCGTGACGCGGCGCGGCCCGGCAAAGCGCACCGGGCTGGCGCGATCGGCCCAGACAGGATCGGTAAGAAGATTGAGCCCGCCAAGCTGGATCAGCGCCGTGGCATGCCCGATCATGGTGATGCGCAGACCGGCCACGGCCATGGCCGGTTGCGTGGGAACCACCGGCACCGTGCGCGGCCAGGGATTGTGCGGCGCGGAACGGCGCCAGCGCAGCACTTGCGATAGCGTGCGATCGGTCTCTGGTTCACCGGCCAGGTTGTGAAACCGCACCCCGTCGAAATGGTCGGAGACAGGGCCCTGGTAATAGGGATTGCGCGGCATGGGTTTCCTTGGTGGCGTGGCCGTATCGGGCGTGAGCGACGTGGGCATGCGCGCCACGAATTTCCAGGGGGGCCGCGCAGCGCGATTGCATTGCCGGGGCAAGTCTTTATGGGCGGGGGTGCGTCGGTGCCGTGCCTGTGTCTTGCGGGGTGGGCATTTCCCCCCTCATGCCTTGCCCGTGCCGGCCGATCTGGTTGCCGCGTCCCGGGGCCTTGGCCGTTGCCGCGATTGGATTGCCCCCTTGGCCCAGACTTCCCTTGCCCCTGCGCTGCCGCCTGCGCAGGACGGATGGCGCCGGTCCAGCGACATTCGCCTGATCGACAAGGCGCGCCTGCCCGATGGCGGCGAACTGCTGTTGCTGCAAAGCGGCGATGCCTTTTCCATCGAGCTGGACGAGGAAGAGCTGATGGGCAACACCGACTATGTCTCGGAACAGGACCTGGCGCACATGACTGCGCAGCGCCTGGGCCGCCCGGACGGCGCGGTGTTGATCGGCGGGCTGGGCATGGGCTTTACCCTGGGGGCCGCGCTGGAGGCCTGGGGGCCAAAGGCGCGGATTCGCGTGGCCGAACTGGTGCCCGAAATCCTGGCCTGGGCACGCGGGCCGCTGGCCCATGTCATGGCCGGCAAGCTGGACGATCCGCGCGTGACGGTAACGCTGGGCGACGTGCACGACGTGATCGCGCAAGGGGCCAAGAATAGGGAAGGCACGTTCGACGCGATCCTGCTTGATGTCGACAACGGCCCGGATGGCTTCGTGCAGAAGGAAAACGACCGGCTCTATGGCCCGGCCGGCCTCGCGGCCGCGCATGCCGCGTTGCGGCCGGGCGGGATCCTGACGGTGTGGTCGGCCGATCCCGATGGCAGCTTTACCCGCGCGCTGCTGGAAGCCGGCTTTGACGTGGAAGTGGCGCTGGTGCCGGCCTATGAAGGCGCGCGCGAGGAGCAGCACTGCCTGTGGTTTGCCCGGCGCGATTGACCGCAAACGAAATTTTGTGTTGCGCGGGCCAGCGTAGACGGCACGATTTGCAGGATGGGGCGTTGCGACCCTCGCAGGCTTTTTGCCTCTGCGCGAATCGGACTCGTCGTTATCCAGGATACAAGGCCCGCTTTTGATGGAAACCGCACTCGAGACCCTCTCCCGCGCGGAACTGGAAGCTGAAGTCCTGCGGTTGCGCCGCAGCGGGGCGGCCTCCGACACGGCTGCCGATACCGCCGATGCGCGCCGCCAGGCCCTGTTCGAGGCGATCGATGACGGGTTCTGCATCATCGAGTTCTTCGACGGGCCGCATGGGGCTCTCAGCGACTATCGTCATGTCGAGGCCAATTCGGGATACGAGCGCCACACCGGCATTGCCGGCATTGTCGGCAAGACGCTGCGCGACATTGCCCCAACCGAGGCCGAAGGCTGGCTCGCGCTCTATGGCGAGGTGCTGTGCACTGGCGAGCCGGTCCGCTTCGAGCGGGAGTTCGTGACGGCCGCGCGGTTCATCGAAGTGTCGGCACGGCGCGTGGGGCCTGCCGAAAACCGCCAGGTTTCCGTGTTGTTCCGCGACATTACCGCGCGCAAGGCATCCGAGGCGGCGCTGCGGGAAAGCGAGGCGCTGGCTCGTGACAATGTGCAGCGGGTGCAACTGGCGCTATCGGCCGGGGCGATCCTGGGCACCTGGATCTGGGACATTGCGGACGATTGCCTTGCCGCCGATGAAGGCTTTGCCGGCGCATTCGGCGTGGAGCCGGGGGCGGACCTGGCCACTTTGCGCGTCGAGGCGCTGTTGCAGGCGATCCATCCCGACGACCGCCCCGGCGTGGATGCGGCGATTGCCGCGCGACTGGCGCAGCCCGGCCCCTATCGCCACCAGTATCGCGTGCGCGGCCGCCATGGAGACTATGCCTGGGTGGAAGCCGTGGGTCGCGTTGAAGCAGACGAGGCGGGCCGCGCCGTGCGGTTTCCCGGCGTGCTGCTCGACCTGGAGTCGCGCCGCGCCGTGGAGGCCGAGCGCGACCGCGTGACCGAGGAACTGCGCCGCCTGACCGAAACGTTGGAACAGCGCGTGGCCGATCGCACGGCCGAGCTGATGCGCGCCGAGGAACAGTTGCGGCAGGCCCAGAAGATGGAAGCCGTGGGGCAGTTGACCGGCGGCCTGGCGCACGATTTCAACAACCTGCTGGCGGGGATTTCCGGGTCGCTGGAAATGATCGGCTCGCGCCTGGCGCAGGGCCGCTTTGCCGAAGTGGAAAAGTACCTGGCCATGGCCCAGGCCGCCGGGCGCCGCGCGGCGGCGCTGACTCACCGCCTGCTGGCGTTTTCCCGGCGCCAGACGCTTGATCCGCGGCCGACGGACATCAACGACCTGGTCGATGGCATGGCCGATCTGGTGCGGCGCACCGTGGGGCCATCGATCGCGGTGGAATGTGTTGGCGCGGCGGGGCTGTGGACGGCACTGGTCGACGCCAGCCAGCTTGAGAACGCGCTGCTCAACTTGTGCCTCAACGCGCGCGACGCAATGCCCGATGGCGGGCGGATCACCATCGAGACGGCCAATCGCTGGTTCGACGCGCGGGCGGCCGATGCGCACGAGATTCCGCCCGGGCAGTATATCTCGCTCTGCGTCACCGATACCGGTGTCGGCATGTCGGCCGACGTGATCGCCAAGGCGTTCGACCCGTTTTTCACCACCAAGCCCCTGGGGCAGGGCACCGGGCTTGGCCTGTCGATGATCTATGGCTTTGCCAAGCAATCGGGCGGGCACGCGCGCATCTATTCCGAGGAAGGGAAGGGCACCACGGTGTGCATCTACCTGCCGCGCTATTACGGCGCGGGCGAGGCCGAACGCGACGGCGGCGCGCATTTTTCCGCAGGAAGCGGGGCTGCGCAGGCGCCGGGGCAAGGAGTGGTGCTGGTGGTGGACGACGAGCCGCTGGTGCGCATGCTGGTGGTGACCGCGCTGGAAGACATGGGCCACACCGTGCTGGAAGCCGAAGACGGCGCGCAGGGCCTGCGCATCCTCCAATCGGACGCGGCGATCGACATGGTGGTGACCGATGTGGGCCTGCCCGGCGGCATGAACGGGCGGCAGATGATCGACGCGGCGCGCTGCGACCGGTCGGCAACGCCCGTGCTGTTCATCACCGGCTATGCCGAGAACGCGATCATCGGCAATGGCCATCTCGAGCCGGGCATGCAGATCCTGACCAAGCCCTTTGCCGTGGGCGACCTGGAGGACCGGGTGCGCGCGATGCTGCCGGGGCAGGGCTGATTAGCACTACTTTGGCAGATTATGCATTGGCGGGTCGCTGGGGCGGCATCCGCAGTGCGGGCATGGTTTGTCCGGCGGCCTGCTCAGACGGTCAAGGATGGCTTGCCTGATCGCTGGCAGGCTCGGTTTCGGAGGCGGACCCGAGATTCTTTTTCCCCCCACTTCGACTTTGCTCAGTACATGCT
>NZ_BMZP01000010.1 GCF_014652855.1 Novosphingobium pokkalii
ATGAATCAGCGATTTTACGCCTTGGGAATCCCAAAAATCACACTTCTGCCAAAGTAGTGCTAGGTTACTTCACCGCGATCGGGCCGGGTTCGTTGGCCAGGATCGCCAGGGTGCGGGTCCAGGCTTCCACGTTCTGCGCCAGCATCGCCGGGTCGATCTTGTCCAGCGTATCGTCGGGCGTGTGGTGCAGGTCGAAATAGTGCGTGCCGTCCTGATTGAGGTCCACCACCGGCAGCTTCTGCGCGGCGATGATCGCGCCCACGTCTTCCCCGCCATCGGCCGCGCCATCGTGCGGCACCACGCCGATCGGGTTGAGCGCTGCCGTCAACCGGGCCTTCACCGCATCGGCCGCCGGGGCGAAGTTGGTGGTCACGCGCCACACCCGGTCGGCGCCGAAATCGCTTTCCATGGCCAGGGCATGCGGTTCCTTGCCATGGGCCTTGGCATAGGCATCACCGCCGAAACCGCCCAGTTCCTCGCTGCCGGCGAACAGCACGCGAATGGTGCGCAGCGCGCCACCGGCCTGCGCGCGCAGGGCTGCCGCCGTCACGATGGCACAGCCCGCGCCATCGTCGATCGCGCCGGTGCCCAGATCCCAGCTATCGAGGTGGCAGGCCACCAGGACCATGGGCAGCGACGGATCGCGGCCGGGCAATTCGCCGATGACGTTGCCCGAAGGCGCCCCGTCGACAATCTGGCCGGTGAGCGTGAGATGCAGGCTCAGCGCCTGGCCGGTAGCGGCCAGGCGGGCAATCTGGTCGGCATCGGGATTGGACACCGCCCCGGCGGGAATGGGCTTCATGCCCTGGGGCCACATGATCGCGCCGGTGTGCGGATTGCGATGCTTGTCGGTGCCGACCGAGCGGATCACCACCGCCAGCGCGCCCTTGGCCACCGCGACGCCCGGCCCCTGGCGCCGCACGTTGCCATAGGGGCCATAGCCGCTGCCATCCTGCGTCGGCGCCATGGCATGGTCGATGAAAGCGATCTTGCCGGCCAGCGACCCGTCGGGTGCGGCCTTGAGCGCATCGAGCGAGGGGAAATAGACCAGCGGCGCGGTGATCCCGGCCTCGGGCGTGGCGCCGGAATAGCCGAGCGCGGTGATCGCCAGCGGCTGCGCGGCAAAGCCGACCAGTTCGGCCTTGTCGGTGCCGCGTCGATAGGCGCGCATGGTGAACGGCTCGATCGCCACCTTCTGAAAGCCCAGCGTCTTGAGCCGCGCGGCGGCCCATTCGCGGGCGCGCGCTTCGGCCGGGCTGCCGGCCGGGCGCGGGCCGATCTGCGTGGTCAGGTCACGCACCAGATCCCAAGCAACATCGGTGGCGGGCGCCGTCGCGTGGGCCAGGGAGGGGACAAGCGACAGAACGGCAGCAGCGGCAGAAAGGCGGGCGGTCAACAAGCGCATCGGCAAATCCCGGAAGGAGTTGGGGGGTGCGCCACATTTGCGCGCCCCTAGGCGGCGTGGACAAGTTCCACAACGCCACGGTTGCCCTGTAAAAGGCCCTGGTGAGGCGCGAGGACGCAGGAGGATTGGGCCTCCTTCAAGGACGAGCAACGCTGCCAGGGCCTTTTACAGCGCAACCCCTGCGGGGCTGGACCAAAAACCGCCATTTCAGCGTCGGCTCGTCACGCAATATTCCCGATATTGCGCTTCCTCGCCTCCTCGAACTGGCGGTTTTTGCCTCCAGCCGTGGCGCTGTGGAACTTGTCCACGCCGCCTTGCTAAGTCAACCGCCAGCCTGTTCAAAACATGCTGATTCAAGCCCCCGCCAGCGCCTGTTCCAGATCGGCCAGGATATCGTCGATATGCTCGATACCGATCGAGAGGCGGACATAGCCGGGGCTGACCCCGGCGGCGGCCTGCTCGGCTTCAGACAATTGCGAATGGGTGGTGGAGGCAGGGTGGATCGCCAGGCTGCGCGCATCGCCGATGTTGGCGACATGGTAGAACAGCTTGAGCCCGTCGATGAACGCCCGGCCCGCCTGCGCGCCCCCGGCCAGTTCGAACCCGACCAGGCCACCGGCCCCGCGCGGCAGATACTTCGCCGCCAGGTCCGCCGCGCGGCCCTGCGCCAGCGTCGGGTGGATCACCCGCGTGACCTTGGCATGGCCGGCAAGCCACTTGGCCACGGCCGCCGCATTCTGGCTGTGCCGCTCGATCCGCAGCGGCAGCGTCTCGATCCCCTGGATCAACTGGAACGCGTTGAACGGAGACAGCGCGGCGCCCATGTCGCGCAGCAGGATCACCCGCGCACGGATAGCAAAGGCGATCGGTCCGAGCGGCTTGATGTCCCGCGCCCAGACCGCGCCGTGATAGCTGGGATCGGGCAGGTTGAAGAGCGGCTGGCGTTCGGGGAATTCATCCCAAGCGAAATTGCCACCGTCCACGATCAGCCCGCCAATCGAGGTGCCGTGCCCGCCCAGGTACTTGGTGGAGGAATAGACCACCACCGCAGCGCCATGGTCGAACGGACGGATCAGCAGCGGCGCGGCGGTGTTGTCGACGATCAGCGGCACGCCCAGCTTGCGGCCGATTGCCGCCACTTCGGCAATGGGAAAGGCCACCAGCTTGGGATTGGGCAGGCTTTCGGCGTAATAGGCGCGGGTGCGATCGTCAGTTGCGCGGGCAAACCCTTCGGGATCGGCTGGATCGACGAAGCGCACCTCGATACCGAGATCCTTCAGCGTGTTGGCGAACAGGTTCCAGGTGCCGCCATAAAGATCGGTGGAACTGACGATGTTGTCCCCCGCCCGCGCCAGGTTGAGCACGGCATAAGTCGAAGCCGCCTGACCCGAAGCGACCGCCACGGCTGCCGCGCCCCCTTCCAGCGCGGCCACGCGCTGCTCCAGCACATCGGTGGTGGGATTGCCCAGCCGGGTGTAGATCGGGCCAAGTTCCTTGAGCGCAAAGCGGTTGGCCGCCTGCTCCGTGCTGTCGAACTGGTACGACGTGGTCTGGTAGATCGGCACGGCCACGGCGCCCGTTGCCGGATCGGCGCGCCAGCCGGCGTGCAGGGCCAGTGTTTCCGGGCGTTGGGCGGGTGAAACGGGAGTCTCGGTCATGTTGGCATCCTCGATCGTTGCGGGCATTCCGGACCTTTTGTCTACTCAATCAATTGAGATTTTCAAGTCTCGACCGATTGCCGGGTCATGGCGCCTGCCCTGCGCAGAATTGCGCAGCCACGCGCACAAACACAAGCAACCATGATGCTCTAGGCATTCCCGCGTGGGCAGCGCGACAAGGCGCGTTGCAGGGGGGCCGCCGTCCGGCCGCCAGGGGATTTGCAGGCCAGGGATTGCACGAATGACCGACCAGACACCGATTCCGCCAAGCGCGCGCCGGAACGCGCAGGACAGCGCCGCGCTCGACCGCATCGCCACCATGGAGGCCATGCTGCTGATGTGCGAGTTGACGGCCGAAGGGGTGCTGGTCAGCGTCAATGACAATCTGGCGCAATTGCTGGGCACCACGCCCGACGCGCTCGTAGGGCAGCGGTTCGCCAACTTGTGCCACGACGGCGTGCAAGACCCTAGCGCGGCACCGGGCTTCTGGCAGCGCGTGGCCGATGGCCATAACCAGGTGATGGCGATCAGGCTCGCCGCGCCCGAAGGCGCGCCGGTGTGGGTGCGGCTGTCGTTCGGGCGGATGGAAGGGGCGCAGGGCTTGCCCGCGCGCGTGCTGGCCGTGGGCATCGACATCAGCCGCGACGGGCTCGCCCGGTTTGACGCCCTGGCCAAGCTGGATGCGATGGACCACGCCGTCGCTCTGGTGGAATTCGACATGGATGGCCAGGTGCTGGCCGCCAACGAAAACTATCTCAAGCTGATGGGCTACACCCTGGCGGAAGTGGTCGGGCGCCCGCACACGCTGTTTTGCGATGCCGAGACGGCGGCATCGGACAACTATCGCGACCTGTGGAATGCGCTCAAGCGCGACCAGGTTTGCCACGGTGCCTACAAGCGCGTGGGCAAGAACGAGGCCGATGTCTGGCTGCGCGCGTTCTACACGCCGATACGCGGCGCAGACGGCAAATTGCAGCGCGTGCTCAAGATCGCCTACGATATCACCGAACAGCGCCTCGCCACGTCCGAATACGAGGCCAAGCTGGAAGCGATCGACCGCGCCATGGCGGTGGTGGAGTTCGATCTCGACGGCAACGTGATCAGTGCCAACGACAACTTCCTGTCGGTGATGGGCTATTCCCCGCGCGAGATCATCGGCCGCCATCACGCGATGTTCTGCCTGCCGGACTATGTGCGGACGCGCGAGTATGCCGATTTCTGGATCGCCCTGAACCAGGGCAATTTCAAGTCCGGCCGGTTCCACCGCATCGGCAAGCACAACCGCGACGTGTGGATCCAGGCAACCTACAACCCGGTGCTGGACTTGCGGGGCAAGCCGCGACGGATCGTCAAATACGCCACCGACATCACCGAGCAGGTGCAACTGGAACAGAAGATCGCCGCGCGATCGCAGGAAACCGCCGGCGTTGCCGATCGCCTGGGCCGCACCATCGACGAGATCAACCGCAGCACCGAAACGGCCAACAAGCTGGCCAACCAGACCGAGATGAAAGCCGATGAAGGCGGCGTCGCTCTGAAATCAGCGCTCGAATCGATCGAGCTGATCCAGAAATCAGCCACCGGCATTGCCGAAATCGTGCGCGTCATTTCCGAAATCGCCGGGCAGACCAACCTGCTGGCGTTCAACGCGGAAATCGAGGCGGCCCGCGCCGGCGAGCACGGCATCGGCTTTTCCGTGGTGGCCGGCGAAGTGCGCAAGCTGGCCGAGCGATCGAGCACCGCCGCGCGCGACATCAGCCGGCTGATCGAGGAAAGCCTGGTGCGCATCGGCATGGGCACCGAACGCGCGCAGGCGGCGCAGAACGCGTTCAGCGCCATTGCCGCCAGCGTGGGCGATACCAGCACTGCGATCGAGGTGATCACGCGATCGGCACTGGCCCAGGACGAAGTGGCCCGCCACATCGTCACGCTGATCCAGGAACTGGCCGCCACCGCCCATGAGCCGGACTGACGCCCCGCTCGCGCCGGTCGCTGGCAGCGCGGCCGATGGCCCGGCGGCGCAGCTCTACGGCCTGCTCCAGGTGGCGGGAATGACTTTGGCGATGGCCGCTGCCGCCATCCGCGAAGTGGTGCCCCGGCCCGCGCAACTGCTGCCGTTCCCGGTCACCCGGCCCGATCTGGCCGGCGCCATCGAAGTGCGCGGCGCAATCATCCCGGTCATCGACATGGGCGTGATGCTCGGCCTGGCCCCGGCGCGGGCGGACGATGGCATCGTCGTGATCGTGCGGCACGACGCGCGCGTCACCGGCCTGCTGCTCGATGGCATAGACGGCATTGCCCGCCTGCCCGAAACCGCGCTGGGTGCCCTGCACTATCCCGACGACGCGCCGCTGTATCGCCTGGCGGCGGCCGGGTTCCTGCATGGCGCCACGCGCGGCGTGGTGCTCGATGTGCCGCAACTGGCCGCCATGCCCGGCCTGCCGCTGGTGCCCGACAGCCTTGCCGGGCAGCGCGAGAGCCACGGCGCATCGCAACGCGGGGGCGAGCGCAGCGGTGATCGCGCCAATTGCCTGGTGTTTCGCGCCGGCGGCCAGCATCTGGCGCTAGATGCCCATGCCATCGTCGCCACCCTGCCCGAAAGCGCGCTCACCGCGCCCCCGGTGGACAATGAACTGTGGCTGGGCACGCTTGCCTGGAACGGCATGGCCGTGCCGGCGGTGGACACGCTGTGCCTGATCGGGATCGGCACGCTGGGGCGGATGCCCGGGTGCAGCGCCGCCGTGGTCATTCATGTCGGCAGCAAAGGCCAACAGCAGGCGCGCGTGGCGCTGCTGATCGACGCGGTGGATGATATTCGCCAGTTGCCGCGCCAGGCGGCAGCGTCGCTGGGGGCGATCGGCGTATCGGGCACCGGGGCGCGCCACGCGCTCGTCGATGTGGCGGGGCGGCCGGTGCTCCACCTTGATGCCACTGCCATTGCCGCCGATCCGCGCCTTGGCGAAGTCGCCGCGATGCAGGTGCCTCTTGCCGGCAGCAGCGAAGAACCCGGCCACGCCCGCGCCAGCTTGGCGGGCGGCAAGGGTGCGAGCACCACCGATGCCTGGCTCACGTTCCGGCTGGGCACCGCGCGCTATGCCCTGCCGCTGGCCACGGTGGAAGCCGTGCTGCCGGGAAACCAGCCCACGCTGCCGCTGGCCGGGCAATTTCCGCTTTCGGGCGTGTTCCTGCATCGCGACCGGCCCACGCCGGTGATCGACCTGGCCGCGCGGCTGGGTTGCCGATGCGAGGCCGAGGGTGCCGAGGCGATCATGGTCGTGGTCGGCATGGCCGGGCAGCGGCGGGCTTTCCTGGCCGACATGCTGTGCTCGGTCGAGCGGGTGCCGCTCCAGGCGCTGCGGGCGCAGGCCACCTCGCACCAGTTGCCAGCCGCAACGATCCGCTGCCGCGCCAACGAGACCTGGGAAGTGCTGGGGCCGCCAGCCTTTGCCCTGGCCACCCAGGCCGACGAGGCCGCCTGAGCCGCCTGTTCCCCCAACCGCTTGCCCAACCTTGGCGCGCCCTGTAGAGCGCGAGGCAATTTCGCACGTTTTGCCAAACGTTCTGTCTCGCGCAAGGACCCACTGATGGCCGCCCAATACGCCTACGTCATGAAGAACATGACGAAAACCTTCCCCGGCGCGCAAAAGCCGGTGCTCAACAACATCAACCTGCAATTCTACCAGGGTGCCAAGATCGGCATCGTCGGCCCCAACGGCGCGGGCAAGTCCACGCTCATGAAGATCATGGGCGGGATCGACACCGATTTCACCGGCGAAGCCTGGCCCGGCGAAAACATCACCGTGGGCTACCTGCCGCAGGAGCCGCAGCTCGACCCCAGCAAGACCGTGCTGGAAAACGTCAAGGACGGCGCGCGCGAAGTGGCCGACCTGGTCGACCGCTTCAACGAAATTTCCAACATCATGGCCGATCCGCCGGAAGACGTCGATTTCGACGCGCTGATGGAGGAAATGGGCGATCTGCAGGGCAAGATCGACGCGGTCGATGGCTGGACGCTCGACAACCAGCTCGAAATCGCGATGGAAGCGCTGCGCTGCCCGCCCGGCGACTGGTCGGTGGAAAGCCTTTCGGGCGGTGAAAAGCGCCGCATCGCGCTGACCCGCCTGCTGATCCAGAAGCCGTCGATCCTGCTGCTCGACGAACCGACCAACCACCTCGACGCCGAAAGCGTCGAATGGCTGGAAAACCACCTCAAGGAATATGCCGGCGCGGTGCTGATGATCACCCACGACCGCTACTTCCTCGACAACGTGGTCGGCTGGATTCTCGAACTCGACCGTGGCAAGTACTTCCCCTACGAAGGCAACTACTCGACCTACCTGGAAAAGAAGGCCAAGCGCCTGGAGCAGGAAGACCGCGAGGCGACCGGCCGCCAGAAGGCGATCAACGACGAACTCGAATGGATCCGCGCCGGCACCAAGGGCCGCCAGACCAAGTCGAAGTCGCGTATCAAGAAGTTCGAGGAACTGGTCGCCAGCCAGGAAAGCCGCAGCCCCGGCAAGGCCCAGATCGTCATCCAGGTGCCCGAGCGCCTGGGCGGCAAGGTGATCGAGGCCAAGAACATCTCCAAGGCCTATGGCGACAAGCTGCTGTTCGAGAACCTCTCGTTCATGCTGCCGCCGGGCGGCATCGTCGGGGTGATCGGGCCGAACGGGGCGGGCAAGTCCACCCTGTTCAAGCTGATCACCGGCCAGGAAAAGCCCGACAGCGGCGAGATCGACATCGGCTCGACCGTGCGCCTGGGCTATGTCGACCAGAGCCGCGACCACCTCGATCCCAGCAAGAACGTGTGGGAGGAAATCTCCGACGGGCTCGACTACATGAAGGTCAACGGCTTCGACACCTCGACCCGTGCCTATGTCGGCGCGTTCAACTTCAAGGGCCAGGACCAGCAGAAGAACGTCGGCAAGCTCTCGGGCGGTGAACGCAACCGCGTGCACATGGCCAAGATGCTCAAGCAGGGCGGCAACGTGCTGCTGCTCGACGAACCGACCAACGACCTCGACGTGGAAACGCTCGCGGCGCTGGAAGAAGCCATCGAAAACTTCGCCGGCTGCGCCGTGGTGATCAGCCACGACCGCTTCTTCCTCGATCGCCTGGCCACCCACATCCTGGCGTTCGAAGGCAACAGCCACGTCGAATGGTTTGAAGGCAACTTCGCCATGTACGAAGAAGACAAGCGCCGCCGCCTGGGCGACGCCGCCGACCGCCCGACGCGCCTGGCTTACAAGAAGCTGACGCGCTGATTTGAGTTTGCGCTAAGGGTTCTCACCACCCCCAACCCCCTCCTCTAAAGAGGAGGGGGCTTTTTTGTATTTTCTCCCCCTCCTCTTTAGAGGAGGGGGTCGGGGGGGGTGGTGGAAACCTGAGCGAACCTAAGGCGCCACCCAGCCCCCGCTCCAGACATCGCCCAAGCGCACAAAGCGCGCGCGCTGCCCGCCCTGGGCATCGAGCCGCAGCCAGTCCAGCGTCTCGGGCTCCACCAGCAGCACCGCGAAAGCAGCGCGGCCCGCTTCGGTTTCCGCCAGGCTGGGCCGGCGGGCCAGCAGATCGGCCGGCAGCGCGCTGCCCGGTGCAGGCAGCGGCGCGCCGGGGCCATGCTCGGCCAGGTAGCAGCGCCGGCTGAACGGCGCGGCCGCGTCCCACGCCGCATCCGCTACCGGACCATCCCGCTCGATTCGCGCTGGGCCGGAGAGGCGCAGTTGCACCCGCGCCACCGGATCATAGGCCAGAACGCTGGCCCGGCCGTGCAGCGCCACCGTGGCGACCTTGGGGCTGCGCGCATCGGTGTGGAAACGCAGGCCGGCCAGGCCCTGCCCCACCGCGCGCAGCACCATGACCCGCATGTCACCATCGGGCGTGCCGACCACCGGGCTGTGCATTGCCGCATGGCGATCGGCCACGGCCGCTTCCAACCGCGCCTGCGCATCAGCCATCGTCTGTTCCAGACTGTCCATCGCAGCGGTGTGGCGGCTTTGGCACGGCCGTGCCAAGATGAACGAGGGGGCATCCAACCGGTTCAGCGATGCGACAGCGGCCAAGGTTTAGCAATATCGGCAAGCGATGGGAAACAAACCGCCATCGCCTGACGTTTTGGGACTCGAATTCGCTAGGGAGACCGGCCATGGCCGCCAGCAGCAAGTGGAAATCCAAGATCGGCGCGGCACTGGCCGTTGCCACCCTCGCCGCGGCCGTTCCGGTTTCGGCCTTTGCCCAGGAACGCGGCGACCATCATGGCGGTGAAAACCGTGGTGGTGGTGGCGGCGGCAATCGTGGCGGCGGCTTCCCGGGCGGTGGCCAGCCGCGCGGCGGCGGCTTCCCCGGTGGTGGCGGCGGCTTCCCCGGCGGCGGTCAGCCGCGCCCGGCGCCCCAGATGCCCCCTCAGATGCAGCAACCCGCGCCACAGCAAGGCCCTCGCGGCCCGCAGGGTGGCCCCGGCGGCTGGCAGGGCCAGCCCGGTGGCTGGCGCGGCGGCCACGCCGTGCCGCAGCCCGGCCAGCCCCCGCAGCCTTCGTGGAACAACAATGGCCCGCGCCCCGGCGGCGGCAATCCCGCGCCGCAACCCGGCTGGCAAGGTGGCGATCGCGGCCCCGGCCGTCCCGGCTGGAACGACAACCGTGGTCCGGGCTGGAACGGGAATGGACGTCCCGGTTGGAACGGCAATGGCGGCCCCGGCTGGAACGGAAATGGCCGTCCGGGCTGGAACGGCAACGGCCGCCCCGGCTGGAACGACAATCGCGGCCCGTGGCGCAACGACTGGCGCCAGGATCGCCGCTATGACTGGCGCGGTTGGCGCGACGACCACCGTGACCTGTTCCGTGGTCCGCGCTATTTCGCACCGCTGCCCAGCTATCGCTACAACCGCCTGAGCATCGGCATCTACCTGGGTGCGCCATTCTATGCGCAGCAGTACTGGATTGCCGATCCCTGGGCCTATCGCCTGCCGCCGGCCTATCCGCCCTATCGCTGGGTGCGCTATTACGACGACGTGCTGCTGATCGACACATACACCGGTCAAGTCGCCGACGTGATCTACGACTTCTTCTGGTAAGGCATCAAAAAGGCCGGACTTTCGGGTCCGGCCTGTTTTGCTGTCGGCAATGCCCCACCAAGCAATCAGAATGTACCGATCGCCCCCAGGATATTGCGCATCATCGTCAGGCCATCCTGGGTGAGGCGCACATAGCGCCGGCGCGAGTCACCGGTATCGGCCTGGCGATAGAGCAGTCCTTCCCGTTCCAGCCGCGCGATCCAGCGCAGAATCGTGGTGGATGGAACGCCTGCTTCCAGACAGACGCTGGAGACCTGCAACTCCGTGCCCCGTTTGTAGGCAATGAACAGGTCGAGCAGGATATCCCACGCCGGTTCCCCGAACAGCCCCTTCACCGGGGTTGCCGCGTCACGGCGCCGGCGCAAAGTATAGAGGGCCTTGGCAACGCGGAACGCTTCCGCCTCGACATCGACTACGGCATCCAAAGGAACGCGACCTCCCACATCAGGAACAGCCTTACTGTTGAAGGGAACTGCAGGCGCGAATGGCATGGTCGGCACAGGGTTACCGTTACTTTCGCGAGGCCTTCCGATGGGCGCTTGGCCCAAACCGCAGGACGGCTTCAGGTTAACTAGAACTTGCAATAACCCCATATCGACAATATTTCGCGTGAATTATCAACGATTTCAGTCCACATCGGACCAAAACCACGAAAATTTGCAGTTCCACCGGGTTTCGTAAGGCTTTCCATCGGCCCGGCTTGCCGCGACCGCGACCTTGCGTCATGACGATCCAATCATGGTTTTGTTCCGTTCCGAGCCTCACCCAGACGCCGCCGACCTCAAGCGCATCGGCAACCAGGTGCGCGCGCGACTCGATGCAGATCCCGCGGCCTATCGTATCCCCGTCGAGGATTTCGAAATCTACGCCGTGGGCGAGTTCTTCACCCGCCCGGAATGCGAGCGGCTGATCAAGGTGGTCGATGCCGTGGCGCGCCCATCCGACAGCTACAGCAACGATGGCGGGCGCACGAGCTACAGCGGCGATGTCGATCCGCACGATCCGTTCATCCGCATGCTGCAACGGCGCATCGACGATCTGATGGGCCTCGATCCGTCCTATGGCGAAACCATCCAGGGCCAGCGCTATCTGCCCGGCCAGGAGTTCAAGGCGCATTTCGATCACTTCCGCCCATCCGACCCGATGTGGAACGAGGAAATGCGCAATGGCGGCCAACGCAGTTGGACGGCGATGGCCTATCTCAACACCGTGGAGGAAGGCGGCTCGACCGACTTTCCCAAGGTCAACCTGTCGATCCCGCCCCAGCCCGGCGCGCTGCTGATCTGGAACAACATGGCGCGTGACGGACGGCCCAATGCCAAGAGCCTGCATGCCGGGCGCCCGGTGATCCAGGGCGTCAAATACGTGCTGACCAAGTGGTATCGGTCCCGCCCGTGGAATTGACGCCTGCCACCAGGCTGGTTCGCGCGCTTGTCCTTCCTCTGCTGGCTGCCGCCACGCCGGTTGGCGCGGCGGCGCCGGCCCCTGCCGCCTCCACCACCGCCATCGCGGCGGCCGATGCCGCGCTCGATGGCTTCCTGGCGCAGGACGATGCCGCGCGCCGCGCGCTCGACCCGCTCGATACGCTGGAGCGTGGCGAGCCGCTTTCGGCCGCGCAGTTCCGGCTGGTGTTCGATCCGGCGCTCACCGCGCTGCAACGCGCCCGCAACGCCGCAGCACGCGATGCGCTGGCGCAGATCGACCTGGCCTCGCTCGACCCGGCGCACCGCATTTCCGCCCGCGCCTATGCCGCCGTGCTGGACGACGAGCAGGTGATGCTCAGCCCGCCGGTGGCAGACATGCTGGCGATGATGCCGCTCAACCCGGTGGGCGGGCTTCAGGTGGACTATCCCGGCCTCGCCTCGGCCGGGGGGCCGGCCCCGCTCGACAGCGCGGCCGATCATGCCGCCAACCTGGCGCGGGACCGCGCCCTGCCCGCCGTGTTTGCCAGCGCCATCGCCCGCTATCGCGAAGGCATGGCGCGCGGTGTGACCAGCCCGCGCCCGGTGGTGGAAACCCTGATCGGCCAGATCGATGCGCTGCTGGCCCGCCCACCCGAACGCTCGCTGTTCATGTCTCCCGCGCAGCAGCCGCAGGGCCTGGCCGACAAGGGCGGCCTGTCCGGCAAGTCGGCCGTGCTGGCGCGCAACCGCCTGCGCGCCGAATATCGCGCCGCGACGGTCGACGCGGTCTATCCCGCCTATCGCACGCTGCGCGCGTTCCTGGCCAACGAATACCTGCCCGCCGCGCGCACCAGCGTGGGGCTGGATGCCCTGCCCGGTGGCGCGGCGCTCTATCGCGCCTTGTTGCGCCACCACACCACGCTCGATTGCGATCCCGCGCAAGTCCACGCGCTCGGCCTGGCCGAAGTGGCGCGCATCCAGGCCGAGATGGAGGTGGTCAAAGGCCAGCTTGGCTTCACCGGCCCGTTGCGCGCGTTCTTCGATGCGATCCGCCTCGATCCGCGCTATCACCCGCGCAAGGCCGACGATCTGGCGCAAGGCTATCGCCACGTGGCGCAGATCGTGGCGGCGCAGGCCCCGCGCTTTTTCGTGACCATGCCGCGCACCCCGCTACTGATCATGCCCCACCCCGCCTATCGCGCGCGGTTCGAGGCGGGCGGCAGCTATAGCCCCGGCACCGCCGATGGCAGCCGGCCGGGCGTGTTCTATTTCAACACCTTCGATCTCAAGAGCCGCTTCCTGACCGGCATTGCCACGCTCTATCTCCACGAAGGCGCGCCGGGCCACCACTTCCAGATCAGCCTGGCCCAGGAAAACCCGCGCCTGCCCGATTTCCAGCGCTATGGCGGCAACACCGCCTATGTCGAAGGCTGGGCGCTCTATGCCGAAACGCTGGGCTATCCCATGGGCCTCTATGACGATCCCATGCAGCATTGGGGTACGCTGGACGACGAAATGCTGCGCGCCATGCGCCTGGTGGTCGATACCGGGCTGCACAGCCAGGGCTGGAGCCGCGAACAGGCGCTGGACTACATGCTCGCCAATTCCGGCATGGGCCGCAGCGACGCCCAGGCCGAAGTCGATCGCTATATCGCCGATCCCGGCCAGGCCGTGGCCTACAAGATCGGCGCCCTGACCATCCAGCGCCTGCGCGGCGAAGCGGAGGCGCGGCTGGGCGCGCGGTTCGACCTGCGCGCGTTCCATGCGCAAGTGCTGGGCAGCGGCGCGCTGCCGCTGCCGGTGCTGGAAAGCAAAGTGCGAGACTGGATTGCGGAACAGGCGGCGCGTTGATCGCGCAGAAGGCAGCTGGACCCCGGATCAAGTCCGGGGTGACGTTAGGCATTTGATTTCGTATATATAAAATACCTCACATTCTTCGTCACCCCGGACTTGATCCGGGGTCCGGCTTTGTCCCTCGATGCCATGCCCGAACCGAGCGCGCTGGTTTCCAAAATGATTTCACACAAAGCCACGAAGACACAAAGAAGGCGATGCTCTTCATGTCTTTGTGGAGCCCGCGAAGGACGGTGATTGTTGGATAGCGGGCACCATCGACCAGGCTACCCGTCGCCCCGTGCTTGACACGGGGCTTGGCTTCCGTTGCCACCTTGTCTCTGGCATGCTGGCAGAATGGAAAAGGGCGGCTGGGTTTACATCATGGCGAACCGCTATCGCGGCGGAATGTATATAGGTGTCACATCCGACCTGAACCGACGCGTATGGCAGCATCGCGAGGGTCATGGATCGATCCACGTAAGGGACTTTGGCAAGACAAGGCTGGTCTATGCCGAGCGACACCCAGAGATCGAGCCCGCGATTGCACGTGAGAAACTGGTCAAAAAATGGCGCCGCGAATGGAAATTCGCATTGATCGAGGCGGGCAATCCCGATTGGCTGGATCTTTGGGACGAGTGGTATCCAGTGGCCGCGCCGAAAGGCGAGACCACAAAGTAGCCAAGCCCCGTGTCAAGCACGGGGCGACCGCAGATGTTCCGCGGCTCCGGGAGATACCGCCTTTCTCCACGACTTGAAACGCTATTGGCGGCCATTGGTGGTTAGCGGAACTTCCGTTTTCTTTTCGATCGCCAATGTCGGAATACCGACGCCATCAAAACCAGCGCCAACATCGCGATCGCGCGCATGGGAAAATGACGTGTAGCCTCCTGTAAATCCTTGAACCATAACCAATCAGCCAAGAACCCACCCGCCAAAGCAGGCAAAGCGATTTTCACGGGAAGATGCCAAGAGCGCTCTCGCATAAGGTTATCATACACAATCTTGGAGCGGCGAAAACTGGGCGAAACCCGACGCTGCAATCATCCGCCCCCAACCCTCACCCCAACAACTGCGGCCCCAGCGCGGGATCAAGGTCACGAGGGCGCGTGAGTGCCACCAGGCGGGCGCAGCCGGCGTCCACGTCGGCCCAGCGGGCCACGTCGAGTTCCAGCACGGCGAAAGTGGCAGTGGGGAACTTGGCTTCGACCACGTCGCGCAAGGGGCTGGTGCCGTCGTCGGGCACGAGGTCGAAGATCAGGTCTTCCAGGCCCGGATTGTGGCCGATCATCAGCACGCTGCCCGGATCGCCGGGCAATTCGCGCAGCAAGTCCATCAGCGTGGCCGAACTGGCAAGGTAGATGCGACGGTCCCATTCCACCGGGAACACGCGGTTCCACGCCTTGCTCGCCCATTCGATGGTTTCGGCCACGCGCACGGCGGGCGAGGCGATCACGCGGTCGAACCGGCGGCCGCTGTCGCGCACGTGCTCGCCCATGGCCAGGGCGCCGCGCTGGCCGCGTTCATTGAGCGGGCGGTCGAAATCGCGGGCGCGGGCGTCGCTCCAGTCGGACTTGGCGTGGCGGAACAGAGCAAGCGTCTTCACGGCGAATTCTCGACTTTCGATGCCAACACGCCTTCATCAACACGCCCGGCGATGGATTGTAAAGCCTGCTCCAGGCTGACCCTACGCACCGGGGTGCCTTCGGGAAAGGCGGAAAGCAGGCGCGACGGGAACGCCGAGGAGAGCACCACGAAGTGTCCCTTATCGTCCGCCGAGCGGATCAGGCGGCCGAACGCTTGGGCCAGGCGCGCGCGGATGATGCGGTCGTCGTGCCCTTGCGCGCCGCCTTCCTCGCGCGGGGCCGCCAGGCGGCGGGCGCGGTGGAGGATCGAGGGCTTGGGCCAGGGCACCTGCTCCATCACCACCAGGCGCAGCGACTGGCCGGGCACGTCCACCCCGTCGCGCAGGGCATCGGTCCCGAGCAGCGAGGCCCGCGGATCGTCGCGGAAGATGTCCACCAGCGTGCCGGTGTCGATGGGATCGACATGCTGGGCATAGAGCGGCAGCCCGGCGCGGGCCAGGCGATCGGCAATGCGGCCATGCACCGCGCGTAGGCGGCGAATCGCGGTGAACAGGCCGAGCACGCCGCCGCCGCTCGCCTCGATCAGGCGGGCATAGGCGCCGGCCAGCGCGGCAATGTCACCCTTGGGCACATCGGTGACGATCAGCACTTGCGCCTGGTTGGGATAATCGAACGGGCTCTTGGCGGCAAAAAGCTGCGGCTGCACGTCGAGCCGGGCCGCGCCGCTGCGGGCCACCGCGCCGCTCCAGTCGCCGCCATCGGTGAGCGTGGCCGAGGTCATCAGCACGCCGTGCGCCGGGGCCAGCACCACTTCGGCAAAGGGCTTCATCGGATCGAGATGGTGGCGGTGCAGCCCCATGTCCCACTCGCGCCCGTCCGACCTGTCGAGCGCCAGCCAATCGACGTAATCGGGATCGGCCGGGCCGCCCAGCCGCCCGAGCAGGGCGATCCAGCCGGCCAGCAGATCGGTGCGCCACTGGATCGCGCTGCGCGCCCCCTCGATCCGCGCGCGGGCCTGGCCATCGAGCCAGTCAGGCCCTTCCTCGACAATCGCTTCCAGCCGCACGGTCAGGCGCAGCAGCGGCTGGCGCAAGTCTTCCAGCGCTTCGAGCGCCTGGGCAGCGGCTTCCAGCATCGGCCCGTCGAGCTGCGCGGCTTCGGTTTCCAGGCCATAGCCGGCCTCGGTCCCGCCGCTTTCGTCGCGCGCCAGCACGGTGGCGCGCACGGTGGCGAGCAGGCGCTCCAGCGGCCCATCGGGCGCGCCTTCGCCGATGCGCGCCAGCCAGCCATCGGCGGGCAAGAGCTCGGCCGCTTCGCGCGCCTGGGTGATGGCAGTGGCGCCCTCGTCGTCATAGCTGGCCACATCGGCCAGCCGCGCCGAAAGCCCGCGCCGCCGCCCGCGTGACTTGCCTTCCGGCCCGATCACCCAGCGGCGCAGCTCAATCGCCTCGGCCCCGGTCAGCGCGGCGCCGAACGTGCTGTCGGCGGCGTCGAACACATGATGCCCTTCGTCGAACACGATGCGCGTGGGGCGCTGCGCCGCATCGCGCCCGCGCGCGGCGTTGACCATGACCAGCGCGTGGTTGGCGATCACCAGCTCGGCCTCGGCACTGGCGCGCGCGGCCCGCTCGATGAAGCATTTGCGATAATGCGGGCACCCGGCATAGACGCATTCGCCGCGCTGGTCGGTCAGCGCGGCAATCCCGCGCTTGCGGAACAGCGTGCCCAGCCAGCCGGGCAGATCGCCGCCGATCATGTCGCCATCCTGGCTATAGGCGGCCCAGCGCGCCACGAGGTGCGCCAGGATCGCCGGGCGCCCGGTAAAGCCGCCTTGCAGCGCGTCTTCCAGGTTGAGCAGGCACAGGTAATTCTCGCGCCCCTTGCGCACCACCACCGGCGGTGGCGCCTTGCTGCCCGGCGGCGGCTGGGCAAAGGCGCGCGTGCTTTCGCGGCGCAACTGGCGTTGCAGCGCCTTGGTATAGGTGGAAACCCAGACCGTGCCGCCCGAACCCTGGGTCCATAGCGAGGCGGGGGCGAGATAGCCCAGCGTCTTGCCCGTGCCGGTGCCCGCCTGGGCGAGCACGACATGCGGCTGGCGCGCGCCCCGGCGGGGCGCGAACATCCGCGCCGCTTCGCGCGCAAAGGCGCGCTGGCCCGGCCGGTCTTCCGCCCCGGCGCCGGTCAGCGTGGCCAGGCGCGTTTCCACCGCCGCCGGATCGAGCGTGACTTGCGCCGGCTGCGGCCGCTCGCCCGCTTCTTCCCATTCCGGCAGGCGCGCAAACAGCCAGCGCTCGGCGCGCTCGGGCCGGGCGATCTGGCCGCTGAGCAGCGTGGCCCAGGGCCAGCGCAGCTTGATCATGGATTGCAGGGCGCTCCACGCCCCTTCCCGCTCGGCCCAGCCGGGCGCGGCGGTGGTGGCGAGCAGGGCTTGCGCGGCCTGCTGCAACAGCAGCGGCACGTCGGCATCGCCCGCCGGTTGCGGCAGGCCCAGCGCCGTGGCCAGCCCCTTGGGCGTGGGCACCACGAAACGCGCGGGATGCACGAAGGCGTAAAGCTCCAGCAGATCGAGCCCGGAGAGATCGGGATAGCCCAGCCGGCTCGCCACCAATGGCGCGTTGAGCATGAGCAGCGGGGTATCGGCCGCCGCCACGATCGCCTCGCCCTTGCCCACCGCGCGGGTGGACGGGAACAGGTCCACCCCGCGCAGCCAGCAGCCGCCGTGGCTGGCATGAATCGCCGGCAGATCGAGCGCCGGCGGGGCGGGATCGCCCGGGTCTGGAACAGCAGGATCGACCATCGCCCGTCCTGTGAACGAAAATGGAACGCGGGGCAAGCGCACAGCCGCCCGCAAACGCCGCCCTTAAACAATCGCCGCCGCAGTCGTCTTTGCTGGCGAACCGGATGGGAACCGCCGGATCGTCACTCAACCCATAGTGGAGAATGGGAAAATGGCAGTCATCAACACCAATATCGCGGCGATCCGTGCCGCCAATGCGTCTATCACCGCTTCGCAACAGACCGGCGTTGCCATGCAGCGCCTGTCGACCGGCAGGCGCATCAACAGCTCGAAGGACGATGCCGCCGGCCTCGCCATCACCACCACCATGACTTCGCAGATCCAGGGCATGCAGCAGGGCGTGCGCAACGCCAACGACGGCATCTCGATGGCGCAGACCGCCGACGGTGCGCTCAACGAAGTGACCAACATGCTCCAGCGCATCCGTGAACTGGCGGTCCAGTCCAAGTCGGCCACCTATCAGGACGCAGACCGCGTGGCGATGCAATCGGAAGTGAGCAACCTGACCGCCCAGATTTCCGACGTGCTCAACAATTCGCAGTTCAACAAGAACCCGATGTTCAAGGTGATGAGTTCGACTCCGGCCACCGACGGCAGCGACGATCTCACGCTCGATATCCAGGCCGGCGCCGATACCAACAACGTCGTCACCCTGCGTTCGGTGGCGTTCGACGGGCAGGTCCTGTTCGGCTCGGGCAAGAGCGCCTACGATACCGATCCCACGGCGGTCCAGGCGCTCGACGTCGGCACGGCGGCCACCGCCGCAACCACCATGGACAATGTCGATGCCGCGCTGACCACCGTGAATTCGGTGCGCGCCCAGTTCGGCGCCGGCCAGAACCGCCTGCAATCGGTGGTCAACAACCTGAACGACAATGTCACGAACCTTTCGGATGCGCGCAGCCGCATTCTCGATACCGATTATTCTGCTGAAACCACGGCCATGGCCAAGGCCCAGATCCTGGCCCAGGCCTCGACTGCGATGATCTCGCAGGCGAACCAGAACCAGCAGAATGTCCTGACGCTCCTGAAGTAAGAACCCCCATCCACACCACGCTTCCGGAGCCTCCACGGAAATGCGGTACAGCCCTCCCCCGGGTTGTGCCGCATTTTCGCGTGCGCGCCGCGCGCGCAGGCTCCCAAATACCTTGCCTTCGCGCGCGCCAGGCGCGAAAGGGCGGGAACCATGACCCAAACCGAACTCACCACCGCCGCCCAAGTGTCGAAGTCCTGGCCGTTCGAGGAAGCGCGCAAGCTGGTCAAGCGCTATCCCGGTGGCAAACGGGACGCGAGCGGCGCGCTGGTGCCGGTGCTGTTCGAAACCGGCTATGGCCCCTCGGGCCTGCCGCATATCGGCACGTTCCAGGAAGTCTTGCGCACCACGCTGGTGCGGCGCGCCTATGAAGTGCTCACCGGCGGCCATCCCACGCGCCTGGTTGCCTTTTCCGACGACATGGACGGGCTGCGCAAGGTGCCCGACAACGTGCCCAACAAGGATCTGCTGAGCGCCCACCTGCAAGAGCCGCTGAGCCGCATTCCCGATCCGTTCGGCAAGTTCGAAAGCTTTGCCCACCACAACAACGCCATGCTGCGCGAATTCCTCGATCGCTTCGGCTTCGACTATGAATTCGTCTCGGGCGCGGATCGCTACAATTCCGGCGCCTTCGACGAAGCGCTCCGCAACGTGCTGCGCCACTTCGACGCGATCATGGCCATCATGCTGCCGACCCTGCGCGAGGAACGCCGCAAGACCTATTCGCCGGTCCTGCCGATCTCGCCCAGCAATGGCCAGGTGCTGCAAGTGCCGGTTGAAGTGGTCGATGCCGAGGCCGGCACCATCCGCTTTGTCGATGTGACCGGCGAAGTGGTCGAGCAATCGATCCTGGGCGGCCAGTCGAAGCTGCAATGGAAGGTCGACTGGGCCATGCGCTGGGTTGCGCTGGGCGTCGATTACGAGATGTGCGGCAAGGACCTGACCGACAGCGTGACCCAGTCGGGCCGCATCGCCCAGGTGCTCGGCGGACGCCGCCCGGAAGGCCTGATCTACGAGCTGTTCCTCGACGAGAAGGGCGAGAAGATCTCCAAATCCAAGGGCAATGGCCTGACCATCGAGCAGTGGCTCGACTATGGCAGCGAAGAAAGCCTTGGCTTCTACCTGTTCCGCGAACCCAAGAGCGCCAAGTCGCTCCATGTCGGCATCATCCCGCGCGCGGTCGATGAATACTGGCAGTTCCGGGAAAAGCTGGCGAGCCAGCCGATCGAGCAGCAACTGGGCAACCCGGTGTGGCACTTGCTGCGCACCAATGGCGAACAGGCGGGTGCGGGCGACAAGCTGCCGGTGACCTATGGCCTCCTGCTCAACCTCGTCGGCGTGCTCGGCGCCCATGCCACGCGCGAGCAGGTCTGGTCCTATCTCGCCAACTATGTGGCCGATGCCGATCCGGCCGCCCACCCCGCGCTCGATGCGCTGGTGACCCGCGCGCTCGCCTACAACCGCGATTTCATCGCCCCCACGCTGGTGCGGCGCAAGCCCGAAGCCGGCGAAGCGGCAGCGCTCGCCGCGCTGGACGAGGAACTGGCCGCCACCAGCGACGATGCCACGGCAGAAGAACTGCAAAACATCGTCTACGAGATCGGCAAGGATCCGCACTATGGCTTTGAAAGCCTGCGCGACTGGTTCAAGGCGCTCTATGAAACCCTGCTCGGCTCTCCACAGGGCCCGCGCATGGGCAGCTTCATCGCGCTCTATGGCGTGGGCAACACGCGCAAGCTGATCGCCGAAGCGCTGGAAGGCTGAACTACACAGCGATAGCGGGGCGCCCGGCATGATCCACCTGCCCACGGCGCCCCCGGCCCATATCGCGTTCGATCTCGCCGCCTGGATCGCGGCGAGCCTGGTCGCCTGGCGCCAGCACCGCGCCTGGCCACAGGGCACGCAGACCCTGCTGCGCCTGACCGCGCCGGGCTATTACCGCTGGCTGGCGGTTGGCGCTCTGCTGGGTGCCTGGGCGGCCGGCACGCTCAATTCCTGGCGCCTCACCTGGGCACCATCGCACAGCGTGGCGGGCGCGCTGGCGGGCGGCATCGTGGCCGTGGAACTGTGGAAGGCGCGCCATCGCGTGCGCGGCTCGACCGGCGGGTCGTTCGTCCTGCCGATGGCCACGGGCATCATGATCGGCCGGCTGGGCTGCCTCTTCGCCGGCCTGCCCGATCTCACTTATGGCACGCCCACTGCCCTGCCCTGGGCGGTCGATTTGGGCGATGGCGTGGGGCGGCATCCGGTGCAGCTCTATGAAAGCGCGGCCATGGCGCTGTTCATCCTGGTGTACGTGGTGGCGCGGCGGCGCGGGGCGGATTGGGCGCGGCACCACGCCTTCCACGCCTTTGCCATCTGGTATGGCGCGCAGCGTTTCGTCTGGGAATTTTTCAAACCCTATCCAAACCTTGCCGGGCCGTTTAACCTGTTCCACCTGATCTGCGGAGGGCTGGTGGTCTATGGCATCGTGTATTGGCGAAACGACCGACGCCGCGGTGCGCAAGGCGGCGCCCTATGTGTTTCACAGCCAGACGACGAGCCTGTGCGAAACCTGCCTTGAGCCCGTTCCGGCCAAAGTCATCCTGGAAGACGAACGGGTCTATTACCTCAAGCGCTGCCGCCAGCATGGCGTGCAAAAGACGCTGATCAGCGACGATATCGACTATTGGCGCGCGCAGAAGCTGTGGCTCAAGCCCGGTGACCGCCCGCTGACGGCGCAGACCCGCACCGAGGCGGGCTGCCCGTTCGATTGCGGGCTGTGCCCCGATCACGAGCAGCATTCGTGCCTGGCTATCATCGAGATCAACAGCGCCTGCAATCTTGCCTGTCCGGTGTGCTTTGCCGATGCGGCCGATGTCCACGGCAGCCACCGCCTGCTGGCCGAGATCGAAGCCATGCTCGATGCCCTGGTGGCGAGCGAAGGCGAACCCGACCTGGTGCAGCTTTCGGGCGGGGAGCCGACCATCCACCCCGAATTCTTCGCGATACTCGACGCGGTGAAGCGCCGCCCGATCCGCCACGTGATGATCAACACAAACGGCGTCCGCATCGCGCAGGACCGGGAGTTCGTCGCGCGTCTGGCCGGTTATGCCCCGGCGCTGGAAGTCTATCTCCAGTTCGACGCATTGGATGACGAAGCGCTGCTCGATCTGCGCGGCGCGCGGTTGGCGCGCATCCGCCAGCAGGCGCTGGCCGCGCTGGAAGCGGTGAACCTGGCGACCACGCTGGTCTGCGTGGTCAAGCGCGGGGTGAACGATGAACAGGTCGCGCCGATCATCCAGCACGCACTGACCTGGCGCTGCGTGCGCGGGGTGACGTTCCAGCCGGTGCAGGATGCCGGGCGCAACGAAGGCTTCGATCCGGCGGAAAACCGCGTGCTGCTCACGCAGATCCGCCGCGAAGTGGGCAAGTCCGGCGTGTTCGAAAGCGAGGACATGATCCCCCTGCCCTGCAACCCCGACCAGATTTCGATCGGCTATGGCCTGCGCCAGGGCGCAAAGGTCACGCCGATCACCCGGCTGCTGCCGCGCGAGGTGCTTCTCGCCGGGCCGAACACGATCAGCTACGAGGCCTATCCCAAGCTGCGCGCCGGGTTGCTCGACCTGCTTTCGCTGGCCACCACCCAGGTCAACACCAGCGACAAGCTGGCCGGCGTCTTGTGCTGTCTGCCCCAGGCGATGGTGCCGCAAGACTTGGGCTATGAACACAGCTTCCGCGTGGTGATCCTGCAATTCCTCGATCGCTACAATTTCGACCTGGCGACGGTGAAGCGCAGTTGCGTGCACTTCGTGACCGGGGATGGGCAGATCATCCCGTTCGACACCTACAACACGTTTTATCGCGACGGGGCCGAGGGTGCCGGTGTTGTTGCGCGGCATCGCGGGCTGGCGCAGGTGCGGTCATGATCCGCCTGCTCGGCGCCATCCTGCAAGCGATCGGCCTGTTGATCGCCGGGGCGAGCGGGCTCTGTTCGGCCTGGTTCACCGTGGCGATGGGCACTTCGGGCGGATTGGGATCGGACCCTGGCATCCTGCTTCTGATCGCGCTGTTCGGCGGGATTCCCTTCGCGATTGGCCTTGGCCTGTTCTTCCTCGGGAAGCGGTTGCAGCGCCGACAGCCCCAGCAGGACCATAGGGATACGTTTCAATAATCAGCCCCCGCCTGCACCGGGCAGACGGGGGCCGAAAGTATGCGAACCGGGATCGCCTTACGGCATCAGCACCGCGTTGATCACGTGCACCACGCCGTTCGACTGCGGCACATCGGCAATCGTCACCGTGGCCTTGCCGCCCTTGGCGTCGGTCAGCACCACGTTGCTGCCATCGAGGCTGGCGGTCAGCGGTTCGCCTTCCACCGTGGTGAGGCTCGCGCTGCCGCCACCGGCCTTGATCTTGGCGATCAGGTCGGCCGCCGTCACCTTGCCCGCCACGACGTGATAGGTCAGGATCTGGGTAAGCTGGGCCTTGTTCTCGGGCTTGAGCAGCGTGTCCACCGTGCCGGCGGGCAGCGCGGCAAAGGCTTCATTGGTGGGCGCGAAGACGGTGAACGGGCCAGTGCCGTTCAGCGTATCGACCAGGCCGGCAGCCTTGACGGCGGCGACCAGAGTGGTGTGATCGGCCGACTTGGACGCGTTCTGCACGATGGTCTTGCTGTCGACCATGGCAGCGCCGCCAACCATCTTGGACGCAGCGTGGGCAGCCGGAGTGAGCGCGAAAGCCAGGCCGACGACGGCCAGCGAGGCGGTGAACTTGCTTTTCAGCATGGGAACTCTCCACAGGGCATCATTGCCGTCGCTCGAACAGCAGAGCCTGTGATGCGTTCCCCCCGCTGCGCCTGCCCAGAAGGGCAATGCGCGGTAAATTTCTGAAAAACAGAGCTTATCCGAAATGGAGCTAGATTGCCCTTTGGGGTGGTCGAGGCTGCGGCGCCGTGCCCGCGCCGCTCACTCCTCGTCGAGCGCTGCTGACAGGCCGCTGCGGATCTGTTCCAGATGGACGCGCAGGCGTGCGACGGCGGCCACCAGTTCCGTTTCCAGAGCCGGTTCGCTCGCGGCAGCCGGCTGATCCGCAACAGCGACGGGCGCTGGTGCTGGCGCAACGGTGGATGTTGGCATAGACGGGCACAAGCCTCCTTCCAGCGCCTGGCGGGCGCCGCGAATGGTATAGCCCTCGCGGTTGAGCAGGCGGTCGATCGTGGCCACGAGCGCCACGTCTTCGGCCCGGTAATAGCGCCGGTTGCCCGCCCGCGTCAGCGGACGAAGCATCGGAAACTGTTCTTCCCAATAGCGCAGGACGTGTGGCTTGACGCCCAGGAGCCGGGCCACCTCTCCGATCGTGCGCAAGGCATCAGGCGCCTTGCCGTCATCAAAAACACTGTCGGGAGAAACGAGATGGCCCTTATCCGTCATGCATCCAATCTATTCGGCAATCGATCAGCTACCGTCGCTGATGCGATCCTTCAGCATCTGGCTGGCCCGGAAGGTGAGCACGCGACGCGGCGTGATCGGCACTTCCACCCCGGTCTTGGGGTTGCGCCCGATGCGCTCGGCCTTGTCCCGTAGCAGGAACGTACCGAATCCGGAAATCTTGACGTTCTCGCCTTCGGCCAGAGCGCCACTCATATGTTGCAAAATGGCCTCGACCATTTCGAGCGAATCCGCCCGCGAAAGGCCGACCCGACGGTTGATGCTTTCGGCCAGATCGGCCCGTGTCAGCGTACCCACAGAACGCATGGTTATTTTACCCCCCGGTAAAAAAATCCCTTCCCGTCCCATACAATAGCGCGTTTTGCAGGACAGGCAATGCACTCCAGACCGTTGCAGCCCCGATCGATTTTCCGCGCAGCGAAAATCAGGCTCCAAACGGCCTGTTTCGGATCATTTCAGGCATCCCCATGCCCGATCCGATCACCGAAACGGTTCTACCCCACCGCCTGCGAATCACACGCGGGCAAGGCAGGCACCCCAGGTGAAGCCACCACCCATGGCTTCGAACACCACCAGGTCACCCTTGCGAATGCGCCCGTCGCGCATCGCCGTATCGAACGCCAGCGGCACCGAGGCCGCGCTGGTGTTGGCATGGCGATCGACGGTCACCACCACCTTCTCCGCCGGCAGGCCCAGCTTGCGCGCGGTGGCATCGAGAATGCGATAGTTGGCCTGATGCGGCACGACCCAGTCGATATCCGCCGGCACGTGGCCGGTATCGGCCAGAACTTCCTCCAGCACCGAAGCGAGGTTGGTCACGGCGTGGCGAAACACCTCGCGGCCCTTCATGCGCAGCTTGCCGACCGTGCCCGTGGTCGAGGCACCGCCATCGACATAGAGCAATTGGTTATGCGCGCCATCGGCATGGAGGCGCGTGGCCAGGATACCGGGTGCCGCCGGATCGCTGGCGTCCACGTCCTGCACTTCCAGCACGATAGCGCCGGCGCCATCGCCGAACAGCACGCAGGTGGTGCGGTCTTCCCAGTCGAGAATGCGGCTGAACGTTTCCGCGCCGATCACCAGCGCGCGGCGCGCCATGCCGGTGCGCAGCAGGGAATCGGCCGTGCCCAGGGCATAGAGAAAGCCCGAGCACACCGCCGCCACGTCAAACGCCATGCCGCCGTTGCAGCCCAGCGCATGCTGGACGATCGTGGCCGTGGCGGGAAAGGTCTGGTCGGGCGTGGCCGTGGCCAGCACGATCAGGTCGATGCTCGATGCCTCGATCCCGGCTGCCTCGATCGCACGGCGCGCGGCCAGGATGGCCAGCGACGACGTGGTTTCCCCCTCACCGGCGATATAGCGATTGCGGATACCCGTCCGCTCGACGATCCATTCGTCGGTGGTATCCACCATCTGTGCCATTTCAGCATTGGAAACGGCACGTTGCGGCAGAGCGGAGCCGCTGCCGGTAATCACCGAGCGCAGAGTCACAGCGCGGTTTCACCTTCCGTGTTTGCCACGCGGCGCCGGGCCGGCTGGCGAATCGTATCCGGGTCCACCGCGGCCACATCGGCCGCGATGCGTTCGATCAGGTTTTCCTCCAGCAGGCGCGCGGTCACTGCCACGGCATTGGCCACCCCCATGGCCGATGCGCTGCCGTGGCTTTTCACCACGACGCCGTTGAGACCGAGGAAAACCGCCCCGTTGTGGTTGTTGGGATCGAGATGGTGCTTGAGCGTCTCGGTCGCCGGCTTGGAGATCAGGAAGCCGATCTTGGAACGCAGCGACGAGGCAAAGCTGCGGCGCAGCAGGTCGCCCACGAAGCGGGCAGCGCCTTCCATCGCCTTGAGCGCGATGTTGCCGGAAAAACCGTCGGTCACCACGACATCGAAATCGCCGCGCGACAGCTTGTCGGATTCGGTAAAGCCATCGAAGGTCAGCGCCAGCGAGGCGGCAGCGTGCTTGAGCAGCGCAGCGGCATCGCGCAGGTCGTCGGTGCCCTTGGTCTCTTCGGTGCCGATGTTGAGCAGGCGCACGCGCGGGCTGTCGAGGCCATGGACGATGCGGGCATAGGCCGCACCCATCAGGGCAAACTGGAACAGGTTGCGCGCATCGCAATCGGTGTTGGCGCCCAGATCGAGCATCACCAGATCATGCGTACCGAGCGTGGGCAGCAGTGCAGCCAGCGCGGGGCGGTCGATGCCGGGCATCGTGCGCAGGGCGAGCTTGGCCATGGCCATCAGCGCGCCGGTATTGCCGCCGCTGACGGCAGCCCCAGCCTCGCCGCGCTTCACCGCATCGATGGCCAATCCCATCGACGTGGTGCGGGCGCGGCGCAGGGCTTGCGTGGGGCGTTCGTCGCCAGCCACGGCTTCGGGCGCATGGAGAATCTCCGATGCACCACGAAGATTGGGATGATGGTCTAGGGCCTGAGCAATCTTCGCCTCGTCCCCGACCAGCAGGAACTTGAAGCGATCGTGGCGCCGACGCGCAAGCGCGGCGCCTTCGATCATCACGCGCACGCCCTCGTCGCCGCCCATCGCATCGACGGCGATTCTGGGCAAGCTCATGATCCGATCATCCCTCCGTCAGATCGGCTCAGGCGCCGACGGCGATGATTTCGCGACCGTTGTAGTGACCGCAAGCGTTGCACAGCATGTGCGGACGCTTGAGTTCACCGCAGTTCGAGCATTCGTGGAACGCTTCGGCCTTGAGAGCATCGTGGCTGCGGCGCATGCCCCGGCGGGACGGGGAGGTCTTTCTTTTTGGGACGGCCATTTCGGCACCTGTTCCTGAAAATTACATCGGTTGCGGGCGCGATAGGGAAAACCGTGCCACCGCACAACCCCGCATCTCACGACGAAGGGTTCATACGGCTTCCGTTCTGGATGAGAGCGGGTGGACCGGCATCGCCAATCACGGGCGAAGGCCGCGCCTATACGGATTTTCTGGTGCTTTGCAAGCTTCGCCTCGCTAGGTTGGCTTCGCCGACCGCGCGGATTTGCGGACAAAACGCGCCGCGTCGGCGATTTGGAGAGGGGAAAACATTCATGCCGATCGTCCTGCCCATCACCCTGGCCGCTGCCGGGGCTGCGGCGATTCTCAATATCTGGCTGATGGTGCGCGTCGGCATGGTCCGGCGCGAAGCGCGAATCTCGCTGGGCGATGGTGGCCATCCCGCGCTGATCGCGCGCATGCGCGCCCATGCCAACTTCATCGAAAGCGCGCCGATCGTGCTGGTGCTGTCGGGCGCGGTGGAACTTGCCCGTCCCGGCAGCCCGTTCCTGCTCGGCGCCGTGGCCATCTATCTGCTGGGCCGCGTGGGCCACGGCGTGGGCATGGACGGCGGCAAGCTCGGCCGCCTGCGCATGGTCGGCACGTTCACCACCCTGCTCACGCTGCTCGGCCTGGCGATCTGGGCCATTTCCATCGCGGCCGACGCCTGAAGCACATGACTCAGGCCAGGGCGGCGTCACCTACATAAGGGTTGGTGGCGCGCTCCTGGCTGAACGTGCTGCGCGGCCCGTGGCCGGGATTGAACAGCACGTCATCGCCCAGCGGCCAGAGCCGCTGCGTGATCGAGGCGACCAGATCGTCGAAATTGCCCAACGGGAAATCCCAGCGGCCGATCCCGCCCTGGAACAGCACGTCGCCCACCACGGCAAAGCGGGAGGGCTGGTGGAAGAACACCACATGGCCCGGCGTGTGCCCCGGGCAATGGATCACGTCGAGCACGAGATTGCCCACCGTCACCGTGTCGCCCTGCTCCAGCCAGCGGCTGGGCGTGAAGATTTCTGCCGGCACGCCCCAGCGGCCCGAATCCTCGGCCAGCTTGGCAATCCAGAACAGGTCCGCCTCGTGCGGCCCTTCGATAGGCACGCCCAGCTCGCGCGCAAGCTGCGCCGCGCCGCCGCAATGATCGAGATGGCCGTGGGTGATCAGCAGCTTTTCCACGGTCACCCCGGCCTTGGCGACCAGCGCCTTGATCCGGTCGAGATCGCCGCCGGGATCGATCACGGCGGCCTTCATCGTGGCGGTGCACCACAGCAGCGTGCAGTTCTGCTGCAACGGCGTAACGGGCAGGATCGCCACTTGCATGGGCGGCAGGGTGCTGGCGGGGGTCTGGCTCATGCCCCTGAAATGGCCAGCCCGGCGGCAAATGGCAAGCCGCCGCACCACAAGGTTCAGATCTTGCCGCCCTTCCACACCACGCGGCCGACCACGTCCACTTCCTCCATCGGGCGTTCCATGCGCGGATAGGCGGGATTGTCGCTGATCACGCGGATCATGCCCGCCGCGCCCGCTTCCAGCCGCTTGACCAGCAGCACATCGTCCACCCGGATCACGTGAATCCCGGCGCGCAAGGGGCGCGGAGTGCGGTCGACCAGGATTTCGTCGCTGTCGCGCAGCGTCGGCTCCATCGAATCCCCTTCCACCTCGATCACGCTGAGCATGGCCGGATCGAGCCCCTGCGACTTGAGCCAGCGACTGGAAAAGCGCAGCCGCCCCACCGGAACTTCATAGTTCGCGAGCGCACCCGGCCCGGCCGAGGCACCCAGCGCCAGGCGGGGAATGTCGGCCCATTCGGCATGGCTGCGTGGGGCAGACAGCCCGGCGCCCTCGCCGCGCAGCGCGCCCGCCACATGCACCACAGGATCGGGCGCCCCCAGTTCACTCTCGTCCACTGCGAAGAACCGGGCCAGGGTGCCCCGGTCCACTTCCTCCAGCTTGCGCGGCGATCCCTTGCGCACGAACTGCTGCAAGTAGCTGGCATTGCGGCCGATCAGGCCTGACAGCGCCGAGAGCGACACGCCCCGCGCATCGGCCAGTTCAACCAGCCGCGCCCGCGCCGGATCGAGCGGCTTGCCGCCATTCCCGCCCGTCGCGCCAGTGCTATCCGCAGATTCCAGAGGCTTCGTCATGGTGAGTCCAAACTCGAAGGATTTTTCCTAGACACTCGGTCTTTCACTATGCTTATAGGATTTTTATCAGGATTTGTCCACAGGACTGCACCGGTTTTCGAGGAAATTTCATGCCCCGATTCAAACAGGCCCCTTAACCATTCACCCCAGCCCCAGCCGCCGTACGCCAAGGAAACGGCCGCAGAACATTTCAAGAACTTCCCTGTCTTTCCAGCAAAAAGGATGCCCGCCATGCTGCGCGATCACGCCTCTTTCGGTGAAGCCAAGCCCGCCCCCCGCCGCCGAGTCGCCAGCGGCCTTGCCCCGCGCGTGGTGCGCAGCGTGCTGGCTCTCGCCGGGCGCAGCGCGCAACTGATCGACCACCGCGAACGCCCCTGGGCCAGCGTCACTTTCTCCGGCGCACGCCACAGTGTGGTGCTGCGCTACACCGGCTGGGAAGCCTGCGACGATGGCGAAGCCCTGATCGCCGCCCTGCCCGACCACGAATTTACCGTCCCCGGCGCGCTGGTGGCCGACGTGACCGTGGTCCGCACCGACGAAGCCGTGCTGCCCGAGCGCACGCTGGAAGTGGAACTGGAACTGCTGCTGCTCGACCAGGGGTGATCGGCGTGGCGCGCCAACGCAGGGGGCTTCGACAAGCTCAGCCCGAACGGGGATCGGCATTATCCTCCCCCTCCTCTTCAGAGGAGGGGGTCGGGGGGTGGTGCTGGGCCTAGCGCGAGACTTCGCACCACCCCCAGCCCCTCCTCTGAAGAGGAGGGGGGAAACGGTCACCCCAGCCGCCAGTCCCAGCCCAGCGGATCGCCGTCCATGGCGTCCACGCCCTGCGCGGCCAGTTCGTCGCGCAGGGTGTCGCTTTGGGCGAAGTCCTTGGCGGCGCGGGCTTCCTGGCGGGCGGCGATCACGCGGGCGATTTCTTCCTCGGTGATCGTGGCCGCCTTGGGCCGCAGGCGCAGGTCGGTGCGCGACAGGCCCATGAGGTTGAGACCGAGCACGCCATCGAGCGCCGCGATCGCCGCCAGCTTGAGCGCCGGATCGATCTTCTTGAGCGCGATTACCTCGTCCAGCACGGTCAGGGCCACGGCGGTGTTGAGATCCTCGCTGATCGCCGCATCAAAGCGGTCCACCAGCGGCGCGAGCTTGGCATGGCTGCGCCAGCCGCTGGCGTCGGCGCCCGGCTCGGCTCGTTCCTTGAGCTGCGCCACGGCCATGACCATGCGCTTCAAGCGCGTGAGCGCGGCGCCCAGGCCTTCCCACGAAAATTCCAGCTCGCTGCGATAATGCGCCTGGAGGCATAGCAGGCGATAGGCCAGCGGGTGATAACCCTTGTCGATCAGCAGTTGCAGCCGCAGGAACTCGCCCGAGGACTTGCTCATCTTGCCGGAGCGTTCGACCAGGAAATTGTTGTGCATCCACATCCGCGCCCCGGAATTGGCCGGATCGGCCAGGCTGCCGGCGCAGCAGAACGCCTGGTTCTGCGCGATCTCGTTGGGGTGGTGGATCTCGCGGTGATCGATCCCGCCGGTGTGGATGTCGAACGGAAAGCCCAGCAGCTTGCCCGACATCACCGAGCATTCCAGGTGCCAGCCCGGCGCGCCGCGCCCCCACGGGCTGTCCCATTCCATCTGCCGCGTCTCGCCCGGCGGTGTCTTGCGCCAGATGGCGAAATCGGCCTGGTGGCGCTTGCCTTCCACCTGCTCGATCCGGCCCTCGCCCTCGTCGGTTGCGGCGCGAGCCAGCTTGCCATAGTCGGCCACGGTCGAAACATCGAAATAGAGCCCGCCGGGCAGCTCGTAGCAATGCTTTTCGGCAATGCTCCGGGCAAACTCGATCATCGCCGGAACATAGTCGGTGGCGATCGACCAGTGCGCCGGCTGGCGAATGCCCAGCGCGTCGATATCGGCCCAATAGGCCTGCGTATAATGCCGCGCGATGTCCCAGATCGATTGCGCGTTGGCCTTCGCAGCCTTTTCCAGCTTGTCCTCGCCGGCATCGGCATCGTCGGTCAGGTGGCCCACGTCGGTGATGTTGATCACGTGGGTCAGCTTGTAGCCCTTCCACGAGAGCGTGCGGCCCAGCACGTCGGCAAAGACATAGGCGCGCATGTTGCCGATATGGGGATAGTTGTAGACCGTCGGCCCGCAGGAATAGACCCGCGCTTCGCCGGGATGAACCGGCACGAACGGTTCGAGCGCGCGGGTGAGGCTGTTGAACAGCACGAGCGGAGCGGATTGGTCGGTCATGGCCCGCGCTTTGCCTTGCATCCGGGCGCAAGGTCAAGGTTCCTGGTCTATCTCCCCATCCTCTTCAGAGGAGGGGGCTTTACAGGTCCGCAATCCGTTCGGGCTGAGCTTGTCGAAGCCCGTTGCAAGCGAGCGCAGGGCCAGCGCCCTTCGACAAGCTCAGGGCGAACGGAATATTGGAGTCAGGTTGCAGAAACACCCGCCAGCCCCGCCCTCAATCCACCTCGAACAGATCCGCCAACTGCTCCACGATCGTGCCGCCCAGTTGCTCCACGTCCATGATCGTCACGGCGCGGCGATAGTAGCGGGTCACGTCGTGGCCGATGCCGATGGCCACGAGCTGCACCGGGCTCTGCTTCTCGATCCAGTCGATCACCCGGCGCAAGTGCTGCTCCAGATAGCCGGCGTGGTTGACCGACAGTGTGCTGTCATCCACCGGCGCGCCGTCGGAAATGACCATCAGGATGCGGCGGTCTTCGGGGCGGGCGAGCATGCGGGTGTGCGCCCAGAGCAGCGCCTCGCCGTCGATGTTTTCCTTGAGCAGGCCCTCGCGCATCATCAGGCCGAGATTCTTGCGCGCGCGGCGCCAGGGCTCATCGGCCTTCTTGTAGACGATGTGGCGCAAGTCGTTGAGGCGCCCCGGATGCGCGGGCTTGCCACCGGCGAGCCAGGCCTCGCGCGATTGGCCGCCTTTCCAGGCGCGGGTGGTGAAGCCGAGCACTTCGGTCTTCACCCCGCAGCGCTCCAGCGTGCGCGCCAGGATGTCGGCACTGATCGCCGCGATCGAGATAGGTCGCCCGCGCATAGAGCCGGAGTTGTCGATCAGCAGGGTGACGACGGTGTCCTTGAACTCCACCTCGCGCTCGATCTTGTACGACAGCGAATGGCCCGGCGCGATCACCACGCGGGCCAGCCGCGCGGCATCGAGCAGGCCTTCTTCCTGGTCGAAATCCCAACTGCGGTTCTGCGCGGCCATCAAGCGGCGCTGCAACCGATTGGCCAGCCGCGTCACCACGCTTTGCAGGCCCTTCATCTGGTTGTCGAGATAGGCGCGCAGGCGCGTCAGCTCTTCCTCGTCGCACAGGTCGGTGGCCGCGATCACTTCGTCGAAGCGAGTGGTATAGGTCTTGTAGTCGAAGTCTTCGGGCAAGTCGGTCCACGGCCGGTTGGGCCGGGTCGGCAGCATGCCTTCCTCGCCCTCGTCGGCCATGTCGGCGTCGGCCGCATCGTCCGGGCGCTCGACTTCCTCCTGGTCCTCGCCCTCGCCTTCGCCATCGGAACTGTCGCCGGCCTGCTCGATCGGCTGCTGGTCGTCGGCGCTGGTTTCGGCGTCCTCGGGCTTTTCGGTGCCCGCGTCGTCCTCGTCCTCGCTGTCCTCGTCCTGGTTGTCGTTCTGCTCGGGCGCGGAGACTTGCGTGAGGTCGAGGTGGCCGAGCATCGAGAGCGCCAGCTTCTGGAACGCCTTCTGGTCTTCCAGGCTTTGGGCCAGGCCGGCCATGTCTTCGCCCGCCTTGGCCTCGATCCAGCTTCGCACCATGTCGGTGCCGAGCCGGGCCAGCGCCGGGATCGGCACGCCGGTCAGCTTCTCGCGCAGCAGCAGCGAAAGCGCGGTGGGCAGCGGCACTTCCTCGGGCTTGGTGGCGCGGCTGATCGGATCGGCGGCCACGCGCTGCGCCGTCACCGCATCGAGGTTGCCGCGCATCCCGCTATAGCCGTCAGAGCCGAGCACTTCATAGCGCACCCGCTCCACCGCATCATAACAGGCGCGAGCCAGGGTTTCGCCCGGCGCCCCGGCGTTGTGCAGCGCTTCGTTGTGGAAACGCAGACGCAGCGCCATGGAATCGGCGGCGCCGCGCGCCTGGGCGACCTGGTCGGCCGGAAGGGCGCGGCCCGGCATGGGCACGCGCATCAGCTTGCCGGTCTGGCTCGCCTGGTCCGATGTCCAGGCCACTTCCACTTCGGGCTGTTCCGCCAGCGCGCGGGACGTGCCGGTGAGAACCGAGCGGAAGGTATCGAGCGGGGATTCGGCAGCCAAGAATCAATCCAGTTTCGCAAAAGTGCGCCCCGGCTGCGAAAACCGGGGCGCGGGTTCATCCTTACCCGATAGATTGGCCGGTCTTGGCCCAATCCGCAAGGAACCCTTCGATGCCCTTTTCGGTCAGGACATGCTTGAACAGGCCCTTGATCACCGCCGGCGGCGCGGTGATCACGTCGGCGCCGATGCGCGCGCTTTCCAGCACATGGATGCCGTGACGGATCGAGGCGACGAGGATTTCGGTCTCGAAGTTGTAGTTGTCATAGATCAGGCGGATGTCGCGGATCAGGTCCATGCCATCGAAGCCGTTGTCGTCATGACGGCCCACGAAGGGCGAAACGAACGTGGCCCCGGCCTTCGCGGCGAGCAGCGCCTGGTTGGCCGAGAAGCACAGCGTGACGTTGACCATGGTGCCATCGGCGGTCAGCTTCTTGCAGGTCTTGAGGCCGTCAACGGTCAGCGGCACCTTGATGCACACGTTGTCGGCGATCTTGCGCAGGATTTCGGCCTCGCGCATCATCCCGGCGTGGTCAAGCGCGACCACTTCGGCCGAGACCGGCCCATGGGTGAGGTGGCAGATTTCCTTGGTCACCTCGATGAAGTCACGTCCCGCCTTGGCAATCAGGCTGGGGTTCGTGGTCACACCATCGAGCAGGCCGGTGGCGGCCAGATCGGCGATTTCGGCGGTATCGGCCGTGTCGACAAAGAACTTCATGAGGATGTTTCCTGCGCAAGGGTTATGATTTGATAACGGCGATTCTGGAGCGGGCTATAGGGCAGGCCCGCCGCGCTGTCAGGTGCGGTTGTGCGCGCCATGCCGGATGAACGAGCCCGTTTCCCCCGCGTTCCCTGTTTGCCCCATGCGATAGCCTGCCTATATGCACCAGGTGATGATCCAGCCCCCTTCTCGCCGCATTCGATGCGTGGTGTTCAACGCGGCGCTGGGTCCGCTCGATTACAAGGTGCCCGCCCATCTCGATGTGGTGCCGGGCCAGGTCGTGGTCTGCCCGCTTGGCCCGCGCCAGATCCTGGGCGTGGTGTGGGAGGAAGACCGCCTGCCCAGCGCCGACGTGCCCGAGCACAAGCTGCGCCCGATCCTGGGCGTGGTGCCGGTGCCGCCGCTGGGCGCGCCCTTGCGCCGCCTGATCGAATGGACGGCCGACTATTACATGGCGCCGCTTTCGGCCGTGGCGCGCATGGCATTGTCGAGCACGGCGGCGCTGCAAGGCGGCAGCACGGTCACCGAATATCGCCTCTCGGGCAAGGAACCGGGCCGCCTCACGCCGCAGCGGGCGCAGGCGATGGACCTGCTCATCGACCAGCAGGCAACGATCCGCGAACTGGCCGAAATCGCCGAAGTGTCGGACGGGGTGCTGCGCGGCATGGTCAATGCCGGGCTGCTCGAACCGGTCACGGTCGATGCCGACCGGCCCTATCCCCCCGCCGATCCGCGCCATGCCGTGCCGGACCTGACGCCGGGCCAGGCCGAAGTCGCCGGGCGGCTGGTGGCGGCGGTGGGTGCGCGGCGTTTCACCACGTTCCTGCTCGATGGCGTGACCGGATCGGGCAAGACCGAGACTTATGCCGAAGCCATTGCCGCGGCGATGGAACAGGGGCGCCAAGTGCTGGTCCTGCTGCCCGAAATCGCCCTGACGCAAAGCTTCCTCGCGCGGTTCGAGGCGCGCTTTGGCACCGCTCCGGTCACCTGGCATTCCTCGCTCAAGTCCTCCGAACGGCGCCGCGCCTGGCGCGCGGTGGCCAAGGGCGAGGCGCAAGTGGTGGTGGGCGCGCGCTCGGCGCTGTTCCTGCCCTTCGCGTCGCTCGGCCTGATCGTGGTCGATGAAGCGCACGAAATCTCGTTCAAGCAGGACGATGGCGTGCGCTACAACGCGCGCGACGTGGCCGTGATGCGCGGCCATTTCGAGCGCATTCCCGTGGTCCTGGCCAGCGCCACCCCGGCGCTGGAAAGCCTGCACATGGCCAGTACCGGCCGCTATGAACGGCTGGTGCTGCCCAGCCGCTTTGGCGGGGCGGGCCTGCCCGACATCAAGATTCTCGATCTGCGCGAGCACGCGCCCGAGCGCGGCCACTGGCTGGCCCCGCCGCTGGTGGAAGGCCTGCGCGACCGGCTGGCCAAGGGCGAGCAGAGCCTGCTGTTCCTCAACCGGCGTGGCTATGCCCCGCTCACCTTGTGCCGCACCTGCGGCTATCGCTTCCAGTGCCCCAATTGCTCGGCCTGGCTGGTGGAGCATCGCCTGTCGCGGCGGCTGGCCTGCCACCATTGCGGCCATGAAGTGCCCACGCCCCATGCCTGCCCCGAATGCGGCGAGCCCGATTGCCTGGTCGCCTGCGGCCCCGGCGTGGAGCGGATCGCCGATGAAGTCGCCACGATCCTGCCCGAAGCGCGCGTGGCGCTTGTCACTTCGGACACGTTGACGAGTGCGGCCAAGGCGGCCGAATTCGTGGCCCAGGCAGAGAACAAGGCCATCGACGTGATCGTGGGAACGCAATTGGTAACAAAAGGCTATCACTTCCCCGACCTGACGCTGGTCGGCGTGGTCGATGCCGACATGGGGCTGGAAGGGGGCGACCTGCGCGCCGCCGAACGCACCTATCAGCAGGTCGCGCAAGTCGCCGGGCGCGCCGGGCGCGGCGAGAAGCCGGGCGAAGTGCTGATCCAGACGCGCCATCCCGATGCCCCGGTGATCGCCGCGCTGGCCAGCGGCGAGCGCGATGCGTTCTATGCCGCCGAAACCGAAGCCCGGCGCGAAGCCCATGCCCCGCCATTCGGCCGCTGGGCCGCGATCATCGTGTCGAGCGAGGACGAAGCCGAAGCCCGCGACGCCGCCCGCGCCATCGGCGGCACCGCGCCGCGGCTTGACGACGTGATGATCCTTGGCCCTGCCCCTGCGCCGCTCTCGCTGTTGCGCGGGCGCTATCGCTATCGCCTGCTGGTCAACGCGCGGCGGTCGAGCGAAGTGCAGAAAGTCATCCGCCAGTGGCTCGAACCGCTGCGCTTTCCCCAAGGGGTGCGCGTCGCAGTCGATATCGATCCCTACAGCTTCGTTTGACCGCAATGACCAAAGGCCCCGTTCTCGTTCCCGTGCTGGGCGACCAGCTTTCGCATGGCCTGTCCAGCCTGGCCGATCGCAGCCCGGCCGACACCGTCGTGCTGATGATGGAAGTGTGGGACGAGACGCAATATGTCCGCCACCACAAGGCCAAGATCGCGCTGATCTTTTCGGCCATGCGCCACTTTGCCGAGGAACTGCGCGAACGCGGCTTCACGGTCGACTACATCACGCTCGACGATCCAGCCAATTCCGGCAGTTTCACCGGCGAAGTCTCCGCTGCCGTCGCCCGCCACAAGGCGCGCGGGGTGCAGATCTCCGAGCCGGGCGAATGGCGCGTGCGGCAGATGATCGATGCCTGGCGCGAAAGCCTGGACGTGCGCGTGCGCGTGTTGCCCGACACCCGCTTCGTCTGCCCCCTGCCCGATTTCTTCGAATGGGCAGCCGGGCGCAAGCAGTGGCGCATGGAGTATTTCTATCGCGACATGCGCCGCAAGACCGGCCTGCTGATGGATGGTGACAAGCCGGTGGGCGGCAAGTGGAACTTCGACGCGGACAATCGCGGCGGTCCCGACGCCGATTGCCGGCCGCCCGCCGTGGCGCAGTTCAAGCCCGATGCGATCACGCGCGAAGTGCTCGATCTGGTCGCCGCGCGCTTCCCCGACCATTTCGGCAGCCTGGAAGACTTCGCCTGGCCGGTCACGGCGGCACAAGCGGCGCAGGCTTTCGATCGCTTCCTGAAAACCCGCCTGCCGCTGTTCGGCCGCTATCAGGATGCGATGATGGCCGGGGCAGACACGATGTATCACGCGGTGATCAGCCCCGCACTCAACATCGGGCTGATCGATCCAGTGGAAATGTGCCGCCTGGCCGAAACCGAATGGCGCGAAGGCCGCGCCCCGATCGAGGCGGTGGAAGGCTTCATCCGCCAAGTGATCGGCTGGCGCGAATATGTGCGCGGCATCTATTGGCTGACCATGCCTGATCTGGCGCAAGCCAACGAACTGGACGCCACCCGCCCCCTGCCCGAATTCTGGTGGACCGGCGAGACGCAGATGGCCTGCATCGCCGATTGCGTGCGCACGACGCGCAAGACGGCCTATGCCCATCACATCCAGCGCCTGATGGTCATGGGCAATTTCGCCCTGCTCGCCGGGCTTTCACCGCAGGATGTCGCCGACTGGTTCCTGGTGGTCTATGCCGATGCGTTCGAATGGGTGGAACTGCCCAACGTGGCGGGCATGGCGCTGTTCGCGGACGGCGGCAAGCTGGCGTCCAAACCCTATGCCGCCAGCGGCGCCTATATCGACCGGATGAGCAACTATTGTGGCCAATGCGCCTACGACGTGAAGAAGAAGGTCGGCAAGAACGCCTGCCCGTTCAACGCGCTCTACTGGGATTTCCTCGCCCGCAACGAAGACAAGCTCGCAGGCAACCCGCGCCTCGCCAACCCCTACGCCACGTGGCGCCGGATGAACGCGGACAAACAGGCCGAATACTGCGACAGCGCGGCGGCGTTCCTCCAGACATTGCAACCGGCACGCAAGGGCTGGGCAAGGGGTTGAGGTTGGCGGTGGGCCCCGGATCAAGTCCGGGGCGACGAAGCATGCCTGACAGCTCTGAAATGTTAACGTCGCCCCGGACTTGATCCGGGGCCCACCGCCAACCTAGGGCCGCTCCCGCTCCAACAATTCCCGCTTGATCTCCAGACCCCAGGCATAGCCTCCCAGGCTGCCATCGCTGCGCACCACGCGGTGGCAGGGGATCAGCACCGATACGTGGTTCGCGCCATTGGCGCTGCCCGTGGCGCGCACGGCACCGGGCTTGCCCACGGCGGCGGCGATCTGGGCATAGCTGCGGGTTTCGCCCGGCGGGATCGCCTGCAATTGCCGCCACACCGCTTCCTGGAACGCGGTGCCCGCCACGTCGAGCGGGATATGATCGGCCCGCCCCGGCACTTCCACCGCGTCGACCACCGCGTCCAGCAGCGCGGCAAATTCGCCACTGCCCGGCACCAGGTCTGCCTTGGGAAAGCGCGCGCGCAGGGCCGCTTCGCCCTCACCGAACGACAGGCGGCACACGCCCTTGTCGGTTGCTGCCACCAGCATCGGCCCCAGGCTGGTGGCCACTTGCGCCCAGCGGATCGTCACGCCCGCCCCGCCATTGCGCCAGGCCGAAGGCGCCATGCCCAGCCGGGCGCTTTCGGCATAGAACCGCGAGGGCGCGCCATAGCCTGCGGCGTGGATCGCCTCGGTCACGCTGCCTGCCCCGGCGAGCGCGTCGCCCATGCGCCGCTGGCGCAGCGCGCGGGCATAGGCAGCGGGAGACAGCCCGGTGTGCCGGGTGAACAGCTTCTGGAAATGGGCGGGCGAATAGCCGGCCTGCGCGGCCAGTTGCGCCAGCGCCGGGGCTTCCTCCGCTTCCTTGATCATGGCAATCGCCCCGGCCACGGCGGCGGCATCGCGCGCCAGGTCATCTGGCCGGCAACGCAGGCAGGCGCGCAGACCGGCCTCTTGCGCCGCAGCGCCATCGGCAAAGAACCGCACGTTGCCCCGCGCCGGATGCCGCGCCGGGCACGATGGCCGGCAATAGATCCCGGTGGTCAGCACCCCGGTGACGAACACCCCGTCCCAGGCGCGGTCACGCGCAAGAACGGCCTGCCAGCAGGCTTGCGGATCAAGGGCTTCGGGAGTCGTCATGGCGTTTTCCGGTGCAGTTTGCAGCCTCTTCATGCCATCCTTGCGCGCCGCATGCATCCCGCGCCTTGCGATCAAAGCGAATCCCGGCAATGACCGGCGCCATGTTGCGCCGCCTCATCGCCTCGCTCCTCGTTTCGCTCCTGCTGGCCCTGCCCGCCGCGCCGGCCCTGGCCGACCCGGCAGACATTGCCGCCGCCAGCCGGGGGGTGGTCCGCGTGGTCATCGTCCAGACCGAAGGGCGCAATTCCACGATGATCGGCCACGGCAGCGGCTTTGCCGTCACGCCGGAATATGTGGTGACCAACGCCCATGTGGTGGAGGCGCTGCGCCAGGACGATACGCTGATTGCCGGCGTCGTCCCGCCCGAGGGGCGCGGCGGCTATGAAGCCAAGGTTGTCGCCTATTCCCCGCGCAACGACCTGGCCCTGCTCAAGATCCAGGGCGGCGGGCACCTCACGCCGCTTTCACTCTATGCCGGGCAGGTGGCCGACGGCGCCGATGTGAGCGCAGTGGGCTATCCCGGCAATGTCGATCTGGCGCAGGGCCTGTCGCTGTCCGACCTGGTCAGCCCGCAGGCGGCGGTGAAGACGCGCGGCTATGTCTCGGCCGGGCGCAGTTCCAAGGAATTCGACACGATCCTGCACACCGCGCCGATCGGCGCGGGGAATTCGGGCGGCCCGCTGCTCGATGCCTGCGGCCGCGTGGTGGGGGTCAATTCCTTTGGCACGGTCAGCGACAACGGCACCGATTCGGCCTTCTACTTCGCCATTTCCATGCGCGAGCTGGCCCGCTTCCTGCAACAGAACGGGGTCCAGGCCCATGCCAGCGACCTGCCCTGCACCTCCATCGCCGATCTCGATCGCGCCGAAAGCGAGCGCGCCGCAGGGGACCAGGCGCGCCAGGCCGCCGAAGCCCAGGCCAAGCAGAATGCCCGCGCCCGCGCACTGGAACTGGCCCGCCGCCAGGCCGAGATCGACGTGCTGACCCAGCGCGACAACGGCATGGCCATCGCCGTGCTGCTGCTGGTCGCCACGCTGGGCGCAGGGGGCGCCGCGTTCATCTATGCCCAGCGCGACAATGCTCGCGCCACGCGCCTTGCCGGTGGCGGCGCGCTGGTGCTGCTGCTCGGCACCGTCGCCGCCTGGGCACTGCGCCCCAGCCTGCAATCGATCGACAGCCGCGCCGAAGACATCGTGGCGGCCAGCGCCACGCCGGCGTCGTCGGGCAGCACGGCACCTGGCGCCCCGGCGCGCGCGGGCAAGTTCATCTGCGTGCTCGATCCGCAGCGCAGCCGCGTCACCGTGTCCGACATTACCGACGTGCCGATCACCTGGAGCCAGGACGGCTGCATGAACGGGCGCAGCCAATATGGCCTGGCCGGAGACGGCTGGTCGCGCGTGCTGGTGCCCAATGGCGAAGATGCCATTGCCGTCACCCACTTCGATCCGGAAAGCCACACTTACACGGTGGAGCGCTTCCTCATGGGCCTCGACGCGATGAACCAGGCCCGCGCCGCACGGCAGAAGATCGTGGCCCCGGCGTGCGGCGCCGGCGATGCCGAAGCCCGCCGCTTTGGCGACGCCCAACAAGCCATCCGCGCCCTGCTGCCGGGCGAACCCAACGAACGCATGCGCTATAACTGCCAGCCCGTGCCCTGAAGCACGCAATACTCCCCTCATGCCGTTCGGACTGAGCCTGTCGCAGCCCCGCGCAGCAATGCGCCCCGCCAACGCCCTTCGACAGGCTCAGGGCGAACGGAGCGCGTGAATTCTGATGTGTGAAATCCGTTCGGGCTGAGCTTGTCGAAGCCCCCCTGTTCCTGAACCAGACGCCGAATCACACCCGCGCGGCAAACAGCCCCGCGTCCCGCTCCTGATACATTTTCGCACCCCCAACACGCATACGTTTGCGTGTTCCGGCCCAAGGTTCAACAGGGCTTGCCAACTGGTGACTTGTCATATGGCGGTGACGTTGCTAGGCGCGCCGGGACTGCGGGCCGTCACGTGCATTTCTTGCGCGTCATGTGCCTTGCTTGAAATCCTTGGACGAAGGGGACTGAGGCGCGTGGAGATTTCCAGCGGCATCACGGCCAGCCTTGCGGGGCGTTACGCTTCCGCACTTTACGAGCTGGCGAATGAACAGGGCCAGGCTGCGGCCGTGGAAGGCGATCTCGAACGCCTGGCCGACGGCCTGCGCGAATCGGCCGATTTTGCCGCGCTGATCCGCAACCCGCAGGTGGGCCGCGACGAAGCTGCCCGCGCGGTGGCCGCCGTGGGCCAGGTGCTGGGCGTTTCTTCGCTGACCGCCAATTTCCTGGGCGTGATGGCCGGCAATCGCCGCCTGGCCGCCCTGCCCGACGTGGCCCGCGCCTATGCCGCGATCGCGGCGGCGGCGCGCAATGAAGTGACCGCGCAGGTCACCAGCGCGCATCCCCTCGATGATGCACAGATCGCCGCGCTGACCGAAAAGCTGGCCGCTCGCGCCGGCAAGTCGGTCAAGCTCAAGACTGCGGTCGATCCCGAAATCCTCGGCGGGCTGGTCGTCAAGATCGGCAGCCAGATGATCGACAGCTCGATCCGCACCCGTCTCAATTCGCTCGCCCAGGCCATGAAGGGCTGAAGCCAAAAAGTTTGCACGAAAGGCTGAACGATGGAAATCCGCGCCGCTGAAATCTCAAAGGTCATCAAGGACCAGATCGCCAGCTTCGGCACCGAGGCCCAGGTCTCGGAAGTCGGCTCCGTGCTCTCGGTCGGTGACGGCATTGCCCGCATCCACGGCCTGGACCAGGTCCAGGCCGGTGAAATGGTCGAATTCGCCAATAGCGTCAAGGGCATGGCCCTCAACCTCGAAGCCGACAACGTCGGCGTCGTGATCTTCGGCTCGGACTCCGAGATCAAGGAAGGCGACACCGTCAAGCGCACCGGCACGATCGTGGACGTGCCGATCGGCAAGGGCCTGCTGGGCCGCGTGGTCGACGCGCTGGGCAACCCGATCGATGGCAAGGGCCCGATCGAGTACACCGAGCGCCGCCGCGTCGAAGTCAAGGCGCCGGGCATCATCCCGCGCAAGTCGGTGCACGAACCGGTGCAGACCGGCCTCAAGGCGATCGACGCCCTGGTGCCCGTGGGCCGTGGCCAGCGCGAGCTGATCATCGGTGACCGCCAGACCGGCAAGACTGCCGTCGCCATCGACACCTTCATCAACCAGAAGGCGGTCAACGCCGGTTCGGACGAAGGCAAGAAGCTCTACTGCATCTACGTCGCTGTCGGCCAGAAGCGCTCGACCGTGGCGCAGATCGTGCGCCAGCTCGAAGAAAACGGCGCGATGGAATATTCCATCGTCGTGGCCGCCACCGCTTCGGAACCGGCTCCGCTGCAATACCTGGCGCCCTACACCGGCTGCACCATGGGTGAATTCTTCCGCGACAACGGCATGCACGCCGTGATCGTGTACGACGACTTGTCCAAGCAGGCCGTCGCCTATCGCCAGATGTCGCTGCTGCTGCGCCGCCCGCCGGGCCGCGAAGCCTATCCGGGCGACGTGTTCTACCTGCACAGCCGCCTGCTCGAACGCGCCGCGAAGATGAACGACGACAACGGCGCCGGTTCGCTGACCGCCCTGCCGATCATCGAAACCCAGGCCGGTGACGTGTCGGCCTACATTCCGACCAACGTGATCTCGATCACCGACGGCCAGATCTTCCTGGAAACCGGTCTGTTCTACCAGGGCATCCGTCCGGCCATCAACGTCGGCCTCTCGGTGTCGCGCGTGGGTTCCTCGGCCCAGACCAAGGCGATGAAGAAGGTCGCCGGCTCGATCAAGCTGGAGCTGGCGCAGTACCGCGAAATGGCGGCCTTCGCCCAGTTCGGGTCTGACCTCGACGCTTCGACGCAGAAGCTGCTCAACCGCGGTGCACGCCTGACCGAGCTGCTCAAGCAGCCGCAGTTCTCGCCGCTCGGCTTTGAAGAGCAGACCTGTGTGATCTTCGCCGGCACCCAGGGCTACCTGGACTCGATCCCGGTGGATCAGGTCACCGAATACGAAGCCGAGCTGCTCAGCTTCCTGCGCACCCAGAAGGCCGACCTGCTCGCCGAAATCCGCGACAGCAAGGATCTGGGCGACGGCGCCAAGGCCAAGCTCAAGGAAGCGCTCGACGCTTTCGCCAAGCAGTTCGCCTGATAACGCAAGACTCATCCCCCCTGCCCGCCCCTGCGGCGCGGCGGGGGGAGATGAAGTGGAGATAGACGAGTGGCCTCGCTCAAGGAACTCAAGCTGCGGATCAACTCGGTCAAGTCGACCCAGAAGATCACCAAGGCCAAGCAGATGGTCGCCGCGGCCAAGCTGCGCAAGGCGCAGGCCGCTGCCGAGGCCGCGCGCCCCTATGCCGGTCGCCTCGCCGACGTGATGGCCAGCCTCGCCAGCAAGGTGCAGGTTGGCGAAGGCAGCCCCAAGCTGCTCGCCGGCACCGGCAAGGACCAGGTTCACCTCCTGGTCGTCGCCAATTCCGATCGCGGCCTGTGCGGCGCGTTCAATGCCAACATCGTCAAGGCCGCCAAGGCCAAGGCGCAGGAATTGATCGCCCAGGGCAAGACGGTGAAGTTCTACCTCGTCGGCCGCAAGGGCCGCGCCCCGATCCGGCGCGATTTCCCCAATGCGATCGCCGGCGGTTTCGACACCACCACCGTGCGCGAGGCCGGCTTTGCCGAAGCCGAGAAGATCGCCAACGAACTGCTGACCATGTATGAAGCCGGCCAGTTCGACGTGGCGCACCTGATCTTCTCGCGCTTCCGCAGCGCGCTTGCACAGATCCCCACCACGCAGCAGATCGTTCCCGTGCCGGCCCCGACCGCCGCCGTGGTCAACGATGGCGGTGCCGTGGTCGATTACGAACCCGACGAGGAAGCGATCCTGGCCGATCTGCTGCCGCGCTACCTGCGCGTCCAGCTCTTCGGTGCGCTGCTCGAAAACATGGCCAGCGAACAGGGCGCCTCGATGACCGCGATGGACAATGCCACGCGCAACGCCGGCGAACTGATCAAGAAGCTGACCATCCAGTACAACCGCAGCCGCCAGGCCGCGATCACCACCGAACTCGTCGAAATCATCGCCGGCGCCGAAGCGCTCTGACGACGACCAGCAGGCAAGGAAAGACACAAATGGCAACCGCACCTGTCATCTCATCGACCGGCAAGATCAGCCAGGTCATCGGCGCCGTCGTCGACGTGCAATTCGACGGCGAACTGCCGCCGATCCTCACCGCGCTCGAAACCAGCAACAACGGCAACCGCCTGGTTCTGGAAGTGGCGCAGCACCTGGGCGAAAGCACCGTGCGCACCATCGCCATGGACTCGACCGAAGGCCTCACCCGTGGCCAGGCCGTGACCAGCACCGGCGCGCAGATCTCGGTGCCGGTCGGCCCCAAGACGCTCGGCCGCATCCTCAACGTGGTTGGTGACCCGATCGACGAACGCGGCCCGGTGGGCGCCGACCAGTTCGCCCCGATCCACGCCAAGGCTCCCGAATTCATCGACCAGTCGACCGAAGCGGCGATCCTGGTCACCGGCATCAAGGTGATCGACCTGCTCGCGCCTTATGCCAAGGGCGGCAAGATCGGCCTGTTCGGCGGCGCTGGCGTGGGCAAGACCGTGCTGATCCAGGAACTGATCAACAACATCGCCAAGGGCCACGGCGGCGTCTCGGTCTTTGCCGGCGTGGGTGAACGCACCCGCGAAGGCAACGACCTCTATCACGAATTCCTCGACGCCGGCGTCATCGCCAAGGACGCCGAAGGCAACGCCACCTCGGAAGGGTCCAAGGTTGCGCTCGTCTATGGCCAGATGAACGAACCGCCGGGCGCCCGCGCTCGCGTCGCGCTTTCGGGCCTGACCATGGCCGAATACTTCCGCGACCAGGAAGGCCAGGACGTGCTGTTCTTCGTGGACAACATCTTCCGCTTCACCCAGGCCGGTTCGGAAGTGTCGGCGCTGCTCGGCCGCATTCCCTCGGCCGTGGGTTACCAGCCCACCCTGTCGACCGACATGGGCGCGCTTCAGGAACGCATCACCTCGACCAACAAGGGCTCGATCACCTCGGTCCAGGCGATCTACGTGCCGGCCGACGACTTGACCGACCCTGCGCCGGCCACTTCGTTCGCCCACCTCGACGCCACCACCACGCTCAACCGCGCGATCTCGGAACTCGGCATCTATCCGGCGGTGGACCCGCTGGACTCGACCAGCCGCGTTCTCGAACCGCGCATTGTCGGTGCCGAGCATTACGAAACCGCCCGTCGCGTCCAGGAAACCCTGCAAAAGTACAAGTCCTTGCAGGACATCATCGCCATCCTGGGCATGGACGAACTGTCGGAAGAAGATAAGCTGACCGTGGCGCGCGCCCGCAAGATCCAGCGCTTCCTCAGCCAGCCGTTCCACGTGGCCGAAGTGTTCACCGGCATCCCCGGCAAGTTCGTCCAGCTCGAAGACACCGTCCGCTCGTTCAAGGCGGTGGTCGACGGCGAATACGACCACCTGCCCGAAGCCGCGTTCTACATGGTCGGCGGCATCGACGAAGCGGTGGAAAAGGCCAAGAAGCTGGCTGCTGAAGCCTGATCTTGACTCTCACCCCTCCTGCTTGCGGGAGGGGACCTTGGAAGACACGCCATGCTCCACTTTGAACTCGTCACCCCGGCTCGCCTCGTCCGCTCGGAAGCGGTGTGGCAGGTTGTCGTTCCCGGCACCGAGGGCGAATTCGGTGTGCTGGAAGGCCACGCGCCGTTCATGTCCACGGTCAAGGACGGCACGATCAAGGTCTATCGCACCCAGGGCGGCCAGCCCGAGGAAATCCAGGTCCAGGGCGGCTTCGCGGAAGTCAACGCCAAGGGCCTCACGGTTCTGGCCGAACACGTCGAAGGCTGACGCTTTCTTACACCGACGCACAAAGCGGGCCGGCGCCTTCGTGGCGCCGGCCCGCTTTTGTTTTGGCCAAGCACGGATGCCCAGGTACGGATTCAGTGCGAAAGCTTGGCGAACATGTCGGCAAAGGTCAGCCGCGTGTCGATCCAGTCATAGACCCGCATCGGCCGACCGTCAGGCCGAAGCTGATACGCCCCATCGCTGCCCAGACGCGGCGTGGGCACCAGGTGGTAACGCGAAGAGGCCGGATCGGGCTCAAATGCCGATTGCAGCGCGGTGAGCGTGACCAGGGGGCTGTCTCCCAGGGCATAGGTCTCCCCCAGGTTCATGCCCCGCTCAGCAAGCGCGCCACGCATGCGCTCCACATTGCCGACCAGCCAGGCGCCGAGTGGCCCGCTTTGCGCCAGAGCCCGCAATTCCGCAAAACTGACCAGCATTTGCCGATAGGCATCGCGCGGCACCTGCCAGATCGGGATGTCGCTTTGCCCGAACACGAACTGCGCGGCCGCCGGATCGATCGTGAAGTTGTATTCCCCGCTCGTCGCGCCCGGCGGTGGCAGGGCGCCGCCCGGATGCTCGGCCCCGCCGATCCACACCAGCGTCATGCGCTGCGCCAGGCGTGGCTCGGCCTGAAGCGCGGCGGCCAGGTCGGTCAACCCGGCGCCGGCGGTATAGAACAGCGGCGTGTTCACGTCGCTGCGCATGCCCTCGGCCAAGATCGCCGCTACGGCCTCGGCCGAATTGCGCCGGTCCTTGCGGCCAAGCACCCCTTCCGCCCCGCGCACCACCGGCACGCGCCCGGCAAGGCCCATCACCCCGAGCAGTTCGCGCACTTTGGCGGCGGCCTTGTCCGCCTGATGCCCGTCGTCCGGCTCGGCATCCTGCGGGCTGTGCAAGTGCGACCCCACGATCAGCCGGACATCGGCCGAAGGGCTGCGCAAGGCATGCGCCAGTTGGAAAAGTCCGTCAGGATCACCGGCAAAATCGTTGTCCACGATCACGCGCATGCGTGGTGGTCCGTCGGAAAGGATCGGCGCGGCCCGCGCCAGAATCGGTAGGAGGGAACCAGCCGCAAGGCCGGTCAGCGCAGCGCGTCGTGAACATTCCATCTGCCGATCACACCATGTTATCGCACCGAGTCAATCCGATGCCCGCCGCCGATCGTATGTGACACAAACTTTTTTCTCAAATTCGTATTTGCGAACTTTTCATCAGCGTGAATTTGCGGCATGCAGCAAGCACGAAGTTCGAGGGAGAGATACCTGTCATGACCCAGAGCCTGGCCAGCGTCATCGGCGCGCAAGCCAACCTTGTCGATTTCCTGCGCAACCAGCAGGTTGGCCCCAATGTCTACCCCGGCGTGCCGGCGGAATATTCCAACTGGCGCGCCGAGCAGTGGGCCTGGGGCCACACCGCCGTGCTTTACAACCAGAGCTACCACATGGTCGACCTGGCCGTGCGCGGGCCGGATGCCTTCAAGATGCTGGAGCATCTCGGCATCAACAGCTTCAAGAACTTCCAGCCCGACCGCGCCAAGCAGTTCGTGCCGGTCACGCCCGATGGCTATGTCATCGGCGACGTGATCCTGTTCTATCTGGACGAGAACGAGTTCAACCTGGTCGGCCGCGCGCCGACGATCGAATGGGTGGAATACCACGCCGCCAGCGGCAACTGGAACGTGACCGTGGAGCGTGACGAGCGCTGGGCGATGCGCAACGACGGCAAGCGCAACAGCTATCGCTTCCAGATCCAGGGCCCCAACGCGATGAAGATCATCGAGAAGGCCACTGGCAAGACCCCACCCGAACTCAAGTTCTTCCACATGACCCGCATGACCATCGGTGGCAAAGACGTGCGCGCGCTGCGCCACGGCATGGCCGGCCAGCCGGGCTTTGAACTGTTCGGTCCGTGGGAAGACTATGGCGCCGTGCACGCCGCGCTGGTGGAGGCCGGCAAGGCATTCGGCATGGCCCTGGTCGGCGGCCGCGCCTATTCCTCCAACACGCTGGAATCGGGCTGGATCCCCTCCCCGCTGCCGGCGATCTACACCGGCGAGGCGCTGGCTCCCTACCGCGAATGGCTCTCGGCCAATTCCTATGAAGCCAAGTGCTCGGTTGGCGGCAGCTATGTTCCGGAAACCGTCGAAGGTTATTACACGACGCCGCGGGACCTGGGCTATGGTCCGTTTGTGAAGTTCGACCACGACTTCATCGGCCGCGCCGCGCTGGAAAAGATGCACGCCGCCGGCAACCACCGCACCAAGGTGACGCTGGCGCTCGACAACGAAGACGTGATGCGCGTGCAATCCTCCGCGCTGAGCAAGGGCGATCGGGCCAAGTTCATGGAATATCCCAGCGCGGTCTATGCCATGCATCCGTTCGACCAAGTGCTCAAGGATGGGCAAATGGTCGGCCTCTCCACCTGGATCGGCTATTCCGCCAACGAGGGCAAGTTCCTGACCCTGGCGATGATGGACAAGGGCCACGAGACGATTGGCGGCGAAGTCAGCCTGCTGTGGGGTGAGCCCGATGGCGGCACCACCAAGCCCACCGTCGAACCGCACGTGCAGACCGAAATCAAGGCCGTGGTCAGCCCCGTGCCCTATTCCGAGGTTGCGCGCGACAGCTACGCCGAAGGCTGGCGCACGCAGAAGTAAGCGAGGGAGACACCGTCTTCCTTGCGGGCGCCGGTCTCCACCCGACGGAGGCCGGCGCTTTCCTTTTGGGCGGGATATTTTGTTTGCCTTGCTAACAATTCATGGCATGATCGCGGCATCCAAGGAGAGGATGCCGCCATGGCAAAAGACAACAAGATCACCTTCTACGACCTGGCCATTTCCACCGGTGCCACGATCAGCCCGTTCGTCTGGGCCACCAAATATGCCCTGAAGCACAAGGGCTTCGACCTCGACGTGGTGCCCGGCGGCTTCACCGGCATTCTGGAGCGCACCGGCGGCAAGACCGAGCGGCTGCCCGCGATCGTCGACGACGGCACCTGGGTGCTCGATAGCTGGGGCATCGTCGAATACCTCGACGCCACCTATCCCGATCGCCCCCTGCTGATCCCGCATGAAAGCGTCGCCGCCACGCTCAAGGCGCTGGATCACTGGTTCTGGGGCGCCGCCGTCGGCCCGTGGATGCGCTGCTTCTGCGCCGACTATCGCGATCTCTCGCTGCCGCAGGACCACGAGTACATCACCCATTCGCGCGAGAAGATGCTGGGCCGCAAGCTGGAAGAGATCCAGGCCGGTCGCGAGGATCGCCTGGCGGGCATCTCGGCCGCGCTCGAACCGCTGCGCTCCACCCTCGCGCAGCACCCGTGGCTGGGCGGCAGCGCGCCGAACTATGCCGATTATCGCATCCTCGGCGGCTTCCTGTTCACCGCGTCGGTGTGCAAGACGCCTGTGCTGGCGCCCGACGATCCGCTGCGTGACTGGCTCGACCGCTGCCTCGATCTCCATGGCGGCCTGGGCCGCCATCCCGGCCTGTTCCCGCTGTTCGGCCTGGAGCAGCGCGAGGGCGACGTGCCGCTGTTCAACCGCCAGGGCGGCCTTGGCGGCATCTACAAGCGCAACACCGGCCCCGCCTCCACCCAGGCGGAAACGCAGAAAATCACCCAAGGCATGAAGCAACCGGCCTGATTTTCCCGCCATGACAGAAACTTGGCCGCCGGAAGCGATGATTCCGGCGGCCCTTGGTTATGCGACGAACCGTTTACACACTCTATTGAGAGGGTTCCTGCCCGCTGCTAACCTCAATCGTCCACGCGGTGCCCAGGGGAGGTTCACCATGGACAACAGTAACGGAGACAAAACCAGATCGGAAAACATCCGACGCGTTCAAGAATTGACTGGCGAGCAAGCACCGCTGATCGATTTTACATTCTCTAACATTTCCAATCTTCAAAAAGCCATGCTCGATGCAACGCCGGATTGTATCAAGCTGCTTGGTGCAGATGGCAATCTGGCCATGATGAACCGAACTGGTTGCATCGCGCTGAACGTGGACGAACATGGCCCGTTCGGCATGCCGTGGATCCCGCTGCTGCCCGAAGACATCCAGGCCGCAGGCCGCGCCGCGCTGGCCCGTGCCGCTGCCGGGCAAAGCGCCCGCTTTCCCGGTCGCAGCGAGACGGACGCAGGAACCCTGTTCTGGGACAACCTGCTCACCCCCATGATCGGTCAGGATGGCGAGGTCCACCAGATCCTTTGCGTCTCGCGCGATGTGACATCGCAAACCGTGTTGGAGCGCGAACTGGAAGACGCCGTGGCCCGCGAACACTTGCTTGCGCGCGAAATGCACCATCGCATCAAGAACCTGTTCTCGCTGGTCGCGGGGCTGGTGTTCATTGCCGATCGCGAAACCGGCGGCGATGGGTCCAGCGCGCTGGCGCTCAACCTGCATGAGAAGCTGCGCGCGTTGAGCCGCGCATCCGACGTTGCCTTCGTGGGCGCGGAAAGCCTGCCGGCCGGCCAACCGGTGGACCTCGGCAACCTGGTGCGGGCCTTGCTGGCGCCCTATGGCGAGCGCTGCGAGATCGTGGAGCAGGCCGCGACCGTGCCGCCCGGCGTGGTCACCACGCTCGCCCTGGTGTTTCACGAATACGCCACCAACTCGATCAAGTATGGTGCGCTGGGCACGGCTGGCGGGCGAGTCACCGTGCGCTGGACGGAAAGCGACGGTGTGCTGGCTTTCACCTGGATCGAGACCGGCGCCGCCATCGAAGTGCCGGACGAGGATCGCCAGGGCTTCGGCACCCAGATGGTCGAGCGCATGGTGCGCGCGGCCGGGGGGCGCATCAGCCGGCTGTGGCGCCCGGAAGGCCTGATAGCCGACCTGTACTTGCCGATAAGGCACTGACCGCGCCGGGTTGAGCCGCTGTGCTTAAAGGGCAACTGGCGGGTGCGAGCGGGCTGTGGCAGGTTGCGTTGCGCAAGGTTTCGCACCACTCCCAACCCCCTCCTCTGAAGAGGATGGGGCTTTCTCGTTCCTCTCCCCCTCCTCTTCAGAGGAGGGGGCCGGGGGGTGGTGCGAGACCATGACCGATGCCCGAATGCACAGAAAGCCCGCCCGCCATGCGCCTGCCCTTGCTGCTCGCCCCCGCCCTGCTCGCTGCCAGCCCCGCGCATGCCTATGACGTGGCGGAAAAATCGATCGACACCTTGCGCGCCGATCTCGATGCCGGGCGCGTGACCTCGGCAGAGCTGGTCGCGGCCTATGAAGCGCGCATCGCGCAGATCGACCCGCAGCTTCATGCCGTGATCGCGCTCAACCCGCGCGCGCTGGAGCAGGCCCGCGCGGCCGACGCGGCGCGCAAGGCGCACCCCACGCACCAGCCGCTCGAAGGCATTCCGATCCTGATCAAGGACAATATCGAAAGCGCCGATCCGGTGGCGACCACGGCGGGCAGCCTGGCGCTGGCGGGCAACGTGACCGGACGCGACGCGCCGCTGGTGGCGCACCTGCGCGCGGCCGGGGCGATCATCCTGGGCAAGACCAACCTTTCGGAATGGGCCAACATCCGCTCCAACCACTCGATCAGCGGCTGGAGCGCCACGGGCGGCCAGGCGCGCAACCCCTATGATCCGCGCCGCAGCACGTGCGGATCGAGCGCCGGATCGGGCGCGGCGGCGGCGGCCAGTTTCGCGGCGGCGGCAGTGGGCACGGAAACCGATGGCTCGATCACCTGTCCATCGGCGGTGAACGGCCTGGTCGGGTTCAAGCCCACGGTCGGGCTGGTCTCGCGCACCCATGTCGTGCCGATCAGCCACAGCCAGGATACGCCCGGCCCGATGGCGCGCAGCGTGCGCGATGCCGCGCTGCTGCTGGGCGCAATGGCCGGCAGCGATGCGGCAGACCCGGCGACGGCGCGCGCCGATCAACTGGGGCATGATTTCACCCGCACGCTCGCGCCCGATGCGCTCAAGGGCGTACGCATCGGGGTGATGCGCTTTGCCGCCGGGTTCCACCCCGAAACCGACGCCCTGTTCGAGCGCGCGCTGGCCACCCTGCGCGCGGCCGGGGCCACGCTGGTGGAGATCAAGGCCCCGCCGCCCGCCACGGCCGGCGTGGGCGAGAAAGAGCAACTGGTGCTCTCCACCGAACTGAAGGCGGACATGGCCAGCTACCTCGCCTCCACCGATCCGGCCAAAGTGCCCAGCCGCACGCTGGCCGACCTGATCGCCTTCAACAAGGCCCACGCCGCGCAGGAACTGGCCCTGTTCGGGCAGGATTTCTTCGAGGATGCGGAGACCACCAAGGGCCTGGCCGACCCGGCCTATCGCACGGCAGCGGCGCAGGCGAAGCGCAGCGCCGGCCCCGAGGGCATTGATCGCATGCTGGCCGACAACAAGGTGACCGCGCTGGTTGCCCCCACGCTCGGCCCGGCCTGGCTGATCGACCCGGTGCTCAAGGACAATTTCGTGGGCGGCGGAGCGGGCGGATTGGCGGCCGTGGCCGGCTATCCCCACCTCACCGTGCCGATGGGCCAGGTCGATGGCCTGCCCGTGGGCCTGTCGATCGTCGGCACCGCGTGGGACGACGCGCGCGTGCTCGCCTATGGCTATGCCTTCGAGCAGGCGAGCCACGCCCGCCGCGCCCCTGCCCTGCCGCCCGGCTGAGGAACCGGCGCGGCCGCGCGCACGTTGCCCCCTCACACCACAGGGGGCCCATCATGCAAACACCGATCCTCGCGGCGCTGGCGCTTGTCGCCCAGCTCGCCGCCACGCCCGCCGCCGCGCAAGATATCGGTACACCCGACGAGATCGCGCAGGACAGCACGCACCGCCCCACCCTGCGCGACTTGTGCAGCGACCGGCCGGGCCTCGACACCCCGGCCTGCACGGTCGATCCCGGCCGGCTCCAGATGGAACTTGGCCTGGGCGACTGGACGCTGGACCGCCAGCCCGACCAACGCACCGACACGATCACGGCGGGCGACGTGCTGCTGCGCTATGGCGTGACGCCCACCACCGAACTGCGACTGGGCTGGACCACCTTCGGCCACGTTCGCACCCGCGACACGCAGACCGGCGCGATCGACACCGTACAAGGCGTGGGCGACCTGACCCTGGGCGTGAAACAGAACCTGCGCCACCCTGCCGAAGGCAAGACCGGCCTCGCCGTGGCTGTGCTGCCCTTCGTCACCCTGCCCACCGGCCACAGCCAAGTGGGCGCGGGCGACTGGGGCGCCGGGCTGATCCTGCCGACCAGCTACAAGCTCGACGACACCGTGTCGCTGGAACTCTCCCCCGAAGTGGACGCCGCCGTGAACGAAAGCGGCCAGGGCCGCCACCTCGCCTATGGCGCCGCGATGGGTGTGCAGGTCCACTTGTCCAAGACCGTCCGCCTGACCCCGGAACTGCAATTCGTGCGCGACCAAGACCCGGCGCGCCATGCGACGATGAGCCGCGCGGCGCTCTCGTTCGACGTGCAGCCGGCGAAGATGCTGCAACTGGATGTGCAGGCCACGGCGGGGTTGAACCGGGATACGCCGGATGTGGAGGTGGGGTTTGGGGTAACGCGGAAGTTTTGAGGGGTGGATTGATGGAGTGAGACGGTAGGGACGGCAGACTGACCGCCAAGGCGAATGGAGAGCCCGACCTATAGTTAGCGGCATTAATGTGTGAAATAGGCATGCTGCTCCCGGAATTCCAGCTTTTCCATATTTTCACATCAATGGCAAAATAGACTCACTTCCTTAAATGACCATTTATATCAATTATACTTGCGTCTAACAACTGACCGCGCATATGAAATCCCGGCAAACAGAGGGCAGAGTTTATGACAGATGGGCAGTGGCAGATCGTCATCGGTGTAGCGGCTGTGATTGTGGCAATAATCGGTATATGCGTCAGCGCGGCAGTCAAAAAACGTCGCCGTGTTAGTCAACGTCAGCGAACCGGGAAGGGGTCAATTTCGATCCAATCAGGTCGGGACACGAAGGTGGATCGTATCAAATGAGCTCACGGCAAGATCAGCGGGTTGCGGAAGGGGCTACCGCAATTCAGAGTCAGCGCGACACCATTGTTAATCAAGGCTTAAGCTCGAATGATTTTCGAAGCATTGTGGAGTCGCTTTTCGACCAAATGCCCAAGTTCATCGAAACAGCTTTAACCGCGATGGATGTCCGACTTAATGCATTCGAAGACAGCCTAATAAAGCGCTTCGATCATGATGCTACGGCCAAGAGAGAAGCCTTTTCTGATCCTGACTTCCTGCACATTGTCATTGAAGCACAGCGCGCTTATGCTCGAACTGGCGATCCGGAAACGCATGGAACGTTGGTAGATCTTATTGCCAAGAGATCGAGCGAGGATACCAGATCGCGTCGCGCTTTTGCAATTAATGAAGCGATTACGGTCGTATCGCGACTGACGAAAAATGATATGAGTGAACTTGCGTTCGCGTTTTATGCGAGACACACGAAAAATCCCGCAATTAATGATTTATCTTCATTTTGCGCAAATTTAAACGCGTACATATATGAACTGCTAGATGATTTAGAGACAGATCGAGATTCATACGAATATTTGGTGTCACAAAGGTGCACTGCCATTTCCGCGTTAGAAATTAGTCTGCTTGATATTTGGAGGCAGGTTTATCCAGGCCTATTTATGAAGGGCTTCAGCGCCGAAGAAGTCGATAAAATAGTTGAAGATTCAACACCGGATGTTAAGTTTCTACTGACTCCATCTGAATTTGATCCTTCCCGCCGCCGACCTCGGGCAATATCACTGGAAGAACTATTGAGTATATATCGGACGCCCTCAGTTAGTGAGGAACACGTTCGACGTATATGGTCGCAGGCAATCGCAAGTTTAGCTGACGATGATGCTATCGTGCAAAAGTTAAAGCCGGAATGCCCTCGAATTGAGGAAGTTATTTACAAATGGAATTCATCATCGTTGAAGTCGCTTGATCTCACTACAATTGGTAAAGTCATCGGCCATGCTAGACTGACGCAAATCCCCACCTTCGAAAATGCAGACCTCAGCATTTGGATAAAATGAGTAAAAAGCTGCGCATTCAGCATTTCACAGCCTGTAATTTTCATCATAGTAATTACAAATTCATCATTGCGCGTACGACCGTCACAACCCACCTAGCTCCGCCCAGCCATCCATGCTGCTGGAACGATCTGTTCGACATGCGTAACCGGAAAGGCGACTTCCTTGGTCATTAATTCAGCGCTCGAGCGACCAAAATGACCACATCGTTGCCCGACGGCTGTACATAGAGCGAACGGCCAGTTCTGGCGGAAACTGCTGTTCAGACCCGATCCGCAAATGTCGCATTTCGGTTGATAGCGGCCGGTTGCCCACCCTCACCCCACCGCCCCAGCCGCCCGCTTGAGCGCGCTCCGCACCCGCGCTGCCAGCTCTGCGTCGAAGCGCACTTCCGGCACGGCGACGCTCAGGGCGCCGACCACTTTGCCGTCGACGCGCACGGGCACGGCGGTGCCGCAGATGCCCAGGGTGGCTTCGTGGCAGGCCATGCCGATGCCTTCGGCGCGGATGCGGGCGAGGTCGGCGCGCAGCTCTTCGTCGCGGACGCGGGTGTGTTCGGTCATCGCCGTGCGGGTGCTTTCCGCGAAGTAGCGGTGCAGGTCTGCCTCGGGCAGCGTGGCGAGGATCACTTTGCCGGCGGCGAGGCAGTGCAGCGGGCGGCGGGCGCCGGGTTCGATGGCGTAGCGCAGGGTCTGGTCGCTGGCCTCGGTCACCACGGCTTCCACTTCCCAGCCGACGCGGACCATGAAGCTAGCGGTTTCGTTGAGTTCGGCCTTGAGCGCGCGGACCAGGGGGGCGACGCGGTCGGCCAGGGGGAGCGCGGCGGGGGAGACGCGCAGGCGCTCCAGCCCCGGGCCGGGCAGATAGCGGCGCCCTTCCCGCGTGAGGTATTGCCGCTCCACCAGCGTGGCGAGCAGGTAGGACAGGCTGGAGACCGGAATGCCCAGGGCCTGGGCCACGTCCTGCGCCACCACGCCGGCGGCATGGGCCACGACGAATTCGATCACGTCGAGCGTGCGCAGCGCGGACTTGACCGGGGTGGCGACGGAAGGGGCGGAGGCCATGGGGGTTTCCTTGTGTTCGGCGGGGTTGTGCTGGATTTCCACCACCCCCCAACCCCCTCCTCTGAAGAGGAGGGGGCTTGCTCGTCAAGTCTGGAACAGGAGGGTGCCGCGGCGCTCGGCGAAGCGCCAGCCTTCCTCGGTGCGCACGAAGCGATCGTGGAACGAGCCGACCAGCGGCGCGGGGGCGCCGGTGAACAGCAGCATGGCGCTGGTGCCGCGTGCCTCACGCGCGCTTTCCACCTCGATCACCACGTTGCTGCACACGTGGCGCGTGGTGCGCGGCGGGCGCGCCTTGAACGCGGCGAGGATCGCCTCGCGCCCCACGATCGGCGCATCGGGCGCGGTGGGCCGGGTCATCAGGCCATCCGGCGCATAGAGCGCGGCGGCCTCGTCCCAGCGCGCCTCGTCGTTGAGATTGGCGTAGAGCGCGATCAGGCGGCCGCAGTCGGCCTCGATGGCGCGGCGTTCGTCATCCGTCACAGGCGCGCTCCGGCAATGTCGGCGCCTTCGCGCAAGGCCCAGAGCTTGCGCCAGGTGACGATCGGATCGATCTTGCCATAGCCGGCGAAGGTGCCAAAGCCGCAGTCGGTGCTGGCCACCACGCGATCGGCGCCGACGATGGCGGCAAAGCGCTCCACCCGCTGCGCGATCAGTTCGGGATGCTCGATATAGTTGGAGCAGGTGTCGATCAGGCCGGGCGCGAGAATCTTGGTATCGGGCACCTTGGCATCGGCCCAGACTTTCCATTCATGCTCGTGCCGGGGATTGGCCGCCTCGAACAGCACGGTGGCGGGCCGCGCGGCCAGCACGATATCGATCACCCGTTCGAGCGGAATATCGTGATCGTGCGGGCCTTCGTAATTGCCCCAGCACACGTGCATGCGCATCTTTTCAGGCGGAATGTTGGCCGTGGCGGCGTTGAGCGCCTCGACATTGGCGGCGGCCACTTTCAGGAATTCGGCCTCGCTCAGGTCTTGATAGCCGGTGTGGCGCGACATGGCGAGATCGGGGCAATCGAGTTGCAGGAAGAACCCGGCATTGACGATGGTCTCGTATTCCTCGCGCATGGCATCGGCGAGGTCGGCCAGATAGGCCTCGTGGCTGGGATAGTGGCGGTTGACCTGGAACGCGGTGATCAGGCCCGGCGAGGCCGCGTTCATGAACGCCTGGGTTTCGGGCGCGGCATGCGCATCGAGCGCGGCGCGGAAGCGGCGGATATCGTCGTGCAGCGGCTGGAGCGTGACGAGCTTGACCGGCCCGATGCACGAAGCGCGCACGAACTCTTGGGCGCCCATGATCGCCGCAAGCTTCTTGGCAAGGCCCGGCACTTCGGCCAGGTCGGCCGCAGGCTTGCGATCGATATGCCCGCCAAAGCCCGACAGCCGCTCGATCATGTAGGTGGAATAGCCCACCTTGCCCAGCTCGCCATCGCTGACGATCGAAACGCCCGCGTCCACCTGCTGGCGCACCGCCTCGGCCACGGCGGCGCCCACCTTGGCGTCGAACTCGACAGCGTCATAAGGCTTGCCGGCATCGCGCGCGAGCAACAGCGGCGTGAGCTCCTCGCCCCGCGGCAGGCTGCCGACATGGGTGGTCTTGATATGGGCCACAGGGCCTCTCCCTTGCGCAATTTCACGGTTGTGAAGATTTCATAGCGGAAGGCCCGCCATGCGCAAGGCCGATCATGCGCCCCCTGCCCTATCCTGCGCCGGGCGGCGGCCGGTGAGGCGCAGGTAGAAGCGGGAGAAGTAGGAGGGGTCTTCAAAGCCGAGTTCGCCCGCCACCTGCGCGGCGGTGGCGTTGGTGTAGCGCAGCAGGCGGTGCGCCTCGCGCGCGAGGCGGCGGTGGACCACGTCCATCGGGGAGCAGCCCAGGCGCGCGGCGGTGAGGCGCGAGAGCGTGCGCGGGGTGGTGCCGAGCGCGGCGGCGTAGAATGCCAGGTCGCGGTGGCTGCGGTAGTGGATTTCGACGAGCTGGCGGAAGCGGTCGAGCCGGGTGTCGGGGGCCGGGCCGCTGGCCGGGGCATCCTGCGCCACGCAGCGCGCGAGGGTTTCGGCCAGTGACAGGAGCAGCGGATCGCCGGCGCTGCGATCGGCCTGCGCGGCCAGCATTTCGGCAGCGAGCCAGGCGGCGCGGCGGGCGGCTTCGGGTGGCAGGGGCGCTGCCTGGCCCTGGGCCAGGGCGCGGTGCAGCGGATCGGCCGGGGCCGGCGCGCGGCCGGTGAAATCGGCGCCCAGCGTCACGACATGGCCGACGACATCGGCGGCAAAGCGGAAGCCGTGGACCACGCCCGCCGGGACCATGACCGCCAGCGGCCCGGCCAGCGCCTGCTCGGCCCCGTCGAACGTGATCCATGCCTGTCCGCTGTGCACCAGCAGCAGTTGCACGAAATCGGCATGGCGATGGGGCCGAATTTCCCAATCATGCAGCGAGGAGCGCGCGGCAATCGTTTCGATATGGGCAAAACCGGCCGAGAGACCGCCCTGCGCCTCGCCATAGAGAGCATAGCTGGGAATGCTGGTCTGCGCCATCACGCTGTCCTGAAAGTGCCATCTTATGTCAGCCCCATGCCTTCCGGCAGCGGCGCGGCGATGTCAAGAAAGCGGGGTGTGGCGGCCGCGACGGACGGGCTGCCGAGGGAGAGACAAGAGCGATGAAGACTCACGTTGCCATCGTCGGCGCCGGCCCCGCCGGCCTGCTGCTGGGCCACCTGCTGCGCGCCGAAGGGATCGAATGCGTGGTGGTGGAGCGCCAGACCGGCGACTATGTGCTGGGCCGCATCCGCGCCGGGGTGTTGGAAGCGATCACCGTCAACCTGATGGAGCGGCTGGGCCTCGACGCGCGGCTCAAGGCCGAGGGGCTGGTGGAAGAAGGCTTCAACCTGGCCGATGGCGAGCGCCTGATCCGCATCGACGTGGCCAATCTGACCGGCCAGACGGTGACCGTCTATGGCCAGACCGAAGTGACGCGCGACCTGATGGACGCCGCGCCCGAACGCGGGCTGCCGGTGCTCTATGGCGCGGGCGATGTGGCCCTGCACGAGATCGAGAGCGATGCGCCCTACCTGACCTTCACCCATGAAGGCCGGCAGGAACGGCTGGACGCGCGCTTCATCGTCGGTTGCGACGGGTTCCACGGCCCGTCGCGCAAGGCCATTCCGGCCAGAGTGGCGCGCGAATACGAGCGGGTCTATCCGTTCGGCTGGCTGGGCATCCTGGCCGATGTGCCGCCGTGCAACCACGAGCTGATCTATGCCAACCACGAGCGCGGCTTTGCCCTCGCCTCGATGCGCAGCCATGTGCGCAGCCGCTATTACGTGGACGTGCCGCTGACCGAGAAGATCGAGGACTGGAGCGACGAGCGCATCTGGGACGAACTGGCGATCCGCCTTGGCCCCGATGCCGCTGCACAGATGACGCGCGGTCCCTCGATCGAGAAGTCGATCGCGCCGCTGCGCTCCTATGTGTTCGAGCCGATGCGCCATGGCAGCCTGCTGCTGTGCGGCGATGCGGCGCATATCGTGCCCCCTACCGGCGCCAAGGGCCTGAACCTGGCCGCGAGCGACGTGCACTATGCCGCGCAGGCGCTGACCGGGTTCTTCAAGGCCGGCGATGCCGACGCGATTGCCGGCTATGCCGCCAAGGCGCTGGCGCGGGTGTGGAAATCGGAGCGCTTCAGTTGGTCGCTGACCAAGCTGATGCACCGCTTCCCCGACGATGGGCCGTTCGAGCGGGCGATGCAGGTGGCCGAACTGGACTATATTGCCACCAGCCGCGCCGCCCAGACCAGCATCGCGGAAAACTACGTCGGCCTGCCGGTGTAACCGAATGCCCGGTGCGGCGGCGCGATTCTCTCCCCGCCCCGCCGCACCGGGCAACCTGGCTGGTTTGCCGCTATCAGGGCGACACGAATTTTCCCTGGAATGTGACAAATCGCCCGATACCGTCACAAGCCCGTCACAAAGCGCAGACACTAAGGCCACTGTTGTTTCCCCCAACAGGCAGGCCCATGCGCCAGATCGACATTCTGCTGACCAACCCGCTGGAAGGCGGCCACGACCCGTTCGCCCATGGCGACCTGAAAGTTGTGTTTCACCCCTGGCATGGCGCCGGGCCGCTGCCGCTGCTCGACGGGCGCCCCTGGGCCTTTGTCGACTGGCTGCTGCCCGAGCTTTCCGGCCTGGAGCTGTGCCGCCGGCTGCGCGCCGACATGCAGACCGAAGCCGCGCACGTGACCATGGTGCTGGAAGAGGACGACGCGGAGGCCAAGCGCCGCGCGCTGCGCGCCGGGGCGGATGACTATATCCTTGGCCCGATCGACCGGGGCACGGTGCTGGACCGCGTGCTTTCGGTGCAATTGCCCGAGCGCGAGGCGGTGGCGCGCACGCTGCGACTGGGCGAATTGAGCCTGGACCTGACCGCACTCCAGGCGCGGTGGAAGGAAAAGGCCATTGCCCTGATGCCCAACGAACTGCGCCTGCTGCGCTATCTGATGGAGCAGCCCGGCCAGGTCTTTTCCCGCCAGCAACTGATTGCCGCGCTGGGCAAGCAGGGCCAGCCGATCGACGAGCGCACCGTGGACGCCTGGGTCAGCCGCCTGCGCCGCGCGCTGCGCGACGCCGGGGCCGGCTATCCGCTGCGCACCGTGCGCGCGCTGGGCTATGTGCTGGACAAGCCTTGATGATCTGAGGTTTTTCTCTGATCGTTACGGCCGTTCGGGCTGAGTTTGTCTATGTCCATTGGCTGCGTGGCGTGAGGCTTCGCACCACCCCCAACCCCCTCCTCTGAAGAGGAGGAGGCTTTGCAGGCCGCTGTATGGGGCAAATTGACTGACCACACCCGTTCGGGCTGAGCTTGTCGAAGCCTGCTGGCAGCGTGGCGCAAGGCTTCACACCACCCCCAACCCCCTCCTCTGAAGAGGAGGGGGCTTTTGTTTCTGAGGCTTAGAACTTGGCTCCGGCGCGGATGCCGAGCGTGCGCGGCTGGTTGGGCACGATGTAGACACGATTATAGCACACGCCGCACGCAACATAGCGCGACAGTTGGCCGCGTTCGTCGAAAGCGTTGGTTGCGAACAGTTCGAGCGAGTACTTGTCCCATTCGCTGCCCAGGGCAAAGTTGACCTGAGTGAAAGCGGCGATGCGGCCAAGCAGTTCGGCCGGGTTGATCAATTCACCCGTGCCCGGCTGGATTGCGGCCGTGCGTAGATCGGACGACGCCGAGCTTTGATAGGTGGCGTTGACCTGCCCATAGACCTTGGCCGCGCCAACCGGAACACTGTAGCGCAGTGTGCTGGCCAGCTTCCACTTCGGCGTGATCGGCAGGCGGGTGTTGGCAGGAGCGGCGACGTAATTGCCGGAGCCGGAGCACGAATAGGTCAGGTCGTCCACGGCGCAGAGGTTCTTGGTGGTGCGGGCATCGGTGTAGGCACCGCCCAGGTTGAACGAGAACCCGCCCTTGACCACATTGGCATCGAATTCCACGCCGCGAATGCGCGCGTCCGGGCCGTTGTGGATTTCGGTGAAGCTGTTGGCGCCGAGATAGGCGAACTGGAAGTTCTTCCAGTTCTGCAGGTACACCGCCGTGTTGAGGCGCAGCAGGCCATCGAACAGCGTGGTCTTGAGGCCAGCTTCGAAATTGGTGAGATAGTCCGGCTTGTAAGGGTCCACATCGGCGCGGCGGTTGATGCCGCCGGGGCGGAAGCCGCGCGAAACGGTGATATAGGCGGTGACGTTGCTTTCGGGCTTCCACGTCAGGTTGAAGCGGTAGGTGCCACCGTCGCCCTTGGCGCGCTTGGGCACCACGCCGCCGTTCACGTAATCGCCCAGGTTGGTGCACGGGCTGCCGCCAACGGCAGCCGGCAGCAGCGTGATGTTGGTTTCGCCGGCAAGCTGCGCGTTGCGCAAGGTCAGCCCATCGGTGGTGTAGCAACCGGCAACGCCGGTGCGGGTGGAGCCGGCGGCGTTGGGCGGCGGATTGCCATCTGCACCCTGATAGAACGCCGGATTGCGACCGAACCCGAAGAACCCGATCAGCGAGTTGTCATACTTGAAGTAACGCCCGCCGGCCGTGGCCGTGATCGTCGGCGTGAAATCATAGCTGACTTCCCCGAACGCGGCATAGTCCTTGTCCACGCGGTTCTGCTGGGTCAGCCACAGCGTACCCGGCTTGCCGTTAACGGAAAGCAGGTCGGCCAGGCCTGCGACCTGATAGTCCTGGTGGATCAGGTTCGACTGGCGTTGGTAGAACAGGCCGCCGACAAAGCGCGCCTTTTCGCCCGTGGGCGAAGCGATGCGCAATTCGTGGCTCATCTTCTTGAAGTGATCCTGGCCGAACACCTGCTGGATCGGCTTGATCTGGTTGCCGGCATTGTCCTTGTAATAGAAGTAGCCGGCGAGGCCGCCCGCGCCCGAATAAAGCGAGTCATAGGCTTCGGCGTAGTCGGTGTAGTCGCTCGACGAGAAGGTCTTGCGATCGAGATAGGCGCCGGCATACGTGAGATCCCACGAGCCGATCTTGCCTTCGATGGTGAGCGAGGCCTGCGCGAAGATGTCGCGGCGATATTCGGGCAGGAAGTGCTGCACCTGAAGATCGCCGACGCTGGAATCATAACCGTAATTGCCGTGGCTGCGGGTATCCTGATACATGATCCCGGGCGTCACGGTCCAGTTGTCGTCCAGATCGACCTTGAGCAGGGCGCGGCCACCGGCGATCTCGGTGTCGTTGTAGTTCTTCTTGACGTACTGGCTGTTGTTGATCGTGATGCCGGTGCCTTCGGGCAGGAAGCTGCGCGTGCCCGCGACATTGTCGATATAGCCGGCATCCTTTTCGTAATAGCCGACCACGCGCAGCGCGGCCTTGGGCGACAGCGGGATGTTGATCATCCCTTCCACCTTGCCGCCGGTGCCACCCTTGTGGACCTGGTTGGCTTCCACATCCATGCGGCCATAAAAGCCCGAGGTGTCCGGCTTGTTGGTGATGATGCGGATCGTGCCGGCTTCGGACGAAGCGCCGTAAAGCGTGCCCTGCGGGCCGGCGAGGCTTTCGATGCGGGCGATATCATAGACGTGGACGTCGAGATTGCCGCCGATCGTGGTGACCGGCTGTTCATCGAGATAGACGCCGACCGACGGCAGCGGGCCGGAGTGGTTGCCGTCCCCGCCCGAGGCCACGCCGCGCATGTAGATGATGTTGGTGCCCGGCGTGCCCGAGCTCTGCGCCACGACCGTGGGAAGCTGCTGGGTATAGCCGTTGAAGTTCGAGACGTTGAGCTGATCAAGCTTCTGCGTGCCGAGTGCCTGGATCGAGATCGGCACGTTCTGGAGGTTTTCCGAACGCTTCTGCGCGGTGACGATGATCACGTTGCCGCCATCGGCCGGCTGGGGAGCAGCCTGGGGCGCGGCATCCTGCGCCATCGCGATGCTGGCCGGCGCCAGAAGCGCGGTGCTGGTCATCAGCAGAAAACGCGGGAGACCCGCCGAAGCAATACGCATGCTTAACCCACCCTGTTGCATTTCTTGTGCGCAAGGTGTGCGCTGCGACATGATCATGCGTCAAGCGGTTACAAGTGCCACCAATCGATCACAGATGACCGTGGCACTTTTGCAACGCATTGCCGCTTTCAGGCAAACTGTTGCGGTGCCTGCGGATATGTGTCGAGCACCGGGCCAAGCGCGGCCTTGAGCGGATCGAGCCAGGGCTCGAACGCTTTCCAGCCTTGCGTGCCTTCGCGGAAGATCGGCTGGCGCACCTGTTCGGAACTGGCCGTGCGCACGGCGCGCTCGGTCTGGTGGAAGGCCAGGCAGGCGGCTTCGAACGGCAGGTCACAGGCAGCCAGCAGCGCGCGCACTTCGGCTTCGGTATCGTCCACCATGCGTTCGTAGATCACGCGATGGACCGTGCCGGGCTGCACCGCATCAAGATGCGCCATCAGCCGCACATAGTCCGCATAATAGCGCCCCATGTCGGTGAGATCATAGGAGAAGCCCTGCCCGCGCGCGAAATGCTGCTTGAAATTGGAGAAGCAGCAGCCGAGCGGATGGCGGCGCGCATCGATGATCCGCGCGCGCGGCAGGATCAGCCGGATCAGCGGCGCGTGGACCCAGTTGTTGGGCATCTTGTCGATGAACAGCGGCCGGTCGGTGTGGCGCTGGATGCGTGTGGTGTGCAAATAGCTTTCGCCCATGGCGCGCAGTTCGGCCGGGGGAAGATCAGCCAGACCCGCCGGGTAATTCGGCACCTTGCGGGCGAGCTGGGCGATATCGGGCAGCTCGCTGGTGCCTTCCACCTGGCTGTGGCTGGCGAGGATCTGCTCGACCAGGGTAGAGCCGGCGCGCGGCATGCCGAGAATGAAGATCGGATCGGGCGCATCGTATCCGGCACCGGCCCGCGCGGCGAAAAGGTCGGGCGTGGCCGTGGCGATCATCGCGTCCACGGTCGCCGTGGTTTCATCGGCCTTGTAGGGAATGCGGCGGCGGCGCAGGGCATTGCCGGCGGTATAGTGGGCAAAGGCAGCCTGCGCCTCGCGGCGATCCTCGAACGCCTTGCCCAGCGCGAAATCGAGGTGCCAGCGGTCTTCCGCGTCCAGCGCGGGATCGGCCAGCGCTTGCTGCATTGCGGCAATATCGTCGTCCGCAAAGCGCACGGTCTTGAGGTTGGCAAGGCTCCACCACGCTTCCCCCAGCCCCGGCAGCAGAGTGATCGCGCGGCGATAGGCGGCAATGCCATCGGCCTGGCGGCCCACGGTCTTGAGCATGTGGCCATAGCTCATCCACACGCGCGGCTGGTCGGGCGCCTGGGCCAGCACACGCTCATAGAGCGCCAGCGCGGCATCGAAGGCGCCGATGCGGCCATTGGCGGCGGCGGCCAGGTTGGCATGGCCGAGGTTTTCGGGATCTTCGGTGGTGACCTGGGCCAGTTGCTCCAGCGCCTCGGCCGCGCGGTTGGTGCGATAAAGCACCAGCGCCAGGTTGGCCCGCGCCGGGGTAAAGCCCGGGTCCAGCTCGATCGCGCGGCGCAGCAGGTTTTCCGCGTCGGCATAGCGGCCGATGCGCCCCGCCAGCTCGGCAAACAGGCGAATGGCGCGCACGTCGAACGGATCGTCCTTGAGCAACCCGCGCAGCAGGGGTTCGGCGCGCGGCAGGTCGTTGGCGTTCATCGCGGCGGCGGCGGCAACGAGGCGGGGATCGTAGGCCGGGCGCGGGGCAAGGGTCACGGTGGTCATCGGGGAGCACAACAAACATGGTGACGCCGCGCGATCAAGCGTTAGTCTCGCGCGCAACCAAAGCCCCAGGGGAATTATGGCGTGAACGACACAGCAAAACGGGGACTGGGCTTCTGGATGACGCTGGCCCTGGTGGTGGGGAACCTGATCGGTTCGGGCATCTATCTGCTGCCCGCCACGCTGGCGCCGCTGGGCGCCAACCAGCTTGCCGGCTGGGTGATCACGATTGCCGGATCGCTGTGCATGGCCACCGTCTTTGCCCGGCTTTCCGCGCGCCAGCCGCTGCCCGGCGGGCCATTTGCCTATGTCATGCAGCAATTCGGGCCGGGTGCGGGCTTTGCCGCAGCCTGGGCCTATTGGACGATGGTGTGGACCGGCAATGGCGCGCTGGCCGTGGCGGTGGTGTCCAACCTCAGCCTGCCGCTGCCCTGGCTGGGCCACGCGCCGGGCGCGCCGGCGGCACTGGCGGTGGGGGCGGTGTGGCTGCTCACCCTGGTCAACATTCGCGGGGTGCGCGGCGCGGGTGACGTCCAACTGGTGACCACGGCGCTCAAGCTGGTGCCGCTGGTCGGGCTGATCGGGCTGGCGCTGTGGCTCATGCTCAGCGGCACGCCGCATGTAGCACAGCCGCCCGTGGCGCTCTCGCCCACGTTGATCGCCAGCGCGGCCGGCCTCACGTTCTGGGGCTTCCTCGGCCTGGAATCGGCCACGGTGCCATCGGACAAGGTGGAGAACGCCGGCCGCGTGGTGCCGCGCGCCACGCTGTGGGGCGTGGTCCTGGCGGGGCTGATCTACCTGGGCATCGCGCTGGCGTTCCAGGCGTACATGCCGCAAGATGCGGCTGCGCACTCCCCTTCCCCGGTAGCGGAATTCCTCGGGCGGCGGCTGGGCGGCGACATTTCCGGGATCGTCGCCGTATTCGCCGCGATCAGCGCCTTCGGCACGCTCAACGGCTTTATCTTGGTGCAGGGCGAAGTGCCGTGGGCCATGGCGCGCGACGGGCTGTTTCCCGCCTGGTTCGGCAAGGAAACCCGCGCCGGCACGCCGATCAACGCACATATCGTCTCGTCGGTGCTGCTGACCGTGATCACGCTGCTCAACTATGGGCGCGACATGGGCAACCTGTTCACCTTCATCGCCTCGCTCAGCCTGGCGGCGGGCATGCTGACCTATGTGGCGACGATGGCGGCGGCGATGCGCCTGCTGCGCGATGAACCCTGGGTGGTCGTGCTGGCGGCGCTGGCCGCGTTGTTCAACGCCTGGGCGCTGTGGGGCCTGGGGCTGGAAGCGATCGCCTATGGCCTGGTGCTGGTGGCGCTGGGCTTGCCGGTCTATCTGCTGGTGCGGGAGCGGCAGCGATCGCCACGGCCGTCACCCCGGACTTGATCCGGGGTTTGGCTTCTTTTTCGGGGTGTTGCGCGAGGCTTCGCACCACCCCCAAATCCCCTCCTCTAAAGAGGAGGGGGCTTTGCCATGTTGCGGTCAGCGGTGCAGCATTTTCCACAGGAGGGAGCGGTCGCGGATGATTTCGGCGGCGGCGTTGTGGCCGGGTGCGCCGGTCACGCCGCCGCCCGGATGGGTGCCCGAACCGCACATGTAGAGGCCCTTGATCGGCGCGCGATAGTCGCCGTGGCCGAGCACCGGGCGCGCGGCCCAGAGCTGTTCCAGGCTCATCCGCCCATGGAAGATGTCGCCGCCGATGAGGCCGAACTTGCGCTCCAGATCGAGCGGCGAGTGAATCTGGCGGGCGATGACCGCGTTCTTGAAGTTGGGCGCGTGCTCGGTGATCGTGTCGATCACGTGGTCGGCCACCTGCTCGCGCACGTCGTCCCAGCTCTGGCCATTGGGCAGTTGCGGGCTGAACTGCTGACAGAACAGGCTGGCGACGTGGCAACCGGCCGGGGCCAGGCTGTCGTCCACGGTGCTGGGGATCTTGATCTCGACGATCGGCTTCTTGGACCAGCCGTGGACGCGCGCGTCGTCATAGGCCTGGTCCATGTAGTCCATGCCCGGCGCGATGATGATCCCGGCGGTGTGGTGTTCGGCCTGGGCCTTGCCCGGCAGCACGGTGAAATCGGGCAGTTCCGATAGCGCCACGTTCATCCGGAAGGTGCCCGAACCGGTCTTGTAGCCGTCCATGGCGTGGGCGAAATCGGGGGCAAGGTCGCTGCGATCGACCAACTGGCGATAGAGCAGCGCCGGGCCGACATTGGCAGCGACGATCGGAGCGTAGAGCTCCTCGCCGCCCACCAGCTTGACCCCGGCGGCCTTGCCGTTGTTGACCAGCACTTTGTCCACCGGGCTTTCCAGGCTGATTTCCACGCCCACCAGCGCGCAGGCCTTGGCCATGGCCTGGGTGATCGCGCCCATGCCGCCCACCGAATGCCCCCAGGCGCCGAGCTTGCCGTTCACTTCGCCAAAGACGTGGTGCAGCAGGACATAGGCCGAACCGGGTGTGGACACGCCGGCAAAGTTGCCGACGACCGCGTCGAAACCGAAGGCGGACTTGACGTGATCGTCCTCGAACCAGGAATCGAGGAATTCGCGGGCCGAGCGGGTGAAGATGGTGAGCAGGTCGCGCTGGGCGGCCAGGTCCATCTTGGCCAGCGGCCAGCCCTGCTTCGCCGCCGCGGCCAGCGCATGGAGCCCGCCGCCGACGTTGGGCGGGCATTGCAGCGCCAGATCGCGCAGCACTTGCGCCACCTTTTCCAGCGCGGCGTCGTAGTGCGGATAGGCATCCGCATCCTTTTGCGAGAAGCGCGCGAATTCGGCGCGGGTGCGATCGGCGCCGCCCCCCAGCTTGAGATAAGTATCGGCGAACGGGAAGAAATTGCTGATCTGGCGTTCGAGCACGCGATAGCCGTGATCGGCCAGCTTCATGTCGGCAATCACTTGCGGGCGCAGCAGGCTGACCGTGTAGCTGGCCGTGGAATTGCGGAAGCCGGGGTGGAATTCCTCGGTCACGCAGGCGCCGCCCACGATGTCGCGCCGTTCCAGCACGCGCACTTTCATGCCCGCCTTGGCAAGGTAGAACGCGCAGACCAGGCCATTGTGGCCGCCGCCGATGATCAGGGCGTCGTAGCGGTTGCTCATCGTGTGGGTTCCTTCGTGGGATCTTGGGATTGTCGGTTATGCGTTCGTCGCCCCGGGCCTGACTCGAAGCCCGGCGCGGGGCCCCGGGTCAAGCCCGGGGCGACGGATGAGGTTTGCTCCAGCCCGGCTCCGGCTGGTGATGCAGCCTGGCCTCGGGGATCAAGGTGCGGATCTTGCGGGCAAAGCTGCGCAGGCACACTTCGCTGCGGCCGATCGGGCCGGCGCCATAGCGGTGCGAATGCATGCCCTGCTGCACGCGCTCGATCAGCCAGGTGTCTTCGCTGTTGACCACGCGGTTGATGCGCCAGTTGGCATAGCGCACCAGCTTCATCGTGCGGCGCTGCTGTGGCGGCGTGGCGCTGTCGGGCAGGCTGAACACCATTTCGCGCAAGGTGCAGGTGGTGGGCGATGTGGGCAGCCACTGCATGAAATCGACCTGGTCGGCATAGATATCGAACGCCATGTTGGGCCACAGCTTGTAATAGAGCCAGCGGCGCTGCGCCACATCGGGCAGATGGGGCACGCGCGGCAGGTGCGTCTGGTAGAACCGCTCCCAGAAATGCGGGCTGGGTGCATCGACCAGATCGCCTTTCATGCGATCGGCCCAGGGCGCCGCCGAAATCTCGTAGGACTTGCCGAAAATGCGCGACAGGCCGCCGTGGGCCACGGGAATGTGCAGGTTGTCGGAATAGTTGTCGCCCACGTTCTTCCAATTCACCGCGCGCGGGCGCTCGCGCACATCCCCCATGCGGCGCATCTCGGCCAGGCGATAGGGCGCCGCTTCGGCTTCATAGGGCGCCATCATCTCGGCAACCGAGGGAAAGCCGCGATCCTCCAGGCGCACGAAGACGAAGCCGTGCCACACTTCAAGGTCCACCGGAAACAGGCCGTTCTGCGCGAGATCGAGCGCAGGGTAATCGCGCTTCATCGGCACCCCGGTCAGCCGGCCATCGGTCTCGTAGGTCCAGGCGTGATAGGGGCACACCAGCTTGCGCGCGCAGCCCGCCGCCCCTTCCACCAGGCGCATGGCGCGGTGGCGGCAGAGGTTGTGGAAGGCGCGCAGGGCGCCATCCTCGCCGCGCACGACAATGACGTTTTCGCCGCAATAGGCCAGGTTGCGCCAGGCGCCGGGCTGATCGAGATCGCTTTCGTGGCAGACGATCTGCCACGAGGGGCGGATGATCCGCTCCATTTCCAGCGCGGCGAATTCGGGATCGCGATAGATCCAGCCCGGCAGGCTCCAGTCCGCATCGGGATCGGCGGCAGCGTTCTGCCCGGCGCAGGCCGCCATGTGCAAATCGCGGTGTTCATCAAGAGCAAGATCGGTCATGAATGAGTCCCCGCCGGTCGCCTTATTGAACGATCGTACAACAATCATCCGGAAGTGCAAGATGCAAGCTGCCGACACCCGGCCCAAACGCGCTACCCAGCCCCGCCCCGCTGCGCTGCCGCGCCGGGCCGAACCCGACGCGCGGCGACAGAGCCTGATCGAGGCGGCCATGCGCGTGCTCGCGCGCGCGGGCGCCAATGGCGCCAGCGTACGCGCGATCGCCCAGGAAGCGGGCGTTTCGCCGGGCCTGGTCGGCCACTATTTCACCGGGATCGACGCGCTGATTGCCGAAACCTATACCCATGTCGATGCCATGGTCACCCGCGCGCTCGATGCCGCCGTGGCCGCCGCGCCGCCCCTGCCCCGCGCCCGGCTGGAAGCTTTCGTCACGGCGAGCTTCACCGCGCCGATCGCCCAGCCCGCGCTGCTGGCGACATGGATCGCGTTCTGGAGCCTGGTCACCAGCCAGCCGCAGATCGCGCGCCAGCACGACGAGCAATATGCCGGCTATCGCGCCAGGCTTGAGGGTTTGCTGCGCGAAGCGGGCGTGGCGGAAGCCGATTTGCGCCATGCGGCGATTGCGGTCACCGCACTGGTCGATGGGCTGTGGCTGGAGTTGTGCCTGTCGCCGCAGTGCTTTTCGAGCGAGGAAGCCGGGGCGATTGCGCGGCGGTTCCTGGGGACGGTTTGTGGGGGTGTGGCTTAGACAAAGATGCAGCCAAACCCCGGATCAAGTCCGGGGTGACGAAGAAATTGATATCTAATCTATATTCAACGTCACCCCGGACTTGATCCGGGGTTTGGCTTTTTTGGTGGGCTCGGCGCCCCGCCTCCACCACCCCCAACCCCCTCCTCTGAAGAGGAGGGGGCTTTTTTGTTTCGCTTTTACTTCGACAGGTCGGTGAACAGGCTGGTGAAGTAGACCACGCCCGGCGCGATGTTGGACAAAGGCACCCGTTCGTTGAGGCCGTGGGCGAATTCTTCGCTGTCCTTGATCAGCACGGGGCTGGCGCCATAGGCGTCCACGCCGTTGACGCGGTACCACATCGAGTCCGACGCGCCGGATGCCTGGGCCGGGATCACCGCGATGCCGGGATAGGCGAGGTGAATCGCCTTGTTCGCCGCGTTGACGAAATCGGGGCGCATGGGGCTGGCCGGCGACGGGGTGGAGCCTTCGGTCACGTCGGAGAACTTGACCACGGGCATGTTGGCCACCTTGGCCAGTTCGGCCATGATGTCTTCCCGCTTGTGGCCGGGGAAGATGCGGCAGTTGATATTGGCCGTGGCGCGCTGCGGCAGGGCGTTGAGCGCGTGGCCGCCGTTGACCATCGTGGGCACGCAGGTGGTTTCGATGCGGCCGATGAATTCGGGCAAGCTGCGCAGCGTGGCGATGGCATCGGCGTCGGTGGGATCGGCGGCAAAGGCGCGCATGGCGCCGGCCACTTGCGGATTGGGCGTGATCTTGGCCGCGCTTTCAAAGAATGCCTTGGTCAGCGGGCTTTGTTCGGGGGTGAAGTGATAGGCGCCGATCGCCACCAGTGCCTGGCTCAATTGCACGATGGCATTGTCCTTGCGCGGGGCCGAGCTGTGGCCACCGGGGTTGGTCACTTCAAGCTGGAAATCGGCATAGTTCTTTTCCGCACCATCCCAGGTCCAGGCGAGCGGCTTGGCGGTGTCTTCGGCCAGCATGCCGCCGCCACCATCGACGTTGATCACCAGGCCTGCGCCCTTGAGCCGTTCGGCGATCAGGCGGCTGGTCTTCATCGTCGTTTCCTCGTCACCCGAGAACGCGATGATGATGGTGCGCTTGGGCTTGTACCCCTTGTGGCGCATCTCGATCAGGGTGGAAACGGCGAGCGCGGCGTTGAACTTCATGTCGAGCGCACCGCGCCCGAACAGGTAGCCGTTTTCCACCACCGGCACGAAGGGATCGCGCTGCCAGTCGGCGCGCTTGGCTTCCACCACGTCCATGTGGCCCGAGAGCACCAGCGGCTTGAGCGAAGGATCGCTGCCCTTCCAGGTGGCCAGCAGATAGGCGGTGTCGTCCACCGGCACGATCTCGATGTCCGAAGGCGACCAGCCGGCCTTGATCAGGGTGTCGCGATAGAGCGCGGCAACCTTGGGCGTCTCGTTGCCCGGTCCCTGGACCGAGCGCATGGCAATGGTCTGCTTGGACAAGTCCAGCGTCTGCGCTTCGGCCTCGGCATGGCCGGACGCGAGCGCGGGCGAAGCAGAAAAAGTCAAGGCGGCGAGCGAAACCAGGGGCAACGTCAGTTTCATCGGCGGTGTCATGGGGGGCACTCCTTTTCGCGCCGGAAACTGGTCCCGATTGGTTTCTCGCACAACCTCTTTTTGCGATGCCAGATGTGCAAAACCCCGGCGCCGCGAAGGCACCGGGGTCTTGCTTGCGTCTCCGATGGAGAAAGCGGTCAGTCCTTGATCTTGGACGTGTCGAACGTGCCGAGGCCGGGCTTGAAGCTCTTTTCATCGAGGAACTGGCGCGTGGCTTCCTTGCGGGCCGCGACGCCGCCATAGCTGTGCAGCGCTTCCTGCGCGCGGATCAGGTAATCTTCCGCGTTTTCATAGGTCATGTCGATCATGCGGCGCACCGCCCACTTGGTGGCGCGCAGGGCGTGGCCATCCTTCTTGAGCAGAGCTTCGGCCACAGCCTGGACGCGAGCCTTGAGCTGGTCGTGCGGCACGGATTCGGTGACGAGGCCCTGCGCGGCAGCCTGCTGGCCGGTGAGGTTTTCGCCCATCATCGCGTGGTACATCGCCTTGCGCAACGGCATGAGATCGGCCGCCACCTTGGACGCGCCGCCGCCAGGCAGGATGCCCCAGTTGATTTCCGAAAGGCCGAACTGCGCATCATCCGAAGCGACGGCAATATCGCAGGCATAGAGCGGGCCATAGCCGCCGCCAAAGCACCAGCCATTGACCATGGCGATGGTGGGCTTTTCATACCAGCGCAGGCGGTTCCACCAGCGATAGGCTTCGCGCTGCGACTTGCGGATCGCCCAGAGGCCCTGCGCTTCGGTTTCGCGGAAGTATTCCTTGAGGTCCATGCCGGCCGACCAGGCATCGCCCTCGCCCGAGAGCACCAGCACGCCCACGTCTTCGCGGAATTCGAGTTCCTCGATCACCTTGAGCATCTGACGGTTGAGCTTGGGGCTCATGCAGTTGCGCTTTTCCGGCCGGTTGAAACGCACCCAGGCGATGCGGTTCTCGATGGTGACGGCAACGGTATCCTCTTCGGCGCGCACGGCCTGTTCTTCTGCCATGGTCTTGTCCTTTCGGTGTTCTTCTTGTTTCGGGAAATCAGATCGGGAAATGGCCGGGTTGGGTTTCCATCGTGATCCAGCGCAGCTCGGTGAAGCTGTCGATGCCGGCCTTGCCGCCAAAGCGGCCATAGCCAGAGGCGCCGACGCCGCCGAAGGGCATCTGTGCTTCATCGTGCACGGTCGGGCCGTTGACGTGGCAGATGCCCGAATGGATCTGGCGCGCCACGCGCAGGCCGCGCGCAGTGTCGCGGGTGAAGACCGCGGCCGACAGGCCATATTCGCTGTCGTTGGCCAGTGCGATGGCGTGGGCTTCGTCGCGCGCGTGGATCACGCCAACAACCGGGCCGAAGCTTTCGTCGCGGAACAGCTTCATCGCTTGCGTCACGCCATCGACGACGTGGGCGGGCATCAGCACGTTCTGCGTGGTTTCGCCGCCGATCAGCAGCGTGGCGCCGTGATCGAGCGCGTCCTGCACCAGAGACTGGCAGTGGGCCACGGTCTTGGCATCGACCACGGCGCCCAGCGGAGTCTTGCCCTCGCGCGGATCACCCACGGCGAGCGTTTCGACCTTGGCCTTGAAGCGCTTGGCGAATTCGGCGGCAATGGCTTCGACCACGATGATCCGCTCGGTGCTCATGCAGATCTGGCCCTGGTTCATGAAGGCGCCGAAGGCCGCAGCCTTGACCGCTTCATCGAGGTCGGCGTCTTCCAGCACGATCAGCGGTGCCTTGCCGCCCAGTTCGAGCAGGCAGGGCTTGAGCTGCCCGGCGGCGCGCGTGGCGATGATCTTGCCCACGGCGGTCGAGCCGGTGAAGTTGATGCGCTTGACCTGCGGTGCATCGATCAGCGCGCCGACCACCGCGCCGGCGTCGGCCGGGGCATTGGTGACGACCTGGACCACGCCTTCGGGGAAGCCGGCTTCGGCAAAGGCCTCGATGATCAGGGCGTGGGTGCGCGGGCACTGTTCCGACGCCTTGAGAATGACGGCATTGCCGCAGGCCAGCGGCACCGCGATGGCGCGCACGCCCAGGATGATCGGCGCATTCCACGGGGCAATGCCCAGGATCACGCCGACCGGCTCACGCAGGGCCATGGCGATGCAGCCCGGCTTGTCGGACGGGATCACTTCGCCGGAAATCTGCGTGGTGAGTGCGGCCGCTTCGCGCACCATGCTGGCGGCCAGGCCCAGGTTGAACAGCGCCCAGCCCTTGGTCGCGCCGATTTCGCCCATCATCGCCTCGACAAAGGCATCGGCGCGCGCCTCAAGCGCGGCAGCAGCCTTCATCAACACGGCGCGGCGGGCATTGGGGCCTTGCGCGGCCCAGGCCGGAAACGCGGCGCCCGCCTTGGCGGCAATCGCGGGGATTTCGGCCGCCTGCATTGCGGCCGCGGAAGAGGCCACCGATCCATCCAGGGGATTGAGCCGTTCAAACTGCATCGTGAGTCTCCCAATTATGTTATGATTTATAGCAATCATTCCTGCCCCCTGCAACGGGGTTGCGTTTCACGGCGCGCAAAACGTCCCCAAAGGGCAAACGGCTGACCTGGTATTTCGCTTAGGCAAACACCCGCGAGCGTTTGCAATTTCCGCATTCAAGGGGGTGAGTTGCAGTCGGAACAATCCAGCTTAGTCATTGATATATATCAAATTGACCGAATTGACAGGTTCCGTTCAGGAAAGAGCGTTTCTTGCACCCCGCTTAACAATTGCATTTTACGCAACCTTTGACCCACTTTTCGCACTTGCACATTTGCGCTGCGGCAGACAAAAGGGATGGGCCTTTCAGGCATCCTCTCCCAAACTTTCCAAGGGCCGCCCATCTGGTGCGGCCTTTTTTTTGGCCGCAATCCGGGGCGGGCATTGTTCCTTGGGTCAATGGCGCGGCGGCCGGCGAGGCGCCATCGTGCGCTGGCGGGAAACTTGCGGATTGTGGCCATGGCGCCGCAACCGACGGCCCAAACGGGAAAAACCATAACAATCACGGATGACGAGGCGCCCAGCCCCGACCATAAGGGGCAACCGGACCGTCAGGAGAGGAATAAGCCAAGTGCGTGCCAGCGTTGCGAAATTGCGTTCTGTCTATCGGGCTTCCCTGGCGCTGGGCGCGTTGGCGCTGACCCTGCCCGCCCCCGTGCATGCCGCAGCCCCCGACGCAGCAGACGCAGGCGATGGCCAGACGATCGTGGTGACCGGCGAAGGCCTGGCCGAAAGCCCGGCGGCGCCGGCCTATCACACCCAGACGATTTCCGCTGCGCAGTTGCAGGCCACCGCATCGGGGCGAATCGACGATGCCCTGCTCTCGGCCGCCGGGGTGCAGCAATACCGCCGGTCAGACAGCCGCGCGTCCAACCCTTCCGCCCAGGGCATCACCCTGCGCGCGCTGGGCGGCAATGCCACCAGCCGCACCCTGGTGCTGCTCGATGGCGTGCCGATGGCCGACCCGTTCTTTGGCTATATCCCGATGAGCGCGATCGATCCAGAACGGCTGGCGGGCGTGCGCGTGCAACGCGGCGGCGGATCGGGCGCGTTCGGTGCCGGGGCCGTGGCGGGCACGGTGGACCTGACCAGCGCCGGCGCGAATGCCCTTGGCTTGCTCAATGCGCAGGCCATGGTCGACGATCGCGGCGAAACCACCGTCTCGGGCGCACTGGCGCCCAAGCTGGGCCAGGGCTTTGCCGTCGTGACGGGCCGATGGGATCGCGGCCAGGGGTTCTGGACCACACCGGAAAGCCAGCGCGTGCCGGCCAGCGTGCGGGCGCGCTATGATAGCTGGTCCACCGGCGTGCGCGCGGTCGCGCCGCTGACGCCCGAGGTGGAATTGCAGGCGCGCGTGGCCGCGTTCGAGGACAACCGTACATTGCGCTTTGCCGGCGCCGACAACGGCATCAGCGGGCAGGACGGCAGCCTGCGCCTGGTGGGGCGCGGCGCCTGGCAATTCGATGCACTGGCCTATGTCCAGGCGCGCGATTTCCACGCAGTGACGGTCAGTTCCACCAGCTTCAAGAAGACGCTGGACCAGTATGGCACCCCTTCCACGGGCCTCGGCGGCAAGCTGGAACTGCGCCCGCCGGTGGGCGGAGGCCATGTGCTCAAGCTGGGCGCAGACTGGCGCCGGGCCGATGGCGAGACCAGGGAAAACGCGCTGTCGGCCACGACCGGCCTGGTCACCGCGCGGCGCCGGGCCGGCGGGCGCACGGATGACGTGGGCTTCTTCATCGAGGATGACTGGACGCTCGGCCCGCTGGTGCTGACCGCTGGCGCGCGCGCCGATCGCTGGGCGATCACCCAGGGGCACTACCAGGAACTAAATGCGGCGGGCACCGTGACCAGCAGTTCTGCGGGCGACCCCACGGTCGCCGCGCGGCAGGGCTGGCAGGGCAGTTGGCGCGCTGGCGCGGTGCTGAACGCGGCATCTTGGGCCGCGCTGCGCGGCGCGGCCTATACCGGGCTGCGCCTGCCGACGCTCAACGAACTCTATCGCTCGTTCACGCTGGCCGCGCCCAATGGCAATGGCGGCGTGTCGCTGACCACCACGCAGCGCAATCCGGCACTGAAGAACGAACGCCTGCTGGGCTTCGAGGCGGGGATCGACCTGACCCCGGCCAAGGGCGTGAAGCTGTCGCTGACGGCCTTTGACAACAAGGTGAAGGACGCGATCGCCAACGTCACGCTCTCTACCAGCGGCAACACCACCGTGCGCCAGCGCCAGAACGTGGCCGCCGTGCACGCGCGCGGCCTGGAATTCGGCGCAGAAGTGACCGCCGGCACGGTGTCGCTGAACGGCAGCCTGGCCTGGACCGATGCCAAGGTGGAAGCGCCCGGCACGGCGCTGGACGGCATGCGCCCGGCGCAGACGCCGCGCATCGCCGGCAGTGCGACGCTCGCCTGGCACCCTGCCCCGCGCTGGACCGGCGCGCTGACGCTGCGCCATGTCGGCCTTGCCTATGAAGACGATCTCCAGACCGCACCCTTGCGCGCGGCAACCACGCTGGATGCCTTTGCCCAGGTGCCGCTGACCGGCTGGGCCAGCCTGGTGCTGCGCGGCGAGAACCTGTTCGACACCACCATCGTCACGCGCAATTCGGGCGGTACGATCGACATCGGCACCCCGCGCACGCTGTGGGCCGGATTGCGGATCGGGTTGCGGTAGGAGGTCAGGGCCTGCGCTTTCATGCGAGGCCCTTCGACAAGCTCAGGGCGAACGGAATTCGGAACTTTCGCTCCACTCGGCTCAGCCCGAACGGAATTCTGAACTGCCATTTCGTTCGGGCCGAGCTTGTCGAAGCCCCCCTCACCATGCCCCCTCCATAAGCCCCCTCACCCTGCAATCGTATTCAATCCCTGAACAGGCAGACAGGCGCAGGAATTGCGCCTAGCGTTTCCATCGCAGGCCAGACGTGCAGCACAGCGCGCAGGGCCTTGGGGGGATGCGCGTCATGGGGCCGATGTTCAGGCAGGTATCGACAGCCGATCCGCATGATCCGCGCCATTCCGGCATTGTTTACAACTCTGCGCTTGTCGGCGGGCCCTGGCCTGGCTTACCCCTTGGAACGGGAGGTCGTGGCCGGGGGCAATCCGGGCTGCGACGACAAGCCGCCGGCCGTGGCCGCATGTCGCAAGGGGGCGGCTGCGGCGTCACGCGACACGGGGGCAGGAGCCAACGAAAGGCCGGGATAACCGGCCCGGTCCATGTTGCGCCCCGGGGGATGCAGCATGGCGCGGCCCAAAGCAGGTGGAGCCAGTTGCCATGAGCCTAGAAATCACGTCCAAGGTTGCCGAGATCGACGCCCACATCATCGATGTGCTGCGCCACCGGGTGGGCAAGGACGAACGCGCGGCCAAGCCGCATGACTGGTATACCGCCACCTGCCTGGCGCTGCGCGACGTGATCATCGATCGCTGGATGGAATCCACCCGCAAGACCTATGACGAAGGCGGCAAGCGGGTTTACTACTTGAGCCTGGAATTCCTGATCGGCCGCCTGCTGCGCGATGCCCTGTCGAACCTGGGCCTGACGCGCGAAATGGAAAAGGCGCTGGCCAGCCACGGCTTCGACCTGGCCGCGCTGGAAGAGCTGGAGCCCGATGCCGCGCTGGGCAACGGCGGCCTGGGGCGCCTGGCCGCGTGCTTCATGGAAAGCCTCGCCAGCCTGGATATTCCCGCCTATGGGTATGGCATCCGTTATGTGAACGGCATGTTCCGCCAGCGCATCGACGATGGCTGGCAGGTGGAACTGCCCGAAACCTGGCTGTCCCACGGCAATCCCTGGGAATTCGACCGCCGCGAAAGCGCCTATCTGATCGGCTTTGGCGGCGAAGTCGTCGACAACGGCGATGGCGTGGAATGGCACCCGCACGAAAAGGTGGAAGCCAATGCGGTCGATACCCCGGTGGTGGGCTACAAGGGCAAGCGGGTGAACACCCTGCGGCTGTGGACGGCCAACCCACTCGATCCCATTCGCCTCGACGCTTTCAACGCCGGCGACCATGCCGGCGCCCTGGCCGAGCAGGTGCGTGCCGATGCGCTGGTGCGCGTGCTCTATCCGGCCGACAGCACGCCGGCGGGCCAGGAACTGCGCCTGCGCCAGGAATACTTCTTCACCTCCGCGTCCATCCAGGACATCGTGCGCCGCCACGCGCAATACCATGGCGATGTGCGCACCCTGCCCGACAAGGCGGCGATCCAGCTCAACGACACGCACCCGAGCGTGGCCGTGGCCGAACTGATGCGCATCCTGGTGGACGTGCATGGCCTGGAATTCAACGAAGCCTGGGACGTGACCAAGCGCACCGTGGGCTATACCAACCACACCCTGCTGCCCGAAGCGCTGGAAAGCTGGCCCCTGCCCCTGTTCGAGCGGCTGCTGCCGCGCCACATGCAGATCATCTATGCGATCAACAGCCGCGTGCTGCGCGAAGCGCGCAAGGCGGGGCTCGACGACCGCGCGATTGCCGCGATCAGCCTGATCGACGAAGGCGGCGAGCGGCGCGTACGCATGGCCAACCTGGCCTTCGTGGGCGCGCATTCGATCAACGGCGTGGCCGCGCTGCACACCGAGCTGATGAAAAGCACGGTCTTTGCCGATCTCCACGCGCTCTATCCCACGCGCATCAACAACAAGACCAACGGCGTCACCCCGCGCCGCTGGTTGCAGCAGTGCAACCCGCGCCTGGTCGGCGTGATCAAGGATGCGATCGGCGATGCGTTCCTGGATGACGCCGAAAAGCTTTCCGATCTCAACGCCCTGGCCACCGACGCCCAGCTTGGCGAGCGCATTGCCGAGGTCAAGCGCGCCAACAAGGTGGCGCTGGCCGGGCATCTCAAGCAGTTGACCGGCATCCGCATCGATCCCGATGCGCTGTTCGACGTGCAGATCAAGCGCATCCATGAATACAAGCGCCAGTTGCTCAACCTGATCGAAACCGTCGCGCTCTACGATCAAATTCGCAGCCACCCGGAACGGGACTGGACCCCGCGCGTAAAGATCTTCGGGGGCAAGGCGGCACCGAGCTATCACAACGCCAAGCTGGTCATCAAACTGGCCAACGACATTGCCCGCCGCATCAATTCCGACCCATCGGTGGGTGGATTGCTCAAGGTGGTGTTCGTGCCGAACTACAATGTGACCCTGGCAGAGCGCATAATCCCTGCGGCCGACCTGTCGGAACAGATTTCCACCGCCGGCATGGAAGCATCGGGCACGGGCAACATGAAGTTCGCGCTCAATGGCGCGCTGACCATCGGCACGCTCGATGGTGCGAACATCGAGATCAAGGACCGCGTGGGCGACGACAACATCGTGATCTTCGGCCTGACCGCCGAGGAAGTGGCCCAGACCCGCGCCGATGGCTATAACCCGCGCGCGATCATCGAGGGCAGCCGCGAATTGCAGCAGGCGATCTCGGCCATTGCCAGCGGGGTGTTCTCGCCCGACGATCCAAACCGCTACACCGGGCTGATGGGCGGCCTCTATGACAGCGACTGGTTCATGGTCGCGGCCGATTTCGACGCCTATCACGCGGCGCAGCGCAGCGTGGATGCGCGCTGGGAAGATGAGGCAGGCTGGCGGGCCAGCGCGATCCGCAACATCGCCAATGTCGGCTGGTTCTCGTCAGACCGCACCATCGGCGAATACGCCCGCGATATCTGGGGAGTCTGACATCCTGACCCTGCATCCCCCGGCGGAAGCCATTGCAGCGCTGCTCGACGGCAGCCATGCCGATCCTTTCTCGTTGCTGGGGGTGCATCCCGGCCCCTCTGGCGCTTATGCTCGCGCCGTCCTGCCCGGGGCCGAACGTGTCGAAGCCTTTGCCCTGGACGGTACTTCGCTGGGGGTGCTGGAAAGGGTCGATCCGCGTGGCCTGTTCGAAGGACCGGTGGCGGGCGAACGCCAGCCGGTGCGGTATCGCTGCCACGCCGGCCACTATGCCTGGGACGTGACCGACCCCTATTCGTTCGGGCCGGTGTTGGGGCCGATCGACGATTTCCTGATCGGCGAAGGCACCCATCACCGCCTGTTCGACAAGCTGGGCGCCCATGTGATCGACCACGAAGGCGCGCGCGGCGTGCATTTCGCGGTCTGGGCGCCCAATGCCCGGCTGGTGAGCGTGGTGGGCGATTTCAACGATTGGGACGGCACGCGCCACCCGATGCGCCGCCGCACCGATACCGGCATCTGGGAACTGTTCCTGCCCGACATTGCCGGCGGCCGCCCCTACAAGTATCGCATCGTCGGACCCGATGGCACGGTACAGCCCTACAAGGCCGATCCCTTTGCCTTTGCTGCCGAACTGCGCCCGCACACCGCCTCGGTCACGCTCGACGCCGCGCCGCACGAATGGGGCGACGCGGCGCACCGCGCGTTCTGGGCCAAGGCCGACCCGCGCCGCCTGCCGATCTCGATCTATGAAGTGCATCCCGGATCGTGGCGCAAGCCGGGCGATGGGCGCGAGTTCTATAGCTGGGATGAGCTTGCCGACCGCCTGATTCCCTATGCGGTGGACCTGGGCTTTACCCATGTCGAATTCCTGCCGGTGTCGGAACATCCCTATGATCCGAGCTGGGGCTACCAGACGACCGGTCTCTATGCGCCCTCGGCGCGGTTTGGCGATCCGATGGGCTTTGCCCGCTTTATCGATGGCGCGCACCAGGCGGGGCTGGGCGTGCTGATCGACTGGGTGCCGGCGCATTTCCCCACCGATGCCCACGGCCTTTCGCGGTTCGACGGCACCGCGCTTTATGAGCACGAAGACCCGCGCCAGGGGTTCCACCCGGACTGGAACACGGCGATCTACAACTTTGGCCGGCGCGAAGTGCGCGATTTCCTGGTCAACAACGCGCTGTTCTGGGCCGAGCGCTATCACGTCGACGGGCTGCGCGTGGATGCGGTCGCCTCGATGCTGTACCGTGACTATTCGCGCAAGAGCGGGGAATGGATTCCCAATGCCCAGGGCGGGCGCGAAAACTGGGAAGCGGTCGATTTCCTGCGGGCGATGAACCAGGCGGTCTATGGCACCTGCCCCGGCGTGATTACCGTGGCCGAAGAGTCGACGAGTTGGCCCGGCGTGACCCAGCCCGCGCTCGACGAGGGCGAGCGGCCGTCCAGCCTGGGCTTCGGCTTCAAGTGGAACATGGGGTTCATGAACGACACCCTGCGCTACATGGGCCGCGACCCGGTGCATCGGCGCTATCACCACGACGAAATCACGTTCGGCCTGGTCTATGCCTTCAGCGAGAACTTCGTGCTGCCGATCAGCCATGACGAAGTGGTGCATGGCAAAGGCAGCCTGCTGAACAAGATGGCTGGCGACGACTGGCAGAAGTTTGCCTCGCTGCGTGCCTATTATGGGCTGATGTGGGGCTATCCGGGCAAGAAGCTGCTGTTCATGGGCCAGGAATTTGCCCAGCGCCGCGAATGGAGCGAGGCGCGCGAGCTGGACTGGGACTTGCTGCAACACGCGCCCCATGCCGGGATGCTGGGCTGGGTGCGCGATCTCAACCGCGCCTATGCCGCCCTGCCCGCGCTGCACGCCCGCGATTGCGAAGGCGAAGGGTTCGAATGGCTGGTGGTGGACGACGCGCTGGCCAGCGTCTTTGCCTGGGTGCGCCGCGCGCCCGGCGCCGCGCCGGTGCTGGTGGTGTGCAACATGACCCCGGCCTGCCACGATCACTATCGCCTGCCGGTGCCGCAGGACGGGGTGTGGCGCGAAGTGCTCAATTCCGATGCCGCGATCTATGGCGGCAGTGGCCAGGGCAATGCCGGCAAGATCGTGGCGCAGGACGGGGCGGCCTTTGCCATCCTGCCGCCGCTGTCCGCCATGATGTTTGAACTGCAAACCGATACCGAGTGAACGGGCAGGAGGAACGATGCGCAAGTCCTACAGTCAACCGCTGGCCCGCGATGCCATGGCCTATGTCCTTGCCGGCGGGCGTGGCAGCCGATTGAAGGAGCTGACCGACAACCGCGCCAAGCCGGCGGTCTATTTCGGCGGGGTCAGCCGGATCATCGACTTCGCGCTGTCGAACGCGATCAATTCGGGCATCCGGCGCATCGGCGTGGCCACGCAATACAAGGCGCACTCGCTGATCCGGCACATGAACCGCGCGTGGAACTTCATGCGCCCCGAACGCAACGAAAGCTTCGATATCCTGCCCGCCTCGCAGCGCATTTCCGAACTGCTGTGGTATGAAGGCACGGCCGACGCGGTCTATCAGAACATCGACATCATCCAGGCCCATGCGCCCAAGCACATGGTCATCCTGGCGGGCGACCACATCTACAAGATGGACTACGAATTGATGCTGCAACAGCACGTCAATTCGGGGGCGGACGTGACCGTGGGCTGCCTGGTGGTGCCCAAGGCCGAGGCGACCGGCTTTGGCGTGATGGCGGTGGACGAGAACAGCGTGATCACCAGCTTCGTGGAAAAGCCGGCCGACCCGCCGACCATCCCCGGCGATCCCGACCATGCCCTGGCGTCGATGGGCATCTATGTGTTTGAAACACAGTTCCTGTTCGACCAGTTGCGCCGCGATGCGGCAACGCCCGGATCGAACCGCGATTTCGGCGGGGACATCATCCCCTACATCGTGCAGCACGGCAAGGCGGTGGCCCACCGCTTTACCGACAGTTGCATCCGCGCGGCCGAAGAAATTGGCGAATACTGGCGCGACGTGGGCACGCTCGACGCCTATTTCGATGCCAACCTCGATCTGACCGACACCGTGCCCGCGCTCAACATGTACGATCGCGAGTGGCCGATCTGGACCGACCAGATCATCGCCGCCCCGGCCAAGTTCGTGCACGACGAGGAAGGACGGCGCGGCATGGCGATTTCCTCGCTGATCAGCCAGGATTGCATCGTCTCGGGTGCGCTGGCCAAGCGCAGTCTGCTGTTCACCGGGGTGAAGATGGGCTCGTTCTCCCGCGTCGAGGAAGCGGTGATCCTGCCCTATTGCAACATCGGGCGCGGCGCGCGGCTGAAACGGGTGATCCTGGATTCGGGCGTGCGCATTCCCGAAGGCCTGGTGGTGGGCGAAGATCCAGAACTGGACGCACGGCGGTTTCGCCGCACCGACAACGGGGTCTGCCTCATCACCAAGGCGATGATCGACAAGCTGGTCTAGGAAAGCCCATGGCAGACAAACCTGTCGTCACCCCGGACTTGATCCGGGGTCCCGCTTCTTTCCGCTTCTTCCGCCACAGGCCGCAAGCTGGACCCCGGATCAAGTCCGGGGTGACGATGGGAAGGAGCAACGGCAGCTTGAATCCGGCTGGCATGTCGGGGAGATCGGAATGACCTTGCGTGTTCTTTCCATCGCGTCCGAAGCGGTGCCGCTGATCAAGACCGGGGGCCTGGCCGATGTGGTGGGCGCCCTGCCCGATGCCGTCGCGCCGCATGGCGTGGCAATGACCACGATCCTGCCGGGCTATCCCGCGGTGGTGAAAGCGCTGGGCAAGACCAAGGCGATCCACCAGTGGGACAGCCTGCTGGGCGAGCCGGCGCGGCTGCTATCGGGCAAGCTCAATGGGCACCCGCTGCTGGTGGTGGACAGCCCCAACCTGTTCGCGCGCGAAGGCGGGCCTTATGCCGATCTGGCTGGGCGCGACTGGGGCGACAACTGGCGCCGCTTTGCCGCCTTTGCCCGCGCGGCCGCCGATGTGGCGGGCGGCGCGGTGAAAGGCCTGGCGTTCGATCTGGCCCACGCGCACGATTGGCAGGCGGCGATGGCCCCGGCCTATCTGCGTTTTGCCCCCGTTGGCACGCCGATCCCCTCGGTGATGACCATCCACAACATGGCGTTCCAGGGCTATTACGGCTCAGACATCTTCGCCCTGCTGGAGCTGCCTTCGTGGGCCTGGGCGATCGACGGGGTGGAGTATCACGGCGGCGTCGGCTTCCTGAAAGCGGGCCTGGAAAGCGCCAGCGCGATCACCACGGTCAGCCCGACTTATGCCCGCGAGATCCGCGATCCCGCGTTCGGCATGGGGCTGGAAGGGCTGATCGCGGCCAAGGCCGATCGTGTGCACGGCATCGTCAACGGCATCGATCCGGCGGTGTGGAACCCGGAAACAGACAGCCATCTGTTGCAGACCTATTCCTGGCGCTCGCTGGCGCGGCGGCAGGCCAACAAGCGGGCGCTGGAGCGCGAGTTCCATCTGGAACAGAGCGATGGCCCGCTGTTCGTGTGCGTCACGCGGCTGACCTGGCAGAAGGGCATCGACGTGCTGCTGGAGGTGATCGATCACCTCGTTGGCCTGGGCGGGCGGCTGGCGCTGCTGGGATCGGGCGATCCGGCCATGGAGGCCGGCCTGCATGCCGCCGCCGCGCGCCATCCCGGCCGGGTGAGCCTGCGCATCGGCTATGACGAGGCGCTTTCGCACCGCATGCAGGGGGGCGGCGATGCCATCCTGGTGCCCAGCCGGTTCGAGCCGTGTGGCCTGACCCAGCTCTATGGCCTGGCCTATGGCTGCGTGCCGGTGGTGGCGCACACCGGGGGCCTGGCCGATACCGTGGTCGATGCCAACCTCGCCGCGATCCATGGCCAGGCGGCAACCGGCGTGACGTTTCACGGTGTCACCTATCCTTCTTTCGCAGATGCGATAACGCGCACCATTGCCCTTTACGGACAACGCGATGTCTGGACGCAAATGCAGCGCACGGGCATGAAGACTGACTTTTCGTGGAAGCGCAGCGGCCAGGCCTATGCTGCGCTCTATCGCCAACTTGCGGGGGCAGCATGACGATTACCACCTACCAGACCACGCCCTATGCCGGGCAGAAGCCGGGCACTTCGGGCCTGCGCAAGAAAGTGCGCGTGTTTGCGCAGCCCAATTATGCCGAGAATTTCATCCAGTCGACGTTCGACGTGGTGGAGCGCGCGCCCGGCAGCATCCTGGTGATCGGCGGCGACGGACGCTATCACAACCGCACCGTGATCCAGCAGGCGATCCGCATGGCGGCGGCCAATGGCTATGGCCAGGTGCTGGTCGGCCAGGGCGGCATCCTCTCCACCCCGGCGGCGAGCAACGTGATCCGGCGCTACAAGGCGAGCGGCGGGTTGATCCTGTCGGCCAGTCACAACCCCGGCGGGCCGGACGAGGATTTCGGCATCAAGTACAACATCGCCAATGGCGGCCCGGCCCCCGAAGGCGTGACCGAGGCGATCTATGCCCGCACCCAGACGATCGACCGCTGGCTGGCGGTGGACGCGGCGGACATCGACCTCGACACCTGCGGCAGCGTGACCGTGGGCGATTGCCAGGTTTCGGTGATCGATCCGGTGGCCGACTATGCCGATCTGATGGAAACGCTGTTCGACTTTGCCGCGATCCGCGCCGCCGTGGCCGATGGCCTGACCATGGCGTTTGACGCGATGCACGCGGTGACCGGGCCCTATGCCGTGGAAATCCTGGAAAAGCGGCTGGGCTTTGCCGCCGGCACGGTGCGCAATGGCGTGCCGCTGGAGGATTTCGGCGGGCACCATCCCGATCCCAACATGGTTCATGCCAAGGCCCTGTTCGACACCATGTTCGGCGCCGACGCGCCCGATTTTGGCGCTGCGTCGGATGGCGATGGCGATCGCAACCTGATCGTCGGCAAGGGCCGCTTCATCACCCCCTCCGACAGCCTGGCGATGCTGGCGGCCAATGCCCACGTCGCGCCCGGCTATGCGCGCGGCCTGGCCGGCATTGCCCGCTCGATGCCGACCAGCGCGGCAGCCGATCGCGTGGCGGCAGCGCTGGGCATTCCCGCGTTCGAGACGCCGACGGGCTGGAAGTTCTTCGGCAACCTGCTCGATGCCGGCAAGGCGACGATCTGCGGCGAGGAAAGCGCGGGCACCGGATCGGACCACGTGCGCGAGAAGGACGGGCTGTGGGCCGTGCTGCTGTGGCTCAACATCCTGGCCGTGCGCAAGATCAGCGTGGACGAACTGGCACGCGAGCATTGGGCGACGTATGGCCGCAACTATTACGCACGCCACGATTACGAAGGCCTGCCCACCGACCAGGCCGACGCGCTGATGGCCGGGCTGAAAGCCAGGCTCGACAGCCTGCCGGGCCAGAGCTTTGGCGCGCTGACCGTAGCCGAGGCGGACAGCTTTTCCTACCTCGATCCCGTCGATGGCAGCACCAGCGCCAACCAGGGCCTGCGCGTGTTGTTCGAGGGCGGCTCGCGCATCGTCTTCCGCCTCTCGGGCACCGGCACCGAAGGCGCCACGCTGCGGGTCTATCTCGAACGCTATGAACCGGCCGATGGCTATCTCGATCGCGAGACCAGCGAGATGCTCGCCGACCTGATCGCGGCCGCCGACGCGGTGGCGGGCATTGCCGCGCATACCGGCCGCACCGCGCCCGATGTAATCACCTGATGGCATATGGCGCGCATCCCGCCCCCGGCGGCACCGCCTGGCGGGTGCGCGCGCCTTTGGCTCAAGCGGTGTGGCTCTGCCTGTTCGCTGGCGCGGGCGAAACCCGCCACGCCATGGCCCGCGACGGTGACGACTGGACACTGACGCTACCCGGCGACCATGCCGGGGTGCGCTATGGCTATCGCGCCGCAGGCGAATGGGCGCCCGAGCGCGGGCTATGGTTCGATCCGGCCAAGCTGCTGGTCGATCCCCATGCGGTCGCGCTGGACCGGCGCTTTGCCTATGATCCCGCGCTATCGACCTTTGGCGTGGACACGGCGCCGCTGGTGCCGAAAGCAGTGGTGCCCGGCCCCCTGCCGCTGGTGCCGCCGGCCCCGCCCGTCTTCGCGCCGGGCGGCCTGATCTATGAAGTGAACGTGCGCGCCTTCACCATGCTGCACCCCGATGTGCCGCAGCATCAGCGCGGCACGGTGGCGGCGCTGGCCCATCCGGCAATGCTGGCCCATCTGCGCAAGCTGGGCGTCGACGCGGTGGAGCTAATGCCGATCGTGGCCTGGGTGGACGAGCGGCACCTGCCGCCGCTGGGCCTGCGCAACGCCTGGGGCTATAACCCGGTGGCGTTCATGGCGCTCGATCCCGGCCTGTGCCCCGGCGGCGTGGCCGAGCTGCGCGAGACCGTGGCGACCTTGCGCGCGCACGGCATCGGCACGATCCTGGACCTGGTGTTCAACCACACCGGGGAAAGCGATGCCGCCGGCCCGATCCTGAGCCTGCGCGGGCTGGACAACCAGGCCTATGCCCATGACACGCAAGGGCAACTGATCAACGACACCGGCTGTGGCAACACGCTGGACTTTGCCCAGCCCCATGTGCGCGCGATGACGCTGGATGCCCTGCGCCATTTCGTGAGCCATGCCGGCGTCGATGGCTTCCGCTTCGATCTGGCGCCGGTGCTGGCGCGCGGGCCGGGCTTTGCTGCCGATGCGCCGATCTTTGCAGAGATTGCCGCCGATCCGCTCTTGGCCGACCGCGTGCTGATTGCCGAACCATGGGATATCGGACCGGGCGGCTATCAACTGGGGCAGTTCCCGGCGCCTTGGCTGGAATGGAACGACCGCTTTCGCGACGATGCGCGCCGCTTCTGGCGTGGCGATGGCGGGCTTGGCCAACTGGCGACGCGGCTGGCGGGATCGGCGGACATGTTCGGCCCGTGCGACACCGCGCCCTGCCGCAGCGTCAATTTCCTGGCGGCGCACGATGGCTTCACCCTGGCCGATTGCGTGGCCTATGCCGTCAAGCACAACCACGCCAATGGCGAAGACAACCGCGACGGGCACGACGACAACCATTCGTGGAACAACGGCGTGGAAGGGCCGAGCGACGATCCCGCCGCGCTGGCTCGCCGCCAGGCCGCGCTGCGCGCCCTGCTCGGCACGCTGTTTGCCTCGACCGGCACGATCATGCTGACCGCCGGGGACGAATTCGGCCGCAGCCAGCAAGGCAACAACAACGCCTATGCGCAGGACAATGCGCTGACCTGGATCGACTGGGAACGTCGCGACCGCGATCTGGAGCACTTCGTGGCAGGGCTCGCCGCCGCACGCGCCACCGGCGACATGGCGCGGTTTCCGGAAGATGGGCAGTGGCTGGCACTGGACGGCGCCGCGATGGACGCGGCCCGCTGGCAAGATCCGGCGACACCCGGTGTGGCATGGCAGGCGCCGCCGGATACCCGGCCCGGCTTTCGCGTTAGCCGGAGCGAGGGGGTTTCGTTGGGCTGACAATGCGCATGTTGGCCAAGGGGCTTCGACAAGCTCAGCCCGAACGGAATTCCAGATTTGTTTTGACTCTCCGTTCGCCCTGAGCCTGTCGAAGGGCCTGTCCGCAGCTTGTCGAAGCCCCTGCGAAACCGCGCCTCACGCCCCCAGCCGACGCAGCGCGGGATCGATGAACCGGCGCGGCGCAGGGACATAGCTGGCCTGGCCATCGTCCAGCGAGAGCGGGCGCGGCAGCAGGCGGTTGAGCAGCAGGCGGCCGAACGCCCATTCGCCCAGGCTCGATTGCGCGTTGATGTGACCGGCCGAGCCGGCGTCGGCAAAGCGCGCGCCCCAGCGCTGGGCCAGGCGCCGCGTGGCGGCGAGCGTGGCATAGGGATCATCGCGGCTGCCGACGACGATCGCCGGGAATGGCAGGTCTGCCTCGGGCACAGGGGCGAAGCGGGTGAGGCGGCGGTCCTTGACGCCGTCTTCCACGTCGGGCGGCGCCACCAGCAGGGCGCCGATCACCGGCAGATCGGGCGCGTGGAGCCCGTTGGCCAGGCGTTCGTATTCCGCCCACCAGGCCACGGCAAGGCAGCCCAGGCTGTGCGCCACGAGCACGACCGGACGCCCGGCGCTTTCGTGCGCACGCTGGATGGCCAGGGCCAGCTTGTTGACCCAGGTGTTGCGGTGCGGATCGCTCCACAGACCCAGATCGACGCGATGGCAATCGGGAAGCGTCTGTTCCCAAAGGGTTTGCCAGTGATCAGGGCCAGAATTGTCAATCCCCGGAACCGTCAGGATGATCGGATCGAGGGTGCGGGCAAAGGCATGTTCATGGGCCATACAAGTTCTCCCACCAAGGAAGCCGGCCGGTCGACTCGGTTTACGTCCCGACATGAACAAGAGATAACTCAATCTTGGCGATAGACAATAAGCCGGCGACGAAGCGAAAGCGGTTTGCGCCCGGTGGCAAACGGCGGGAACCCGGTTGCATTTTGCCGACAATTGCGACAGGCCCGCAGTTGCGACCGGCCGTCTGGCCGGTTAACGGGCCGGCGGCGCAAGGGGGGCCTTGGCGCCACCACGAAAGGGATCACGAGCGTTTCCGGCATGACAGCACCTGCCACCCCTGATGCGCCGCGCAAGCGGCTGCTGGCCTCGATCCATGATGTCAGCCCGCGTTTCGAGGGCCAGGTCGATGCCCTGGCCGAGCGGCTGTCGGGCCATCTGGGCACCGGCAACTTTGCCATGCTGGTCATCCCCGATCACTGGCGCGGCGCGCCGCTCGCCGGCAATGCCGCGTTTCAGCGGCGGCTGCGCGAGTGGGCCGACATGGGCATCGAGATGTTCCTGCACGGCTGGTGCCACAAGGATGAAACGCCCGCCGACCAGGGGCTTGCCGGGTTCAAGGGCAAGCACATGACCGCTGGCGAAGGCGAATTCCTCAACCTGCCGCGCGCCGAGGCCGTGGCCCGCATGCGCGAGGGCAAGGCGCTGGTGGAAGATATCCTGGGCCGCCCGGTGGCCGGTTTCATCGCCCCGGCCTGGCTCTATGGCCCCGGCGCCCACGCGGCGATGGCCGAGGTGGGCTTTGCCCTGGCCGAAGACCACATGAAAGTGTGGCGCCCGCAAACCGGCGAAGTGCTGGCCAAGGGACCGGTCATCACCTGGGCCAGCCGCAGCAAGGCGCGCATCCGTTCCTCGCTGTGGTTTTCCGCCTTGGCGCGCCAGGCCCTGCCGCTGACCCGCACGGTGCGCGTGGCGGTGCATCCCGGCGACACCACGGTGCCCGCGCTGCTCGGCTCGATCGATGCCACGCTGGCCCGCTTTGCCAAAAGCCATGTGCCCGCCCGCTATGCCAGCCTGGCCGGCCCGGCGAGCCTGTTTTGACCGCCGTCACGCCGCGTCCCCTGCGCGTCCTGACGTTCCTGCACAGCTTCGAGCCGGGCGGGGTGGAGCGCGTTGCCCTGCGCCTGCACCGGGCCTGGCTGGCGCAAGGGGTGGACGCACGGCTGGTGCTGGGCCGCACCGACGGGGCGATGCGCCGCGAATGGCCCGGCCTCGATGCCGATGTGCTGAACAGCCATGGCCTGCCCACCGCCGCGTGGGAAACGCTGTGGATGATGCTGCGCCTTCCCGGCCGCATCCGCCACCACCGGCCCGACGTGCTGTTCTGCGCGGGCAATTCCTATACCGTGGTGGCCGTGGTCATGCGCCTGGTGCTGGGCAAGCGCTGCCCGCCGATCCTGGCCAAGATCAGCAACGACCTGACGCGGGCCGACCTGCCCGCGGTGGCCCGGCCGTTCTACCGGCTGTGGCTGCGCATCCAGGGCCGCCTGCTGCATCGCGTGGTGGGCATGGCCCAGCCGATGCGGGCGGAACTGGAAACGCTGATGGGCGTGGCCCCCGATCGCGTGGCGATCATCGACGATCCGGCGCTGGACGAAGCGCAGATCGCCCATCTCGAAGCCCTGCCCCGGCCGCCGCACGATCGCGCCGCAGGGCGCCGTTTCCTGGCGATCGGGCGGCTGGCGGCGCAGAAGAACTTCCCGCTGCTGCTGCGCGCCTTTGCCCGCATCGCGCGCGACGGCGATCGGCTGACCATCCTGGGCGAAGGCGGCGCGCGCAAGGGACTGGAAGCCCTGGCCCGCAGCCTGGGCCTGGGCGTAGGCGTGGGCGGGCGCGTGGCGCTGCCCGGCCATGTCAATCCGGTGTCCGACGCGCTGCTGGCGGCCGATGCGCTGGTCATGTCTTCCGACTATGAAGGCGTGCCGGCCGTGGTGCCCGAGGCGCTCGCTGCCGGGCTGCCGGTGGTCTCCACCGATTGCAGCGTGAGCATGGCCGATCTGCTGGGCCATGGCCGCTTCGGCCTGCTGGTGCCGGTGCGCGACGAGGCGGCGCTGGCTGGGGCGATGGACCGCATCACCGCCCTGCCCTTTGATTCGACGGCGGCCCGCGCCCAGGCGCGCCGCTTCACCGTGGAAATTGCCGCCCAGAGCTATGTCGTTGAAATGCAGCGACTGGTTCATGGCTGATCACCCGCTGCCCGGAACGGGCGGACCCGTCGCACCGGCCGTCTCGCAGAAAGCGGATGGCGCGGCGGCTTCGTTCGCGGTAACGCCGCGCCCGGGCCTGAACGAGACACAATGACGACACCTGCGATTCCCGAGACCGCTCCCCAAGCCAGCGGCCTGCGCAAATGGAGCGCCTATCTTGGCCCCGCCGTGTCGGTGGCCATCCTGTGCGCCGTGCTGTGGCAGTTGCGCCAGCTCAACTGGCTGATGGTGGTGTCGATCATCCCGCGCTCGCCGCTGATCTGGCTGGTGCTGGCCGCCAGCTATTTCGCCGGGCCGGTGGCCGACTGGGTCATTTTCCGCAAGCTCTGGGGCATTCCCATCTCGGGCCTCGCGCCGCTGCTCAAGAAGCTGGTCGGCAACGAACTTCTGCTGGGCTATGTCGGGGAAGTCTATTTCTACGACTGGGCGCGGCGCCACGTGAAGATGGAGGGGTCGCCCTTCGGCGCGGTGAAGGACGTGGCGATCCTTTCGGCGCTGGCGGGCAACATCATCACCATCCTCATGATGGGGATCACCTGGTATGTCAGCGGGCGGGTCGATTTCGGGCAGAACACCTGGCTGATCGTCTCGGCCATCGCCTTCGCCCTGGCCACCTCGCTGGTGATCACTTTCCTGCGCAAGGGTATTTTCAGCCTGTCCGGCCCGGACCTGTGGTTCGTGTTCGCGATCCACTGCCTGCGCATCGCCGCCGGGATGGGCTTTACTGCGCTGTCGTGGCACCTCATCCTGCCCGAGGTGTCGATCGGCACCTGGATCCTGTTTTCCACCATCCGCCTTCTGGTGGCCCGCCTGCCGTTCATTCCCAACAAGGATATCGCGTTTGCCGGCATCACGCCGCTGATCGTGGGCAAGGGGGTTCAGACTGATGTCATGATCGCGATGATATCGATGCTGATCGTTGCCACCCACGTGATCCTGTTCATCGGCCTGATGCTGCTGGATCTTGTGCAGAAGGAGAAGAATGCGTGAACAAGCTGGCCCGCTTGCCCCTGATGGCGCTGGCGCCTGTCGCAATCATCCCGGCCGCCTTGATGCTGGGCGCTGCCGGCCCGCTGCCGCCGTCCACGCCCGATCTGGGCAAGGCCGAAGGCCAGTGCCGCCCCGGCGAGCACGGCCCTTCATTCCTGGTCGATATCCTCGGCCTGAAAGACCACACCGGCCGGCTCAAGCTGGAAGTCTATCCGGCCAACGACGCCGATTTCCTGGCCGACGACAACGTGCTGGTCGGCGCGGGCAAGACGTTTCGCCGCGTGGAAGTGAACACCCCGGCCGAGCCGACGCCGCGCCTGTGCGTGCGCCTGCCCGGCCCCGGCCAATACACCGTCTCGGTGCTGCATGACCGCGACAACAACCGCAAGTTCAACTGGCAGCGCGACGGGATCGGCTTTTCCGGCAACCCGCGCCTGGGCTGGTCCAAGCCCAAGGCCGCCAGCGCCACCGTTTCGGCCGGAAACGGGCCGACCACGTTGCGGATCGTGATGAATTACCGTAACGGATTGATGTCGGTGGGGCCACTCAAGGGCGCATAATGAAGCTTGTCGATGTCAGCGCATTCTACGCGCCCAAGGGCGGCGGGGTGCGCACCTATGTCGATCGCAAGCTCAAGGCCGGCGCGGCCCTGGGGCACGATGTTACCGTCATTGCCCCGGGCCAGCGCGACCATGTCGAGGAACGCGGCCAGGGTGGCCGGGTGCGCTGGCTGAAAAGCCAGCTCTTCCCGCTCGATTTCAACTATCGCTGGTTTTCCGATATCCCCGCGCTCTATGCCGCGTTGGACGAGGAAAAGCCCGATTTCGTCGAGGCTTCGTCTCCCTGGCGCAGCGCCAGCGTGATTGCCGATTGGCCCGGCAAGGCCCCGCGCGCGTTGATCATGCATGCCGATCCGCTGTCGGCCTATGCCTATCGCTGGTTCGACGGGGTGGCCACGCGGCCGACGATCGACAAGGCGTTCGAGCGCTATTGGCGGCACCTGCGGCGGCTGGACGAGCGCTATGACATGATCGTCAGCGCCAGCGCCAGTCTGTCTGACCGGCTGACCGCCGGCGGCCTGAGCCGGGTGGTGACCAACCCGATGGGCGTCGATCCCGGCATCTTCTCGCCAGATTTCCGCGATCTCGCGCTGCGCAAAGGCATGCTGGAGCTGTGCGAGCTGCCCGAGGATGCGACGCTGCTGCTCGGCGTGGGCCGGTTCGCGCCGGAAAAGCGCTGGCCCATGCTGGTCGATGCCGTAACCGCCGCCGGCAGCCGCCGCCCGGTGGGCCTGGTGCTGGCCGGCCAGGGGCGCGAGCGCAAGACGATCGAGCGGCGCATCGGTGGCAACCCGCATATCCGCGTGCTGGCACCGATCACCAAGCGCCATGAACTGGCCCGCGTGATGGCCAGCGCCGATGCCCTGCTGCACGGCTGCGAGGCCGAAACGTTCTGCATGGTCGCCGCCGAGGCCCGCGCCAGCGGCTTGCCGCTGATCGCGCCAGACCAGGGTGGCGCCAGCGACCAGGCCCGCGCTTCGGGCGGGTGGATCTATGAATCCGCCAATGCCGCTGCCGCGACCGAGGCGGTGGCGCAATATTGCCTGGCACGCGAAAGCGGCCTCGACGGCCCGCGCGCCGACCTGCCCCCGCCCCGCACGATGGATGACCATTTCCGCGAGCTGTTTGCCAGCTATGAAGCGGTGCTGGCGGGGACGCGGCAGGCGGCTTGATTTTCAGATCGCTTTAGGCTCCGCACCACCCCCAACCCCCTCCTCTAAAGAGGAGGGGGCTTTTTGCCTTTGCCCCCTCCTCTTTAGAGGAGGGGGTTGGGGGGTGGTGGAAAGCCTTGCACAGCCTCAAAGAAAAAGGGCGGCAGGTTGCCCCGCCGCCCTCTTTCGCATTCAAACCCTGATGCAATCAGAAGTTGATCTGCATTTCACCGCCGAACGTGCGAGGCGGGTTGAAGTTACCATAGTCGCCGAGCGTGCTCGCGTTTGCGGCCGAACGCCGGTAGATATAGGTCGTATTGAACAGGTTGCGGCTCCAGAGCGCGAACGTGGCGGTCGTCCCGTTCACCAGCGGCACCGAGGCCAGCGAAACGCGGCCATTGACCACAAAGCTGGAGTCGGTCTTGGTGGATTCGTTCTGGAAGCTGTACTGCGGATCAGCGTAGGCCGCATCCAGATGCAGCCGCAGTTCGCTGCCGTTCGAATGAACCGGCAACACGTAGTCGATCGCCCCCGAGGCCGCGTTCTCGGGCGTATAGACCACATAGACCTGATACAGAATGTTGTTCAGGAACGGGTTCGCGGTGGCCGGTACGTGCGTGTAGGTATAAGCATAGGACGCATTGAGGGTCAGCCCTTCGACCGGCTGGACCGTCAAGTCAGCTTCCACACCACGGATGCGCGAGGTGCCCGGCGCATTGCGGGTTTCCTCGGTGTGAAGGTTGAACGTGGGGCTGGTCGGATCGGTATCGACGTTGTCGAAATCCGTCTGCGTGCCAGTGCGGTCCATCATATAGCCGGCCACATTGAGACGAACGCGATGGTCCATGAGGTCCATCTTGGCGCCGACTTCATACGCCTTCACCGCTTCAGGACCGAACGCTGCGAAAGTCTGCGAACGGCTGTTCGCACCGCCGGCGCGATAGCCGGTGGAATACTTGGCATAAGCATGGATGGTGTCGGACAGATCGACAGCGGCCACCACCAGCGGATCGAAACGGTTGACCGTGGCATTGAACGTAAAATTCGTCGCCTTGTTCTGCACGATGTAGAGCAACCCGTTGCGCTTGTCGTGCGTGTAGCGGCCGCCAAGGGTCAGGTGGAACTTGTCATTCAGCGCGTCAGGCGTGAACGTGGCCTGGCCGAACGCGGCATAGCTCTTGGCGAAAGCCTGGCTGGCGCGTTGCAGGAACTGCTGGCCGATGGCCCAGCCCTGGTTGGACGAGGTGACCGTGCCCGAAACCGTTTCGCTGTTGATGGTGTAGCCGGTGCCGTCGGCGTTCCACTTGTTGGACGAAGGCGTGGCCGCCTGTTCCTGCGCGCGTTCGCTGAAGTAGTAGGCGCCCAGCACGTAGTCCACCTGCGGCAGGCTGCCGACCAGTTGCAGTTCCTGGCTGAACTGGCGCTGGTTGAGGAACGAGAGGCTGTAGCGGCTGAAGTTCGTGTTCGGCGCATAGATCGTGCGGGCCGCGCCACCCGAGTTGTCCCACTGCTCGGTGGAGACGGTGCGCCATGCCGTGATCGAACGCAGCTGCACGTGCGGCGCCAGATCGTAATTCAGGTGCAGCGCCGTGCCTTCGGTGCGATCGATGCTGGGCTGCTGCGGCACGCCGATCGGCGCGACCTTCACGCGGTTGTCGCCGGTTGCCTTCATCAGCGGCGAGAGCGGCGCGATGCACGAAGAGCAGGCGGTGGTGGTGCCCGGCGCGGCCAGAATGTAGCTGCTGCCGCTCTGCACATACTGGCCCACCGTCTTCCCGAGCGGGTTGTAGGTGATCAGCTGGCTATAGTTGGGCGTGTTTTCGTCCTTGGCCTTGTCATAGGTGACGGTCGCCGAGAAATTGGGAGCGGGCGTCCACTTGGCCGACACGCGACCGCCGGTGCGGTCGTACTGGTTCCAGCCGGCCTGCCCCGCAAGCGGGTTCTTCACGGTTGGATCCTGGTGCTGCGTCACTGCATCGAGCTTGATCGCAATGTTGTTGAATTCCGGCAGATCGATGTGGCCTTCGGCATTATGGCTGCCGAAGTTGCCCACACCGACGGAAACGCGCCCGTCGAACTTGCCGGTGGGCTCCTTGGTCACGATGCTCACCGCGCCACCTTCGGTGTTGCGGCCGAACAGAGTGCCCTGCGGACCCTTGAGAACTTCGATGCGCTGCACATCGAACAGTGCGGCGTTGAGACCCTGCGAGCGGGCCAGATAAATGCCGTCGATATAGACGCCAACGCCCGTGTCACGCGCGGTCTGGTTCTGGTCGAACGGCACGATGCCGCGAATACCCACGGTCAGCGCCGACTGGCGGGCTTCAAAGGTGGCGACACGCAGGCTAGGCACGCCGCCGTCGGCGAGGTCGAGCAGGCTCTGGACGTGGCGATCCTTGATGACTTGATCGCTCACCACCGCGATCGCAACCGGCGTCTTCTGGAGGTTGGTTTCGCGCTTGGTGGCGGTCACCACGATTTCGGCGAGACCCTTTTCCCCGGCAGAAGCATCGCTGGCCGGCGCTTCTGCCGCGACATCGGCAGCCGGTGCGGTTTCGGCCGCGAAAGCCGGCATGGCGTTCAGCGCAAGCGCGCCCGCCCCGGCCAACAGGCCGGCACGAACAGTGTTCTTCAACATCGGATTTCCCTCACTGGTGAGGCCTAGAAAGCCCCTTCGCGCCTCCCCCTAAGTGCCGATGGCTGCACTTTTGTGACGCCGGCATGTCAGCGATTGTCACATTTGACCGAAACCTGACATTTTTCGCAGGATTTTCGGCGGATTACCGCCATTTCCGTCGCTGCGTGGCAAAGTGTGTCACGCAAAAAAAGCCCCGCCTCGGCATGCCGAAGCGGGGCGTTTGGCGGCGAATCACGCCGGGACGAGGCCCGGCGCGAGGCGCGATCAGAAGCCGGCCTTGAGCGTCACGAAGACCTGGCGCGGAGCACCGGCGAGCAGGGTCTGGGCATCGCCCGAGAAGCCGAAGCCGTTGGAACCGATCGTGGCGACATAGTCCTTGTTGAACAGGTTCGTACCGTTGACCTGGATTTCCAGCGGGGTGCGCTGGCCAACATCGATGCGATAGCCCAGCGTGGCATCGACCAGGGCGCGGCCCGGCACCGACTGGTCGTTGAGATAGGTGAAATAGCGCTTGGACATGTAGTTGACCGCAACGCGCCCAAAGAGCGTGCTGCTGTCATACGAGATTTCGCCGCGCGCCAGGTGCTTGGGCGTATCGACCACGGTCTTGCCGGCAGTCGCCTTGACGCCCGAGGTGGTCACCACGTCGTCACGATAGGTGGAGTTGTTGTAGCTGTACGATGCGAACAGGGCAAACCCGTAGGGCAGCTTGTAGTTCGCCACGGCTTCCAGGCCATAGGAGCGCACGTTGCCCACGTTCTGCACCACGTTGGCCGCGCCAACGATGCCCAGCGAAGTGGGAATGGTGAGCAGGCGATTGCGGAAGTTGACGAGATAGCCGCCGAGCACCGCGTTGAACGGCCCCTGGTTCACACGCAGGCCGCCTTCGTAGGTGTCCGACTGCTCGGGCTTGAGATTGGCCTTGATCGCGTCGAACGCCGCCTGGTTGGTGGAGAACGGGCTGGAGGTGGCGTCGGCCGTGAACGCGCGGGTCACCTGCGTGAAGCCGGCGAAAAGTTCGGTGCCACCGCCCAGCTTGTAGGTCAGGCCGGCATGGGGCTGGAACCAGTCGCGCGCCTTCAGGCTGCCGGTCGCCAGCGTGCTCTGCGCGGCGAGCTTGGAGGCCTTGTTCTCCACGTCGAAGCCCTTCCAGCCCAGGTTGAGCTTGAGCGCGCCGAGATCGACATCGTCCATGACGTAATACTGATACGTCGTGGTGTTATAGGCCATGGCCCACTGCGTGTAGAACGGGTTGCTCAGGAAGTGGTGGAAGTCGATCCCCGGCGTGGTGCGGCTGGTGAAGGCATAGAAGCGGCGGGCCTGCTGGAAATCGTTGTTTTCCAACCAGCCGCCGACAGTCAGCTTGTTCATACCGGCATCGTAGGTGAAACTGCCGAACACGCCTTCGCGCTTGATGTCGTACTCGGTGGTGCGGACCGACATCGGCACGCCGTTGGGGCTGGGAACATAAGGCGTGCCCCACAGGCCCTGGCCGCGGTTGTGGTGATAGTAGGACTTGATGTTGAACGAGATCTTGTCGCCGAGCGGGCCGCTGGCGCCGAACGCATAGACCCAGTCGCGGCGCAGGCCGGCGGCATCGTAATAGGCATCGTCCACCGACTTGATCTTGCCGGGGAACGTGGTGCCGGCGGCCGGACGGCTGGGCGGCAGGCCGGTCTGGTCCGACAGGCCATCCTTGCCGGGCAGGCCGGTGGTGTTGTTGTAATTGTCGATGTTGTTGGCAATGTCGGCCACGTTGATGGCGGTGGCATACTGGTGCGGGCCGAAGTTGTCCCAATCATAGCCCAGGCGCCCGATCATTTCGAGCGACATGTCCTGGTAATCCTGCTCGACGCGATCGGAATAGCTGTACCAGCCTTCCAGGTTGATGGCGCCGGCCGGGGCAATGAACTTCACGTTGGTCATCAGCGTGCGCTGCTGGCCATCGCCCTTCCACTTGTTGCCGTTCTGGTATTGCAGCGAGGCGAAGCCGCGCACGCCATCGGGCGTGCCCACGGCCACGCGGCCAAACCCGCGCCAGGTTTCGGCCGAACCATAGGAGCCGCTGGCATCGATCGCGACGTGGTGTTCACGCAGCAGGTCGGCCGGATCGATCGACTTGAATTCGAGCGTGCCGCCCAGGTTGCTGGTCGACTGCGTGTCGATCGCGCCCGAGCCTTGGCTGACGGCCGTGACGCCGATGTTTTCCGGGCTGATCGCGCGGCTGACATGCAGGCCGTTGTTGTTGCCATAGCTCATGTTGCCGAGCGGAATGCCGTCGAGCGTGAAGCCGAGCTGGTTCTGGTTGAAGCCACGGATGGTCACGCGGGTGGACCATTCATAGTTGCCGAAAGCGTCGGCCGACTGGAAGTTGACGCTGGGCAGCTTTTCGATGGCCTTCAAGGGGCTGGTGCCCGAAGCGAGAACGGCGAGGTCCGCCGTCTTGATTTCCTGGGTCTGGCGGGTCTGGCCGGTCCCCAGCACGACGATCTGCGGGCCGCTTTCACCGGCAGCCGCATCGGCGGCTTCGGGCGCGGGCGCTGCCGCTTCGGCAGCGAGAACGGGGTGGGCAAAGAGCACGGCGCAGCCGGCAAGCAGGGCAGAAACGCGACGCATGGCAATCCCTCATGGCTATTGCCCCCGTGCAGGATCGGGGGATGGTGCGTCGCGCCGCCTAGCCCCGCCCCGTTTCAGATTGATGCCGTTTTGGTGACAGTTTGACGGCAAACCCTGCCTGCGTATGTCATCGATCCGTCATGAGGATGGTGCGTCGCCGCTCCGCCGGGCCGCATCGCGCGCGCAATCCTTGGCCATAAGCCGCTCCAGCAGCCAAGTCCGCGCCGGGCCGGCGGGGCTGTCGCGCCGCCACTGGGCGTGGATCGGATAGACGATCTCTGCCCCTTCGGGCATGGCGAGATGCACCAGCCGCCCGCTGCCCAGATCATCGGCGACGACATGGCGCGGCATGTTGCCCCAGCCGATGCCCTGGCGCAGCAAGGCGTGCTTGGCGCCCAGATCGCCCAGCCGCCAGGTGCGCGCGGCGAGGACCGAGAAATCGCGCCCCTGGGTCAGTGCCGAGCGATCGGTCAGCACCAGTTGCAGGTATTGCCGCCCGGTGCCCGGCGGAACCGGCGCCATGCGGGCCAGCGGGTGGCCGGGCGCAGCCACCGGGACCAATTCCACCGTGCCGATGGCCATGCGATCAAGCGCGGGATCATCCACCAGCACCGCCCCGGTGATCGCCAGGTCGGCCTGGCCATCGAGCAGTTGGCCGGCCACCGCGCCCAGGGCTTCCACGTGCAGGCGCAAGTCCACGGTGGGAAAGGCCATCAGGAAATCCTGGAGCAGCCGGGCCAGCGTCTCTGTGGGAAACATCACGTCCACCGCCAGGGTGAGTTCGGCCTCCAGCCCCTGGTTGTGGCCACGCACCCGCGCCATCAGCGCATCGACATCGTCTGCCACCGCCCGCGCGCTGGCCAGCACGGCGCGGCCCGCCTCGGTCAGTTGCGGCTTGCGCGAACCCTCGCGATCAAACAGCGCCACGCCAAGCTGCGCCTCCAGGTTGGAGATGCCATAGCTGACCACCGAGATCGCCCGCCCCAGCCGCCGCGCGGCGCCGTTGAACGTGCCTTCGTCAACCACCGCCAGAAAGATGCGGATCTGGTCGATGCTGGGCTGTCCCACGTCCATGCGGCGTTACTCCATTCAACAGAACTGAACATTCTTATCAGAAATATTGGGATTTTCGAAAAGCACAAAAGCCGCCAGACAGCGTTCCAGCGTTTTCCCCAACGAGGATTCGATCCCATGACCACCCGTACTGCCGATCCCCGCGTGCTGCCCCTGATCGTGGACCGCTGGTCGCCGCGTTCGTTCGATGGCAACGCCGTGCCGGCGCAGGATCTGGCCGTGATCTTCGAAGCGGCCGGCCTGGCGCCTTCGGCGTTCAACTATCAGCCCTGGCGCTTTCTCTATGCCGTGCCGGGCGATGCCAACTGGGCCGCGTTCCTCGATATCCTGATTCCGTTCAACCAGGGCTGGGCCAAGGATGCCGGCGCGCTGGTGTTCATCGTTTCGGATGAAGCGATGCGCAAGGATGACGGCACCGCCAATCCCAACCACAGCCACAGCTTCGATGCCGGCGCCGCCTGGGCCCTGCTCGCGCTCCAGGCAACCGCGCTGGGCTATCACACCCATGGCATGACCGGCATCGATTTCGACAAGGCGCGCAGCGTGCTGGGCGTGCCCGAAGGCTGGCGCGTGGAAGCGGCGGTGGCCATCGGCCGCCAGGACAGCGCGGAAAAGCTGCCCGACTTTCTCAAGGAACGCGAAGCCCCCAGCGGCCGCAAGCCGGTGGCCGAAGTGGCCGCCGCCGGCACCTTTGCCGATCTTCCGGCCTGACTCGTATTCTGACGCATAGGGGGCAGCCTCGCGCCGGGGCTGCCCTTCGCGCTGCAATATATCATAGGCTAAAGGCGGGAGCGAAACGGTTCCCGGCCAATCAACGGCCAGTGGGATGTGAGGCACGACTCGTCGCATCTCATCTTCCCCAGCCTTGGCAGCGGCGGGAACCGACGCCAGTTTGAGACCCATAGCAAAACGCATTTTCCAATTCGGGGTCTCGCAATCATGACATTTGGCAGGCGCCAGTTCCTTGGCGCACTTGCCGGATCGGCGGCCTCGGCGCTGTTTCCGCGCGCGGCAGCAGAAGCGATTGCGCCCATCCAGGGTTCCAACGGTGCCTGGGCACCTGGCCTTGGTCCCGGCGCGACCACGCTTCCTCCGCCTTCGCCCGTGGCCGACAGCCCGACACTGCTGACCCGCGCTCTTGGTGCACTGCGCGATCATGGCGACCATGTCGCCGCGCGCGACGTGATCGGCATCGTCGACTTTTCGGCCCCGTCGCGCGAGGCGCGGATGCAACTCGTCGATGTCGCCAGCGGGCGCATCCTTTCCTCCCACCTCGTGGCCCATGGCCGTGGCTCCGATCCGGCCAACAAGGGTTGGGTCGAACGGCTGTCCAACGAATATGGCTCGGAAGCATCGTGCAGCGGCAGCTTCCTGACCGGTGACACCTATTACGGGCGGCATGGCCGTTCGCGCCGCCTGATCGGCCTGGACCCGGAAAACAACCTGGCCCAGGTGCGCGGGATCGTGATCCACGCGGCGAGCTACGTCGGACCCGATATCGCCAGCATGCAGGGCCGGGTCGGCCGCAGCCAGGGCTGCTTTGCCGTCTCCAACGGGGATATCGATCACGTGCTGGGCCTGCTCGGGCCGGGCCGCTTGCTCTACGCCGCGCGCTGAGCGCCGGCCTTGGCCCTGCCCGGGGTACTTTGCCCCGGGCCATGGCTTGCGAAGTAACCTGAACAAACGCCCAATCAGACCTGTCGTTCCCACAAACACCCGAAAGGGTTTTTGCGCAGGTTAAGACTTGCCTCCATCGCCGTTCTGTGTTCCCGACCGAAGCTCTTTCCGTGGGTTGCCGGTACTTGTCTCAAAGTGTCGCAGCGCGTTGCAAACGTGCCTTTCGCGCCACTCGATCAGGCAAGGCTGTGCTACGCGACCCACCGAATCACACAAGTCGGTGAAAGAATGCTGCATAGTCTTCCGGTTGCCTCCCCTCTCCGGTTTCCGGTCCTCCGCCGCGCCGCGCGCCGTGCCTTCCATCCGCTGGCCCTGGCGGCCCTGCCGCTGGGCGCCACCCTGATGCTCGGCGCCTGTGGCAAGGGCCAGGACGGCCCGCCCCAGCAGGACGCCGCCGTCGGCTATATCGTGGCGACGCCCACGGCCGTTCCGGTTTCCACGGAATTATCGGGTCGCACCGTGGCCAGCCAGATTGCCGAAGTGCGCCCGCAAGTGACCGGCATCATCATGGAGCGCCTGTTTACCGAAGGCAGCATGGTGCGCGCCGGCCAGCCGCTCTACCAGATCGATTCGCGCAGCTATGCCGCCACGGCGAGCCAGGCCGCCGGCAACCTCGCCGCGACGCGCGCCACGGTGGAATCGCTGCGCCTCAAGGCCGAACGCTACAAGGTGCTGGCCGACCAGGGCGGCATTTCCCGCCAGGATGCCGCCGACGCGCTGGCGAGCTACAACCAGGCGCGGGGCCAGGTCATGGCCTATGAAGGTGCGTTGCAGGCGGCCAAGGTGAACCTTGGCTTCACCCGCATCCTCGCGCCGATCAGCGGGCGCATCGGCGTGTCGAGCGTGACCAAGGGCGCGCTCGTGACGTCGAGTCAGACCGACGCACTGGCCAAGATCCAGAAGCTGGACCCGATGTGGGTCAACATCCAGCAATCGAGCAACGATTACATGGCGCTGCGCCGCGCGCTGCAATCGGGCAAGCTGGCGCCCGATGGCTCTGCCCCGGTGAAGGTGATCCTGGCCGACGGCACGGAATGGCCGGTGGAAGGTCGCCTCAACTTTGCCGACGTGGACGTGAACAGCGAAACCGGCACCGTGATCCTGCGCGTGACCGTGCCCAATCCCAAGGGTGACCTGCTGCCCGGCCTGTTCGTGAAGGCGCGGCTGGTCCAGGGCATCGTGCCCAACGGCATTCTGGTGCCGCAGGGCGCGGTCAGCCGCACGCCGCGCGGCACTGCCACCTTGCTGGTGGTCAACGCCAAGGGCGAGGCCGAAACCCGCGACGTGACCGCCGAAACGCCAGTGGGCAGCAACTGGCTGGTGACCAATGGCCTCAAGGCCGGGGACAAGGTGATCACCGAAGGCCTGATCAAGGCCAAGCCGGGCGCCAAGGTGAAAGCCAGCCCGGCCGGCAGCGCGCCGGCAAGCGGGGGGGCGAAGTAACGCTCCATGCTTTCGCGCTTCTTTGCCAACCGGCCGATCTTTGCCTGGGTCATCGCGATCGTCGTGATGGCAGCAGGCGCCTTTTCCATCACCACCATGGGGGTGGAGCAATACCCCGACATCGCCCCGCCGACCGTCTCGATCAGCGCCACCTACAACGGGGCTGACGCCTCGGCGGTGGAAAACAGCGTGACGCAGGTGCTCGAGCAACAGCTCAAGGGCATCGACGGCATGCTCTATTTCACCTCCACCAGCAGCAACGGCTCGGCCAACATCACGGCCACGTTCGAAAAGGGCACAAACCCCGATACGGCCCAGGTGCAGGTGCAGAACGCGATCTCGCGCGCCACCAGCCGCCTGCCCACCGTGGTGCAGCAGCAGGGCGTTTCGGTGACCAAGGCGCAGAACGACCAGCTTCTGGTCATGGCGCTCTATGACACCACCGGCCGCAGCACCAACGCCGACATCGCCGACTACCTGACCACGCGGATCCAGGACCCGCTTTCGCGCGTCGAGGGTGTGGGTTCAGCAGACGTCTATGGCTCGTCCTATGCCATGCGCATCTGGCTCGATCCGGCCAAGCTGGCTGCGGTCAACCTGATGCCTTCCGACGTGAATGCCGCGCTTACCGCGCAGAACACGCAGGTTGCCGCTGGCGAAGTGGGCGCCCTGCCCGCGCCGCAGGGCCAGCGCCTTGACGCGACGGTCACCGCGCGCTCGCGCCTCCAGACCGTGGACGATTTCAAGAAGATCATCCTCAAGACCAATGCCGATGGCGGCGAAGTGCGCCTGTCGGACGTGGCCCGCGTGGAGATGGGCCAGGAAAGCTATTCCTCGATCAACACGCTCAACGGCAACGCGGCCACGGGGATCGCCGTCAGCCTGGCTTCGGGCGCCAATGCGATGCAGACCGCCAAGCTCGTCAAGGCGAAGGTGGACGAGCTCGCCAAGGACATGCCCGAGGGCTACCAGATCGCCTATCCGCGCGATTCCAGCACCTTCGTGAAGATCTCGATCGAGGAAGTGGTCAAGGCGCTGTTCGAGGCCATCGCCCTGGTCGTGGTGGTGATGTTCCTGTTCCTCCAGAACTGGCGCGCCACGCTGATCCCGGCGATCGCCGTGCCGGTGGTGCTGCTCGGCACCTTCGGCATCCTTGCGTTGCTGGGCTATACCATCAACACGCTGACCATGTTCGGCCTGGTGTTGGCGATCGGCCTGCTGGTGGACGATGCCATCGTCGTGGTCGAAAACGTCGAGCGCGTGATGCACGAAGAGCATCTCTCGCCGCTCGATGCCACGGTCAAATCGATGGGCGAGATTACTTCCGCGCTGATCGGCATCACGCTGGTGCTGACCGCCGTGTTCATTCCGATGGCCTTCTTCGGCGGCTCGACCGGCGCGATCTATCGTCAGTTCTCAATCACCATTGTCTCGGCCATGGGGCTTTCGGTGATGGTGGCGCTGGTGCTAACCCCCGCGCTCTGCGCCACGCTGCTCAAGCGCGAGGAAAAGCCCAAGGGCCGGTTCTTCACCGGGTTCAACCGCCGCTATGATCGCTTGCAGGACGGCTATCAGAGCCGTCTTTCCGGGATCGTCGGCCGCCCACTGCCGTGGATGCTGGTCTTCGCCGGCATCATCGGCGCGATGATCTTCCTTTACACTCGCCTGCCCACCAGCTTCCTGCCCGACGAGGACCAGGGCCAGTTGATGATGAGCTATACCCTGCCGGTCGGCTCCACCATGGAGCAGACCCAGGCGGTGGCCGCGCAGGCGCAGGACCTGATCCAGAAGACCGAAGGCAACAATATCCGCGCGGTGTTCATCATCGCCGGGCGCGGCCAGGGCGGATCCGGCCAGAACACCGGGATGGGCTTCATCCTGCTCAAGGACTGGGACGATCGCCCCGGCAGCGACAGCAGCGCCTCGGCCATCTCGGCCCGCCTCAACAAGCTGTTCGCCACGAAGATGGGCAGCAAGGCCCAGATCTTCGTGCTTTCGCCGCCGGCCATTCGCGGGCTGGGCGCCTCGGCCGGGTTCGACATGTATTTGCAGGACAGCGAAGGCCAGGGCCGCACCGCGCTGACCGCCGCGCGCAAGCAACTGGTGGAAGACGCCAACGGCAGTGGCCGCGTCGCCCAGGCCCGGCTCCAGGGCCTGGAAGACACCCCGCAACTGCGCGTCTCGCTCAATGACGAGGCGATCACCGCGTTCCAGATCGCCCCGTCGGACGTCAACTCCACGTTGTCTACCGCCTGGGGCGGCACTTACGTCAACGACTTCGTCGATCGCGGCCGCGTGAAGAAGGTCTATGTCCAGGGCGACGCGCCCTATCGCAGCAAGCCGCAGGACCTGGGCCAATGGTACGTGCGCGGCTCCAACGGCCAGATGGCGCCATTCGCCGCCTTTGCCCAGACCGACTGGACCGTCGGCGCCCCGGTGCTGCCGCGCTTCAACGGCATCGCCGCGCAGGAAGTGGTCGGCAACCCGGCCAGCGGCGTCAGTTCGGGCCAGGCCATGCAGGCGATGGAAGACCTGGCGGGCAAGCTCAACGGCGGGTACAACGTCGCCTGGGCCGGCCTGTCGTATCAGGAGCGCGCCGCCAGCAGCCAGACCGGCCTGCTCTATGGCGCCTCGATCTTCTTCATCTTCCTGTGCCTGGCCGCGCTCTATGAAAGCTGGTCGGTGCCGGTCTCGGTTCTGCTGGTCATTCCACTCGGCGTGATCGGCGCGGTGCTGGCCGTGACTCTGCGCGGCTTCAACAACGACATCTATTTCCAGGTGGCGCTGCTGACCACGATCGGGCTTTCGGCCAAGAACGCGATCCTGATCGTGGAGTTTGCCGAAGCGGCGCTGCATCGCGGGCTCAAGCCGGTGGATGCCGCGCTGGAAGCGGCGCGGCTGCGCTTCCGCCCGATCATCATGACCTCGGTTGCATTCATCGCCGGCGTCATTCCGCTCGCCGTGGCCAGCGGCGCGGGCGCCAACGGTCGCCGCGCGATTGGCACCGGCGTGCTGGGCGGCATGCTTTCGGCCACGCTGCTGGCGATCTTCCTCGTTCCGCTGTTCTTCGTGCTGGTCAAGCGCGTCTTCCATGGCCGCGATGCCACGCCCGATACGCCCGATTCCGAAAAGGAGGCGCAGGCATGAGCGCGCCCGTCGTGAAAACCGCCCGAGCCGCGCTCTGCGGTGTTGCCCTGCTGGCACTGGGGGCGTGCAACCTCGCGCCCAAATATGTGCGGCCAGACCTGCCGGTCGCCCCCACCCTGCCCCAGGGCGCCAGCTATCCGACGCTGGCCGACGGGGCCACGGGCGTGGATGCCATCGGCTGGCAGGCGTTCTTCACCGATCCGCAACTGCGCGACACGATCGCCTTGGCGCTATCCAGCAACCGCGACTTGCGCAGCGCCGTGGCCGCCGTGGCCCAGGCCCGCGCCACCTACAAGGTCGATCGCGCAGCGCTGCTGCCCACGGTGACCGCCGGGCCAAGCGCCTCGCTATCGCGCACCAGCACGATCAAGACCGAGAACTATGAGGTAAGCGGCAACGTTTCGGCCTATCAAGTCGATCTGTTCGGCAAGCTGCGCAACACCAGCAAGGCGGCGTTCGAAGCCTATCTGGCGAGCGACGAAGGCCGCAAGGCCACGCAGATCACGGTGATTTCGGAAACGGCGACCGCCTGGCTGACACTCGCGGCAGACCGCGACGCCTTGGCCGTGGCCAAGGCGACCTATGAGTCGCGCGCCAAGACCTTGCAACTGACCCAGCAACTCGAAGCCAATGGCGTGGGCACCAAGCTGGCCATCGCCCAGGCCCAGACCGCGCTCGACACCGCACGGGCCGACGTCGCGGACTATACCACCGCCGTCGCGCAGGATCGCAACGCGCTGGACCTGCTGGCGGGCCAGCCGGTTCCCGAGAACCTGCTGCCCACCACACTGGGCGACGGACGGCAGACGCTTGCCAGCTTGCCGGTCGGTCTCTCGTCCGACGTGCTGCTGCGCCGGCCCGACGTGCTTCAGGCCGAACACACGCTCAAGGCCGCCAATGCCCGCATCGGCGCCGCGCGCGCGGCGTTCTTCCCCTCGATCTCGCTCACCGGGCTGCTGGGCCTGGCCAGTTCGAGCCTGTCGGGCCTGTTCAACGGCGGCACCTTTGCCTGGACCGCCAGCGGCAGTGCCACGCAGACGGTGTTCGATGGCGGCGTGAACGCCGGCAACCTCGCCTATGCCAAGGCCAGCCGCGATGCCGCCGTCGCGTCTTATGAAAAGACGATCCAGACCGCGTTCCAGGAAGTGGCCGATGCCCTCGCCCGGCGCGGCACGATCGACGACAAGGTGGCCGCGCAGGAAAGCTATCTCGCCAATGCCGAAAAGGCAGCGCGGATCACCCAGTCGCTTTACCAGAACGGCATCGACACCTTCCTGGAACCGCTCGATGCGGAACGCACCGCCTATACCGCGCGCCAGAGCCTGGTGACGGCGCGCCTGGCACGGGCCACCAACATGGTCACACTGTATGAAGTGCTTGGCGGCGGGCTGACTCCTTAAACAGACGCAGGCCGCCGGCAGCCGGTTGGCTCCGTAACGGTTGGGTTCCGGCGGCATCGTTTCTTGCCGCAGCGCGGCAAGACGGGAACACTAAGGGCATCGGGATGGCGCCACTGGCGCGGGTTCCGATGCCCTTTTCCGTTTCCGGCCGAGGACCGTGTCCGCCATGTCGCCTGCCCCCGACTCTTGTGGCGCCGCCCTGCGTGTGGCCCTGCTCAATGTGAAATACAGCCCGAATCTGGGCGATGGCCTGCTGGCCGAATGCCTGGAACGAGAATTGGCGCAGGCACTGGGCGGCGCGCGCGTCCATTCGATCGACATTGCCGGCCGCACCGGTTGGTCCGCACAAAGCACCCCGCGCCGGGGGCGTGTGCTGGCGCTGCTCGAAGCGGTGCCGCCGGCCCTGCGCCAGATCGCGGCGGCAACCGCGCTCACCCTGCTCAGCCGGCTGGTGTTGCGCCGCCACGTGCGGACTGGGCTGTCTGGCGTGGCCGCTGTGGTGATCGGCGGTGGCAACCTGCTGACCGATGCCGATCTCAATTTCCCGATCAAGCTGGCCGGCGCCAGCGCCGAAGTGGCGCGGCGCGGCCTGCCGCTGGCGGTGCATGCCGTGGGGGCGAGCCCGCACTGGTCGCCACGTGGCCGGGCCTTGTTCGCCCGTGCGCTGTCCCGTCGCCATCTGGCCCATGCCGCGGTACGGGACGAGCGCAGTCGCCAGGCCTGGGCCATGCAACTGGAACCGGCCGGGTTGCCGCCTGCGGAAGTGGTCGGCGATCCGGGGCTGCTGGCCAGCCTGCACTATACCCGCGCCCCGCGCAGCACCCCGGCCGAGCAGGAACGCCGCGTGGCGCTGTGTATCACCGCGCCGCTCGCGCTGCGCTATCACATGGGCCAGCACCATGGCCGCGACGCCGGCCAGGCCGGTGCCCTGCATGACGAGGCGGTGATCGCCTGGTACGGCACGCTGGCCAGCGCCCTCGCCCAGCAGGGGCTGCACGTGATCCTGTTCACCAACGGCAGCCCGGAAGACCGCGCCTGCCTGGCCCGCCATGCCCACCGCTGGACGGCCGAGCCGCCAGCGGCAGGCTGGCACGGCGGCCTTCCGCGCAAGGGCCGGGGCCGCGTCAGCGTGGCAGCGCCCTTTGCCACCCCGGCCGATCTGGCAGTGTTCGTCGCCGGCTGTGACCTGATCATCGCGCATCGCATGCATGCCTGCATTGCCGCGCATTCCTTTGCCGTGCCCACCATCGGCCTGACGTGGGACGAAAAGCTCACCAGCTTTTTCGCCCTTGCCGGGCGCGCGCGCTACGCCGTCGATGGCCCCGCGCTACCCCTGCCGACCATGGTGGAACTGGTTCAGGCCGCGCTGGCCGAAGGCGTGGATCGCACGGCACTCGCCGCGCTGATCGCGCGCACCCGCGCCGATGTCAGCCGCCTGGGGCAGCGCCTGCTGGCGGCCACCGCCAAAGAGGCGCTGCCCATACCGATGGCAGAGCCCGTGACAACCCCGGCGTCCATCCCCGCACCAGCCGAAGTCGCCACGCCGGTGCCAGCCTGATGCGTGGCGCCCCGATCGATCGCATCGTGGTGATCAACGATCTGGCGCGTCCCATGGGAGGCGCCAGTGCCCTGGCGCTGACCTCCGCACGCGCATTTCGCGCGCTGGGCCACGCGGTCACGCTGCTGGTGGGCGATGCCGGGGACGACGGCAACCTGGCCGCCGCCGGGATTGATTGCGTGGCGCTGGGCCAGGGTCGCCTGCTCTCCCGACCAAAGGTGGAAGCGGCCATGGCCGCACTGTGGAACCGCCGGGCCGGGCGCATGGTGGCCGCGTGGATCGCGCAGCATGATACCCCGCGCACGGTCTATCACCTGCATGGCTGGTTGCAGATTCTCTCCCCCGCCGTGCTCCATGCCTTGGCCCCGGTGCGCGATCGACTGGTGATTTCCGCGCACGACTTCTTCCTGGCCTGCCCCAATGGCGCCTTTGCCGATCTGCGCAGCGGGCAGCCCTGCCCGCTGGTGCCGCTATCGCGCGCCTGCCTCACCGCGCCGTGCGACCGTCACAGCCGCAGCCACAAGCTGCTGCGCGTGGTGCGCCATGCGATCCAGACGTGGGTGTTCGATCCGGCCCATTCACCACCGGTCTTGGCGATTCATGCCGGCATGGCGCCCTATCTGGCGCGTGCCGGCATTCCGCGCGATGCGATCCACGCCCTGCCCAACCCGGTGGTGCCATGGTCTGCCCAGCGCATCGCCGCCGAAGACAACCGCGAAGTGCTGTTCGTGGGCCGCCTGGAAGAAACCAAAGGCCCCGATCTGGCCGCCGCCGCCGCGCGCGCCGCCGGAGTGCCGCTGCGCCTGGTCGGTACCGGCGCGCTGGAAGGCAGCCTGCGCGCGCGCTATCCCGAAGCGCGCTTCAGCGGGCGCCTTTCCCCGCCCGAAATCGCCCGCGTGGCGCAGCGGGCCAGGCTGCTGGTCATGCCCAGCCGCTATCCCGAACCCTATGGCCTGGTGGCGATGGAAGCGGCACGATCAGGCCTGCCGGTGGTGCTGCCCAGCACGGCATTGCTGGCGGAAGACCTGGTACGCCACGGCGCCGGCGTGGCGGTAGACCCGCGCGACACGGCCGCCTTTGCCACGGTTCTGGGAGAACTGGCGCAAGACAATGCGCGCGTCCGCGCAATGAGCGAGGCGGCCATAAACCTGCCTACCGACCTTGCCCTGTCGCCAGACATGTGGATCGCCCGACTGCTGGATTTCTACGCAGCACGACTGGCAGCGCTGGCCGTCTCGGGTCAAATGCCCTATCAGCGACCCGATGCCGCGCCGCGCGGGGCTGAGCCGGACTCGTTGCCCGAGCCTGCCTTGCTGGAGCGCACCGCGCGGGCGCGGCCATTGAGCACGGCGGAACTGGCCGCCGGTGCGCGTCGCTCCAGGTCTCGCAGCGGCGAATAAGGGTGGCTGCGCGCCAGGCTGCGCAAGTGCTGGATCTTGAGCGGCACGATCACCACCGCCAGCGCCGCGATCGATACCGCCCAGCGCCAGAACAGCATCTGGCCCGATTGAGCCGCCGCCAGGAACTCTGCCACCGTCATCCACACCGCCTGCGCGCCGAGCAATTCGGAACTGCGCTGGTCCGGCGCGGACAGCAGGATCAGCAGGCCTAGAAGAAAGGCCATGACCGCCGTACTCTCGGGCGTGGCCAGCCCGGTGACATAGCCGGCGGTCATCGCCGTTGCCGCGAACAACGCCAGAATCCGTCCAAGGCGGACAAGTTGCGCAGGGGCAAATCGGGCGAGCAGGTGGTTCACACTGTCGTCCGTGACATAACAGCCCTCAACGAATGCTTGCCGGCGATCGTTAACGCCGGGGCAAAGCCGCTACGCACAATGCCTGAGGGAAACTGTCCCGAGTTTGGCGGCAAATGGCGGCGGATCGGTTCAAAAGTCCACCGCGCTGAAACGGAAAGATTTTGCCGGGGCCAGCACGGCCCTGCCGCCCAGTCGGCAACGGCTGGCAGCCCGAAGGCCCGTTCCGCCTTGATGGCGCGCACCGGCAACTGCCTCAGAAATGGCGGCGATTGCTGCCGCGAGGCTGGCGAGCGGATGATACCACCCCGGCCATGGCAATGGTGGCAGGAGGCGAGGTGCGACAGCATCGGCAGGGGAACCGGCGGCACGGGTGCTACGCGCGCTGGAGCCGCAGGGCAATGCAATGGGGCTCGCTGGCAGGTGCGCTGTCATGGCCTGTGCTGGCCGCCGGGCAAAGCGGGGCAGAGCGGCGCTCCGGGCCGGAAACGGTCGAGAACCGGATCAGGCCGGGGCTGGAAGGCACCGGGTTCCAGGCCGGCTCGCTGCGCATCCTGCCCACAGTGGCGTTCGGCGTGGTGGCGACCGACGATCTCTATGCCCGCCGCGTGCCGCGCGTCTCCGATATCGGGGCCGATTTCGCGCCGGCCGTTACCGTGCAATCGCAATGGGATCGCCATGCGCTTACCCTGCGCGCCGATGGCCTGTTCGAGCGCTATGCCCGCCACGGTGCGGAGGGCACCGATCGCTATGGTACCGGGCTTGCCACCCGGATCGACATCGGGCGGGACACGCACCTCAATCTCGATGCCGCGATCGACCGCCGGATCGAGGCGCGCGGCACGACCGGGGACACGCTGTTCGGGGTGAAGCCCATCGCCTTTCGCCAGGTCAGCCTGGGCGGCAGCGTGGAACAGGCGGTAGGCGCCACCCGCCTGGCGTTCGACTTGCGGTTCGACCGGTTCCACTACTTCAACCGCCAGGATGGCGCGACCACCATCGTGCTGTCGCAACGCGATTACCAGGCCGTGGCCGGTGGCGCGAAAATCATCTGCCCGATTTCGTCGGCCGTCGCCGTGTCGGTGGCGCTCAAGCTCAACGCCACGCGCTATCCGCACGAGAACCCCGCCGAAGCGACCCGCCGCTCGCATGGCTATGCCGTGATGGCCGGCCTTGCCTTCGGCCAGGATCGCCTGATCCAGGGCACGGTGGCGCTGGGCTATCTGCACCAGCGCTTCACCAGCCGGCTCTATCCCACGATCGCGGGCTTGGCCTATGACATCAACCTGCGCTGGCACGTCACACCGCTCACCACGCTGTCGTTGGCGGCGGACAAGACCATCCAGCGCTCCCCGATCATCGACGTCGCCGGGATCGAGCTGCAGCAGTTCAGCCTGGGCGCGGCGCACGAATTGCTGCGCACGCTGATCCTGCGGCCAAGCGTGAGCTATACAGTCAACCGCTTTCGCGGCGGATCGCGCAAGGATCACTATGCCAGCGCGGGGCTGTCTGCCACATGGCAGGCCGCGCCGCACGTGCAGGTGGAAGGCGCGCTGCGCCACGCCCTGGGCCGCACCAACGCCGACATCGCCAAGCCGCGCGAATACGACCAGAACCGCGCCACCATCACGCTGAAATACGTGTTCTGAGCCGCGCCTCCGCCATGGCCAGCACCCCCCTTGATCCAGCGCAAGCTGCCCCACCCGACACCGCAGCGCAGCGGGCCGAACTGGCCTTGCGCGCGGCGATCGCCCTGCTGTTCCTGGTGGGACTGGCGGCCTTGCTGCGGGTGCTTGCCCCGGCGCCGGACCATGGCGCGCTGCGTGTGGATCTGGCGACACCGACCGCGCCGCCCCCGGCCCTGCCCGATCCGGCGGCCCTGCTCGCGGTCAGCGCGCAAGACGCCCGTGCCTCCAATGCAGCGGTGGCGATTGCCGATGCCCCGGTGGCGGCCGCGCCTTTCGTGATGCCGACAACGCTGGCCGCAGGCCACGAGCGGGCGCGCGATTGCCTGGCCGCCGCCGCCTGGTACGAGGCTGGCGATGATCCCTCGGGCGAGCGGGCGGTGATCCAGGTCGTGCTCAACCGCGCGCGCCACCCGGCCTTTGCCGCCAGCGTCTGCGGCGTGGTGTTCCAGGGCTCCGAGCGCGTGACCGGTTGCCAGTTCACGTTCACCTGCGATGGCAGCCTGGCCACGCGCCATCCCGGCCCGGCAGCCTGGGCCCGGGCGCGCGCCATTGCCGGCGCGGCCCTGGCCGGTGCGGTCGATCCCCGCGTCGGCTGGGCCACGCATTACCATGCCGATTACGTGGTGCCCAAATGGCGGGATTCGCTGACCAAGCTGGCACAAGTGGGTGCGCACCTGTTCTATCGCTGGCAAGGCTGGTGGGGCACCGCACCCGCGTTTCGCCGCCACGCCGGCGATCCTGCGGCCGAACCACTCGAACTCAAGCTGGCCGCGCTTTCCCCGGCGCATGATGCGGCCAAGGCGGGCCAAGACCCGGCGCTCCTAGCCGGGCTGGCCGACAGCGACGAAGGCGTTTCGGCCAACACCCGCCTTTCGGCCACGGGCGCCTTGGCAATGCTGGATGATGCGCCCCCGGCCGCCATGGCCCCGGGCCGCGCCGCCCTGCTGGCGCGCCACGACGCCGCGACGGGAGCGAGTGGTCCGAGCGAGACGGCCACGATCCGCCTGACCTTCGACCCTGCGCTGTTTCCCGGCCGCTACGCCATCCAGGCTCTGGAAGCCTGCGGCCACCGTCCCACCTGCCTGGTGCTGGGCTGGCGCGGCAACACAGGCTCGGGCAGCCTCGACACCCTGGCCTTCGCCTATCGCCGCGACCGCACCAACGGCGGAGAAGGCGCGTGGTGGGACTGCACCCTCACCCCGCGCACCGACAAGGCGCAATGCCTGCCACCACCGGAACAACGCGCGGGCTTGTTGGCTGAGCGACGCTAGGTAAGCACGGACTGGCGTGCCGCGGATTTTGGAACACGCGGGCGTTGCGGTGGGCCCCGGATCAAGTCCGGGTCGACGAAAATCTCAATTTGCAAGATACTTGGTGCCACCCCGGACTTGATCCGGGGCCCGGCTTTGCCTGACAGCCACGCACAGCTACCAAGCACGAGGCAATATCAAATCGGTATTTCACACGAAGCCACAAAGAAGCTGTTGGTCTTCGTGGCTTCGTGTGGATTTTCCGCCCGGCCGCCCACACCAAGTCACGTAAATGAGTTCAGTATCTCGGGGCCACCGAAATTGGTGGAAAGCGGATTCCCGGCCAAATGTCACTCTCGTCGGCTCAGCTTACGTAACCAGCGCTTGGGTGCGGACGTTGACCCAACAACCGTTCTCGCTTCAGCAACCCAACCGGGATCCCCGTCCACGACGAAAAAAGTCACATCGTTCGGGGTTTGAATGAGACTTGGTGTCGGAATTTCAGAGAAGTAACTGCCGTCCGCGAGCCGGGCTTCGGAAGCCGCGTAACCTGGGACCTCCATAAAATTCGTCATGCCGTTCATTACAAATTGGCGGTTGTCCGGCATAACAATTAACGTCGGTGAGAAGCCCATGCGCATCTCCGGCGCGCGGCTGCTTGCCTCTCGCACCTTCCGCGGCAGTGCAGATAAGCTTTCTTTTACCTGCGAAATCTCGGTACCCAATCGAAATTTCATGTGCTCCTGAACAGGAGCATCTAGCTGAACGCAAATAACTGCATTCCGAAAACGTTCGCCGGAATGAGTCACAACTTCACAAGGGGTAACCCGCTGTTCGATCCCGTTTCCGTAGGAGTCCGGTGGCGTCGGCCCAATGCTTTCAACAGTAATGACCACCGAAGGGGGCAAGACTATTTCAGCTTTATTCCACTCAAGGACGAGGGGAAGCCGCTTTGGATGAACATGCGTCATCCGCTCAGCATTGCCGTCAAGATGCCAGACCTCGCTGCACACAATGCATTGATGAAGCGAGCCGCGCCGTAATTCAATCCAATGAACAAGCTGCTGAATCCGGCTCAAATCTTCCGGACAATTCCGTTCATTGGCGTACCGCCAGTTGAACGAAACCGATGCTCCAGCCCGACAGGCTTGGCACCGCGGTTCGACACCAAGGCGCGAAGTGCCAAGGACGGTGAAAGGAAATTTTGCCATAGAACTACAATGTCATATCAATCGAGAGTTCGCATCCGCTGCATTCGATCGGTGATGAGATCGAGGCGCGCGTGTAACTGACCTATCGGCAATATCTGCAACCAGGCGAAAAATCGCCCGACCGGATTTGCCCGCGCCGCTTGGCCGGAACCAGGCTGCGCTCAACTGCCGAACGGAGAGGCCGAAAGGTCATTGTCTAACGCCCCACGCCGGTCACCGCGCTCATCCGGCGGGCACCTTCGCGTCCACACCATAGGCGGGTGCCAGGGCCGCCATCACGTCGCGCGCGGGGATGGCGAGCGGGGCATAGGCGGCGAAGGCGGGTGGCAGCCCTTCGGCGCCGAAGCTGATGAAGCGCAGGGTGGCGACGTGGCCCACAGGGATGACGCTGCCAGCCTGGTATAGCGTGTGCGCGGTGATGGTGCGGCTGAGGAGGACGAAGCGGTCCTTGCCGGCGGCCAGCGCGAGAGCAAGCGTCGGAAAAGAGCGCGGCAACAAGGGTCTCCCTCAAAAGATCTCGAACTGCGCCCTGGAATGATTTCATTTCATTGCAAAATCAGAGCCCAATCATTTTGGTGGCATCGCTGGGCACCATGCCCACCCGTCCCTTGCCGGTCGTGCGCCAAGCGCGCACAAGGCCGGGCAGGAGGTGCCGATGGCCAACCATGTGCGCAATGCCCTGGCCGGGATGGCCATGGCCGGGCTGATGCTGCCCGAAGCAGTGGCCTATGCCGGGATTGCCGGACTGGCGCCGGGGCGGGCGCTGATCGCTGCCGTGGTCGGCGGGCTGGCCTATGCGGTGATCGGGCGCAGCCGGTTTGCGGTGGTATCGCCCACGTCGTCCTCTGCCGCGATCCTAGCGGCGAGCCTGGCCAGTCTGGCCTCGGGCAATGGCACGACGGCGGCCAATGCCACGGCCTTGACCCTGCTGATTGGCGTGCTGTTCATCGGACTGGCGGCAGCGCGGCTGGGCAGCCTGGCCGGGTTCGTGGCGCGGCCGGTGCTGCGCGGCTTTGCCTTGGGCCTGGCGCTGACCATCATCATCCGCCAGATGCCGGCGCTGGTCGGGCTTCCCGCACCGCATGGTTCGGTGGGCGTGGTGGCCTGGGCGCTGGTTGCACATGGGGGGCAATGGCACTGGGCTACGCTGGCTTGCGGCCTCGCCGCGCTGGCGCTGCTGCTGGTCTTGCGGCGCTGGCCGGGCGTGCCGGGCGCGCTGATCGTGCTGGTGCTGGGGGTGGCCGGGGCCAGCCTGCCCGGCTTTGCCGCGCTGGGGATTGCCCAGGCCGGTCCGGCCCCCTTGCTGCTGGAAGCGCCGGTGCTGCCCTGCGATCCCGCGCAATGGCTGCGACTGGTGCCGCTGGCGGCGCCGCTGGTGCTGATCCTGTTTGCCGAAAGCTGGGGCACGATGCGCAGCCTGGCCCTGGCGCGGGGGGAAACGCTGGAAGCCAATCGCGAGCTCGCCGCGCTGGGCCTGGCCAATGCCATGGCCGGGCTGGCGCAGGGCATGCCGGTGGGCGCGGGGTTTTCCGCCGGATCGGCCAACGCGGCGAGCGGGGCGACCAGCCGCGCCGCCGGAGTGATCGCCGCGCTGGCGCTGCTGGTTCTGGCGCTGTGGGGCGGACCGCTGACATCGCGCCTGCCGCAGCCGGTGCTGGCGGCGGTGGTGATCGCGGCGCTGACCCATGCTCTGTCTCCCGCGCCGCTGCTGCGCCCGTGGAAGCTGGGCCGCGATCGCTGGGCAGCGCCGGTTGCCGCGCTCGGCGTGCTGACGCTGGGCGTGCTCGATGGGCTGCTGCTGGCGGTGGGGCTGAGCCTGGCGCAACTGCTTTATCGCCTGGCCCATCCTTCGCTGAGCGAACTGGGCCGGCTGGGCGAGAGCCACGATTACGTAGACCGCGCCGCGCATAGCACGGCGCAGGCGGTGCCGGGCCTGGCCATCTATCGCCCCAATGCGCCGCTGTTCTTTGCCAATGCCGAAACCGTGCTGGGCCTGGTTTCCCGACGCGCTCAGGGCCGGGGAACGCGGGTGGTGGTGCTGAGCCTGGAGGAGAGCGACGATCTCGACAGCACCGCCGCCGAAGCGATCGGCGAGTTGCACGCAGGCTTGCTGGCGCATGGTGGCCGGCTGATCCTGGCGCGCACCCATGATCGCGCGCGGGCCGTGCTCGCTGCATCCGGGCTGGACGAATTGGCGCGCGATGCCACGTTCAGCGTTGCCGATGCCGTCGCGCTGGCGCAGACTGGTACTGCTCCAGCACGGGCGCAGACATGAGTCACGGAGTGTAACGCATGGGCTTGTCCGGACCGATCCAGCCGATCCTCAAGACCGTGGCGATCGCCGATCTGCGGCCCACGCAGATGACCGTGGGCCTGCGCGAGGTGGAGCGCAAGCGCCGTGACTGGCTGCGCCGCCAGGAAACGAGCGCGGCCGGGGAGTTCCTCGGCGCGCACATGATCCCGGCGGTGATCGGGCCGGACGATCAGCTCTGGATGCTCGATCACCATCATCTCGCCCTGGCGCTGCATCTGGAGGGGGTGGAGCAAGTGCTGGTCTCGATCATCGCCCGGCTGGAGCATCTGCCGCGCAAGCGCTTCCTGGCGTTCCTCGATGCCAACAACTGGCTGCATCCCTATGATGCGCGCGGGCGCCGGCGCGAATGGAAGGCCCTGCCCCATCACGTGGGCAAGCTGGAAGACGATCCGTGGCGTTCGCTGGCCGGCGACGTGCGGCGCGCCGGTGGCTTTGCCAAGACCACGCGGCCCTATGCCGAATTCCTCTGGGCCGATTTCTTTCGCGATCACATCGGCCCGCGCAAGCTGGCCAACAAGTTTGACCAGGCCCTGCGCGAAGGGCTGGAGCTGGCCCGCAGCCATGCGGCGCTGCATCTGCCGGGCTATGCCGGCGTGGAGAACGACTGAACGCCGGCGCGCAATTTCTGCAAGCCGGCGTTCAGGCAAGACCCCGTCAGTGGTTGTCGCGGGGCAGGCCCTTGGTCTGGGCGATCCGCTGGTACTTTTCCGCGCCTTCCAGAATGGCGCCGGTGTTCATCTGGCCAACCAGCGCGCGCTGGATTTCCTGCCACGGCGTCTGGCTGGCGGGATAGGGATAGCCGCCCTTGGCTTCCAGCGCAGCGCGGCGCGTGGCCAGCTCTTCGTCGGACACCAGCACGTTGACAGTCCCGGCCTTGAGGTCGATCCGCACGCGGTCACCGGTTTCGAGCAGGGCCAGCCCGCCCATCGCCGCCGCTTCCGGGCTGGCGTTGAGGATCGAGGGGCTGCCCGAGGTGCCCGACTGGCGCCCATCGCCGATGCACGGCAGCGCGCTGACGCCTTCGGTGATGAGATAGGCCGGCGGGCGCATGTTGACCACTTCGGCCGCGCCGGGATAACCGATCGGCCCCGCACCGCGCATGAACAGCAACGTTTCAGGGGTGATGCCGGTGGCCGGATCGTCGATGCGGTGGTGATAGTCTTCCGGCCCGTCGAACACCACGCAGGGGCCTTCGAACGCATCGAGATCGGCCGGATTGGACAGATAGCGGCTGCGGAATTCCTGGCTGATCACGCTGGTCTTCATGATCGCGGCGTCGAACAGGTTGCCCTTGAGCACCAGGAACCCGGCTTCTTCCACCAAAGGCTGCGCGAACGGGCGGATCACCCGCTCGTCCTCGATCGCCACGCCGCGGCAGTTGTCGCCCATGGTGCGGCCGTTGACGGTCATGGCGTTCTCGCGGATCAGGCCCTGCTCGATGAGCTGGCTCACCACGGCGGGGACACCGCCGGCACGATAGTAATCCTCGCCCAGGTATTCACCGGCCGGTTGCAGGTTGACCAGCAGCGGCACCTTGTGGCCCAGGCGCTGCCAGTCCTCCAGCGGCAGGTCCACGCCCATGTGGCGCGCAATCGCGGCCAGGTGGATCGGCGCGTTGGTCGATCCGCCGATCGCGGAATTGACGACGATGGCGTTGTGGAACGCATCGAGCGTGAGAATGTCCGACGGCTTGAGGTCTTCGCGCACCATGTCGACGATGCGCTTGCCGGTGTGATAGGCGCACTCCTGCCGGTCGCGATAGGGCGCCGGGATCGCCGCCGAGCCGGGCAGCATCATGCCCAGCGCCTCGGCCAGCGAGTTCATCGTGGTGGCCGTGCCCATCGTGTTGCAATAACCGGTGGACGGCGCGGACGAAGCGACCAGCTTGATGAAGCCATCCGCATCCAGTTCGCCGGCGGCCATCATCTGGCGGCCCTTCCACACGATCGTGCCCGAACCGGTGCGTTCACCCTTGTGCCAGCCGTTGAGCATCGGGCCGACCGACAGTGCGATGGCCGGGATATTGACCGTGGCGGCCGCCATCAGCAGCGCCGGCGTGGTCTTGTCGCAGCCCGTGGTCAGCACCACGCCATCGATCGGATAGCCATAGAGCGCTTCGACCAGGCCGAGGTACGTCAGGTTGCGATCGAGCCCGGCGGTAGGGCGCTTGCCGGTTTCCTGGATCGGATGGACCGGGAATTCCAGCACGATGCCGCCTGCCTCGCGCACGCCTTCGCGGATGCGCTCGGCCAAGACCAGGTGGTGCCGGTTGCAGGGGGACAGGTCGCTGCCGGTCTGGGCAATGCCGATGATCGGCTTGCCGCTGCGCAGTTCTTCGAGGCTGATCCCGAAATTCAGGTATCGCTCCAGATAGAGCGACGTCATGTCGATGTTGTCGGGATTGTCGAACCAGGCGCGGCTGCGCAGCTTGGGGGTCTTGTGCTCGGTCATGTCTGCCTGTCAGCGCGAGGTGGAGACGCGATAGACCATGACATGCCGATAGGGCTTGCCGGGATCGACGCGCGCGGAAACGAACGAAGGATGGTTGGGCGCATCGGGGAACTTCTGCGGTTCCAGCGCGATGCCATCGCCCATGCGATAGAGGTGGCCCTGCTTGCCGACCAGCGTGCCGTCCAGGAAATTGCCGGCGTAGAACTGCACGCCCGGCTCGGTGGTCAGCACTTCGAGCACGCGGCCCGAGGCGGGGTCTTCCAGCCGCGCGGCCAGTTCGGGCTGCGTGGTAAGCCCCTTGTCCAGCGCGAAGTTGTGGTCATAGCCACGGCCGAACACGATCTGCTGGTCGCGCCCGTCGCGCAGGCCATCGACAACGCGGCGGCCCTTGGTGAAATCGAACACCGTGCCCGCCACCGGGCGCAATTCGCCCGTGGGGATCAGCGTGGCATCGACCGGGGTGAAGGCCTTGGCGGGAATGGTCAGGACATGGTCCATCGCGCCCTGCGGCGCGCCTTCCCCGGCCAGGTTGAAAATGGCGTGGTTGGTCATGTTGATGATCGTGGGCTTGTCGGTCGTCGCCTCGAACGCGATCGTCAGGTTGCCCGCTTCATCCAGCGAATAGGTGACCGTAGCCTTGACCGTGCCGGGATAGCCGGCATCGCCATCGGGGCTGATATGGCTGAGCACGACGCTGGCCACCGGCCCGGACTTGACCGAGACGACCTGCCAGACCTGTTTGTCGAACCCCTTGCCGCCGCCGTGCAGGCTCGCGGCCTTTTCGTTGAGCGGGAGCTGGTAGGTCTTGCCATCGAGCGTGAACTTGCCGCCGGCGATGCGGTTGGCATAGCGGCCGACAGTGACGCCGAAATAGTTGGGATGATCGACATAGCCGGCAAGGTCGTCATAGCCGAGCAGCACGTCGGCCGGCTTGCCGGCGCGATCGGGGGCGACCAGCGCCTGGAGCGTGGCGCCATAGCTGAGGATGCGGGCCGAAACCCCGTTGGCGGCCTTGAGCGTCACGGCCACGACCTGCTGGCCATCGGCCAGCGTGCCGGCGGCCTCCTGGCTCGCCTGCGCAGCATGGGCGCCGGAAAAGGGCGCGAGCGCGAGAAGCGCGGCAAGAGAAGCGGCCTTCGTGTTCATCCTGGTCTCCATGATCGGCCCCATGATCGGCCTTTGCCCCCGGTCAGGCGCCACGCGAAAACACGTGCGCAGCCATTGACGTGGCCGTGCGGCGACATATAGTCCGACAAATAGAAAGAGCGCAAGCCGGTTCGCAAGACGGCCGCCCATCGCTCTCTTCGTGCGCAAACCTTCGAGAGAGGATGGACATGCCCCCTGTTGCTGCTTCGGCCACGGTTGCCGCAGCCCCCGATGATGGCCGAGCCGGTGGCGCCGGTTATGGCCGCGCCCTGGCGCTGCTGGCCACGCTGTTTTTCATGTGGGGCTTCATCACCGTCATCAACAACACGCTGCTGCCGCACCTGCGCGCCGTGTTCGACCTCAACTATACCCAGACCACGCTGATCGAATCCGTGTGGTTCATTGCCTATTTCGTCGCCTCGATCCCATCGGCCAAGCTGATCGAGAAGATCGGCTACAAGATGTCGATGGTCACCGGCCTGCTGATCATGGCGGCCGGCGCGCTGGGCATGATGGTGGCTGCTTCGATCCCGTCCTACGGCGTCACGCTGGTGATGCTGTTCGTGATCGCCAGCGGCATCACCCTGCTGCAAGTGGCGGCCAATCCTTACGTCGCGGTGGTCGGCCCGGCCGAAACCGCGTCTTCGCGGCTCACTCTGGTGCAGGCGCTCAATTCGGCGGGCACGATGCTGGCGCCGCTGTTCGGCGCCTATCTGATCCTGGGCCGGTCCAAAAGCGGCACCGCCGTGGCCGGCACCGTACTGACCCCGGCCGAGCGCCTGGCCGACGCGCATTCGGTGATCCTGCCCTATGGCCTTGTCGCGGCCGTGCTGGTGGTGCTGGCCGTGGTCATCGCGCGCTATCCCCTGCCCGCAATGGGCAGCGCGACCAGCCGCATGGCACGGGAGGAGCGCAAGCATCACTCGCTTTGGTCGCACCGCAACCTGGTGTTCGGCATTCCCGCGATCTTCATCTACCTGATCGCCGAAATCGGCGTGGCCAACCTCTTCGTCAATTTCGTCAGCCAGGGTGACATCGCCAACCTGACGCACGAGGAAGCCGGCCGTTACCTCACGTTCCTGTGGGGCGGCATGATGGTCGGCCGCTTTGCCGGCGGCGCGATCATGCAGAAAGTGCGTGCCGAAACCGTGCTGGCGCTCGCGGCAGTGGGCGCCTTCGTGGTGATGATGATCACCGTGCTCACCCATGGCCCGGTGGCGATGTGGGCGCTGATCCTGGTGGGCCTGTTCCACTCGATCATGTTCCCCACGATCTTCACGCTGGGCATCAAGGGCCTCGGCCCGCTGACCGAGGAAGCCTCTGGCCTGCTGATCATGGCCATTGCCGGCGGCGCGCTGGTGGTGGTTCAGGGCAAGCTGGCTGATGCCTTTGGCCTGCAAACCTCGTTCCTGCTGACCGCGGCCTGCGAACTCTACATCATCTTCTACGCGCTGTGGGGCGCGAAGACCAAAACCACAGACTGAAGGCTTCCTCCCCGATACGGGGAGGATCAGCTCCGCACGGCGGCCTGGATCGCGCTGGCGGTGTCTTCGAGGGCGAGTTGCACCAGCACGCCCATAGCCTCGGCCGCCGCATCGCCATTGCCGTCGGCAATCGCTTCATAGACCAGGGCATGATCGGGAATGGGGTTGCGCGGCAATTCGCGTGCGCGCTGCTTGAAGCGGGTGGTCCAGTGCACCGCCGCGCCGATGCTGGCCGACAGCACCAGCAGCGCCGCATTGTGGCTGGCGCGCAGGATGGCATCGTGGAAATCGCGGTCGGCCGCGCGGCCCGCGTCGTTGGTCAGAGTGTGGCGGCGCATGGCCGAAAGCGCGTCGCGCATGGCCTTGAGATCGGCCTTGTCGCGGCGCTGCGCAGCCAGGCGCGCGGCCGCCGGCTCCACCACGGCGCGCAGTTCGAACAGGTCGCGCACGAATTGCAGATCCGGCTCCCCGGCAAAGGCCCAGGCCAGCACTTCGGGATCGAGCAGGTTCCAGCGGTCGCGCGGCAACACGCGCGTGCCGGCCTTGGGGCGGCTGGCCACCAGGCCCTTGGCGGTGAGCACCTGGATCGCCTCGCGATAGGCGCTGCGCGAGACTTTCAGTTCCTCGGCAAAGGCGACTTCGCCCGAAAGAATATCGCCTGGCTGATATTGGCCAGAGAGGATCGCGGTGCCCAGTTTGTGGGCAATGGCGCCGTGCAACCGCCTTCCCGGGCCGCGCGTGACACTCTCGCGCTCGTCCTGCGTTCCCTTTCCTTCTTCGGATTTGTCCGGGAATTGCGGTTCGGTCACTGTCTCTGTCGCCTCCTTGGCCAGTTGGGTTAGCAGGGCGCGCCCGGCCACGAAACGACTATTATTGCGTTTCCCCTCGGGGCGGAATATGTCGGAGTAAATATGGAGATTCCGATGACCGAATTCCGCTCGATCGACGCCCGCACCGGCCAGCCGCACGGCCCCGCCCTTGCCGTGCACGGACTGGACGACGTGGCCCGGCTCTGCGCCGCCGCCGAAGCGGCGTTCGATCTCTATCGCGCCACCGGGCGGGAAGAGCGCGCGGTGTTCCTGGAGCGGATCGCCGAGGAAATCCTGGCCATCGGCGATCCCCTGGTCGATGCGGCGATGCGCGAAAGCGGCCTGCCCCGTGCCCGCCTGGAGGGTGAACGCGGCCGCACCGTGGGCCAGCTTCGCCTGTTTGCCGCCGTGGTGCGCGCGGGCGCCTGGCAGCAGTTGCGCATCGATCCGGCCCTGCCGGAACGCCAACCCCTGCCCCGCCCGGACATCCGCCTGCGCATGATCCCGCTCGGCCCGGTGGCCGTGTTCGGCGCGTCGAACTTCCCGCTGGCCTTCTCGACCGCCGGTGGTGACACCGCCTCGGCGCTCGCCGCCGGCTGCCCGGTGGTGGTCAAGGGCCATCCCGCCCATCCCGAAACCGGCGCTCTGGTGGCCGCCGCCATTGCCCGCGCCGTGGCCGCCTGCGGCCTGCCCGAGGGGGTGTTCGGCCATCTCGTTGGCCCGGGCAACGAATTGGGTGCGGCGCTCGTGGCCGATCCGCGCATCGCGGCGGTGGGCTTCACCGGCTCGCGCGGTGGCGGCCTGGCCCTGGCCCGCATTGCGCAGGCGCGCGAAGTGCCGATCCCGGTCTATGCCGAAATGTCGAGCATCAATCCGGTGCTGCTGATGCCGGCCGCCCTGGCCGCGCGCGGCGCCGCACTGGGCCAGGCCTTCGTCGGTTCGCTGACCATGGGCGCGGGCCAGTTCTGCACCAATCCCGGCCTCGTCCTGGCGATTGCCGGCGAAGGCCTCGACGCTTTCCTGGCCGCCGCGCGCGACGGCGTGGCTGTGGCTCCGGCGCAGACCATGCTGACCAGCGGCATCCACGCCGCCTATGCCGCCGGGGTCGAGGCGCTGGCCGCCTCGGCTGGGGTGGACACCGTGGCGACCGGCCCGGCGGGCGAAGGCCCCTGTGGCCAGGCCGCGCTGTTCGTCACCACCGCAAAGGCATTCCTGGCCGACAAGGCGCTGGGCCACGAAGTGTTCGGCGCCAGCTCGATCGTGGTGACCTGCACCGACGAAGCCGAACTCGCCACCCTGCTCAAGAGCCTGGAAGGGCAGCTTACCGCCACGCTGCACATGGATGCGGCGGACGAGGCGATGGCCGCGCGGCTGCTGCCGATCCTGGAGCGCAAGGCCGGACGCATCCTGGCCAATGGCTGGCCCACCGGCGTGGAAGTGTGCCACGCGATGGTTCACGGCGGCCCGTTCCCGGCCACGTCGGACGCGCGCACCACCTCGGTCGGCAGCCTGGCGATCGACCGCTTCCTGCGCCCGGTCAGCTATCAGAACCTCGCCCCGGCGGTGCTGCCTGCCGAACTGACCGACGCGGCGCGCGGCGACGGCGCACCGCGCCTGATCGACGGCACGCTCACGCTCTGATCCCGCTCTCTCGCGAAAGACCCTTGCCCATGGCAACCCGCCTTCTTCAGCACCGCAGCGCCGATGGCACGCGCCGCGTGATCCTCGCCACCGGGGATACCGCCGTATTCCTGGAATCCCCCGCCACCGTGCGCGAACTGGCCCAGGCCGCGATTGCCGCCGGGCAGAGCCTGACGCAAGCGGCCGCCGCCCGCGCCGGTAGCCAGAGCGTGGACATCGCTGCGGAACTCGCCGCCGGCACGCTGCTGCCCGCGATCGACCACAGCGACACCGCGCGGGTCTGGCTGACCGGTACCGGCCTGACCCACCTCGGCTCGGCCGAAGGGCGCGACAAGATGCACCGTGATGCTGCCCAGGCGGAAAAGCAGACCGATTCCATGCGGATGTTCCTGGAAGGGCTGGAAGGTGGCAAGCCCGCCCCCGGTGCCGAAGGACAGCAGCCGGAATGGTTCTACAAGGGCGATGGCACCCAGCTTGTTGGCCCCGGCCAGCCGCTGACCATGCCGGCCTTTGCCAAGGATGGTGGCGAGGAACCGGAACTCGCCGGCATCTACCTGATCGGCGAGGACGGCACGCCCTGGCGGCTGGGCCTGGCGCTGGCCAACGAGTTTTCCGATCATGTGACCGAGCGCCACAACTACCTGTGGCTGGCCCATTCCAAGCTGCGCCAGGCCGCGCTGGGCGCCGAACTGCTGCTCGGCGCGCCGCCGGCCGACGTGCTCGGCACCAGCCGCGTGCTGCGCGATGGCGCCACGCTGTGGGAAAAGCCGTTTCTTTCGGGCGAAAACAACATGTCGCACAGCCTGGCCAACCTGGAACACCACCACTTCAAGTATGGCCTGTTCCGCCGCCCCGGTGACATTCACGTCCACTTCTTCGGCACGGCCACGCTCTCGTTCAGCGACGGGATCGCCACGCGCGAAGGCGATGCCTTCGAAATCAGCGCGGCACCCTTTGCCCTGCCGCTGCACAACCCGCTGGCGCGCGCCGAAGCCGGGCCGGTGCCGTTCACGGTGAAGGCGCTGTGAGCATGGCCCCGATCCGCGTCGCCGTGGTCGGCATGGGCAAGATCGCCCACGACCAGCACTTGCCCGCGATTGCCGGCAACCCCGCCTTCACCCTGGCCGCCACGGTCAGCCGCAGCGACAGCACGGTGGACGGCGTGCCGCATTTCCGCACTCTGCAAGACCTGCTCGACCACGGGCCCGATGTGGACGCCGTGGCGCTCTGCACCCCGCCGCAAGTGCGCTATGACCTGGCCAGGCTGGCGCTCGACAAGGGGCTGCACGTGTTCCTGGAAAAGCCGCCGGGCGCCACCGTGGCCGAAGTCGATGCCTTGGCCGCGCAGGCCGGCGCGCGCGGGGTGACGCTGTTTGCCTCATGGCATTCGCGCCATGCCGCCGGGGTTGCCCCGGCCAAGGCCTGGCTGGCCGGCCGGCGCATCACCGGCGTGAACGTGATCTGGCGCGAGGACGTGCGCGTGTGGCATCCCGGCCAGGACTGGATCTGGCAGCCCGGCGGCCTGGGCGTGTTCGATCCGGGCATCAACGCGCTTTCGATCATCACCCATATCCTGCCCGACCCGTTCTTTCTGACCGAGGCCGTGCTGGACGTGCCGGAAAACCGCGCCGCGCCGATCGCCGCCGATCTTCATTTCCGCGATGCGCGCGGCACCCCGATCCACATGGACCTCGATTGGCGCCAGACCGGCCCGCAAAGCTGGGACATCGCGGTGGAAACCGATGGCGGCACGCTGCAACTGAGCCAGGGCGGCGCCGTGCTGGCCTTGCCGGGCGAAACGCTGCGCAACGCCGACGAGGAATATCCCGGCCTCTACGCCCGCTTTGCCGAACTGATCGCGCAGGGGCAGAGCGATGCGGACGCTCGCCCGCTGACGCTGGTGGCCGATGCTTTCCTGCGCGGCACCCGCCGCACGACCGACGCTTTCTTCGACTGATCCTGCACCCCCGTTTCGGGAGACGACCAAGACCATGATCACGTCCCTCCGCACCGCCGCAGCAAGCCTGCTGCTGGCCGCAACCGCGCTCGCCACCCCGGCGCTGGCCGATACCGGTGGCACGCCGACCACCGCGACGCTGCATGCCGACACCCCCGGGCCGACCTATGACGCGCGCATCTTCACCCAGTTTGCCGAGCACCTGGGCAACGGCATCTATGGCGGCCTGTGGGTAGGCAACGACAAGTCGATCCCCAACACCAACGGCTTCCGCAACGACGTGGTTGCCGCGCTGCGCGAGTTGAAAGTGCCGGTGATCCGCTGGCCCGGCGGCTGCTTTGCCGATGAATATCACTGGCGCGAAGGCATCGGCCCGCAAGGCAAGCGCCCGGTGAAGATCAACACCAACTGGGGCGGCGTGACCGAACCCAACGCAGTGGGCACCCACGAATACTTCGAACTGCTGCGCCAGGTGGGCGCGCAGGCCTACATCTCCGGCAACGTGGGCAACGGCACCGCGCGCGAGATGGCCGAATGGGTCGAATACATCACCTCCCCCGCCGGCAGCCTGGCCGACGAGCGCGCCCGTAACGGCCACAAGGAACCCTGGGCCCTGCCACTGCTGGGCATCGGCAACGAGCTGTGGGGTTGCGGTGGCAACATGCGCCCCGAATATGCCGCCGACGAGACGCGCCGCTTCGGCACGTTCATCAAGGCGCCGGAAGGCACCCGCGTGCTCAAGATCGCCTCGGGCGCCAATGCCGGGGACTATACCTGGACCGACACGATCATGCGCCTGGCTGGCGACCAGCTCGACGGGCTGTCGCTGCACTATTACACCGTGCCGGGTGGCGGCTGGCCGCCCCGCGTGCCGGCCGTGGGCTTTGACGAACATAGCTGGGCCGAAACCCTGGCCGGTGCGCGCCGCATGGACGAGCTGATCACGCGGCACAGCGCCGTCATGGACAAGTATGACCCAGCCAAGCGCGTGTTCCTGGCGGTGGACGAATGGGGCACCTGGTATGCCCAGGACCCCGGCAGCCATCCCGGCTTCCTGCGCCAGCAGAACTCGCTGCGCGATGCGCTGGTCGCCTCCACCACGCTGGACATCTTTGCCCGCCATGCCGACCGCGTGCGTCTTTCGGCGATCGCCCAGATGGTCAACGTGTTGCAGGCCATGGTGCTGACCGAGGGCCGCAAGATGGTGCTGACGCCCACCTATCACGTGTTCATGATGTACCGCCCGTGGCAGGATGCCACCGTGCTGCCGATCGACATCGTCACGCCGTGGTATGCCAAGGACGAGTTCACGATGCCGGCCGTCAGTGGCTCGGCGGTGCGGGACAAGGCCGGGGCCGTCCACGTCGCGCTGTCGAACCGCGATCCCAACCAGGCCAATACCGTCACGGTCAAGCTGGCCGGCCTTGCCGCCACCAGCGCCAGCGGCCAGGTGCTGACTGCTGCCGCGATGGACGCCCACAACACGTTCGCCGCGCCCGATGCCGTCCGCCCGGCACCGTTCAACGCCGCCACGATCCAGAACGGCGTGCTCAATGTCACGCTGCCGCCCAAGTCGGTGGTGGTGCTCGACTTGCGCTGATCGCTCACGCTGGCGTGGGGCCGCTGTCCCGGCCCCGCTCCAAAGCCCGACCCGAAAGACTTTCGGGTCGGGCTTTCAACCAAGGCCAGTCCGGCTTGCCCCGGACCGGCCTTTTTTCATGCCTCCATCAGATCTTGAAGCCGAAGCGCACGCCATAGGTGCGCGGCGGCTGGAACTGATAGGTGTTGGTGTTGGAATTGAAGTTCTGCGCCGCGTTGGCGAGCACGACCTTGTCGGTCACGTTGCGCACGAAGGCCTGGATGTTCCACTGCGCACCTTGCGGCGCGAACTGCAACGACAGGTTGCCGGTCAGATAGGGCCGCGACTGGGTGTCGGCCGTGTTGAACACCGAATAGTAGAACGAAGAGCTGTACTTGGCATCGGCGCGCGGGGTCAGCGTGCCGCCAAAGGCCGGGATCGCGTATTCGATGCCGCCCGAGACCGAAAGCTTGGGCGCGTTGGGCAACTGGTGGCCGCCGATCTGTCGATCAGTGCCGCCGCCGTCGGTAACGGTGATGTTGTCGCCAAACCGGGTGTGCAGCCACGCGGCATTGAGGTCGATCCGCCCGCCTTCGCCGAACAGCGCCACGGCTTGCAGTTCGGCACCATAGATCTTGGCCGAACCGACGTTGAACGTGCCGGCCGAGCCATTGAGCACGCCTGCCGTCTGCGAAGCCTGATAGCCGCGATAGTTGGAATAGAAGACGTCGGCATTGAGTTGCAGGCGATTGTTGAGGAAGCGGTTCTTGGTGCCGAGTTCAAAGGCATCCAGCGTTTCCGGGCCATAGGGGATGGAAGCCGCCGACCCGTTGGAGTTGAACCCGCCCGACTTGTAGCCGCGATCATACTTGGCATAGATCAGCGAATTGGCCGCCGGATTGTAGTCCAGCCCCAGGTGCCAGGTGGGTTGCGACTTGGTCATCCGCCCGGCGCCGTCCGTGTAACCGGTGGTGAACGGGAAGACGAAGCCCCATTCCGGGAATGCCAGCGCGGGATAGTTGAGCGTGGCGCCACCGGTGCGCACCTTCTCGTCGCGCGTGTAGCGGCCACCGACCGTCAGCTTCCACTGGTCATTCAGCTTGTAGGCCACCTGGCCGAACACCGCGTCGGACTTGGTCTTGACGTGGTAGTCGAAGTGGATGCCGTAGACGTTGGAGAAATCGAGGAACGAGAGCGGACCGCCCGGCGCATAGTCGCCGGTCATCGCCAGGTTCAAAATCCCCGAATTGATCGTGTTGGTTTCCTGGAAGTGGAAGAACCCGACCTGGAAGAACAACGGGTTGTTCTGCCCGTTGGACAGGCGCACTTCATGGTTCCAGGTGGTCGGCGCTTCACTCTGGTTGAAGTTGCGGATCGCCGGATAGGCCGGACCGGTGGCGTCGAGCTTGTGCGCCCAGCTCTGCTTGTCCCAGCCGCCGGCATAGGTCAGCGAAAGATCGCCGAGGATATCGTTGACAGTGCCTTCCCAGCGCACCCGATCGCCCTTGATCCGGTTGGAAGTGAGCGCCTGGTTGGGGAAGCTTTTCGCATCGCCGAAATCCGGACGGGTGCCCAGCGCGGAAACCATCGCCACGTCGCCGACATTGTTGATGTCATCGTGCTGGTACGAAGCCCAGAGCTTGACGTTGCTGACCGGCTTCCACTGCACCTGCACGCGGCCCGACGAGGTGTTTTCATCGTCACCGTCGATGTTGATGCCGGTGAGGTGGCGATAGCCGTCGTGCTGGCGATGAATGCCCGAGAAGCGCACCGCGAGCGTATCGGTCAGCGGCACGTTGCCGCCCGCTTCCACATTGAGCGCGCGGTAGTTGCCCACTTCGAACGAGCCATAGGCGCCGGCGGTATCGCTGGGCCGGTTGGTGATCAGCGAGATCAGGCCGCCGGTGGAATTGCGCCCGTTGAGCGTGCCCTGCGGCCCCTTGAGCACTTCGATGCGGGCGATGTCGTACATCGACGTGCCGATCGAGAACGAGCGGTTGGTGTAGAACCCGTCGCGCGCGATCGGCACCGAGGGATCGCCAATTTCGGTGACGTCGGTCGAGGCGATGCCGCGCACCGCGACATAGGCCGAACCGGTGCTGCTGGTGACGTTGACGCTGGGGTCCATGGTGGCCAGCGATTGCACGTTGGCAATGCCCTTCTGGGCAAGATCGGCGCCGGTATAGACGGTCAGCGCCACGGCGGTCTTCTGCGCGGAGCTTTCGGCGCGGTTGGCGGTCACCACGATTTCGGCCAGGCCCGGGCCATTGCCGGCGCCTTCGGCAGCGCCAACCTGTGGCGCGGCATTATCCTGGGCGTGGGCCACCGTGGCGATGGCGGGCATGCTGGCACCGATCAACAGTGCCGCAACGAAGCGGTTCATCCGACGTCCTCCCCATATGCGCGGCGAACACCGTGATTCGCCACTTATGAATCAAAATGCCTGTTCTGATTATGCCGCCGGAGACGGATGGTCAACTCAATTTAGCAGCGATAATTTAAACGGATTTTTCCATTTTTTATCAGTGCTATAATTCGAATCTCACACACGCCTTGACAGCATCGGCGTCACCAGCGATACCGCATATCAAATAATAACTCTAGTTCTAATTTATGAGAAAGCGTTTCGCTTGGGGAGAGCCGTGATCGCCACCTGGTTCGTGCCGAGGTCTATCGCCGGGCCGATTGCCGTTGCCGCCCGGTGCGGCTGGCGCGTCGGTGCGACACAGGGACCAGCCTCACCCCGCCCGATCCCTTTCTCCGGTGTGCCGCGCCGGCCACCTGCCCTTCCCGCCACCCGCCGTTCCTGAAGGAGCCAAGCAAGCCATGTCCAAGATTCACCGGGGCGTAAGCCTCTATTCCTTCCAGGAAGAGCTGTTCCTGGGCCGCATGACCGTGGAGGATTGCATAGCCTTCGGCGCCTCGATCGGCGCCAAGGGCATCGAGATCCTGCCCGAACAGAACATGCCCGAGTTCCCGCACTTGAGCGATGCGGACGTGGCCCGCTGGCAGGACATGCTGGCCCGCCATGGCGCGCATTTCACCTGCTATGACATGTTCCTCGACACCAAGCTGCGCAAGGACAGCCTGATGAGCGATGACGAGCAGGTCGAAAGCATCGTGCGCGATATCAAGCTGGCCAGCCGCTTGGGCATTCGCAACATGCGCGTGCTGGTGTTCGTGCGCCCGGATATCCTGGCCCGCTGCGTGCCCTTTGCCGAGCAGTACGACGTGCATCTGGGCGTGGAAGTCCACGCTCCGTGGCATCTCGAACATGCCTGGATCCTGCGCACGATCGACGAGGCCGATCGCCTGAACACGCGCCACCTGGGCATCCTGCCCGACATGGGCATTTTCATGAAGCACTATCCGCCCGCGTTCCGCGCCCGGTTCGAGCGCCAGGGCGCGCGGCCCGAAGTGACCCAGTTCATCGTGGACAGCCATGAGGACAAGATCATGGCCGAATACACCATCTATGAAGTGGCCGTGAAGATGGGCGGCAACAAGGCCGAAGTGGCCATGGCCGAAAGCCTGCGCCACGCGCCCTATGCCAACCCCAAGCGGATCGGCGACTATGCCCCCTATTTCCGCCATATCCAGGCCAAGTTCTATGAAATGGACGAGGACTGCACCGATCCCTCGATCGCCTACGACGAAGTGATCCCGGAACTGGTCAAGTGCGGCTGGGAAGGCACCCTGTCGAGCGAATACGAGGGCAACCGCTGGATCCAGGACGTGCACGAGGTGGACAGCCGCGAACAAGTGCGCCGCCAGCACGTGATGTTCGAGCGCCTGATCAGCCAGGCCGAGGCCAAGTTCGGCGCCAAGGAGACCGTGTGATGTTCGACAAGTACCTGATCGATGGCGCGAGCGTGCGCAATGTCGGCCCGGCCGACGCACCCACCGGCTTCGCCTTCGAAGCCAAGCTCGGCTATTACCGGGGCCTGGTCCTCTCGATGATCGAGGAACTGGCCGTGACGCTCGATGGCACCGAACTGCCGCGCGAGGCAGTGCTGTTCGACGAAGGCCTGGGGCCAATCTCGCTCGATGCGATGGAAACGGCCTATGATCGCCGTTGGGCGTTCGGGACGCCGGCGACGATCATTGTCAACCATCCCGGTGGCTTGCCGGCGGGGGAACACAAGCTGGCGCTGCGGCAGAAGCTGCGGGTATCCTACCTGCCCTTCCCCGCCTTCAACACCGACGAAAAGACCGTCAAGGCAGCATGACAGCGCGCGCGCCGGGGCCGACCAGCCGCCCCGGCGCGCGCGACACGGCGTGGAGAGCAGACATGAATCCCATCGCTAGACCGGCCCTGGCCATGATCATGGGCACCCTGGCCTTTGCCCAGCCCGTCGCGTCCCAAGCCAGGGCAGTGCAAACAACCCACGCCACCACCACGGCAAAGGATCACGCAGCGCTGACCGCACGCAATCGTGCGATCATTACCGCCTTTGCCCACCAGTTCTATACGCTGCGTCAGGTTCGCGCCGCGTTCGATGCCTATGTCGCGCCCGATTACATCCAGCACAATCCGGGCCTGGCCGATGGGCGCGAAGCGGCGGTGGCAGGCCTCGCCACGATGTTTGCCGATCCTGGCCACAGCTTTGAAATCCGGCATATCGTGGTCGATGGCGATCTGGCTGCGGTCCACCTGTTCGTGAAGCCCGATCCCGCCGCGCGCGGCGCTGCCGTGGCCGATTTCTATCGGCTGAAAGACGGCAAGATCGCGGAGCATTGGGACGTGATTCAGCCTATTCCGGCACAATCGGCCAATTCCCACCCCATGTTCTGAACCGCGGCCAAAGCCTATGGCGTGGCCGGCGTTGCCAGAAACGCCGCGATCATGCGCGACAGATCCTGCTTGAGCACGAGCCAATCGCCTTCCCAGGCAGCCTCCGTGGCGGACCCGAAGCCAAGATAGCGGGCAATGGCGGCATAGAGAATGCGATAGGCCGAATCGACCGCACGCGCCGGATCGGGCTGGCGGATTTCGGCCCGGTGGACCAGCAACGCAGCCCGAACGGCGGCGGCGGTGGCGGCATAGGACGCCTTGCCCGTCCGCGCGACGACCGGATCGAAGGTGGCGCGCTGCATCAGTGGGCGCAGCCAGGCCGAATAGGCCCGCAGGGTTTCGGCCATTAACTCCACCAGCGACGGCACGATCGCGCCAAGGCTACGAGCTTCCTCGCGCGCGATGGCGATCTGCGCCAGCATGCGCGCATCGACGCGGTCCAGCACGCGCAATTGCACGGCGTGAAGCAGCGCGTCCTTGCCATCGAACCGGCAATAGATCGAGCCGATCGAGACTTTGCCGCGCCGGCTCACTGCGGCCAGCGTCAGGGCATCCAGATCGCCAGTCGCCAGAATCTCCTCGGCCGCGACCAGCATCCGCTCGTGCGAGGCCTTGCTGCGCTCCTGGCGGGGCTCCCGCATTGTTGATGTTGCGCGTGCTGCCTCGATCATCGCCATCCCTTCCCAACCGACGCCAAGCGCAGAATCCCACTGGACAAATTATAATTACAGTTCTAATTCGAAATGGTATCGCAGCGCGGATCAAGGGGCAAGCCGGTTTGAGGGCATGTTGCCGCCGCGCGTGGACCAATCCTGGGGAGAGATCATGCGCTTTTCCGTTTTCCTGAATGCCCGTTCGATGAGCCCGGCCGAAGATGGCCGCCTGATCACTGATCTCATCGGCCATGCCGAGCACGCCGCGGCCCAAGGCTTTGAGGCGGTGTTCATGCCCGACCACCACTTCAACGGCTACATGCCGGTGGCCAGCGACAGCTTCATCCTGGCCGGCTACCTCGCCGCGCGCCTGCCCGACATGCACTTCGGGTTTTCGGTGGTGTCGGTGCCGCTGCACCACCCCGTGCGCTTTACCGAGCGGGTCAACGTGCTGGACCACCTGACCAAGGGCAAGCTGCTGGTCGGCGTGGGATCGGGCACCACGCCCGAGGAAATGATCGGCTTCAACGTCAACTACAAGGATGCCGGCACGCTGGCCGAACGCAACCTCGCCCTGGCCGAGGAACTGTGGGCCAAGCGCATGGATGATCCGGCGGTCACCATCGACAATGGGCCATACCAGGGGCGCGTGCTCCAGCGCATCACCCCGTCCAGCTATGGCGAGCAGCATGCCCGCCTGATGCCGGTGGCGATGAAGGAAAGCAGCGCGCGCCGCGCCGCCAAGCATGGCTGGCCCGCGTTCATCCCCGCGTTCACGCCGCCGAAGATCGGTGGCACCGAACCGTTCACGCATGTGAAAAAGTACTTCGACATCTACAAGGGCCTGCTGCTCGAAGCGGGCCACAGCGAGGCGGTGATCCGCGATGCGCTGTCGTGGACCACGCACACCTACCAGCTCGTGCATGTCGCCGAAACCGACGAGCAGGCCCGCGACGAGATGATGACCATCCTGCGCTCCTACCAGGACGCGATCGAGCGGGAGGCCGAATTCAACGCCCGCGCCGAAAGCGACGAAGCCAACACCAAGACCGATCGCACGCCCAATGCCCTGACCGAGGACTGGATCGGCACCTGGTGCCTCCATGGCTCGCCCGAAACGGTGATCGAGCATCTCAAGCCTTATGCCGAACTTGGCATCGGCAACGTGCTGTGCGGCACCACCACCGGCCCGCTGACCGAAGAACGACTGCGCCTGGGCAACCAGACGCTCGACCTGATGGGCCGCAAGGTCATTCCCGCGCTCAAGGGAGCCTGAGGATCATGAAAATCGTGGGGATCGGCGGAACCCTGCGCGATGGCTCCAGCACCGAACGCCTGGTGGCGGCGGTGCTGGCGGCCTGCGCGAGCATGGGCGCCCAGACGCAGATGTTCGGAGGCAGCGCCTTGAAGGCCCTGCCCCATTTCAATCCGGAAAGCCCTGAGCGTACCGAGGGCGAGCGCGCCCTGGTCGAAGCGGTGCGCACGGCCGATGCCGTGGTGATCGGATCGCCCGGCTATCACGGCGGCGTGTCCGGCCTGGTCAAGAACGCGATCGACCTGCTCGAAGACCTGGCCCGCGATGCGCGGCCCTATTTCGACGGGCGCCCGGTCGGGCTGGTGGTGAGCGCAGCCGGGTGGCAGGCCACCGGCGTGACGCTCGCGGCCTTGCGCGGCATCACCCACGCCATGCGGGGCTGGCCAACCCCGCTCGGCATTGCCGTCAACACCGTGGCGCAAAAGCCGTTCGGCCCCGATGGTACTGTGGCCGACGCCGAGATTGCCGGTGCCGTGGCCATGCAGGCGCGCCAGATCATGCAATTTGCCAAAGGTGCCGCATGACCCTCTCTCTGACCGACGCCGGCCGCCTCACCGCCGGGGCAACGATGTGGACCACCGGCGCCGTCCCCGAACAGAACGCCCGCAGCCTGATGCTGGCCGATGGGCCAATGGGCGTGGCCAGCGGCCGCGTGGACGAACGCGATGTCTCGGTGCTCACCCCGGCCCCGGTGGCCCAGGGCGCCAGTTGGGATCTCGATCTCGTGGCGCAGATGGGCGCGCTGGTGGGCAACGATGCCATTGCCATGGGCGTCGATGCCTTGCTCGCGCCCAACGTCAACATGGCCCGCAGCCCGCTCGCCGGGCGGGCGTTCGAATACTATTCCGAAGACCCGCTGCTGACCGGGCTGTGCGGCGCGGCATGGGTGCGCGGCATCCAGGCGACCGGCACGGCGGCCGTGGCCAAGCACTTCGTCTGCAACGACAGCGAGACCCAGCGCGACACGATGAACGCGGTGATCGACGAGGCGACGCTGCGCCAGGTCTATCTGCTGCCGTTCGAGATGGCCTGCGCGGCGGGCTGCGGCGGGATCATGACCGCCTACAACCGCATCAACGGCGCCTGGTGTGCCGAAGCAGCCGGACCGCTGGCGATCGTGCGCAACGAATGGGCCTATGGGGGCGTGCTGATGAGCGATTTCTTCGCCACGCATTCCACCGCCGCCACGCTCAACGCCGGGCTCGATCTGGAAATGCCGGGGCCAGCCCGCTTCCTGGGGGCCAAGGCGGAAACCGCCGTGGCGCAGGGTGAAACCACGGCCGAGCGCGTGCAGGATGCCGCAGCGCGGGTGATCCGCTTCAACCAGCGGTTCGGCGGCGCCAAGACCCCCGCCACGCTCGATGCCGAGGAACTGCTCACCGCAGGCGCGGCGGCCGGCTTTGTCCTGCTGCGCAACGATGGCCTGTTGCCGCTGGCGCCCACGTTGCGCACGCTGGCGGTGATCGGCCCCAATGCCACCGCGCCCTGCTATCAGGGCGGCACATTCGCGCGCATTGCCGTGACGCCCGAGGCGCTCACTCCGCTACAGGCGATCGAGGCCGCGCTTGGCGGGCAACTGGCGATCGTCCACGAACCGGGCGTCGATCCCCAGCCGCGCCTGCCGTCCATGCCGGTCACCCCGGCCATGGACCTGGGCGATGGCTGTGCGACGGGCCTGACCGTGGAATACTTTGCCGGGCACGATCTGGCGACCGAACCGCTCTCGCGCGAGACGCGGGCGACCAATTCGCTGGTGTGGTTCCACGGCGTGCACGAGCAGGGCCGCTTCAACGAAGTGGGCGCGGTGCGTGCCAGTGGCTGGTTCACCGCGCAGGCCGATGGCCCGCATCGCTTCTATGCCGGCGCGACCGGGCCGGTGGTGCTCAAGGTTGACGGGCAAGAGGTGGTGCGCCGCGATGTGCAGCCGCCGGCGTCCGACATCATGGGCGTGCTCAAGGCCGGCGACGCCGATGAAGGCATCGTCACCCTGCATGCCGGGCAGCGCGTGCTGGTGGACGTGGAACTGCGCTATGCCCCGGCCCGCGTCCAGGGCCTGTGGTATGGCGTGCGTGCGCCCGATACGCCCGATGCCATGCTGGCCCGCGCGGTCGAGGCCGCGCGCCAGGCCGATGCCGTGGTGCTGATGCTGGGCGAAACCGCTGATGCCAGCGTGGAAAGCAAGGACCGCGCCGACACCCGCCTCGATCCTGCACAGTTGCGGCTGGCAGAGGCAGTACGCGCCGCCAATCCGCGCACCGCGATCGTCGTCAATGTCGGCCATGCGTTCGATGCCGGCTTTGCCCGGGATGCCGCTGCGCTGCTGGTGGCATGGTATCCGGGGCAGAACTTCGGCAAGGCGCTGGTTGACGTGCTGAGCGGCCGGCGCGAGCCCGGTGGCCGCTTGCCGATGACCCTGGCCGCGCAGGAAGCGGATTATCCCGCGTTCGACCTCACCCCCGATGCTGAAGGCAACCTGGCCTATGCCGAAGGCGTGCTGGTGGGCTATCGTGGGATGAAGGCCAGGGGCACCAAGGCGCTGTTCCCGCTCGGCGCCGGGCAAGGCTACACCCGCTTCGCCCTCGCCAATGCCCGCGTGGAAGGTGGGCAGGTTCTGGTGGACGTGACCAACACCGGCACCCGCCCCGGCAGCGAAGTGGTCCAGGCCTATCTGGCGCAGAGCCCCTTTGCCCTGGTCGGCTTTGCCAAGCTGCACTTGCCCGCCGGCGAGACGGCGACGGCGCAGATCGCGCCCAGTCCCTATATCCTGCGCAGCGTGGCCGGCACCGGCCCGGTACCGCTGGTGCTGGGGCGCGATGCCGAGGATGCCGCGTTCGCGCTGGAACTGCCGCGCTGACGCGCTCGGCCGGTCTGGCACAGGCAAAGGCCCGGAAAGCCCGATGGGTTTTCCGGGCCTTTTGCTTGTGCCGGCTTGGCCTGAGGCCTCTCACGCGCACGAAAAAGGCCCCGTCCGGTTCCCGGGCGGGGCCTTGATCGGTTGGTGGCGAAGCCGGATGACTTAGTGGGTCAGCCCGGCAATCGCGCTGTCCACCAGGGCGCGGTCGGCATCGGCGCCATGGCGGGCAGCGATGATCTGGCCGGCGGCAGTGGCGGCAGCGGCAGCGGCCGTCGCCCGCAGATCGTCGACCGCAGCGCGTTCGGCGGCAGCGATCTTGTCGGCTGCCATCTTTTCGCGACGGGCGATGATCTCGCGCGTGTCCGCTTCAGCCTTGGCCACGATCGCGGCGGATTCGGTGCGGGCATGCTCAAGCATGGCGGCCGCGTCCTTTTCCGCATTGGCGATGCGGGTGGCATATTCGGCACGCAGGGCTTCGGCTTCGGCGCGCAGCGCCTTGGCATCGTCCAGCTCGCGGCGGATCGCAGCGATCTGGTTGTCGAGACCCTTGGTGATCGCGCCGGGCACCTTCTTCCACACCAGGATCAGCAGGAAGACGAACATGGCAGCCGCGACGATCGCGCCAGCGCCAATGCCGTGAATGGTGGGTTCGGCCGCCTCGTGGCCACCGGCGTGCTGTTCGACGGTTGCCGTCGTTTCCGACACGTTAGCCATGGGCGATCACTCCCTGCACCGCACCGCGTGCCTCATCGGCCGAAACCGAAAGACCCGCCAGGCGGCTGACGATATCCTGCGCGGCCTGGGCGGCCACGTCTTGCACTTCCCCCTGCGCAGCGGCGCGGGCGGCGGCAATGCGCGCCTCGGCAGCGGCAGTGGTTTCCTCGATCCGCGCAGCGGCGGCATCGAGCGCGGCCTGCGTGGTGCGGGCAGCGTCGGCCTTGGCGGCGGCGATCAGGTCATGCGCCTGGGCGCGCTGCTTGCCTTCGGCAATGCGCCAGGCCTGTTCTTCGGCGTCGGCGGCGGCCCGGGCGGCTTCCGCCGCGCCAAGATCGTCGGCGATCTGCTTGTTGCGCTGGTCGATGGTCGACACCACGCCCGGGAGCATGCCCCGGCCGATGACGAAGAAGACCAGGCCAAAGCACACCAGCAGCCAGAAGATCTGGCTGTCATACGTGGCGGCGAGTTGGGCTATCTGGGGCATCGCGTTGGTCCGCGCTTCCTGTTTGTCGTTCTGGCCGGCCGGGGATCACCCCGGCCGGAAGTCAAGTCGGTCCGCTTCGCTGCCTCAGGCAACGAAGATCAGGATCATCGCGACGACGAACGAGAGCAGGCCCAGAAGTTCGGCGGCGGCGAAGCCGATGAACAGGCGGCCCTGCTGGCCGTCGGCAGCGCCGGGGTTGCGCAGCGCGCCTTCGAGGAACTTGGCGAAGACATTGCCCACGCCCAGCGAGGCCAGACCGGCGCCGATGGCAGCGAGACCAGCGCCGAGAAGCTTTGCGCTCTGTGCGTCCATGATAAAAACTCCCTCTTTGTCGTAAACCGGTGTGAATCGGTATCAGGTGGTGGTGACGGTCAGTGAAGGTTTTCCGCGTCGTTGAGATAGACGCAGGTAAGCAGGGCAAACACGTAGGCCTGGATGCCGGCAACCAGCAGTTCCAGGGCGCAGATGCCGATCATCAGCAGGAAGCTGGGCACACCCGCCAGGAAGAAGGTGCCGACGCCAGCATTCGTGCCCGAGATGACGAAGCCCGAGAGCACTTCGAGCAGCACGTGACCCGCCATCATGGCCACGAACAGACGCAGGCCAAGCGAGAAGGGACGCACCAGGAACGAGATCAGCTCGATCGGGAAGATCACCGGCACCATCACCGCCGGCGTGCCATGCGGCACGAACAGCGAGAAGAAGTGGAAGCCGTGCTTGGCAAAGCCCACGATCAGCACGATCGCAAAGCTCATGATCGCCAGCACGCCAGTCACCGTGAAGTGGCTGGTGGCGGTAAACGGATGGATGCCCACCAGCGCCAGCGGCAGCAGGCCGAGCAGGTTGGCGAACAGGATGAACGTGAACAGCGAGAACACGTAAGGCAGGTACTTGCGACCCGCATCGCCGATGTTGGATTGCAGCAGGGTGTCGACAAAGCCGGTGAGGCCTTCGACCGCCATCTGCCAGCGGCCCGGCACTTGCGCCTTCTTGGCGCCGCCACCGACGAACACGATCAGCACCAGAGTGGTGATGACCATCCACAACGCCGAGTTGGTGAAAGCAATGTTGTGCCCGGCGATGGACCAATGATCGGTGCCAAACAGCGGCTCGATCGTGAACTGGTGTACCGGATCGACCTTACCTTCGGCCACAGTGCTTGTCCCCGTTACGCGCAAAAATACCAAGGCGCCCCCTGCTCCGGCCAATGTCCTGGCCGGAAACCCACCGGATGCAAGACCCGATCAGGAACGCCCGTTCGAGATCCTGATGATATTGCGGAAGGCCACGCCCATCCCCACAAACAGCATCACCAGAAGCCCCCATGGTCGCGTTCCGGCAAACTGGTCGATGACCCAGCCGATGAACGCGCCGCCCGCAAGCCCGCCGATGAGTTCGGCCAGAACCCGGTTGCCCATGCGATAGTTCGCGTCGGACTTTTCCTGGTCTGGCGTCGGCTTGCGCGCCGCTTCCTTCTGGCGGGCGGCATCGAGCCGCGCGTTCAGGCTGGAAAGGCGTGCATCCTCACCGATAGGCTCTGCGTCGGTCTGTTCGTCACTCATGCCATGCTCCGCTAGCGCATCGGACAAGACCTGTCCGCTCCGTTTTCGGGGCATGTCACGCGCGACGGCATCCCGCCGAGGGCGCCTGCCCCTTAGGCGGGGGGTTTTCCCGAGTCAACCGCCGTGCGCTGAACTTGCCACAGTTGCGCGCATACGTTTGCGTCAATCCTGCGACAGGCAGGGTTCAAGCCCCTGCCGACAAAGCCTTTTTACAGGCAGCGCGAATCGCGCTGCGGCGGGGCGCTGGTGCGGGTCTGCCAGGTGCCGTTGGGCGCCTGGTACTTCTCGCCCGGCTGCGTCTGCGCGATCAGCAGGCAGCCCGAGGTGAACGCATATTCCTCCACCGTGGCCTTCTGGGCCTGCGCCTTTTCGGAATAGACCGCGCGCCGCTTGAGGTTGATATCGTCCACCACGGCTTTCAATGCCGGGTTGGGCGGCGTGACATAGCCGAGGTAGCCATCCATCTTTTCGCCCACCTGCCCGGCCGCGCGCGCGGCGGCATAGGCCGGATCGCGCTGCGCCAGCGCTGCCACGGGAGCAGCCACCAGCGGCAGGGCCACGGCGGCGGCGATAAGCGCGGAAAAAGCAGTCGTGCGTGCCATCTCAGAAGATGTCCTTGTTCTTGTCGATCGTCTGGCTGGCATCCCCGGCCAGGCGATAGACGACTTCCTGCTTGATGTTGATATTCAACTCGATGACGATCGGCTTGTCCGGCGCCTTGACCGAAATGCATCCCGAAAGCGCGGCGGCGGCCCCCGCCAGCATGCCTGCGGCCAACACCCTGCGCCTCACGTCTGCCCCCCTCTTTCGGCCCTTGCTGCCGGCAATCGTTGCAGTGCCGGTGTGCACGGTCAAGAGAGGGCAATGCGTTAAGCGGCTCATGGCATGGTTCCACTTGCTGAAGGCTGAATGGCGGGCTGGCCCGGCGTGGTGGGCACAGTGGCCGGGGGGCGAGGCACCACGCGGCCCTTGGCATCGAGCAGCCCGACGGTGCGTGGATCGGCCACCACCGAGGGATCGTACATCGACTTGTAGGTGCCCAGCAGGCTGTAGAACGGCGCCCGCACGTTGAGGTTGAACTGGATCGGCAGACCTTCGATCTGGCGGGTGAAGAAGTTGCGGCTCGCCCCTGCCCCCTGGCTGACGCCGCCGAACTGCACCTGGGTGACGAAATCACCCGCAATATCGCCGCGCAGGGCGATGGTCATGTGCTTGTAGTTGAGCGAACGCAGCGCCTGGAATGCATAATTCGCCATGAACGACAGGTCTTTATAGGTCAGCGCGCCGACATAGGAGACATTCCCCCCGCCGCGCGAGGCGAGCGTACCCCCCACGATGTGGCCGCCATTGGCATCGAACACCACCGGCAGGCGCCCGTCGAACACGCCCGTGGCCGAAATGTTGGCCATTTCCATCCGCGATACGAACTGCGCGGCGTCGAGCCCATCGATCACCAGCGTGAAATTGCGGTTTTCCGCCAAGGCAAAGCGCAAGGTGGTGGGTTCGAGCGAGAGGCGCCCGCCCATGAACGGCCATTGCGCGCCATTGACCTGCACGACCTGGTCGCGCTTCAATTGCACGTCCACCGTTCCGTCGGTCACTTCGACGCCGGGGTTGATCGAGGCCACTTTCAGGATCTGGTGCGGGGCGGTTTCCATCGCCAGCAGGTCGGTAAAGTCCAGCGTGCCGGACAGCCCCTTCACCGGGCCGAAGGCGGCGGCGAAATCAAGGCCCTGGCTGCCGAACCGGCCCGAAGACGTGACCTTGTCGCCCTGCCAGTCGATCCGCCCCTTGCCGGCGATCGCGCCATTGGCATTGGCAATCAGGCCCAGCGCCAGGCTGGTGAGCTGCGCAGGCTGAAAATCCTTGTCGAACGTCAGCTTGTCCACCACCAGATCGGCATGGCCGCTGGCCCGCGCGAGATCGTGGCTGACGCTGACCGTGGCGACCGGGCGGTTGCTCTTTGCCTCGCGCAGCAGGGCCTGGGCCGCGATTCGGCCATCGGCCAGCGTCAACCCGGCATCGCGCGCGACAAGCTTTTCAAAGCGGGCCGGGCTGGCGCGGTCAGTCAGGTCGAAACTGGTATCGGTCAGGGCCAGCCGGCCATCGGCATAGCGCCAGGTGCCGGTCGCGCCGGTAATGTCGAGCGGCACGGCGGCCATGCGCGCTTCCACGCCGGCGAACGTGCCGGTGAAATCGCGCCCGAGCTTGGCTGTCAGATCGGCCAGGGTCAGGCGCGTGGCGGTCGCCTCTGGCCCCAGCGCGACTTGCACGCCCCGTGCGGTCAGCGTGCCCGGCCAGGCCAGGCCGACCGCGCCGGTCTCCAGCCGCAACGGCGTTTCGCCCAGGCGCCCGGACATGCGCAGCGCCGACGTGCCCAGCGCCACGCGCAAAGGCCCACTTCCGGCCGAAACGATGGCCTGCCCATCGACCGGGCAGATGGTCAGCGCCTGGCCATCGAGCGCCATCTGCCCCAGTTCGAGCGAATCGAACGCGGGCTGGATGCACCGCCGCCACAGCGCCAACGCTCCGTGCCGGCCATAGGCCCCGCTGACCGGAAGACGCAGGTTCTCCACCCGCCCGCCGGGAATGGCACCAGAAAGCCGCGTTTCGCCCGAAAAGCCCAGCGCCCCGTCCGCCATCTGCACGACCACCAGTTCGGGCACGGCAAGGCGGCCGCCACCGACTGCATAATCGGCCATGGCGAGATGGAACTGCGCGCCGCCGCGCCCCTGGCGCTCCATCGTGCCATCGATGCGCGGCAGTCCCTTGCCCCCCGTGGCGAAATTGCCGGCGAAGCGCGGGGTGGTGCTGCCACTGCCGGAAACGCGCACTTTGCCCAGCGAAAGCAGCGCCTCGCCACTGCCTCCGCGCAGCGCGCCTTGCGGCACGACCACGTCCCACGCGCCATCGTGCGTGTGGCGGACGGTAAGATCGGCGGCAAAGCGGCTGCCACGCTCTTCCTCGCGCAGGCGGCGGCGCACTTGCGCCACCATCGGCGCGGCGAGCGTGCCGGCCACGGCCTGTTCGGCAGAGGCGAGCGCCTGGTCGAGCAATGGCCCACGCCGCAAGCCGCGCGCATCCACCGTGCCGCGAAACTCGGCATCGGGCGCCCCGCCCGGTCCGCCCGCCAGCCGCGCCTTGACCAGGCCATCGAGCCCGAGCAGGCCGATGGCGCCCTGCGCGGAGCGGACCCCGCCGGCGGTGGCGGCCATGCGGCCCGACAAGGCCCCGTCACGCCACGCCAGTGCAGTATCCAGCCCCAGCGTCTCGCCCGAAACCGTGCCGGCGCGGAACGCGCTGGAGCGCACGCGGCCCTTGACGGTCAGCCCGGCAAGATCGCGGTCGGCCTGGGCTTCCAGATCGAGATCCGCGCCGCGCACCAGCAGCCCCGAAGCCGCGCAGGCGAGATTGGCCACCCGCACCGGGCCGACGAAGCGCGGCTGCTCGCCGCGGATCGTCACTTCGCCAAAGGCCGTGGCGCGGCCGGTGGTGCAAGTGCCCAGCGCCAGGCGCGGCGCCACTACCGCGAGCGTTCCGGCAAAGCCATCGCGCAGCGCCCCCGCGCCATCGGCCTTGAACGCCACGCGGCCCTGGTCGGCATCGATCAGCCCGCGCCCGTCGACGATCGACAGGCGCCACTCGGGCAGGCGGAACGGCGTCTTGCTCGCGGGGCGGGCATAGATCACCTTGTCCAGCGCGCCGAAGCTGGCGTGTCCGTTGTGCAGCGTACCGTAGAGACGCGGGCGCACCAGCGTGATCTGGCCGATGCGCGGGCCGGTCAGGCTCCAGGCCAGGCTGAGTTCGGCGCGGTCAATCACCAGGTCGGGCCGGCGCGGATCGCCCACCACCACGTTGGCCAGCACTTCGCGGCCCGGCCCGATCGAAACGATGGTATAGCGCGCCGGCAGGCCCAGGCTCGCCAGTTCATCGGCGATCACCCCATCGGCAATGCGGTTGCGCGCCAGCCACAGGCCACCGCCCGCCACCAGCAGCGCCGTGCCGGTGGCCCAGAGCGCCACACGCCAACGTCCGCGCACAAGGGGCCGCCGTGAAGGGGGCAATGCGTCGGGTTTCGCCAAATCGGTATTATCCGCCATTCGCCCCCTTCTTGCGCATGGCCCGCGCTTGGGCAATGCAAATCACTGCAACATTCTTGCCGCCAACGCGCGCCGGTCGCTCCGGTGCCCGCCATCTTGCCCGTCAGAGGTCATGCCGGACGAACCCCGACTCTTTCCTGAACGGCCCGCCCAGCCGGTAGACCCGATTCCGGACCGGGTGCGCGAGGCGGCGCACGATCCGTCCGGCCATCGCGCCCGGCTGCGGCGGCGCCTGCTCAACGGCAGCGACGACGCTCTGGCCGATCACGAGGTCATCGAGGCGCTGTTGATGACCGTGATCCCGCGCATGGACGTGAAACCGCTGGCACGCATGCTGTTGCAACGCTTCGGCTCGCTGCCCGGCGTGTTCAACGCCGATCCGCGCGCGCTGCAAGCGGTGCCGGGCATCAAGGAAGCCGCCGCCGCCGCACTGCGCATTGCCGGGGTGGCCGCGCGGCGCCTGGCCCGTGCGCAAGTGCAGGAAATGCCGGTGCTGTCGAGCTGGCAGGCGCTGATCGACTATCTCACCATCGACATGGCGCACCTCAACCACGAACGGGTGCGCGTGCTCTATCTCAACACCCAGAACCGCTTGCTGCTCGACCAGATCGTGAGCGACGGGACGCTGGACGAAAGCGCGATCTACACGCGCGAGATCATCGCCAAGGCCCTCGCCATCGGCGCGGCCGCGCTGATCCTGGTGCACAACCACCCCTCGGGCAGCACCCAGCCCAGCCGCGCCGATATCCAGATCACCCACAAGATCATGGAAGCCGCGCGCCTGCTCGGCGTGACCGTGCACGACCACGTGATCATCGGCCGCGAGGGGCATACGTCGCTGAAAGCCAAGGGATTGATTTAGCTGATACTCTCCCTCCTCTTCAGAGGAGGGGGTCGGGGGGTGGTGCTTGAAACCCGGCGCAAGGCTTCGCACCACCCCCATCCCCTCCTCTGAAGAGCAGGGGAATCGCATATGGGCTTGCGCTGCTGATTGAATAGGATTCT
>NZ_BMZP01000011.1:0-79641 GCF_014652855.1 Novosphingobium pokkalii
AGCGACCCGCCAATGCATAATCTGCCAAAGTAGTGCTAGGCCGTAAACTCATAAATGGCACCCCCGAGGCGCCAAAATGGCGAACATATCGGGCCAAAGTGACCGCCGCGAAGGCTGGTGGCCTTTGCAAGGGCACTTTGGGCCGAGATGGAAGCCATTTTGGCGCCGCTTCGCGGTTTGACCCAAAGGCCCCCTCGCAGCGTCGAAAGCACTTGAAATATATAGTATATTCCTGCGCGCTTTCTCCTCGCGACGGGGCCTTTGGCCTCAAACCTCGGGGGTGCCATTTATGAGTTTACGGCCTAAAGACAGCAATCATGCGGGTGCTGATCGTGGAAGACAACGTGCGGCTGGCCGGGCTGCTGGCCGAGGCGCTGGGCCGCAGCGGGATCGTGTGCGACCGCGCCACCAGCCTCGATGGCGCCGAAGCCGCGCTCGACCTGGCGCGATTCGATGCCCTGCTGCTCGATCTGGGCCTGCCCGACGGCGATGGCCGCACCTGGCTGCAACGCCGCCGCGCCGCCGGCCTTGCCCTGCCCGTGCTGGTGCTCACCGCGCGCAGCGGGCTGGATGATCGCGTCGCGGGCCTTGATGCCGGAGCAGACGATTACCTGGTCAAGCCGGCCGAAGCGGCAGAGATCGCCGCCCGCCTGCGCGCCCTGCTCCGCCGTCCCGGCCCACGCGCCAGCGCGGTGATCGAAGTGGGGCCGCTGGCGTTCGATACCGCCACCCGCCAGGCCAGCATCGCGGGCACGCGGCTCGATCTGGCGCGGCGCGAGGCGGACCTGCTCGAACTGCTGATGCGCGGCGCGGGCAGCGTGGTGCGGCGCAGCCAGATCGAGAACGCGCTCTACAATTTCGACGAGGCGGTTTCGCCCAATGCGGTCGATGCCGCCGCATCGCGCCTGCGCCGCCGGCTGGAAGAGAAAGGCCTGGGCGCCATGCTCCACACCATTCGCGGGCTGGGCTATCTGCTGGAAGACCGCCGCTGATGACCGCCGGGCGCAGTTCGATCCGCGCGCGCCTGTCGCTGGGCCTGGGCATCATCTGCGCCTTTGCCGTGGCCACGCTGGTCTTCACCCTGTTCTGGGAATACGACATCACCCCCGGCGATCTCGCCGGGCCAGACCACAGCGCGGCCTGGCGCGAAGTGCGCGATCACGTGATCCTGCCGATCCTGGTGCTGATCGTGCCCACGCTGATCGCCACGACCTGGGTGATCGACCGCGCGCTGCGCCCGCTGGCCCGCTCGGCCCGCGCCATCGCCACCACGCCCGCGCAACGCGGCCTGCGCCTGCCGCACGAGGAACTGCCGGTGGAAGTGGCACCCTTCGTGGGATCGATCAACGATCTGCTGGCCCGGCTGGACAGCGCCGCCGCCCGCCAGGAAGCCTTTGCCGCCGATGTCGCCCACGAATTGCGCACGCCGCTGGCGATCATGGCAATGCAGCTCGACAGCCCCGATCCGATCGATCGCGCGCATCTGCGGCGCGAGATCACCGCCATGCACCGCCTGGTCGAACAACTGCTGCTGATGGCGCAGATCGAGGCCGAAGCCGCCACGCCGCAACCGGCGCAGCGCTTTTCGCTCGCCGCCGTGGCCGAAGACGTCGTCGCCGCGCTGGCGCCGCAAGTGATTGCCCTGGGGCGCGAGATCGCGCTGGAGGAACCGCCTGCCCGGCCGCTCGCGACCGTCGTCGGCCATCGCGAGGCCGTGGCGGCCGCGCTGCGCAACCTAGTGGAAAACGCCGTGCGCGTAACTCCCCCCGGCGGACTGGTGCGGGTGGCCGCCGGGCCGGGCGCATGTCTGCACGTGACCGACGAAGGCCCCGGCCTGTCTGCCGAAGCACTCGCCCGCCTCACCCGCCGCCACGCCCGCGCCGACCACGCCAGCCGCGATGGCGCGGGTCTGGGCCTCAACATCGTGGAGCGGATCATGGCCGCGCATGGCGGCACGCTGCGCAGCGATGCGGAACGGCGCACGCTGACCTTGCGCTTTCCCTATACGCCCTCATCCGGATCGACAGGCTGAGGTTTTCTTTACCCGTCAGGTTGTCGTCAGGCAGGCCCGATAACCGGGCGCCATGCAGAACAAGGCGATTCTCGGCGGCGCGGCCGCGTTAGCGGTCCTGGCGGCAGGCGGATGGTGGGCGCTGCGCACCCCGGCCACGATCAGCGTGGAGCCGGCCTCCGGTGCGCGCGCTCCGGCCATGGCCAACGGGTTGCTGGTGGTTGATCCGGCCAAGGCCGCCGCGCTTGGTATTGCCACCGCGCCGGCTCGCGCGGCCGCCCAAGTGCCGCTGGCCGATCTGCCCGCCACCATCGCCCCGCCGGCCAACGCGCGCGTGGCCGTGGCCGCCACGCTGCCCGGCACCGTGCTGCGCACCCTGGTGGTGGAAGGCGATGCGGTGGCGCGCGGCCAGGCCCTGGCGGTGATCGCCAGCCGCGAGGTGATGACTCTCTCGGCCGACCTCGCCCGTGCCCACGCCCGCGCCGGGGTGGCGCAATCGAGCGCCGCGCGCCTCGCGCAATTGAGCCGCGAAGGCATTATCGCCGGTGCCCGCGCGGATGAAGCCCGCGCGCAGGCGGCCGAAGCGGGTGCCGATGTCAGCGAAAAGGCGCGCATCCTCGGGCTGGTCGGCGCGCGCGGCGGCAACGGCACTTATACGCTCACCGCGCCGATCGCCGGCCGCGTGACCAAGGCCGATATCCAGGCCGGCATGCCAGTCGATGGCATGACCGCGCCCTTCGTGATCGACGCCGCCGGCCGCTATGAAGCCACCGCGCAAGTGCCGGAACGCCTGATCGGCCAGATCCGCGTGGGCCAGACCGTGCGCCTGCCGGTCGCAAATGGCAGCGTGAGCGGCACGGTCACCGCCGTGGGCAGCGCGATCGATCCGGCCACCCGCTCAGCCACGCTCAAGGCGCAACTGCCGGCCGATCCCGGCATCATCGCCGGCCGCGTCGGCTCGCTCACCGTCTGGAGCAAGGCCTCGGCGCAGGGCGGCAGCGGCGCGGTAACCGTGCCTGCCGGGGCGCTCACCATGATCGGGGCAGACGAAGTGGTCTTCGTCGCCACGCCCAAGGGCTACCAGCGCCGCACCGTGCACCGCCTTGGCGCGGGCGATGGCCAGGTCGTGCTCAAGGATGGCGTCCGCGCGGGCGAAGCCGTGGTCGTTTCCGGCACCAGCGCGCTCAAGGCGCTGGCCGAAGCGCACTGAGCGGGCCGGGCCGATGCTGCGCAAGCTTGTCGCTTTCTCGCTGTCCTATCGCCTGCTCGTGCTCGGGCTGGCACTGGCCGTGGCGATCCTGGGCACCTGGGCCTTTCTGGGCCTGCCGGTCGATGCCTATCCCAATATCGCGCAGACCCAGGTGAAGATCATCCTCAAGGCGCCGGGGATGACGCCCGAGGAAGTCGAAAGCCGGGTGATCACCCCGATCGAGACCGAGATGCTGGGCATTCCGGGGCAAGCCGTGCTTCGCTCCACCGCCAAGTATGCCATCGCCGACGTGACCATCGATTTCGTCGACGGCACCGACATCTATTGGGCGCGCAACCAGGTGGCCGAGCGGCTTTCCGGCGTGATGGCCGATCTGCCCGGCTCGGTCAGCGGCGGCATGGCGCCGATTTCCACGCCGCTGTCCGACGTGCTGATGTTCACTATCGACGGGCCACTCTCGCTTCAGCAAAAGCGCGAGCTGCTCGACTGGACGATCCGCCCTGCCCTGCGCACCGTGCCCGGCGTGGCCGATGTCAATGCGCTGGGCGGCTATGTCCGCACCTTTGAAGTGCGGCCCGATCCCACCGCGCTGGCGGCCGCGCACTTGTCCATCGCCCAGCTCAAGGCATCGATCGAGAGCGGCAACCGCAACGATGGCGCCGGCCGCCTGGTCACTGGCGAGGAAGCCCTGATCGTGCGCACGGTCGGCGCGATCCAGACCGAGGCAGACCTGGCCGCTCTGGTCATCGCCAATCCGCAAGGGCGCGTGCTGCGCCTGGGCGATGTGGCGCAAGTGGGCACGGGCAGCCTCACCCGCTATGGCGCGGTGACGCGCGGCGGCAAGGCCGAGGCGGTGGAAGGCCTGGTCATCGCGCTGCGCGGGGCCGATGCACAGAAAGTGGTTGCCGGGGTGAAGACGCGGCTGGCCGATCTGCAAGCCAGCCTGCCAGCCGGCACCACGATCCACACATTCTACGATCGCTCTGACCTGGTCAGCCGCGCGGTGTTCACGGTAGAAGAAGCGCTGGTCGAGGCGACGATCCTGGTGATCGTCCTGCTCGTTCTGTTCCTGGGCGATTGGCGGGCAGCGGCGATCGTGGCCGCCACGCTGCCGATGGCCGCGCTGATCACCTTCCTGTTCATGCACCTGTTCGGGCTTTCGGCCAATCTGATGAGCCTGGGGGGCCTGGCCATTGCCATCGGCATGCTGGTCGATGGCGCGGTGGTCGTGGTGGAAAACGTCGTCGAGCGCCTGAGCCTGCCCCACAAGGACGGAAATGCACGTGAAGACGACCTGCCCCGGCTCAACCAGGTGTTCCGTGCCACCGCCGACGTGATCGTGCCGGTGTCGGCGGGCATCGTGATCATCGCCCTCGTCTTTCTGCCGCTGCTCTCGCTCCAGGGGCTGGAAGGCAAGCTGTTTGCCCCCGTGGCGCTGACCATCGTCTTCGCGCTGGCCGGCTCGCTGCTGCTGGCGCTCACCCTGGTGCCGGTGCTCGCCTCGTTCGGTCTCAAGCGCGGGCACCATGGCGAACCATGGATCATGCGCTGGCTCACCCCGCGCTATCGCCGCCTGCTGGGTGGGGCCTTTGCCCGCAAGCGGCTGGTCTATGGCCTCTCGGCCACTGGCCTCGCCGTGGCCGTGCTGGCCTATGGCGCGGTGGGCAAGACGTTCATGCCGACGATGGATGAAGGCTCGGTGATCGTGCAGCTCACCAAGCTGCCCACGATCAACCTGGCGCAATCGACCCAGATCGACATGGCGGTGGAGCGCGCGCTCAAGTCCGTGCCCGAAGTGGCCGACGTGATCGCCCGCACCGGATCGGACGAGATCGGCCTCGATCCCATGGGCCTCAACGAAACCGACAGCTTCGTGGTGCTCAAGCCGCAGGGCGAATGGCGCGGCGACAAGGATTTCGTGGTGGAGCAGTTGCGCCACGCCACGCAAGGCCTGCCCGGCGTTCAGACCACGTTCACCCAGCCGATCGAGATGCGCGTCTCCGAAATGCTCACCGGCGCGCGCGGCGATCTGGCGGTGAAGATCTTCGGGCCTGACACCCGCGTGCTGGCCGATCTTGCCACCCGCATCCAGGCCACGCTCAAGGGCGTGCGCGGCGCCACCGAAGTGCTGACCGTGGCCAACGACAATGTCGATTACCTGCAATTGAACGTCGATCGCGTCGCCGCCGGGCGGCTGGGCATGCCGGTGGACCAGTTGCAAGACACCCTGCGCGCCAGCGTGGAAGGCATGCCCGCCGGCATCGTGGCCGAAGGGCAGCGCCGCGTGCCGATCGTGATCCGCGGTGACGATGCCCTGCGCAGCGATCCCACCCGCTTTGCCGACATGCAGATGGTCACCCCCTCGGGCACGGTGGCGCGCGTGGCCGACATGGCGCAGGTGGCGCGCACCACCGGCCCGGTCAAGCTCGATCACGAGAACGCCTCGCGCTTCGCGCTGGTCCAGGCCTTCGTCTCGGGCCGTGACCTGGTCGGCTATGTAGACGAAGCCAAGGCGCAAGTTGCGCGCACGGTGCCGCTGCCAGCCGGCTATCGCATCGAATGGGGCGGCCAGTTCGAAAACCAGCAGCGCGCCGCCGCGCGGCTGATGCTGGTGATCCCTGTGGCCCTGCTGCTGATCTTCGGCGTGCTGCTCGCCACCCTGCGCTCGCTGCGCGCTTCGGGCCTGATCCTCGCCAACATTCCCTTCGCCATGGTCGGCGGTATCGTTTCGCTGTGGGTTTCGGGCGAATACCTCTCGGTGCCGGCCTCGGTCGGGTTCATCGCCTTGCTCGGCATTGCCGTGCTCAACGGCCTGGTGCTGGTCGCCTATTTCCGCCAGTTGCGCGAGGAAGGCCTGCCCATGGCCCAGGCCGTGCGGCTGGGCGCGGAACGCCGCCTGCGCCCCGTTCTGATGACAGCCAGCATCACCGCGTTCGGCCTGGTGCCGCTGCTGTTCGCCAGCGGGCCGGGCTCGGAAATCCAGCGCCCGCTGGCAATCGTGGTGATCGGCGGACTGGTCACCTCCACTCTGCTCACGCTGGTGCTGCTGCCGATCCTGTTCGCGCGCTTTGGCGAAAGCGCGGCGGAACGCGACAGCCAGACCGACCTGCCGATGGGAGGGAACCATGGCTGACGTGCTGCTGACCGTCCACTGCGCGCGCCACGATGCGGAAAGCCTGGCCCTGGCCTTGCGCGCAGCGGCCGGCGCGCCGGTCCATTGGGCCGAAGAGGTCGTGCTGGGCCACGACTATGACGATGCCGGCACCGGCGAACAGGTCGAAGGCCTGCTGCGCCGCACCGCACTGCGCCTGATCGTGGCCGAAGCGCGCTGCGCCGCCGTGGTGGCCGCCGCCCAGGCTGCCCGCCGCCGTGCGCCCGTGCGCTGGCACGCGGTTCCCGTCCATTCCCACGGCAGGATTGCCTGATGCGCCGCTTCATCCCGCTGCTTTGCCTTCCGGTCCTGATCCCCGCTGCCGGTCTCGCCGCACCCGTTGCCGAAGTGCCCCCGCCCAACCTACCGCCCGAAGCCGTGGTGGTGGCCGCGCTCGACAACCACCCCACCGTGGCGGCCGCCGGCCAGCGCGTCACGGCCGCCCGCGCCGCCGCAACGGCGCTGGCCCGGGGTAGCCACGAAGTGCTGGTGACCGGCACGATCCAGGCGCGCGACGTGACCAACGAGCGGCGCTATGCCGAATTCGACACCCAGGTGCTGCGCCCGATCCGCCTGCCCGGCAAGGCCGCGCTCGATCGCGAGGCCGGCGTGCTGGGCGTGGACGTGGCGCACAATCGCATGGAGGACAGCCGCCACCAGGCCGCGCTGCTGCTCTCGCAATTGTGGTTCGACTGGCTCACCGCCGGGGAACTGCACCGCGTGGACCTGGCCAATGCCGCCGTGCTGGACGAAGCCCTCGCCGCCGTCACCCGCCGCCAGCAATTGCGCGATGCCGCCGCGCTCGATGTGGACCAGGCCCGCGCCGCGCGCGACCAGGCCCAGGGCACGGCGGCGATGAGCGCGGCCGACATGGCCCAGGCCCGCGCGCTGCTCGCCGCCAATTTCCCCGACCTGCCCCTGCCCGACCAGCCGCCCGCGCTGGGTGACGTGCCCACCCCCGCCAACGACCTGCCTGCGCTGCGCGACCTGGTGATTGCCCGCAGCCACGAGATCGGCGCGGCCGATCGCGAGGCCGCGCGGCTCGGCACCCTGGCGCGGCGGGCCGAGCGCGACCGCATCGCCGATCCCAGCGTGGGCTTCCGCGCCTTCAGCGAGCGCGGCGGCATGGAGCGCGGCGGCGGGCTGGTGCTGCAAATCCCGCTGGGCGGCGGCTATCGCAAGGCCCTGGCCGAGGAAGCCGGTGCCCAGGCCAGCGCCGGACTGCTCGATCTGGCCAATGTGCGCCGGGAAGTGGAGGCCATGGCCGATGGCGACCTCGCCAATGCGCGCGGCCGCCGCGCCGCGTGGGAAGGCATTGCCGCCTCGGCCCGCTCCACCATGCAGGCCGCCGCCCGCACCGCGCGCGGCCAGCAACTGGGCGCGATCGACCTCGCCGATGCCCTGCTCGCCCGGCGCCAGGCGCACGAGGCCGCCCGCCTGGAAGTGGCCGCGCGCAGCGAGGCGATCCGCGCCGTGGTCAAGCTGGAGATCGATTCCCACGTGATATGGGCCGACGAAGACACCGACGAGCATCCCCAATAGGGCCTGTGGAGATTTAGCCCATGGCGGGCTGCGAACGGCCGCTTTTCGCGCTTCCGGTGCTCACGTACCTAAAGTACGCTGCGCTCCGGGTCACGAAAATCAGCCATTCTCGCTCCACCCTGGCCTAAATCCCCACAGGCCCAAGGGCGGCGCAAGGTTTGCCCGCCGCGCTGTCCCGCAACGGAGCAGCGCTTTTGCGACATGGTTAGCGAATTTGACTCGCGCCCCGTCACCGGCTTGGAAGAACGCAACCGAACGCCCCCTTGTGGAACCGCCCGCCATGACTCTCTCGCCCCGATTCTCCCGTCCTGTCGTTTCCAGCCTGCTGGCGCTTGTGGCCACGCCGGCCTTTGCCGAGGTTCCACCTGCCGCGCTGCCCATGGTGGACCTCGCCCCGCCGCCTGCGGGCGTGATTGTCGCCCCGCCGCGCCTCGTCCAGCACGGCAATCATCTCGCCGTCGTCGCGCTGCTGCGCCACCAGGTCCAGACCGCCAAGGTGCGCCAGGGCGAACTCGTCGCGCGCTATCGCGCCGCAGGCGCGGCCAGCGACACTGTCGCCCGCGCGCGCTGCGATGTGCACCGCTGGCAGGAAGCCTGCACCGTCGCTCTTACCGGCCTTGACGGGGCCACGCCGCAACAGGTCAGCGTGGCGTTCCAGCCGCGCGGCTGATTGGCCTGCCGGGGCGGGCTTTTCACACAGCAGCAAAAAATCTGCATGATATTGCAACGCCGTGACGCAGGCTGAAACAGCGTCACAGGCCTGACATGCCCTCACCCTAGTGGCCGCGCCAACACCAGTGAGGGAACCCATTATCATGTCCTATCGCCACGTCGCGCTTCGCGGCGCCCGTCGTCCTGCCCTGCTGCTGGCCGGTGCCGCCCTGCTTGCCCTGCCTGCGCTGGCCCGTGCGGCCGAACCCGCGCCCGAGCCGGTCGCCGATCCCACGCTGACCGGCACGCTCGACCAGATCGTGGTGACCGCGCAGAAGCGCAAGACCGACCTGCAAAAGACGCCGATCGCGATTTCGGTGCTGAGCGGCGAAGCCCTGGCCGATCGCCACATCCAGTCGCTGGTCGATCTGCAATCGGGCGGCGTGCCCAGCCTGCGCGTGGCGCCGTTCTATTCGCGCAATTCCGCGCTGATCATGAACATTCGCGGCATAGGCGTGCTGTCAGACAGCAACCAGCCCGCGCGCGACCAGGGCGTGGGCGTCTATGTCGACGGCGTCTACCTCGGCCGCGCCCAGGGCCTGGGCACCGCGCTTTATGACATCGAGAACATCGAAGTGCTCAAAGGCCCGCAGGGCACGCTGTTCGGCCGCAACACCGAAGGCGGCGCGATCAACATCGTCACCAAGAAGCCCAGCGGTGAATTCCACGCCAATGCCCTGCTCGGCGCCGGCAACTACGGCAGCTACAAGGGTGAGATCCATGTCGACCTGCCCAAGTGGGGCAACCTTGCCGCCAAGATCGACGGCGTGGTCTCGCACCGCGATGGCATGGTGAAAAACCCGCTGGCCGGGCAGACCGATTTCAACTTCTACACCAAGCGGGGCCTGCGCGGCGAAGTGCTGTGGACGCCCACCAGCAATTTCAGCGCCGACTATGCCTATGACACGTCCTATGACGCATCCAGCCCGCTCTATGCCCAGACGGTGTCGGCGGGTTCGCTCAAGCGTCCGGCCGCCTATCCACTCGAACCCAACCGCGTCGGCGTTGCCGCCGTTGGCGTGCCCCAGCAGCCCAGCGTGGGCAAGACCCACGGCCATCGCCTGCTGCTCGAATGGCACCTCGATCCGCATCTCCAGGTAAAGTCGATCGCTTCCTACCGCGAACTGACCCAGTCGCAGTATGACAACGGCTCGGCCACGACCAGCGCGATCAGCGCCACCGGCAATTTCACCGGCACCAAGTTTGCCCGCTACAGCCTGGCCCAGTTCCGCCAGAACCAGGCGAGCGAGGAACTGCAACTGCTGGGCGACTATGACCGGCTCAAGTTCGTCGCCGGCGCGATGTGGTATCAGGAAAAGGTGCAGGACAACGCCCAGGCGTTCTATACCATGACCTTTGCCGATACCGCCGGCAGCACCACGATCATCCCCTATGTCAATTATGACGGCGTGACGATCGACCGCGCCAGCCATGTCACCACCACCAGCATCGGCGTGTTCGGCCAGGGCACCTATACCCCGGCGATGATGGACGACATCCTGCACCTCACCGTCGGCGCGCGCTTCACCCACGACAAGAAGGACGGCTCGCTGTTCACCGTCAACGGCGCCACCCCGTCGGTCAACGGCGTGACCGCGCCGCGCCTGCTCAATGCCAGTTGGTCGCGCGTCGATCCGATGGTCAACCTCGCGCTCGATGCCAGCCAGGACGTGCATCTCTATGGCAAGTGGAGCACGGGCTACAAGTCGGGCGGCGCCAACTCGCGCTCGCTGACTTATGCGCCGTTCAATCCCGAAACCGTCTCGATGTTCGAACTGGGCGCCAAGACCGAATTCTGGGGCAAGCGCGCGCGCTTGAACGTGGCCGCCTACACCGGCAGCTACAAGAACATCCAGCTCGATTTCAGCGCCAACTACCTGCAATACGATGCGCAGGGCAACCTGCTCAACACCACCCGCACCACCACCGAAACCCACAACGCGCCGGGTACGGGCCGCCTCAAGGGGATCGAGGCGGACTTCACGGTGAAGCCGATTCCGCAGCTCACGCTCGGCGCCAGCTATGCCTATACCAGCGTGAAGATTCCCAACACGTCCAACCCCTTCCCGCAGGCCAACGGGGTGATCATCACCACCCCGATCCCGATCTACCAGGTCTATACGCCCGAGCATGCCGCCAGCGGCACGGTGGACGTGACTCTGCCGGTCGCCACCTCGGAACTGCGCCTGCACCTCGACGCGAACTATGACAGCGGGTTCTACGCCAACTATGTCGACCCAGGCTTCAACACCGCCACGGGCCAAGTCACCCTGGCCCAGCCCAAGGGCGATGCCAACGTGGTGTTCAACGGCCGCGTGAGCCTGGCCGATATCCATCTCGGCCAGTCCGGCGCGACCATGCAGGTCTCGGTCTGGGGCCGCAACCTGTTCAACGAACAGCACATGTTCTACAAGTCGGCCTCGGCGCTGGTCGGCACCTACGGCTTCTTCAACGAAGCGCGCACTTGGGGCGTGGAAGCGCAGGTGCGGTTCTGATGCGCGGGCAACGCGCCCTTTCGCTCGGTCTTGGGCTGGCCTTGGCGGCCAGCCCGTGCCTTGCCCCCACCGCCTTTGCCCGGGCGCAGCAAGCCATTGCCAGCCGGGTGGATGGACGCACCCTGGTGGCCGATTGGCAGGCCAGGGGGCCGGTCGACGTCTACCTCGCCACCCGGCCCGATGGCCCGCTGGCGCAGGCGCGCCTGATCGCGCGGGGCGTGCGCAGTGGCCACGCCACGGTGCGCGCCGGCACCAGCCCTCGCCCCTACCTGCGCCTGCGCGATCGTGCCGATGGCACGGTCGTGACCGTGGCCGAACGCTGGCTGCCGCTGGCGCAGGGCTCCAACTTCCGCGATCTCGGCGGCTATCCGGCGGCCGATGGCAAGACCGTGCGCTGGGGCCTGATCTATCGTGCGGGCGCCACCCCGTTGCTCACTCCGGCCGATGTCGCCCAGGTGCGCGGCTTGGGCCTCGCCACGATGGTGGACTTGCGCTCCGACGAGGAACGCCGCCTGGCGCCCACGCGCCTGGCCGGGCAGGTGCATCAGGATGCCGTGCCCTATTCGATGATGGCTTTGTTCGCCGGGGCACAGGGCGGCAAGATGCCGAGCAACGGGGGCGCGCTCTACCGCCAGTTCCCCACGCTGCTGGCGCCGCAGGTCAGGCTGGTGTTCGACCGGCTCAAGGCCCAGGCCGGGCCGATCGAATACAACTGCTCGGCCGGGCAGGACCGCACCGGGTTCATGACTGCGCTGATCCTTGCCGCGCTCGGCACCCCGCGCGCGGTGATCCTGCGCGATTATGACCTGTCCACCGCGCTGCGCCGGCCCGAATGGGAAATGCCGAAAATCGATGCGGCCAAGGCCAGCGATCCGGTGGCGAAGATGTTTGCCGGATACCAGGCCAACCCGGCCATGGCCCGGCCGCAACCGCTGCATGATCCCGACGGCCGCCCGTTCCTGGCCAGCGCGATGGACGAAATCGATGCCCGCTATGGCTCGGTCGAAGGCTATCTGGAGAAAGTGGCCGGTGTCACCGCCGCCGACATCGCCATGTTGCGCAAGGCCTATACCGAATAGGCCAGGTCGCTGGCCGGGGGCGGCGCATGGCGCGCGGCCCCCTGCCACCAGGCCAGGCCCAAGGCCAGCCAGCCGCAGCCGAGCAAGAGCGCCCAGGCGCCCATGCCGCTCAGGATCACGGCGATCACCGCCAGCCCGACCAGCGGCGAAACGACATGCAGCCACAGGTTGCGCCGGGCACTGCGCCGGAAGCGCACGAACACGCAGACGTGCAACAGGGCAAATCCGGTCAGCGCGCCGAAATTGACCAGCGTTGCCAGGAAATCCATCGCGTCGCGAAACGCCAGCGCCACCACCAGCGACAGCGCGGTGGTGGCCAGCATCGCCACCCACGGCGTGTTGTGGCGCGCGTGCAACCGGGCGAACAGGGTGGGCACTTGTCCGTCGCGCCCCATGGCATAAAGCACGCGGGCCACGCCCACCTGCATCGGCAGGGCATTGGTAAAGCCCACGACCAGCGCAGTGAACCAGGCCAGCCCGGGCCTGGCCCAGGCACCCAGCATCGCGCCCGCCAACTCGTAATGCGCGGCGTCCAGGCTGGCGAAGTGGCGGCCGACCATGGCATTGCCCAGCACCCAGGTGGACAGCCCAAAAAACACCGTGGCCAGCGCCAGCACGGCCAGGATCGCCCGCCCCAGCGTGCGCCCGCTGCGGTCGGCGGTGTCCTCGGCCAGGGTGGAGACCGCATCGAACCCCAGGAAGCTGAGCACACAGACCGAGGTGCCCGCCAGAACGCCCTGCCAGGGCAGCGGATCGGCCCAGACCGGCGCGGGCGAAAAGGCATGGACCGGCCCCAGGAACAGCACACCTGCCGTCACCAGCACCATCATGACCGCAATCTGCGCGATCACGCTGACGGCGTTGAACGCGCTGGTCGAGCGGATGCCGAACCAGTTGACCGCCGTGGTAAAGCCCAGCAGCGCCACGATCCACACGGCGCGGTCCACCTCCGGCATCAACTGGCCCAGCGCCACGGCCATGATCACATAGACCAGCGAGGGGATCATCAGATAGTCGAGCAGGATCATCCACCCGCCCATGAACCCGGCAAACGGCCCGAGCGCCGCGCGGGCAAAGCCATAGAGCGATCCGGCGCTGCGCACTTCGCGCACCATCACGGCATAGCTGGCCGCCGTGAACGCCATGCACAGCCCGCCCAGCAGATAGGACAGCGCGATCAGCCCGTGCGCCTTGCCCCAGACCACGCCCAGCGTGTTGAGCGGCGCGGTCGGCGCGATCAGCGCGAGACCATAACCGACCAGATGCCAAAACCCCAACCGGCCTTGCAGGCCCGCACCTGCCCCGCCTGCCTCAGCCACGGGCAAAGCCTTCCAGCACATTGCCGACATTGGTGCCGATGTCGCCCACGGCATAGCCGCCTTCCATCACGAACAGCGTGGGCAGGCCCAGTGCCGCCACCCGCGCGCCGATCCGCGTGAAATCGGGGCTGTCGAGCCGGAAATGGCTGATCGGATCGCCGGCAAAGGTATCCACCCCCAGCGAGACCACCAGCGCCTGCGCGCCATGGGCCGCAATCGCCGCGCAGGCGGTATCGAGCGCCGCGCCATAGGCATCGGCCCCCGTGCCCCAGGGCAGCGGCAGGTTGAGATTGCAACCCACGCCCGCGCCGCTGCCGGTCTCGTCGGCAAAGCCGGCGAAGAACGGGTATTCCACCGCCGGATCGCCATGGATCGAGGCAAAGAACACGTCCGCGCGGTCATAGAAGATCGCCTGCGTGCCGTTGCCGTGGTGATAGTCCACGTCGAGCACCGCCACCCGCGCCACTCCCGCGTCGCGCATCGCCTGCACGGCAATCGCGGCGTTGTTGAGGTAGCAGAAGCCCCCCATTGCGCGCGGCCCGGCATGGTGGCCGGGCGGGCGGCACAGGGCAAAGGCAGCGCGCTCCCCGCCCAACACCGCCGCCGCCCCGGTCAGCGCGCAATCGGCGCTGGCCTGCACGGCCTGCCATGTGCCGGCGGTGATCGGCACGGCGGCATCGATGCTGTAGAACCCCAGTTTGCCGTCGATATGGTCCGGCGCCCGGTCGGCCCGCAGATCGCGCGCCGGCCAGGCATAGGGCAGCGCATCGCCGGTTTCGCCCAGCGCGGTCCATTCGTCCCAGGCACTGGCCAGGAAATCCAGGTAGTCCCCCGCGTGCACCCGCTCCAGCGGCGCACGGCCATGGGCCTTGGGCGCCACCACCGCCCCCAGGCCACGCGCGGTGACGCTGGCCAGAACCTGCTCCACCCGCGCCGGCATCTCGAAGCAGGGCACGATCCGCCCGCGATAGAATTCGCCCGCGCCGTGATGCAGCCGGTGCGCATCGCTGTGGATCGTCAACATGGTGCCCCCGCCATCCCTGTATCACACCCCTGTGATCGCAGCATCATGCCTGTTTTGCCCGGCATGGCAAGCCGGTTGCGGGGGCAAAGTCGCACCACCGGCTGGGCCGGTTAGAACCGCTGCGCGGAACACATCAATTTTTTCCGGTTTCGACTCTTTTAAACACTCTGCCGCCATGGATGGCGCGATGTTGCCCGCGCTTGTCCACCGCCCATCGCGCTCGCGCGCCCTGTTTGCTCCGCTCGTGCGGCCCGCGCGGCAGGAAGCCGTACCGCTCGTTGCTGTCGCGGTCTTCGCGCTGGTGGTCCTCATCGGCACCACGGCCGGCGATTTCACGTTCGCGCATCGTGAATTCGATCCGATCATCCTGCTGCTGCTGGCGGTGTGGGGCTGCGCCCAAGCGTGCTCGCGCCTATCCGTACGGCAAGGCCTGGTCGATCTGTGCAAGCTGGTGCCGGTGTTCCTGGCGACGGCCCTGTTCGCCCCGCTGGCCAGCGCGGTCCTGGCGCGGATCAGTGCGCCGCTGGCCGATGCCAGCCTGGCCGCGCTCGATCGGCAGATGTTCCCGGCCTTTTCCTGGCCGGATACCATCGCCGCCCTCGCCGCGCATCCGGCGCTGCTGCATGCCCTGTCCTACACCTATTTCTCCCTTGGCGGGCAGGCCATCGCCCTGTTGCTGGTCCTCGCCTTGACCGGGCAGGCACGCCAGGGCTGGGCCTTTCTGACGGCGTGGTGCGGCACCTTGCTGGTCACGATCGCGCTGTTCCCGTTGATGCCGGCCGTGGGCAGCTATGCCTATCATGCGATAAGCCACGCCGCGATGCCCGATGTGCTGTCCTTGTCGGCTTGGAACTATCCCCACGTGCTGGGGCAATTGCGCGACGGATCGATGACGGTGCTCGACGGCCAGGCGCTGGAAGGCCTCGTCACGATGCCCAGCTTCCATGCGGCGGCAGCCGTGCTGCTGGGCTGGGGCTATGCCCGCATCCCGCGCCTGCGCTGGCCAATGATCGCGTGGAACACCGTGATGTGGCTCTCTGCCGTTCCCATTGGCGGCCATTACCTGGTCGACGTGCTGGCGGGAACCGCCCTGGCCGCCGCCGCGATCGCGCTGGTCGAGCGGTTCTTCCCGCCCAGCCCTGTGCCTGCCGGCGTCATCGCCTGAGCAGCCGCCAGATCAGCGCATGGCGCACGTGGGCCACGCGCGGCTGGCGCAAGGCTGCGGGGGCCCACAGCAAGTGATAGCTCAAGTGGTTCTGGTCGGGCGCCGTGCCGGGGATTTCCTCCAGTTCGCCGGCAGCCAGGTGATCGCGGCACAGGTATTCGGGCAGCACGGTCCAGCCGTGCCCGTCGATCAGCAGGCCGCGCAGGCTGCGCACGTCCAGCCCGACCATGGCCGGCGGGGTCAGTTCGGGATTGAGCCCGTTGTGCCGCAGCCAGGTGTCGATCAGTGGATAATCGAGCCCATAGGACAGCAGCGGGAGGCCGGCGAGGAACGTGGCAAGGTCGGTGCCGGCGGCCAGGCCCGCGCGCAGCCGCGCGACCAGCGCCGGAGCGGCGACCGCGCGGGTGGTCTCGTCGCGCAAGTGCTCCCCGCGCAGGCGGCGGTCGGTGACGGGAAAGCCCGAGACGCCAAGGTCCGCCTCGCCATGGATCAGCATGCGCTCGATCTCGCTGCGGGTGCCCACGTGCAGCCGCACGCGGATGCCGCTTTCCAGGATCGTGCCGAGTTGCGGCGCCACCACTTCCGACAGGAAATCGGGATGGCCCACGATCTGGATCGATCCGGCCAGATGCGCCGATCGCGCCCGCGCCTGGGCCAGCGCCGCTTCGGCCTGGTCCAGCCGGTCGCCAATGTCCGAGGCGAGTTCATCGGCGGTGCCGGTGGGCACCACGCCGCGCCCGTGCCGCTCGAACAGGGGGCGGCCGATGGTCTCTTCCAGGCTGGCGATCTGCTGCGAAATGGCCGGCTGGGTCAGCCCCAGGTTGCGCGCCGCCGTGGTGAACGATCGCTGGCGATAGACTTCGACAAAGGCGCGCAGGCGGTTGAGCGACATGGTCCATCCATAAATCTTTTTATGATTGTTGGCCACAGCGCTTGTTGGCGGCGCGGCAGCCTTGCGCCTAGATGCCCTCTGGCCACGGCGAATGCCCCCGGCCCGCCCCATCAGGAACCCGCCCATGCTCACCGATTGTCTCTATCAGGCCAGTGCCACGGCCCGTGGCGGACGCGAAGGCCAGGCCGCCACCAGCGATGGCTCGCTGCATGCCTGGCTTGATCTGCCGGCCGAACTGGGCGGGCGTGGCCATGGCAACAACCCGGAACAACTGTTTGCCGCCGGCTATGCCGCATGCTTTCTCAGCACGCTGAAAACCCTCAAGAACCAGGGCAGTGTCGCGGTTCCGGCCAATGCCACGGTCACCGCCACGGTCGGCCTTGGCCCGCGCGCCGATGGCGGCTTCGGGCTGGCCATCACGCTGCACGTGGCGCTGCCCGGCGTGGATCAAAATCGCGCCCGCGCGTTGATGGAGGCCGCCCACGGCGCCTGTCCGTATAGCCGGGCGATCGCGGGCAATGTTCCTGTCCATCTTTCGCTGGCATGATCGGCGCGATCGGCCAGTCTCTGCGGAGATAACCCATGAAGATTCTTATGGTTCTCACCTCGCACAACGAATTGGGCGATACCGGTCACAAGACCGGCTTCTGGCTCGAGGAATTTGCCGCGCCCTATTACGTCTTTGTCGATGCCGGCGCGCAAGTCGTCCTCGCGTCCCCCGCCGGTGGCCAGCCGCCGCTCGATCCGCGCAGCGATGAACCCGATGCGCAAACCGACGCGACGCGCCGGTTCCGCGCCGATCCCGCCGCGCAGGATGCGCTCGCCCACACCATTCCGCTCGACCAGGTCGACCAGGCCGGCTTCGACGCCGTGTTCTATCCCGGCGGCCACGGCCCGCTGTGGGATCTGGCGGAAAGCCCGGTTTCGATCGCCCTGCTCGAATCCTTCGATCGCGCCGGCAAGCCGCTCGGCCTGGTCTGCCACGCGCCGGGCGTGTTGCGCCACGTCAAGCGCGCCGATGGCCGCCCGATCGTGGCCGGCCGCCCCGTCACCGGCTTTTCCAACAGCGAGGAAGCCGCCGTCGGCCTCACCGACGTGGTGCCTTTCCTGATCGAGGACGAGTTCAAGGCCCAGGGCGGCGATTATCGCAAGGGGCCGGATTGGGGCGTGTTCACGCTGGAAGACGACAACCTCGTCACCGGCCAGAATCCCGCCAGCTCCGAAGCGGTGGCGCGCATCCTGCTGCGCCATCTGGAAGCGGCCTGAGCGCAGGCGGCCCGACCGATGTCCCTGATCCCTTCCCGCTGGGTCCAGCCCGCGCTGTTTTCGGTCAAGACCGTGGCGGCGGCGTTCCTGGCGCTGTGGATCGGGCTGTGGGTCGGGCTGCCATTTCCGTTCTGGGCGATGACCACCGCGTTCATCGTCTCCAATCCGCTGGCCGGGGCAACCCGTTCCAAGGCGATCTACCGCGTCGTCGGCACGTTCCTCGGCGCGGTCTTCGCCGTGGCCGTGGTGCCGGTGCTGGTCGATACGCCGATGATCCTGTCCAGCGTGCTGGCGCTGTGGGTCGGCGGCTGCCTCACCGTCTCGCTGCTCGATCGCTCGGCGCGGTCCTACACGCTGATGCTGGCGGGCTATACCGCCGCGATCATTGCCTTCCCTTCGGTCAACCAGCCTTATGCGGTGTTCGATACCGCCGTGGCCCGCGTTACCGAGATCACCCTGGGCATCGTTGCCGCCACGCTCACCCACAGCCTGTTCCTGCCGCAATCGGTAGCCGTGCCGCTGGGCGCGCGGCTGGAGCGCTGGCTGGCCGACGCCCATGCCTGGCTGACCGATTGCGTGCGCGATCCGGCCGAAGGCGGAGCCCCGCGCCGCACCCCGCGCGAGCAGCAGCAACTGGCCGTGGACGTGGTCGATTGCGCGCTGATGGCGATCCACGTGCCCTATGATACCTCGCACTGGCGCGAGGCCACCGGAACGCTGCGCGCCCTGCTCGAACGCATGATCCTGCTGTTGCCCCTGCTCTCCGGCCTGTCGGACCGGCGCGGCGCCATCGCAAGCTGCGATCTGGCCGAGCATCGTGGCGACGATCCCGAACTGGAAGCGGCGCAAGCCGCCACGCGCGCCTGGATCGACGCGGGCTGCCCCGCGCTCGCCCGTCCGGTGATCGCCGTGCCCGAAAGCATTCGTCCCGAAACATGGCACGATCTCCTGGTCACCAGCTATCGCGTGCGTCTGGCCCAGGTGGTCACGCTGCTCGCCGATTGCCGCCAGGCGCTCGATCACCTGCGCGATCCGCACTTGCCGCTGCCGGCCACTTTGCGCAGCCCGCGCGCCGCGCTGCGCCTGCACCAGGATCTGGGCCACGCGCTGATGGCAGGCTTTGCCGCGACGGTGGCGGTGATCGCCTGCTGCGCGCTATGGATCTATTCGGGCTGGGCCGATGGCGCCGGCGCGGCGGCGATGACGGCGGTGTTCTGCTGCCTGTTCGCGGCGATGGACAATCCCATCCCGGTGATCCTGCGCTTTGGCCTGGCGATCTGCGCCGGGGTGCCGCTGGCGGGCATCTACCTGTTCGAAGTGCTGCCCTATGTGCAGGATTTTGCCGCCATGGCCCTGGTCATGGCGCCGCCACTGCTGCTGATTGCCGCGTTCATTCCCCATCCCCGCCTGGGCGGCCAGGCCACGGCCATGGCCATGGGCTTTTGCAGCGCGCTGGCCATCCAGGAAAGCTTCCACCCCGATTTCGAGCGGTTCGTGAACAGCAACCTGGGCCAGGTGCTGGCCGTGGTGCTGGCCGCCGGGTTCACCGCCGGCCTGCGCAACCTGGGGACGGACGTGGCCATCGCACGCCTGCTGCGCGCGCTGCAACGCGATCTCGTGCGATTGTCCACCGCCGCCACCCCGCCCGATCCCGGCCAGGCGCTGGGCCGGGTGATCGACCAGACCGCCCTGCTGACGCAGCGGCTGGGCGCCGATCCGGCCGGATCGCTGGCGGCCCAGGCGGCCCTGCGCGAAGTGCGCCTGGCAATCAACCTGGTGGCGATCCAGCACGCCCGCGCCGCCGCGCCCCTGCGCCAGCAACGCGCCCTCTCCAGCCTGCTGCGCGAGGCGGCCCGCTATTTCCGCGCCTGGCGCCCCGATGCCGTGCCGCCGCCCGATGCCCGGTTACAGCACCGCATCGATCGCGCCCTGCGCCTGATCCTGAAGGACAGTGGCGCGATCCGCCCGCCGCCGCTGCCGTTCGGCCACCCCGATGCGCCCGATGCCCCGCATGCCATCGCCGCCCTGATCGCCCTGCGGCGCAATCTTTTCCCCAACAGCCCCGGCCCGGCCATTCCGCTGGCCGCCCCCGCCGCGGTGGAGCCCCTGCCATGAACCCGCCACACCCCGCTTTTTCCGAATACATGTTCGGCGAAGTCTTCGTGGCTTCGGCGCCGTTGACGGCCACGGTGGCGCTGATCCTGGCGCTGATCGTCCACCGCGTGCTGGTGGCGCTGCGCTTCTATCGCTGGGTCTGGCACCCGGTCCTGTTCGATACTGCCCTGTTCGTGGCGTTCTGGGCGCTGCTTGTGCGCTTTCCCCAGTTGATCAATGGATGGCTCTGATGTCGCTGCTTGCTTCTCCCGCTTTTCGCAAGACCGTGCAGATCGGCGTCACCGGCGCCATCGTGATCGTTGCCGCCCTGGGCGCGCGCGAACTCTGGACGCATTACCAGGCTGATCCCTGGACGCGCGATGGCCGCGTGCGCGCCGATGTGGTGCAGATCGCGCCCGATGTGCAGGGCCTGGTGACCCGTGTCGACGTGGTCAACGACCAACCGGTGCACAAGGGTGACGTGCTGTTCCAGATCGACACCGCCCGCTATGCCCTGGCCGTGCGCCAGGCGGAGGACGCCATTGCCCAGGCCCAGACCGGGATCACCCGCGCCCGCGTAGCCCTGGCCGAAGCCCAGCGCGAGGCGGCCCGCAACCGGGGCCTGGGCGATCTCGTGCCGCTGGAAGTGACGCAGCAGAGCGAAACCAAGGTGGCGGATGCCCGCGCCCAGCTTGCCGCCGCGCAAGTCATGCTGGAAAGCGCGCAGAGCCAGCGCGAAGTGGCGCGGCTCAACCTCGCCCGCACCACCGTGCGCGCCTCCGTCGATGGCACGATTTCCGACCAGACCCTGCGCCCGGGCAACTATGTCGCGCCGGGCAAGCCGGTGATGGCGCTGGTAGACAACAGTTCCTTGCGCATCGAAGGCTATTTCGAAGAAACCAAGCTCGCCCACGTCCATGTCGGCCAGGCCGCCACGGTGCGCCTGATGGGCGAGGATCGCCTGCTCAAGGGCCATGTCACGTCCATCGCCATGGCGATCGAGGACCACGACCGCACCGGCAGCGCCAGCATGCTGCCCTCGATCAATCCCAGCTTCTCGTGGGTGCGCCTGCCCCAGCGCGTGCCGGTGCGGATCGCGCTGGATGAACGCCCGGCAGGCGTGGCGCTGATCGCCGGGCGCACCGCTTCGGTCACGCTCGCGCCGGACAAGGTTGCCCAAAAGGAGCAGAACCAGTGAAGCGCGCGGCTCTGATCGGCGGCGCGCTGCTGGCGCTGGCCGGGTGCAAGGCGGTGGGACCGGATTACCACGTGCCCGAATCCGCCGTGGTCAGCCGCCCGGCTGCGCAAGGCGCGTTCCAGTCCGCCACGCCTGCGCTCACCACCAGCGATCCGCTGCCGCCGCGCTGGTGGCATCTCTATGACGATCCGGTGCTCGACGGGCTGGAAGAGCAGGCCCTGGCCGCCAACACCGACTTGCGCGTGGCCGCCGCCAACCTCGCCCGCGCGCGCGCCGTCACGGCCGTGGCCGAAGGTGGCAAGGAAGTGGATTTCGGCGTTTCCGCCGGCGCCCAGCACGCGCGCCTGTCAGGCGAGTCCTATCTTCAGGACGAGCAATTGCCGGTGGCCGATATCGGCGATGTCGGCGCGGAAATGAACTACCAGATCGACCTGTTCGGCCGCATCCGCCGCCAGATCGAAGCCGCCCGCGCCGACGAGGAAGCCCTCGCCGCCACGCAGGACGCGGTGAAAGTCACCGTCGCGGCCGATGTCGCGCGCGCCTATGTCGGGGTCTGCGCCGCCCATGCTGCTGAGGATCTCGCCCAGCGCGCGATCACCTTGCAGGGCCATCTGGTGGATATCAACCGCCGCCTGGTTGCCGCTGGGCGCAGCGCCACCCCCGATGTCACCGCCGCGCAAGGCCGCCTGGCCCAGGCGCAAGCGCTGCTGCCCACGTATCGCGCTGCCGCGCGCGCCGCGCTCTATCGCCTGGCCGCGCTGACGGGCAAAGTGCCGGCCGACTATCCGCGCGAGGCGGAAAGCTGCCGCGCCGTGCCCGAACTGCGCAATCCGCTGCCGGTGGGCGATGGCGCCGCCCTGCTGCGCCGCCGGCCCGATGTGCGCGCCGCCGAACGCCAGTTGGCCGGCGCCACCGCGCGCATCGGCGTGGCCACGGCCGATCTCTATCCCTCGATCGGCATTGGCCTGTCCGCCGGGTCCACCGGTTTCGTCAAGGACCTGGGCCTGCCGGCGGCCAACCGCTGGTCCATCGGCGGGCTGCTGCACTGGTCGATCCCCGGCGCCGGTGCCCGCGCCCGGGTCAAGGCGGCCGATGCCAGCGCCGACGCCGCGCTGGCCCATTTCGATGGCGTCGTGCTTGGCGCCCTGCGCGAAACCGAAACCGCGCTGGCGACCTATGCCGAGAACCACGATCGCCACGCCGCGCTGGACGAGGCACTCGCTTCGGCCCGCACCGCGTCAGACCAGGCGCGGCGCCTGCGTGAGGCCGGACGCGCCGCAATCATCAATGACATCGGCGGGCGCCAGGGCGTGATCGGGGCAGAGGCGGCCGTGCTCAATTCCCGCGCGGAAATCGCCAACGACCAGATCAACCTGTTCCTCGCGCTGGGCGGCGGCTGGTGACAGCCCTTGCTCAGGCGCTGTGAGTTGATCCGGCTGCGCCGGATGTGCGGCCCCAGCCCTCTCCCGTCCCGAAGAGCACGAAAACGTCCGGGGGACGTTTTCGCTGAGGGGGCCGACCTCCCATAGGGTACTATCGTTGGGAGGTCGGGTGGGGGAGAGGGCTGGTGCCGCACGGCAAATGCGCCTTGGTGCATTTGCCAACCAACTCTCACGCCAGTGGGTGCAGCCGCTCGTAGACGCCCAGGATTTCGGCCAGCGCGGAAAGCGCCAGCACGCCCGGTTCGCGGGTGCGCGGGATCAGGCCGATCGGGCTGGTGATCCGCGAAAGCTGGGTTTCGTTCACCCCGTCACGCGCCAGGTCATCCAGCCGCGCCATGCGCGCGCGCAGGCCGCCTTGCGCGCCGATGTAGAAGGCCGGGGTATCGAGCGCCCAGCGCAGGATCGTCCGTTCCCATTCGTGATCGTGGAACAGCAACAGGATGGCGGTCCAGGCATCGGCCTGCGCCCCTTGTGGCGCCGCGCCCAGATGCAGGGCTCCGGCCTCTTCCTTCGCATAGACCTGCGTGGCCAGGCCCATCGTCCGGGCCAGCGCCGCCGTTGCCGCCAGCTCCGCCCCTTCGCCCAGCAGGATCAGCGAGAGCGGGGGGATATAGGGCCGCGCCCGCAAGAGATGCGCCGGGGCGTCCTCCGGCACCGGCAGCGGCAGGCTGGCCGGCTGGCGCGCGTCCAGCGCCTGCACCGCCTGCGCCAGGGCATCGCGGTCAGGCGCAGGATCGAGCAGGATATCGAGTCCGCCCCCGCAGGGCAGGCGGAAATCGATGATCGGAGAGCCCCGGCCATAGCGTTGCAGCAGCGGCTCGGCGCCCGGCGCGAGCCCGGCGAGATCGCCGGCCAGTTGCCGCTCCAGGCAGACATCGGCGAGCGAGCCGGCAATGACTTGCGCCACGCCGGCCCGGCTGGCCGCCATCTGCGCGCCGACCCGGCGCGAGAAGCTGCCATCGATCCCCACCACCGTGCACAGTCCCGTGCCCTCGTCCAGAGCGGCCCGCAGCGCGGCATGGTCGGTGTGGATCATCGCATCTCCATTCAGCCGATCAATTCGGCCGCCGGGGTATAAGCATAGCCCAGGTCCTTGGCCACCGCTTCATAGGTCACCTTGCCGAAGGCCACGTTGAGGCCATTGGCGAGGTGCTCGTTGCGCGCCAGCGCGGCTTTCCAGCCCAGGTTGGCAATGGCCAGGGCATGGGGCAGCGTCACGTTGTTGAGCGCATAGGTGCTAGTGCGCGCCACGCCGCCCGGCATGTTGGCCACGCAATAATGCACCACGCCATCGACCACATAGGTCGGTTCGGCATGGGTCGTGGCGTGGCTGGTCTCGAAGCAGCCGCCCTGGTCGATGGCCACGTCCACCAGCACCGCGCCGGGCTTCATCGTGGCCAGCATTTCGCGCGTCACCAGCTTGGGTGCGGCGGCACCGGGCACCAGCACGGCGCCGATCACCAGGTCGGCTTCGGCCACGGCCGCCGCGATATTGGCCTTGCCGGCATAGAGCGTCTTGGCGCGGCTTTCGAAATGGGTGGCCAGGCGCTCCAGCACTTCGGGGCTGCGGTCGATGATCGTCACGTCGGCGCCAAGGCCGGCGGCCATCTGCGCGGCATTGAAGCCCACCACGCCGCCGCCGATCACCGCCACCTTGGCCGGCAGCACGCCGGGCACACCGCCCAGCAGCACGCCACGCCCGCCATGGGCCTTTTCCAGCGCTGTGGCGCCGGCCTGGATCGCCATGCGCCCGGCCACCTGGCTCATAGGCTTGAGCAGCGGCAGGCCACCGGCTGCGTCGGTCACGGTTTCATAGGCGATGCAAACCGCGCCCGACTTGACGAGATCGGCGGTCTGCTCCGGATCGGGGGCGAGGTGGAGGTAGGTATAGAGGATCTGGCCTTCGCGCAGCATGGCGCGTTCCACCGCCTGCGGCTCCTTGACCTTGACCACCATCTCGGCGCGGGCAAAGACTTCGGCGGCCGTGGCGACGATCTGGGCGCCGGCGGCCACATAGGCTTCGTCGGCCGCGCCGATGCCCGCGCCAGCACCGGTTTCCACCAGCACGGTGTGCCCATGGGCCACCAGTTCATGCGCGCTTTCGGGGGTCAGCCCGACGCGGTATTCGTGGTTCTTGATTTCCTTGACGGTGCCGACCAGCATGACATGAACTCCCAAAGTGATCGATTGCGATCTCACCGGGATAATATGGCAAATCCTCGCGCGATTTTTCCCTAATTTTGGCGACCAAAGGCGGGATCGCGGAATTATTTCCCGCCATCCCGCCCTTGGCCGGCTTAGAGTGCCGGCACCGCGATGCAGGCCAGCTTCACATCGAGATAATCGTCCGCGCCCAGGTACGATCCTTCGCGGCCCAGGCCCGATTCCTTGACCCCGCCAAACGGCGCGACTTCGGTGGAAATCAGCCCGGTGTTGATACCGACCATGCCATATTCCAGCGCTTCGGTCAGGCGCCACTGGCGCGCCGCATCGTTGGTATAGGCATAGGCCGCCAGGCCCGAGCGCGTGTCGTTGGCCAGCGCCACGGCTTCCTGCTCGCTGGCAAAGCGCACCAGCCCGGCCAGCGGCCCGAACGTCTCTTCGCGGTTGAGCAGGGCATCGACCGGCACGTCGGCAATCACTGTGGGCTCAAAGAACCGCGCGCCCAGGGCCTGCGCCTGGTGGCCGCCGGTCAAGACCTTGCCGCCCTTGGCAACGGCATCGGCCACATGCGCCGTGATCTTGGCAACGGCGCGGTCGTCGATCAGCGGCCCCTGGTCGGTCGGCCCGTCCAGCCCCGGCCCGACGCGGAACGCGGCCACGCGGGCGGCGAGCTTTTGCGCAAAGGCATCATGCACCGCTTCGTGCACCAGCAGGCGGTTCGCACAGACGCAGGTTTGCCCGGTGTTGCGGAACTTGGACGCCAGCGCGCCTTCCACCGCTGCATCGAGGTCGGCATCCTCGAACACGATGAACGGCGCGTTGCCGCCCAGTTCCAGGCTCACTTTCTTCACCGTGCCGGCGCATTGCGCGGCCAGCAGCTTGCCCACGGCGGTCGATCCGGTGAAGGTGAACTTGGCCACGCGCGGATCGCCGGTCAGCACTTCGCCGATCGGCTTGGCCTGGCCGGTCACCACGCTCAGCAGGCCCTTGGGCAGCCCGGCTTCCTCGGCCAGCACGGCCAGCGCGAGTGCGGAAAACGGCGTGAGTTCGGATGGCTTGATCACGATCGGGCAGCCCACCGCCAGCGCCGGGCCGGCCTTGCGGGTGATCATCGCCAGCGGAAAGTTCCACGGCGTGATCGCACCGACCACGCCCACCGGCTGGCGGGTGACGACCAGCCGCCGATCCGCCTGGTGCGGGGCGATCACGTCGCCGCGAATGCGCCGGGCTTCCTCGCCAAACCATTCCAGGAACGAGGCGGCATAGGCCACTTCGCCCTTGGCCTCGGCCAGCGGCTTGCCTTGCTCGGCGGTCATGATCGTGGCCAGATCGTCGGCGTGTTCCAGCATCAGCGCGGCCCAGCGCTTGAGCACGGCGCCGCGTTCCTTGGCAGTCTTGGCCTTCCACGGGCCGAACGCGGCCTGTGCTGCGGCAACGGCTTCTTCCGCCTCGATCGCGCCCAGATCGGGCACATGGCCGATAACCGCGCCGGTGGCGGGATTGTCCACCGCGATCCGCGCGCTGCCCGTGCGCCATTCGCCCGCCACGAAGGCAGCCTCGCGCCACAAGTCACCGCGCTGCATTGCGGGGCGGTTCACTTCCAGAATGTCACTCATGCCATCACCTTACCAGCAACCGTCGCCAGGGCCTTTTCGACAATGTCGAACCCTTCGTCGATCAGTTCGTCCGATGCCGTCAACGGCACAAGCACCCGAATGGTTTCGCCCTTGGTGCCGCAAGACAGCAGGATCAGCCCCAGATCGAGCGCCGCTGCCGTCACGGCCTTGGCCACCGCGCCATCGGTTTCCCCGGCGGCATTGGTCACGTCGAACCCGAACATGGCGCCCAGCCCGCGAATGTTGGCCACGGGCAGGCCGGCAGCGGCAAATCCTTCGACACGGGCGCGCATGCGGTCACCGATGGCGGCGGCACGGGCGCACAGGCCTTCCTCTTCGATCACCTCAAGCACGGCCAGCGCCGCCGCACAGCCGATCGGCGAACCGCCATAGGTGCCGCCCAGGCCGCCGGGATCGAGCGCGTCCATGACCGGCGCGCGGCCGATCAGCCCGGCAAGCGGAAAGCCACCGGCCAGCGACTTGGCCACGCAGACCAGATCGGGTTCCACGCCCGAATGCTCGATGCCGAACAGCTTGCCGGTGCGGGCAAAGCCGGCCTGCACTTCATCGGCAATCAGCAGGATACCATGCTGGTCGGCCAGCGCGCGCAGCGCCTCCAGGAATTCGGCCGGCGCGACATGGAACCCGCCCTCGCCCTGCACCGGCTCGACGATGAACGCCGCCACGCGCTCGGGCTCCACATCGGCGGCGAACAGGTACTGGATCGCTTCCAGCGTGCGTTCCACCGTGTTGCCGTTCAGGCCCGTGGGGAACGGCGCGTGGAACACTTCGCCCGGCATCGGGCCAAAGCGGCGCTTGTAGGGGGTGGTCTTGCCGGTCATGGCGCTGGCCAGCAGGGTGCGGCCATGGAACCCGCCGGTAAACGCGATCACCGCCGAACGCCCGGTGGCCGCCCGCGCCACTTTCACCGCGTTTTCCGTGGCCTCGGCCCCGGTCGTCAGTAGGATGGTCTTGGCAGGGCCGGAAAATGGGGCGGCTTCGTTCAATTTCTCCGCCAGGGCGATGTAGCTTTCATAGGGGCTGACCTGGAACGCGGTGTGGGTGAAGCGTTCGAGCTGCGCCTGCACCGCCGCGATCACCTTGGGATGGCGATGCCCGGTGTTGAGCACGGCAATGCCCCCGGCAAAATCGACATAGCGGCGCCCTTCCACGTCCCACAGCTCGGCATTCTCGGCGCGATCGGCAAAGACGGCGGTGGAAGACGCCACGCCGCGCGGCACGGCCTGTTCGCGGCGGGCAAGAAGGGAAGCGTTGTCGGCCATCGGGCGCACTCCGGGCATGAGAAAGGGTCGTCCCTTTCTCGCACCGATGGCTTGCGGCCAAAAGCCCACTAATGCTACCCAGATGGTGACCAAAGGTTACCAGCTCCATGCCAGACCGTCCCCACTTGCCGCCCTTTGCCGCCTTGCGCGCGTTCGAGGCGTTTGGCCGCCACGGCGGGGTGCGCCGCACCGCCGCCGCGCTGGGCGTGAGCCACGCCATCGTCAGCCGCCACTTGCGCGCGCTGGAAGACTGGCTCAGCGTGATGCTGGTGGATCGCCAGCACGGCGGGCTGACCCCGGCGGGCGAGAGCTACCATGCCCTGATCGGCCCGGCGTTCGACCAATTGTGCACCGCCACCAGCCAGGCGCGCGGCCAGCATGGCACGCGCCTCGATGTCTGGTCGGTGGCGGGCCTCGCCTATCTGTGGCTCACTCCCAACCTCCCCGGTTTCGGCCGCCGCCACCCCGGCATGGCGCTGGACTTGCGGCCCAGCGACAGCCCGCCCGACCTGTCCCGGCGCGAGGCGCATGGCGATATCCGCTGGTATCTCGACGACGCACCGGGCCTCACCCCACCGCGCAGCCTGATGCGCCAAGCCGTGGTGCGCCCCCGCCTGTTCCCCGTGGCCCGCGCCGACGCACCCTGGCTGAAAGACGCAGCCGTGGCCGCGCCGCAAGACCTGCTCGCCCTGCCCCTGCTGCACGAGGATTCCGACGCCGAATGGCGCGCCTGGTTCGCCGCGCAGGGCCTGGCTCACACGCAGCCGCCGGTCTCGGCCCGGCTGTGGCAGGCCCACATGACCCTGGCCGCCGCCGCCGATGGCCAGGGCGTGGCGATCACCAACGGCTTCCTGGCGGCCGAACACCTGCAAAGCGGCCGCCTGGTGGAACTGGGCGCCGGCAACCCCGCCTTCGCCGCGTGCGCGCCCGGCGCCTATTACTTCACCGCCCGCGCCGACATGTGGGACGCCCAACCCATCGCCCGCTTCCGCGCCTGGCTGGCCGAAGCGGTAGCAGCCTCACCGCCCGACTGGCTGGCGTAGAGCGCCTGGGCGGATGGATATGGGCGGTTGGGGCCAAATTGCGGACTTTATGAGCGGAGTGAAGCTATCCATTTGCGATGGTATTCTTCTTGGACCGACACCGGAGAAGGTATGACATCGGGGCCGGCTTCAAAGATGCCGACCAACTCTCTCGCTTGGGCCCCGATCTCCATTTTATAGGCTTTTAGGCCGCGCCCCATATCGCGTGCCATGCCGGACGGCCAAACCTGCATGCTTGCTCCATAACAGAATGGGATCAAGCCCTTAGGCTCCAAGCTACGACGCCGCAGCACGAGAAGCGCTTCAAAAAAGTCTCTTTCATCAACTACGTGCGTCTCGCCGCGAACGCTGCAAACCAATCGGCAGGAATTTCCGACGTCACTGCTGACTATGGAGACTTTCTCGTCTTCCTCGCCGCCTATAACGTATAGTGAATGTTCGCTCATGCTCACTCCCAACAACCAGCTAGCATTCTTTTACGTCAGCTTTCCATGGCTTTCAGTCCATTCCTTCGTCATTCCCGCGCAGGCGGGAATCCAGTTTCGGAGTGCCATGAACCGCCCGACGGCTGTCCCTCACGCGCGGTAACACTGGATCCCCGCCTGCGCGGGGATGACGAAATTTGAGGCCCCCCAGCCAGATCATCCTCCGACGCCCCCTGTTTCGACCACCGGAAATCCCGCTTCCGCGCGCAGCCAGTCGGCCAAGGCGTGCACATGCACGTCGCCCCGCCCCTTGGCGCGCACCACCATGGTCAGATGCGCGGCGCCCTCCCACACGCGGTCACCTAAGGGCACCAGTTCGCCCCGCGCCACCCAGGGCGCGGCATAGGCTTGGGCGGCCAAGGCCAGCCCCAGGCCATCGGCCGCCGCTCCTAGCAGGGCGGGAACGGCGGTAAACGTCGGCCCGGCGATCAGCGCATCGCCCTTGGGTGCAGGCAGACCGCAATGCGCCAGCCAGCCCGCCCAATCCACCGGGCCTTCGTCGTGCAGTAGCGGAACGGGTGACCCACCATCGAGGAATGCCGCGCCCGCCTGCGCCAGGGCCGGCGCGGCATAGACGGCGTGGTCCAGACGCAGCAGCACTTCCTCGGGCAAGCCGGTGTCGCCGCCATCGGGCGCGTCGGTCAGAAAGATGTCCAGCTCGGTCGTGTCGAAATCCACCGTCAGGCCCCGGCTGTCGAGCCACAGGTCCATGCCCGGCAGATCGGCCATCAGCCGCCCCAGCCGGGGCTGCAACCAGCAGCCGGCAAAGCCCGCATCGGCATAGACGATCACCGAATTGGCCTTGCGATAGGGCGCCAGGCGGCTGACCCCGCCGCGCAGCACCTTGAGCATGTCGCGCACCGTGCGGTGGAAATCGCGGCCCGCGTCGGTCAGCACCACCTGGCGATAGACGCGGCGGAACAGAGCGTGCCCCAGTGCCTCTTCCAGGTTGCGCACCTGGTGGCTGATCGCCGACTGCGTCAGCCCCAGTTCCTGCGCCGCAGCGGCAAAGCTGCCCAGGCGCGCGGCGGCCTCGAACCCTTCCAGGGACTTGAGCGGGGGAAGCCGGTCGCGCGTCATGGCATCAGGCCAGATCGAGCAGAATCTCGCGCAGCATGCCGAAAATCGTCTCGATCTGCGCGGCCGTGATCATCAGCGGCGGCGAGAGCGCGATGATGTCGCCGGTCACCCGGATCAGCAACCCCGCATCGAACGCGCGGTGAAACGCTTCCATCGCCCGCGCCCCCGGCTTGCCCTCACGCGGGGCCAGCTCGATCCCGGCGACCAGGCCCAGGTTGCGGATGTCGATCACGTTGGGGCAATCAGCCAGGCTGTGCGCCGCCGCTTCCCACTGCGCGGCAAGAGCAGCGGCGTTCTCGAACAGGCCTTCCTCGCGATAGAGCTGCAAGGTGGCCAGGCCCGCCGCCGCCGCCACGGGATGGCCGGAATAAGTGTAGCCATGGAAGAACTCGATGCCTTCCGGGCTGCCGTTCACCACGGTGTCGTGCACGTCGCGGCTGGCAATCACCGCGCCCATCGGCACGGTGCCGTTGGTCAGGCCCTTGGCGGTGGTGATGATATCGGGCGTGACGCCGAAGTATTCGGCCGCCGTCGCCGTGCCCAGGCGGCCAAAGCCGGTGATCACTTCATCGAAGATCAGCAGGATACCGTGCTTGCGCGTGATATCGCGCAGCGCCTGGAGATAGCCCTGCGGCGGCACCAGCACCCCGGTGGAGCCGGCCACCGGCTCCACGATCACCGCGGCGATCGTTTCGGGGCCGTGCAGCGCCACCAGTTCTTCCAGTTCCTCGGCCAGGCCACCATTGCCCGGCTGCATCCCGCGCTGAAACCGCACCGCCTGCCCGTGGGTGTGCGACAGGTGGTCCACCCCCCACACCTGGCTGACGAAGCGACGGCGGTTGCCGCCGATACCGCCCACCGACAGCCCGCCGAAGTTGGTGCCGTGATAGCCGCGCTGCCGCCCGATCAGGCGGAAGCGCGTGTGATCGCCACGCGCGTGGTGATAGGCCAGCGCCATCTTGAGCGCGGTATCGGCGCTTTCCGACCCCGAATTGGTGAAGAACACCCGGTCGAGTCCTTCCGGCATGATCCGCGCCACTTCGCTGGCCAGACGGAACGGCAGCGGGTGGCCCAACTGGAACGTGGGCGCGAAATCGAGCGTGGCGGCGGCCTCGGCAATCGCCGCCGTGATCGCGGCGCGGCCATGCCCGGCGTTGACGCACCACAGCCCGGCCGTGGCATCGAGCACTTGGCGCCCGTCGGCGGTGGTATAGTGCATGTCCCTGGCAGCAACGAACAGGCGCGGGTTCTGCTTGAAGAACCGGTTGTTGGTGAACGGCATCCAGAAATGATCGAGATCGACGCCATCCATGCTGGCCGGATCGAGCAGGGCGGAAGGCAGGGACTGGCTGGCCATGGAAGCTCCTGGGACGGGCGTTGCCGTGAATAGTTTTCAAGCCAGGGTTTGGAAAACCGGGCCTGCACGCGGGAGGGGGAAAAGAAATCCACCATGGTGCACGCCATGCACCAGCGCGATTACGCCACCCGCTGGCGTAGGAAATGGCGCAGTTGCGCAATCGCCGGATTGTTGGCCCGATCGGCGCGGGTGACCATGCAATAGGATCCGATCGCCACGGGTTGCGCGCCGGGCACCGCCAGTTCCACCAGGGCGCCACTGGCCAGATCATCGGCCACCAGATAGCGGTTGGCCAGCGCCAACCCCCGCCCCGCGCGCGCCGCTGCCAGGGCCAGGTGCGCGTGCCACAGCAGCGCGCCGGGCAAAGGCCCATCCCCCGGATCGCAGCCATTGCCGCGCAGCCAGTGGCGCCACTGTTCGTGGTGCTCCTCGTGCAGCAACGGCGCGCCGAGCAGATCGGCCACGCCGCCGATGCCCGCCATCCCTGCCGCCACGGCCGGGCTGGCCACCACCAGCAGCGGCGGCCGGGCGAGCACCAGCGTGTGCAACCCGGGACCGCCCGGCTGCGGCAGCCAGGCATCACCATAATAGCGGATATCCACGTCCGCCTCGAACCGGATCAGGTTGGCGGGCCGATCGGTGGGGCGCAGTTCCACCTGGAAACCCGGCGCGGCCCGTTCAAAGGCGGCGATCTGGGCCGAGAGCCATTGCGTGGCAAAGCCGGGCACGCACCACAGGCGCAGATCGTGAATCTGGCCCTGGGCCATGATTTCCCGGGTGGCGGACACCACGTCGAGCATCGCCGCCGAAACCCGCGCGTGATAGGCCTGCCCCGCTTCGGTCAGCGTCAGCCGCCCGCCCTGGCGATCGACCAGCATGACCCCGAGCCATTCCTCCAGCGCTTTCAGATGGCGACTGACCACGGTGTGATCGAGCCGCAGCAACGCCGCCGCGCGGCGCACGCCGCCCACGCGGCCAACCACCTCGAACGCGCGCAAGGCGGCAAAAGGCGGGATCGCCTTGCCCGCCAGAAAATCGCCGGCTGGCGCATCTTCGCTGTCCCTGCGTTTCGGCACCATACCCCTCATGACTCTGTGCGATCGCATCATAACACGAAAGATTTGGTGCGCCAGATGCACCACCCATGCAGGGAACACCTTTCAACACCGCAGTCTTGCCCATCCTGCGCGGTTGACGGCATCGCCATCACCGGCGATTGAGATCGCAGCATCTTGCCACAGGAGACCGTCCTTGCGCCTTGCCTCCCTTTTCGTTCTCGGCCTCAGCCTCGCCCTGCCGACAGCCCCCGCATTGGCCGAAACCGGCGCGGCCAGCATCGCCAAGCCCGCCAAGCTCGCCAGCAGCGCGGTAACCGCCGCCCTTGCCAGCAGCGCAGCCCACCACAGCAGCGAAGGCGGCGTGGCCGTGTCAGACCTGCCGCAGCTCCATTCGGCCGACAAGAAATTCATGAGCGGCGCCTATGCTGTGGCCGGCCCCAACCACGACAGCTTCACCGGCGAAGGCTATCCGGTGAACGAATTCATGGTGTTCCTCTCGGGCGGCGTGACGCTGACTTCGGCCGACGGCACCGTGCTGGAGGTGAAGGCCGGGGATTCGGTCTCGATCCCCAAGGGCTGGCTCGGCAAGTGGGATTCCAACGGATACGAGAAGTTCTACGTGGTCTACGACCCTGAAAAGCCGGTGGAGTAAGCCACTTAAAGCCCCCTCCTCTTCAGAGGAGGGGGTTGGGGGTGGTGCTGGGCCTCAAGCGGCGGTCAAGGTTTCCACCACCCCCCGACCCCCTCCTCTGAAGAGGAGGGGGAGAGAGGCCTCCCCCTACCTGCCCCTCACGCCGCGCGGACGCGGGTGATCACGTCCTGGAACGCGCGATAGGCATCCTCGCCAAGGTAATTGGCATACTGGCACTTGGCGAGCGCGGCTTCGGGCGGGAAGATCGCCGGGTTGTCGCGATATTCGGCGTCCATCTGCGCCAGCGCGGCGGCATTCGGCGTGGGATAGCGGATGGTGCGCGAAATGTCGGCGCCCGCCTCGGCGCTGAGCAGGTAATTGATGAAGGCATGCGCGGCATCGGGGTTGGGCGCGCCGGCCGGAATGCACAACTGGTCGGATTGCAGGATACTGCCTTCCTTGGGCACAACGAAGGCCAGGTCCTTGTCCTCGCGCATCACCTGGGCAATGTCGCCATTGTATTCGATCACGATATCGCAATCGCCCGACAGCAGGAGATCCTGGCCATTGTCGTCATGGAACGTGGCGATATTGCCTTTCTGGCGGATCAGCAGGTCCTGCACTTTGGCCAGGGTGGCCTTGTCGAACGTGTTCATGTCGGCGCCCAGGTAGATCTCGGTCAGCCGGCACAGATCCGCCGCGTCAGACAGCACGGCGATGCGCCCCTTGTATTGCGGCGAATCCAGCACCCATTTCCAGCTGTCGGGCACGCCCTGGATCTTGGACTTGCGATAGCCGATGCCCAGCACCAGCCAGGTATAGGGCATGGCATATTTGCGGCCCGGATCGAACGGCGCATCCTGGAACCGGGGCAGGATGTTCTTCATGTTGGGAATCTTGGCATGGTCGAGCGGCATCAGCATGTTGGCCTTGGCCATGCGCTGCACGAAATCGTTGGCCGGCACCACCACGTCATAGCCGGGATTGCCGCCGCGCAGCTTGGCAAACAGCTCGTCGTTGTTGGAATAGAGGCTCATGTTCACGCCGATGCCGCTGGCCTTTTCAAAGCCCGACAGCGTGTTCTTGCCGACGTAGGTATCCCAGTTGTAGAAATTGACCATCTGCGCGGGGTGTTTCTTGCACCCCGCCAGCCCGGAAAACGTGATGCCGACCGCCGCCGTGCCGAGGCCAGCCAGAAATCCGCGCCGGGAAGGGTTCACCTGCATCATAGCCCTCATGGTTGGCCCGCTGCGATTTCGGGCATTGCTTTTGCGCACGATATGTGATCACAGGATGGAGGTAAAGCCTTTCATGACGGGTGAACCACAATGGCAATCGACGGCGCATCCCAGGGCAAGCCGGACACGGGGCTGACCCGCCGCACCTTCGTCACGTCCACGTCGGCCACGGCTGCGACCGCCCTGGCCGTGCCGGCGCAAGCGAGCGTGGCCGCGCCTGCCGCGCCGGTGGCCGCCTTGCCCGCGCATCCCGGCGAGCCAGGGGGGTACTACCCCCCCTTGCGCACCGGCCTGCGCGGTTCGCATCCCGGCTCGTTCGAAGTGGCCCATGCGCTGCGCGATGGCCAGGCGGTGGGCCAGGCGCTGGCCGGGCCGGCGCACGAAAGCTATGACCTGGTGGTGGTGGGCGGCGGCATCAGCGGGCTTTCCGCCGCGCTCTTCTACCGTGATCGCAACCCCGCCGCGCGCATCCTGATCCTGGAAAACCACGACGATTTCGGCGGCCATGCCAAGCGCAACGAATTCCGCGTGCGCGGCCACACCCTGTTGATGAACGGTGGCACTGCCGGCATCGAAAGCCCCACGCCCTACAGCAAGGTGGCCGATGGCCTGCTCAAGCGGCTGGGCATCGACGTGCCGGCGCTGATCAAGGCCTATAATGGCGATACCGAAGTGGAAGAAGGTACCTTTGCCGGGCTCAAGCTCGGCCGCGCCGCCTTTTTCACAAAGGAAACCTTTGGCCGCGATGCCCTGGTGCCCATGCCCGATGGTGTGCCGGTGGCCGATGCCCTGGCCAAGTCGCCGCTTTCCGCCGCTGCCCGCGCCCAGATCGGTGCGCTGGAGGCCGGGGCAAGCGATCCCCTGGGCACCATGCCCATGGCCGAACGCAAGGATTACCTCGCGACGATCAGCTATCGCGATTATCTGATGAAGCACGGCGGCCTGTCGGAAGAGGCCATGCTGTTCTACCAGGATCGCCCGCTCGGCTGGTGGTGCGTGGGGGCCGATGGCATCAGCGCGCTCGATGCCTGGGGCACCGGCTTCTTCCCCGGTTTCAAGGGCCTGAAGCTGGAGCCCGGCGGCACCATGCGCATGGGCTATACCCCGCGCGGCTTTGCCAATACCGGCGGCAGCTATGATTTCCATTTCCCGGATGGCAACGCCACGATCGCCCGCCGCCTGGTTGCCGAACTGATCCCCGGCTTCATGGCCCCGGGCCTGAGCGTGGAGCAATCGATCCTGGCGCCGGCCGACTATGCCGCGCTCGACCGGCCCGAAAATGCCGTGCGCCTGCGCCTGTCCAGCATCGCCGTCCACGCCGTCAACCGCGCCCAGGCCGGGGCTGACGTGGTCTATTCCCGTGCCGGAAAGGTCCACAAGGTTGCCGCGCGCCACGTGGTCATGGCCTGCTACAACATGATCATCCCCTACCTCGTGCCCAGCCTGCCCGAGGCGCAGAAGGAAGCGCTGCACGAACTGGTCAAGGAACCGCTGGTCTATGTCAGCGTCGCGCTCGACAACTGGCGCGCCTTCGCCAAGGCCGGGCTGTCCTCGATCCAGTTCCCGCAGGCCTGGTTCCAGGGCGCCGGTCTGGACAAGGCGGTGCCGATCGGCGGCTATGCCGGCCCCAAATCACCCGACGATCCGATCGTGCTGCACATGACCGGCATTCCCCACCAGCCCGGCCTGTCCGAACACGACCAAAGCCGCGCTGGCCGCATGGAACTGCTCGGCACCGACCTAGCCACCTATGAAGAGCGTGTGCGCGATCAGCTCACCCGTGCGCTGGGCCAGTATGGCTTTGACGCCGACAAGGATATCGTCGCGATCACGGTCAATCGCTGGCCCCACGGCTATTCCCCGGAATTCAACGCCCTGTGGGACAAGCACCAGGACGACGATCCGCAAGCCCCCAACAAGATCGCCCGCCAGCGGTTCGGCGCCATCACCATCGCCAACGCCGACTCCGGCCGCGCCGCCTATACCGACAGCGCCATCGACCAGGCCTGGCGCGCGGTGGGGGAATTGCTGGGTTGAGCCGGGTTCAGCCCGGCCCTTCGCTCAGCCCAACCCCTCTCAGCCCAGCCATTCGGCGGTGAGGCTGCCGCGGTGCCCTTCGGGCGCAAGGGCCGCGCGCAGGGCCTCCAGCAGCGGCGGCAAGGCCTGCGTGAAAGCATAGGGCGGATTGACGATGAACAGGCCGGCGCCGTTATAGATGCCGGGCTGGTCGCTGTCGTAGAGCCAGTGCTCCACATCGAGCAGCTTGGGCAGGCCCAGCTTGCGCAACTGCTCCTTCCACCGCCCATGCGTCGCGCGGTCTTTCAGCGGATACCAGATCACCGTGACGCCGTGCGCCCACTTGCGCTGGGCAGCAGCCAGCGTGGCGGTGATCCGGTTGCGTTCGTCGGTCTGTTCGTATGGCGGATCGACCACCACCACGCCGCGCGGGGTGCGTGGCGGCACCATGGCCAGCCAGAGCTCGTAGGCATCGCGCTGATGCACGGCCGCCGGGGTATCGCGCATCGCGCCGCGCAGGGCCTGGACATCTTCGGGATGCTTTTCGTTGAGGATCAGGCAATCCTGCGGGCGCAGCAACTGCGCCAGGATCTGCGGGGAGCCGGGATAGAGCTGCGGCCCGCCCCCGGCGTTCACCGCGCGCACGGCGGCGCGATATTCGTCGAGCAACGGGTCTGTGTCGGCAAAGGCCCGCAGCACGCCCTGCGCGGCTTCTCCGGTGCGCTGGGCCTGCTCGCCGCCCAGATCATAGAGCCCACAGCCGGCGTGGGTGTCGATCAGCGTCAGCGCCCCCGGCTTGTGCTGCAAGGCACGCACCAGGGCCATCAACAGGCTGTGCTTCACGACATCGGCACTGTTGCCGGCATGGAAGGAATGGCGGTAATTCATGGCAATTCAAAAACCCTGGCGATCAACCGTCCGGCACGCTTGCGGGCGCGCAGCATCACACGCTGCGCCCCTCAGCGCCCCTTCCTGGTCACGCTCGCGGTAAAGTCCGGGTCCTTGTTGGCGACCCAGTCCACGAACTTGCGGATCGGCGGATGCGTCAACAGCACGTCCACGTCCAGCCCGGCACGTTGCAGTTCGGAGTTGGTGAAATTGGCGATCAGCGTCTGCTGGCAGATGCCGTGCATTGGCACCACGTCGCGCCCACCCCGGCTCTTGGGCACGGGATGATGCCACACGATCGTGGTCCCGGTGGGCCGGCCGCAGAGCCAGCAGGGCACGGGCGGCGGGGCTTCTTCCTCGGCTTCGGGTTCGTCCATCCAGCCGCCGCGCTTGGCGTGTTTGCGGGCCATCAGAGGTTGAGCCGTTCCCAGTCCTGCATCAGATCGGCGCAATCGCCGATGTCTCCGGCGATGGCATCGTGCAGGCCTTGCGCATCGCCCTTGGCAATCGCCTTGGCCGCGGCCTGGTGATGATCGACCAGCGCCGCCGTGCCATAGCGGCCATAGACCACGCGCATGAACGGGCCGAACTGCATCCACAGGCTTTCGATCATGCGGTTGGCCAAGGGCATCGGCGCGGCGCCATAGATCAGCGAGTGGAAGCGGAAGTTCGATTCCATGTAGGCGTTGACGTCGCCCTCGCCCAGCGCGGCATCAGTCGCCTCGTCCGCCGCGCGAATGTCGCGCAGGCGTTCGGCGTTGATATGCGGCAGGGCGGCAACGGCGGCGACCGGTTCCAGCAGGGTGCGCAGGCGCATGATCTCGTCAAAGCGCTCCAGCGTCATCTTGGGCACCATCACCGCCCGCTTGGAACGGATATCCACCGCGCCTTCGGCAGCGATGCGGCTCAGCGCGTCGCGCACCGGCATCTGGCTCACACCCATCTGCTGGGCCAGGCCGCGCGTGGAAATCCCCACGCCCGGGGCAATCTTGCCGGTGATCAGGCGATAGCGCAGGTCTTCATAGACCTGCTCGCGCAGCGACGAAGTCACTTCGCCCTCTTCCGGCTTGACCACACCAGCCTTTGCCGCGCGGGCCACGCGCGTGGCGGCCGGCTTGGCCACTGCCTTGACCGCAACCGCCTTGGCCCCCGCTTTTACAGGGCTCTTTGCCGTGCCGCCGCCGCTTTTCATGCCTGTCTTTTCCAACTCAACCTGTCTTCGCTTGGGAACCGGCACCGCCATCCGGGATCGTGATCTCGGATCGCGGCCGTCGCTCCTGCCCGTGATGAACCTTTTGCACGCTAAGGCCAAGGGTTTTCGTTTGACGGCCCGAACGGGCAACCCTATCTGTGATCTTAGAACCGACCAGGACCGATCGATGACCACCGTTCGCAACCATGACATCGCCACGCTGCGCCAGCTCGACATGGCGCACCACCTGCCCGCACAATCCAGCTATGCCCTGCAACAGCAACTGGGCGGCAGCCGCGTGATCACGCATGCGCAAGGCTGCACGATCACCGATGGCGATGGGCATTCGCTGCTCGATGGCATGGCCGGCCTGTGGTGCGTGAACGTGGGCTACGGCCGTGCGGAACTGGCCGAGGTGGCCCGCGCCCAGATGCTGGAGCTGCCGTTCTACAACACCTTCTTCCGCACCGCCACGCCGCCGCCGATCGAGCTGGCTGCGCGCCTGGCCGGCCTGCTGGGCGGCGAATTGCAGCATGTGTTCTTCAACAACAGCGGATCGGAATCCAACGACACCGTGTTCCGCCTGGTGCGTACCTATTGGGCGCTGAAAGGCCAGCCGCAGCGCACCGTGTTCATCAGCCGGCACAACGCCTATCACGGCTCCACCGTGGCCTCGGCCAGCCTGGGCGGCATGGATTTCATGCATGTGCAGGGCGGCTTGCCGATCCCCGGGGTGGAGCACGTGATGCAGCCCTACCTGTTCGGCGAAGGCTTTGGCGAAGACCCCGAAGCGTTCGGCGCGCGCGCGGCCGCCGCGATCGAGGAACGCATCCTCGCGGTCGGCCCGGAAAACGTGGCGGCCTTCATCGGCGAGCCGGTGCAGGGCGCGGGCGGTGTGATCATACCGCCGCCCGGCTATTGGCAGAAGGTGGAAGCGATCTGCCGCAAATACGGCATCCTGCTGGTGGCCGACGAGGTGATCTGCGGCTTTGGCCGGCTCGGCGCCTGGTTCGGCTTCCAGCATTTCGGCTTCACGCCCGATATCGTCTCGATGGCCAAGGGGCTGTCATCGGGCTACCTGCCGATCTCGGCCACCGGTGTGAGCCGCGAGATCGTGGAAACGCTGCGCGCCTCGGGCGAGGAGTTCACCCATGGCTATACCTATTCGGGCCATCCGGTCTGCGCCGCAGTCGCGCTGCGCAACCTCGACATCATCGAGCGCGAGGATCTGGTCGGCCGCACCGCGCGCGACACCGGCCCCTACCTCGCCGCCGCCTTGGCCGAGCGCATCGCCCCTCACCCGCTGGTGGGCGAAGCGCGCTCGCTGGGCCTGATCGGCGCGGTGGAAATCGTGGCGGAAAAAGGCACCAACCGGCGCCATCCCGGCGGCGGCAAGGCAGCGCAGATGGTCCGCGACCACTGCATCGCGCGCGGGCTGATGGTGCGCGCCGTGCGCGATGCCATCGTGATGAGCCCGCCGCTGGTGATCACCCATGCCGAGCTCGACCGGCTGGTGGACACGATCAGGGCCGCGCTGGATGCCGCGCAGGCGGATTTGGCTGGGGCTTGACCAGCGCGGGGCCCCGGATCAAGTCCGGGGCGACGATGAAAGCGAACTGATTTCGAAACCGCATTCGTCGCCCCGGACTTGATCCGGGGCCCACGACAAGGCTGGCGGGCCGGTCAGTTCGCCGCACCCAGCACGATGCGCAGCAGGTCTTTCGGGGCATCGGCCATCACGAAATGACCGCCACCCACTTCGTGGTATTCCCAGGCCGGATCGACGCGCACTTGCGCAGCGAAACGCGTGAACGGCGTGGGCTGCCAGCCGGTGGCGAAGATATAGAGGCGGCGCGGCACCTTCGCTTCCTCGCCGGTCAGCCGCACCGCCTCAACCAGAGTCAACAACGGATGCGGGGTCAGCGCCAGATGCGCGAAGCCGGGCAACGGCGCGATCGCGCCGGGCGTGTGTTTCTGCCCGTCGATATAGTGGGCGTGCTCCCACTCGCCGGTCAGATCCCACAACGACTGGCCATCGCCGGGCAGGAAGGCATCGACATAGACCAGCGAATCGATCCGCGCGCCCAGCCGCGCGGCTGCGCCGGTAATGACCATGCCGCCATAACTGTGGCCCACCAGCACGAAGCGATCGAAGCCGGCCCTCGCCACTTCGGCTTCCACGTGGGCAATGTGATCGCCCAGCGTGATGCCGGGATGAAACCGCGCCGCGTCAGCCCCCAGCCCAGGCAGGTCCACGGCCACCACGCGGTGGCCAGCGCCGCGAAGCTCGTCCGCGAGCTGCTCGTAACACCAGGCGCCACACCAGGCGCCATGCACCAGCACGTAGTCAGCCATTGCGCGCTCCTGTCAGGCCGGATGGCGGCGGCGATAGTCCTCGATCCATTCCACGGTCTTGCGCAGGCCGCCGAACGGATAGAAATGCAGGCGCACGCGGCCATGCTGCGGCCCGAGGCCACTGGCAAAGGCATCGACCAGCTTGTCCGGCCCGGCGCTACCCAGCAGATTGCCCAGCGAAATGCCGTATTTCTTCATCACGCTGGCCGAAGCGCCCACGCCGCAGCGCGCCGCGAACGAGAGCAGGCGCTTGATCCCGGCGGGGCCAGGCACGCCGATCCGCACCGGCGCATCGATGCCGCGCGCGCGCAGCTTTTCCAGCCAGACCAGGAAGGAATCGGCATCGAAGCCGAACTGGGTGACGATCAGCGGGGCCATGCCGCGCGCGCTGATTTCGGCCACTTTCTTGTCCAGCACGGCCCAGCATTCCGCCTCGCTCATGTTGGGGTGGCCATCGGGGTGGCCGCCGATGCCGATCGCGGTGATCCCGGCCCGCTCGAACGCGCCGGTTGCGATCAGGGCCGAGCTATCGAAGAACGGCCCCTGCGGCTCGGGCGGATCGCCCGCGACGATGAAGCAGCGGCGCACGCCGGCCTGTTCCACCACGGCCTGGAGATAGGCTTCGAATTCGGGCACGTCGATGATCCGCCGCGCCGAAAAATGCGGCATCGGCTCGAAACCCAGCTCGCGCACGGCCACGGTGGCGGCAATGCGGGCCTGGGCTTCCTCGCCCGGAAGATAGGTGATGGCAACGGGCGTTTCAGGCGGGATCAGCGGGGCCGCTTCGCGCAGGGACTCGATGTCCTTGGCGGTCATTTCCAGCGAATAGCCGTCGGTAATGCCCGCGGGCTCCTTGTCCCAATTGGGATGAATCTGTGCGTATGCCATCCTCTGATCCCTCGCCCATATATCGGTTATCGTTGGGGTAATGCCTCTCCCCACCCAGGGGCAGGGAGAGAACTGTCACGAGGTCCGGTCGCCATTGTGGCCAGACCGAGCCGAGAATGGTGCTGTTTCGCGACCCGGAGCGCAGCGTACTTTAGGTACGTGAGCACCGGAAGCGCGAAACAGTGCCGTTCGCAGGCCGGTATGGGCGCAATGGCGGCTGGGCCTCAACGACCGGTGCGCCAGCCTTCGGCGTAGGCTTCGCGCGCCACGCGGCTGTAAGGCACGGGCGAAACGATCGCGCGCACTTCAAGCTGCTTGTGCGGTTCCACGGTGGTCTTCTTCGTGCCGCCGTTTTCTTCGCCCCACACCACGCGCACTTCGGTGCCGACCGGGATTTCCGGATCGATCGTGGCGAGGCTGAGCGCCTGCTTTTCGTTGTAGGAATAGCCGGTGAACATCGACAGGCCCACGGTCTTGCCGCCAGCATCGACCACGCGGTCATAGTTCGACGAGGCATAGTTGGCGAGCGGCACGTCGAAGAACTTGTACTGGTCGCCATCCGGGTTGAACAGCGAGGCCATGATCTTGGCCATGTCTTCGGGGTGCCAGGCCAGCGTGACCTTCTTGCGCTGCTCGGCCGGGTTCAGGGCCTGAAGCGCTTCCTTGCCGTGGAACTCGTGATCGAACTTCACGAACGAGCCATAGCCCAGTTCCCAGGGGTTGAGGTAATAGTCCTCGATGTTATCCGAAACGAACGAACCACCGATCGAACCGGTTGCTTCATAGCTGTCGGCCGCCAGCCATTCGCGGAAACCCTTGAGCTTTTCGCCGGTGTAGATCGCCGGCAGCGGCGAGGGAATCCAGCCCGATTCCAGCGTGTTGGAGGGGTAAGCGCGGCTACCGCAGGCGATCAGGCCGAATTCCTTGCCCGCTTCCAGAATGGCAGCGCGGATTTCTTCCTGCTCGGCATAGGGGCCCCAGATTTCCAGGCCCGGCGCGCCCGACATGCCGTGGCGCAGCGTGCGCACGGTCTTGCCGGCGATGTTCATGGTGCTCATGTTGAAGAACTTGAGCTGTTCCAGCGGGCCGCCGTGCAGCTTTTCGATCACCGCCCAGGCGTTCGGCCCCTGGATCTGGAAGCGCCATTCCTTGCGGCTGACGGGCTTGCCCATCGGGCGCATCGGCGAACGGTCGTCCAGCTCGATTTCCACGTCATAGCCGCCGGTCGCGCCGTGATAGCGCAGCCAGTTCGAGGCCGGCGCGCGGCCCACGTAGGTGAACGATTCCTCTTCTTCCCAGAAGATGATGCCGTCGCCGATCACGTGACCATAGGGCGTGGTCGGCACATACTGCTTGGCCTTGTTCACGGCCCAGCCCTTGGGGCTGTTGATCATGGTGTCGGACAGCAGCTTGAGCGCGTCCTTGCCGCGAATGTAGAGGTTCACCATGTGGTGCGACTGGTCGAACAGCACCGCCGAGTGCTGCCAGGCCCACTGTTCTGAACGCCAGTTGGAAAACTCCGGCGCCACCACCGGATAGACATAGGCACCCAGCTGCGAGTTGCGCAGCATGCCGACGATGTCGCCATTTTGCTGCAAAAGCTGGTCAAGGTTGGCTGCGGCCATGCAATCTTCTCCCGACTAAAAATGCTTGGTTGAAATTTGTATGCAACACATACAATATCAAATCAGATTCGCAACGGCAAAATCGTCAGGCCGAGGCGAGACAACGACGGGAGAGACACTGACCATGGCCGCACCGCTGATTCTGACCATTTCCTGCACCGACGTGCCCGGCATCGTCGCCCGCGTAAGCGGCACCCTGTTCGAGCAGGGCGCCAATGTGCTGGAGGCACAGCAGTTCGACGACCAGGAATCCGGCCGCTTTTTCATGCGCGTGGTGTTCGATCCGGGCGAAAAGAGCGCCGAAATGCTGCGCACCGCGCTGGAACCGGTGGCGCAGCAATATGGCATGGACTGGAACCTGCGCGACACCACGCAAAAGCGCCGCGTGGTGCTTATGGTCAGCAAGTTCGACCACTGCCTGGGCGACCTGCTCTATCGCGCGCGGATCGGCGAGCTGCCGATGGACGTGGTGGCGATCCTGGGCAACCATCCCAAGGAAGCGCTGTCGATCTCGCTGATCGGCGACATTCCGTATTACCACCTGCCGATCACCAAGGACACCAAGCCGCAGCAGGAAGCGGAAGTGAAGCGCATCGTCACCGAAACCGGCGCAGAACTGGTGGTGCTGGCGCGCTACATGCAGATCCTGTCGGACGATCTCGCCGCGTTCCTGTCGGGGCGCTGCATCAACATCCACCACTCGTTCCTGCCCAGCTTCAAGGGGGCCAAGCCCTATCACCAGGCCCACGCGCGCGGGGTGAAGATGATCGGCGCCACCGGGCATTATGTGACGGCAGACCTCGACGAAGGGCCGATCATCCACCAGGATGTGGAAACGGTGACTCATGCCGACCGGCCCGACGACCTCGTGCGCAAGGGCCGCGACATCGAACGCCGCGTGCTGGCCGAAGCGGTGCGCCTGCACCTCGAAGACCGCGCGCTGCTCAACGGCAACAAGACGGTGGTGTTCAAAAGCTAAGCATTTTCAAGGCAGGTGGGATCACCTGCCGACTCGGAAAATGCGGCAGATAAAAAGGGTAGAGCGCCGGCTTTGACGCAGTCAAAGTCGATCGCGCTCTAACGGGAAAGGAAATGCCATGCAGGTCAACGCCCTCGATCATGTGAACATCATCACCGACCGACTGGCAGAGACCTGCGCGTTCTATGTCGCGCTGCTGGGCCTGGAGCAGCGCGATGCCCCGCCCCCGCTGACGCCGCAGAACGCACAGTGGCTTTACGACAAGCAAGGGCGCGCCGTGCTGCACATCAACAGCACCGATTGCCCGCGCACGTATGACCGCGCGGTGGAGCCGGGCCGGGTGACCGGCGCGATCCACCACGTGGCGCTCAACTGTTCGGGCCATGACACGGTGCAGGCGCGGATCGCAGCGATGGGCCTGGAAGCCAAGACCAACTTCGTCGCGGCGATCGGCCTGCGCCAGATTTTCGTGGCCGATCCCAACAACGTGCTGCTGGAACTGAACTTCTTCGGCGATTAATCCTCCCCGAACCGGGAAGGATCAGATCGCCGCTTCCAGCGCGTCGGCCAGGGCTTCGGGCGCAGACAGATAGGGGCTGTGGTCGGCCTCCAGCGTGATCACTTGCGCACCGGGCGACATGGCGATCATCTTGCGCTGGCTGTCGATCGGGATCGTGCGATCCTGGGTGCACTCCACATAGGTACGCGGCTTGCTGCCCCAGCGCTCGGGCGTGACCATGATCTTCTGGCGGCGCGGCTGGCTCGGTTCGGCGAGCAGGCGCGGCAACACGGCGGCAACGTCCTCGGGCGGGGACAACTGGGCAAAGACCGCGCCGGCATCGGACAGCGGATCGATCACCGTGGCGACGCTGCCATAAAGCGGCTGGATGATCGCCTCGAACGGCGCGTTGGGGCCGACGATCTCCTTGAACTCCACGCGGGAAAGCCCGGCGGGCAGCATCATCGCACAGATATAGGCCAGGCTGTCCATTGCGTCCGGGTGCCGCTCGGCCGCGGTGCTCACCACCAGGCCGCCGCGGCTGTGTCCGCCCAAAACGACTGGCGCACCACCCAGCCGCGCTTTCAGATCGCGGCAATGCTGCGCGGCAAATTCGCCCCAATCCTCGAGCGTGACAGCGGCCATTTCCGCTTCCGTGCCGCCCATGCCGGGCAGCGTTGGCGCCACCACGGTATGGCCGCGCGCCTCCAGGATCGTAGCCAACTTGTCGAAGCACCAGCCACCGTGCCACGAACCGTGGATCAGAACGAAACCGGCCATTTTCTCACTTCCTCCCTCAGCGCGCGTGCCCGGTCCAGGTGCGCAGGCCTGGTGCGGTGCGATCCTCCCCGGCGAGCGCGGCGGCCACCGCCGGCCGCGCCGTCATGCGATCGCGCCAGGCCACCAGGCGCGGGGCACGGCGGGCGATCTCCAGTTCGGGGAACATGCGCTCCACCATCATGCCGCAATGGGCATAAAAGTTGATGTCGGCAAGCGTATAGACATCGCCCGCAAGCCATGCCGTCTCGCCCAGTTGGCGCTCCACCTTGTCCACTGCATAGGCGATCTTGTCCATGGCATGGGCCAGGTCGGCTTCGGAAAAGCCGGAGCGGGCCGTGGCCCACTTCTTGCGCTGATCGGGCAGCGGAATGTTTTCCAGCAGCTTCTCGAATTCGCCGCTTTCGATATTGCGGGCGATGATCCCCACCATGCGGTGCCAGCCGTGCATCGAGACATGGTTCATCACATGCTCGTCCACGAACTTGTTCCAATAGCGCATGCGCGCCGCGCCCACCGGATCGCGCGGGCGCAGCGGCCCATCGATGGGCTGGGCATCGGGAAAGGCATCTTCCAGGTATTCGTTGATCACCGTGGTGTGGGTCACGATCGTGCCATCGTGGTCCAGCACCGGCACTTGCCCTTCGGGATTGATCGCCACGAACCAGGCCTGGTGCTGTTCGAACTTGTGCAGGTCGACATAGCGGCTGGTGAAATCCAGCCCCTTTTCCTTCAAAGGAATCATCGACTTGAGCGAGTTTGCCACCGGTTCGGCATGATAATAGGTCAAGGCCATGGGCCGCACTCCGTTACAACGAAAGGGTGCCGAGCAGGCCGCCATCGACTGCCCAGCTTTGCGCGGTGACGTGGCTGGCCGCGTCGGACAGCAGGAAGGCCGCCACGTGCGCCAGTTCATCGGCGCTGCCGGTGCGCCCCTGGGGCACGCGCACGGCCATGGCCTGGGCCGCATCGGGCGGCAGGGCATCGAGCATCGGGGTCTCGATGAAGCCGGGCACCACGCAATTGCAGCGCACCCCGAACGGCGCCAGTTCCAGGGCAACGCCGCGCGCCAGGCCCAGCACGGCATGCTTGGATGCGACATAGGCCGCGTTCATCGCCATGCCGCGCTCGCTTGCCAGGCTGCCGGTGACCAGGATCGCGCCGCGCCGCCGCGCCTTCATCGCCGGGGCGACATGGGCAATGGCATGGAACACGGACTTGCAATTGACCGCCATTACCGCGTCGAAGGCAGCGTCGGCATAGTCTTCCACGGCGGCGAACGTGCCGCCGATTCCCGCGTTGCAGAACAGCCCGTCGATCGGGCCGCGCGCCGCCACCGCATCATCGAGCGCGACGACCAGCGCCGCCTTGTCGGCCACGTCGGCCGCTGCCCAGCCGGCCGACGGGCCGAGTTGCTGCGCCGCGTCTTGCAGCAAGGCCGCGCGCCGCGCGATCAGCGTCACCGCGCCGCCGCCCGCCACCACCCGCGCGGCCGTGGCGCGACCGATGCCGGTGGAAGCGCCGGTGATCACCACATGGCGGCCGGCAAAATCCATCACGCGCCGGTCCGCGCACCGGCGATGAACGCCGCCCAGACCGGCGCCTCCGGCCGGTCGGAGCCTTCGGGCGTCCACTGCTGCGCCATCAGCGCGCGCGCCTGCGCTTCGGGCATGCCGGCCACGTCGCGGTGCCAGCGATAGAAGAACGCGGCGACGCGCCAGTTCATGATGCAATGCACGTGCACCGGGCGCGGCCCCTGCTCCAGCGCAGTCCGAAACGCGGCGAAATGCGCGTCTCCAGGCGCGTCGAATGGCACCGGGATATGGGTATAGACCATGCCCGCCGCCGCCAGCCGTGCGCCTTCGTCGGCCAGCGCCTCCGGATGGGTTTCCAGCGCCAGGTTGATCACATGCGCCACGCCGAGCGCGGCTAGCCGCCCCACGTCGCGCGGCTCCAGCCGGCCCGAGGTGGTGATATCGTCGGCCAGTCGCTGCCATGCGCGAATGTCGGCCGGATCGGCGCTGCTCATGCCAGGCCCAGCAGCTTGACCGCGTTGTCCTTCATGATGCCCGGCAGCACATCGTCGCGGAAGCCGACCTGGCGCGCGGCGTCGAGCCACTTGTCCGGCCGGATCAGCGGAAAATCGCTGCCGAACAGCATCTTCTTCTTGAGCTGGGTGTTGGCATACTGGATGATCTGCGGCTGGAAATACTTGGGGCTCCAGCCGGAAAGATCGATGTAGACGTTGTTCTTGTGCAGCGCCATCGACAGGCTTTCATCCACCCACGGCCACGACGGGTGCGCCAGGATGATCTTCATGTCGGGGAAATCCACCGCCACGTCGTCCACCAGCATCGGCTGGCCATACTTCAGGCGGATGCCGCCGCCGCCGCGCATGCCGGTGCCCATGCCGGAATGCCCGGTGTGGAAGATCGCCGGCAGCTTGTAGTGATTGATCACTTCGTAGATGGCATAGCCAACCTGCTCGGCCGGGTGGATGTTCTGGCAGATGTGGTGGAACTTGAAGCCCTTGACGCCGTGGTTCTCGATCAGGTCGCGCGCCTCGCGCGCGCCATACTTGCCCTTGTGCGGGTCGATCGAGGCAAAGGGAATGCACACGTCGTCGTTTTTCGCGGCGAACTCGGCAATCTCGTAGTTCGACACCCGCTTGGCGCCGATGCCGGCCTCGCAATCCACCGTGAACAGGCAGAACGCGATGTTCTGCTCACGATAGATCTGCGCGATCTCGGGCATCTTGGGCCGCTCGCGCGGCGCCTTGAAATAGCTGGATGCGGCATCGAAGAACTGGCCCATCACCGGGTCTTCGGGATCGTGGCACGAGACTTCGGCGTGCACGTGCACGTCGATGGCGGTGATCTTGGTCAGGTCGATGGGCATTGCTGGTTCCTTGTCCCCCTCTCCCAACCCTCTCCCCTGAAGGGGAGAGGGCATTCCCGCTCCCTCTCCCCTTCAGGGGAGAGGGTTGGGGTGAGGGGCTGTTTCAAATCAAAGCTGGATAATCACGGTCTTGGTTTCGAGATAGGCTTCCACGCCCTGGCGGCCCTGCTCGCGGCCGAGGCCCGATTCCTTGTAGCCGCCAAACGGCAGCGCGGTATCGATCATGGCGTGGCAATTGCCCCAGACGGTGCCGGACTTGATGCGTGCAGCCAGCTTGTGCATCACCGCCACATCCCTGGTCCAGATGCCCGCGCCCAGGCCAAAGCAGGTGTCGTTGGCCATGCGCGCCACTTCATCCAGGTCCTCGAAGCGCTGCGCCACCACCACCGGGCCGAAGATTTCCTCGCGCACCACGCTCATCTGCGGGTTCACATCGGCCAGGATCGTCGGGTTGACGTAATAGCCACCGTCGCTGGCCGGCACGTCGCCGCCCATCACCACGCTGGCGCCATCGCGCTTGCCCGCCTCGATATAGCCCAGCACGCGCTCGTGCTGTTCCTTGCTGACGAGCGGCCCCATGTGCGCTTCCGGATCGAGGCTGGGGCGCGGGCTCCAGAACGGGGCCGTGGCGGCCATGCCTTCCAGCACCTGGTCGAACACCGACTTGTGCGCGAAGAGGCGCGAGCCGGCCACGCAGACCTGGCCCGAATTGAAGAAGATCGCGCCCGCCGCGCCCGGCGCGGCCTGCGCCACGTCCACATCGGGCATGACCACCACCGGGCTCTTGCCGCCCAGTTCCAGCGTCACCCGCTTGAGGCTCGCCGTGGCGTTGCGGTTGATCAGCTTGCCGATCTCGGTCGATCCGGTGAACGCCACCTTGTCCACGTCGGGGTGCTTGACCATGCGATCGCCGGCAGTGTGGCCATTGCCGGTGATCACGTTGATCACGCCGGCCGGGAAGCCCGCTTCCACCACCAGGTCGGCCAGCTTGAGCGCGGTCAACGAAGTCTGCTCGGCCGGCTTCAAGACCAGCGTGCAGCCCGCCGCCAGCGCCGGCGCGATCTTGAGCGAGGCCATCAGCAGCGGGAAATTCCACGGCACGATCTGCGCGCAGACGCCGACCGGCTCACGCACGGTATAGCTGAACACTTGGCCGCCGGGCATGGTGTAGGGCTGCGTGGTCTCGCCCGAAATCTTGCTGGCCCAGCCGGCCATGAAGCGCAACTGGCTGATCGCGCCGGGGATATCCACCGCGCCGGCCATGGTCATCGGCTTGCCGTTGTCGATCGCTTCCAGTTCGGCAAACAGCGCGGCATTGGCTTCGAGCAGGTCGGCCAGGCGGTTCATCGTGCGATCGCGCACCATCGGCGGCAGGCCAGACCAGCGGCCATCGTCGAACGCCGCGCGCGCGGCGGCCACCGCGCGGTCCACGTCCTTGTCAGAGGCATCGACCACATGGCCCACGGTCTTGCCGTTGGAGGGATCCTCCACCGCGATCACGGCATCATGGCTGCTGTCCACCCATTCGTTGTTGATGAACAGTTGCGGCTTGCGCGCCAGGAAGGCCGCCGCCTGCGCCGAATAGGCCCGCTGCTGGCGCGAAATCGTGGTCGTTTCGTTCATGGCCGAGTCCTCTCCGCTATATGTAATGTATCATAACAATTTTACTGGGCCAAGCGCGCATCAGTTGCGCGCCGTGCCCTTGCCGATGCGCTGGCCGGTTTTCGCTTCCAACGCCTTGTCCTCGTTGGCGCGGGAAATCAGGTATTGGCGGATGGCCTCGGCATCGTCGGCGCTCAGCACGCTCTTGAACGAGACCATGCCCGCTTCGTGCAGCGCGCCGTCGAGCACGACCATCTTGATCCCTTCGGCCGATCCGATCGCGCCCGAGTGCCGCAGATCCGGGTTGACGCCGCCAGCCACTGCCGCATCGCCGTGGCAGACGTTGCAATAGCGGCCATAGAGCTGCCCGCCGTGGGCCACCTGCTGCGGCGTGCCGGTCAGCGGCGGCGGATCGAGCGGCCCGGCATTGCTGGGCGGTGGGGACGGCAATTGCCCCTTGGCGCCCAGCTTGAACACCAGCAGTCGGCTGATGTTGCGCGAGGCACCGCCCTTGTGCGCCAGGATGCCGGTGGCCACGTCCCACACCCCGCCCCAGCCGACCATCACGGCCACATATTGCTCGCCGCCGATGGCATACGTCATCGGCGCGGCCACGATCCCGCTCTGCGCCGGGAACGACCACAGCTTCTGGCCCTTGTCGGCGCTATAGGCGACGAACTGGCCCTGGGCATTGCCCTGGAACACCAGGTTGCCCGCCGTCGAGAGAATGCCCCCGTTCCATGGCGAAACCTGGTCCACCCGCCAGGCGACCTTGCGATTGGCCACGTCCCACGCGATCAGCGCGCCGGTCGTGCCGGCCAGCGCCCCGGCCTGCACTTTGGGATCGGCCGGCATGGCCGTGGCATAGCCATCAATCGCGGTCTGGAAACCCATGCCGCTCGGCTTCCAGTCCTTCGCCGCGAAATAGGGGAAGCCCGCGACATTGGCGGGAATATAGAGCAGGTTGGTCTTGGGGCTGAAGCTTTGCGGCTGCCACGAATGCGCCCCGCCCGCGCCGGGCAGGCCGATGAACGGCTTGCCGGTCTTTTCATAGCGGGCTTCGGGGTTGATCGTCGGCCGCCCGGTCTTGGGGTCAATGCCGGTGGTCCAGTTCACCGGCACGAACGGCGTGGCCGAGAGGAACTGGCCGGTCTGGGCATCGAGCACATAGACATGGCCGTTCTTGGGCGCGTGCAGCGCCACGTGGCGCGGCTTGCCGTCGATGGTCACGTCGGCCAGCGTGATCTGCGCGTCGGAATCGAAGTCCCAGCGGTCTTCGGGGGTTTCCTGGTAATGCCAGGCATAGGCGCCGGTATCCGCGTTCACCGCCACGATCGAGGAGGTGTAGAGCGAATCCCCGCTGCGCCCTGCGGGCGCCGGGTTCCACGGCTCGGCATTGCCGGTGCCGAAGAGGATCAGGTTGGTCTTGGGATCATAGGTGATCCCGTCCCACACCGTGCCGCCGCCGCCCAGCGTCCACCAATCCCCGGTCCAGGTCTTGGCCGCCGCCTCCATCGCCTTGTTTTCAAATCCATCCTTGGGATTGCCGGGCACGGTGTGGAATGTCCACACGGGCGTGCCGGTCTGCGCATCATAGGCCGCGATATAGCCGCGCGCGCGGTATTCTCCGCCGCCCGCGCCGATCACGATGCGCCCCTTGACCACGCGCGGCGCCCCGGTGATCGCATAGTTCTGGCGATCGGGCACCACGACTTTGTCGAACACCACTTTGCCGGTCTTCTGGTCGAGCGCGATCAACCGCCCGTCGAGCGTGCCGACATAGATCTTGTCGCCATAGAGCGCCGCGCCGCGATTGACCGCGTCGCAGCAGGCCGAAACCAGTTGCTCGCGCGGCACCTTGGGATCGTATTCCCAGATCACCTTGCCGGTGCGCGCGTCATAGGCCTTGACCATCGACCAGGCGGTGGTGGTGTAGAGCACGCCATCGTGCATCAGCGGCGTGGCTTCCTGCCCGCGCGCAGTGTCGAAATCGACCGACCAGGCGAGGCCCAGTTGCGCGACATTGCCGGCGTTGATCGCGTCGAGCGGAGAGAAGCGCTGCTCACCATAGTCGCGGCCATAGCTGAGCCATTCATCCTGCGGAGCCGCGGCAATCAGGGCATCGGTCACCCCGCTTGTCGCCGCCCCCGCCGGCGTATCACCCACCGCCTTGCCACACCCTGCCAGCGCCAGCGCCGCCAGCGATGCGAGGCCCAACCCAGCCACGAACCCGTTCCGCATCACTCTCTCCATGCAACATCGTTCTTGCGCCTGATTTTTCAGGTCCGTTTATTGTGCTCAGTTCACCATGCGCTGGGCATTGCCCCAGTACTTCGTGCGCAGGGCCTTCTTGTCCATCTTGCCGGCCGCCGTGCGGGGAATGGCGTCGACAAATTCCACCGACTTGGGCGCCTTCACCCCGCCCAGGCGCGCCTTGGCAAAGCTGATGATCTCGGCCTCGCTCACGCCTTGGGCCACGACAACGGCGTGCACCTGCTCGCCCCACTTTTCGTGCGGGATGCCGAACACGCAGGCCTCGCGCACCTGGGGCAGTTCGGTCACCGCCGCTTCCACTTCGGCGGTGAACACGTTGAACCCGCCCGAGACGACCATGTCCTTCTTGCGGTCGACGATGTAGAGGTAGCCCTCCGCGTCGAGCTTGCCCACGTCGCCGGTATGGTGCCAGCCATGCTTGCGGATCTCGGCGGTTTCCTCGGGTTTTTCAAAATAGCTGTGGGTGACGAGCGCGCCGCGCGCGCAGATTTCGCCTGCTTCGCCCAGCGGCACCTGCCGGCCATCGTCGTCGAGCAGCGCCACCTTGATCGAGCGCGTCGGCTTGCCACAGGCGGCGAGCTTTTCCGGCGCCTCACGGGCTAAGCGGGCGACATCCTCGGGCGGGAACCAGGCGACGATCATCGGGCATTCCACCTGGCCATAGGCCTGGCACATGCAGGGGCCGAAGATTTCCACCGCCTGGCGCAGCTTTTCGGGCGAGCAGGGCGAGCCGACCAGGATGAAGATCTTCAGGCTGGAATAATCGTGCGCGCCGATCCGGGGCGAGGCCATCAACTGGTACAGCGCCGTGGGCGGCAGGTACATGTGGGTGACCTTGTGCTGCTCGATCGCCGCCAGCACCGCTTCGGCATCGAAGCCGGGCAGGATAACCTGCGTTGCGCCCAGGCTGAGCGTGGACAGCGCGATCGGCCCGGCGGCATGGGTGATCGGCGCGGAAACCAGCGCCACGGGATCGTCGGTACGCCCGCCCATGGCGTCGGCCGCCGTCTCGATCATCGTGCCCCAGCCCAGGTTGGTCACATTGGCACCCTTGGACGGGCCGGTGGTGCCACCGGTGGGGAAAATCCCGACCATGTCGAACAGGTTGCCGAAGGCGTCGATTTCCGGCTCGACGAAATCGGCCGCCGCCACCCCGGCGATGAATTCGTCGAGCGACGGATCATCGCCCATGCGCCGGTCGAGGCAGACGAAATGCTGCAAGACCGGGCACAGCGCTTTCAACTGCGCCACCTCGTCGGCCTTGCTGGAATGATAGACCAGCCACTTGCACCGCACATAGTTGATATAGGCGGCGTTGGCATCGATCGCGTTGCGGGTGTTGACCGGGATCCACTTGCCGTTGGCGCGCCACATCGCCAGCAGCACCACCAGCAGCATGCCATCGTTGGGGCCATAAAGACCGAGCAGGTCCTGGTTCTCGAACCCATGGCGTTGCAGCGCGGCGGCGATCCGTTCGCTCAGCGCCTTGGTCTGGGCAAAAGTCAGTTGCAGGCCGCTTTGCGTATCGACAATCGCCAGCCGCGCGGGATCGCGATCATGGCCACGGTCGAAGTAATCAATGGCACGCATGGCTTCTCCTCATCCGCATCCGACCGGAACCACAAGGAGAGCGCCGCGCCGCGCCACCGGCAAAACCAGGCGCGGACAGGCGACCTGGGGCAAAGGCTCTCCCGATTCCGGTTACCCCGGTATTTGTTAGTGTTGCATACTAATTGCGGATTGGTGGCGGTCAAGCTGCCTTGTGCCTGCGTTTCACATTTGCTGCCCGAAAAGGCATTTTGCCCAGCGGCATTGGCAATCCGCCGCGCCACGTCACGCCGGCACGGCCATGCTCCAGCGGAACAGGTGACGCCGGCCCGAAAGCGGCGCCTCCGCCGCCTGCTCCGCCGTGGCGCGCAGGCCCCGCCCGCGCGCCGCGCTGCGCAGCATGACCCAGTCGCTCCACCCGGTCAGCCCTTCCACGCGGCCCTGGCCCACGGTAGCCAGGCGGCGCGCCAGGGCCAGCGGCCCCAGCGCCACGTCGTGCCGCGCGGCCAGTGGAAAGGCAGCGGCAAAGGCCCGGCTTTCGGCCACGCGGCTGTCGAACACCACCAGCGCGGGCAACGCGGCGGCATGGGCCGATGCCGGCATGGCCACGCTCGCCACGGCCAAAGTGCCGCTGCGCAACAGCGTGCGGCGATCCACGGCGCCGCGCATCAGCCCGCCTTCCCCAGATACCTGGCCACTGCATCCAGCTCGGCATCGGTGATGTCCACCCGCGTCTGGATCGGCATGGCGCCCTTGCCGTTGCGCACCACGGCCTTGACGTAATCGGCGGTCAGGTCGCTGCGGTTGGCCAGCAGGCCCTGGTCGGGCGCATGGCCCATCATCACCTGCTGCTTGGTGATCAGGTTGCTGCCCATGCCGCCGGCCAGGTGGCAATAGCCGCAGTGCGCCTCGAACAGCACTTTGCCATCGCCGCCCGGGGCATGGCGGTCACCAGCGGGATAGGCCGGGCGCAACGGATAGGGCGGCGGTGGGCCATGGGGTCCACCGGCCTGCGCCAGCGCGATCGCGGCGCCCAGCATAGCGGCGGCAGCAAACAGAACGGTGCGGATCATGCCTTGCCTCCCTTGCCGGCGCCATCCTGGGGTGCGGAATGGCGCTGCGCCGCATAGGCGGCCGGCCACACGCCCTGTTTGCCCGGCGCGATGATGCCGTTGGGATCGAGTGCGCTTTTCACTTTCTCGTCGAAGCGGCGCAGCGCGTGGTTGTTGAAATCGAAGGTGTCCATCACCGGGTCCATCCAGCCCAGGTGCGTGCGATATTCGCCATAGCCGGCCTTGGCCGTCTGCGTGATCAGCGCGTTGAACAGCGCCTTCATGTTCTCGACCATCGGCGCATCGTCGCGATCGTACATCAGCATGTTGATGTTGTTGGCAAAGCGCCCGCCGATGGTGAAGCTGGCGTAGAAATCCACGTCATGGTCGGCAATGATCTTGCGACTGCGTTTGAGCTGCCCCAGCACATGCTCGCTGCTGGCCGGCACCACGGGGGAAAAGCCCATGTGCGCCCCGCGCCCGCCGATCCAGTCCGACATCTGCAAGGGCACGGCCGAGGGCACGCCCATGGTGATCTCGTACTGCCCGATCGCATCGCCCTGGCGCCACCAGTTCTCCTGCGGCGGCGCGGCCAGGTGGCGCTTCATCGCCGCCTTCACGATCTCGGCCTTGGCCTTGATCACAGGTTCCTCGCCATAGAGACGCAGCGCCACCTGCCAGTAGCCCAGCTTGTACTGCTTGAGCAGTTCGGCCACGCGCCATTCGGGAATGGCACCGGGCTTGTCCCAGAAATCGTGGCGCTGGCCTTTCAGCACCATCTTGCCCAGCCAGCTCGGGATGAACACATTCTGTTCGATCAGCCCGGAAATCTTCATCGGCGCGATGGTATCGACCACCCAGCCGATATCGCCCTCTTCGGGAATGTCGAAGATCAGCTCCAGCGAGGCTTCGGGCGCGGGTTGCAGCCACAGGCCCGCCTTGGTCACCACGCCCAGGTTCGATTGGGTGAACGCCAGGTCGAACGTGGGGCCGTAGCTGAACGGGAAATGGTGCCAGGCCGGATTGTTGCTCATCGCGCCCATGCCGGTGCGCAGCAGATCGCCATCGGGCAGCACCACTTCCAGCCCGCACAGGTTGCGCGCATGCAGGCCATAGGGCGTGTAGCCGATGCCGTGATCGAGCGCGTTGCCGATCACCGAGCCCCAGCCATTGCCGGGCACGCTCATCCACAAGGGATGGTTGCCGCGCAGGATCGCGTCATGCAGGTCAAAGAACCCCACCCCCGGCTCGACCACGCAGGTCGCCAGCTTGGGATCGATGTCGATGATCTTGTTCATCCGGCCCAGATCGAGCACGATCGAGCCGGCCATGCGCGGCGCGGCCGTACCATAGCCCAGGTTCTTGCCCCGCGCGACCGGCCACAGCGGCGTCTTGTGCTCGTTGGCCAGGCGCAGACACGCGCGCACCTCCTCCACATTGGCCGGCGCCACGGCGGCAGAGGCGGCCCATTGCGCGGCATCGCCGGGGGCATAGATATCGGAATAGGCGTCACGGTCGCTTTCGCTGGCCATGACCCAGTCCTTGCCCACCACGCCGGCATAGGCCTTGAGCGCGGCGGCAAAGCCCTGGGGGCTGACGCGGGGCGGCAGGTGCAGTTTCACCGGCGAATCTCTCCCAATGCGGTCCTGCATGCGGACTCATTTTCTAACAATTGTTATTATTGTGACGCTCCGGGCAGCGCGCGTCAAGGTGCGATCTGCATTTCCTGTCGCGCTGCGGCGCAACATGCGCTATCGCTCTCGGCCGGGGACCAGGACTTCCATCAACCCGCGCAATGGGCGAGCAAGAACCTGGCATGACGATCGACCGAAGGATGCACCTGGCAACGGCCCTGGTGCTTGTGGCCCTCACCACCGCCTGCGACCCGGCCCCGCCCGTTCCGGCCGGCACGCCCGATGCCGATCCCGGGCCGCCCGTGGCCAACCCGTTTGCCGAATCCTCCGCCCGCGCCGGCTCTTTCGGCGACGATACGCCCAGCGATCCGGTGGCCTTCGTCAAGGCGATGTATGCCGACGACGGGCTCAACGCCGCGGTGTCCACCGTGGGCGATCTGCGCAACCGCTATCTCACCGACGAGCTGGCCGGCCTGCTTGCCGACACGACCCAGGGCGACGGCACGACCTTGACCGCCGACCCGCTGTGCCTGTGCAGCAACCCGCGCGATCTGCAACCGGCCATCGTCCTGCGCCATGCCGATGCCAAACAGGCCGTGGTGCGCGTGACCGTGGCCCGACACGATGCCAACGGCGCCGGCATCGCGCATCTGCTGATCGTCCTCAAGCGCGATCTGGAAGGCTGGAAAGTGGCCGAAATCCACTATCCCGACGAGAAACTCTCGCTGCGCCAGATGCTGGCCAAGGCCAACGGAGACACCCTCTACGACCGCGCGCCGAACTGATCGAGGCCGGCGCGCGAAACTGACCTAGTCGACAGCGTTGCGCCGCCCCATGATCCGCTCCAGCGGCAGGCTGACGATCGCCTTGACGATCGTGCGGTCGGCATTCGTGCCATAGCCATGGCCCACGCCCAGGTTGAGCGCCCAGTGGCCCAGGTCGAGGTCTGCCACGGCATAGATCGCCTGGTCGCTGTCGCGTACGGCGCCGAAATGGGCGAAGGTGCCGGTGCCGTTATAGCTTTCGATGCCCAGCGACACTTTCCGGGTCATGGCATAGGCCACCCGCGTGTCGAACTCGACTTCGGGCGAATGGGCGGCCGGGCCGGACACGACGAAATCGACATTGGCGTTTTCGGCCAGGGTCCACTTGCCCAGCCGGGTTCCAACGATGCCTTTGAGCTCGGCATTCCACGGGTTGATGTCGAGCTTGTGGTTGACGTGGCCGATCTCGAAATTGGCGCCCCACCACCAGTTTTGCCCCGGCCGGCGCGGCGCGATGAATTTCAGCCGGGTCTTGACCCCGCCGGGATCGAGCCGCCCCTGCCCGTCGAGCGTGGCCAGCGGCAGATAGAGCCCCGCTTCCAGATCCGAGGTAATGCCATAAGAGAATTCCGGCGTGATGCGCAGACGGTGCAGTGCCTGCTGCTGCCCCGGATAATCGTCGGTCGGCGTGCCGGCGGTCACGTCGTTGATATGGGTGTCGAGCCCGAAATGGCCGGGCTGGTCCATTTCGTCCATGTAGACCTGGATTTCCTCCGGCGCGGCACGGCACGGCGTGACCAAGGCCATGGCTCCCGCCAGCGCCGCCACAACCACAGTCTGCCTACCCACACGCCCCGACATGCCACACGCGCCCTCAAAGGAGCGCCGCCGATAGCAAATCGGCCACGGCCGCGATAATTACAAAATGCCAATATTCCCCGCGCCCGGCCGCCGTTCAGGTCAGCGCGTAATACTTCACGTGGTTGCCGTCCGGCCGCCGCTCGCCCACGCCGATGAACACATGCCGCGTCAGCCAGTCGTGTGGTCCCTTGCTGGTCTCGAACGTTGGCTGCGCGCGCAGGTAGTATTCGGCGTGGGGCACCGGGGCGCCGCCGGCAAAGGCCCAGGCGCGCAAGGCATCCATCGTGCCCGGCTCCCGCCCCCACAGGAAGCCCTTGTTCTGCATGTAGATCAGCGTGCCGTCGTCCACTTCCAGCACATAGCGTGCATCGAACACGGCGGTGTCATCGGGGCGGAAGAACGCATAGTCGCCACCCGAATTGGGCACCGCCCGGCCTTTCAGGCGCGGCCCCTCGAACACGCCTTCGTCCACGTAGACCGCGCTGCGCATGCCACCGCTGGGCAGATCGGGGATCATCTGCACGCGGGTGAACTTCAGCGTGCAGGCAAAGGCGAATTCCAGGCGGGGGTTGTCGAGCGTGGAAAAGTCCATCGGGAACCTTGCGATCAATAGTTGGAAAGGATGGTCAGGCTCGGCCCGTCGAGCGGCTTGCCCGCCTTCTGCTTGGCCAGTTCATCGACGCGGGTCTTGCCTTGCAGGTCGATCAGGTAGGCATGGATCGCATCGGCATCGCCCACGCTCAGCACGTCGTCCCAGCGTGGCATGCCGGCGGGCAGCAGCGCACCTTCCAGCACGATCTGCCTGAACGCCTCGTGGGTGCCGGGCTGCATCCGTCGCAAGTCCGGCGCCATCGAGCGATGGATATTGGCATGGCAGATCGCGCAATTGGCAAAGAACAGCCCCTGCCCGCGCGCGATCGTCTCGGCCGTGACGCCCGCGGCTTGCGCGGGCGGCGGCGGCGCCACTTCCAGCGGCGGCAAGAGCGGCGGCAGCGGCACGCGGCGGCCATCGAGGCGGAAGACGAGCAAGCGGTTCTGGTTGCCACGCGCATAAGCCGCCGAATAGCGCGGGGTGAACGCCCAGCCGCCCCCACCCCAGCCCGCCTGCACCGCGATATATTGCACGCCGCGCACGGTATAGGTGATCGGCGCAGCCATGATCGGGCTACCGGTCTCGATGGATTTCAACACCTTGCCATTGCGGGCATCGCGCACCACCAGCTTGCCCGACAGCGTGCCCTGCACGATCAGGCCCGATGCCGTGGCCAGCACTCCGCCGCGATCCTGCCAGCCTTCGCTGTCCACCGCCCACACCGTCTGGCCGGTCAGCGGATCGATCGCGCGCAACTGGCTCTTGCCCGGATTGGCTTTCGCTTCGGCAAACGCCGGCAGCGCCTTCACCGCCTGGGCCATCGGCGGCGGCAGGGTTTCCACGGCGGCGGCCACATCGGGTGTGAAGATCAGCGCGGCATCGTTGTTGAGCGCGCGGGCGCGATAGGGCTTGGCGCCGGGCGTCATGAAGATCAGGTTGCCGATATCGGCCACCGATCCGTAATAGAGCCCGGTCTGCGGGCTATAGGCCGCCGGGAACCAATTGCGCGCGCCCACGGTGGAGGGAAACACGATCTTGGGACCATCGGTATAGTCGGCCGCTTCCCGGTTCAGGATCGGCTTCATCGTGCCCGGTTCAAAGCCCTTGGCCCAGTTGACCCGCGCAATGGCATTGGCACGCAGCACCTGCCCGGTCTTGCGATCGAGCACATAGAGAAAGCCGTTCTTCGGCGCATGGAGGATCACGCCCCGGTCCTGCCCGTCCACCACCATGTGCGTCAGGATCATCGGCTGGGTCGAGGTGAAATCCCAGTTGTCCTCGGGCGTTTCCTGGTAATGCCAGGCCATCCGCCCGGTCCTGGGATCGAGCGCCACGAGCGAGCCGAGATAGAGATTGTCCCCGCCCGCAGGCGAGCGCTTCGATCGCGCATAAGGCCCGCCATTGCCGGTGCCGACCAGCACATAGCCGGTTTCGGGATCATAGTTGATCGCGTCCCACGGCGCCCCGCCGCCACCCACGTCCCAGCGGCTCTTGGGATCCCAGGTCTTGAGCGCGGCTTCCAGTTCCGGGGTTTCCTGGGGCCCGAGCGCCGGATCACGGGGCACCACGTGCCAGCGCCAGCGGATCGCCCCGGTCCTGATGTCCATCGCCGTGACATAGCCGCGCACATCGTATTCCGCGCCGCCCATGCCGATCACCACCACATCACCCGCCACTTCGGGCGCGCCGGTGGAATTGTCGCCGCGCTTGCGGTCCTCGATGAAATCGGTCTTCCACACCACGGTGCCGGTCCTGGCGTCGAGCGCATACATCCAGCCGTCGAGTGCGGCGATGAACACGCGGCCGTTCGCCACGGCCAGCCCGCGGTTGACCATGTCGCAACAGGCGGTGCGATTGCGCTGCATGTCGACCTCGGGCTCAAACCGCCACAGTTCGCGGCCGCTGGCGGCGTCATAGGCATAGGCGCGCCCGGCATTGCCCGCGACATAGAGCACGCCGCCAACCATCACCGGGCTGGCTTCCTGCCCCCGCGCGGTGCCCAGGTCCGCCTCCCACGCCAGGCCCAACCGCGCCACGTTGGCCGCGTTGATGCCGGTCAGCGTGGACCAGTGCGTCTTGCCCGTGTCCCCGCCCGGCTCGATCCACTCCGCCCCCGCACCCTGGGTGAGCGGCGCGGCCGCAGCGAGCGTCAGGCTGGCGGTGGCCAGGACGACAAGATTGCGCCACCGCCCTTCGCCAGGCTCAGGACGAACGGAGGACGGGCCTTTCTCCCCCTCCTCTTCAGAGGAGGGGGCCGGGGGGTGGTGGATGCCTGGCGTCAGATCTCCACCACCCCCGGCCCCTCCTCTGAAGAGGAGGGGAGAGCTTGGCGAATCCTGCCCTTCCCCGTTCGGGCTGAGCTTGTCGAAGCCCCCATCGGTCAAGCGCCGCGCGAACGGCTTCAAGAACCAAAACCCCGTTCGGGCTGAGCCTGTCGAAGCCCCGCGCAGCCATTCGCGAACCCCGCCCATCACAGCGCATCCCATGGGGAAGGCATGCGATAGGGCACGGTGATGAAATTCGCCTCGATCTGCTCGATCATGCCATGGTCGATCTTGAACAGTTCGGAGATATAGAAGCTGTGCGGGCGGCGCACGGGGCTTTTCACCGTGCGGCCGTCGGTTAGCTGGTATTCGTCGATCCGGCCGGAATGGTCGATGAAGCCAAAGGCCAGCACCAGCCCGCGCTCCTCGTCCACCAGCGGAAAGCGGCGGGCGCGCAGCGCGTCGTCATAGCGGTAGTTGCCCATGCGGAACTGCTCTTCGCAGCCCAGCGCCGAAACCGGCACGATCTTGGCGAATTCAGGATTGCGCGTGGTCTGCACGCCGTTTTCCACCCGCTGGCAATCGGGGTGGAAGCGGGTGTGGATCGTGCCGTCGTTGCGTTGCAGGGTATCGAAATAGCCATTCGAGAGCCGCACCATCTCGGCGCGATCGACCGGGCTTTCGGGCGCGCGATGCAGGATCGGCTTGTCCCAATAGCGCGGGTTCTCGAACTTGATGCCGCTGTCGGACTGCCGCACGATCAACAGCTCGGCCTCCTGCACTTCTCCCGCCTCGTTCAGCGCCAGCCGCACAGTCAGCGCCGATTCCTCGATCGCCTCGATCAGGGTGCCGAAATAGCCGACCTGGCCGGTGCGCGTGTCGGCAAAGCGCAACTGATAGGCGCCCAGCCCCTGCACTGTGCCCCACACGCCATCGTCGGTGGCCAGCATCACGTTGTTTTCCGAAAACCGCGCGTCACGTGCCCAGTTCACGCTGGCGCTGTCGCCCCGGTCCAGCGCGGCCAGAAAGGCATCGAGTGCGGCATAAAGGGCCTCGCGGTCCATCGTCTCTCCCTTTTCGCGGCTTTCGGCAAACAAGCCTTTGACGCGGTTATGGGGCTGGCATATCCTATCAATTGTTAGAATAAAAGGGGAGAGTTGCGATGGCGCGAACCGCGCAGGAAGAGGCTCTGCTGGCCCGCGTGCTGGCCATGTATCACGATGTACTGATCGCCATGGATAGCGGCGCAGTGGATCGCTACATCGCCCCGCACTACGTCCAGCACAGCTCGCTGGCAGAGCCGGGCGTGCCCGCGCTCAAGGCCTTTCTTGACCGGGTGAGAACCGAATCGCCCGATGCGCGGCAGACCATCCACCGCAGCTTCGTCGATGGCGATCACGTGGTGGTGCACACCCATGTGCAGCGCTGGCCGGGCGATCCCGGCCTTGCCGTGGTCGATATCTTCCGCTGCGAGGGCGACATGATCGTGGAGCACTGGGACGTGATCCAGGACGTGCCGAGCGCCCCGGTCAACCCACTGCCGATGTTTTGAGGGATAGGTACGCCATGCGCTTTACCGACCAATGCGTTGTCATCCTAGGCGGCAACGCCGGCATCGGCCTTGCCGCCGCGCGCCAGTTCGCGGCCGAGGGCGCGCGCCTCGCGCTCACCGGGCGCAATCCACAGACCCTGCACGCGGCCGCGAAGGAATGCAGCGCCCTTGCGGTGCGTGCCGACATGGGCGACGTGGCGCAAACCCACGCCGCCCTGGCCGAGATCGCGGAGGCACTGGGCGGAATCGACGTGCTGTTCGTCAACGCCGGCGTCGGCGGCTTTGCCATGGTTCCCGAGGTGACCGAGACGTTCTGGGACGAGATCCACACGGTCAACCTGCGCGGGGCGTTCTTTGCCATCCAGCACGCCCTGCCGCTGCTGCGCGATGGCGGCGCGATCGTGATCACCGGATCGATCGGATCGCTGGCGGCCGTGCCCGGCAATGTCGCCTATGCCGCGGCCAAGGCCGGCCTGCGCGCCATGGCCCGGATCGTGGCCAAGGAACTGCTGCCCCGCCGCATCCGCGTCAACCTGATCAGCCCCGGCCCGACCGACACTGACATCTTCAAGCGCGACGCCAGCGCGCACGACATCGCCGCCATGCGTGACATGCTCTCCGCCGTCGTTCCCATGGGCCGCATGGGCACCGCCGAAGAAGTCGCCAGCGCCGCCCTGTTCCTGGCGAGCAAGGAGGCCAGCTTCATCAACGGCGTCGATCTCTATGTGGATGGCGGGTGCCTGGAATTGGGGTGAAGCCGGCCGATCACCCTTACGCGAATTGTGAAAAATCGGCGCAGCCGAAGCGAATAATCCTTTCTTCTTTCCTTCGTGGCTTTGTGTCTTTGTGTCTTTGTGTCTTTGTGTGAAAAATTGTCTATTTTAATTTCACACAAAGACACAAAGCCACGAAGAAGAAGGAAAATGAAGGTTCTACTCCGGCTGCGCCGGGTTTGGCGTTCCTTTCAGACGTGCAGCGACGCACTGCCAAACTGGCGGCATTATGGCTTGTCCGAATTGTGCCTGCGGCACATTATGCCGTGATGTATGGCAGCAACGCCTCGGCAGACCTGGAAGCGCTTGTAACAACCGTCATCGACTGCGGATACAAGCTGCACGTGGATTTGGGGCCGGGACTGTTGGAATCAGTCTATGAGGCGATCTTGTGCCATATGCTGGAGCAGCGCGGCATGCAGGTGGAGCGCCAGAAAGCCATACCTATCGTCTGGCACGGCATGGTGCTGAACGAAGGTTTTCGGGCCGACCTGATTGTGAACAACGCCCTGCTGGTTGAAATCAAGTCACTGGAACGATGCGCCCCAGTGCATGGCAAGCAAGTGCTGACCTACCTGCGCCTGCTGTCCATGCCCTTGGGGCTGCTGCTGAATTTTGGCGGAGCCACATTCCGGGAGGGCGTACGCCGCATCGCCAACGACTACTATGGCTTGCGGCCGCAGAGCCGCCAAGCCGCCGAGTGAGCATCACATCCCCTCCGGCATCCCATCCAGCAGCATGGTCTTGGTTTCCACATAGGGCATCAGGCCTTCCGGCCCGCCTTCGCGGCCCACGCCCGATTGCTTGAAGCCGCCGAACGGCAGGCCGAAATCCATGCGCAGCCCGTTCTGGCCAAAGCCGCCGGTGCGGATGCGGCGGCCGATGCGCCAGGCCGCTTGCGGATCGTCGGTCAGCACCGAACCGTTGAGGCCATAGGCGCTGGCATTGGCCACCGCGATGGCCTCCTCCTCGTCCTCCACCGGGATCAGGCTCAGCACCGGGCCGAAGATTTCCTCCTGCGCGATGGCATCGGCGTTGTTCACATTGGCAAACAGCGTCGGCTCGATGAAATAGCCGCGATCGAGATGGCTGGGGCGGTTGCCGCCGGTCACCAGGTCGGCGCTGGCGCGCCCTTGCGCGATATAGCCTTCGATGCGTTGCAACTGCCGCTGCATCGCCACCGGGCCAAGCTGCGCGGTGGGATCGTCGCTATGGCCGATCACCACAGCGCGCATTTCGCTGGCGATCGCCTCGGCCAGCTCATCGTGCCGGGCGCGCGGCACGATCACCCGGCTGAGCATGGCGCAGACCTGGCCGCTCATCATCGTGATCGTGCCGGTCAGCAGCCTGGCGGCATGGTCGATGGCAAAATCGTCGCGCACGATGGCCGCAGACTTGCCGCCCAGTTCCAGCGTGCAGCGCGCCACCCGGCCAGCGCAGACCTGGCCGATGCGCTTGCCCGCCACGGTCGATCCGGTGAAACTCACCTTGTCCACGCCGGGATTGTTGACCAGGTGGTCGGCCGCTTCGCGATGGCCCGGCACCAGATTGACCACGCCCGGCGGCAGGCCTGCCGCTTCGGCCGCTTCGGCAATCAGATAGGCTTCCAGCGGGGTTTCCGGCGATGGCTTCATGACCACGCAGCAGCCGGTCAGCAAGGCATAGGCCACCTTGTTGGCCATGATCCCGAATGGGCCATTCCACGGCGCGATCGCCGCCACCACGCCCACCGGCTCCTGCACGATCAGCGCGGCGGCCGCCGCATGGCTAGGGCGCTGCTCCACGAAGCGAAAGCCTTCCGCAAAGCCGGCAATGCCATCAAGCGCCATCAGCGCGCCCTGGTGCATCGGCCCGGCAAAGCTGGCCAGGCCGCCGATCTGCGCCGTCCAGGCCCGCGCCAGTTCATCGGCGCGCGGGCGCAAGTGCGCGATCATCGCCCGGAACGCGGCGATCCGCTCGGCAGGGGGCGTGGTGGGCCAGGGGCCATGGTCGAACGCGGCCCGCGCAGCGGCCACGGCCGCGTCCATGTCTGCCTCGTCAGCCTCGGCCACCTGCGCCACCACCTGCTCGGTATCGGGAGACGTCACGGCGATCAGGCGGCCGCTGTGCGCGGGTACCCATCGGCCGCCGATGAAGAGGTGTTCGGGGTGGGCGACATGAACGCCCTGGGGAAGCAGCATCGGCATATCCTCTTGCGATCGATCAGGCAGGCAGCGGCGGCGGCAAAGCACATTCGACCTTTTCGATGCGGCCGCGGCGCGTGGTGTAGAAAATGAACTGGCGGATTTCCTGCACGTCCCCGGCGCGGATCGGGAAAAAGCCTGTGGCGCCCTTCGCATCAAGGTCGGCGCGCGTCAGGTCGCGCAAGGCCTCGATGCGGACGATGGCGTCCACCGCCGTGGCCGTCTCGCTGGCGGCAAAGTTATGGATGGACACGCTTTCCTTCACGCAGGAATGCAGCCAGGCATAGAATGCCTTGAGCTCTTCCCGGCTGGTGATGACGATGCCGAAGAATTCCATGCGCGGCGGATCGACATAGAAATCGGCCACCGCGTCATAGTCCCTGGCATTGAACGCGGCCAGGTAGCGCTCGTAGCCGGCGCGATCGAGCATCACTTGCCTCCCCTCTACCCGGCCGGATTCGGCCTTTCCACAACGCTAACAAATGATACGGTTATAGCAAGCGGCAAACCGGGTTTCGGAATACGAAAAGGGGCAGCCCGTCAAGGCTGCCCCTTTCCCCTCATGACCGGAAAATCGGTTCAGAATTTCTTGGCGACGCTCAACGCCCATTCGCGCGGACGGCCCACGTTGGAATAGACCGTGCCGGCCGAGGCATAGAGCGCGGAGAAGCGGATCGGCAGGTAGTAATACTTGTCGAACACGTTCTGCACTTCGAACGCCACGGTGAGGTCTTCGTTTTCGTTGCGCCAGGTCAGGCGCGCATTGCCCAGGGCAAAGGCCGGGTTGTAGCTCAGCGCGCTGGTCGGCGTGAGGCGACCCTGGTTCTGCTTGCCGGTATAGGCCAGGTCGAAGCGCGGGGTGAGCGAGCCATGCCCTTCGACCGGGATGCGATACTGGATCCCCAGGCTGCCCCGCCAGTGCGGCGTGACGATCGGGTCCTGCAACTGGATGGACTTGCCCACGGTCACGCCGATGCGATTCCATTCGCCATCGATCCAGCTCAGCGACGCATCGATATCCAGCCCTTCGATCGGGCGCGCGGTCAGTTCCGCTTCGGCGCCCCACATCTTGCCATCGCCGGCATTGCCCACGGCAGCGCAGGGGAACGGATCGGTGCCCACGGGCAGGCCATCCAGCACCGAGCAATCCGCCAGGTTGAGCTGGATATTCTTGTAATCGTTCACGAACCCGGAAAGATTGAAGCGCACCTTGCGATCGAACAGGTCAGACTTGATGCCCAGTTCATAGGCCGTGAGCGTCTCGGGCGTGAACGTGCCGTTGACCGCTTGGTTCTTGGTGAACGGGCGCGCGGTCACGCCGCCACCCTTGAAGCCGGTGCTGACCGTGGCATAGGCCAGCAGTTGCGGGCTGAAACGATAGTCCACGGAGATGCGCCAATCGAGCTTGCTGCCGTTGTAATTGGCCACCGAGCCGTTGAGCGCCCCCACCCCGAACGGATCGACCAGCGTGCCGCCGGCCCAGTTCTGCCGCACGAAGGTATAGTCCTTGTGCTCCTTGGTATAGCGCAGGCCGCCTGTCACGTTGAGGCCCGGCGCCGGATGCAGGATCACCGTGCCGAACGCGGCCTTGCTGTTGGCATTGACCGGGTCGTTGCCCTGGAATTGCAGGAACAGGAACGGCGCGCCATGGCCGATGTAGCGGATGTCCTGCCGGGTGAAATAGACCGAGGTCTGGTCGTTGTAGAACCCGCCGATGGTCCAGTCGGCCAGATCGCCGATCTTGCCGTTGAGGCGCAGTTCCTGGCTGAAGAAGTGGAAGCGCAGATCGTTGTAGCCGGCCCCGGCAATGTTCGGATCGGGCGTGAAATCATCGTCCGTGCCGAAAGTCTGCTTGTACTTGCGATAGGCGGTGATCGAAACCAGCTTGAGATCGTCGGTCAGGCCAACCGAAAGGTTGCTCGACACGCCCCAGCCCGAAAACACCGTGTTGCGCGGCATGGAATAGCTTTGCGCCGCCTGGCCGCCCGCATCCATGTACCAGCTTGCATAGGTGCAGCGCGGGCCGCAGATGAAATTGATGCCGTCGGTCTTGGTGGTATCGTCCACCGTCACCACGCTGGCGGCATTAGAGCGATTTTCATAAGTGTAGTCGCCGGTGACCACCCAGTCGATCTTGTCGTTGGGGTTGTAACGCAGCGAACCGCGCAGGCCGGAATAGTTCTTTTCGCCCAGCTTGCCAGTCACGCAATTGGTCGGCACGTTGGCGCCGGCGGTCAGGCCAAGGCTGTTGCCCGGATGCGCGCAGCCATAGTCGACAATATCGACATAGCCATCCTGGCGCTTGTACACGCCCGAGACGCGGGCATAGAGCCCATCGGCCAGTTGGAAATTCAGGCTGCCGCGCAGGTCTACCCGGTTGCGGGCGCCATAGACCGCCTCGATCTGGCCGGAATCGCCCGGCTGCGGCTTGACCGAGAACATCTTGATCGCGCCGCCGATCGAGTTGCGGCCCGTGAGCGTGCCCTGCGGCCCGCGCAGCACTTCCACGCGATCGAGGTCGAGCAGGTCCATCACCGAGCCGGTCAGCGTCGCATAATAGACATCGTCAACATAGATGCCCACGCCCGGTTCGTAGGCGGGGTTGAAGTCGGCCTGGCCGATGCCGCGGATATAGGCCGCCATCGACGAGCCATAGGCACCGCCCATCTGGGTGAGCTGGACGTTGGGGGTCTGCGCGGCGATCTGGGAGATGTCGGTCTGGTTGCGCGCGGCGAGCAGGCCGGCGTCCACCGCGGTGATCGACAGCGGCGTGTCCTGCAAGCGCTGGTTGCGGAACTGCGCGGTCACCACGATCTCGCGAATGCCCTGGTCCGCGCTGGCCGCCTGGGCTTCGCCCTGGGGCGCGGCCGCTTGCGACGCCGATGCCTGGGGGGCCGGCGCTTGTTGGGGTGCGGGCTCGGCGGCGTGGCCGGCACTGCTCAGCGCCAAAGCCATGGCGGCGGCGCTGCCGGTGGCAAAAAGACGCAACCCTTGCGTGTTGGGAATCATGCTGGCCATAAGCCCCTCTCCTGGATCGACCCGTTATCGGGCCTCGTTCTGTTTGTTAGTTAGACATACTAATCAACAGAGCGCAAGAGGGCGTTTGCCGATGCCGGCCGATAATAACATCTGATGCAATCAAACAACAAGCTCGATTGCATTTGCCCTCTGCAAAACCCGCAGATTTCCGCGCTGTTTCGCGTGCATCGCAGCAATCCACGCACCCCCTTGCCGCGCTTGCAGTCCTTGTCATAGTAAGCGGCATGACCAGCCGCACGAAGCCGGGCACCGCCCTTCCCGAACCGCCCCGCAACGCCATGGACGGCGTGGACGAAGACGCCGCCCTGCTGGTCGACCTGTTGAAACTCGCCACCTTTGTTTCCAATCCGATGCGCACCGGCGTGGCCGAGCCGCTGGACCTGGCGCCGACGGACCTGCGCATCATCCTGGCCTTGGGCGGCGAAGGCGAACTGGCCGGGCACGAATTGTCGGATATCATGGGCGTGCCGCCGATGAACGTCAGCCGCGCGCTTGTTGCGTTGCACCACAAGGGGCTGGTCGAACCGGGTGAAGACTTGCGCAACCGGCGGCGCAAGCCCTTCCGCCTGAGCGCGGCGGGCCGGGCGCTGTTCGATCGCACGGTGCCTGCCATGGCCGAGGTGAGTCGCCAGCTCTTCACCGATTTCAACGCACGCGACCGCGCTGCCTTCCGCCGCGCCGCCGGCCGTCTGCTCGCGCGGATGGTCCAGTCCGACCCCAGCCGCGAGGGCTAAGACGCGGGCGGACGTGAAAGGCCGTTCAGGCGTTCAAGGCCACTTCTTCTGCATCGGCGTGAAATCGCCGACGGCAAAGGCAGCGGCAAGCACCGGATGGGCAAAGCTCATCGGCACTTCCTGGCGATGCGGCCAGGTTTCGCGCACCTGGGTTTCGGGCAGGATCACATCCGGCCCGATGGGATTTTCCGGGTAGCACACCGCCGCCGGTTGCAGATGCGCGGTGGTCTTGGCCCAGCCGGTTTCGTAATCGGCCTGCCACTGCATCATGTAGTCCAGCCGCCGGATCTTCCACACGCCGTCTTCCTTGACGTAATCGTTTTCGTAGATGCCCGATTCCCAGAATTGCTGCGGCATGCCCTCGGGCTTGTCGGCCAGGATCGCATCGTGCCAGCCACCGGCCAGAATGCCGCGAAAGCGGCCCTTCGCGGTCTGCCCATCGGGCGCCACGGTGATCACGTCCTGCAACTGGAAATGGTCGAGCAGCAGCCCCTTGACCGGCCCGCGCCGGCCGCCGGTGAACAGATTCTGGAACCACGTGCCATAGAGCCGCATGATCCCTTCATACCCGCGATATTCGCCCGACAGGAACACCACCGCCCCGTCCCTGGCAAACAGGCCGGCCACTTCCTCGGGCCGGTTGTAATCGATGTAATAGCCATAGGCCCATTGCAGGCGGCGGATCGCATTCACGTCCTCGATCTGCGTCACCCGCGCTTCCAGGGCGGCCAGGCGCTGTTCCAACTCGCTCACTTGAGGCTCTCCCGTTTTTTGTTAGTATGCAACACTAACAATTGTGACCAATAAGGCGAGAGGAAAAACGATCATGTCCCATCCCGAAATTCCGCCAGGCTGGGCTGGCCAGGTGGCCCTCGTCACCGGCGCAGGCACCGGCATCGGCCTGGGCGTGGCACGGGCGCTGAGTGACGCCGGCCTGCGCCTGGCGCTGACCTATCGCAATCCGGCGCAGGCCGAGGCGGTGGTCGCGCAATTCGCCGCCGAAGGCCGCGCGGCGCCGCTGCTGCTGCCGCTCGACGTGACCGACCGCGCCCGCTGGGCCGAAGTGGTGGCGCAGACCGTGGCCCACTTCGGCGCGCTGCATGTGCTGATCAACAATGCCGGGGTCAGCGTGTTCGGCAATGCCGATGAAGCCAGCCACGCCGATTACGACTGGATCATGGGCGTGAATTTCGGCGGCGTTGCCAATGGCCTGGTGGCTGCCCTGCCCGCGATCAGGGCCGCCCAAGGCAAACGCGGCGTGGTCAACGTGGCCAGCATGGCCGCCTTCCTGCCCGGCCCCCAGGCCGGCCTCTACACCGCCAGCAAATTTGCCGTGCGCGGCCTGACCGAGTCGCTGCGCTATAACTTGGCGCCGCATGGCATTGCCTGCGCGCTGTGCTGCCCCGCGCTTACCCGCACCAGTGCCTGGGACAGCGCGCTCAAGCGGCCCGCAGCCTATGCCGAAAGCGGCTTTGGCCCGGTGGATGAAACCGCCCTGCGCCAGTTCGGCACCGCGTTCGAGGCCGGGATGGACCCTGACGAAGTGGGCCGGAAGATCGTGGCGGGCCTGGTGCGCGGCGATGGCCTGATCCTTACCCACCCCGAATTTGCCGACGACTTCCGGGAAATCTACGAAGAGAGCCTGGCCGCCCTGCCGCAGGAAGAGGCGCCACCGGCGCGGCTGGAAATCGAGCGCCTGCGCCGCGCCGCCATGGCCCAGGCCAAGGCCGGCATCGCCGTGGGCCTGGCCGACCTGACCTAAGCACAATGCCCGAAAAACCAATATCCCTGCCCTGCCCGTCTCGGCTACACGGGCAGGCGGACGGGGACAGGTTCTGGAGAGACGCACCATGTGCGACAGCGTGACCGAAGACGACAACGCCCAGTGGTTGGCAGTCAACCGCCGACAGTTCGCCGCGATGGGTGCGGGCGCCGCGACTCTGGCGATGGCGCCGGGCTGCGTCGCCGCTGCGCCCGATGGGCTGAAGACGCAATCGCGCAAGGTCACCATCACCACGGCCGATGGCACGGCGGACGGCTTTTTCGTGGCCCCGGCCAAGGGCAGGCATCCCGCCGTGCTGCTCTGGCCCGATATCGCCGGCCTGCGCCCGGCCTATGAAACGATGGCCACGCGCCTGGCCGCCGCCGGCTATGCCGTGCTGGCGATCAATCACTATTATCGCAACAGCCCCGCCCCGGTGCTGCCCGATTTCGCGGCCTGGCGCACGCCCGAAGGCCAGCAGAAGCTGCAACCGATGATCAAGGCGCTGAACCCGGACAAGATCCAGGCCGACGCGGGCAGCTACATCGACTGGCTCGATCGCCAGGCGGAAGTCGACACCACGCGCAAGATCGGCACCCAGGGCTATTGCATGGGTGGCCCCTACACCGTGTTTGCCGCCCACGCCCGGCCCGCCCGCGTAGGCGCGGCGGTGTCGTGCCATGGCGCCAACCTGGTCAATGACACGGCGCAGAGCCCGCACAAGCTGCTGGCCCAGACGCAGGCCTCGTTCATCTTCGCCATCGCCCAGAACGACGATGCGCGCAGCCCCGGCGACAAGACTGCGCTCAAGGACGCCGCCACCGCTGCCGGACGCCCGGCCGACGTGGCGGTCTATCCCGCCCAGCACGGCTGGTGCACGATCGACGCCCCGGTCTATGACCAGACCCAGGCCGAAATCGTGTGGAGCAAGCTGCTCGCGCTCTACGGCAAGGCCTTGTGATCCAGGCTTGATCTTGGCGGGTTGCGGTGGCGGGCGGGCTTCCACAGGCTCAGCCCGAACGGATTTGAAGTTTGTCCTCCCTTTCCCGTTCGGGCTGAGCTTGTCGAAGCCCCCTCGCGGTCAAGCACAAGGCCAGGCCCTTCGGCAGGCTCAGGGCGAATGGGAAGTGGGATTGGGTAATCGATATCTATCTATCCCAATCCCTCCGTTCGCCCTGAGCCTGTCGAAGGGCGCCCGCGCAACGCTGCAACCCGCGCTTACCGCCCCGCCGCTGCCCGCAGCATCGCCACATTGGCCTGCACCATCTCCCGCGTCGAGCGCGCCGGGCGGCCGGTCAGGCGTTTCACATCGTCGGTGCAGATTTCCAGGAAGCCCTCGCGGATGGCGCGGCCGAAGCTGACCATGTCGTCGCTGTTCCATGGCACGCCGGCCACGGTCTGGTCGTCCACCGGGCGGCGCGGGATGCCCATGGCATCGAACATCGCGTATTGCGCGTCATCGTCCAGATCGACGTAATCCACCGGGCAGCCGGTCACTTCGGCCAGGATCGCGGCCACGTCTGCAAAAGTCTCCAGGTGCGGGCCGGTGATGTTGTAGATGCGGTTTTCGTGGCCCGCCGTGGTCAGCACGGCCACCGCGCTGGCGATGCAGTCATCGCGCCAGACCATTGCCTCGCGCCCCTGCCCGGCATTGGCAAACCACGTGCCGCTCTGCATCACCTGCGGCCCGGCCATCAGCAGCATGGCATCGGCATAGTGCGCATCGCGCAGCATGGTCCAGGTGCAGCCAGAGGCGCGGATCAGGCGCTCGGTCTCGATATGGTCGTGCCGCACTTCGGCGGGGTTGGCCGGATCATCGATGCCGATGAAGCTGGTATAGACGATATGGCGCACCCCGGCCGCCACCGCCGCATCGATCGCCGCCTGGTGCTGCACCACGCGGGCGCCTACCCGCGTGCCGGAAATCAGCAGTAGCACGTCTCCCCTGGCCATGGCGGCGAGCAGTGTGGCGGGATGATCGAAATCGCCTTGCCGCACCGTGCAGCCCTGCTCCACCCGCTCGGCCAGCTTGTCGGGCTTGCGGGTAATCAGGACCAGGTCGGCGGAGCGACCCATCGCCACCAGGGCATCGGTCACGCCCCGGCCATAGTTGCCTGAGGCGCCGGTGATGACGATGCGGGTCATGCCACCGCGTCCAGTTGCGCTTGCGGCACCCACCAGCCGTGCACCTGCGGACGCAGCCGGGTGGGGATTTTCACCGTCGCCACCGGCCCCGCCGCCAGGTTGCCGGCATCGACGACCCAGGCGAAATGCTCGAAGGCATCCTCGCCGATCTGGTGATCCACCATCATCACCAGCCAGCCATCGTGCCCGGCGGTGGCCGGCACATGCACCGGCTCGTTGTAGCACCAGCCCGGTTGCATCGGCAGCGCCTGCGTCACCTGCGGGCTGGCCGTGTCCATGCCATCAAGGCGCACCAGCATGTCGAACATGCCCAACACCGGCCCGCCCATCACCGGCGGCCCCTGCCGTTCGGGATTCATCGTCAGCATCCAGGCGGTCTTGTAGGGGCGGCCCTGGCTCTTGGCGGGGATGATCGGGAAATCGCCCGGCGGGCCGATCACCGTTTCCTCCACCATGCCCGCCGGCCCATGGGGATCGACCGTCCAGCGAGTCAGCCCGCCCGTGATTTCCCAGGGTTGCAGGAACAACCCGGCCGGCTCGCGGATGAAGGCAAAGGCATTGCTGCTCGACAGGCACTGGTCGAAATGCAGCAGGCCCGCCTCATCCTCCCAGGCGTTCATCATGTGGTAGCAATAGACGCCCTTGGGGCCCTTGAACCACTTGATATCCTTGACGTCGCCATCGCGCGGCATCACGCCCAGCCAGGAATCCAGGCCCTGCTGGTGATGCCAGTGCTCGCCCCCGGCCTTCATCCGGTCAAGATCGGCGGTGGTCGGATAGACCGGAAACAACGCCCAGTTCTTGGTGATCGTGAAGTCGTGCATCATCGCGCAATAGGGCGCGTCGAACCACTGCTCCGATTTCAGCTCGCCATCGGCGCCCACGCGGGCATAGGCGATCTTGGTGGAGGCCAAGCCATCGGCCTCATAGCCATAGAAATAGAGATCGCCACTGTCAGGATCGATGCGCACGTGGGCGGTCATCGTTTCCGATTTCAGCAGGCCATCGAAATCGAACGAACCCAGCGTGTCGAGCGTGTGCGGATCGATGCGATAGGGCCGCCCGTCCTCCTTGGTCATCAGCAGCCGCCCGGCGTGCCACACCGGGGTGGTGTTGGCCACGGTGCGATCCACCCCGGCCACATCGGCATCGTCGGTAAAGGGATTGCGATACTTGCCAAACCGCGCCCGCCCCACTTCGCGCTCCGCCTTGTGGCGCGCGGTCTCGACAAAGCGGATGGCATAGTCGGCGGTGCCATCGGCGTTGAAGCGCACGCGGCTGATCATGCCGTCGCCCGACAGCGTGTGATCGTCAGCAAACTTGGGCGGAAACGCCGGATCGGGCACGGCGCGGAAAAAGGCACCGCGCACTTCGGGCGGCAAGATGCCTTCCACCGGCAGCCCGTCCAGCGTCAATTCGGTGCGCACGGGCGCATTGAGCCCGATGAAATAGGGAGTCGGCGGATAGTCGCCCATGGCATCCTCATCTTATCAATTGTTAGAATAGATGTACCACTAGGCGCCCAGGGATCAAGCGGATTCCGGCCATAAAAAAGCCCCCTCCTCTTCGCAAGGAGGGGGTTGGGGGTGGTGCGATGCCATGAGCGACATCACCACCAGACGAAATCAGAAATTCCGCTTCACCGTCACCGCCCAGGTGCGCGGCAGGCCCGGCGCGCCGGCGCTCGTGCCGATCGGGCCGAAGTTGGCGGTCATCGAGGTGAAGTAATACTTGTTGGTCAGGTTGCGCACTTCGGCGCTGACCGACCAGGTGTCCGCCTCGCTCTTCCAGGTCACGCGGGCATTGGCGAGGAAATAGTCGTCGATGCGGTTGGTCGCGGTTTGATAGGCCAGCGCGCTGGGCGTGGCGGCCGGAACATTGACCGCGTCGACGTTGGTGGGATCGACATAGATGTGCGACTGGTAGCTGCCATCGAGGCGCACCGTGACCAGGCCCTTGAGCACGTCGGGAATGTCATAGGACAGCCCTGCGTTCCATTTCCATTCCGGCGTATAGGGCGGCACCATGCTGGCGGTCACGCCGGTATTGGCGGTATCCACCGTGGTGTACTTGAACTTGAGCCACGAGAGCGATCCATCGAGCGTGAGGTGCTCGATCGGCCGGATCGTGGTTTCCACCTCGATCCCCTTCACATGGGCAGACCCCACATTCTTGGGCTGGAGGCAGGGCGTGGTGGGGAATCCGGCAGTGTTCGGGCAGTTGAGCACCGTCAGGATGATGTTCTTGTAATCGTTGAAGAACGCTGAAACGTTGAAGCGCACGCGGCGGTCGAACAGGTCAGACTTGAAGCCCGCCTCATAGGCCGTGATCGTCTCGGGCCGGAAATCCTCGACCTGGCTGGGATAGAACGGACGCGGATTGACCCCGCCCGAACGATAGCCGGTCGAGACCTGGCCATAGACCATCAGCGCGGGCGAGAAGCGATAGTCGGCGGCTACGCGCCAATCGAGCCGCGAGGCGTCGAACGTCTTGTACAGCCCGTTGAGCGCGGCCAGCGCGCAGTTGGGCGGCTGGTTCACGCCGAACGGATAGCCGGTGCAGGGCTGGATCGTGGAGCCATCGGGATTGTGGCGGACATAGCCATATTCCTTGTGGTCCCAGGATTCGCGCAGCCCCCCCGTCAGCGTGAAGGCCTCAAACGGCTTCCAGCTCGCGTTGGCAAAGATCGCCTTGTTGGTCGCCGGCGTCGGATCGGGGCCGTGGAGGAAATCGATGCCCGCATAGTTGAGGTCGATGCGCCCGGTAAACAGGCCCTTGGCGTGGAAATAGAATCCGCCCAGCACGAAATCGAGCGTGTTGTTCAGCGCCTTGCCGGTGAGGCGCAGTTCCTGGCTCCACTGCGTGTTGCTCTGCGCCTGGTTGAGCATCGAGGGCACGACAGGCGCGCTTTCGGCAAACGACCAGTCGGAGTCATAGTGGCGATAGGCGGTGATCGATTTCAGCGCCAGGCTCGGCCCCAGCGTCCAGTCGATCGTGCCGGCAAAGCCATAGTTGTCGAGGTTGGAATGGCGGTTGAGCGCCAGGGGCTTGTACGGCACCTGGTGATCGGGCCGCGCCGCGTCATAGAACGTGGCATAGCTGACATAGCGCTTGTCATAGCCCGACAGCGTGTCGCAACTGTTGCGGCCATTGGGCACAAAGCGGCAGTCGAGCGGGATCGGCGCGCCGTCGGTGCCATAGAGCCAGGCGCGGTTGGGATCCTTGGTGACCGGCGATCCGGCGAACTGGGCGATGTTGTTGCCATAGATCAGCACCGACGCGCCCGGCTCGTCGCGCTCGCGGGTATAGTCGGCCGAGACATTGACTTCGATATCGCTGGTCGGCGTCCAGCGCAGCGCCACCTTGCCGGCGGCGAAGCTGGTGCCACCCAGCGTGCCGACCTGCGGATTGGCGCCGGTCGCCATGGTCGGCACCGTGGTGCCCGGATGAGTCAGCGCATAGTCCAGGATCTTGACGTAGCCGTCGCGGTTCTTGCTCACGCCCGAAACGCGCATGGCGAGATTGTCGGTCAGCTTGAGATCGAAATGGCCGCGCAGATCGACGCGGTGATAGCTGCCGTAAGTGGCTTCGAACGAACCCGAATTGTCGCCCTTGGGCTTCACCCCATAGAGCTTGATCGAGCCGCCCAGCGAGTTGCGCCCGGCAAGCGTGCCCTGCGGCCCGCGCAGCACTTCCACGCGATCAAGGTCCATCAGGTCGAGCAGCGAACCCGTCAGCGTGGGCAGGTAGACATCGTCCACATACATCCCCACGCCCGGCTCCAGCGCAAAGTTGGGGTCGGACTGGCCGACACCGCGAATGAAGGCGATGATGCCCGGCCCCAGATACTGGTTCTGCGGCGCGAGCGTGACGTTGGGTGTCTGTGCTGCCACTTCGGAAATGTTGGTCTGCCCGCGCGCGGCCAGGGCCGCGCCGTTGACCGCCGTGATTGCCAGCGGCGTGTCCTGCAACCGCTGCGTGCGGAACTGCGCGGTCACGACGATTTCGGGGGTGGTGGCCGATGTCTTTTCGGCCGGTGCCTGCGGGGTTTCGGGCGCGGTTTGCGCCAGAGCGGGCGTGGCGGCAAGCGACAGCAACGCGGCTGCCGAACACAGCAGATCGCAGCGTGAAAACGCCATTTCGGTATCCTCCCAAGGATAGCAGCCGGTTCGTTCCGGTCTGGGAACCTTGGTATCACATACGCGAAACTTTCAGCAATGCGAAAACACGGCGCGACACGTATAAATCATAACTGTTGCAAATCCGCCCCGCTTCATGCCTCCCAAAAGGCGGTGGCGCGCATCTCGATGCTGACGCGCGGCGGCGCATCGGCCGGGCAGCCGGGCAGATCGAAGGCGACATGCGGCACATGGGTGGCGCGGCGCGAATCGCTGTCGAACGTCTTGAACACGATCGCCTCGTCCGCCGTCAGATCGGAGAACCAGTGCCAGCGATGCGCCGGATTGGCCGCGATCACATAGCTTTCGAACGACCATTCCGGCGCGCCGCCGGGGGGATCGAAAATGGCGTCGGCGGCAATGCAATCCTCGCGCGCCAGGCTGCGCGCGTCGCACAGGGCCAGCGGCACGTCCTGCGGCGGGGCGGACAGCGCGCGCCACACGTTGTATTGCGCCACGCGGGTGTGCGGGCGCCCGGCGGCAAGACGCTGGCTCATCGTCAGCGCGGTGCCCGGCGAAACATCGATATGGGCAAAGCGCGCGGGCATGGAATTGTCGAGGCTGCCGGCACGGCCCGATCGTTCGGAAAAGCGCAGCAGGCCCGCGCCCGTCACCTCCACCCGGCTCGCGCTGGTCAAGTCCTTGATCAGCGACACGATTTCCGGGACGTGGACGACCATGACCTGGGCGCGATCGGCAAAGTCGGTAACGGCGCTGGGATCGCGGACCAGTTCAAAGCCTTCCACGTCGAGGCTGGTGCCCCGCCCTCGTGCATCGCGGATGGGCATGGCGACCGGGGCGATCTCCACCTCGTCCCGCTCGTGCGCGTTGGCGTAATAGCGCGGGCGCGCCAGGCTGCGCCCGGAATAGGCGATCAGGGCTTCCATCACTCGCATCCTCTTCCCGGCCCGGCGCCATCCCTGCCCCGTGACCAAACAAAAAGGCCCGCCACCGGGGCGGGCCTTTCGGCAGCTTAACCGGCGGCGAGCTGCTTTTCCAGTTCGCCCAGCACCCGATAGCAATCGAGCACCTGGCCCACCGAGCTGTTGGGCTCGCGCCCTTCGCGGATCGCGGCGATGAATTCGCGGTCCTGCAATTCGATGCCGTTCATCGACACATCGACATGGCTCACGTCGATCGGCTCTTCCTTGCCGTTCACCAGATCGTCGTAGCGCGCTATATAGGTGGCGGTGTCACCGATATAGCGGAAGAACGTGCCGAGCGGACCATCGTTGTTGAACGAGAGCGAGAGCGTGCAGATCGCGCCGCTTTCGCTCTTGAGCTGGATCGACATGTCCATGGCGATGCCCAGTTCCGGATGGATCGGCCCTTCGATGGCATTGGCCTTGACGATCTTGCCGGCCTGGTAGGCGAACAGATCCACCGTGTGGGCGGCGTGGTGCCACAGCAGGTGGTCGGTCCACGAGCGCGCTTCGCCCTTGGCGTTGATGTTCTTGCGGCGGAAGAAGTAGGTCTGCACGTCCATCTGCTGGACGTTGAATTCGCCGGCCTTGATCTTGTTATGCACGTACTGGTGCGAAGGGTTGAAGCGGCGGGTGTGGCCGACCATGCAGACCAGCCCGGTTTCCTGCTGCTTGGCGACCACGGCTTCGGCATCGGCCCAGCTATCGGCCAGGGGAATTTCCACCTGCACGTGCTTGCCCGCGTTCATGCAGGCGATCGCTTGCTCGGCATGCATCTGCGTGGGCGTGCACAGGATCACGGCGTCGACATCGGGCAGCGCCAGCGCTTCATCCAGCTCCGTGCCGGAATGGCGAGCGCCATACTTGGCCGCGACGGCCGCGGCCTGATCGGCGCGGCGGCTGATCACCGAAACGATTTCGACGCCATCGATATTCTTGAGGCCATCGAGGTGCTTTTCGCCAAAGGCGCCGGCACCGACCAGGGCAATACGCATGGGGGTAACTCCTTAAAGCTCCCCTCCCGCTGGCGGGAGGGGCTGGGGGAGGGAATGTTCCCTTCCTGAAACGTGACTTTGGGGAGAGCATCGGAA
>NZ_BMZP01000011.1:79691-146493 GCF_014652855.1 Novosphingobium pokkalii
CCTCCGCTATCTGGAACACGCCCTCCCCTAACCCCTCCCGCAGGCGGGAGGGGAGGTAAAAGGGTGCCCTGGCTTACGCCGGCACGGTTTCTTCTTCCACCGGCTCCAGCACGATGTGGCCGATCGCGGTGTTCGAGCAGGGGATGTGGTAATGGCGGTGCAGCAGGCGGGTCTTTTCGCCCAGCGCGCCGCGCATGATCAGCCACATGACCATCTCGATCCCTTCCGAGCCGGTTTCGCGCAGGTATTCGATATGCGGAATCCAGCGCGCCGCGTCGGTATCGCCGATCAGCATGTCCAGGAACTTGTTGTCCCACTCACGATTGAGCAGGCCGGCGCGCTTGCCCTGAAGCTGGTGGCTCATGCCGCCGGTGCCCCAGATCTGCACGTTGAGATCTTCGGGGAAGCTTTCCACCGCGCGCTTGATCGCCTCGCCCAGCGCCCAGCAGCGGTTGCCCGAGGGCACCGGATAGGTGACGACGTTGACGGCCAGCGGGATGATCTTGGCCGGCCAGGCTTCGGGCTGGCCGAACATCATCGACAGCGGGACGGTCAGGCCATGGTCGACATCCATCTCGTTGATGATGGTCATGTCGAATTCATCGAGGATCAGGCTCTGCGCAATGTGCCAGGCCAGATCGGGATGGCCTTCCACGTCGGGCACCTGGCGCGGGCCCCAGCCTTCGTCGGCCGGCTTGTAGCTCTCGCCACAGCCGATCGCGAAGGTCGGCACGATCTTCATGTCAAAGGCAGAGGCATGGTCGTTGTAGACCAGGATGATCACATCCGGCTTCTGTTCCTTTTCCCACTGCCGGGTCCATTCATAGCCGGCAAAGATCGGGCCGAAATAATCGTCATTGGATTTGCCCTGGTCCACCGCCACGCCCAGCAGGGGCACGTGGCTGGAACCGACGCCTGCGGTAATGCGCGCCATGTCAGTTGTCCTTCCCGGTTTCCTGCGCGCGCGCGGCGGCGGCGGCCAGGTTTTCCTTGATCGAGCGATTGCCTTCGGGGCTGCGGCCGCCGTCGAGCATCATCTGGCGGTATTCCGGCCAGGTCATGTCGGTCATCGTCGAAACCGCCTCGGCAAAAGGCAGGCCATCGGACGAGAACAGCTTGGACAGGAAATAGACGTTGCCGCCCATGTCGAGCAAGGCGTTGTAATCGCGCGCGAGCAGGGCCTGCTTGGCTTCCTCGCTGATCTTCCATTCGTCGAGATAGGCGCGCTCGTCCGCCTTGAAGCGGGCGCGGTTTTCCGCCTTCATCAGGCTCATCGCGAACTGGTTGATGTGATAGCCCTTGCGCGCGCGGGCTGCCGTGTAGACGCGCGTGCCGGGAATATCGTCGAACTCGGCCAGGTATTCGTGGATGTTGAGCGGCGCCTTGGCCGGCGCTCCCTTGTCAATCGTCACAGGCCCCTCTCCTTCAGCTTTTCGTCCAGGCGCGGGAACACGCGGCGGGCATTGCCCTCGAAGATCGCGTGGCGCTGCTCGGGCGTGATGTTGAGCGCATCGACATAGCGCTTGGTGTCGTCGAAATAGTGCCCGGTCTGGGGATCGATGCCGCGCACCGCGCCGACCATTTCCGATCCGAACAGGATGTTCTTGGTCTCGATCACTTCGGCCAGCAGGTTCACGCCGGGCTGGTGATAGACGCAGGTATCGAAGAACACGTTGTTCATCAGGTGCCCGTCGAGCGCCGGCTTCTTGAGCATGTCGGCCAGGCCCCGATAGCGCCCCCAGTGATAGGGCACTGCCCCGCCACCATGCGGGATGATGAAGCGCAACGTGGGGAAGCGGCTGAACAGATCGCCTTCCAGCAACTGCATGAACGCGATGGAATCGGCGGCGATGTAATAGGCGCCGGTGGCATGCATCGCCGGGTTGCAGCTTCCCGAAACGTGGATCATCGCCGGCACGTCCAGCTCCACCATCTTTTCATAGAAGGGGAACCAGAATTCGTCCGTCAGCGGCGGATGCTTGAAGTGCCCGCCGCCCGGATCGGGGTTGAGGTTGCAGCCGATGAAGCCCAGCTCCGTCACGCAGCGTTCCAGCTCGGCGATCGAGCTGGTCATGTCCGCTTCAGGCGACTGGGGCAGCATGCACACGCCGGCAAAGGTTTCCGGATAGAGCGCCACGACGCGGGCAATCAGGTTGTTGCACGCCTGGGCCCAGGGCACGGCCACGCTCTGGTCGCCCACATGCGGGGCCATGGCGCTGGCGCGGGGGGAAAAGATCGTCATGTCCGCGCCGCGTTCCTTGATCAGGCGAAGCTGGTTGGCCTCGATCGTCTCGCGGATCTCGTCGTCGCTGATCTCGGGATAGGGCGGCGCGGCTTCGCCCGCCTTGAACGCGGCCTTCTGCTGCTCGCGCCAGGCATCATGCGCCTTGGGCAGCACGGTATAATGGCCGTGGCAATCGATGATCATGGTCATTGCGCCAGTTCCTTGGCTTTGATTTCAAAAGGGATCGGGTGGCCGGCCTGTTGGCGCTGGCGCGCCACGGTGCCGTTGGTCATCAGCGGTTCGACGCCGAGCCCGGCGAGAGTCTTGGCCGATTCCTCCATCTCGGCAGCGCGGCGTGCCCCATGCGTCGTCATCCGCTCGATGTTGTAGGCCGCGCGGGTGAACCAGCTTTCGCTCTTTTCGCTGGCATCGAGCGAGGCCAGCACTTCGTCCACCACCCCGGCGCGGGTGGCGGCGAGCATCATTTCGGCAGTCAGCGCTTCCACGCCCTTGACCATGACCGAGCGGATCATCTTGATCGCGCTGGCCCGGCCAACGTCGTCACCGACCACGCGCACATTGGTGAACCCGGCTTCCCGCAGCGCCTCTGCGGCATCCTGCGCGGCCGGGCCGGAGACCAGCAGCGGCACCTTGAGGCGCGCGGGGTTGACCGGAGCGAGCACGGCGACATCGACATAGCGCCCGCCCGCTGCTTCGACCGCCAGCGCGGCAGCGCGCTTGGTATCGGGCGCGACCGAGTTCATGTCGCAGAACAAGGCGCCCGGCGCGAGGCCGGCGGCATGGTCCTGCGCCACGGCCAGCGCGCTGTCGGCCGTCACCAGACTGAGCACCAGCCCGGCGCCACCCAGCACATCGTCGGCCGTGGCGGCCGCCACGACACCGGCTTCTTCCATAACGGCATGACGCGCGGGATCGATGTCGAACGCGCTGGCCGTGGCTTCCCAGCCAGCCGCCTTGGCAAAGGTCGATCCGGCTTCGCCGAACCCGATCAGGGCAAGTGTTCTCTCCATGGCGCACCTGTTGCGACCCTTAAGCAATGCATACAAATGCAAAGAGCGCCAGGGCCATAAGTTTATGCGAAGCCTTCCTCTGCCACCTGTCGCAGCAGCGCCAGGAACGCGGCCTGCGGCGCGGTTGGCCGCCAACCCGCCCGGTGCGTCATGCCGATGGTGCGGCGCACCGGCACCGGCGGGGGGCGCGAAGCCAGCAGGCCGACATCGAGTTCCACCGCCAGTTGCGCCGGGCTGAGCAGGGTGAGCGCGTCGGACCCCACCAGCAATTGCCGCACCGTCAGCACCGAACCACACTCGATGCCCACGTGCGGCGGGGCATGGCCGGTGGCGCTGTGCATCATCGCTTCCCAATAGTGCCGCAACGGCGTGTCACCGCCAGGCAATATCCACGGATAGTGCCGCAGCGCCGCCGGATCGAGCGGCACGCCCGCATCGGCCAGGGGATGCCCGGCGCGCATGACCAGCGCGGGGCGATCCTCGAACGCGGCTTCCTGGACCAGATCATCGAGCATCGCCGTGTCGCGCAGCGCGCCGAGCATGAAATCGATCTCGCCATCGCGCAGCGGGCCGACCAGTTCGGCATGGCTGCCTTCGACCACGGCCACATCCACGCCGGGATGGGCACCGATAAAGCGCAACAGCGTTTCGGGCAGCCAGCGCGCCCGCGACAGCGGCATGGCGCCGATCACCACCCGCCCCGCCGCCTTGCCCTGCCACGCCGCCACTTCAGCCAGGCCAGAGCGCAGTTCGGCCATGGCCAGGCCAAAGCCCCGCGCCCGCCGCGCGCCGGCCGGAGTGAGCAGCACGGTGCGCCCGCGCCGGTCGATCAGCCGCTGCCCCAGCGCCACGCCCAGATCGGCCACGGCACGGTGCAACGAAGCGGCGGATAGCCCGGTATCCTGCGCCGCCCCGGCATAGGAACCGGCGCGCGCCAGGGCGAGGAACGCGCGCAACTGCGTGCCGGTGACGCGCGGCGAGCCGATATGCTCGATCGCCGCTTCGGCGCGCGGGGCCAGCAGCAGGGCCGGTTCGGTCGCAGTCATGCCCCCGGCGCCGCGCTCGAACAGCAGGCAGCCCAGGTCTGCCTCCAGCCGGGCGATGGCTTGGGTCAAGGCGGGCTGGGTCAGGTTGATCGCCCGCGCCGCGCGCGTCACGCTGCCGTGCCGCACGGTGGCGGCGAACGCGGCAAAGTGCCGGATGTTGAGCGCGGGATCGGAACGGTTCATCCATCCACGCTTAGCATTTCCTTATGACACACGCCAAACATTGCATTTGGCGCTGCGCCGCCCCGGTTCCACATGCAGCACATTGCCATGCTTTGTAGGGAGACAAGCGCCATGTCCGGTATCGTCGTGCAGCACATCGAACGGGCCGATCCCGCCGTGATCGACGGCCTGGCCGCCTGCGGCGTCGCCACCGTGCATGAAGCGCAGGGCCGCACCGGCCTGCTCGCCAGCTATATGCGCCCGATCTATCGCGGCGCGCGCATTGCCGGCTCGGCCGTGACGATCAGCGCCCCTCCGGGCGACAACTGGATGGTCCACGTGGCGATCGAACAGCTCAAGGAAGGCGACATTCTGCTGCTCGCCCCAACCTCGCCCTGCGAAGACGGCTATTTCGGCGATCTGCTCGCCACCTCGGCCCAGGCGCGCGGCTGCCGCGGCCTGGTGATCGATGCCGGCGTGCGCGACGTGCGCGACCTGACCGAGATGCAGTTCCCGGTGTGGTCCAAGGCGATCTATGCCCAAGGCACCGTCAAGAACACGCTGGGTAGCGTCAACGTGCCGGTGGTATGCGCCAATTGCGCGGTGAACCCCGGCGACGTGATCGTGGCCGATGACGACGGCGTGGTCGTGGTGCCGCGCGAAAAGGCCGCCGAGGTGCTGAAAGCCGCGCAGGCGCGCGAAGCCAACGAAGGCGAAAAGCGCGAGAAGCTGGCCAATGGCGTGCTCGGGCTGGACATGTACAAGATGCGCGAACGGCTGGAGAAGGAAGGCCTGAAGTACGTTTGAGGTTGGAGCGCACATGAAGCCCCCTCCTCTTCGCAAGGAGGGGGTTGGGGGTGGTGCGAGACCTTGCGCCAGATTTCCACCACCCCCCGACCCCCTCCTCTGAAGAGGAGGGGGAGATGAGCTTCTCCTTCTTCGCCACCTCTCCTTCCTCCCCCGCACCCAAGGAGCAAGACCCATGACCACCGGTATTTCCGCGCCCTGCATGTGGATGCGCGGCGGCACGTCGAAGGGCGGCTATTTCCTGAAAGACGAGTTGCCCGCCGACGTGGCCACGCGCGATGCGTTCCTGCTCTCGGTGATGGGCTCGCCCGATCCGCGCCAGATCGACGGGATGGGCGGCGCCGATCCGTTGACCAGCAAGGTTGCGGTGGTCAGCAAGTCCGCCCGCGAGGGGATCGATGTCGATTACCTGTTCCTCCAGGTCTTCGTCGACCAGGCAATCGTGACCGATGCGCAGAATTGCGGCAATATCCTGGCCGGCGTTGGCCCCTTTGCCATCGAGCGCGGGCTGGTGGCGGCGACCGGTGACGAGACCCGCGTGGCGATCTTCATGGAAAACACCGGGCAAGTGGCCGTGGCCACGGTGCAGACGCCGGGCGGCACCGTGACTTATGCTGGCGATGCCGCGATCGATGGCGTGCCGGGCACCCATGCCCCGGTGCCGCTGGAATTCCGCGACACCGCCGGGTCCTCGTGCGGGGCGCTGCTGCCCAGTGGCAACGCGGTGGACGTGATCCAGGGCGTGGCCGTGACGCTGATCGACAATGGCATGCCCTGCGTGGTGATGAAGGCGCAGGACCTGGGCATCACCGGCTATGAAGACCGCGAGTGGCTGGACAATGCCACCGACCTCAAGGCGCGGATCGAGGCGATCCGGCTGGAAGTCGGCCCGCTGATGAACCTGGGCGACGTGAAGGAAAAGTCCGTGCCCAAGATGATGCTGGTGGCTCCGCCCAAGCATGGCGGCGCGGTAACCGTGCGCAGCTTCATCCCGCATCGCGCCCATGCCACGATCGGCGTGCTCGGCGCGGTTTCGGTGGCGACGGCGTGCCTGCTCGAAGGCTCTCCTGCGGCCGAGGTGGCGCAGGTGAGCGAGGGCGCGCGCAAGACTTTGTCGGTGGAGCACCCGACCGGCGAAATGAGCTGCGTGCTGGAAGTGGATGACAGCGGCGCGGTGAAGACCGCGGCCCTGCTGCGCACCGCGCGCAAGCTGATGGACGGGGTGGTGTTCGGGTAACGCTGCCCCTGGCTTCCGCCCTTCGACAAGCTCAGGGCGAACGGAGTGCGAGATTTTCAGATGGGATGCCGTTCGGGCTGAGGGCGAACGGTGGCGTGAAATTGAATTGAGAGAATGCCGTTCGGGCTGAGCCTGTCGAAGCCCGGGAGCCTGGCACAACAGCAAAAGGCAAGGATGACATGACCGACCGTATCGTTTCCTGGCACGGCAATCCGTCGAAGCCGCGCTACACGCCGCCGGCCGGCGCGATCGACGCGCATTGCCACGTGTTTGGCCCGATGGCGCAGTTTCCATTCAGCGCCAAGGCCAAGTACCTGCCCGAGGATGCCGGGCCGGACATGCTCTTTGCCCTGCGCGATCACCTGGGTTTCGACAAGAACGTGATCGTCCAGGCAAGCTGCCATGGCACCGACAACGCCGCCACGCTCGATGCCATTGCCAAGTCGAACGGCAAGGCGCGCGGCGTGGCCGTGGTCGATCCGGCGATTTCGGAAAGCGAGCTGGCCGCGCTGCACCAAGGCGGCATTCGCGGCATCCGCTTCAATTTCCTCAAGCGCCTGGTGGACGATGCGCCCAAGGACAAGTTCCTCGAGGTGGCCAAGCGCCTGCCCGGGGGCTGGCACGTGGTGATCTATTTCGAGGCGGACATTCTCGAAGAACTGCGCCCGTTCATGGACGCTATCCCCGTGCCTCTGGTGATCGACCACATGGGCCGGCCGGACGTGACCCAGGGACCGGACGGCGCGGACATGAAGGCGTTCCGCCGTTTCCTCGATTCGCGGCCCGACATCTGGTTCAAGGCCACCTGCCCCGACCGGCTCGATCCTTCCGGCGATCCGTGGAACGCCTTTGCCGAGGCCGTGGCGCCGCTGGTGGCCGATTACCAGGACCGCGTGCTGTGGGGCACCGACTGGCCGCACCCCAACATGCAGGATGCCATTCCCGATGACGGGCACCTGGTCGACATGATCCCGCGCATCGCCCCGACGGCAGACTTGCAGCGCAAGCTGCTGATCGACAACCCGACCAGGCTCTATTGGGCGGATTGACCAAAAGGGGGCGATCACCTCGCCCCCTTTTTTTTCATGCTCAGAACGTGTAGCCCACGGTCAGCACCGCCGAGCGTGCCTCACCGGGCACGGCCCAGCCGTTGTTGCGGATCGAGGTGTAGTACTTCTCGTTCGTGAGGTTCTGCACGTTGACCTGCGCGGTGATGCCGTTGTCGAGCTTGTAACCCAGGCTCACGCGGTGGGTGAGATAGGACGGCGCCTTGTACATCGTCGCCCCGGTGGCGTTGGTGAGGTACCAACTGCCCTGGTAGGTCAGGCCATAGCCGGCCTCCAGGCCGAACGGCAGGTGATAGCTGGTATAGAGGCTGCCCGACCAGGTGGGCGTGTTGGTCAGCGGGTTGCCCGCCTGGGTATCGCTGGTGGGGCAGGTCACCGTGCCGCCGGTCGGCAGCGTCTGCGTCGCGCCCAGGTGGGCCTTGCAGTAGTTGGAAATCGACTGCTTGACCACGCTGTCGAGATACATGGCATTGGCAAAGATGGTCCAGGCCGGAGTGATCTTGCCCGAAAGGCCGAGCGACACGCCATCGACCTGGCTGCGCCCGTCGAGCACATTGGTGGTGCCGACCAAGGGATCGTTGGCGGCAACCGGATAGTTGGTGCGCGCGTTGCGGAACACCGAGGCGGTCAGTTGCAGCTTGCCCTGGGCCAGATCGATTTTGCCGCCCAGCTCGAAATTGGTCGCGGTCTGCGGGGCGACGTTGCAGGGATCGCCCAGCAAGGTGGTGCTGGTCACGCCGCAGCCGCTGCGCACGGTGGACGAGGCGGGCGTTTTGCTGTTGCCATAGGCGACATAGAGGCTGGCATTGGCGGCCGGCTTGTAGACCAGGCCGACGCGATAGCTGAACAGGTCGTCGGTGTTGTTCTGCGCCGCGCCGGTGGTGACCGCGCCGCTCACCGCCACCGTATCGGCGCGATAGCGGGCGCGGTTGTTTTCCCAGCGGATGCCGCCGTTCACTTCGAAGCCGCCGCCCAGCTTGATCGCATCGAAGGCATAGAGCGCGATGTTGCGGGTGGAGCCGGTGCCCAGTGCGGTGGTGATGTAGTTGATCGGGCCGGTGTAGACCGGGTTGGGATTGGCGATCGAGATCGGCGTCATCGTGGGCGTGGTGCCATCGGCATTGCGCAACCCGCTGCCCGACGAAACGTCGTAGTCTTCCTGCGAATAGGCCGCGCCCAGGTTAAGCGTGTGCTCCAGCCCCATCGTGGCAAAGCGGGCCGACAGGTCGAACTGATCGTACCAGATCGAGGTGTCGGTCAGGCGGAAGGTGCCGCGCGGGCCGCTGGGGTAGAACGTGCCGGCCGCCTGGGTTGACGAACAGGCCGTCGCCGCGCCGGTGGCATTGGCCACCGTGCCATTGGCCAGGCACCAGGTGCCCTGCGGCGGATCGACATACGTGTCCTGCTTGACCTTCTGATAGCGCGCCAGGTTGCGGATCGAGACAGCATCGGAGAAGCGATGGTCGAGGATCGCGGTGGCCTGATCAATCGTCTGTTCCTGGCGGTCGTAGTTCTTGTAGCCGTAATAGCCGGCATAGCGGGCGCCGGGCAGCAAGCTGCCATAGACCGCGTAATAGGGCACACCATATTGCGGGATGTTCTTGTCCTGCTGGTGCAGATAGAGCAGCGTCAGGCTGGTGTCGCCGGTCAGGCCGAACTTGACCGAGGGCGCCACGCCCCAGCGGCGGTTGTGTTCAAAATCGCGGCCCGGCACGTCGGCGCTGTGGCCCATGGCGTTGAGCCGCACGGCCACGTCATCGCCCAGCTTCCAGTTGCTGTCCACCGTGCCGCGCCAATAGTTGGCCGTGCCCACCCCGCCCTGCACGGTGGTGAGGTTTTCGTCCTTGGGCCGCTTGGTCACCAGATTGATCGTGCCGCTGATCGAGCCCGACCCGCCGAACACCGAGTTGGCGCCATTGGTCACTTCCACCTGTTCGATGTTGAACAAGTCGCTGCGCGAATATTGCGCGCTGTCGCGCACACCGTCGATCTGGATATCGGTGTTGGCGCTTTGCCCGCGCAAGTTGATGCTGTCGCCATAGCCACCGCCACCTTCGCCCGCGCCCAGGGTAATGCCCGGCAGGATCGAGAGCGCATCCTTGAGCGAAAGCAGGTTCTGCGCTTCGAGCACGGCGCGGCCCACCACGGTCACCGTCTGCGGCGTATCGAGCAGCGGGCGGACATACTTGGGCGACTCCGCCCGCTCCACCTTGATCGGTGCTTCGGCAATCGCGGTGTCGGTCACGGTCACGCCGCCCAGCACGGTCTGCGCGCTGTCCTGGGCCTGGGCCGGCACGGCCGCGATCACGCCGATGCACCCGGCGGCCAGGAACGCGGGGCGGGCAAGCGGGCGCGACGCGGCGGCGTGGCGCACCCCTGAACGGCGGGCGAGGGGCCGGGCTGGATTGGGCTGCGACGGGCTGGTCATGGTTGGATTTCCCCTTGTGCGCGGACGGGCCGTGTCGACCCTGTCCGGATGCGCGACGCTTTATTGCGATTGATTTTCATAAGCAACCATGATGATAATGATTCGCATTTATTTGTATTGCCCGGCGATTGGCAGGTGACAGCTGGCGCGAGCCGTGTCAGGCTGAGAGCGCCATGAGCCCAACCCCGCCCCCAAGCGACTCTCCCGAACGCGCCTCTCTGGCGATTGGCCTGCGCCAGGCCAGCACCGAATTGACCCTGTCCACACCGGGGCCGGGCCTGCACGAGTTCACGCGCGAAGCGACGGCCTGGGTGGCCGCGCAAGGCATGGCCAGCGGGCTGCTGACGGTGTTCTGCCGCCACACGTCCGCTTCGCTCTGCATCCAGGAAGATGCGGCACGCGAAGTGCGCGGCGACGTGCTGCGCTGGCTGGACCGGATGGCCCCGGAAAACGCGGGCTATGCCCATGACGATGAGGGGCCGGACGACATGCCCGCCCACCTCAAGAGCATTCTCACCGGGGTTTCGCTGTCGATCCCGCTGCTGGGCGGCAAACTTGCGCTGGGCACGTGGCAGGGGCTCTATCTGTGCGAACACCGCCGCCAGCCCCATCGCCGGCAGGTCGTGCTGCATCTGCTGGGCGCCTGACCATGGCGGCGCCGTTTTCCCTGGCCTTCACGGCCCGGCCCGAGCACATCGACGAGCTGGGCCATGTCAACAACGCCGTCTGGGTGCAGTGGATGGAAGCCATTGCCACCCGCCATTGGGAAGCCGTGGCGCCGGCCGAGCACCAGGCCGCCTATGTCTGGGTCGTGACCCGGCACGAGATCGACTATCGCGGCAACGTGCGCGAGGGCGAGAGCGTGACGGCCACCACCTTCATCCCCGATCCGCCCCATGGCGCGCGGTTCGACCGCCGCGTGGATTTCGCCGACGCGACGGGCAAAGTGATCGTCAGCGCCCGCACAACCTGGGCCTTGATCGACAAGGCCAGCGGGCGGCTGGCCCGCATTCCGGCAGACGTGGCTGCGCCGTTCTGGGATGGAGCTGCGGCTTAGGTTGCTGCCCTGGTGCAGTGATTGGGGTGCGGCTGAAAGTGGTGGGAAGCGGCCTTTGCTCAAACCACTGAGCGGGGCCCCGCGTCAAGCCCGGGGCGACGTTAAAACATTAAGATAAAAAGCTTTTCCCGTCGCGTCGGACTTGATCCGGGGTCCAGGCTTCCACCTCGTGCAGGGATCGAGGGCATTGCCGGCCTTCAAGCTGCCCCCCCCCGATCACGTCCGGGGCGCCGCCTTGGCGGCTTGAGCACCATGCGATCGCCCGCTCAGATCACCTGGCGCATGCGATCGGCGGCATTGCGCGCGAGCAGGGCGCAGGCTTCCTGTGGGGGCAAGGCCGGCCAGAACAGGTGGCCCTGCACCAGTTCGCAGCCGGCGGCGTGCACCAGGCGGCGTTGCAGTTCGGTTTCCACGCCTTCGGCCACCACTTTCATGCGCAGCGTCTGCCCGAGGGCGACGATCGCCCCCAGGATCGATTGCGCATCGTGGTCGGTCTCGATGTTCTGCACGAACGAGCGATCGATCTTGATGCGGTCGAACTGGAACGAGCGCAGATAGCTGAGCGAGGAATAGCCGATTCCGAAATCGTCGAGCGCGATGCGGAAGCCCATGCCCTGCAACGTGCGCAGCGACTGCGCAACATGCTCGCTGCGGTCGAGCATCACCCCTTCGGTCACTTCCAGGATCACCCGGCGCGGAGAAATGCCGGTTTCCTCCACCAGCGCCTGGATCGTTTCGACAAAGCCCTGCGCCATGATCTGGATCGGCGAGAGGTTGATCGAAATGTCGCAGGCGGGCCAATCGCGGCACTGCGTGAAGACGCGGCGCAGCATCCATGTGCCCAGCGGCACCATCAGCCCGGATTGCTCGGCAATCGGCACGAACACGCCCGGCCCGATGTCGCCGCGTTCGGGATGCGGCCAGCGCAGCAAGGCCTCGAACCCTTCGATCTGCCAGGTGGACAGGTCCACGATCGGCTGGAAATGGGCCTGCAATTCGTCGTTCGCGATCGCCCGGCGCAGTTCCAGTTCCAGTTCGCGTGCCAGCCGTTCGGTGGCATCCATGCCGTTGGTATAGCAGCGATAGCGGGCGCGCCCGCCCTGCTTGGCGCGGTAGAGCGCAATGTCGGCGCGGCGCAGCAGTTCGGCCGCATCCTCGGTCTGGCCCGGCCCCCAACTGATCCCGCAGGAACAGGTCACGCCCAGGCTGTGCCCGGAAATGATGAACGGCTCGGCCATCAGGCCCACCACCTGCCGCCCCAGCGCGTTGGCGGCGCCCAGCCCACCGGTGGTGCGGCGCAGGACGACGAATTCGTCCCCGCCGAAGCGGGCGATCAGGTCGGTCTGGAGCAGCCCGTCGCGCAGGCGCCGCGCCACCTGGGTGACCAGTTCGTCGCCCACGTGGTGACCCATGGTGTCGTTCACGGTCTTGAACGCATCGAGATCGATGTAAGCGACGAACACGTCACCCTGCCCGCCCTGCGCGCGCTGCCGGATCGCGCACGCCAGTTCCTCGCGCAGTCGCTCGGCAAAGTGGAGGCGATTGGCCAGGCCCGACATCGGATCGTGCAGCGCGTTGTGCTGCGCCTGGGCCTCGCTGAGTTGCAGGTGCTGCGTGGTCTCGCGCATGCGCCGTACGATCATCACGCCCCCGGCCAGAACCGCCAGGAACAGGAAGATCCAGGTGGCCAGCAGGGGCGCCGTGCCGCGCCAGATGGTCGGCCCCGGCAATTGCGGTGTCCACACGAAATAGCCGACTCGCGAACCGTCGGCGCTGAAACGCGGCAGGACATTGAGCGAGATGCCCGGCGGCACGCTGCGCACGAAGCGGAAATCGGGCAGCAGGAGATCGGCGCCGAGCGCGCGCATGACCGCTGCATCGATCACGCGCGTGGTGACGAGATAGCGCGGCTCGGCCGTGAGCAGGGCATAGTCGCGATCGGGCACAATCGCGGCCACGGTCAACAGCATGGGCCTGCCGTCTTTCCACACCAGCGTCGACGCCCAGCGCGAGAGTGGCGCGCCGCGCCGATCTTCTGGCCACAGCGTGTCACCAAGCCGGGCGAAGCGCGCCACCGTGCCATAGACCCGGGCATTGCTGCGGGCCTTGGCCAAAGTGGCTTCCACCTGCCAGCGCGCCTGCGCATAGGGATAGTCCGGCGCGGGACGCCCCTCCTTCCACGCGCGCACCAGGGTTCCGTCGTGATCAACCAGCATGGTTTCGGCAGCGCCCTGGTTGGTCCACGGGAACATGCCGAGTTCGCGATCCATCCACGCGATATCGTTGTCGAGCACGGCGTGGCGCATCGAATCGTCCCACACCAGTTGCCCGGTCTGACCGATGATGACCGTGCGCACCCGGGTATCGAGATAGCGCGCCACCATCTCGCGCTCGTCCTTGCGCGTAAATGCATCGGCAACGTGGATGGAATGATTGAGAGCCGCCATCAGGGCGCCCGACAGGGCCAGCAGCGCCGCGAAGGTGGCACCGACAATCCAGCCTGTGCGCTGTTCCTCGCTCAACCTACCTGTCCCCCGGCCCCGTGAAGCTGGCACGGCCCGCACCAACCTATTAGGAAGCGTGGAGGAATATTACCAAGAAATGGTTAGCAAGGCCGCAGCCGGCACAAATTCGCGACAGCCGTCATCCTGTCTCTTTGGGAACCAGCACCCCGATCCGTCGTTAAGCCGGCATACAAGGATGCCAATCCGCGCCACCGTGAAACACGGGGCGCCCCGTTCCAGGAGCCTCCCATGCTGTTGACCATCGCTCTCGTGCTGCTCGTGCTGTGGGCGCTGGGTGTGTTCGCCTTCAAGGTGACCGCCGGCGTCATCCACATTCTGCTGGTCCTTGCCATCATCGTGGGTCTGGTGCAGCTCTTCACCGGTCGTCGAACCGTCTGACCGGACACGCCGCGCCCAAAAGTTTGGTCCACGGCGTGAAACCTTCCCTTTTTGCCGCCCACAAGCGGCCTTGCCATCGCGCTTTCCTCCGCCTAAAAGTTAGCCAACCTAACTTATTGGATCGGAGAAAGCGCGATGCGCGAACGCCTTCAGCATTACATCGACGGCCAGTGGGTCGATAGCCAGGGTGGCCGTCGCCATGAAGTGATCAACCCGGCGACCGAGGAACCGTGCGCCGCGATCACGCTGGGCACCCCAGCCGATGTCGATGCCGCCGTCGCTGCCGCCCGCCGCGCCTTCAAGACGTTCAGCCGCACCACGCGCGAGGAACGGCTCGCCCTGCTTGGCCGCGTGGTGGAAGAATACAAGAAGCGCATTCCCGACCTTGCCCACGCCATGGCCGAGGAAATGGGGGCGCCGCTCAGCTTTGCCAGCACCGCCCAGGTCGGCGCGGGCATCGGCGGCTTCATGGGCACGATCGCCGCGCTCCAGAATTTCCAGTTCGTGGAAGACAACGGCGCGTTCAAGGTGGCCTATGAACCGATCGGCGTCGTCGGCCTGATCACGCCCTGGAACTGGCCACTCAACCAGATCGCGTTGAAAGTGGCGCCGGCCCTGGCGGCGGGCAACACCATGGTGCTCAAGCCGTCGGAAGAATGCCCGACCTGCGCCGCGATCCTGGCCGAAGTGATGGATGCCGCCAGCGTGCCGCCCGGCGTGTTCAACCTGGTCCAGGGCGATGGCCCCGGCGTGGGCACCGCGATCAGCAGCCATCCCGATATCGACATGGTCAGCTTCACCGGTTCGACCCGCGCCGGGATCATGGTGGCCAAGGCGGCGGCCGACACTGTCAAGCGCGTGCACCAGGAACTGGGCGGCAAGTCTCCCAACCTCGTGCTGCCCGATGCCGATTTTGCCAGCCAGCTTCCCGCCACGGCCTCTGGCCCGCTGGTCAATTCGGGGCAGAGCTGCATCTGCCCCTCGCGCATCCTCGTCCCGCGCGAGCGCCAGGCCGAAGCCGCCGCGTTCGTCAAGGCGATGTACAGCGCCGCCAAGGTGGGCAATCCGCTGGAAGAAGGCGGCCACCTCGGCCCGGTGGTCAACAAGGCGCAGCATGACAAGATTCGCGGCCTGATCCAGTCCGCGATCGATGAAGGCGCCACGCTGGAATGCGGCGGCCCCGATCTGCCGGCCGAAGTCAACCGCGGCTATTACATTGCGCCGACGCTGTTTTCCAACGTCACGCCGGACATGCGGATCGCCAAGGAGGAAATCTTCGGCCCGGTGGCGACGATCATTCCCTACGACAGCCTGGACGAAGCGATCGAGATCGCCAACGACACCAGCTATGGCCTGTCGGCCTGCATCACCGGCGATCCGGCCAAGGCCGCCGACGTGGTGCCGGCGCTGCGCGCGGGGATGGTGGCGATCAACAACTGGGGGCCGACGCCGGGCGCGCCGTTCGGTGGCTACAAGCAATCGGGCAATGGCCGCGAGGGCGGGCTCTATGGCCTGAAGGACTTCATGGAAATGAAAGCAATCAGCGGCCTGCCGGCCTGATGACGTGAAAAAGGCCGCTCCCTGCCGGGGGCGGCCTTTTGCTGTGTCACACCAGGATTTTCAGGCCGATTCGAGGCCAGCCTGCAACGGCACCTGGCGCACCCGCTTGCCGGTGGCGGCAAAGATCGCGTTGGCCACGGCCGGGGCAATCACGGCGGCGGGCGGCTCGCCCATCCCGCCCGGTGCGTTGTCGGTCGGCATCACGTGCGTGATCACGCGGGGCGCCTCGTTCATGCGCAATGGGCGCACGTCGTTGTAGTTGGATTGGGCAATCCGCCCCTTGTCCAGCGTCACCCCGCCATAGAGCGCGGCGGACAGGGCAAAGATCACCCCGCCCTCGATCTGGGCCTTCACGCCCAGCGGGTTGATCGCCGGCCCGCAATCGACCGCCACGGTCACCTGCGGCACGGCGATCTGCCGCTGCGCGTCCACTTTCACGTGCGCCACGGCCGCCAGGCAGGTATCCCAGATGTGCAGCACGGCCAGGCCCAGCCCTTCGCCCTTGGGCAAGGCCTTGCCCCAGCCGGCTTCGGCCGCCGCCTTTTGCAGCACGGCGCGGGCGCGCGGATCGATGATGCGGGCCAGGCGCCAGGCCAGCGGATCCTGCCCGGCTGCCAGCGCCAATTCATCGGCAAAGCTTTCGATCACGAACGTGTTGCGCAGGCCGCCCACGCCGCGCCACCAGCCGGTGGGCATGGCGCTTTCGACCTGCTTGAACGTCACCAGCCGCGCCTTGGCCGGATAGAGCGGGGCAGTCGCGCCATCCACGGCATCGTCGTCCACGCCGTTGAACTTGTCCCCGAGGAAGCGCGCCATCACCGCCGAACCGGCGATGCGATGCTCCCACGCCGTGACGTTGCCGGCGGCATCGAGGCTGGCGCTGATGCGGTCTGCATAGGCGGGGCGCACCATGTCGTGCTGGATGTCTTCCTCGCGCGTCCACACCAGCTTGACCGGATAGGGCACCTTGGCGGCCAGGCTGACGGCGCGCTCCACCATGTCGGTTTCCAGCCGCCGGCCAAAGCCGCCACCCATCAGGAAATTGTGCAGCCGCACCTTGTCTTCGGCAACGCCGGCCACGCGGGCGGCGGCAGCGCGGGCATCGCTGGGCACTTGCGTGCCGGTCCACACTTCCACGCCCTGCGGCGTGACATGGGCGGTGCAGTTGCCCGGCTCCATCGTGGCGTGGGCCAGGAACGGCTGGTGATAGAGCGCTTCCACCGTCCTGGCCGCGCCGGTCCGCGCGGCGGCCAGATCGCCTTCCGCCTTGGCCGTCACGCCCGGCCGGGCCACGGCGGCGGTCAGCGCGGCATCCACCTGCGCCTGGTCCAGCCCGGCGTTGGCGCCCTCGTTCCAGCGCGGCGCGGCCGCTTCCAGGCCCTTCTTCGCGGTCCACAGGCTGTCGGCAGTGACGAACAGGCAATCGTCGAGCGCCACCACATCGGCCACGCCGGGCACGGCCCTGGCGGCGGCGGCATCATGACCGGCCAGCTTGCCGCCGAACACCGGCGACTGCGCCAGCGTGGCGATTTTCATGCCCGGCACCTGGACATCGATGCCGAACGGCGCCGTGCCGCGCACCTTGCCGGCGCTGTCCAGCCGGCGCTGGTCCCTGCCGATCACTTTCCAGGCCGAGGGCGGCACCGGCACGGCATCGGTGGGCACGCGCGTGGCGGCATCGGCGACCAGAGCGGCAAAGGCCAGGCGCTGGCCCGTGGCGGGATTGGTCACCGCGCCATCGGCCAGGGTGAGGCCATCGGGCATGACTTTCCAGCGCCGCGCCGCCGCATCGACCAGCGCCATGCGCGCATTGGCAGCCGCCTGGCGCAGCGGCTTCCACAGCTCGCGGATTGAGGTCGAGCCGCCCGTGGTCGTGTCCACCGGCGCAAAGCGGGCGCGGTCTGCCTCGGGAATCGACACGTCGATCGCGGTGGGCGCAAGGCCCAGTTCCTCGGCCACCAGCATGGTCAGGGCGGTCATGATGCCCTGGCCCATCTCGGTCTTGGGCAGGGCCAGCGAGACTTTGCCATCGGCCAGCACGGCGAGGTAGCCGTTGGCGGAAAGCTGGGCCGGCGCGGTCGACAAGGCGCGGTGCAGCGGCACGACGAGCGCGCCGGCGAGCACGGCCGAGCCGGCCAGGAAAGCGCGGCGCGAGGTGGCGGGGGAAATGGTCATGGCCATGCGCCTCACGCCTTGATCGTGTCGGCGGCGCGATGGATCGCGGCGCGGATGCGGTTGTAGGTGCCGCAGCGGCAGATATTGCCGCTCATGCCTTCATCGATGGCGGCATCATCGGGCGTGGGATTGGCCTTGAGCAGCGCCGCGGCCGCCACGATCTGGCCCGGCTGGCAATAGCCGCACTGCACCACGTCCAGCTCTTCCCAGGCCGCCGCCAGGGCTTTGCCCAGCGGTTGCCCGGTCAGGCCGGCGATCGTGGTCACGGCCTTGCCGGCGACGGCCGAAACCGGCGTCTGGCAGGCGAACTGGCGCTCGCCATCGACCAGCACGCTACACGCGCCGCACAGGCCCGCTCCGCATCCGAACTTGACGCCGGTGATCCCGGCAATGTCGCGCAAGGCCCACAGCAGCGGCATGTCATCGGCCACGGCGAGGGAACGTTGCTGGCCGTCGATCGTCAGCGAAACGGGCATGGGCAGTGCTCCGAAGGTATCAGTGCAGCGTCTTGAGGTAGGCAATCACGTCGGCGCGCTTCTTGGCATCGGGAATGGCCACGACCATGCGCGTACCAGGCACCAGCTTGCCCGGCGCGGTGAGGAAGGTGTCAAGCGTCTTGGGATCCCAGGTCTTGCCCGAGTTCTTGAGCGCGGTGGAATAGGCGAACTGGGTGGAACCAGCCTTGCGCCCGACCACGCCCCACAGGTTGGGCGCGGCAAAGCCCTTGGCCCCGGCGGTGTTGACATGGCACATCTGGCACTGCTGCTTGAACGTGGCAGCGCCAGCAGCAGCGTTCTGGGCCTGGGCCGCAGGCGCCGTCACGGCTGCGGCCAGGCCAACCAGGGCAGAAACAAACAGGGGGATGCGACGCATTCTCGATCGTCCTTCAGGTGTTGATCGCAAGACATTCCGGCTCCCGCTCGGCGCCGGAATCAAAAAGTGGGATCGAAGGCGGCCGGCCCGCACGGACCACCGCCAGCGGCATCGTTGTGCACGATCGGCCGGCAAAGGTCCATCGATTCAGGCGGCCAGCCATGGCTTGCCGCCCGTCACACCCCCAGCCGGTCACGCAGCGTGTACCACAGCGATCCCAGCGTGGAGAGCGGCGCGCGGAAGCGCTGCCCGCCCGGAAATGGCGGATGGGGCAGATCGGCAAAGACATCGAACCGGGCATGCTGCCCGCCGATCGCCTCGGCCAGCAGGCGCCCCAGCAACTGCGTGGTCGTCACGCCATGGCCGCTGTCACCATGCGAATAATAGATACTGGGCGAAAGGCGGCCGATCTGCGGCATGCGGCTGAGCGTCATGGCAAAGGTGCCGCTCCACGCGAAATCGAGCTTCACGTCCTGCAACTGCGGGAAAGTCTTGACCAGGCCGGGGCGGATCTTGGCCTCGACGCTGGCCGGATCCTGCCCGCCATAGACGATGCCCCCGCCATAGAGCAGCCGGCCATCGGCGGTGCGGCGGAAATAGTCGAGGATGTAGTTGGCATCCTCCACGCAGGCGTTGCTGGGCAGCAATTGCGCGGCAAGATCCCCCAGCGGCTCGGTCGTCACCACCTGGCTCGACACCGGCATGATCTGGCCAAACAGCTTGGGCTGGGTCTTGCCGAGATAGGCATTGCCGCAGACCACCAGCGTTTGCGCGGTAACGACGCCTTGCGCCGTGGTCACGCGGGGCTGCGGGCCGCTGTCATCGATGGTCAGAACGCGGCTATATTCGAACAGGCGCCCGCCCAGCGCCTCGAACGCGGCGGCTTCGCCCAGCAGGTAGTTGAGCGGATGGAAATGGCCACGCAACGGATCAAGAATGCCGCCGACGTAGCGATCGCTCCGGACATGGGCACGCAAGGCTGCGCGGTCCAGCACCTGCACATCGCCATGGCCATGCGCGGCCCAGACCTTTGCCTCTTCCTCCAGGCCACGCATCTGCTTGGCCGTCAGCGCCACGCCCAGCCCGCCATCGACCAGATCACAGGCAATGCCGTATTTCGCCACGCGCTGGCGGATGATGTCGGCCCCTTCCAGCGCCACTTTGCCCAGTTCGCGCGCCACGTCCGGGCCGTGCCGCGCCTCCAGCACATCGAGCCCGCGCGAATAGCCGTTGATCAGTTGCCCGCCGTTGCGGCCCGATGCGCCCCAGCCCACGCGCTCGCTTTCCAGCACGATCACGTCCACGCCGCGCTCGGCCAGTTCCAGCGCCACCGACAGGCCGGTGAAGCCCGCGCCGATCACGCAGACCGTGGCGTGATGCGCGCCTTGCAGCACGGGCCGCTGCGGCGCGGGATTGGCACTTGCAGCATACCAGGTCGGCATGCCGGCATAGCGCGCAGAGGGGCGCCGGCCCTGTACCACCATGTCCATCACAGCAATCCCAGGTAGGTATCGTACTCAAAGCGGTCGATCTGGGCCAGGAACGCCGCGCGGTCCTGCTGCTTGCAGGCCAGGAAGATGTCGCGGAAGCGCGCCCCGAACATCTCTTCGGCCCGCGCCGAAGCGGCAAAGGCCGCCTGGGCCACGCCCCATTCCACCGGCAGCGGCGCGCCTTCGCCCGGATGCAGCGGGTCTTGCGCGGGCGGAGGCATCACGCCTTGTTCGATGCCCTGGAGCATGGCGCCGAGCATCGCCGCCATGGCGACATGCGGGTTCACGTCCGCCCCGGAAATGCGATGTTCGATCCGCGTGGCCTTGGCATCGCCCACGATCACCCGCACTGCGGCCGAGCGATCGTCGATCCCCCAGCTTGCCGAGACCGGCGCATGGACATCGGGGCGGAAGCGGCGGAACGAGTTGTAGTTGGGGGCAAAGGCCAGCATCGTTTCGGGCATGGCCGCCAGCAGGCCGGCCACCGCATGCAACAGCGTGTCGGCCGGGCCACCTTCGGGCCGGGCCAGCACGTTCTTGCCCGCGCCATCATTCAGGCTGGCGTGGATGTGCATGCCGCTGCCCGAGCAATCGCCATAGGGCTTGGCCATGAACGTGGCGCCCAGGCCATGGTGCGCCGCTAGGGCGCGCACGATCCGCTTCATCAGCACGGTATCGTCGGCGGCCGCCAGCGCGTCGGCGCGGTGCAGCAGGTTCAGTTCGTATTGCCCCGGTCCGGCCTCGCTGATCACGGCGTCGGCGGGAATGCCCATGGCGTGGGCCAGCTCCATGATCTGGTCGAACAGCGCGGCATGGGCGCTGAGCGCCGTGGTCGACAGCGTGTCATTGCGGCGCAGGTTGCCGTCGGGCGGCACCGGCACGCCGTTGTCCAGGCGATAGAGATAGAATTCCAGTTCCGTCGCGACCACCGGCGTCAGCCCGCGCGCGGCATAGCGCGCCAGCAGGGCCTGGAGCATGCCGCGCGGATCGGCCACGACCGGGCCGCCGTCCTTGTCCACCATGCCCAGGAAGACTTGCGCGCTGTCCTCGCCCAGCCAGGGCGCCTTGCTCCAGCGGCCCGCCACCGGCCAGCACAGCCCATCGGGATCGCCCGTGCCAAAGGCAAGCCCGGCGCCGGCGACGTCACAGCCCCAAGCATCCAGGGCAAAGACCGACAGCGGCATCGGCAGGCCCTTGGCGGCCAGGGCCAGCGCCTTGTCGCGCACCAGCCATTTGCCCTTGGGCGCGCCGTTCACGTCGGTTAGGAATGCCTCCACCCGGGTCACTTCGGGATGGGCAGCCAGCCAGTCGGCAAAGGACGATGCGGTTTCTTGTGTCATGGTGTGATCACATATGAAAACACCCGCGCCCTGTCCAGCCCGGATCGTACCATGCAGATGGGCTTTTCCGGGCGATCCGGTCCTTTTCCTGCCGTACAAGCTACAAGGCAATGCGCCGACGCACCTTGCACGGCGCGCCACAATGACTATTAGTGATCACACATTGCAAAAGCCGGATCGACCACAACCATGACCTCTGCGCCCCCTACCCTGCCCACCCGCCTGCCGGCCCACCACGTGATCGGCGGCGCCCAGGTGCCGGCCGCCACGGGCGCCACGCTGGACACCGTCAACCCCGGCACGGGCCAAGTGATCGGCACGTTGCCGGCCGGTGACGCGCAGGACGTGGACCGTGCCGTGGCCAGCGCGCGCCAGCGCTTTGAAAGCGGCCAGTGGCGCGACATGAAGCCGGCCGAGCGCAAGAAGCGCCTGCTCGCGCTGGCCGACAAGCTGGAAGCGGCGGCGGAGGAATTCGCGGTTCTCGAAACGATCGATTCGGGCAAGCCGATCAGCGACACCCGCAATGTCGACGTGCCCCTCGCGCTGGGCACCCTGCGCTTTTACGCCGAGGCGGTGGACAAGGTCCATGGCGAGGTCGGCCCCACCGGGCCGGACAAGTTTTCCTATGCCGTGCACGATCCGCTGGGGGTGATCGGCGCGATCGTGCCGTGGAATTTCCCGCTGCTGATGGCGATGTGGAAAATCGCCCCGGCGCTGGCAATGGGCAATTCGATGGTGGTCAAGCCTTCGGAGCTGTCCTCGCTCACCGCGCTGCGCTTTGCCGAACTGGCGCTGGAGGCAGGCCTGCCCGATGGCGTGCTCAACGTCGTCACCGGCACCGGACAGGATGCCGGCGCCGCGCTGGCCCTGCATCCCGACGTGGACATGATCACGTTCACCGGCTCCGGCCCGGTCGGGCGGCAGTTGATGCGCTATTCGGCCGACAGCAATCTCAAGCGTGTCAGCCTGGAGCTGGGCGGCAAGAGCCCGCACATCGTCTTTGCCGACTATCCCGATCTCGATCGCGCGGCAGCAGCGGCCGCCTGGGGCATCTTCTACAACCAGGGCCAGGTCTGCACCGCCGGATCCCGCCTGCTGGTGCAGCGTTCGATCCATGCCGAGTTCGTGGAGAAAGTCCTGGCCGTGGCCCGGACCATCCGCCCCGGCGATCCGCTCGATCCGGCCACGCAACTGGGTGCGGTGATCAGTGAAAAGCAGATGGAAGGCGTGCTCACCCGCATTGCCCGCGCCCAGCAGGAAGGCGCCGCGCTGCGCCTGGGCGGCAGCCGTGCCCGCGTCGAGACCGGCGGCTTCTACCTCGATCCCACGGTGTTCGACAGTGTCAGCAACGCCAGCAGCCTGGCGCAGGAGGAAGTGTTTGGCCCGGTGCTGGCGGTCGTGCCGTTCGACACGCCCGAAGAGGCCCTGGCTCTGGCCAACGACACCGACTATGGCCTTGCCTCGGGCCTGTGGACCGGATCGATCGACGTGGCCCACGCCTTTGCCCGCCGCCTGCGCGCCGGGCTGGTGTGGATCAACGGCTGGGACGCCTGCGACATCACCATGCCGTTCGGCGGGTTCAAGCAATCCGGCTTTGGCCGCGACCGCAGCCTTCACGCGCTCTACAAATATGCCGACATGAAATCGGTGACGATCTCGCTGTCGCAAGGTTTTCCCGCATGAGCCGCCCGCTGCTGGGCGTTTCGTGCTGCCTGCGTCCGGGCGATGCCGAACCGGTGCATGGCGTGATCGACCGCTATCTGCGCGCGCCGGCCAGCCATGCCGATGCCGACGTGGTGCTGGTGCCCGCGCTGCCAGGCCTGACCGACTGGGCCAGCCTGGCCAGCCGGCTCGATGGCCTGCTGCTCACCGGCAGCCCGTCGAACATGGAGCCTTGGCGCTATGGCGGCAGCCAGGGCGATGGCCCGTTCGACCCCGCGCGCGACACCGCCACGCTGGCGCTGGGCGATGCCATGCTGCGCGCCGGCAAGCCGGTGTTCGGCATCTGCCGGGGATTCCAGGAATTGAACGTGGCGTTTGGCGGCAGCTTGCAGACCCTGCCCACCGACGGGCCGGTGGCCCACCACGCGCCCGACGGCGTCAGCCTGGCAGAGATGTTTGCCGCCACGCATCCCGTGGCGCTCAGCCCCGGCGGCATCCTGGCACAGGCACTGGGCGAAAGCATCACCGTCAACACCGTGCACTATCAGGGCGTGAAGGACCTGGGCCAGGGCCTGCGCGTGGAAGCCACCGCCGCCGATGGACTGGTCGAGGCGTTTTCGGCGCAAGTCGGCGCCGCCCCGGTGCTGGCCGTGCAATGGCACCCGGAATGGGATGCCGACAGCAACCCGGCCTCGGCCTGGTTCTTCCAGCGGCTCGGCCAGGCCCTGCGCGGCAATTGACGCTGCGGCAAGCGAACGAGCATATTAGGCGTTGACCGCAAGGCAGCTCGCGCATAGGTGTGATCGCAGATAACGGGGGAATCCCCGGCAACGACAACAAGGCGCCCATGACAAGCAAGGGCGCCACGCAGGCAGGCATATTCACACCACCGCTGCGGATGCCGTTCCAACGGCATCTGTGGCCAGCTTTGGTTATGCGCTGATGTTTTTGGGGAAATTGCCACCGATGGGGATCATGCTGCGATGAACAGCGCATGGAACAACAGCGCATCCGGCAGCAGGGCTTCCTTCCTTGCCGTGATCACCGCGCCCGCCGCCTGGATCACCCTGTTCTTCGTGATCCCGCTCAGCGTGATCTGGGCCTACAGCTTTGGCCGCACCCTGGGCCTGACCGAAGTGGCGGTGACCGGCACGCTCAGCAACTACGTGCGGGTGTTCGATCCGGTCTACCTGCTCATCTTTGCCAAGTCGCTGGTCTTTGCCGGGCTGACCACGGCGGTGTGCCTGGTGATCGGATTTCCCTATGCCCTGGCGATGACCTTTGCCTCTGACCGGGGCAAGATCCTGCTGCTGCTCGGCATCATGCTGCCGTTCTGGACCAACCTGCTGGTCCGCACTTATGCGCTGATGGCGGTGATGCGCACCGAAGGCTACATCAACGATGCGTTCGGCCTCGTCGGGCTTGGCCCGTTCGAGATGCTGCACACCAATTTCGCAGTGATCGTCGGCCTGGTCTATGTCCACCTGCCTTTCATCATCCTGCCGCTCTATTCCACGCTCGATCGCATGGACCGCTCGCTGATCGAGGCCAGCCTCGACCTGGGCGCCGGGCACATCGCCACGATCTTCAAGGTGATCATTCCCATCGCCAAGCCGGGCATCCTTTCGGCGATCATGCTCACCTTCATTCCCGCGCTCGGCTCCTACCTCACGCCGGACCTGCTCGGCGGGCCGGACAGCCAGATGATCGCCAGCGTGATCGAACGCCAGTTCAAGCGCGCCAACGACTGGCCGTTCGGCGCTGCGCTGTCGTTCATGCTGATGTACCTCACGCTGCTGGCGATGGGCCTGCGCGCGATCCAGGATCGCCGCGCCGCCCGCACCCGCAGCCAGGGAGATGCCTGATGGCCAAAGCTCTCGATGCCAAGCCCGGCCCGCTCGAATACAGCCGCCGCTGGCCCTTGCGCCTGTGGGTTGGCGCGGTGATCCTGTTCCTCTACCTGCCGCTGGCCAGCCTGGTGGTGTTCAGCTTCAACGACAGCCGCCGCACCATCCGCTGGGAGGGCTTCACGCTCGACTGGTATGGCACGATGTGGAACGATTCGGCGCTGATCGATGCCTTTACCAATTCCCTGACCATCGCGTTCATCTCGATGCTGTTCAGCGTGGTGCTGGGGGCGCTGACCGCGATTGCCCTGTGGCGCTTCCGCTTTCCCGGCAAGGGCCTGTTCGATGGCGCGGTGACGCTGCCGATCGTGGTGCCGGAAATCTGCATGGGGGTGGCCATGCTGGTATTCTTTGGCCAAATCGTGCCCTGGCCGCGCGACCTGGTCTGGCCATTCGACCTGGGCGCGATCATCATTGCCCACATCACGTTCAGCTTCCCCTTCGTTGCCGTGGTTGTCCGCGCCCGCCTCGCGAGCTTCAACCGCGAGATGGAGGAAGCCGCGCGCGATCTGGGCGCCAGCGAGCTGCGCGCGCTGTGGGACGTGCTGCTGCCCCATGTGCGCCCGGCGCTGATCTCGGGCGGGCTGCTGGCCTTCACGCTCAGCCTCGACGATTTCGTGATCACCTTCTTCACCTCTGGCCCCAACACGGTGACTTTTCCGGTGAAGATCTATTCGATGGTGCGCTTCTCGGTCACGCCCGAGGTCAACGCCGCCTCCACCGTGCTGATGCTCATCACCATTGCGCTGACCGCCATCGGCATGAAGCTCCAGGGCCGCGACCTGGCCCAGGGCCATTGATCTGACACAGGATTTCCCCATGACCCAGCCTCTCATCCAGTTCGAGAACGTGACCAAGCGGTTCGGCTCGTTCATCGCGGTGGACGATGTCAGCCTCGATATCCAGCGCGGCGAGTTCTTCTCGCTGCTCGGCCCCTCGGGCTGCGGCAAGACCACGCTGCTGCGCATGCTCGCGGGCCTGGAAATGCCCAGCGAAGGCCGCATCCTGATTGATGGCGTGGACATGAGCGCCACCCCGCCCAACCGCCGCCCGGTCAACATGGTGTTCCAGTCCTACGCCGTGTTCCCGCACCTGACGGTGGCCGACAATGTCGCCTATGGCCTCAAGATCGACCGCGTGGCCAAGGACGAGCGCGAGGCCCGCGTGGCCGAGGCGCTGCGCCTGGTGAAGCTCGACGAGTTCGGCCACCGCAAGCCGGACCAGCTTTCGGGCGGCCAGCGCCAGCGCGTCGCACTCGCCCGCGCCCTGGTGAAAAAGCCCAAGGTGCTGCTGCTCGACGAGCCGCTGTCGGCACTCGATGCCAAGCTGCGCGATGCGATGCGCGCGGAACTGGCGCAGATCCAGCACGATGTCGGCGTGACGTTCGTGATGGTCACCCACGACCAGGACGAGGCCCTGGCCATGGCCAGCCGCTGCGCCCTGATGAACCGGGGCCGCCTGCAACAAGTGGCGGCGCCGGGCGATCTCTACGAATATCCCGCCAACCGTTTCGTGGCGGACTTCATCGGCACGATCAACATGTTCGAGGGTCGCCTGAGCGTAGACGAGCCCGACCATGCCGCCGTTACCGCGCCCGAACTGCCGGCGCCGATCTATGTCAGCCATGGCGTGACCGGCGCGCCCGACACGCCGGTGTGGGTGGGCATCCGCCCAGAAAAGATCGCCATGACCCCGGCGCACGAAGGCCGCCCGGCCGGCCCGGCGGCGTGCCCGGATGCCAATGTGCTGGCCGGCACGATCGTCCGTTCGGCCTATCTCGGCAGCGAAACGCTCTACGATGTCGAGGCCGAAGGCGGCGCCACATTCAAGGTGGTGCGCACCAACGGCGAACGCACGCTTGCCCCCAGCCTGCCGGTGGGCGAAGCGGTGTGGCTGAGCTGGACGCCCACTGCGCCGGTCGTGCTGCTGGGCTGAACCACAGCGGCGGGCGCCCGCGGATTGTCACTTCTGTTATGGTTTAGAGTGATCTAGAGCCGGGATGACGTTTCAATGAAACGCCATCACGCTCTAGATATCTGTGGTCGTGCTATTTTTGACAAAAACCGGTTCCCACTTTTTGTCATCACACTCTAGAGCCGGGATGATCCAGGGGAGAAGACCGATGAAACGCCTGCTTGTGCCCGCCTTGCTGCTGTTGCTCGTGCCCACCGCCCACGCCCAAGAAGCGGTGGTTGCCGCGCCCGATGCGGAAAGCCTGTTCACCAGCCCCGATCCTGCGCTCAACCGCAACAAGCAGGCCGCGCTGCACATCGTCAAGGATCTGCTCGAATGCGGGCAGTGGGACAAGGCCGGGCAATACCTGACCCCGCGCTATATCCAGCACAATCCGATGGTGCCGTCGGGCCGGGACACCGTGGTCCACTTCTTTACCGAAGTGGTCAAGGTCAAGCCCAAGGCCTGCCCCGCGCGCATGACCACGCCGGTGGTTTCCGTCACGGCAGAGGCGGACCGCGTCGTCGTCAGCTTTGCGCGCACGCTCAAGGATCCCAAGGATTCCGCCAAGACCTATACCACCACCTGGTTCGACATGTGGCGCTTTGTCGATGGCAAGGCCGACGAGCACTGGGACGGCGCTACGCTGGGCGATGTCGCGCCCTGAGCGCCGGTGCAGGGTCTGAACGGCTGACCGTCAGGAGAGGCGCGCTCTCCCGACGGCGACACCCGAGGTCTCAGAGCGGGTTATCGAGCTTGGTCACCGCTTCGTTGCTCTTGCGCTGCGTGGTGTGCAACTGGCGCGGCTGGGCGAAGCTGGCCAGAACCTTGGGATCGCGACCATAGATGTCGGCAAAGCTGCGCATCACGCCGTTCACGTCGCGCGCCACGGTGAAATAGGTGATGTAGACCGGAAACGGCTTGGTCATCGGCACCTTGGTATACTTGCCCGAGAGGTTGTATTCGACCGCCGTTTCCTTGGGCAGGTCGGCCCCCAGGATGGCCATGGTCATGGCCAGTTCGGTGGCGCGTTCGGCGCGGATGCAGCCGTGCGAGAGCGCGCGGTTTTCCTGCGCGAACAGGTTCCGGTTGGGCGTATCGTGGATATAGATGGCAAACTCGTTGGGCATGTCGAGCTTCACGCGGCCCAGCGAATTGTTCTCGCCGGGTTGCTGCACGACCTGGATCGTGCCGTCGGACAATTGCTTGACCGCATAGTTGAGCCGCTTGGCCTTGGCCGGATGAGCCAGCAGGTCTGCGCCCAGCCCTTCGCCCTTCACGATTGACTGCGGCACCGTCCAGGTGGGGTTGAACACCACGTTCTCGACCATCTCGGCCAGTTGCGGCGTGGCGGTCTTGCCCGGCTTGCCCACGATGGCGCGATAGGTGGTGATGATCTGGTTGTTCACCGTCAGCCGCAGCATCTGCTCGGGCACGTTGATCATCAGGTATTGCAGGCCCAGATCGCGCGCCAGCCAGCGCCAGCGGTCCATGTTGGCGCGCACCAGGGCGAGCTTGGCCGGATCCTTGGTGGTCTGGAGCAACTGGCGCAGCAGCGCATAGTCCGGATGGGTGGGCAGCAGGCTGCGCAGCGTCCCTTTCACGTCATGCGTTTCGGTGGCTTGGGCGAGCAAAGCCGAATTGGGATGCAGGTCCTGGTCGGGGTCCACGGCGAACCACTGCTCGCGCGCGGTCATCGGGGTGCGCCCGTCGCGCAGGTCTTCGGCCAGCCACACGAAGAGCTTGCTGGCAAGCTGGTTGAGATCGTCGCCCTCGCCCTTGGCGATCGCGGCGGCCAGGGCGGCCGGCTGATAGTCGCGTGCGAACAGGCCTTCGCTGCCGATGCCGCGAATGGCAGAGAGCAAGTCCTTGGCGTCCTGCAAGGTCCACGCTGCCACCGGCGGCGGCGCTTCCACTTCGGGCTGGGCCGGCGGCGGCGTGGGCACGGCGACGGCGGAGGGGCTGGCACTCGGCGCAGGGGCCGGCGTGGCAGGGGCGCTGGGCACCACGGTGGGAGCCGGGCGCGGCGCGCTCTGGGCCTGCGCGGTCAGGTCGACCGGCCCCTTGCTGTCCTGCGTGCGGGCGAAAGCGGGCGCGGAAAGCGTGTTTCCGGCAAGCAGGGTGGCCAGGGCCAGCGTCGGCACGCCCATAAGGCGCGCACGGTTGCGGCGCAGCGGCCAGGTCTTGCGGGGGGTCATCGGTTCGAAATTCCCTGTTGCCATTCGGTTGCACGCACTTGGTGCACGGTTCATCTCATGCCCCACACGGTTTCGCCAATCAAGCAAGCAGGCTTTCGCCAACCTGAATCCCATTGGCATGCAGAGCAATTCTTTGCCGAAAACGTGCAGCGCGGCGTTCGTTTCCGGATTTTGGTCCGACCCGGTCATAGCAAGTCCGGTCGGGCGCCGCTATGGGCGATGCCATGCATGGCCCGCGCCCCCTTTTGCCCATCCTGATGACTCTGGCGGGCCTCGCCAGTTTCAGCGTGATGGACGGCACGATGAAGGCCGCCGCGCTCGCACTCGGGGCCTTTGCCGCGATTTTCTGGCGCAGCACCGTCGGCGCCCTGGCCATCGCGCCGCTGTGGCTGCGCGAAACCGTGACGCAGCGCGGCGGACGCCTGCCGCCACGCCCGGCCCTGCGCGTCCATGTGCTGCGCGGGGTGGTTTCGGCAGCCATGGCGATCCTGTTCTTCGATGGCGTGGTGCGCATGCCGCTGGCGCAAGGCATGGCGCTGTCGTTCATTGCCCCGCTGATCGCGCTCTATCTCGCTGCCTTCACGCTGGGCGAACGGCTCAGCCAGCGGGCCGTGTTCGGATCGCTGCTGGCGCTGGTGGGCGTGGGCGTGATCGCGGCCGATCAGCTCGGCGCCACGCCCGGCCCACAGGCCTGGCGCGGCTTGCTGGAAATCCTCACCTCCGCCGTGCTCTATGCCATCACGCTGGTGCTGCAACGGCGCCAGGCGCAAATGGCAACGCCGGTTGAAGTGGCCTTTTACCAGAGCGTGGTGATCGCGCTGCTGCTCGCCCCGCTCGCGGTGGTCTGGGCGCCCTGGCCCACGCCCGGCCAATGGGCGCTGGTCGTGGCCGGCGCGCTGCTCGCCGCGCTGGCGATGATGCTGCTCGCCTGGGCCTATGCCCGCGCCGAAGCGCAAGTGCTGGTGCCGCTGGAGTATACCGCATTCATCTGGGCGGCGGTGGTCGGCTGGGTCGCCTTTGCCGAGCCGGTCACGCGCGGCACGATCGCGGGGGTCACCCTGATCGTGGCCGGCTGCGTGCTGGCCGCCCGGCGCGATGATCCCCCGCCCGAAGTGATTTGATTTAAATCGACGCTGCCTTTTCGTCGGCGTCGGCCTGGGCCTTTTCCTGTGGGGTGCATTCGCCCACGCGGTTGGACTGGGTGGCCACGTGCATGCGCATCTGCTTGCCGCCCGGGCCGCTGCCGGTCATGTCCATGTCCATGGTGAAGTGGTCGCCGCCATAGGTGCCCTTGAGCGTGATCGTCTGGTTCGCGCCGCCGTGGCCGCAGTTGAGCACGCCGTCGATCTTGCCATCGGCCATGGTGAAGGTCTTGTAGCGGCAGGTCTTGTCGGCCTGGCCGAAGAAATCGCCGTCGGGCCGCGCGGCCTTTTCCTTGGTCAGGCACGAACGCTCGGCACGGGCGCGGCCCAGCGAATCCTTCATGCTGGCGACCATCTCGGCCGGCATGCCGGGCATGTCGATGTCGATCGCCTTGACCTGGGTGCTCCACGCCCCCGGCTGGAACTTGACCCCCGCGCTCGCCACTTTGGCCGCCACTTCGCCGGCATCGGCATCCTTGGCCACCACGGCCGGCTCCTTCTTGCAGCCGGGCAGCAGCAGGGCGAGCGCCAGCAGCGCGGAGCCGGTCGCCAGATGGGCAGGCAGGGTCTTGGCAATCATCGTCACTCTCCCGATGGGGACAGCGACGCTATCACGCCGATCCGGCCATGGCCATGGCCCGGCGCCGTGGCATCCCCCGATCGGGTGATGGCAAAAGGGCATAAGAGGCTGACCGAAAAGTCGGGCGGCGGAGGTTTGGCGAGGGATTTTGGGTCACCACAAGAAGGCTGAGAGCCCAGCGATGCTGGAAGCATCGTGGCGAACAGCCGACGCCGTGGTGGCGCAAAAGACCCGCCAAACCGACCCGCAGGACTTTTCGGTCAGCCTCTAAGGGAACCGGCCGCCGGCAATTGCATATGCCCTGCGTGTTCCCCATATGTTGCCCATGGCCGAAATCATCATCCGCAGGGGGCTGGAAGAGCCCGACACATCCGGCAACTTTGTGCCGCACAAGCCCCAGCGCCCCGAGAAGCTGGAAGCGGGGCGCCCGTTCAAGGTGGTGTCGGACTATCAGCCCGCCGGCGACCAGCCGACCGCGATTGCCGATCTCGTGGCCGGCGCGCGCGAGGGTGACCGCACGCAAGTGCTGCTGGGCGTGACCGGTTCGGGCAAGACCTTCACCATGGCCAAGGTGATCGAGGAATTGCAGCGCCCGGCCCTGATCCTGGCGCCCAACAAGATCCTGGCTGCCCAGCTCTATGGCGAGATGAAAAGCTTCTTCCCCGAAAACGCGGTGGAATATTTCGTCTCGTATTACGATTATTACCAGCCGGAAGCCTACGTGCCGCGGTCGGACACCTATATCGAGAAGGAAAGCTCGGTAAACGAGGCGATCGACCGCATGCGCCACTCGGCCACGCGCGCCCTGCTCGAACGCGACGACGTGATCATCGTCGCTTCGGTCTCCTGCCTCTACGGCATCGGCTCGGTCGAGACCTATTCGGCGATGGTGTTCGACCTGAAGAAAGGCGAGAGCGTCGACCAGGGCGAGATCGTGCGCAAGCTGGTGGCGCTGCAATACAAGCGCAACGACCATGCGTTCCAGCGCGGCACGTTCCGCGTGCGTGGCGACAACCTGGAAATCTTCCCCTCGCACTATGAAGACACCGCCTGGCGCGTGACCTTCTTCGGCGACGAGATCGAGGAGATTGCCGAGTTCGATCCGCTGACCGGCAAGGCCGATACGCGCCTCAACCAGGTGCGCGTCTATGCCAATTCGCACCACGTCACGCCCGGCCCCACGCTGATGCAGGCGCGCGAGGCGATCAAGTTCGAACTGGCCGAGCGACTCAAGGAGCTTCAGGCCGAAGGCAAGCTGCTGGAAGCGCAGCGGCTGGAGCAGCGCACCCATTTCGACCTGGAAATGATGGCCGCCACCGGATCGTGCGCGGGGATCGAGAACTATTCGCGCTTCCTCACCGGCCGCCTGCCGGGCGAGCCGCCGCCGACGCTGTTCGAATACCTGCCCGACAACGCCCTGCTGTTCGTGGACGAAAGCCACCAGACGGTGCCGCAGATCGGCGCGATGGCGCGCGGCGATCACCGCCGCAAGCTGACCCTGGCCGAATATGGCTTTCGCCTGCCCAGTTGCATCGACAACCGCCCGCTGCGCTTCAACGAATGGGAAGCGATGCGCCCACAGACCTTTGCGGTTTCGGCCACGCCCGGCAATTGGGAAATGGAGCAATCGGGCGGGGTCTTTGCCGAACAGGTGATCCGCCCCACCGGCCTGATCGACCCGCCGGTGCTGATCCGCCCGGTGGAAGACCAGGTGCAGGACTGCATCAACGAATGCCGCCTCACCGCGCAGAACGGCTATCGCACGCTCGTCACCACGCTGACCAAGCGCATGGCCGAAGACCTCACCGAATTCATGCACGAAGCGGGCCTGCGCGTGCGCTACATGCATTCCGACGTGGAGACGCTGGAGCGCATCGAACTGATCCGCGATTTGCGCCTGGGCGTCTATGACGTGCTGGTGGGGATCAACCTGCTGCGCGAAGGGCTCGACATTCCCGAATGCGGGCTGGTGTGCATTCTCGACGCGGACAAGGAAGGCTTCCTGCGTTCGGAAACCTCCCTGATCCAGACGATCGGCCGTGCCGCCCGCAACGTGGACGGGCGCGTGATCCTCTATGCCGATCGCATGACCGGCAGCATGGAGCGCGCGATCGCCGAAACCGACCGCCGCCGCGAAAAGCAGCAGGCCTACAACGAAGAGCACGGCATCACCCCGGCCACGATCAAGCGCCAGATTGCCGACATCATCGCCGATACCGCCAGCCGCGATGGCGTGCTGGTCGATCTGGACGATGACAGCACCAACAACCTCGTCGGCCACAACCTGCGCAGCCATATCGAGGACCTGGAAAAGCGCATGCGCGCCGCTGCCGCCGATCTGGAATTCGAGGAAGCCGGCCGCCTGCGCGACGAAATCCGCCGCCTGGAATCGACCGAGCTTGGCCTGCCCGAAGGCGATCGCAAGGCCCCGGTGGTTGGCCGCAGCAACGAAGGCAAGCCGGGAACGCGCAAGATGCGCTACGGCAAGACGCAGAAGAAGTGGGGGAAGTGAGGGGAGTGATGGGTTTGCAACATGCCCTCCCCAACCCCTCCCGCAAGCGGGAGGGGCTTTGATCCTCCCTGCGCAAAGCGGGGAAGGTGCAGCTACATCTGCACACACCTGTAATCTCCGGTGCCGCGAAGATAAAAAACAACAAGTCTGGTACTGTTTTCAGAAGCCGGTCAAAACGGGCAGATGCTTCACTTTTCTTGTCTCGAAACCGAGAAAATCTGGAACGGCCAGCGTAGCCGCAAACTGCCAGGCGAAATCCAGAATCGAGCCTTGGACAAACTGCGCATGCTCAACCGCGCACGCACATTCGACGACCTGCGCAACCCGCCATCCAACCGCCTTCACGCCTTGAGCGGCGATCGCGCAGGCCAACATTCCATTTCCATTAACATGCAATGGCGCATATGTTTCGTCTGGAAGGACGGAAACGCTCACAATGTCGAAATCGTCGACTATCATTGAATCCGACTGGCTGCATAACAGCCACGCTGGCGAACTGCTGGCGCGCGAGTTCATGGAACCCCTTGGCCTTGCTGCCGCCGCCTTGGCCGTCGACATTGGTGTGCCGGCTTCGCGGATAGAGGATATGGTGCACGGTAAGCAGCCTGTCGACGCCGAACTGGACCTGCGCCTGTCCCGCTACTTCGGCATGTCGGAGGGCTTCTTCCTTGGTTTGCAGGCGGATTTCGACCTGCTCGAGGCCAAGCGCGCGCATCACGACGCCATCGACCGTATCGTCCCCCGAGCCGCCTGAACAATCCTGCATTGCACCACGCGAGACGCCGCGATAGCACCCGCCCCATGATCTCGCGTCGTCCGGTCTCGCTGCTCGCCCTGCTTGCTCTTGCTGCCTGCTCGCAAAAGCCGCCTGTGCCGCAGGACAGTGGCACGCCGCTCAACGCCGTGCGCGTGCCGCTGCCGGAAAGCCAGCCTTTGCCCGCAGCACCCGCCGGCAACGAGAAGCCGATCTGGGCCGGCGCGCCCGGTGGCGACAGCGTGCGCTATGGCGCGCCGGGGGCTGGCCCCGATCTCTCGCTGGCCTGCCGCCAGGGGGTGCTGGTGGTGACGCGGCATGTGCCGGCCGAAGTGGGCGCGCAGGCCTTGTTCGCCTTGCAAGGGCGCAAGCGCATCGTGCGGCTGGCGGTGGATGCCACCGCCGTGCCGGGATCGCGCGGCTATCTCTGGCAGGGCAGCCTGCCGGCGGGCGATCCGGCGGCCGACGTGTTCGAGGGTCCGTTCGTGGGCACGCTGCCCGATGCCGGCAAGATCAGCGTACCGGGCAGCGACCTGGTGCGCGCGCTGATCCGCCGCTGCGGTGCCCGCCCGGCCACGGGGGCGGCACCCGCCGCACCCCAGGCGCAGGAATAAACCTCAGAGCCTGCCGAACTTGTCTTCGTAGGCGGCGGTATCGCCGCTGCTCAGCAGCTTGGCCTGCTCCACCCAGTTGTCGCGCGTGGGGCGGCCGGCAAAGGCGCCGAGTTGCGCATCGATCCGCGCCACGTCTTCCTCGCTCCAGCCAGCGATCTGGTCGAAGCGGGTCACGCCGAGGCTGGCCAGCAGCGTCTTGAGCTTGGGGCCAAGGCCCTTGATCCGGGTGAGATCATCGCCCCCGGCATCGGTGGCAATCTCGACCGGCGGCGGCGCGGGGGAGGCGATCGTGGCGGCGGGGGGCGCATCGATCAGCGCGGTGTTGCGCTGGGCAGGCGCCGCGCCTTCCGAGAGCACGTCGTTGAATTCGCGGCGCTCGGGCGCCTTGCCGGCGCGGCGCAGCAGCAGGATTGCCACCACCAGCAGGAGCGCCACGGCGCCGGCCACCAGCGGCCAATTGGCCTCGATCAGTTGCAGCATTGTCTAAAGTTCCATGTCAGCAAAGCGACTGGAACCGCCATGGCAACAAGCGCCGCGCGGGGCAAGCGGGCGGAGCACCGCAGCGCCCCGCCCCATCATGCTCAGGCCGGCTCGGCCACCAGCGCCGCGGCCTTCTTGCGGCGGCGCCAGGCATGCAGCAGCGGCTCGGTATAGCCGCTGGGCTGGGCCACGCCCTGGAACACCAGGTCGCAGGCGGCGCGGAAGGCAAAGCTTTCCTCCCAACGGCCGGCCATCGGCTCATAGAGCGGGTCGCCCGCATTCTGGGCGTCCACCTTGGCGGCCATGCGCTGCAAGGCGTCCATCACCTGATCGCGGGTGCAGACGCCGTGGAGCAGCCAGTTGGCCAGGTGCTGGCTGGAAATGCGCAAGGTGGCGCGGTCTTCCATCAGGCCGACATCGTCGATGTCCGGCACTTTGGAGCAGCCCACACCCTGGTCGATCCAGCGCACGACATAGCCGAGCAGGCCTTGCGCGTTGTTGTCCAGCTCGGCGCGGATGTCCTCGTCCGACCAGTTGGCGCCATCGGCCAGGGGAATGGCCAGCAGCGCGTCGAGCGACGGCAGCGGGCGCGCGGCAATGTCCGGGCGCAGGCCGAACACGTCCACTTGGTGGTAATGCGTCGCGTGCAGCGTGGCGGCCGTGGGCGACGGCACCCACGCGGTGTTGGCGCCGGTGCGGGGATGGCCGATCTTTTCCGCGACCATCGCGTGCATGCGATCGGGCGCGGCCCACATGCCCTTGCCGATCTGCGCCTTGCCGGAAAGCCCGCAGGCCAGGCCGATGCCGACATTGCGCGCTTCATACGCCGCGATCCAGCCCGACTGCTTCATCGCGCCCTTGCGGATCATCGGCCCGGCCTGCATCGAGGTGTGGATCTCGTCCCCCGTGCGATCGAGGAAGCCGGTGTTGATGAACACCACGCGGTCCTTCACCGCCGCGATGCAGGCAGCCAGGTTGGCGCTGGTGCGGCGCTCCTCGTCCATCACCCCCACTTTCAGGGTGTGGCGGGGCAGGCACAGCAGGTCTTCCACCGCATCGAACACGTCGTTGGCAAAGCCGACTTCCTCCGGCCCGTGCATCTTGGGCTTGACGATGTAGATCGATCCTTCGCGGCTGTTGCGGAACCGGCCCAGGCGCATCACGTCGTGCATGGCGATGGCCGAAGTGATCACCGCGTCCATGATGCCTTCGGGAATTTCGCTGCCATCGGGCAGCAGGATCGCCGGGTTGGTCATCAGATGGCCGACATTGCGCACGAACAGCAGGCTGCGGCCTGGCAGGGTGAAGTCAGCGCCATCGGGCGAAGTCCAGGCGCGATCGGGTTCGAGCGTGCGGCTCTGCGTCTTGCCGCCCTTGGTGAAATGCGCGGTGAGATCGCCGCGCATCAGGCCCAGCCAGTGGCGATAGGCGACCAGCTTGTCTTCCGCATCGACCGCCGCGATTGAATCCTCCAGATCGACGATCGTGGTCAGCGCCGCTTCCAGCACGATGTCGGCAAGGCCAGCCGCATCGCTGGCGCCAACCGGATGGCCGCGATCGAGCACCAGTTCGATATGCAGGCCATTGTGGCGGAACAAAAGGCCGCCTGCCTTATGGCCCACCCACTGCGCCGGATCGGCCAGCGTGGGCACGCCCTGCCCGTCCCAATCGGACCAGGAACCCTGCGCCAGCGGCAGCGTGGCATCGAGGAACGCGCGCCCGGCCGCGATCACCCCCGCGCCGCGCGCCGGGTCATAGCCGCCCGGCCGGGCCGGTGCCGCATCGAGCGCATCGGTGCCGTACCAGGCATCATAGAGGCTGCCCCAGCGCGCATTGGCGGCGTTGAGCAGGAAGCGGTCGTTGAGCACCGGCACGACGAGTTGCGGCCCGGCCATCGTGGCGATTTCCGGGTCGACCCCCTGGGTGCCCACGGCAAAGGGCGCCGGTTCGGGCACGATATAGCCGATCTCTTCCAGAAACGCGCGATAGGCCGCCGGATCATGCGGCTGGCCGCGCCGGGCGAGATGCCAGGCATCGATCGTCGCCTGGATCGTCTCGCGGGTTTCCAGCAGGGCGCGGTTGACCGGGGCAAACCGAGCCACGAGCGCGGCAAACCCGCTCCAGAACGCAGTCACATCCAGCGCCAGGGGCGCCAGCACGTCGGTTTCCAGGAACGCAGCCAGCGCGGCATCCACCTGCAACCCGGCGCGCAGCGTGCGGGGGCGCAAGTCGGCAATTTCGGTAAACTCACCCATGGTCATATGCCTTTGTCATCGAACAGTGTTATCGAAGCGGGCATGGCAAAACCGGCCTGCGAACCGATACTTGCGAGAGTACCGGGCCTGTGCCGACTTGCCAATTGAACCTGGGGAGGAACGGCCCTGTTGTGCCTGATTCGGCGCCGCTTGGCAACGGGGGTTCACCCGGCCCGCACAACCGGCTAGGCATGGTTGCCGATGCAACAGCTTTCCGCTTCCGAACAGGCGCTGCTCGCCCCGATCGCCGGCGCCCCGATGCTCGACCAAGTGTTGGCGTGGAGCGCGATCAACACCGGCACGCGCAACCTGGCGGGCCTGGCCATGCAGGCGCAGGTCCTGGCCGATGCCTTTGCCGTGCTGCCCGGTACGGTGGACCTGCACGCCCCCGCGCCGGTGGAAACGGTGGCGGCCGATGGCACGGTGGGCCTGCTCGACCATGGCGCCCACCTGGTCGTGCGCGTCCGCCCCGATGCGCCCCGGCGCTATCTGTTGACCGGGCACATGGACACCGTGTTTCCCGCCCACGACCCGTTCCAGGCCACCACCTGGCTGGACGAGACGACGCTGGGCGGACCGGGCGTGGCCGACATGAAAGGTGGCATCGCGGTGATGCTCGCTGCCTTGCAGGCGTTGGAGGCCAGCCCGGTGGCGGCAGCCGTCGGCTATGACGTGCTGATCAACGCCGACGAGGAAACCGGCAGTCTTTCGTCCGCCCCGCTGATCGCGCGGCTCGCCACCGGCAAGGCTGCGGCGCTGACCTATGAGCCGTCCGCCCTGCCCGATGGCACGCTGGCCGGCGCGCGCGCGGGCAGCGGCAACTATTCGGCGGTGGTCACCGGCAAGTCTGCCCATGCCGGGCGCAATCCCGATGACGGGCGCAATGCCCTGGTCGCGGCCGCCGATCTCGCCTTGCGCCTGAAAGCATTGCATCGGCCGGGGTTGTCGGTGAACCCGGCGCGGATCGATGGCGGAAGCGCCAACAACGTGGTGCCCGACAAGGCCGTGCTGCGCTGGAACATCCGCCCGGCGAACGAAGCCGATGCCCAGGGCTTTGCGGTGGCGCTGGGCGCGGCCGTGGCGGACGTGGAACGCCTGCACGGCGTGGCCATCCATGTGCACGGCGGCATCAGCCGGCCGCCCAAGCCGTTGACCCCGCCTGCCCTGGCTCTGTTCACGCTGGTGCAGAGCTGCGGCGCAGCGCTGGGCCAGACGATCGGCTGGAAAGACACTGGTGGGGTGTGCGATGGCAACAACATCGCCGCGCTGGGTGTGCCGGTGGTGGATACGATGGGCGTGCGCGGCGGATCGATCCATTCGCCGCACGAATTCCTGATCGTGCCCTCGCTGGCCGAGCGCGCGGCGCTGTCGGCGCTCGTCCTGCACCGGCTCTCGGGGGGAGAATAGGGCTTCATGACGTTCCGCATCCGCGCCGCGCGCGTCAGCGATCTTGAGGCCATGTACGAGATGGCCAAGCTCGGCGGCAGCGGCTTTACCAACCTGCCCGCCGACCGCGACACCTTGCGCGCCAAGCTGGAGCGCGCGGCGGGATGCCTGGCGGATTCGCGCGAAAGCCTGCCCGATGGGCCGGGCGACGAACTGTTCGTGGTCGTGCTCGAAAATGCGGCCACCGGCGAATTGCGCGGCACGGCGCAGATTTTTGCCTGCGTCGGGCGCAGCGGGCCGTTCTATTCCTATCGCCTCACCACGCTGACCCAGCATTCCAAGGAACTGAACCGCACGTTCCGCGCCGAGATGCTGCATCTCGTCACCGATCTGGAAGGATCGAGCGAAGTTGGCGGGCTGTTCCTCCATCCCGGCGAGCGGGCCGGCGGCCTCGGCCTCTTGCTCGCGCGCAGCCGCTACCTGTTCATCGCCATGCACCGCGCGCGGTTTGGCCCGCGCATCCTGGCCGAGTTGCGCGGCGTGATCGACGAGCGCGGCGGATCGGCGTTCTGGGACGCGGTGGGCGGCAAGTTCTTTGGCATGGGCTTTCAGGAAGCCGATCATTTCAACGCCTTGAACGGCAACCAGTTCATTGCCGACCTGATGCCCAAGCATCCCGTCTATGTCGCCATGCTGCCGGAAAGCGCGCACACGGCGATCGGCATGCCCCATCCCAATGGCCGGCCGGCCATGCGCATGCTGGAAGCCGAAGGCTTCGCCTATGAAGGCTATGTCGACATTTTCGACGGCGGCCCCACGCTCAGCGCGCGCACCGACCAGGTGCGCTCGATCGCCGGGGCGCGCTCCGCCACGGTGGCCCAGGTGGCCGCGCCCGAAGGGCATGGCGCGGCCCAGCGCGCGCTGGTTGCCACGGGGCGCCTGGCTGATTTTCGCTGCACGCTGGGTGAAGTGACGCAAGGGCCGGATGGCCTGGTGCTCGATCCGGTCGCCGCCGCCGCGCTCGATGTGCGGCCGGGCGATACGGTGTGGCACGTCGAACGCTGAAGGACGAACGATGGCATTGGTGGAAATCAACTTCGACGGGCTGGTCGGCCCCAGCCACAACTATGCCGGGCTGAGCCTGGGCAACCTGGCCTCGGCCAACCACGCGGGCCAGGTGTCCTACCCCCGCGCTGCCGCGCTCCAGGGGCTGGGCAAGATGCGCCACAATCTGGGGCTGGGCCTGGTGCAGGGCCTGTTCGTGCCGCTGCCGCGCCCCAATCCGGCGTTCCTGGGCGCCCTGGGCCTGGCCGATCGCGACCCGGCCGACGAAGCCGAGCGCCGGTTGCGCGCTGCCGCCTGGTCGGCCAGCGCGATGTGGACGGCCAATGCCGCCACGGTCAGCCCCGCACCCGATACGGCCGATGGCCGCTGCCACCTCTCTGCCGCCAATCTCGTGACCATGCCGCACCGCGCGCAGGAATGGCCGGACACGGTGCGCCAGTTGCGCCTGGCCTTTGCCAGCAGCGCGCACTTTGCCGTGCACGATGCCGTGCCGCCCTGCTTTGGCGATGAAGGCGCGGCCAACCACATGCGCATGACCACGCGGCACGATGCGCCGGGCCTCGAAATCTTCGTCTATGGCCGCCCCGGCGGCGCCTTTCCCGCGCGGCAACACGAGCAGGCCAGCCGCGCCGTCGCCCGCGTCCACGGCCTCGATCCGGCGCGCTGCCTCTTCGTGGAGCAGGCCCCCGAGGCGATCGCGGCCGGCGCTTTCCACAACGACGTGGTGGCCGTGGCCAACGAGCGTGTGCTGTTCACCCATGAACAGGCCTTCGCCGATCCCGACGGCACTTACGCAGCGATTCGCGCGGCCTTGCCCGAAGCGGAGATCGTCGTCGTACCGGCCAGCGCCGTCAGCCTGGCCGACGCGATCCGGTCCTACCTGTTCAACGCCCAGTTGCTCACGCTGCCGGGCGGCGAAATGGCGCTGGTGATCCCGCTGGAAGCCTGGGAAACGCCATCGGTGCGCCAATGGCTCGATACCATGCTGGCCGGCAACGGGCCGATTCGCCAGGTGCTGCCGGTCGATGTGCGCCAATCCATGGCCAATGGCGGTGGGCCGGCCTGCCTGCGGCTGCGCGTAGTGGCCGATCCGGCCACGATCGATCCCCGCTTCCTGCTCGATGCCGCGCGCCTCGATCATCTGGAGCAGGTGGTGGCCAGCCACTGGCCCGAACAGATCGATGCGGCCGATCTTGGCCAGCCCGCCCTGGCCCGCACCGTGGTTGCCGCGCGCGTCGCACTGCTCGACGCGCTCGGCCTGCCGGAACTGCATTGAACCGAGCGGCGTTGTCTTTGGCAAACGCCGAGCTGTCGCCGCCCTTTACAATGAAGCGGGTGTTAAGCTTTAATACGCCAGCAAACATCGGATTGGCATGAAGGTTGCTGATCACGGTGGCGAGAACGGGATGGCGACAGGTCCGGCGGATCGCAAACCCAGGCTGGAGATTAGGGACAACGCATGCTCCGCAAGATTGGTCGCCTCTTCCTGATCAAGAATCGCTTCGAGGCGTTTGCGGTGATCTATGCGCTGGCGCTGGGCGCGGTGGAGCGTGGGCAGGCCTATCTCACCCGTTTCCCCGGTTTCGGTGGAAAATTGCTTTTCCTGGCAACGACTTGCGCGGTATTCATGGCAGGCGCCAAGATTCTCGACTGCCTGCGGTTCGAGCAGGCCCGCGCGGCGCAGAAAGCCGCCGAGGCAGAGCCGCCAGAGGGCAACACCGCCTGACCCGATCGACGGAAATCGCCCCTCTCCTGCCGCCAGGAGAGGGGCTTTTTCATGGCTGCTCAGGCCGCGATGCGACGATCGCGATCGCAATTCCCGGGCGGATCGAGATCCAGCGCATAGCCCAGCGTCGGCGCCACGCCATCGCGCGCAAGGCTGGCACCGGGGCGAATCTCGCCGGTGGAGCGGAAGCCGAGCTTGGCCAGCACGCGCCCCGAGGCCGGGTTGTCGAGGAAATGGCGCGCCGCGACGCGGCGATGGCCGAGCGTGGCGGCGAGGCTCAGCAGGGCGCGCGCCGCCTCGGTGGCGAACCCCCGCCCCCAATGCGACCGCGCGATCCAGTAGCCCAGCAGGGGCGGCGCGCCGGCCGGGCCATGCTCGTCTGGCATCAGGCCGACGCAACCGATCAATTGCGCCCCTTCCGCGCCGGGCAGGGTCACGAAGAAATGGGGGTGGTGGCCATCCTGCGCCCGCGCGGCAAAGGCGCGGGCGTCTTCGGCACGATAGGGCCAGGGCGCACGCGCGAGATGGCGCACAACGGCTTCGTCATCGATCAGATCGAACAGTTCGGCCCAGTCTTCCGGCCAACCCGGCCGCAGGAACAGCCGCTCGCTGCGAATGAACATCGGTAGTCTCCAGTCAACCGCTCCCTTTCGCCGGATGCTTATGCACTTTCCGGTGACAAGGATATTGCGTGGTGCGCCAAGTGCTTCGATTTTCGAGGCAAACGGCGCCGTTGCGGATGAGGGAGACAAAGAAAAAGGGAGATGGGGCAAGGCCCCTCTCCCTCGTTCAGCCGGCGCGAAACCGGCGGGGCCATCCCATCAGGATGGCCCATGGCATGACCATCCGCTTATTCGGCGGCTTCGGCCATCACGTCGACCGACACGTACTTGCGGCCAAGCTTGCCAGCGTGGAAACGCACGCGGCCGTTGGCAAGCGCAAACAGGGTGTGGTCCTTGCCGAGGCCAACGTTGGCGCCGGGGTACACGCGGGTGCCGCGCTGACGGATGATGATGTTGCCGCCGACCACGTCCTGGCCGCCGAACTTCTTCACGCCAAGGCGCTTGGACTGCGAGTCGCGACCGTTGCGCGACGAGCCGCCTGCTTTCTTATGTGCCATCTCTGCTTACTCCGAACTGGCGCTCAGGCGACCGACACGATGCGCAGCAGGGTCATCTGCTGGCGGTGGCCGTTCTTGCGGCGATAGTTGTGACGGCGGCGCTTCTTGAACACCACGACCTTTTCCGACTTGGCCTGGGCGATGATTTCCGCCGAAACGGTCACAGCCGAAGCATCGGCCAGTTCGCCATCCTTGCCAGCCAGCAGGACGTCACCGAGGGTGATGGTTTCACCGGCTTCACCAGCCAGCTTTTCCACCGCGATCTTGTCTCCGGCGGCCACCCGATACTGCTTGCCGCCCGTGCGCACAATTGCGAACATGGTTCTGCTATCCGTTTCAAATGCCTGGCCCACCAAGCACCCCGATCGGCCAATTCCGAATCGCGGACAGCGGGCAATGTGCCGGTTCCCCGCAATCATGCGAAGCCCCGGAAAGAGCGGCGCGGATAGTCCAAGCGGGGGGCTGTGTCAACGCCGGAGCGGCGGGAAATGCATGGAACAGCGCTGGCCCGGCTGGCCATCGGCCCTGCACATGCTATGGCACCGCCATGGCCCGCCTGTCCAATCGCTTCGCTGCCGTGCAACGGCTTTCGCTTCTTGGCCTCGCTGCGGCGCCCGCCCTGGTGCTGGGCGGCTGCGCCAATGATCGTGGCCGCTTCCCGTCGCTGGCGATTCGCCCGGCCGAGCGCGCGTTCTACCAGGCCCAGCCCGCACCGGCTGCTGCCACCCCGGCCCAGCCCGCCCCGATCCCGGCCGATGCCACGCTGACGCAGCGCCTGGCCGCACTGGAAACCCGCGCACGCGAAGCAGACGCGCGCTTCGTGGCGCTGGTGCCCGAAGTGACCCGCACGGTCAGCCGCGCGCGTGGCGCCGCGACCGGCAGCGAGACGTGGAATCTGGCGCAAGTCGCGCTCGCCCGCCTCGAATCGGCACGCAGCGACACCGCCATCGCCCTGGCGGACCTGGATCAACTGGCGGTAGAGACCCAGATCGCCGCAGTGGACAAGCCTGGCCCGGACGCTGCGAACGTCAGCAACGCGCGCGATTCGGTTGCGGCCAGAGTGGCGCAGCAGGATAGCGTGCTCGCGCAACTGAAGGGGTGATTCCTACCACCGCGCGCGGTCGGCAAAGTCCTCGCTGCGCGGTTCGATCCAGCGCCAGCCCTGCGCGGTCTTTTCCCGCTTCCAGAACCAACTGTCGCTTTTGAGGTGGTCCATCACGAAATCGGTGGCGGCAAAGGCATCGCGGCGATGGCGCGCGGCGGCGGCCACCAGCACGATCGGATCGCCCGGCCGCATCACGCCATGGCGATGGAGCACCAGCAGCCCCTCCAGGCTCCAGCGCCCCAGCGCGGTGGCCGCCAGCGCTTCCATGCCCGGCAGTGTCAGCGGCGCATAGTGGCGCAGTTCCAGCGCCTCCACCCCGTCGCCACCGCGCACCTGACCCAGAAAACTGACAACCCCGCCAGCGCTGCCGAATCGCCCGGTAAAGGCGGAGAGCAGCGCGGCGGGGTCAAACGCCGTATCGGTGAGGCGGACGTCTGCCGTCATCGCCGTGCGGGCGCCCGGCGATCAGCCAACGAACGCGCGCTCGATCACGAAATCGCCCGGCTTGGCATTGGAGCCTTCGACAAAGCCCATGCCTTCGAGCAGGGCGGCGAAATCCTTGATCATTTCCATCGAGCCGCACAGCATCACGCGGTCGGTCGCCGGATCGAGCTTGGCTTCGCCGGGGATGCCGTCGAACAGCGCGCCGCTTGCGATCAGCTTGTCGATGCGCACGTTGTTCCTGAACGGCTCGCGCGTGACGGTGGGCACATAGTGCAACTGCTGCGCGGCCTGCTCGCCGACCAGCGGGTCTTCGGCAAAGCCGCTCGACAGTTCCTCGTGGAACGCCAGCTCGCTGACCTTGCGCACCGAGTGCACGACGATCACTTGCTCGTAGAACTCATAGACGTCAGGGTCGCGCGCCAGCGACAGGAACGGCGCCAGGCCGGTGCCGGTCGAGAACATGAACAGGCGCTTGCCCGGCAGCAGGGCATCGGTCACCAACGTGCCGGTGGGCTTCTTGCCCAGATAGATCTGGTCGCCGGGCTGGATCTTTTGCAGGCGCGAGGTCAGCGGGCCATCGGGCACCTTGATCGAGAGGAACTCCAGTTCCTCGGCCCAGGCCGGGCTGGCCACCGAATAGGCGCGCAGCAGCGGGCGGCCGTTGTCGCCTTGCAGGCCGATCATCACGAATTCGCCGGAGCGGAACCGGAACGAGGCCGGGCGGGTGATGGTGAAGCTGAACAGGCGCTCGTCCCAGTGCTTGACCGTCAGCACGGTTTCCACCGTGGCCGCGGCCGTGGGTTCGAGCGTGGCGACTTCCACCTGGGGTTCGGACATCGAAAGGGCTTTCCTTGGCAAGCGGCCCCTTATCCCCGCCGGGATCAGGCCATGGGGCCGGGCAAGCTGGCCCGGCAAGCGCCGCCCCCATAGGGATTGGGGGCCGCGCTGTCAAAAACCGCCGCTGCGAAAATAGCTTTCAGGGCCTAAAGCGGGATGGGGGCAATCTCCCCCTCCTCTTCAGAGGAGGGGGTCGGGGGGTGGTGGATGCGTCGCGCAAGGTTTCGCACCACCCCCAACCCCCTCCTCTGAAGAGGAGGGGGCTTTAAGCTCTATCCCCCGCTAGCCCCTAGCCCCCGCTGACCGGCGGGAGGAACGCCAGTTCGTCACCCTCGGCCAGGACCATGGCCTCGCTTTCGCCAACCAGTTTGCCGTTGAGCGCCCAGCGCACCCGCTCGCCCAGCAGGTCGAGCGCCAGGGCGGGATCGAGACTGGCCAGGACATCGGCGAGCGGCCCCGGCGTCACCGCCAGTTCGGCGCAGCCGGCGCGGTCTTCCAGGCGGCCGAGGAACACGAGCTTGGCCATCGCACTCATCCGCCGGTCATCGACATGTGGCGCGAGACCGCCGGCGCAGCGCCGGGGCGATCGATGGCGAAGGCATGCCGTTCCTGCTTTTCGCCCATGGCGCGGGCAAAGGCATCGGCCAGCGCGGCATCGGGATCGGCCGAGCGCAACGCGGCGCGCAAGTCCACGCGCCCTTCCCCGCCCAGGCACATGTAGAGCTGGCCCGTGGCCGTGACACGAACGCGGTTGCAGGTGGCGCAGAAATTGCCGGTCAACGGCGTGATGAAGCCCAGCCGGCCGCCGGTTTCCGCCACATCGACATAGCGTGCCGGGCCGCCACTGTTGTGCGCGCTGGGCACCAGCGTCCAGCGCTGTTCCAGATCGCGGCGCACGGCATCGAGCGGCAGGTAGTGATCGATGCGATCGCCATCGACGTCGCCCAGCGGCATGACTTCGATCAGCGTGACATCGTGCCCCTGGCCATGCGCCCAGGCGACGAGATCGGGCAGCTCGCCCTCGTTCACGCCCTTGAGCGCGACGGCATTGAGCTTGACCTTGAGACCGGCGGCGCGCGCCGCCTCCAGCCCTTCGAGCACCTGTGGGAGGCTGTCGCGCCGGGCCAGCGCGGCAAAGCGATCGCGATCGAGCGTATCGAGCGACACGTTGATTCGCCGCACGCCGGCCAGCGCCAGGTCTTCGGCAAATTCGGCCAGCCGCGTGCCATTGGTGGTCAGCGTCAATTCGCGCAGGCCACCCTCGCCCAGATGGCGGCCGAGCGCCCGCACCAGATCGACCATGTCGCGCCGCACCAGGGGTTCCCCCCCGGTCAGGCGCAGCTTGGTCACGCCGCGTTCGATGAAGGCCCGGCTGAGGCGATAGAGTTCTTCCAGGCTCAACACTTCGGCGCGGGGCAGGAAGGTCATCCGCTCGGGCATGCAATAGGTGCAGCGCAAGTCGCAGCGGTCGGTCACCGAGAGGCGAAGATAGGTTATGGCCCGCGCGAAGCGGTCAACCAGAGGCGCGGGCGCTGTCATCGCTCGAGATATACGAAGTCCCGAGGGTAGGATTCAAGGCTTGCGCCGGCATCGACGAAAAGAGTTTGCCCGGTCACCGCCCGCGCCGTGGCGAGATAGTGCACCGCATCGGCGATTTCGTCCGCGCCGGGCAGGCGCTTCAACGGCATGATCTCTTCCAGGCGGTGCCACTGCTCGGCATCGTAATCCTGCGTCGGCAGGATCAGGCCCGGCGCCACGCCGTTGACCCGCACACGCGGCGCGAGTGCGCGCGCCAGGGTGCGCACGGCGGCATGCAGCGCCTGCTTGGACAGGGTATAGCTGAGCTGGTCGGGCACCGGGTTCTGCACCCGCTGGTCGAGAATGTTGACCACGGCACCGGCCTGATCGCCCAGCGCCTCGGCAAAGGCGCGGGTCAGGAGCAGCGGGGCAAACAGATTGACGCCAAAGTGCCGGTCCAGCGCATCGGGCGCGAGGCTGGCAATGGTATCGTCCTGGAACAGCGACGCGCAGTTGACCAGGAGGCACGGCGGACGGCCGGCCCGGGCGATCACGTCGGCCAGCATCGCGGCGGGAAAGGCGCTGTCGCCCAGGTCACCGGCCACCGGATGAACGGCGGCGCCCAGCCATTGCAACTGCGCGGTGAATTCAGGATCGAACGTGTGGGCGTGGTGCGCGTGGAGCGCGAGGTCCCAGCCCTCTTGCGCCAGCTTGCGGGCAATTGCCGCCCCGATCCGGCGCCACCCGCCGGTTACCAGCGCAAGCGGGCGCGGCTCGCTCATCCGCGGCGCGCGCGGGTGAGCGTCATGCCGATATCCTCGCCAGCCTCGCTGATGGCCAGCTTTACGATCTTCACTTCCACTTGCTGCACGCGCGCATCCTGAACGAACAAGGTTTCACAGATGTGGTCTGCAACCGATTCGATCAGTTGGAAATGCACCTCTTTGGGCAAACCGTCGCTCGCCGCATGCTTGAGGTCCATGTAGTTCTTGCTCGCCGTCAGCGGGCAATCGGGCGTGTAGCGATCCTGCGGACGCAGCCAGGCACGGATGGAAATCCGCAGGGGCTGCGGACGGCCGGTCTCTTCCGAATAGATCCCGGTGAGGACATCGGTGTGGACATTGGCGACTTCGAGGATCAGGCTGTCAGACACGCGCGCGCCCTTGGCACTTGGCGCCGCGAATGTCCAGCATCAGCCGTGCTTATGGGGTTTTGTGCCGAAACTTCGTTTCGGCATTGCGGCACCAGCCCACTCCCGTCCCGAAGGCACCGAAAACGTCCGGGGGACGTTTTCGCTGAGGGGGCCGATCTCCCAACGATAGTACCCTATGGGAGGTCGGGTGGGGGAGTGGGCTGGTGCCGTCAGTCGCTCAGTCGCCGTTCTTCCAGCGCGCAAAGATCGCCGTGGGCAGAACCCGCCCGCCCGGCCCTTCTTCGGCAAGCGCAAGGTCGCCATGTTCGATTTTGCCCGGCAGGTGCCCCAAGGCCTCCGCCAGCAAGCCACCGATCGCCAGGCTCGACATGCGCACGGCATAGACGGTCAGGAACAGGAAGCGGCTGTTCGCATCGAGCAGCCTGGCGCAATCGGCGATCAGGCCGGGCAGGCTTTCCTCCAGCCGCCAGACTTCGCCCTCTGGTCCACGCCCGAACTTGGGCGGATCGAGGATGATCCCGTCATAGCGCTTGCCGCGCCGCACCTCGCGCGCGGTGAACTTGGCCGCATCGTCCACGATCCAGCGCACTGGGCGGCCATCCATGCCGGAAAGCGCGGCATTGGCACGGGCCTGGGCCACCGACTTCTTGGAAGCATCGACATGCGTCACCGAACCGAAGCGCGAGAGCGACAGCGTGCCGACGCCGGTATAGCCGAACAGGTTGAGCGTGCTGGCTTCGCTCTGGCCGTCCAGCCGCTCGCCCATCCAGTCCCACACCGGGGCCATGTCGGGGAAAAAGCCGAGGTGGCGAAACGGCGTGCAACTGGCGGTGAACCGCACGTCGTTCCACGCCAGCGGCCAGCCTTCGCGCGACACGGGCCGATCGAATTGCCAGCGGCCCCCGCCATCCTCGTCCGAACCGGGCACGAATTCGCCATCGGCCTGCCAATCGGCAAGCGCGGGCGCCCACATCGCCTGGGGCTCGGGGCGGATGAAGCGATGGGGGCCATAGCGCTCCAGCTTGCGGCCATGGCCCGAATCGATGAGGGCGAAATCCCCCCAGGGCGATCCCACCATCACCTGCGGCGCAAGCGTCAGCGTGGCCATCAGGCGTCCTTCCGCCCGCTCTTGGGTGTCGCCCGCTCGGCCACATAGGCGGCCACGGCCTCATAGGTGCCGGGCAGATGATCGCAGCGTTCCTGCCGCTCGAACAGATCGCCCACGCGCGCGGGCAGCGGCGGGCGCACGCCGGTGGCGCGCTCCACCGCATCGACGAACTTGGCCGGGTGCGCGGTGGCAAGCGTCACCACCGGCACGTCGGCCGGCAGGTCTTGCGCCGTGCGCGCGGCGTGGAGGCCGATGGCGGTATGCGGATCGAGCACTTCGCCGGCGGCTTCATAGGCCCAGCGCATGGCCTGGGCCATCTGCCCGGCATCGCAGCGCGCGCTGGAGAACAATCCGGCGATCGCCTCGCGCTGGGCATTGGTGAGTTGCAGCGCCTTGGTGGCATCGAACTGCTGCATCTGCGCGGCAAGGGCAGCGGCATCGCGCCCGCAGGCGTCGAACAGCAGGCGCTCGAAGTTCGAGGAGACCTGGATGTCCATCGACGGCGCCGCAGTGGGCGTCACCGTGCTGGCGGAATAGTCACCCGCCGACAGCGCGCGATGCAAGATGTCGTTGATATTGGTGGCCACGATCAGGCGTTCGACCGGCAGGCCCATGCGCGCGGCGACATAGCCGGCGAAAACGTCGCCGAAATTGCCGGTCGGCACCGAGAACGCCACCTTGCGGTGCGGCGCGCCAAGCTGGAGCGCGGCGGCGAAGTAATAGACCACCTGCGACATCAGCCGCGCCCAGTTGATCGAGTTGACCGCAGCGATCCCGAACGTGCCGGTCATCGCGGCATCGTTGAACATGCGCTTCACCATCGCCTGGGCATCGTCGAAGCTGCCGTCGATGGCGATGTTGTAGACATTGGGCGCGAGCACCGTGGTCATCTGGCGGCGCTGCACGTCGGACACGCGGCCTTCGGGATGCAGCATGAAGATATCGACCTTGGCGCGCCCGGCCACCGCGTCGATCGCGGCCGAGCCGGTGTCGCCCGAGGTGGCGCCCACGATGGTCAGGTGATCCTCGCGCCGGCCGAGGAACTCCTCGAACAGCAGGCCGAGCATCTGCAAGGCCACGTCCTTGAACGCCAGCGTCGGGCCGTGGAACAACTCCAGCACCCACTGCCGCTCGTCCAACTGCTTGAGCGGGGTGACGGCAGCATGGGCAAACCGGCCATAGGCCTGGGTGGTCAATTCGCGCAGGCGTTCGGGCGTGAGGCTGTCGCCCACGAAGGGCGCCATGATCCGCGCGGCGAGTTCGGCATAGGGCAGGCCGACCATGGCGGCGATCTCGTCATGGCTGAACTGCGGCCAGGCTTCAGGCACGTAGAGCCCGCCGTCGGACGCCAGGCCCGCCAGCGTGACGCCTTCGAAATCGAGCGAGGCGGCCTGGCCCCGCGTGCTGACATACTTCATCGCCAATCCCCATGCGCCGCGCCCGCCGCATGGGGCACGCCCGATCGATATAGGGGGCGCCTAGCGGCTCGGGGCGGATGTGACAACCGCCGCGGCGCCTTTCGCGCGCCGGCGCAGGGCCAGGGCATAGATCACCAGGGCCACCCCCGCGAACAGGAACCACTGCACGGCATAGGCCAGATGGTTGTTGGGAATGTCGGAGGGATCGGGCGCGGCATTGGCTGCCAGCCCGGCCAGCGGCGGATCGGCGACCAGGCGGGTGATCTTGTGAAACGGAGCGATTCGCCCGCTGACCCGGCCGCCATCCCATTGCGGCGGGTGCGGATCGGGCGACCAGCCGAGCTGGACCAGCGCGGGCAGGCCGCCCGGCGCCTGGCAATGGGCGATGTGGACATAGCCCCCCTCGCCCGCCGCATTGCGCCCGGCGACCGAGTCCCACAGCCCGGGCTCGACCCGGCAATCGAACGCGGCGCGGCGATAGAGCACCGCCGTGCCATCGCCCGCCACCGGAAAGGCGACGGGCGCCGGATCGGTCAGCGCGGCGGCATAGCGGGCCAGCAGATGCTCCTTCTGCCCCTTGCGCTGCAATTGCCAGAAGCCCAGCCCGATCATCGTGGCAACGGCCAGCAGCACGATCACGGTGGGCACGATCGGCAGGCGGCGCATCATGGCTGCTTTCCCCCTTGCTCTTGCCCCTGCATTCTGGCGGGCACGCGGGCGGCGAGCACGGCTGCGCGTGTCGCGCGCACGGCCAGGCCCACCAAGAGCGCGCTCGCCGGCCCCCAGACCAGCGGGTAGACCCAGAGCGGCAAGCGCCAGATATCGTCGACGCGCAGCGCCGAGAAGACCAGCAGCGCGACGAGCGGAATCACCACCGGGTAAAGCGCGCGGCCACTCGCTTCATGCTCGGCGAATGGCTGGCCGCAGGCACGGCAATGGTCAGCCAGCTTGGGCGGCTCCCACACCCGCCCGGCCCAGACCATGCCGGGGGCGCCACAGGCCGGGCACCGGCCATGGCGAGCGACCTGCCACCAGCGCGGCGCCTGAGACGGACGGTCGATGCGATTGTCCTGCATGCCTTGCGGGATAGCGGCCCCGGCCGGGCCGGTCCAGCACCTACTCCAGAGCCTAAGCCGCGAGCGGCAGGCGCAGCGTGGCGGTCAGCCCGACGATCGCCCCGGCCTGCCAGCGGTTGGCCAGCGCCAGCGAGCCGCCATGCTGGTCGGCAATGGCGCGCGCCAGAGTGAGGCCCAGACCGGTGCCTCCGGTGGCGGTGTTGCGCGAGGCTTCCAGCCGGGTGAAAGGCTCCATCATCCGCTGGATCTCGCTTTCTGGAATGCCCGGACCATCGTCCTCGATGCGCAGCACCGCCTCCGCGCCCTCGCGCGCCAGCGAGACGCGCGCCCTCTGGCCATAGCGCAAGGCGTTGGACACCAGATTGCGCATGGCGCGGCGCAGCCACGTGGCGCGCAGCGGGAGAACGATGCGCACCGTGTCTTCCAGCGTCACATCCTCGCCCATGTCCTCGTATTCGCCCATCACGTCGGTCACGAGGGCTGACAGCTCGGTGGTTTCCAGCGGGTCCGATGGGCGGCCGACGCGGGCCAGCGAGAGAATGTCGTCGAGCGAGCGGTTGATGTCCTCGATCGTGGCGGCCATCCGCGCCCGCTCGGTCTCGTCCTCCACCGCCTCGATCCGCACGCGCAGCGCGGCCAGCGGCGTCTTGAGATCGTGCCCGATCGCGCCGAGCATCACATCCTTTTCATCGAGCAGGCCGATGATCCGCCCTTCCATGGCGTTGTGCGCCACGATCAGGCGGCGGATGTCGTCCGGCCCTTCGGGTTCCAGTTGCCCATCGGCGTTGCGCTCGCGGGCAAAGGCCTCCACCCGGCTGGTCAAGGCCTTGAGCGGGCGGGCAATGCGCCGCAGGATCAGCGCCACGGCGCCCACCAGCACCAGATAAAGCAGGATCGTCTGCAACAGCAGCGAGAGGATCACCTGGCGTTCGTTGGCCGGCGCCAGCATGCGCGCGGTGAGCCAGGTGCCGTCAGGCCGCTGGATCGAGGCGATGATCAGGTGCGCTTCGGGGCGACGATCACCAAAGCTTTCCAGCCGCTTGCTGACATTGCCGAACCACGGGCCGATCACCGCGTCGCTGCGCGGGTCACGCTCCACGACCAGCACCTGGCGGTGGACCATCCCCTGGGTTTCGAGCACTTCGTGCAGCGCGGTGGCGACATCGGCGCGGTCGCGGTCTCCCTCCTGCGCCGGCGACCGGCCATCGACGCGCACGCGCAACGGACGCGGCAGGCGCCACATGTCATCGGGCGGGGGCGGCCCGTGCGGACGACCATCGGGCGCATGGTTTTCGCGCGGCGGCTGGCCGATCAGGCGGAACGCCGCCTCGTTGACGGTCAATTGCACGCGGCGTTCGTTCTGTTCGCGCCAGATCAGCGCGGCCGAAAGGCCCTGCGCCACCAGCAGCGCCAGCGCGATGGCCAGCAGCATCTGCCCTTGCAGGCTGCGCGGCGCGCGCGACACGGTCCAGGCCGGCAAGCGCAGCATCAATCGCGGCCCGCCACCTTGCGCACTTCGGCGGCCAGCATGTAGCCACCGCCCCACACCGTCTGGATCAGTTGCGGGTTGCGGCTGTCTTCCTCGATCTTGCGCCGCAGGCGGCTGATCTGGTTGTCCACCGCCCGATCGAACAAGTGCGCCTCGCGGCCCTGGACCATGTCGAGCAGCCGGTCGCGATCGAGCACCTGGCGCGGGTGATCGAGAAAGGCCATCAGCAGGCGGAATTCGGCCGAGGAAATCGCCACGACGGCGCCTTCGCGGTCGGTCAGGCGGCGCTTGAGCGGATCGAGCGTCCAGCCTTCGAATTCATAGGCCAGTGCCTCGGGCACCTCGGCCGGCACCCGCGCACTGCGCCGCAGAACCGAGCGGATGCGCGCGACCAGTTCGCGCGGATCGAACGGCTTGACCACGTAATCGTCGCCGCCGATTTCCAGGCCGACGATGCGATCGGTGGACTCGCCCTTGGCCGTGATGAAGATCACCGGCACGGCGCGGCTTTCAGCCAGGTGCCGGCACAGCGACAGCCCGTCTTCGCCGGGCATCATGATGTCCAGCAGCACGAGGTCGAACGCCTCGGTCGCGATTCGCGCGCGGGCTTCCACCGCGTTGCCCGCCTGGGTCACGGCAAAGCCCTGGCGGACAAGATAGTCCGCCAGAACCTCGCGCAGGGCTGCTTCGTCATCGACCAGAAGGATGCGGGTTGCCGCGGCCTCGCTCATGCCTGCCCTGCCTGGTGATCAGTTGCCGGCCGGAGGCGGCGGGGGCGGCATGTCGTCGCCATCGCCCACTGGTTGGCCCGGGGGCGGTGGCGGCGGATGGCCTTCCATCCCTCGCGGCCCCCAGCGGTGGCCGCCATGGCCAAACGCGGCACGGAGTTCTTCGCGGGTAAGCTTGCCATCATGATTGGTATCGGCCTTGTCGAATTGCGCCTTGACTGCCGCATCATACGCAGCGCGGGTCACCGCGCCATCCTTGTCGCGCAACGCCTCGTGCAAAACCGGGCCGAGACCAGCCAGGCCCATCGGCGGCGGGCCGCGATGGTCATGAGGACGGGGTCCATCGGGACGGGGACCACCTTCGCCCGGCGGCGGAGGCGGCAGAGCTTCCCCGTCACGATCGGCCATGGGCGGCATGCCATGGTGCATCATGCCCGGCTTCATCGCGCGATGGTGGGCCACGAACTCATCGCGGCTGATCATGCCGTCATGGTTGGTATCGATCGCGTCGAAGCGCTGGCCCAGCCGGGCATCCCGGTCGGCCTGGTCGATCCTGCCGTCCTTGTTCACGTCCATGCGCTGCCACAGGGCATCGGCTTGCGCCTGCGCCTGCGCCCAGGTGATCGTGCCATCACCCATCGGCGCCGGGCGGGCCTGGCCCGGGCGCGGCGAAGCCGGCTCAGCCGGCGCCGCCGCATAGAGTGCAGTGGTGCCAGCCACGGCGACGACCGTCGCACACAGGCCAAGGACACGCTTCTTCATGTCGGCAAGCTCCCGAAAACAAAGGCCGAGCGCACTGGAACGGAGGCGACGACCCGAAAATGGGGGGTGAGGAAACTGCGGCGCCGCCATGCCGAAAGAGGCTAGGGACTAAGGGGGGAGGGACACCCCTTCCGGCCGTGGGGACTGAAGTGGCGGGCACCGCAGCTTCCATGCCCATGGTATAGGCGCCGGATGTCGCGCGAGTATGTCGGGACAGGGGGTATTTTGTCGCCAATTGTCGCATCATTGCATAGACTGGCGACGAGTCCCCCAAACCGATAAATTCATGGAAATTCAGATGACTGAACATCCAATCGGGGTTGCCAACCAGCGGCAGGTCGCGGTTTTGCGCCCGATCGGAGGGCAGGCGCCGCAACAGCCCTGAAACATGGCCGTTACATTCCCCTGCCCGCCCTGCCCCTGCCCGACGGGGATATCAGGCCGCGCCCATCACGAATGCATTGAGCTTGTTGCCATCCGGATCGCGGAAATAGGCCGCATAGAAACCACCCTCGCCGCGCGGGCCCGGCGCACCTTCGCAGCGGCCGCCATTGGCCAGGGCCAGGGCATGAAGCCGGTCGACCTGCGCCGGATCCTTGGCCTCGAACGCCACCATCACCCCGTTGCCGACCGTGGCCGGCTGGCCGTCGAACGGCTTCATCAGCGCAACACCGGCCGCCCCGCCGGCATTGCCCCAGGCAATCGCCCCGGGCCATTCGAACATGCGCCCGGTGCCCAGTTCGGCCGCCAGCGCATCATAGAACGGCGCGGCCTGCGCCAGATCGTTGGTTCCCAACGTCACATACCCGATCATCTTGGCTCTCCCTGCGGCGAGTCGCCGCCTGAAACAGAACGTATCATGAACACCGCAAGTAACAAGGTCAGATCGGCGCGCAGGCTTCCTCCAGCCAGGCGCGGTCGGCGCCGTCGAGCAGCGGCGCCAGCAACGCCAGGGTGCGGGCATGATAGGCGTTCCACCACGCGCGTTCGGCCGGGGTGAGGAGCGCGAGATCGACCAGCGCGCGGTCGATCGGCACGAACGTGAGCGTCTCGAAGCCGCAGAATGCCCCTTCGGCCCCGGCAATCTCGCGCTCTTCCACCAAGACCAGATTCTCGATGCGGATGCCGTATTCGCCCGCCTTGTAATAGCCCGGTTCGTTGGACAGGATCATGCCCGGCAGCAGCCCCTGCCCCGTGCCCGCCTGCGCGCCGGAAGCCTTGGCAATGCGCTGCGGCCCTTCGTGGACGGCGAGGAAGCTGCCCACCCCGTGGCCGGTGCCATGCGCGTAATCGAGCCCGGCCGCCCACAGGAACTGGCGGGCAAAGCTGTCGAGCGCGCCACCGGGCGTACCCAGCGGGAACACCGCCTGGTCGAGCGCGATATGGCCCTTGAGCACGCGGGTGAAGCGGTCCTTCACTTCGGCCGGCGCCTCGCCCGGCCCGATCCACACGGTGCGGGTGATATCGGTGGTGCCATCGCGATACTGGCCGCCCGAATCGACCAGGTAGACGCTGCCCGGCTCGATCGCCCGGTTGGACTGCTCGTCCACGCGGTAGTGCGGGATCGCCGCGTTCGGCCCGGCGCCGGAAATCGTGTCGAACGACAAGTCCTTGAGCAGGCCGGTCTTCTCGCGCTCGGCCAGGAGGCGCGCGGCGGCGGACAGTTCGGTTTCGCCGCCCTGCGGCCCGGCGACCGAAAGCCAGTGCAGGAAGCGGCTGACCGCCGCGCCATCGCGGGCCTGGGCGGCGCGGTGGCCGGCCTGCTCCACCGGGTTCTTGCACGCCTTGGGCAGCACGGTGGGATCGGTCAGCGTGAGCACGCGCGCGCCCGCCCCTTCCAGCGCGTGAAACACCGCCGCCACCGCGCGTTCGGGATCGACCGCCACGGTCTTGCCGGCCAACGCCTCCAGCGCGGGAACGAACGCGGTGCGATCCTGCACCCGCACGGCATTGCCGAGATGCGCGACGAGTTCGCCCGTGACCTTTTCCGGCGCGATGAACAGGTCGACCGTGCCATCGGCATGGGCCAGCACAAACGAGAGCGCCACCGGCGTGCGATCGACATCGGCCCCGCGCAGGTTGAGCAGCCAGGCCACGCCATCGAGCGCGGTCACCACGGCGGCATCGGCGCCATGGTCTGCCAGCCATTGCGCCAGGGCGGCGCGCTTTTCCGCCACGCTCTGCCCGGCGTGTTCCTCGGCATGGGGCACGGCCGGCAGCACGGACGGGGCAGGCCGATCCTGCCACACGGCGTCGACCGGATTGCTGTCCACCGCCACCAGCGTGGCCTGCTTTGCCGCCAGCGCCTTGGCCACGCCATCGGCCCAGGGTTTGGCATGGAGCCAGGCGTCATAGCCGATCCGGGCGCCGGGCGCGGCATTCTGGCCCAGCCAGGCCGCCGGGCTGGTCTGCGGCACCGACTGGTATTCATAGAGCCGCCCGTCGACCTGCTCGCGCACCTGGATGGTATAGCGCCCGTCGACGAAGATCGCGGCCTTGTCCGCCAGCACCACGGCCGTGCCCGCCGAACCGCCAAAGCCGGTCAGCCAGGCCAGGCGCTGGGCATAGGCGCCGACATATTCGCTCATGTGCTCGTCGGAAATCGGGATGACAAAGCCATCGAGGCCGCGCCGCTTCAGTTCGGCGCGCAGCGCGTCCAGGCGGGCTTCGTGGGTTTGCATCAACATGGCAACACGTCCTTGGGCATGAATGGCGAGTAACTGGTTCACGTTGTAACCAACCGGGACGGCGGGCGCCAGAGGCGCGCCTTGCAGGCCGGGCACAGGCACCATAGATGGCGGGGATGACCATTGCCGCCAAGCCCCCCGTCGCCGCGAAAAAGCCGCAGAGCTTCACCCACCATGGGCTCACCCTGACCGACGATTACGCCTGGCTGCGCGATCCCGGCTATCCCGAAGTGAAAGACCCGGAAATCCTGGCCCATCTGGAAGCGGAAAACGCCTGGTTCCAGGCGCACATGGCGCCGCGCCAGCCGCTGATCGACAGGCTGTTTGCCGAAATGCGCGGGCGCATCAAGGAAGCGGACAAGTCCGTGCCGCAGAAGGACGGCGACTGGATCTACTGGATCGAATACGAGGAAGGCGCCGAATACAAGAAGTGGTGGCGCCGCCCCGTCAATGCCGTCGACGATGGCAGCGCCGATGAACTGATTCTCGATGAAGTGGCGCTGGCCCAGGGCCACGACTATTTCCGCCTCGGCGCGATCTCGGTCTCCCACGACGGGCGCCTGCTCGCCTGGTCGGTGGATGACAACGGCTCGGAACGCTTTACCGCGCGGATCAAGGTGATCGCCACGGGCGAGATCCTGCCCGACGAAATCCCCGGCACCAATTCCGGCCTGATCTGGGTGAAAGGCGACACCGGCCTGGTCTACAGCCTGGCCAACGAGAACTGGCGCACCGACAACGTCCGGCTGCACTGGCTTGGCCAGCCGCTCGAATCCGACGTGGAGCTTTACCACGAGGACGACGAAGGCTTCCGCGCCGGCGCGGCGCTTTCGGCCAACGAGGAATGGCTGATCCTTTCGACCGGCGACCACGAAACCAGCGAAGTGCGCCTGATTCCCGCCAACGATCCGCTCGCCGCGCCGATCCTGGTGCGTCCGCGCGAAAAGGGCGTGGAATACGATGTGGACCTGCGTGACGACACGCTGTTCATCCACACCAATGACACCCACGAGAATTTCCGCCTGGCCACCGCGCCGCTCGCCGATCCGGCAGCCTGGACCACGCTGATTGCGGGCAGCGACGATTTCTATCTGACCGGGTTCGAGCTGTTCCGCGATTTCTACGTGGTCGAAGGCCGCGTGCGCGGGCTCGACCGCATCGAGGTGCGCTATTACGACGATCCCGCGCGGATCGAGCCGATCGCCTTTCCCGAGGCGAGCTATGAAGCGAGCCTGGGCGAAAACCCGGAATGGGCGACGCAGACCCTGCGGGTCGGCTACGAATCGATGGTCAGCCCTGCCTCGGTCTATGACTACGATGTGCCCACCCGCGCCCTCACCCGGCTGAAAGTGCAGGAAATCCCCTCGGGCTACGACGCCAGCCTCTATGACACCGCACGGCTGGAGATTCCGGCGCGCGATGGCACGCTGGTGCCGGTCTCGGTGGTGTGGCGCAAGGACCGCGCCGCTGGCGGTCCGCTCCATCTCTATGGCTATGGCGCCTATGGCATTGCCATCGGTCCGGGCTTTTCCACCACGCGCCTGTCGCTGCTCGACCGTGGCATGGCCTATGCCATTGCCCACATTCGCGGTGGCGACGATCTCGGGCGCGGGTGGTACAAGGCCGGCAAGCTGGACGCGCGCACCAACACGTTCAACGATTTCATCGACGTGGCACGCGGGCTGATCGACCATGGCTTCACCACGGCGGGCCGGATTTCGGCTTCGGGCGGATCGGCCGGGGGCGAACTGATGGGCGCGGTGATCAACCAGGCGCCCGAGCTGTTTGGCGCGGTGGTGGCCGACGTGCCGTTTGTCGACGTGCTGGCCACGATGCTGGACGAAACCCTGCCGCTCACGCCCGGCGAATGGCCCGAATGGGGCAACCCGATCGAGGACGCCGCCGCGTTCCACCTGATCCGGTCCTATTCCCCCTATGACCAGGTCAAGGCCCAGGCCTATCCGCCGCTGATGGTCACCGCCGGCCTCAACGACCCGCGCGTGACCTATTGGGAGCCGGCCAAGTGGGTGGCGCGCCTGCGCGCGTTGAAGACCGATGCCAATGCGCTGATCTTCAAGACCAACATGGGCGCGGGCCACGGCGGCAAGTCCGGACGCTTCGAAAGCCTCAAGGAAGCCGCAGAGGAGTTCGCGTTCCTGCTGACCGAGTTGGGCATCGAGGACTGAAGCCAGGGCCGTGGATGGGCTCGGCCCATCCACGCGCGCCTGTCCTGAACCGGTCGCCCCCCGGCTGTCACCCCGGGCTTTTCACGCCAAACCGCCCCGCCTTGCGATAGCGCAGCATCCAGCGATCGAGGAACAGCGCCAGCGGCCGGGCGCGCAGGCCAAGGTCGGCCAGGCCCGGCAGAGCGCCGCTGGCCACGCTGCCGGCCTTGAGCAGCGCCAATTGATCGCGCGAAAGCGGGGTGCCCGGCAGGCTGGCAAACAGGCCGGCCATGGCATCGCCCACCGGCACCAGCACCGGCTTGCGGCCCTGCGCCTTGGCGATGCGCTGGTTGATGTCCATCATCGTCAGCACTTCCGGCCCGGCCAGTTCGAAAGTCTTGCCCGCCTGCGCGCCGAAATCGCCCAGGATCGTGGCGATCGCGCAGGCCGCATCATCCACGAACACCGGCTGGAGCCGCGCGTCGGGGCCGAACACCGGCACCACCGGGAACTGGCTGATCACCTTGCCGAACAGGTTGAGGAACGTGTCGTCCGGCCCGAACAGGATCGAGGGGCGCACCACCACCGCGCCGGGGAAGGCCTGGGCCACGGCCGCTTCGCCTTCCGCCTTGGTGCGGGCATAGGCAACCGGCGATCCGGCATCGGCGCCGATCGCCGAAACGTGGACAAACGCCTGCGCCCCGGCAGCCTTGGCCAGCGCCGCCACGCGGCCCGCGCCCTGGCCCTGCACGGCATCGAGATTGCCCTTGAACGCGCCCACCAGATTGACCACGGCATCCGCGCCCAGGAACGCGGCGGCCAGCGAGCGCTCGTTCTGCACGTTCACGCGCAGGAACTGCACCTGGCCCAGATTGCCCAGCGCCTTGATCGCATAGCCGCGCTCCACATGCCGGCTGCACACGCGCAGCCGCGCGCCGCGCTCCAGCAGTTCCTGCGCAAGATGGCTGCCGAAAAAGCCGCTGCCACCCACCAGCACCACCAGCTTGTCTTCCAGATCGCGCACGTTGCCCATAGCCTTGCCTGTTCCACTTGGTCGGTTTGCGGGAAGGAGCAGCACGCCGCCCCTTTCGGGTCCGCGCCGCTCCGCACCATGTCTCCTGGCGCCTTGGCACAGCCAGGGCCCGGGGTTCAATGCTCCGTATCAACCACGGTGCCCGCCAAACCGGAAAAACCCCGCCTGTGGAAAAAAAGATGGCGCGGAAATGACAAAACCCGTGTTGACACCCCCCGGCCTCACCCGTATTGGCCCCTCCACCGACGGGGAACGCGGCAACGCCCCCCCGAAGAGAAAGTGCCCAGGTGGCGGAATTGGTAGACGCACCGTCTTCAGGTGGCGGCGCTCGAAAGGGCGTGGAGGTTCGAGTCCTCTCCTGGGCACCATCTCTCATTCCACGGACGTCCGCAAACGTCCGTGAAGTGGCTGAAATCAGCCAAATTTTGTGCTATGATCGTCCAGTCAGATACGGGCGAATTCGGCACCAATCGGGAACAAAATGGGTATCCTGATGGGCATCGGTCTCCGCCCTTCGGCGAGGCGATACCCATATGAGCACGCTTTTTGCGATAACGATTGCGAACGCTAAGCCCAAAGAACGGCTATACAAGATGTTTGATGGCGGCGGGCTGCATCTTTTCGTCAAGCCCAACGGCTCCAAACTGTGGCGCCTGACCTACAGCTGGCTAGGCAGGCAGAAAACGCTTTCGCTTGGGCAATGGCCCGGTCTCGGCCTTGCCGATGCGCGCACCAAGCGGGAGGAAGCGAGGCGCCTGCTTGCAACCGGGGTCGATCCTTCCCACCAGCAAAAGATCGACGCCGCCAAGGCCAAGATGGAGGAGAACAACACTTTCAAGGCAGTCGCGCTGGAATGGATCGCCAAACAGGAGCGTGAGCAGATGGCCGAGGTTACTCTCAGCAAAGTTCGCTGGCTCCTCGACAAAGCCTATCCCAAGATCGGTGCGCGACCGATCGCCCAGATAACGGCGCACGAAGTTCTCATTGCTTTGCGCTCAGTTGAGGCGACCGGCCGCTACGAAAGCGCGCGCCGCATGCGAAGCGTCCTAGGCCGCATCTTTCGCTATGCAGTCGCCACCGCGCGAGCGGATCGCGATCCAACCAGCGACCTTCGCGGCGCTCTGACCGCACCGAAATCCAAGCATCTTGCCGCCATCACCACTCCGAATCGCGCTGGAGAGCTGATGCGGGCAATTGAGGGGTATTCCGGCCATGTCATCACCCTCTACGCACTGCGGCTGTCGGCTCATCTTTTCGTTCGCCCAGGAGAACTGCGCCAGGCCGAATGGGCCGAGTTCGATTTCGACCGGAGCGTATGGAACATTCCGGCTGAAAAGATGAAGATGCGTCGGCCGCACCGTGTCCCTTTGTCAACCCAAGTCGCAGGCTTGTTTGAGAGCTTGTGGGACCTTACAGGTCAGGGCCGCTATTGCTTTCCATCGCTCCGCACATCTGCGCGGCCCATGTCGGAAAACACAGTCAATGCCGCGTTACGCGCCCTCGGTTTTGGGCAAGAGGAGATGACCGCGCATGGCTTTCGAGCGATGGCGGCCACGCTTCTCAACGAGACCGGACGTTTCAATCCAGACGCAATCGAGCGCCAGTTGGCTCATATGGAAAACAATGGAGTCCGTCGTGCCTATACGCGCGGCGAATACTGGAATGAGCGAGTTGTGTTGATGCAGTTCTGGTCAGACGAGTTGGACCGCTTGCGCAATGGCGCGAAGGTCCTCAAGCCCAACTTCGCTGACCAGAAGACTTTCGCTTCTGGATAGGCTTTCCCGCAGCTACCCGGTCGAATTCGTGTAATAACGCGGGAAGCGATGAATGATGAATGGGCCATCGAGGATCATGAAATCTTCGGGCGAGTGCGAATCGACCAATACGCTAAGTTTGAAACTGTGCCGCCCGGCTATTCATCGGCAAGCATGGGCGCGCTGTGCCCGGCGCTGCTGGATCATTTCTTCGGCGACATCGACAAATCCTACGAGGCCATCGACGACCGCCATCGCGGATGCCACGTGAGTCTTGCCAATTACGTGAAATAAATTATCGGCGAAGCCGCCACCATTTCTAATTCGCTACGCCAAGATATCGACCGGCACAGCATGTTACGTAATATAAAAATTTCCACCCACTTCTTCAACACTGAAATAAATCCGAAAAAGTCGATGCCTCATGATTTACTGATTTTGGTCGGGATAATCAAATCTATTTCTTAACCTCACAGGAGATTGTCTTCAAGGCGCACCATTGGCCACGCACATCGAGCGTGAGCGCGCAACTCGAAGTCCAGAGCATCGCCCCCAGTCGTGCACTGCTCCCCATCACCGAAACGGCTACCGCTCGCATTTCCACCCCATCAGCACCATCGAAGCCAACGGTGGCGATGTCGTCGCAAATGTCGTCGCATGGCTCGAGGAGGCGGCAAACGCGCGGGATGGCAGGCGTGCATGTTGGTGTCTGACTCGAAAGATCACCAGATATAGCAATATATTGCGGTTCTGCGCGTCAGCATGCGGATGGAGGCGATTGTGGCCCAGGCGGTGGGCGAGGCGATGGTTGTTTCCCAATCCTTGGCCAGACGGCGGCATCGGCCGAGCCATGCGAAGGTTCCTTCGACAACCCACCGACGCGGGAGGACCTGGAAGCCCTTGGCCTTGTCCGACCGCTTGATGATCTCGATCATCCAATGTCCTGCACCGGCGATGGCGTTGCGGAGTTTTCCGCCCGCATAGCCACCATCGGCGAAGACATGACGCAGCCAGGGAAACCGCCGCCGCGCGGCTTTCAGGAGGTCAACCGCGCCATTGCGGTCCTGAATATCAGCTGTGTGGACCTGGATGGAGATGAGGAAGCTGCAGGTGTCGGTCAGGATATGCCGCTTGCGCCCCTTGATTTTCTTGCCCGCGTCATAGCCGCAAGGGCCACCACTTTCGGTGGTTTACACGGACTGACTGTCGATCACACCGGCACTGGGGCTTGCCTCGCGGCCTTCGATCTCGCGTAGGTTCATGACCAGCACCGCATTCATCGCCTCAAGCAGACCGGCATCGCGCCAAGCGTAAAAATAGCGCTGGACCGTCGAGACTGGCGGAAAGCATTTGGGCAAAAGCCGCCAGGCGCAACCACTCGCCGCGATGTAGAGCAACGCATCCAGGACTTCGCGCATGTCCGTTGTCCGGCGCCGACGTCCCCGCTTGGCCGCAGGGATGAACGGTGCTGCCAACGCCCACTCCCGGTCGGTCATATCACTGGAATAACGCAATCCATTTCGGATATGCTCCTGCCGAGCAATACCAGTCCATGCCTTAGTTCACTCCATCCCTCGCAGGATGACTTGAATCGCAACATGCTGGTATTGCTCAATAACTTTCGGCGCGGCCTCTTAGAAAGCAGACAAGGCGAGCTATTTCGACGGCGGCGCGCCGGCCTTTCCTGCACCAAGCGCCGCTGCCCGCACCATATGCGCCCAACTCCCGATGTACGCAGCACGAGCCTTGTACTCGTCGCCCGCCTCTTGGGTCATGCAGGCAACGCCTCCGAGCGTCTCGGCCAGTTCGTGCGTGGTGCAGACGCCCTTGCGTTCGAGCAAACCGCCCAGCGCCGCTAGCACCGTGCCAACCGCGAACAATGCATCTTCGTCCATGCGTAGCTCCTATCCTGCTGCATATCAGCATGATGTATCTTGCTGTAGATACGAGCCAATTTTAAGGGACGAGCAAGCATCATTGCTGAAATTTCTGGTTAATAATCCCTTCCGTTTTCCTAGGGCGTCACTTGCCACCGCCCTGATGGTCCCCTAATGTTCCGTTCCTGCGGAGGGTGCTTTATGGTCAATCCATCAAACGTTACCGCTCGGCGGCTGTCCGACGCTCAACTGATTTCGTCTGAGTTTCGTTATGCCAATCCCGAGATCACTATACCGAATCTCAATCGTGGCGTGCCTGACCCTGAAGCGCATCCAACGATCATCGGCTACTACGATGATACGCCACCGGGCGGACGACGAGCCAATCCCGGCGCACTTTTCGTTCGCTGCTGCCACTGCGGTCTGCGCCGCCATTGGCGGGGACACGTGATTAGAGACGATCAAGGGCAAATCTATATTATCGGGGCCAGCAAGTGCGGCCGCGAGCATTATGGCATCCGCTACAAGCAGGCCGAAGTGGCGTTCAAGGCCGAACAGACCCGGCAGCGCGCATTGCAGCGTTGGCGCAATGCGCGTGCACTGGTGCTCACCTATCAGGCCGAGGTCGCTGAAATCCTTCGCTCCCCTACGTTGACGGCGTTGGAAGTCAAGTGCGAGGAGTTACGCAACGCTAGCCCTGAAGGCTTTCGGAAGCTTGTGCGGATTGCCAGCACCAACGATCCAATGATCGAAATTCTCGAGCAGCGCGACCATGACGCAGAGAGGGACCGGCAGGCCCGTTATGATCGGGCAGTGACAGCATATTACGCTTTGCCTGTGGAAGAGCGTATCCGCCGTAACAGCGAGGGGTTGAAGCCCGAATTGGATACAAGCCCGATTTATGTTCGCACCTCAACGCCGTTGGGGCACTTGACGGGCGCGCGTTACTTCATCGACAAAAACGACGTGCGAACGCTGGCTCGTACCTTTAGCCAGACCCTGGGTGCTATCGACGCGATTGATCGGCGTGGGACAGATAGTGCGAAAACCACAGAGCTAACCAAGCTCCTACGGGAGATGCATGAAAGACCCGTTGCCCTCATGAATGCTATCGTTGAGGCGGGCTTTACGGAATTGTTTTTTGAAAAGAGAAATCTTGAGCGATTGGAGCGTTGGTCTCAAAACGAAAAACATTTCAGCTATCGGGGTGACGGCACTGCACTTGTCGTGGAGGACGCCTCCAACGGTATTAGGCGGATAGAACCACTCGATCTGTGGGACATTCCTTTGCCGCCGACCATTCGCGCTTCCAAATACTTCAATGATGATTTTCTGCCTATGACGCACAACGAGCTATAGCACGTGGCAATTGACCTGCATCGCCAAGGCATCGGCGCGTCGTCACGTCTGACCAAGTCGCGCCTAATCGGTCGGGGGGCGGCCCCAAGCGTCGGTAGCGGGAATCCAACAGGAATCAATTAAACTAGCATAATCAGCTCTTTAGTGAAAACGTCATTTCATGTAATCCCCCAATTAGAACCCGGGAATCATCGGCTGCGATTGGACTGCCACGGACTCGGATAGGTGGCGATTCGTTGCCCGGGACCGCCGCAATGTCGACGACATCTAATTATGGCGGCATGCCGTTAGGCTTTTATCCGGTATTCCGATGGGGCGCTGAGCCGTCTTTACTTTCCAGCCGGGCCGCCCACATGCCGTTCGAAACGACTAGATGTGGGACAAACCTGATGGGGTGGACGCCCCCCGATGGCATCGATGTGCCAAAGTGGAGGTGTTGATCACCACTTGAGGGAGGCGTCCGTGTTGAAGGTTATCACAATCGGTTTGGATATCGCCAAGAGTTCGTTTCACGCGCATGGGGCCGATGAACGCGGAGAGGCGGTGTTCAGTCGCAAACTGACCCGCGGAAAACTGCTCGACTTTTTCGCCGTTCAGCCAGCCTGCCTTGTCGCAATGGAGGCATGCGGCGGGGCGCATCACTGGGCGCGCGAGTTGACGCGACTCGGTCATGAGGTGCGGCTTATCCCGCCGGCGTACGTGAAGCCGTTCGTGAAACGACACAAGAATGATGCGGTCGATGCGGAGGCTATCTGCGAAGCGGCGCGGCGGCCAGGCATGCGCTTCGTTGCGGTGAAGACTGAGGAGCAGCAGGCTGCCGGCATGGTCTTCCGGACACGAGACCTACTAGTTCGGCAACGCACGCAGCTCATCAATGCGCTGCGAGGCCATCTGGCCGAGTACGGGTGGGTAGCGCCGCGCGGGAAGGCCCAGGTGGTGATGCTGGCGGACTTGCTCGAGGAGGATGAAATGGCCTCGTCATTGCCGGAGGCAGCACGCGCCATGTTCCGGATCATGACCGATATGCTGGCTGAGCTCGACCTTCGGATCGCCGACCTAGACAAGGAAATCGCCCGGCGTGCCCGCGAAGATGAGGTCGCGCGCCGGCTGATGACGATCCCTGGCATCGGGCCGATCGCTGCTACCGCGATCGTGGCGCTGGCGCCTCACGCCGCCACGTTCAGCAAGGGTCGGGACTTCGCCGCATGGCTGGGCCTCGCTCCGCTCCAGCACTCAACGGGAGGTAAGCAGAAGCTCGGCCGGATTTCAAAAATGGGCGAGCGAACTATCAGGCGACTTCTCATCATCGGTGGCAGCGCGGTCGTGAGGCAAGCTACGATCCATGGCGCGCAGGCAGGCTCGTGGCTAGAAGGGATGTTGGCGCGCAAGCCCCGGATGCTGGTCTCGGTGGCGCTCGCGAATAAGATGGCGCGCATCGCTTGGGCGCTGATGACCAGGCAAGAGGATTACAAAGTGACGTGCTCCCCTGATTGTTACCGGTCAGAGGTAGAGTCTCGCTCCTTCATGATGATTGT
>NZ_BMZP01000012.1 GCF_014652855.1 Novosphingobium pokkalii
CTTCACACGCGGCTTCACGTTGTAGTCGATCACCCGCTTCACGCAGACCAGGGCTTTCATCGATTGTGTCTCCTCAGAACTCGCTCAGCATGCCACGACGTTGACCGCGAGGCCGCCTTGCGAGGTTTCCTTGTACTTGTCACGCATGTCTGCGCCGGTTTGGCGCATGGTTTCGATCACCTTGTCAAGGCTCACCATGTGCTGCCCATCGCCCAGCATGGCCAGGCGCGAGGCGTCGATCGCCTTGACCGCGCCCATCGCGTTGCGCTCGATGCAGGGGATCTGCACGAGGCCACCAACCGGATCGCAGGTCAGCCCCAGATTGTGTTCCATGCCGATTTCGGCAGCATTCTCGATCTGGGCGTTGTTGCCGCCCAACGCCGCCGTCAATCCGCCCGCCGCCATCGAGCAGGCCACGCCCACTTCGCCCTGGCAACCCACTTCCGCGCCGGAAATCGAGGCATTGCGCTTGTAGAGCGCGCCGATCGCCGCCGCCGTCAGCAGGAACGTGCGCCGCCCGGCCTTGTCACCGCGATAGCAGCGTTCGTAATAGCGCAGCACGGCCGGAATGATCCCCGCCGCGCCGTTGGTCGGCGCGGTCACCACGCGCCCACCGGCGGCATTTTCCTCGTTCACCGCCATGGCCCAGAGGTTGATCCAGTCGAGCACGGCGAGCGGTTCGGACAGCGACATCTGCTGGCGGTGCTGCAATTCCTGCGCCAGCGCAGCGGCGCGGCGGCGCACCTTGAGCCCGCCGGGTAAAGTGCCGCCCTGGGCGCAGCCGCGATCGATGCAGGCGGCCATGGTATCGGCCAGCAGATCGAGTCCGGCCTCCACTTCCGACGGGCTGCGCCAGGCCAGTTCGTTGGCCAGCATGATCTGCGCGATGGAGAGGCCAGTCCTCTCGCCAATCTCGATCAATTCGCCAGCAGAGGCAAAGGGATAAGGCGGCGCCGGCAGATCCAGAGCCGGCGCATTGCGGATCACTTCGTCCTCGTCCAGCACGAAGCCGCCACCCACCGAATAGAACAACCGGCGGGTGAGCATCTCGCCTGCCGCGTCGAACGCCGCCAGGGCCATGGCATTGCTGTGATAGGCCTGCCGCTCGCGCTGGAGAAAGCGCATGTCCTGCGCCGGGGCAAAGGCCACCTCGTGGCGCCCGAGCAGGGCCACGCGGCCCGACTGTTCCACGGCCGCGACGATGCCGGGCACGGCATCAGGATCGGTCGTGGCGGGAATTTCCCCGGCCAGCCCCAGGATCACCGCCACGTCGGTGGCATGGCCCTTGCCGGTCAAGGCCAATGACCCATAGAGATCGACCGAAACCCGCGCAGTGCGGGTCAGCAGGCCCGCAGCCTCCAGCGCTTCGGTAAAGCGCCGGGCCGCCACCATCGGCCCCACGGTGTGGGAACTCGACGGGCCGATGCCGATCTTGAACAGGTCAAAGGTGCTGACGATCATGGCCGCTCCGGAATGCCCGCAATCATCGCGGGGTGGTTCCAGCTTGCCAGAGCGCGCAACAAATCACCACCGGAAAGACCGATCGTTGCGGTATTGCGCAAGGGATGAACGTGGACCTGCGCCGCGTCGGCCAGGTCGGTGTCGATCACCACGCGCACCGCGCCATCGGCATCGTTGATCGCCGCCAGCGGCGTGACCGCGCCGGGCGTCACGCCGAGCAGGCGCTCCATGTCTTCGGCCTTGCCAAAGCTGAACTTCTTGGCGCCCACCGCCCCGGCCAGGGCTTTCAGGTCCACCCGCTTGGCGTGATCGACTGTCACCAGCCAGAAGCTGCCATCGGCGTTCTTGAGGAACAGATTCTTGGTATGCGCGCCGGGCAGCGCGGCGTGGATCGCCTCGCTTTCCTCCACAGTGAACACCGCCTCGTGCTCCAGGCTGGTCCAGGCAATGCCCAGCGCCTCGAGATCGGCATAAAGCCGCGTTTCGCTCATCATCCCGGCCCTTACTTGAACACGATCGTGCGATGGCCATTGAGCATCACACGATGCTCGCAATGGGCCTTGACCGCACGGGTCAGCACGCGGCTTTCGGTTTCCTGACCCTGGGCGATCAGGTCATCGACAGTGTCGGCATGGTCCACCATCGAGACATCCTGCGCGATGATCGGGCCTTCATCCAGATCGGGTGTCACGTAGTGGGCGGTCGCGCCCACCATCTTCACGCCACGCTCATAGGCGCGGTGATAGGGCATGGCGCCCTTGAACGCGGGCAGCGAAGAGTGGTGGATGTTGATCACCCGGCCTTCCAGCACGCGGCAGGTGGCATCGGACAGCACCTGCATGTAGCGCGCCAGGATCACCAGATCGACCCGCTGCTCCTCGATCAGGGCCAGCAGGCGGGCCTCCTGCTCGGCCTTGGTCTCGGGCGTGATCGGCAGGTGGTGGAACGGGATGCCTTCGTGCTCCACCCGGCGCTGCCAGGTGGTGTGGTTGGACACCACGCTGGTCACTTCCATCGGCAGATAGCGCGTGGCGGTGCGATAGAGCAGATCGTTGAGGCAATGGCCGCCCTTGGAGACCATGACCAGCGCCCGGACCTTGACCGACAGGTCGAACACTTTCCAGTCGATGCCATAGGCACTGCCGACCGACAGGAACGCCTCGTCGAAGCGTTCCACCGTCATCCCCGGCGGCGCAGTGAAGGCCACGCGCATGAAGAAGCGGCCGGTCACTGCATCGTCGAACTGCGCGCTTTCGACGATGTTGCAGTCCTGCGCCGAAATCGACGTGGCGATGGCCGCGACGAGGCCCTTGCGATCGACGCACGAGACCAGCAGCACGAAATCGGGTTTCAAAAGCGCCACGTCAGTTCCCTTTTGCTGGTTGTCGTTGCGGATGGCCCCGCCCTGATGAACTGCCTGATAAAGCGAATGCCGGGCAACCGGAACGGGCCAGCTTCCACAATAAGCAGATATAATCTGGTAGTTCAGGCATCATGATGGCACAAGAGTGTCTGACCGCGGCGCGGGAGGGTGCGCCGCGCAAGGATCATGCCCATGCGCCTGCCCGCCGAATTCGATCTGCACGGCTTGGAAGTGTTTGTCCTGACAGTGGAACTGGGCGGGATGACGGCCTGCGCCCAGCAATTGCGGATCACCCAGTCGGCCGTTTCGCAAACCATCACGCGGCTGGAACAGGGCATCGGCGCGCCGCTGTTCGATCGCTCGCTGCGGCCACTGGGCCTGACCCCCTCGGGCCGCGCCCTGCACGAACGCGCGCGCAAGCTGCTGGCCAATGCGCGCACCGCCTATGACGAAGTGCGCGAAGGGGCGCAGCAGCCGATCGACCAGTTGACCGTGGGCATGAGCGAAAGCCTGGCCAACCTGCTCACCGCCCCGCTGCTCCGCCGCCACGGCATGCGCGTCGGCTCGTGGCGGGTGCGCTCGGGCATATCGCTGCGCCAGCAACAGGAATTCCTGGCCCGGCGTTGCGACATGCTGGTAACGGGCAGCAATACGCTGGAAAAGCATCCCGGCATCGAGCACCACGACGTGATCGACGATCCTTTCGTGATGATCTTTCCGGCCGATCACAATGGCAGCATCGATCCCGCCGACGTGGCCGAGCGCATGCCGTTCGTGCGCTATTCGCTCGACACCGGCATGGGCCAGCGGATCGAAAGCCAGCTCACCCGCATGAAGCTGCGGCTGCCCAACGTGATCGAGGTGGAGATCATCCACCAGCAATTGACCACCGTGGGCATGGGCATCGGCTGGAGCATCACCTCGCTGCTGTGCCTGGCCGCCCTGCCCCAGTTGATGCCGCAACTGCGGGTAGAGCCGCTGCCGCGCGGCCGCTTTGCCCGCCGCATCCAGGTGGTGGCGCGCATGGGCGAGCTTGGCGATCTCCCCGGCCAGACCGCTGCGCTGGCGCGCGAAACCCTGCTAGACCAGGTGCTGCCCCCGCTGATCACCACGTTGCCCTGGGCGGGGCCGCTGTTGGGCTGAGGACAGGCGGAGAATTACGAAATTTAGTTTATCTATCCGTTTTGAAGGGAACCATCGCCCGGCATGGCGATTGTGCCGACAACGCGATGGTGCGCGTGGGGCACGCCTGACCGGGTGTTTTGGGGAACTCCGGCCAAATCATGACGAATATTCCACTTTCCAGGCAGGTTGCCGGGATTTCCCATGTTTCGCTGGCCGCCGCGATCGATCAGAGCGTCGATTGCGTCAAGGTGGTCAATCTGGACGGCACCGTTGCCTACATGAATCCCAACGGCCTCTGCGCCATGGAGGTGGATGATCCGGCGCAAGTGCTGGGCAAGCCATGGGCCTTGTTCTGGCCTGAGGACAGCCGGGACCGGATCGAAGGTGGCTATGCCGTGGCCCAGGCTGGCGGCATCTCGCGCTTTCGCGCGTTCTGCCCCACCGCCAAGGGCAGCCCTCGCTGGTGGGACGTGAGCGTGTCCGGCCTGCGCGACGACAGTGGGAAGCTGAGCAGCTACCTGGCCGTCTCGCGCGACGTGACCGAGGCGGAACTGGCGCGCCAGGTGCTGGAAACCGCCACGCGCGAATTGCACCACCGGCTCAAGAACACCTATACGATCATATCGAGCCTGATCCGCAGCTTCGCGCGCGGTGACACGCACAACAGCGCCTTTGCCGCGCATATGGCCGAGCGCCTGCTGGCGATGGGCCGCGCGCAGGCGCTGTTCACCAGCCAGGACGTGCCGTGCAGCCTGGTCGATCTGATCGACGCGCTTACCGCGCCTTTCAGCACGGAGTTCTGCCCGGTCGAGACAACCGAGGTGGCCGACATGCCGATCGCCCGCGCCCTGGCCGACACGATCGCCCTGGTCGTGGGGGAACTGGCGGTCAATTCGTCCAAGCATGGCGCCATCGCCCATGGCGGCCGCATCACGCTATCCAGCCAGTTGGACGGTGGCGACATCATCCTGGTCTGGCATGAGATTTCGAAGCGCGCGGTTCAGGCCACCACGCGCGAGGGCGGGCAGGGCCTCAATCTGATCAACCGCATCGTGCTGTTGCGCGATGGGGCGATCGACCTGGACTGGCAGGCCGACGGCCTCACCGCCACGCTGCGCTTCAAGGACGCCGCCCCCGCCCCTATTGACTGACGGTCGTCAGGCGCGCTCGCAGGCTTTCAAAGCGTGCCACAGCCAAGGGGCAAAGCTGCGCCAGACGAACACGCGGAAGGCGGTTTCGCTTTCGCGCCACAGGATCACTTCGACGGTTTCATAGACGGTGCGTGTGGCCCGGCCCACGGCAAACCGCTCCACATCGAGTGGACAGCCCGACGCCACGGTGCGCGCCGCGCCGGCGCCTTCCACCCGGATCACCACCCCGCGCGCGGAAATGTCCACCACGCTGACCGGCTGCCCGGCGCCATCGGGCAGCACGGTGCCGGCGGGCAGGTCCGCCAGCCATTCGTCCGGACCCAGGCAGGCCAGCCCATCCCGCGTTTCGCCGATCCGCGCTGGCACGGGGCGGCCGATCACGGCGGCCAGCGCGTCGGCCGTGCGCGCACGCAACGACCAGCGGCTTGCCGGCGGCTCCAGCGTGAGCGCCACGCCCGCAGCGGTCGTGGCCTGGCTTTCGAGCGCCAGATCGGTGCCGGCCACCGCCAGCGCAGGGATCGCAATGGCTTCAGACATCAAGGCGGCTCCCTTCGGGATCATAGAACACGGTGCTGGCGGTCACCCGCGCGCGGATCGTGCGCCCCGGCATCGGCACGTGGATCACCTGCCCATCGCGCGCGCGGCCATCGGCAATCACCGCCATGGCGATCGAGCGGCCCAGCGTGGCGCTGTGGTAAGACGAAGTGACATGGCCCAGCATCGTCATCGGCACCGGCTGGTCGGGATCGGCCACGATCTGCGCGCCTTCCTCCAGCACGTCCTGCGGGTCTTCGGTCAAGAGGCCGACGAGCTGCTTGCGGCCCGGCGCGGCCATGTCTGGCCGGGAGAGCGAGCGCTTGCCGACGAAATCGGGCTTCTTGGTGCCCACTGCCCAGGCCATGCCGGCGTCATCGGGCGTGAGCGTGCCATCGGTATCCTGACCGACGATGACATAGCCCTTTTCGGCGCGGAGCACGTGCATCGTCTCGGTGCCATAGGGGGTGATGCCATGGGCCTGCCCGGCGGCGTGGATCGCCTGCCACACCATGCGCCCGTGCTCGGCCGGGACGTTGACTTCAAAGCCGAGTTCGCCGGTAAAGCTCACGCGGAACAGACGGGTGGGAACGCCGCAGATGCGCCCTTCGCGAATGGCCATGTGGGGGAACGCCGATGGGCTCAGGTCGATGCCTTCCACGAGCGGGGCGATCACGGCGCGGGCCAGCGGGCCTTGCACCGCAATCACCGCCCACTGTTCGGTCGTGCTGGTCAGCCAGACGTCGAGATCGCTCCATTCGGTCTGGAGATAGTCTTCCATCATCGCCAGCACGCGCGCCGCGCCGCCGGTGGTGGTTGTCAGGTGAAAGCGATCGGGCGCCAGGCGCGCAGAAACGCCATCATCGGTGATGAACCCATCCTCGCGCAGCAGCAGGCCATAGCGGCAGCGGCCCGGCTGCAAGGCTTTCCACGGGTTGGTGTACATGCGGTTGAGGAATTCGGCGGCATCGGGGCCGACCACTTCGATCTTGCCGAGGGTGGAAGCGTCGAACATCCCCACCCGCTCGCGCACGGCCAGGCATTCCCGCGCCACGGCGGCGTGCATGTCTTCGCTCCCTTGCGGGAAATAGCGCGCGCGGCGCCACTGCGCCACGTTCTCGAACACCGCGCCATGGTCGGCGGCCCAGCCATCGATCACCGTCTTGCGGATCGGCTGGAACAGCGCATCCTTATGGTGCCCCATCAAGGCGCCAAAGGTCTGCGGCGTATAGGGCGGGCGGAACGTGGTGAGGCCGATATCGGTGACCGGCTTCGCCAGGCTGCCCGAGGCGATCTGCAAACCGTTGAGATTGCTGGTCTTGCCCTGGTCGGTCGCCATGCCGTTGGTGGTATAGCGCTTGATGTGCTCGATCGAGCGCATGCCCTCGCGCACGGCCAGGTCGATGTCGCGCGCCTTCACGTCGTTCTGGAAATCGACGAAGGCCTTGGTCTGCCAGATCGGCTTGGGGCCGGGCAGCGTGCCGAGCGCCAGGCCCGATCCCATGTCCCAGGCCCCTGCCCCGGCGCCCACGGCGCGGCAGTTTTCCTGCGCCACATCGGGCAGATAGGCCCCCCAATCGGCGTCCCAGCGCAGGCTGCCCTTGGCGTGGCTCCACAAGTGCACGGTCGGCGTCCAGCCGCCGGCCATCAGCAGGGCATCCACCGCCAGTTGCTGGGCATGGCCGGTGCCGTTGGCGGCAAAGGTCACGCCGCTCACCCCATGGCGCCCGGAAACGCTGGTGACGGCATGGCCGAGGTGCAAGGCAATCCCCGCCGCGCGCGCCGCCGCAACCAGATCGGGCGCCACATCGCTGCGCAGGTCGATCACGGCGACCACGCCCACGCCCGCCGCCTTCATCGCCATGGCATCGCGCCAGCCGCTGTCGTGCACCGCCATCACCGCCACGGCGCGGCCCACCGCCACGCCATAGCGCACAGCCAGGGTGCGCCCGGCGCTGCTCAGCATCACGCCCGGCACATCATTCCCATCGAACACCAGCGGGCGTTCGATCGCGCCCTGGGCCAACACGACTTCGCCCGCGCGGATACGCCACAGGCGTTCGCGCGCACCCTTGGCCTGTTCCGGCGCGAGGTGGTCGGTCAACTGCTCCACCGCGCCCACGAAGTTCTGGTGGTAATAGCCGAACGCCGTGGTGCGGGTAAGCACGGTGACATTGCCGAGCCGGCGCAGCGCCATGGTCTTGTCGGCCAGTTCGCCCCACAAGGCGCGGTCAGCCAGGGCGCCGCCACCCAGTTCGTCCTGCTCGTCGATCAGGATCACCCGGCCGCCGTCTTGCGCCGCCGACAGCGCTGCCTCGATGCCGGCCAAGCCGCCGCCCACCACCAGCACTTCGCAATGGGCATAGGTGGCATCGTAGTGATCGGGATCGCGCGTCGTCGGGCTGGCCCCTAGCCCGGCCATGCGACGGATCGCCGGCTCATAGAGCTTTTCCCAGGCCGAGCGCGGCCACATGAAGGTCTTGTTGTAGAACCCGGCGGGAAACAGCGCGCCCAGCCGATCGTTGACCGCGCCCAGATCGAACCTGAGCGAGGGGAAGCGGTTCTGGCTCTGTGCGTTGAGCCCCTGATAGAGCGCAACCGACGGCGCGCGCAGATTGGGCGTGGCGCGGCCCCAGCCCGGTGCCGTTGCGCCGCGATCAACCGTGACCAGCGCATTGGGCTCTTCCGTGCCCATGCCGAGAATCCCGCGCGGGCGGTGATACTTGAACGAACGGCCGAACAGCATCTGGCCCGACGCGACCAGCGCGGAAGCCAGATTGTCGCCGGCAAAGCCGCGATAGGCGCGGCCATCGAAGGTGAAATCCAGCGGTGCGGCGCGGTCGATCCGCCCGCCGGCAGGAAGACGATAGCCGCTCATCTGCGCGGTTCTCCGGCCTTGTAGGTCTGCTCGAAACGGTCGCTCACGGTATCGCGCACCGCGTTGAAAAAGCGGCCGCAGCCATGGGTGTGGCGCCAGCGTTCATGGTGGCGCCCGCGCGGGTTGCGGCGGATATAGAGGTAATGCTCCCAGTCCTCATCGCTCAGCGCGGCAGGATCGAGCGGGCGGGCGATATGCGCCTCTCCGCCATAGACGAATTCCACCTCGGGGCGGTCTTCCTCGCAATAGGGGCAATGAATCAACAGCATGGCTTGGTTCCCTGCGCCTTGCTCAGTGGGCCACGGCGGCGGCCGCCGCCTCGTCGATCATCCGCCCGTTGCGGAACCGGTCGAGATTGAATGGTGCGTTGATCGCATGCGGCGCATCGTGGGCGATGGTATGGGCCAGAAGGTCTGCCGCGCCCGGCGTCGCCTTGAACCCGCCGGTGCCCCAGCCGCAGTTGGCATAAAGGCCCGGCACCGGGGTCTTGCCGAGGATGGGGGAGCGGTCGGGCGTCACGTCCACGATCCCGCCCCAGGTGCGCAGCATGCGCATGCGGGTGAAGATCGGGAATATCTCGCAGATCGCCGCCAGCGTGTGCTCGATGATGTGGAACGCGCCGCGCTGCGAATACGAGGTATATTGGTCCGTCCCCGCGCCGATCACCAGCTCGCCCTTGTCGGACTGGCTGATATAGGCATGCACGGTGTTGGACATGACCACACAGGGGAAGATCGGCTTCACCGGCTCCGACACCAGCGCCTGGAGCGGATAGCTTTCCAGCGGAAATTCCAGCCCCGCCATGTTCATCACCACCGACGTGTTGCCGGCCGCCGAAACGCCGATCTTCTTGGCGCCGATGAAGCCGCGCTCGGTCTCCACCCCCAGCACCGCGCCATCCGCGCCACGGCGAATGCCGGTGACGGCGCAATTCTGGATGATGTCTACGCCCAGCGCCGTCGCCTTGCGGGCATAGCCCCAGGCCACGCTGTCGTGCCGCGCGGTGCCGCCGCGCCGCTGCAATGCCCCGCCCAGCACCGGATGGCGCGCGTTGGGCGAGATATCGAGCGGCGGGCAATAGGCCTGGCACTCTTCCGGGCTGAGCCATTCGTTGTCCACGCCGTTCAACCGGTTGGCGTGGATGTGGCGCTTGAAGCTCTGGATATCGTGCACGTTGTGCGCGAGCATCAGCACGCCACGCTTGGAATACATCACGTTGTAGTTGAGCTCCTGGCTCAACCCGTCCCACAGCTTGACCGCGTGGTCATAGAGATGGGCGCTTTCATCGTAGAGGTAGTTGGAGCGGATGATCGTGGTGTTGCGCCCGGTGTTGCCGCCGCCCAGCCAGCCTTTCTCGATCACCGCCACATTGGTGATCCCATACTTGGCCGCCAGATAATAGGCCGCGCCCAGCCCGTGCCCACCGGCGCCCACGATGATCACATCGTAAGACGCCTTGGGAGCCTTGTCCGGCCATTGCTCCGGCCAGGCCTGATGCCCGGAAAAAGCCTGCGCGATGAGATTGAGCCCGGAAAAGCGCATCATCTTATGGCCGTCCTGCCGCTTCCAGCGCAGCCTTGCCGCGCTCCACGTAAAAGGTCTTGAACGCATCGACGAGGTTTTCTTCCAGGGCGTACATGCCTGGGCGATAACCATCGGTGGCGATGCCGGCGTGGTTGATTTCGGCCAGGTGCCGGTCCTGCCGGTTGGTCGCCTTCCACACGCGGGTGAGGTTCTCGACCGTGTAGTCCTCGCCCTCCACCGCATCCTCGTGCACCAGCCAAGACGTGCGGACAAGGGTGCGGCCCGGCGCCACCGGCATCACGCTGAACGTCACGACATGGTCGCAGCAGAAATGGTGCCAGGAATTGGGATGGGTCCACACCGAAACGCTGGTCGGCTCGGCATGGTCGATCGGCCAGATCAGCTTCTTCGAGGCCGGCTGCCCGTCGATGGTCTGCGACAGAGCACCGTTGGCCAGGCCCAGCCGGCCCACGCGGTGCCAGCCCTTGTCGGGAAACTCCACCAGGTCCTGCCAGATGCCCATGGCCTGCCAGCGCTTGCGCTCGGCATCCACGTCCGCCTCGGCACTGGCCACGCCGTCTTCGGGATTGCCCCGGCCAAAGCCCGATCCGCTCAGCGACTGGAGCAGTTCGGGATGGTTGCTTTCGCAGTGATAGCATTCGCGGTTGTTTTCCATGACGAGCTTCCAGTTGGCCTCGTCATGAAGATCCTCGGTCGCCGCCACTTTCAGCTTGTCGAGGTTGTAGAGCGCAATGCCGGCGGCAATGTCCGCCTTGGCGCGGTCGATCGGCGGCGGATTTTCGGCAAAGCACACGAACAGCAGCCCGCCGCAGTTTTCCAGCGCCACCTCGCGCAGGTTGTGCGCGCTCTTGTCGAACGCCTCGGGCATGCCGCGCGCGGCGATCAGCTTGCCATCCAGGCCGAACGTCCAGAAGTGATAGGGGCACATCACGCGCGGCATCGTGCCGCTCTGCGCCTCGCACAGCCGCGACCCGCGATGGGTGCAGGTGTTGTAGAACGCGCGGACCACGCCATCCTTGCCGCGCAGGATCACGACCGAATTGTTGGCCATCTCGAACACGTAGAAGTCACCGGGGTTCTTCACGTGCGCCACGGTGCAGGCATAGAGCCACACCGACTTGAGCATGACTTGCGTATCGAAGGCGAACGCCTCCTCGCTGGTGTAGAGGCGTTGCGGCAGGGTGTAGCCGGGGCGATCCTGGTTCAGCAGTTCGGCAATCGGTGCGAAATCGTGCATGGGGACTAGCTCCGCAGTGCAGTGTTTTCCGGGTCGAAGGGCGAGTCTGGGATCACCACGGCCTTGTGCGGGGCGCCGAGGATGGAAATTTCCAGCTCGGTGCCGATTTCTGCGTGCTCAGGTGCGATCATCGCCAGTGCCAACGACTTGGCCACACGCCAACCATAGCCGCCCGACGTGGCTCGGCCAACCAGTTGGCCGTCGCGATAGATCGCTTCGGAACCGCGCGCGTCCGCATCGCTGACGCCCAGCACTTCCAAAGTCACGAGTTTCCAGGAAAGCCCGGCTTCCTGCTTCGCCAGCAGCCCGTCACGGCCGACGAATTCGGGCTTCTTCATGGATATGAAGCGTTCAAGCCCGCTTTCCAGGGCATTGTATTCCACGGAAAGTTCACGCGGGATCAGCTTGTAGCTCTTTTCCAGCGCCATCGAGGTCATCGCGCGGATGCCGAAGGGCTTGATGTCGAATTCCGCGCCGGCGGCCATCAGCTTGTCGAAGATGTAGTTCTGCATCTCGATCGGGTGGTGGAATTCCCAGCCCAGTTCGCCGATGAAATTCACCCGCAGCGCATCGCAGGGCGCAGCACCGATGGAGATGCGCTTGCCGGTCAGCCAGGGGAACGCCTCGTTGGACAAGTCTGTATGCGTCACCTTGGCCAGCACGTCGCGCGCACGGGGGCCGGCCAGGACCAGCACGCCCATCGCCGTGGTCAGCCGCTCGAACTTCACCGAGCCATCGGCGGGCAGCGCCTTGACCAGGTAATCATGGTCGTGCGCTTCCAACGCGCCGGCGGAAACCAGATAATAGCTTTGCGGCCCGCGCTTGTAGACGGTGAATTCGCTGCGCACGCCGCCCGCAGGGGTCAGCAGGTAAGACAGCGAGACACGGCCGATCTTCTTCGGCACGGCATTGGACAGGAGCTTGCCCAGCCATTCTTCCGCACCGGGGCCGGAAATGAGGCACTTGGCAAAGGCACTCATGTCCTGGATACCAACCTTTTCCGTCACATGGCGGCATTCGTTGCCAACATGCTCGAAGTAGTTGGAGCGACGGAACGACCACTTTTCGCGGATCGGCGCACCGGGCACATCGGGATGGTTGTGGTTGAGCAGCGTCTCGGGCTTGTCGAGATCGGCCTCGCTCAGTTCATAGCCTTCGGGCGCGAACCAGTTGGGGCGTTCCCAGCCGAACACGCTGCCAAACACCGCGCCCAGCGCCTTCATGCGATCGTAGCACGGCGTCTGGCGCAGCGGCCGCGCGGCCTCGCGCTCTTCGTCCGGGTAGTGGACGGTAAACACCTTGGCATAGGCTTCCTCATTCTTTTCGATGAGATAGCCTTCGTCGGCATAAGTACCGAAGCGGCGCGGATCGACGCCCATCATGTCGATGGTGGGTTCGCCGTCCACGATCCAGTGGGCAAGCTGCCAACCCGCGCCGCCGGCTGCGGTGATGCCGAAGCTGTGGCCTTCGTTGAGCCAGAAGTTCTTCAGCCCCGGCGCAGGACCGACGATGGGCGACCCGTCGGGCGTGTAGGCAATGGCGCCGTTGTAGACTTTCTTGATGCCCAGTTCGCCGAAGGCGGGCACGCGCTCGATGGCCGAGAGAATGTAGGGCTCCAGGCGTTCGAGCGCATCGGGGAACAGTTCGTATTCGCTGTTGGCTGCCGGCCCCTTCACATAGCAGGCCGGCGCGCCGACTTCGTAAGGGCCAAGCAGCAGGCCACCGGCTTCCTCGCGCATGTACCAGCTCGAGTCGCTTTCGCGCAGCACGCCCATTTCGGGCAGGCCCTTGGCGCGGCGCTCCATGATCGCAGGATGCTGCTCGGTAACGATGTACTGGTGCTCGACCGGGATCACCGGCACGTCGAGCCCGACCATGGCGCCGGTCTGGCGGGCAAAGCTGCCGCTGGCCGAGACCACGTGCTCGCAGGTGATCTCGCCCTGGTCGGTTGCCACGACCCATTCGCCATTGGCCTTCTGGGTGATGCCGGTGACCGTGGTGTTGCGCAGGATCGTGGCGCCACGCTGGCGCGCGCCCTTGGCCAGGGCCTGGGTCAGGTCGGCGGGCTGGATATAGCCATCGGCCGGGTGCTGGATCGCGCCGAGCACGCCATCCATCTGCGCCAGCGGCCAGATTTCATGCACTTGCTCGGGCGTGAGGAAATTCACCTCGACGCCAATGGTCTTGGCCACGCCCGCGTAATAGCGGTATTCGTCCATGCGGTCCGGGCTGTTGGCCAGGCGGATGTTGGACACGCGCGAGAAGCCGACATTGAGATCGGTTTCGGCTTCCAGGCTGGGATAGAGATCCACCGAATACTGGTGCAGCTTGCCCACCGAATAGGACAGGTTGAACAGCGGCAGCAGCCCGGCGGCATGCCAGGTGGAACCCGACGTCAGTTCCTTGCGCTCGATCAGCACGACATCGGACCAGCCCATCTTGGCCAGGTGATACAACGTGCTGACGCCAACGACGCCGCCACCAATCACCACAACGCGCGCACTCGTCTTCATGTCATGCCTCGGCTTTGCTTGGCTGCCTATGAACCGAAGGGCTATGTCACTGCGGGAAGCTTCGCAATCACGCCGCAGCACCATTCCATAAACTTATGCAAGTGATTAGAAATAATGCTTCCCGAAAGGACAAGCGCGCTTTCGTCGCGAGTCCTTTTCCGGGCCGATCCGGGCTGCGCCGATGCGACCGCACGGCCGCTGGCGCGCGCCCTGCACGGCATTAGGCAAGTTAATGGGAATAGTAAGTAGGCATTATTCGTACAACGCCGTGAGCGGAGAATATAAATTAACGAATATCAGATACTTGCCCAAATTCCTCGAACCCGCCAACTGCTTATCGCCCCATCTTTCCGCGTGTTTCCTAAGTCTTGCTGCATCTGCGTTCCTGATGCACGATCCGGGTGCAGGTTATTGTGCCCCCGCAACGAGGGGCCGGCTTGGAGGGAAGCTGTCATGCGTCACCTGGTGCACTCGGGCCTTGGCCTGGATCAACAAATCCATCTCAACACGCGCAATCCCCGCTCGCACGCCGTCGGCCGGTTGAAGGCACTGGCGCTGAACGCCACTGCCCTGACCGCAACGATGCTGATGCCGGGCCTGGCCCACGCGCAAGCCGCCCCGGCCGATGCCGCGACCGTCGCGCCCCAGGGCGAAACCGGCACCGGCGATATCGTGGTGACCGCGCAGCGCCGCGAACAGAAGCTCAACGACGTGGGCATCGCCGTCTCGGTCATTTCGGCCAAGGACTTGCGCGCGCTCAACATCAACAACGCCACCGATATCGTGCGCGCCATCCCCAACCTGAAATACAACGCCTATGGCTCCAGCCAGGTGGTGTTCAACATTCGCGGCGTGTCGCAGAACGACTATGGCGACCAGCAGGAACCCCCGGTCGCGGTCTATCAGGACGACAGCTACGCCGCCTCGATCACCACGGCGAGCTTCCCGATCTTCGACCTGGCGCGCACCGAGGCGCTGCGCGGGCCGCAGGGCACGCTGTTCGGCCGCAATGCCACGGGCGGCGCGGTGCAGTTCATTTCCAACCAGCCGAGCCACGAATTCGGCGGCTATGTCTCGGCCACGACCGGCAGCTTCAACCAGTCGGTATTCGAAGGCGCGATGACCGGCGGGCTGACCGACACGCTCGCGGCGCGCATTTCCGGCGTCTATGATCGCGACTCCGGCTATATCAAGAACCTGCTGCCGGGTGGCGCAGACCTGGGGGCCAACAACCACTGGGCCACGCGCGGCATCCTGCAATGGGATCCGACCAGCGATTTCCACGCGCGCCTGACCGTGCGTTATTCCCAGGCCGACCATGAGCGCCAGGCCGGTGTCTATTCGCTCACCCCGGCCTGCCCCAACGCCCAGTACCAGGGCGAATTCCTCGCCGCCAACCAGGTCTGCGATTACTGGAACAACTACGGCGGCGTATCCTACAACGGCGGCGTGCCGGGCTCGGTCGCCAATGGCTATGCCAACCCGGCGATCGCCGCCAGCCAGGGCGGCAATCCGTGGCAGACCTATAGCGCCGGCGAAAACTACGTGAACCGCAAGACCTTTGCCGCCACGCTGCGGCTGGAAGGCAAGCTGGGCGCGTTCGATGTGACCTCGATCACCGATTACCAGAACCTCGCCAAGTTCTATATCGAGAGCGACGATGGCGTGCCGGGCCTGCCCTATGTGGAAGGCGCCGCGCTGCCGCCCTTCACCACCGGCCCTTGCGCCAGCGCGCCGACGATCACCTGCTATGCCTCGGGCACGGTGTTCTACCAGCGCGCCCGCACCCAGCAACTGACCCAGGAACTGCGCGCCGCCGCGCGCTTCGGCGCCAACTATCTGACGTTCGGCGCCTTCGGCATGCTGCTCACCGGCAATTACGGCGCAAAATATGCCACCCCGTTCGACCAGTACGATCCCACCGTCAACTTCTACCAGCGCACCAAGTCTTTCGCGGTCTTCGCGCAGGACGAATACAAGTTCGACGATCACTGGAAGCTGATCGTGGGTGCACGCTACTGGCGTGACAGCAAGCTGGCCTGGTATCACGCGGTCGAGAACATTTCCGGCCTCACCGTGAACTGGGGACCGAGCGGGATCAATTTCTACGATCCCACCGGCGCGGCCGATGCCGCCGGGATTACCGTCACGCCGGCGGCCGCCTCGCCCACCTATGACGGCGTCACCGCACGCGCCGAGCTGGATTACAAGCCGGGGCCGGACACGCTGCTCTATGCCAGCTACAACCGTGGTTCCAAGTCGGGCGGGTTCACGTTCTCCACCGGCACGCCCTATCCGGGCCAGGCGCTGATCGACACGATCAACAACATTCCCTACCGGCCGGAAACGCTCAACGACTATGAAGTCGGTCTCAAGACCAAGATCGGCCGCAACGTGCAGTTCAATCTTGCTGCATTCTACTATGATTACAAGAACTACCAGGCCTATGTTCAGGTCGGTTATACGCAGTTGGTGCGCAACCTGCCGGCCACGATCAAGGGCGTGGAAGCCGAGCTGACCGCGCACCCGATCGAGGGCTTCACGCTCCAGGCCTCCGCCGCCGTGCAGGACAGCAAGGTCAAGAACGTGCTGCTGCCCGATGGCGTCACGCTGGTGAATCACGACCTGCCGCAGGCGCCGGGTTTCTCCGGCAATGCGCTGGTCCGCTATGAATTCGGCATGGGCGGGGCGCGCGTCTCGCTCCAGGGCGATGCGCTCTACACCGGCAAGTTCTGCTTCTCGGTGCTTTGCGCGCCGGTCGAGCGGGAGAGCGCCTATCACGTGGAAAACCTGCGCGTCGGCGTGATCCCGGCAGGCGGCAAGCTGGAACTGGCGTTCTTCGTCAACAACGTGTTCAACCGGGTCTACCGCTCCTACACCTTCGACGGGTCGCTCTATTGGGGCGATGCGCTCAGCGTCTATGGCAAGCCGCGCACCTGGGGCCTGACCGCCCGCGTGAACTTCGGCAACTGACCTTTCAGCGGGACGATTGCAGCGCCGCCAAAACTGTGATCCAAGATACTGCAATCGTCCCACGGAAAGAGCCGAACCGATGAAACGCATGCGCCAGGCTGTTCCCTTGCTGCTCGCTTGCGCCGCCCTGGGCGCCAGCGCGGTGCTGCCTCGACCGCAAGCCTACGCCGATGTGCCGAACGATCGCGCCGCCGCGCCCGTGGCCGGGGCGGAATGGCCGCTGACCGGGGGCGATACCGCCGGCACCTGGTTCTCCTCGCTGGCCGATATCAATGAAACCAACGCGGCCGATCTGGGCTTTGCCTGGTCCTATGACATGGGCACCGAGCGCGGGCAGGAAGCCACGCCGCTGGTTGTCGACGGGGTGATGTATACCTCGGGCATCTGGGGCAACGTCTACGCGCTCAATGCCGCGAGTGGCGAACTGCTGTGGCAATACGATCCGCAGGTCGATGGCCAGTGGGGCCGCAATGCCTGCTGCGACGTGGTCAACCGGGGCGTTGCCTATCGGGACGGCGTGGTCTTCGTCGCGTCGGAAGACGGCCGGCTCCACGCCATCGATGCCAAGACCGGCCAGGCGCGCTGGATCGCCGACACGATCGTCAACCACAAGCAGCCCTATGCCTCCACCGGGGCCGTGATCCTGACCAAGGACAGCGTGGTGATCGGCAATGCCGGAGCCGACATCGGCGATGGCGACTTGCGCGGCTATATCTCTGCCTGGGACATCAGGACCGGTGCGTTCAAGTGGCGCTTCTTCACCGTGCCGCCGGCGCCGGGCCAGCCCTTCGAGCATCCCGAACTGGAACTGGCCGCCAAATCCTGGGGGCCGAACCGCGACGGTCGCACCCAGAACGGCGGCACGGTGTGGGACGGGCTGTCCTACGACCCCGTGACCGACCAGATCGTGTTCGGCACGGGCAATGCCTCCCCCTACCTCCGCTCGGCCGATGGCGTGCGCCACGACGATCTGTTCAACGCCTCAATCATCGCGGTCAACGCGCAGAACGGGCGGATGAACTGGTACTACCAGACCACGCCGGGCGACGAGTGGGACTATGACGCGGTCCAGAAGTTCGTCTTCGCGAACCTGCCCGTGGATGGCCAGCCCCGCCGCGTGGTGATGCAGGCGTGCAAGAACGGTTTTTTCTACACGCTGGACCTGAAAACCGGCAAACTGCTGGCCGCCGATCCGTTCACATACGTGAACTGGGCCAAGGGCGTGGACCTTGCTACCGGCCGCCCGCTGGTGACCGCGCAGGCCGACTACGCGCGCGAGCCCAAGAACGTCTATCCCTCGTGGGCCGGTGGGCACACCTGGAACCCGATGTCGTTCAGCCCGCAGACCGGCCTAGTCTACATCCCCGCAATCGATGCCGGCAATGTGCTGCTCAACATGAAGGCCAATGGCGGCTCGCTCACCCACCTTGAAGGGTTCTTCTCGTCGGACGGGATTTTCCCGGACGATCTCTATGATCCCGCCGCGCTCAAGCGGGTGTTCGGGCCGCTGCCGGCCAAGGACGCCTTGCAGAAGGAGCGCCCTGGCGTGAAGCTGGTGCGCGAAGTGCTGCGCGCCTGGGATCCAGTGGTGAAAAAGGTGGTGTGGGAACACGTTACCTCGCAAGGCGTGCGCGGCTATGACGGCGGGGTGCTGAGCACGGCGGGCAACCTGGTGTTCCAGGGGCGCGGCGATGGCAGCTTGTGGATCTACAACGCCCGCACCGGCGCGCCGATCAAGACGATCCAGACCGGCAGCCACATCATGGCCGCGCCGATGACCTACAAGGTGAACGGCGTGCAATATGTCGCCGTGCAGGCCGGCTATGGCGGATCGGGCATCACCTTCCCGATCCCGCCGTCGAGCGCGGCCTATGCCCATCGCAACGCCAACCGCATCCTGGTGTTCAAGCTGGGCGGCGGCGCGGTGCCGGCGCCCGACAAACGGGAGGTTCCGCCCTACCTGCCCCCGCCCCCGTTCAAGGCCACGCCCGCCCTGATCGCGCGTGGGGAGGACAAGTTCACCGAGAACTGCTCGCGCTGCCATGTGCTCGGCTCGCCCGGCGTGACGCCCGACCTGTCGCGCCTGCCGCCCGAGGTCCACGCCATGTTCAATGACATCGTCTTGAAAGGCGCGCTGGCACCGATGGGCATGGCACGGTTCGATGATGTGGTGACAAAAGCCGATGTGGAGGCCATCCATGCCTACCTCATCGACCAGCAGCGCCAGGGGTACCGGGCGCAGCAGTCTGCCAGGAAAGCGAGCCACTGATCATGTCTGCAACCCCGCCGGGCGAAGCGCTTGCCCATTCGCTCAAGCCCCGCCACGTTGCCATGATCTCGATCGGGGGGATCATCGGCGCGGGCATTTTCGTAGGGTCGAGCGCTGCGATCCATATCGCCGGTCCGGCCGTGCTGCTGACTTATGCGCTGTGCGGCACGCTGGTCTTCGTGATCATGCGCATGCTGGGTGAAATGGCCATGGCGCGGCCCGGTGTCGGCTCGTTCACCGGCTATGCCGCGCTGGGCCTGGGGCCTTGGGCCGGGTTCACCACGGCCTGGCTCTATTACTATTTCTGGGTGATCACCATCGCGGTGGAGGCCATTGCCGGGGCGCAGATGCTGATGCCGTTCGTGCAGCTACCGATGTGGGCACTGGCCGCGCTGCTGATCGCGGCGATGACGCTGGTCAACCTGTTCTCGGTCAAGACTTATGGCGAGTTCGAGTTCTGGTTCGCCTCGCTCAAGGTGATCACCATCGTCGGCTTCATGGCCCTGGGCCTTGGCTACATCTTCGGCTTTGGCCCGGGACTGGCGCGGCTTTCGGCCAATTTTGCCGGGCATGGCGGGGCCTTCCCGGCCGGGGTGGGCGCGATCTTCACCGCGATTCCGGTGGTGATCTTCTCGATGATGGGTTCGGAAGTGGCGACCATTGCCGCGGTCGAGACCGAAGACCCGGCGCGCAACATCGTGCGCGCGGCGCGCACGGTCACCTTGCGCATCATGTTCTTCTATATCGGTTCGATCGCGGTGATCCTGGCGATCCTGCCGTGGGACCGCGTGGTTTCTGGGCAATCCCCGTTCGTCGCCGCGCTGTCCATCATCAAGGTGCCGGGCGCGCAGGCGCTGATCGGCGCGGTGATCTTCACGGCGATCGTCTCGTGCCTCAATTCGGCGATCTACGTCACTTCGCGCATGCTGTTTGAAATGGCGCAGCGCGGGGATGCGCCCGCCGCGTTCGGCCGGGTTTCCGCGCGGCGCGTTCCGGCGCTCGGGATCGTGGTCTCGGGCCTGGCCGGCTTTGCCGTTGTGCTCAGTTCGGTGTTCTCGCCCGACGGGCTGTTCACGTTCCTGCTGCAATCGTCGGGCGCGACGATCCTGTGCGTCTATCTGCTGATCTCGCTCAGCCAGATCGCGCTGCGGCGCCGGCTGGAAGCGGGGGGCGAGCGCCTGACGGTGAAGGTCTGGGCCTTTCCGCTGGTCTCGTGGACAGCGGTGGGCGGCATTCTCGCCGTGCTGGTGATGATGACCCTGATGCCCGACCAGCGCCTGCAAGTGGCGCTGAGCCTGGCGGTGTTCGCCGCCTGCGTCGGCGCGCATTTCCTGCGCAAGCAGCAGGCCCGCAACGCGCAAGTGGCCTGATCGACTGTTGTAGGCAACCATCCGCCACGGTTCTGCAAACGACATGCTGGCATCGACCAGCGTCTTTGCTTTCATTGGAAACCATCGGCTAACGCACGGGCGTGGCTGCCGTGCCCTGGCAGCCCTCCCCCGCTGCCGCGCCCGGTGCCCCCCCCTCAATGCGGGCGCGGCAGCCCCCCTGGAATGCACTTGCGATGGATACGCCGATGAACCGCCGTCACATCCTCAAGGCCGGCGCTGCCGGCGCAGGGCTGGCCGCCCTTTCCACCCTGGGCAGCGCCCGCGCCGCCGCCACTGCACCGGGTGCCGCGCCCGCTGTCGGCAGCGCAGAAGACCAGCGCCTCAACGCCCTGTTCGAGACGATGCTGGCCGATCAGCTTGCCCATTCGCCGGAAATGGCCACCAGCCTGGGCGTGGACAGTGGCGCCCATGCCGGGGCCAAGGCGCGGCTCGATGATCGGTCGCTGCATGCCTGGGAAAATGCCAAGGCCCGCACCGCGCGCGATCTGGCCGCCCTGCGCAAGATCGACGCTGCCAAGCTGACCGGAAACAACCGCTGGAACCTTGCCAGCATTCTCTATTCCACCCAACTCAACGACACGATGAACCGCTCGTTCGCCACCGTCGGTTCGCCCTATGTCGTCAGCCAGCTCACCGGCTGCTATCAGCAGATCCCCGATTTCCTCGATAGCCAGCACACCATCGCCGATGCGGCCGATGCCGATGCCTATCTGTCGCGTCTCGATGCCTTTGCCACCGCGATCGACCAGGACAGCGCCGCCGTGCGCCACGACGTGGCCGCCGGGGTCATTCCGCCCGATTTCATCCTCGCCAAGGCGCTCACGCAGTTGAAAGCGCTGCGCAACGTGCCCGCCGCGCAGTCCAACATGGTCGCCTCGATCACCCACCGTACCGCTGCGCAGCACATTGCCGGCGCCTGGGACAAGCGCGCCGAAACCATCGTGGCGCGCCGCGTGCAGCCCGCACTCGATCGCCAGATCGCCCTGCTCGAAAGCCTGCTGCCCAAGGCGGTCCACACCGCCGGGGTTGCCCGCCTGCCCAAGGGCGAGGAACTCTATCGCCTGTCGCTGCAAAGCTATACCACCAGCGACATGGCGCCCGACGAGATCCATCGCACCGGGCTGGACCTGATCGCCCAGCAGAGCGCGCAGGCCGACGCCATTCTCAAGGCGCAGGGGTACACCCAGGGCACCGTCGGGCAGCGCCTGCGCGCGCTCTATGACGATCCCAAGTTCCGCTATCCCAATACCGACGAAGGCAAGGACAAGCTGCTGGCCGACCTCAACCGCCAGGTCGAGGCGATGGAAGCGCGCCTGCCGCAGTATTTCGGCACTCTGCCCAAGACCAAGCTCGACATCCGCCGCGTGCCCAAGGCCACCGAAGCGGGCGCGCCGGGCGGCTATTACCAGAACGGCTCGCTCGACGGCACGCGCCCCGGCGCCTATTACATCAACCTGCGCGACACCGCCGAAGTGCCGAGCTGGACGCTGCCCACGCTGACCTATCACGAAGGCGTGCCGGGCCATCACCTGCAACTCTCGCTGGCGCAGGAAGCGGGCCTGCCGACGCTGCGCAAGATCCAGTTCTTCTCCGGCTATGGCGAAGGCTGGGCGCTCTATGCCGAACAGCTTGCGGTGGAAATGGGCGTCTATGAAAACGACCCGCTGGGCCATGTCGGCCAGTTGCACGACAGCATCTTCCGCGCCGTGCGCCTGGTGGTGGACAGCGGCATGCACGCCAAGGGCTGGAGCCGCGAACAGGCGGTGAAGTTCTACACCGATACCATCGGCGATCCCGAGACCATGGCGATCACCGAAGTGGAACGCTATTGCGTGTGGCCGGGCCAGGCATGCAGCTACATGCTGGGCAAGCTGGACTGGCTGCGCCTGCGCGACAAGGCGCGCGCGGCGCTGGGCAGCAAGTTCGACATCCGCAAGTTCCACGATGCCGGCCTGCTGCCGGGCGCGATGCCGCTGCCGGTGCTGGACCAGTGCATCGACGGCTATATCGCTGCGGCGATGGCTTGATCGAGCGGGTGGCTTGAGGCGTAGCGGAGGGCCCCGGATCAAGTCCGGGGCGACGCCCTCGCTTCAGTAATTTTCGTCGCCCGGGGCTTGACCCGGGGCCCCACGCGCCGTTTCGGTTCACTCATCCCACGGCGGAATTTCACCCGCGCCCACTTTGCTCGACGTGCCGAGCAGGAAGCCGCCATAGACCTCGGTGGCGTCGGGATAGGCCTTGTTCATGGCCGCCGCGATCTCTGCCGAGGAATGGCTGGCAGCGCGCGCGGCGACGAACGTCTTGATGTAATCGCGCGTCCAGCCGATCGCGCCATTGTCGTTGGCCACGCCGGGATGGCGATGGCCGGCCACCACGGTGACCGGGTGCAGCGCGTCTAGGCGGTCGAGCGTGGCCAGCCACGCGGCATAGCGTTCCGGCGTGTGCTCGCCCAGCCAGACATGGACGCCGTTGTAGAGGACGTCGCCCGCCACCAGCGTGTGGCTCTGCGCATCCCACACCACGGTGGAATCGACATGGTCGCCCTGCATCGGGCCGAGCACCTGCAAGCGATGCCCTTCCAGATCGATGCTGTCGCCGGTCATCGCCTGGGGCTGCACCGGGCGGCGCGGGGCATTGGTACCCAGTTGCCCGCTCCAGCGCTTGAACTTGATCGGGATGGAGCGCGCCATGTCGCGCGCAGCCACTGGGTTGGCCACGATCCTGGCATCGGGAAAGGCATCGGCCAGCACGTCCAGCCCGAAGAAATGATCGGGATGATCATGGGTGATCACGATGGTCTGGAGGTGCTTGCCGCTGTCGAGCACGGCGGCGGCCACGCGATAGGCGTCAGACCGGGCAAAGGGCACGTCGACCAGCACCGCCTCCTTCTCGCCCTTGATCAGGGTGACATTGGCAAACATGCTGATGGGGCCGGTGGGAATGACTTCGTATTCCAGCGGCCCAGTGGCGGACTGGGTGGCGGATTGGGCCAGGGCCGGACTGCTCGCCAGCAGCGCTAACGCCAGCGCCATGAAACGCATTTTCATTGCACGGTCTCCCTCAATGCGCGGTCTGGCCGCCGTCGATCACGAACAGTGCGCCGTTGCAGAAGCTGGCGGCGTCGGAACACAAGTGCAGCACGGTGCCCGCCACTTCCTCTGGCGCCCCGGCGCGGCCGGAAACGTTGTGGGCAAAGAACGCGGCCTTGAAATCCTCGCTGTCGAGCCAGGCCTGGGTCATCGGCGTGGCGATGAAGCCCGGGGCGATGGCGTTGATGCGGATGCCGCGCGCGGAATATTCCACGGCCGCTGCCTTGGTCAGGCCCACCACGGCGTGCTTGGCGGCCACATAGTGCGACATGTTGGGATCGGCGACCAGGCCCGCAACCGACGCGGTATTGACGATGGCCCCGCCGCCCACGCGCAGGAAATGACGGATCTGCGCCTGCATGGCATAGAACACGCCCTTGATATCGACGTCGAAGATCAGGTCGAGGTTTTCGGGCGGCACTTCGTGCAACGGCAGTGGCGGCGGCAGGACGCCGGCGTTGTTGAACGCCATGTCGAGCGAGCCATAGGTATCGAGCGACAGGGCGACGAGATCGGCGTGGCTGGCGGGATCGCGCACGTCGGCCTTGTGGAACGTGGCCCGGCCCCCGGCTTCGGCAATGGCGCGGGCAACGTGGGCGGCCTCCTCGTTCCAGTCACCGATCACCACGGCGGCGCCTTCGCGGGCGAATGCCATGGCGGTGGCCGCGCCGATGCCGGTGGCGCCGCCGGTCATGACCACGGTCTTGTTGGAAAAGCGCATCAGATGATCCCCGATTTGCCCGGCGACAGAATCCCGTTGGGATCGATCGCGTGCTTGAGCGTGGCGTTGAAGCGGCGGTTCACCTCGCCATATTGCCGGGCCACCAGGTCCATCGAATTGACCCCGGTGCGATAGCTGGCCCAGCCCTGCGCGCCAAAGCGCACGACGAGATCCTTGTAGCAGGCATCGGCTCGCGCATGTTCGGCGGCGTCGGCCTTGTCGAACAGCAGGGCGATGATGTGGTGCAGGTCACGCCAGCCGATCGCGTAGGCAGCCGTATAGTCGAAGCCATGGCTTTCGACGATCTGGCGCGCCAGCGCAGTCTGCCGCTCCGCCTCCACCCCGCGCGCGGCGGCGACCGGAGCGAACCAGGCCAGTCCGCCTCCCGATCCACGCCAGCGCAGAAGGCCGATCTCGTCGAGATTGAGGCCGCCCTGCATCAGCGTCTGGTGGTGATGGAACCAGGGATTGTCGCCCATTTCGGCGGCGGTAAGCACTTCCCCGCCGCTGGCGGAGAGGCTGGCGCGGATGATCGGCTCCACCCCGGCGATGGTCTCGTCGGTGCCATAGAGCGCGAAATAGGTGTTCCACATGCCCAGGCCATTGGCCTTGGCCGCCTTCTTCACGCTGGCATCATCAAGCGGGGCGCCATCGGGCACGATCTCGTTGCGCCGCTTGAACATGGCGAGCTGATAGCTCGCGCTCATCATCAGGTTGCAGTTGGCCACCAGGTTCGACACGCGCAGCGGGCGCATCGCCTCGATGATGCGGGGCACGTCGGCCATCTCGCCGTGCCGCACCATGAACGGCTTGTAGACCGGCGGCCGGGGCATCAGCCACAGGCCCATCTTGGTGACGATGCCGAAGTTCGACTGGGTGAACAGCCCGTCGAGATAGGGGCCATAGCCCCACTTGAACGCCTGCCACGCCGTGCTGCCCTTGATGCTGCCCATGCCGGTGCGCATCACCTCACCGCTGGGCAGCACCACTTCCATGCCGCACTGGAACATGAAATGCTCGCCATAGGGCGTGTAGCCCACCCCGCGATCGAGCGTGTTGCCAACCGGCGAGGCAATCGGGCCAACCGTTGGCACGTCGATCCACAGCGGGATCCTGTTCTCGTCGAGATAGTCCTTGAGCTGCTGATAGGTAACGCCTGGCTCCAGCAGGCAGGTGCCAAGCTCGGCATCAACCTCAAGAATGCGGTTCATCCGCTTGAGATCAAGCACGACCTGCCCCGGCGTGGCCGGAGACGTCATGCCATAGCCCATGTTCTTGCCGGTGGAGACGGTCCACAGCGGCTGACGATACTGGTTGGCGATGCGCACGATCGCCTGGACTTCCTCCAGCGATTGCGGGCAGACCGCGCCCACCGGTTTGTAGCGGTGCGCCGGATCGGGGATATAGGCCTTGTCGTAGGGAGCGACGGCCTCTTCATCGCCGAATACCCATTCCGCGCCGACGACGCCGCGAAACGCTTTCATCGCGCCCGCAAAGTCCGCCATGCTGCGCCCCGGCGCAAGCGGCGCCGGGCTGGCGGCGCTCGCGCCCGTGCCAAGACCGATGCTGGCAGCACCGGCCAGGCCCGCGCCGAGCAGGCCACGGCGATCGAGATCGAGGCTCATTGTCCGTGCTCCTCCTTGCGGGCCGGGCTTTGCGAGACCCATGGCGACAGGGCATCGAGTTCGGCCGGAGTGATTTCGGTGGGCCGGAACGCCGGCATCGCGTTTTGCCCGTGGCGCACGATGTAGTGGACCGCTTCGGCCGGCAGGCCCCGCCCGAGGATGATCGGGCCGACGTTGCGGCCATGGCAATAACCGCAAACCTTGGCATAGACCTGCTCTGGGCTGCGCTTGGGCAGAACCTGGCCCAATGCCTGGTGCACGGGTGTGGCCACGGCCGGAGCGCCTCCCTGCTGGGCAAGCGCGGGCATCGCCGGCAGCGGCAGGGCAGCCGCCAGCATGATCAGCATGGACCTTGTCATCATCCCCTCTTGTCTGCCGGGCCGTGCGGTTCTGTCGGCGCGTGCCCTTGCCCTTCAGGGTGTATCCCCCACCCTGCCCACGCGCCACGACCACCGGCGCCCTGCGTTTCACGCGGTGAAAACGGCGCGAAGAGGCAGACAGGCCCATCAATCCACTCTATGGATCGATATTCCACCTAACGATCGACGAATGGCAGATGCGCTTCAAAGGTCTCGATCTCAACCTGCTGGCCGCGTTCGATGTGCTGCTGGAAAGCCGCAGCGTTTCGGCCGCCGCCCGGCAAATGAACCTGAGCCAGCCGGCAATGAGCGCCGCACTGACCCGGCTGCGCGACTATTTCGCCGACGATCTGCTCGTGGCCCAGGGCAAGCGCATGTATCCCACCGCCTTTGCCGAGGCGCTGGTGCCGCAAGTGCGCGAGACCCTGCGCACGGTGGAAGCGATGCTGGCGACCACCAGCCGGTTCGATCCCGCCGCCACGCAGCGCACGTTTCGCCTGGTCGCGTCGGACTATGTCGTCACAGCCGTGCTCGCGCCGGTACTCCAAGCCCTGCCGCGCCTGGCCCCGGGGCTGCGCATCGAACTGGTGCTGCCGAGCGACGCCGCCCAATCGGATCTGCGCGACGGCCGCGCCGATCTGCTGATCGCACCGGAGCAATTCATCCTGTCGGACCACCCCAGCGAACTGCTGTGCGAGGAACGCCACGTCGTCGTCGGCTGGGCGGACAATCCCGCGTTTGCCGCCGGTGGGCCGAATCTCGACGCTTTCCTCGCCGCCGGCCATGTTTCGGTGCGGATCGGCGCCTCGCGCGATCATGCCTTTGCTGATCGCCAACTCAACCAGATGGGCATTGTCCGCCGCGTGGAAATCGAAGCGCCCTCGTTCAGCACGATCCCGTGGATGCTGATGAGCACGCAGCGCATGGCCGTGATGCAGGAACGCCTGGCGCGCCGGCTGATGGCAGCCTTTCCACTGGCGATGGCGCCCTTGCCGTTCGCGTTCCAGCCCATGCGCGAGATGGTGCAATACCATCGCACCCGCACCAGCGACGAAGGGTTGCGCTGGCTGATGGCACGCCTGCGCGAAGCGGCCTACCGCAGTTGATCCATTCCATGGATGGATCATGATAAAAACAATCTAGTATCCAAATTCCTGTTCCGCCTTACGGTGTCTCCGCAAGAACCAACCCTTCCGGGAGAGACCTGACGTGCAAGACTTGCCCATTCTGGTGGTGGGTGCCGGTATCGGCGGCCTATCGGCCGCGATCGCGCTGCGACGCGCCGGCCACCGCGTGACCATCATCGAAAAGGATCCGACCTGGTCGGTCTATGGCGTGGGCATCATCCAGCAATCCAACGTGATCCGGGCGATGGACCAGTTAGGCGTCCTCGATGCCTTTCTGGACGCCGCCTGCGGCTTTGACGCGGTGGAAATCTACATTCCCGATGGCACCCGCGTGGCGCGCGTGCCCACGCCCTCGCTGGTCGAAGGCCGCCCGTCCAACGTCGGCATCGGCCGCCGCGCGCTTCAGCGCGTGCTGGGCGACAGCGCCAGGGAACTGGGCGCGGACATCCGGCTGGGCCTGACCGTGGCTGCGCTGGACGAGGATGCCGATGGCGTCACCGTCACGTTCTCGGACGGCAGCACCGATCGCTTTGCCGTGGTGGTGGGCGCCGACGGCGTCTATTCACAGCTTCGCCAGATGATCCTGCCCGACGCGGAAAAGCCGCAGTTCACCGGCCAGGCGGTGTGGCGCTACAACTTTCCGCGCCCGGCCGATCTGGATGCACTGCACGTTTACAACGGACGCACCGGCGTGGGGCTGGTGCCGATCTCGGCCGAAACGATGTACATGTACGTCACCACGCCCGAGCCGGACAATCCGCGCTATCCCACGGAAGGTCTCGCGGCGGCCATGCGCGGCAAGCTGGCCGGCACCGCGCCGCAGATCCAGGCGCTCGCCAGCCAGATCACCGACGACGAAGGCGTAGTCTATCGTCCGCTGGAAGGCATGATGCTGCATGGCCCGTGGCACAAGGGCCGCGTCGTGCTGCTGGGCGATGCCGTGCATGCCACCACGCCGCACCTCGGCCAGGGCGCCGGCATGGCGATCGAGGATGCGCTGGTCCTGGCCGAGGAACTGACCGCCGCGGGCAGCGTGGACGAAGCCTTCACCGCCTATCGCGCGCGCCGCTACGAACGCTGCCGCTATATCGTCGAAAGCTCGCTGGCGATCTGCATGGGCCAGTTGGGCAAAGGCCCGCAGATCGACAACCACAAGGCCACGGCCGAGATGTTTGCCATGGTCGCGCAGCCCATCTGACCCCGATTTATCTGCAAGGATTCAAAACAATGAGCCGAGTGACCGAAATCCGCTATGTCGGCTATGGCGTCGACAACTTCGACGCCGAACGCGCCTTTTACGCCAACGACTGGGGCCTGACCGAAGTGGCCGCCACCGACGACATGGCATGGTTCAAGGCGCAGGGCCATGACGAGCACCACGTGGTGCGCCTGCACAAGGCCGAAGTGAACCATGTGGAAGTGATCGCCTTTGCCGCCGATAGCGCGGCCGATGTCGACGCGCTGCACGACAAGGTGGCCCAGGCCGGGTGCAAGATCATCCATGCGCCGGCCACGCTCGATGCGCCCGGCGGCGGCTATGGCTTCCGTTTCTTCTCGCCCGATGGCCTGCCGTTCGAGATTTCGGCCGATGTCGCGCGCGGCGACCAGCGCACGCTGGAGCGCTGGGAAGGCGTGCCGGTGAAGATCAGCCACATCGTGATGCACTCGCCCGATCACCAGGCGCTGGTGACGTTCTTCACCGACGTGCTGGGCTTCAAGGTTTCCGACTGGCTGGGCGATTTCATGTGCTTCCTGCGCTGCAACGAAGCGCACCACCGCGTCGCCATCCTGCCTGGGCCGCCGTGCCTCAACCACGTGGCCTATGACATGCTGACGGTGGATGACATGATGCGCGGCGCCAGCCGCCTGAAGAAGCGCGGCACCGACTTGCGCTGGGGTCCGGGTCGCCACACCGCCGGCAACAACACCTTCAGCTATTTCACCACGCCCGCCGGCTTTGCCGTGGAATACACCGCCGATCTCGAAGTGGTCGATTTCGAGACCCACGAAGCCAAGGTTCACGCGCCCGCGCCGACGATCATGGACCAGTGGGGCATCGGCGTGGGTGGCCCGCAGACCATGCCGCATCCCGCGCCTGACGCGCGCCTGTTCCAGCCGGCCGGAGTCTGATCACCATGGCGCTGTTTGAATATTTCCCGAACTATATCTGGAACCTGTCGGTCGCCATTGCCATGGAATCGGGCGGCAAGATCGGCGAGATCGTCGACATGTGCCAGCCGATCAAGGATGCGGCGGCCAACGGTTCCGACGCCGGCACGCCGCAGTTCATGAAGGCCTGGGCAGCCATGGGCGAAAAGCTGCTGGAACTGGCCGGCGAAGACGAAGCCAAGGGCCGGCTGTTTTCCGCGTCGAACAAGCTGGAGCGGGCCTCGCTCTATCTGTTCACGGCCGAGCGGATGCAGGGCCACGGCGCGCCCGGCCGCAAGGAAACCTATGCCAAGGCGCGGGCCGCGTTCGACAAGTCCACGCAACTGGGCAAGATCAACCGCGAGCGGGTGGAAATCCCGCTGGACAACGGCACGATGCCGGCGCTGTTCACCCGTGCTCCGGGGAACGGGCCTAAGCCGGTCGTGGTGTTCTGCAATGGCCTCGATAGCTGCAAGGAACTGCTCTATTGGACCAACCTTCCGGTGGAACTGGCGCGGCGCGGCATTTCCACCCTCTGCGTCGACCAGCCCGGTTCGGGCGAGACCCTGCGTCTGCAAGGCCTGCCCGTCGATCCCCATTCGGAAAGCTGGGCATCCAGGGCGGTCGATTGGCTTGAGCAGCAACCCGAGGTCGATCCCAAGGCGATCGGCATGACCGGCATCTCGCTGGGCGGCCACTTTGCCCCGCGCGCGGTGGCCTATGAACCGCGCTTTGCCAGCGGCGCGGTGTGGGGCGCCAACCACAACTGGCGCGAAGTGCAGGACAAGCGCATGCAGCGCGAGGGCGAAAACCCCGTGCCGCACTATTGGGCGCACGTGCATTGGGCGTTCGGCGCCACCGATCAGGACGATTTCCTCGCCAAGTCGGAAGCAATGAACCTCAATGGCCACATGGACCGCATCCGCGTGCCGTTCCTGGTGACGCATGGCGCCAACGACCGCCAGATCAGCGTGGCCTATGCCGACGATCTCTATGACCAGCTCGTCAACTCACCGCGCCGCGAAAAGGTGATCTTCACCCCGCGCGAAGGCGGCGTGGAGCATGTCGGCGCGGACAACATGTCTTATGGCAGGGACTTGCTGGCCGACTGGTTTGCCGAGACACTGGGCGGCCAAACCGCCTGACGAGAACGCACCGCCTGACATAATGCAACCGATGCCGGCCGGTCCGGGCGCCAAGGCGCCGGGCCGGCCGCTTCGCCAAGAGAGGATCCCCCCGATGGCCCGCCGTTTCATCGACCTGTCGATCACCCTGTGCAACGATGTGGTGAGCGACCCGCCGTTCATGCGGCCCGAGATCACCTATCAGACCCACCCCGAAACCGTGGGCGAACTCGGCCATTTCTTTCCCGGCGTGACGCAGGAAGATACCATTGATGGCGCCGGCTTTGCCGCGGCCGAATGGGTCAAGCTGACCACCCACAACGGCACCCACCTGGATGCACCGTGGCATTTCCACCCCACCATGGACGGCGGCAAGCGGGCCATCACCATCGACGAAGTGCCGCTGGAATGGTGTTTCCAGCAGGGCGTGAAGCTCGATTTCCGCCACTTTCCCAATGGCTATGTCGTCACCGCGCAGGACGTGGAAGACGAGCTGGCGCGCATCGGCCACGATCTCCAGCCGCTCGATATCGTGCTGGTCAACACCGCCGCCGGCGCCGCGCTGGGCCGGCCCGATTTCGTCAACGTGGGCTGCGGCATGGGCTATGAAGCGACCATGTACCTGACCACGCGCGGCGTTCGCGTCACCGGCACCGACGCCTGGAGCTGGGACGCACCGTTCAGCTATACCGCGCAAAAGGTGAAGGAAACCGGGGATACCTCGCTGATCTGGGAAGGCCACAAGGCCGGGCGCGACATCGGCTATTGCCACCTCGAAAAGCTGCACAACCTGGAAAGCCTGCCAGCCAACGGCTTCATCGTCAGTTGCTTCCCGCACAAGATCCAGGGCGCTTCGGCAGGCTGGACCCGTGCCGTGGCGATCATCGAGGAGTGATGCCGATGCGTCTGGCAACCTTGCGCGACGGCACGCCCGATGGCCGGCTCGTGGTCATTTCGGCCGACGCCACCCGCTATCTGGCGGGCGGGCCGGCCCTGCCCAATCTGCTGGCAGCGATCGAGAACTGGGCTGTGGCCGAACCCGCGCTGGCCGCACTGGCCGATGAACTGGCCACCGGCGCGGGCGAGCTACTCGATCCCGCCCTGCTCGCCGCGCCGCTGCCGCGCACCTGGCAGTGGCTCGATGGCTCGGCTTTCGGCACCCATGGCGAACTGATGCAGATCGCATTCAACATGCCGCCGATCGAGACCGACCTGCCGCTGATGTATCAGGGCATGTCCGATCGCTTCTATGGCCCGGCCGACCCTGTGCCGTTCGGCGACACCGCCCACGGCATCGATTTCGAAGGCGAGTTCGGCGTGATCGTCGACGCCGTGCCGATGGGCACCAGCGCGCAGGATGCCGCCGCGCACATCAAGCTGGTGGTACAGATCAACGATTGGTCGCTGCGCACCCTCGCCCCGATCGAGATGAAGACCGGGTTTGGCTGGATTCAGGCCAAGCCAGCGTGCAGCATGGCGCCCTTTGCCGTCACGCCGGCGGAGCTGGGCCAAGGCTGGAAGGATGACCGCGTCGCGCTGGACCTCGTGATCGATTGGAACGGCCAGCGCTTCGGCCAGGCCAATGGCCGGGCGATGGATTTCAGCTTTGTCGAGCTGGTGGCCCATGCCGCCCGCACCCGCGACCTGGTGGCCGGCACCGTGATCGGATCGGGCACGGTGTCCAACCCGGAATATGCCACGGTCGGTTCAAGCTGCATTTCCGAACGCCGCGCAATCGAGATCATCGCCGATGGCAAGCCGACCACCGCGTTCATGGCCTTTGGCGACACCGTGCGGATGGAAGCGCGTGGGCAGGACGGCACCACGCCGTTCGGGGCGATCGCGCAACAGGTTGTGCAGGCCGGCTGACCCGGTACGAGAATGGACGGAAAAAAATGGCGGGGCGAAGTGCGGCGCCCCGCCAAAGGTTCAGGGAGATCAGGATGGCAGCCAGCCATCCGCAAGCGGGCGGGAGGGTTCGGCCCGTTGCTTCCCTCCCTTTATTGATAATGGATCGCATTTGCAAGCGATAAAGCGCAGCGTGATGCGGCCTGTTTTGTTGTGCGCGCAATCGCGTCTCGGCCTTTTCCCCTCGCCATGATTGCCCTGTCGCGTCGATTCGCCTAGAATGTTGCGATGCAGCAGAATCAGACTTCTTCCGGCAACCCTGGACAGGCGGATAGCGCGCCCGATATCGAACAGTCCGTCCACATGCTGGGCTTTGCCATTGCCAACAAGCTGTGCGTGCGCGCCGTCTACAATCGCGGCGACGTGACGCTGGCCCCGCACGCCCTGTTCGAGCGGCACGGCGCACCCCATGTCGATGCCGTGGTCCACGAACGCGACGGCGTGGCGCCGGCCGAGGAAAAGCTCGGCACGTTCCGCCTTTCCGGCCTGCGCGACGTGGTGCTCACGTCCGAGCCGGCGCGCGTCTTTGCCGGCTTCGACCCCAACGACGAACGCTATGGGGAAAAGCTGCTGGCCGCGATCGCCGTCTGATCCGCCCGATCTTCAAGCCAAGGGGCTGGCTCCGAAAGGGGCCGGCCCCTTTTTTTCGTTCTGGCGCGGATCCGCGCCAACTTATGTAAGGCACTGACACTTTTTGCCGTTTGGCGGGTTTGCAAGGCATTCCCGGTGGGCACATCGCGCCCGCCATCGCAGGCCAAGGAACCCCTGTCATGAACGATCTGCACCACGCCAGTCTTGGCAAGACCGGCGAAACCCACACCGAGCACGCGGCCAAGCAGGCCGACGCCAATCAGAGCGAGAAGGGCAAAACCAGCGGCCAGGAACAGGCCCTGACCAGAGAGCCCAAGTGGCAGCCGGTCTATCCCGGATCGGGTCGCCTCGCCGGCAAGGTCGCCATCGTTACCGGCGGCGACAGTGGCATCGGCCGCGCCGTGGCTGCGCTGTTCGCGCGCGAAGGGGCCGACGTGGCGATCGTCTATCGCCACGACACGCAGGATGCCCAGGCGACTGCTGCCATTATCGCGCAGGAAGGCAGCCGCGCCCTGCTGCTGCAAGGGGATGTCGGCGATCCGGACTTCTGCCGTCATGCGGTGGCGACCACCATCGACCGCTTCGACCGCATCGACGTGCTGGTCAACAATGCGGGCGAGCAGCACCCGGCCGAGGATATTCGCGATATCACGCCAGCCCAGCTCGACGCCACGTTCCGCACCAATATCTTCGGCATGTTTCACATGGTGCAGGCCGCGCTCGATCACCTGGAACGCGGCAGCGCGATCATCAACTGCACCAGCGTGACGATGTACAAGGGCGCGCCGCAACTGCTCGATTACAGCGCCACCAAGGGCGCGATCACGGCGTTCACCCGTTCGCTCAGCCAGAACCTGGTGGACAAGGGCATTCGCGTCAACGCGGTCGCCCCCGGACCGATCTGGACCCCGCTCAATCCCATGGGCGGCGCCGATCCCGAAAAGGTCCGCCATTTCGGGGAGGATACCCCGATGGGCCGTCCGGGCGAACCCAACGAAGTCGCCCCCTCGTTCCTGTTCCTGGCCTGCGCCGACGGCAGCTACATGACCGGACAAGTGCTCCATCCCAACGGCGGCATCGTCGTCAACGGCTGATGGCGAGATGGCGCTCCCGAACCAGGCCTTGCTTGGCCCTGTCCGGGAGCGCCCCGCTTGCCTCAACGCTCTGCGGTCTGATCCTCACCGCGGCTTCCCGGCGGGTAGCGGACCGGATCGGGCACAGGCTCGTCGATCGGTGTTGGATCGGGTGGCGGCGCCCCCATACCGCCGGTGCCGCCCGTCGTCTGGCCGGGATTGTCACGCTCTTCCGCGCGGGAGGCCTGCTGGCCATCAGGCGTGGCGCGCACCGGGCGCAGCGGGATCGGTGGTTGCGCAGACGGGGTATCGGACATGGTCGGGCTCCTCCAGCTTGGGCTTGCGTTCGGTGCCAACGGACCGCAACGCCGGATGGTTGCAGATTGCAGCTTGTATCAAGGCCGGGAACCATCGCGGGGCTTGTGTGTTTGTCCCGCAGCCAGAGAGCCGGGGAGCACTGCGCCTGGCTTCATGGTCATGCTCCGCAGCCCACTCCCTTGCCATCAGGCGATGATGAACCCGCTCAAGGCCAAATTCGAACGCTATGTCGCGCTGGAGCAGGCCGAACACGATCTGCTCGACCATCTCGTTCGCACCGATGCCCGCGTAGTGCCCGCCGGCAGCGATCTCATCCGCGAAGGAGAGGGCATCCATTTCGTCAAGCTGGTGCTGGATGGCTGGGGCTGTCGCTACAAGTTGCTGGAGGATGGCCGTCGGCAGATCGTGGCATTCCTGCTGCCGGGAGACTTGTGCAATCCCGATGCGCTCGCCGTGGGCGAAATGGACCATTCGATCGGCGCGATCAACGAGCTGCATTGCGCCCTGATCCAGCCCGAGCTGTTCGACCAGGCCTGCATCGAGTCTCACCGCCTGCGTCAGGCCATGGCCTATGATGCTGGCGCCATGCTCGGCATGCAGCGCGAATGGACGCTCAATCTCGCGGCGCGGCCGGCTTTCGGGCGTATCGCGCACATGTTGTGCGAGTTGCACTATCGCCTCGCCGCGATCGGCCTGGCCGTGGATGGCAGCTTTTTCGCGCCGATCACCCAGATCACCCTGGCCGAGGCGACCGGCCTCACCCCGGTTCACGTCAACCGCGTGGTCCAGGACCTGCGCGGGCGGGGGTTGTTGAGCTGGCGGGGGCGCCAGATCACGCTGCATGATCCCACTCGCCTGGCTCTGCTCAGCGGTTTTTCCCCGCGCTATCTGCACCTGCCGCGCTTTGCCCTGGGCGCCACGCCGGCCAGCCAGCAATTGCCGGCGTGAACAGGTATTTGCCCCTTCCCGTCAAGGCCCATAGGCAGGCTGCGACGTTCTGATACACATCGAGAGACAACGCGGCTTGCACCCTTTCAGACCTTGGCCGACAAACCGGGGCGCTCGATCCGGGACTGTCGAGTCGCACAGTCATGCAAGGGTTTCGTAGATGAGCGCTGACGAAGCGAGTACCCCCGTTTCCCCGGATCACCAGCCCTATGCACCGCCCCCGCGCAGCCGCAAGCGCACGCTGCTGATCGCACTGGCGATCATCGCGGTGTTCGTGCTGGTGGCGCTGGGCGCGCGCTGGATCGCCAAGAGCGGCGGGGACAAGCGCGGCGGTCGTCCGCCCGCAGCGGTGAACATCGCTCCGGCAACCAAGGCCGACATGCCGGTAACGGTGGCCGCGCTGGGGACCGTTCAGCCGATCGTCACCGCCACGGTGCGCACCCAGCTTTCCGGCGTGCTGTTCAAGATCCTGTTCCAGGAAGGGCAGATGGTCCGCCAAGGCCAGGTGCTCGCGCAGATCGACCCGCGCCCCTACAAGCTGGCGCTGGACCAGGCCCGTGCCAACCTCGCGCGCGATGAAGCACAGCTCGTCTCGGCCCGGCTCGATCTCAACCGCTACCAGACCCTGCTCAAGCAGGATTCGATCGCCAGCCAGCAAGTGGACACCCAGCGCGCCACCGTGGGCCAGCTCGTCGGCACCGTGGCCGCCGATCGCGCCGCCATCGGCACGGCGATGCTCAATCTCGATTACACCGCGATTAAGGCGCCGATTTCCGGCCGCGTCGGCATTCGCCAGGTGGATATCGGCAATTACCTCACCCCGTCGGACACCAATGGCGTGGTGGTGATCACCCAGGTCGATCCGATCGACGTCAGCTTTGCCGTACCGCAGGCGCAGCTTGCCGCCATCGGCCAGAGCGCCGGCGCCGGCCAGGGCCTGCCGGTGGACGCCAAGGACCAGAGCAACGCCACGCGCCTGGCCACGGGCCGCTTCCTCACGTTCGACAACCAGGTTGACGCCACCACCGGCACAGTCAAGGCCAAGGCGCGTTTTGCTAATGCCGGCAACGTCCTGTTCCCCGGTGCCTTCGTCAACGTGTCGATGCTGGTGCAGACGCTGCACGATGTGGTCACCGTGCCGGTCAGCGCGGTGCGCCATGGCAGCCAGGGCGATTTCGTGTTCGTGGTCAAGCCCGACAACACGGTCAAGCTCACCGTGGTGAAGACCGGCCCCTCGTCGGGCGATCGCATTGCCGTGCTGTCAGGCCTCGATGCCGGCGCGCCGGTGGTGATCGAGGGCGCAGACGGCCTGGAAGACGGCGCCAGCATCAACAAGGGCGGCAACCGTGGCGGCAAGGGCGGCCGTGGTGGTCAGGCTCAGGGCCAGGGTGGTGAAGCCGGCGGCCGGCACCACCGCCGCAGCGACACCGGCAACGCGGGATGAGCACGTCCGCGCCCGAAGCGCCTGCCCCTGCCCAGCCCGGCGGGCCATCCCGGCTGTTCATCCTGCGTCCGGTGGCTACCACGCTGCTGATGATCGCCATCCTGCTGGCTGGCCTGGTCGCCTATCGCGTGCTGCCACTTTCGGCCCTGCCGGAAGTGGATTACCCGACGATCCAGGTGACCACACTCTATCCCGGCGCCAGCCCGGACGTGATGGCGCTGACCGTCACGTCGCCGCTGGAGCGGCAGTTCGGCCAGATGCCGGGGCTAACGCGCATGACTTCGGCTTCGTCGGCCGGGGCATCGGTCATCACCATGCAGTTCCGGCTCGACCTGTCGCTCGACATTGCGGAGCAGGAAGTCCAGGCGGCGATCAACGCGGCCAACACCCTGCTGCCCACCGACCTGCCCGCGCCGCCGATCTATGCCAAGGTCAACCCGGCCGACGCGCCGATCCTGACGCTGGGCATCACCTCGAAAAGCCGCCCGCTGGGCGAAGTGCAGGGCATTGTCGAGCGCCAGTTCAGCAACAAGATCGCGCAGGTTTCCGGGGTCGGCCTCGTCTCGATGTCGGGCGGACAGCGGCCGGCGGTGCGTATCCAGGCCAATGTGCCGGCGCTCGCCGCGCGCGGCCTGTCGCTGGAATCGATCCGCAGCGCGATTGCCAATGCCAACGCCAATGCCGCCAAGGGCAGCTTCGACGGGCCGACCAAGAGCTGGACGATCGACGCCAACGACCAGCTTTCCGACGTGGCCAGCTATCGCAACCTGGTCATTGCCTTTGCCAATGGCGCCCCGGTGCGCCTGTCGGATGTCGCCCAGGTAGTCCAGGCCACCGAAAACACCCGCATCGCCTCGTGGATGAACGGCGAACCGGCGGTGGTGCTCGATGTGCAGCGCCAACCCGGCGCCAACGTCATCGGCACAGTGGACGCAATCAAGGCCTCCCTGCCCGAACTGGAAGCGCAATTGCCGGCCGACGTGAACGTGACGGTGCTGACCGACCGCACCGCCGGCATCCGCGCCTCGGTGTCTGACGTGCGGATGGAACTGGTGCTGGCCGTCGTGCTCGTCACGCTGGTGATCTTCCTGTTCCTGGGCTCGCTGCGCGCCACGGTGGTGGCCAGCATTGCCGTGCCGCTCTCGCTGGTCGGCGCGTTTGCGGCGATGTATTTCCTCGATTTCTCGATCAACAACCTGACGTTGATGGCGCTGACCATCGCCTCGGGCTTCGTGGTGGACGATGCCATCGTCGTGCTGGAAAACATCGCGCGACACATTGAGGATGGCATGAAGCCGTTCGAGGCGGCGCTGAAAGGCGCAAGCGAGATCGGCTTTACCATCATCTCGCTCACCGTCTCGCTGATCGCGGTGCTGATCCCGCTGCTGTTCATGGGCGACGTGGTCGGCCGCCTGTTCCGCGAATTCGCCGTGACGCTCGCCGTCACCATCCTGATTTCCGCGCTGGTTGCGCTGACTCTGGTGCCGATGCTTTCGGCCCGCTGGTTGAAACCCGAGCACGAGGAACGGCAATATCGCGTGACCCGCGCCACGCGCGACTGGTTCGATGGCCTCGCCCGCCGCTACATGTCCGCGCTCGATTGGGTCATGGCGCGCAGCGGGCTGACCATGCTGGTCTTTGCCGCCACCCTGGTGATCACCGCGCTGCTGTTCTGGATCATTCCCAAGGACTTGTTCCCAGAGCAGGACACTGGGCAGATCGCCGTGACGACCGTGGCCGGGCAGGACATCGGCTATACCCGCATGACGCAGTTGCAGAACCAGGTGGCGCAGGCGCTGCTGGCCGATCCGGCGGTGGACAGCCTCAGTTCCTCGGTCGGCGTCGACGGGCAGAACCCCACGCTTTCGCAAGGGCGCATGGTCGTCAATCTCAAGAGCGAGGGCGATCGCGGCAATCTGCAACAGGTGATCGACAGCCTGACCCAGGCGACCAGCGGCATCGTGGGCGTGAAAACCTATTTCCGCCCGGTGCAGGACCTGACCATCGACACCTCCACCGGAGTCAATGCCTATCGCTTCTCGCTGCAAGGCGCTGACGAAGCGCTGGTCAACCAGTGGGGCGAAAGGCTGGCCGCCGCGCTCAAGGACGATCCGCACCTGCAAAACGTCACGTCCAACGTGATGGGCGGCGGGCAGGCGGTGACCGTGGATATCAACCGCGACATCGCCGGGCGCCTCGGCTTGTCGGTGCTGACCATCGACAACGCGCTCTACGATGCCTTTGGCCAGCGCATCGTTTCCACGATCTACACCCAGTCGAGCCAGAACCGCGTGATCCTGGAGGCGCAGCCCGGCTCCGTCACCAGCCCGCAGGCGCTGGGCGACTTGCGCATTCCCCTGCCCGGCGGCACCACTGTGCCGCTGTCCACCGTGGCCACGATCCGCACCGGGCCGACCGCGCTGGTCGTCAGCCGCGAGGCGCAGTTCCCGGCCGCCACGATCGGCTTCGACCTGGCCCCGGGCGTGTCGCTGGGCAAGGCGGTTTCGGCCATCGAGCAGACCGAGCAGGGCATCGGCATGCCCGCCGCGGTCAGCACCAATTTCGCTGGTGCCGCCTCGGCCTTCAAGTCTTCGCTGTCCAACGAACTCTGGCTGATCCTGGCCGCGATCGTGGTGGTCTATATCGTGCTGGGCGTGCTCTATGAAAGCTTCGTCCACCCGATCACGATCCTCTCCACCCTGCCTTCGGCGGGGATCGGCGCGCTGCTCGGCCTGTGGCTGACGGGATCGGGCCTGGGGGTGATCGGCATCATCGGCATCGTGCTGCTGATCGGCATCGTCAAGAAGAACGCGATCATGATGATCGACTTTGCGCTGGAAGCCATGCGCGAAGAAGGCGCCGATCCGGCGCAGGCCATCCGCCAGGCGGCGCACTTGCGCTTCCGCCCGATCATGATGACCACGTTTGCCGCACTGTTCGCCGCGCTGCCGCTGATCTTTGGCGGCGGCATGGGCCACGAATTGCGCCAGCCGCTGGGCATCGCCATTGCCGGGGGCCTGATCTTCAGCCAGGTGCTGACGCTGTTCACCACGCCGGTGATCTTCCTGGGGCTGGAACGCTGGCGCGAGCGGCGTGAGGCGCAGCGTCGGGACCGGCCGACGCCCACCGCAGAGCCGGGCCAGGCATGAACATTTCCGGGCCTTTCATCCGGCGCCCGGTCGGCACGCTGCTGCTGACGATCGGGCTGATGCTGGCGGGCGTGGCGGCGTTCTTCAACCTGCCGGTGGCGCCGCTGCCGGCGGTTGATTTCCCCACGATCATGGTGCAGGCCAACCTGCCCGGCGCCAGCCCGTCGACCATGGCGTCGAGCGTCGCCGCCCCGCTCGAACGCCATCTCGGCACGATCGCGGGGGTCAACGAAATGACCTCCCGCTCGGGCGTGGGGTCCACCCAGATCACCCTGCAATTCGATCTGTCGCGCAATATCGATGGTGCTGCGCGCGATGTGCAGGCCGCGATCAACGCCTCGCGCGCCGATTTGCCGGCCACGCTCAAGGCCAATCCCAGCTATCGCAAGGCCAACCCGGCCGAAGCCCCCGTGCTGATCCTCGCCCTCACCTCGGACACGCGCAGCCCTTCGGAAATCTATGATGCGGTGTCCAACGTGGTGCAGCAGAAACTGCTCCAGGTGCAGGGCGTGGGCAACGTGGAACTGGGTGGGGCCGCGCTGCCTTCCGTGCGGATCGAGGTCAACCCGCTGGCGCTGTCGCGCGCCGGCATCGCGCTGGAAGACGTGCGCACCGCGCTGCAATCGGAAAGCGCCAACCGCCCGCGCGGTGTGCTCGATACCGGCAACGGCAGTTTCCAGGTCTATTCCAACCAGGCCGGGCGCCACGCCGCCGATTATCGCGACACCGTGATCGCCTGGCGCAACGGCGCGGCGGTGCGCCTGTCGGATATCGCCACCGTCATCGACGGGCCGGAAGACATCCGCACCATCGGTCTGTTCAACGGCAAGCGTGCCGTGCCGATCCTGATCAGCCGCCAGCCCGGCGCCAACATCGTCGAGACCGTCGACGCGCTCAAGGCGCAACTGCCCGCGCTGCAAGCCGCGCTGCCGCCCGACATTCACCTCTCGATCGGGTCAGACCGCACCGCCACGATCCGCGCCTCGCTGCACGAAGTGGAAGTCACCCTGCTGATCGCCACGTTGCTGGTGGTTCTGGTGGTCGGGCTGTTCCTGCAATCCTGGCGGGCCACGCTGATCCCGGCAGCGGCAGTGATTGCCTCGCTGCTCGGCACGCTGGGCGTGATGTACCTGGCCGGCTTTTCGCTCGACAACCTCTCGCTGATGGCGCTGACCGTCGCCACCGGCTTCGTGGTGGACGATGCCATCGTGGTGGTCGAAAACATCAGTCGGCACGTGGAAGAAGGCATGGCGCCGATCCCTGCCGCGCTGCGCGGGGCGCGCGAAGTGGGCTTTACCGTGATGTCCATCTCGGTCAGCCTGGTGGCGGTGTTCGTGCCGCTGATCTTCATGGGCGGCCTGGTCGGGCGCCTGTTCCGTGAATTCGCCCTTACCATGTCGGTCGCCGTGGCGATCAGCCTGGTCGTCTCGCTCACCACCACGCCGATGCTGGCGGCGCGCCTGCTCGATGGTCAGGAAAGCCAGAGCTGGATCATGCGCAAGGCGCGGCGCGCAGTCGAATGGTCGGAAGCGCGCTATGCCCGCAATCTCGATTGGGCGCTGGCCCATCGCGGGCTGGTCATGCTCGTGCTGCTGCTCACCGTGGCGCTCAACATCTGGCTGATCGCCATCGCGCCCAAGGGCTTTTTCCCGCAGCAGGATACCGGCGGACTGATGGGCGGCGTGCGCGCCGACCAGTCGATCTCGTTCGCCGATTTGCAGGACAAGCTCACCCGCATCACCCGCATCGTCAAATCCGATCCGGCGGTCGATACCGTGGTCTCGTTTGCCGGCGGTTCGCGCGCGGGCGGCGGTTTCCTGTTCGCCACGCTGAAGGATCGCTCGCAGCGCCCGCCCGCCACCGAAGTGATCGGCCGGTTGCGGCCCAAGCTTGCCCGCGTGCGCGGGGTCAGCCTGTTCCTCAATCCGGTGCAGGATCTCCAGGCGGGCGGCCGACAGACCAACAGCACCTATCAATACGTGCTCAAGGCCGATCACGCCGACGTGCTCCAGGCCGCTGGGCAAAAGCTGGTCGATGCGCTCAAAACCCATCCCGATCTGATCACCGATGTCGATATCGACCAGCAGGACGCGGGCGCCGACGCCTTTGTCGAAGTGGACCGCGACGCCGCCGCACGGCTGGGCATTCCGATGCAGACGGTCGATGCCACGCTCTATGATGCCTTCGGCCAGCGCCAGGTGGCCAACATCTACTCCGGGCTCAACCAGTATCACGTGGTGATGGAAGCCGATCGCCAGTTCAACGGTTCGCCCGAAGCGCTGAACAACATCTACCTGCCCGTCGCCGGTACGATCAGTTCGGCCAGTTCCACCGCCAATCTGACTGGCTCGGGCGGCGCGGCGGCGGGCGGATCGCTGGTCGCCAGCGGCAGCGCGGTCAGCACCACGGCCCGCACGATGACCCCGCTTTCGGCCATCGCCCGCTGGAACACCGGCTCTACCGACGCCTCGGTCAGCCATTCCGATGGCGAGCCTTCGGCCACGATCTCGTTCAACCTGCCGCAGGGCGTTTCGCTGGGCCAGGCATCGGCGCTGATCGCGCAAGTGCAGGCCAGCCTGGCCCTGCCCGCCACCGTCCACGGCGAATTCGGCGGCACGGCCAAGGTCTTTGCCCAGTCCACCTCCAGCATGCCGCTGCTGATCGTGGCGGCGCTGGTGGCGATCTATATCGTACTCGGCATTCTCTATGAAAGCGCGATCCACCCGCTCACCGCGCTCTCCACCATTCCCTCGGCCGGGGTGGGCGCGATGATCGCGCTGATCGCCAGTGGCGGCCAGTTCGATATCATTGCCCTGATCGGCATCATCCTGCTGATCGGCATCGTGAAGAAGAACGCGATCATGATCATCGATTTCGCACTGGAGGCGGAACGCAACGAAGGCCTGTCTCCGGTCGAGGCGGTGCGCGAGGCCTGCCTCAAGCGCTTTCGCCCGATCCTGATGACCACGCTGGCGGCCGCACTGGGCGCCCTGCCGCTGGCGATCGGCTTTGGCGATGGCGCCGAACTGCGCCGCCCGCTGGGCATCGCCATCTTCGGCGGCCTGGTCGCCAGCCAGGTGCTGACGCTGATGACCACCCCGGTGGTCTATCTCGCGCTCGACCGTTTCCGCAGCCGCCGGCGCCGCCGCGCTGCCCCGCCGCCCCCCGTTCAAGGAGTACCCGCCTGATGCGCGCGCCCTCTTCCCGCCTTCTCGCGCTCGCACTGCCGGCCTTTGCGCTGTCCGCCTGCTCGATGGCGCCGGCCTATCGCGTGCCGACCACGGTGGCGATCCCTGCGCAGTTCAAGGAGGAACCCGGCTGGGCGGCGGCGAGCCCGTCGGACGCAGTGGCGCGCGGTGCCTGGTGGGACTTGTTCCGCGATCCCGTGCTGGACGATCTGGAGCGCCGCGTCGAGGTGACCAACCAGAACGTTGCCAGCTATCGCGCGGCATATCTCGCGGCGCGCGGTCTGGTGCAGGTGCAACGCTCGGGGCTGTTTCCCACGCTGGATCTGTCGGCCAGCGGCACCCATTCCAAGACATTCGAGGGGCAGACCGTTTCGGGCGGCACCGGCGCCACGACCACGACAACCGGGGCGGCGGTCTCGCGCTATTCGCTGTCGATCGGCGCGAGCTGGGAGCCGGACCTGTGGGGCCGCCTCGGCAACACGCTGAGCCAGGCCAAGGCCAATGCCCAGGCCAGCGCGGGCGACCTTGCCAATGCCACCCTCTCGGCGCAGGGCGAACTGGCCACCAACTATGTCCAGTTGCGCGGTATCGACGCGCAGCGCGTGTTGCTCGATCGCACGGTGGTGGACTATACCCGCGCCCTGGCGATCACGACCAACAAGTATCACGCCGGCACGGTTTCCCGCGCCGACGTGTTCGAGGCGCAGACCAATCTCAGCAACGCCCAGGCGACCCGCGCCGATCTCGATCGCCAGCGCGCGGTGCTGGAGCATGCGATCGCGGTGCTGGTCGGCGAAAATCCCTCGACTTTCGCGCTGGCGCCGGTGGATTGGCAGCCAGTGGTGCCCGATATCCCCGCGCAAGTGCCCGCTGCCCTGCTCCAGCGCCGGCCCGACATCGCCGCCGCGGAGCGCCGCGTTGCGGCCGCCAACGCCAATATCGGCATTCAGAAGGCCGCCTATTTCCCAGACGTGACGCTTTCGGGCAGCGTGGGCACCAACAGCAGCGTGCTCAACCAGTTGTTCCAGGCCGCTACCAGCCTGTGGTCGCTGGGCGTAAGCGGAGCGATGACGCTGCTCGACTTCGGCGCCCGCCACGGCGCCGTGGTCCAGGCGCGCGCGCAATATGACCAGACCGTGGCGACCTATCGCCAGACCGTGCTGACCGCGTTCCAGCAGGTGGAAGACAACCTGGCCGGCACCCGCGTGCTGGCCCAGGTGGCGCAACGCCGCACCGAGGCGACAGCCGCCGCGACGCAGGCCGAAACCATTGCCAACAACCAGTATCGCAACGGCATCGTCGATTACACCTCGGTAATCACCGCGCAGACGGCTGCGCTCTCCGCCCGGCAGACCGAGATCCAGTCGGTAATCGATCGCCAGACCGCCGCCATCGCCCTGGCCCAGGCCGTGGGCGGGCGCTGGACGGATCAGCCCCCCGCGCCCGGAGCGACTGCTCCTGCATCAGGCGCACCGGCGCAGGAATAACTGGCCGCCACGGCAGGATCGCCGCCGTTGTAGCGGGCATAGGCCGGCCAGGGGCATAGCGGGCGGGCCACCCCGCCCTGCGCGCGGTGGGCAACGATCGCGTCTGGCGCCTTGTCCCGCTCCACCCAGGCGACCACGGCATCGAGCAGATCGAAGCGATCGAACGCATCGCCGCCACGGCAATGGGCCATGCCCGGCACCATGTAGAACCGGCTGGACTGGCCCCAGGCGGTGCCATTGGCCTGGCCCGCCCGCTGCCAGTAATCCAGCGTGTCGAGCGCGGAAAACCAGGGATCGCTGACGCCGTGATAGAACAGCACCTTGCCGTGGTGCCCCAGGAACGTGCCGAGATCGGTCCAGCCATCGGTGTCGGTCAAGGCCTGCATCCAGTCTGCGCGGATCGCGGCCGCGCGGGCGTCCAGGTCGATCGCCAGGTCGCGGTTGGGCGGCCCGAGGATATCGGCCCGGCCATCGACGATGTAGCCGGAAATCGGCCCGTCCGTCGCCACCACGCCGGTATCGAACGGCACCGGCGCATAGAGCGCGTGGCCCGCCGCATCGCGCGGACCGGCAAAGGCCCGGGTCAGCGCATCGACCTGCGCCGCATTCAGGCATCCGCTGTGCTGTCCTTCGCGGCATTGCAGCGTGGCCGGGCGGAACCGGCACTGCGCCACGGCCATGACCATGCCGTCGGCCAGGCCATCCAGCGCATCGCACTGCGCCAGCAAGCCATCGCGGATGGTCTTGCGATCGGCCGCTGAAAAGGCCTTGTCCGGCATCGGCTGCCCTTCCCCATCGCGCGGCGCGGCCTGGTTGAACATGACCTTGGCATAGGCCGTGCCCAAGTTGGAGAAGCCGGTGCGCATCGCCGGTGCGCCGATCACCAGTCCATCGAACAGAGCGGGGTAGCGCTCCATCGCCAGCATCGTCTCGCGCCCGCCGGTCGAGCATCCAGCCATGTAGCTGTGGGCCGGCGCGCGGCCATAGAACCGCGCGGCAATGGCCTTGCCGACCTGCGCCACGGCCGGCACCGCAGCCTGGGCAAAATCGAGCGTGGCCTGCTGATCGCTGCGGAACGAGGCATCGAACACGGCCCCTTGATGGCCGCTGTCGTGGCTCGCCACGGCAAAGCCCTGCGCCAACGCAGGCCTATCGCCCGCAGCAACATCGCCCAGGGCGGGCCGCACACTGCCATTCAGCCCGCCACCACCCTGCAACAGGAAGCGGCCGTTCCATGCCAACGGCAGGTTCACTTCAAAGCGGATGCCATAGGGGCGCCCATCCTTCCCCTGGCGCGGATCGATCACACCAGCGACCTGGCAATGCGCCGGCAGGGCGGCGGCGCCCCCTGTGCCCGCAGGGCTTGCCGCGATTACCTTGGCGCTCAGGATCCGCACAGGGCGGGCGCCATCAGCCGGGGCAAACGCAGCGCTGGCCAGACGCGGGCATTGCTGCACCAGCGACACCGGCGTGACCTGCCTGGCATGGGCCGTGCCGGACCAAGGCAGCACCGCGCCCAACGCAACACCCGCCATGGCCGTGCCCGTCGCTCGGCAAAGCTGCGCTCCCTTTGTCATCCCTGCTCTCCCGCAATACCCCAATCATCACGATTGTTAAGGTATGTGCTTGCGTCATTCCACGAATGACCTTGCTCTTCAAGCCCATGAGGGAGCACAGGCCCGAAACCCTGGACTGCTTGTTAGCGGAGGGGCCATTTCGCCGCAGTGCAGCAAGAGTTGCACAGTCAGTGTGTCTCAACTCGTCGCAAAGTTTGCATTATTCCCCGAAACGACTAAGCTTTGCGACGGGACCATTTATTTTGCCGCGCAGAAAGTTTCATTTGGCACCGCAATAACACGGGGGCAGTCATGATGATTGACTGGACGCAACGTGCCTGGCTGGAATGGTCCGCTTCGACCGGCGAAGCCGATCGCGATCCCAAGCCATTCGAAAGAGTGGAAAGTGTCAGGCCAGAACCGCTGGCCAAGATCGTCCGGCTGATGCTGCGCTGGAACCTGGACACCCGCCGCAGCTTTCGCATCGTCACCGAAAAAGGCCTGGTCCTCGATGCCAGCGCGCTGGAACAGACCGTGCAGGATGGGCGATTCCCGTTCCCCCTGGCCGTGCCCGATGCGGCTCCCCCGGCCGACGACTACGCCTGATCCGCATCGGCTTGCGCTGCCGGATGGGCGGCCGCAAAAGCCGACAACATCGCGCAGCGCGCATCGATCTCGACCAGGCGCGGCCAGGCCTCCAGGCCCACGCCAAAGCGGCGCGCGGCATAGAGTTGCGGGACGAGGCAGCATTCCACCAGCCCCGGTGCATCGCCATAGGCAAAGCCTTGGCCCCAGCGCGCCACCATGGTTTCGAGCGCGGCCAGCCCCTCCCCCATCCAGCGTGCCAGCCAGGCGTGGACCTGCGCGTCGTCCGCACCAAGATCGCCTTTCAGCGCCTGGAGCACGCGCAGGTTGCCCAAGGGGTGGACGTCACAGGCGATCACCTGCGCCATGGCCCGCACCCGCGCACGGCCCAGCGCGTCGCCAGGCAGCAGCGCGGGCGCCGGGTGGGTTTCCTCCAGCCACTCGATGATCGCCAGCGACTGGGTCAGCGGCGCCTCTCCCGCCATGCCCGGATCGAGCGCGGGCACCAGGCCCTGCGGGTTGAGCCGGCGATAGTCGGCATCGCGCTGTGCCCCGCTGCGCAAGTCGTGCGAGCACGCATCATGGGCCAGCCCCTTCAGCGCCAGCGCGATCCGCACCCGCCACGCGGCGCCGGAGCGCCAATAGCCGTGAAGGGTCAGGCCCATTCCGGCCGCGCGGGCGCGATACGGCCCAAACAGGGGCCAAAGCCGATGCTGGCAAAGCCTTCGCGCTCGGCACGGGCATGCAGCGCCAGTTCGTCGCCATCGGCCAGGAACGTGCGGGTTTCCCCGCCCGGCAGCGTGATTGGCGCCTTGCCCCCCTGGCTCAGTTCCATCAGGCTGCCCGCGCTTTCCGGCGTGGGGCCAGACAGCGTGCCGGTGCCGAGCAGGTCACCGGCATGCAGATCGCAGCCGTTGCTGGCGTGGTGGGCCACGATCTGCGCCGCCGTCCAATACATCGCCTCGCGCGCGTTGCCATGGCTCAGGCGATGGGGTGGCAGGCCGGCCTCGCGCATCGCGGCGGTGCGCAGCGTGGTTTCCAGCGTGATTGCCAGCGCGCCGTCACCGCTTTCGCGCAAATAGGGCATGGGCGCCGGATCGCCATCCGGACGCTGCGGCGGCGCAAGGCGGAACGGGGCGAGCGCCTGCGCCGTGATCACCCAGGGCGAGACCGTGGTGGCAAAGTTCTTGGCCAGGAACGGCCCGAGCGGCTGATATTCCCAGGCCTGGATATCGCGCGCGGACCAGTCGTTGAGCAGGCACAGCCCGCCGATCCGGCTCCACGCATCGGCAATCGGCACCGGCTGGCCCAGGTCGTTGTCGCCAGCGATCCACAGCCCGAGTTCCAGCTCATGGTCCAGCCGCCGGCACGGCGCATGCTCGGGCGCGGCGGCATCGGGCGCCTTGAGCTGGCCCCACGGCCGCGTGACCGGTGTTCCCGAAACCCGCACGGACGAGGCGCGGCCATGATAGCCGATCGGCACATGCTTGTAGTTGGGCAGCAGCGGATTGTCCGGCCGGAACAGCTTGCCGATCGCCGTGGCATGATGGATGCCGACATAGAAATCGGTGTAATCGCCGATCGCGAAGGACAAGTGCAGCGTGACAGCGTCGCTGGCATGCAGGTGCGGCGTCACTTTCAACCGGCAGCGTTCGCTCGACAGCAGCGCGAACAGCGCGTGGCGCAGCGCGATGCGGTCTGCCTCGGGCAGGCGGAACAGCGCGTTGAGCGTGGGCTGCGCCAGCGCGGCAGACAGCCCCTGCGGCAAGGCGCCATCCTCTGCCAGCCCCGCCAGATCGAGCACATGGTCACCGATCGCGGTGGCGATGCGCCGCGCCCCATCGCCCCGCGAAAACACGCCGAGCGGCAGGTTCTGTACCGGGAAATCGGCATGGCCGGCGGCGCCTTCCACCCAGCTTTGCGCGCGCGGGTCGTGGGTATGGTCGATCACGCCTGCGGCTCCTTATGCAGCCAGGCGGCATGGCGTGGGGCGCGGCGGGTCTGCGCCCATTCCTCCAGCATCGCCGGGGCCACGGCACGCGCCTGCTCCACCTGCTCGCTGGTGCCGATGTCGCAGGCCAGTTCCAGCCGGTGGCCATTGGGATCGAAGAAATAGATCGACTTGAACAGGCCGTGCCAGGTGGGGCCAAGCACGTCGATGCCCTGCGCCTCGATATGGGCCTTGGCGCTCAGCAGCGCGGCTTCGTCGGCCACCTTGAACGCCAGGTGCTGCACCCAGGCCGGCGTTGCCGGATCGCGGCCCATCTCAGGCTGGTTGGGCAGCTCGAAAAACGCCAGCACGTTGCCGCCCCCGGCATCGAGGAACACGTGCATGTAGGGATCGAACGCCCCGGTGGAGGGCACATGATCCTCGGCAAAGGCCGTGGTATAGGCCATGCCCAGCACGCGGCCATACCATTCCACGGTTTCCTTCGCGTCCTTGCAGCGATAGGCCACATGGTGCACCCCGCCCAGCAGCGGCGCGGTGGTTGCCATTGCCATCAGGCGTCCTCCCCCACTTTCAGCACGCCCCGGCGAAGCTGGTCACGCTCCATGCTCTCGAACAGGGCGGTGAAATTGCCTTCGCCAAAGCCTTCATCCTTCTTGCGCTGGATGAATTCAAAGAACACAGGGCCGATCTGCGTTTCCGAAAAGATCTGGAGCAGCAGGCGCGGATCGCCTTCCACGGTCGATCCATCGAGCAGGATGCCGCGCTGTTGCAGTTCGTCCACCGGCTCGCCATGGCCGGGCAGGCGTTCTTCCAGCATTTCGTAATAGGTGGCAGGCGGCGCGCTCATGAACGGGGTGCCGCTGGCCTTGAGCGTGTCCCACCCGGCGATCAGGTCATCACAGGCAAAGGCGATGTGCTGGATGCCCTCGCCATTGTAGGCACGCAGGAATTCCTCGATCTGGCCGCCGCCCTTCTGCGATTCCTCGTTGAGCGGGATGCGGATCTTGCCATCGGGCGCGGTCATCGCCCGGCTGGTGAGGCCGGTATATTCGCCCTTGATGTCGAAATAGCGGATCTCGCGGAAGCCGAACACACGCTCGTAGAAGCTGGCCCAATGCGCCATGCGCCCGCCATAGACGTTGTGCGTCAGGTGATCGATGGTGTGGAACCCCGCGCCCTTGGGCTGGCGGTCCACGCCGGGGAGGTAGACGAAATCGATGTCGTAGATCGACAGGTCACCAAACTGCCCGCCGTGATAGCGATCGACCAGATAGATGATCGATCCGCCGATGCCGCGAATGGCGGGAATACGCAGTTCCATCGGCCCGGTCTTCACGTCGACCGGCTCGGCCCCACGCTCCAGCGCGGCGGCATAGGCCTTGGCTGCATCATGCACGCGCCAGCCCATGCCGCAGGCCGAAGGGCCATGCTCGGCGGCGAACCAGGCCGCCGGGCACGCGGGCTGGTAATTGGCGATCAGGTTGATGCCGCCCTGGCGCCACAGCTCCACATCCTTGCTGCGATGGTTGGCGATATGGGTGAACCCCATGCGCGCGAACACCGGCCCCAGGCTGCCGCGCTCGGCGCTGGCGAACTCGATGAATTCAAAGCCATCCAGGCCCAGAGGATTGTCAAACAGATCGGTCGATGCGGCCATGGCGCGTGTCTCTCCAGCAGCACGGGTGCCGGCCTTCTTTCCGGCCGACTTCATGGCCGCAGTCTAGCGCAAAGACGATGCACGATCCGCGCGAAGTTTGGGCGAAAAGCCCCTATTTCCACGTCACTGTTGCACGAAAAACGCCATTGGCGCGTCAACCATGCGGCGCTGGCAATGGCAGGGCCGTAGTGCGCTTGATCCGGTCGAGCACGATCGAGGAGCGCAGGCTGGCCACGTCGCCATGGCCCAGGATTTCGTCATTGAGCATGCGGGTGAACGCGGCGAGATCGACCGCGACGATGCGCAGCAGGTAATCGGCGTCTCCGGTCAGGGCGCAGCAATCGACCACCGCCGGCAGTCCGGCAATGCGCTCGTGAAAGCCGCCGACCACCTCGCGCGCATAAGAGGCCATCGTCACGGTGACATAGGCTTCCACCCCCAGGCCCAGCGCCGCTTCGTCAAGCAGGGCCACCTGGCCGCGGATCACCCCGGTCTCGCGCAGCCGCGCAATCCGGCGCGAACACTGCGAAGGGGACAAGTGCACCGCCTCTGCCAGATCGGCGTGGCTGGCCGACGCATCGGCCTGAAGATGCGCGAGTATGCGAAGGTCCGTACGATCCATGCGTGAAACTTGCGGCAAAAGCGCAGGATATGCAACTCTTCGCCAGTATTCCCCTTCGTCACCCCGGACTTGATCCGGGGTCCAGCTTGAAGCCCTCTCCCCAGTTGCGAGCATGAGCCGGTTGGGCGGGACAGGGGGACGGCTGGCCCCCGGACCAAGTCCGGGGTGACGAGTGGGAAAATTCCGACGACGTCACCAACCGCTACCGCGCCGGTCCAAACCGCGCGACCAGTTCATAGGCACCGGCCACGAAGACCTGGCGCACGAACGTCACGCTGTCAGCTCCACGCCAGGTGTGCCGCGCCACTTCGAGGCAGGCGGCGCCCGCCGCAACGCCAAGCGCGCGGGCCTGCACGCGGCTGGCGGCCACCGCGCCGATGCGGTTTTCCGCCTCCGTCCAGGGAATGTGCCGCAAAAGCCACCCCCCCGGCGGATCGGCGGTGAAATCGACATCGGCAATGCCGGGCACCAGCGCCAGGTTGATCACGCGCTCTTCCAGGGCCAGCGGCGCACCATCGGCCAGATGCAGGCCGGACAGGCGCAGGATTGGACCAACCTGGCCCAGCTCGACCGCTGCCTCGGCATCGCTGGCCGTGTCACCCACCTGCCGCGCCAGCAGGCGAAAGCCATAGGCCTGCCCGCGCCCCTGCACTTCCTGTGCCAGATCGGGAATGTCGAGCACCATCGACACCGTGCGCGGCCGCGCCACGAACGTGCCCGCCCGCTTGCGCCGGTCGAGCAAGCCACTGGCGGCCAGCCGCGACAGCGCCTTGTTCACTGTCATCCGCGAACAGCCGTAATGCGCCATCAGTTCCAGTTCCGACGGGATGCGCTCCCCAGGGCGCAGTTCGCCAAACAGGATGCGCCCCTCGATGTCCTGGCGGATGCGCTCGTGCATCGGCAGGGCGGGCGGCGATGGATCGTGCGATGCGGTCATTGCCCCAGCACTGCGGGCGCGGGGGCAATCCTGTCAAGCGCGCGCAACAGGCGCCGCATCACCCCGCATGGTGCGCAATCTGTTCGGCAATGTGCCCGCGCCACAAGGCGGCAAGCAAGTCGGTCTGGGCAATCAGGCCCAGGAACTGCCCCTGGCCATCGACCACCACCGCCTCGCGATAGAGTCCGCCCGAAAGGATAGGCAGCAGTTCGTCGATCGCCGTGTCGGCCGCTGCCAGGCAGGGGGAGCCATCCATCACCGTGGCCACCGTGGCCGGCGTGCCATCGGCCAGGGCCAGGCGATCGGCCCGCAGCAGGCCCTCGACATGGCCATCGGCGTCCACCACCGGCAGGCTTTCACCATGAACGGCGAGCGCCTGGCGCGCCTCGTCCAGCGTGGCCTCGGGCGCGATCGTGGTGGCATCGGTGCGCATGATCTGGCCGCAGCGGATCACCCCGTGCAAGCGGCGATAGGCGCGTCCTTCCACCTGGCGGAACAGCGTGTCGAGGTCTTCGCTGCTCACGTCGAGCAGTTCGTCATATTGTGCCAGCACCGCTTCCAGATCGGCGATGGTATAGCCTGCCGCCGGGGCCGTGGCCGGCGCGGTGAAATGCTTGGCGTGGTGCGGATAATTGCCCCGGCTGGCGGCGTTGTAGAGCCAACCCGCGCCCACCAGCAGCAGGCAGTTGAGCGCCACCGGCATCACTGCAAAGCTCCAGCCTGCCGCCACGATCGCCGGGCCGCCGATCACCGCCGTCAAGGCCACGGCCCCGCCTGGCGGATGCAGGCAGCGCAGCAGGCTCATCATCACGATCGCGCTGGCCACGGCCAGCCCGGCGGCATAGGCCGGGTCACCCAGCACCCGCATCCAGAATACGCCGCACAGCGCCGAAACGGTGTTGCCGCCGATGATTGCCCAGGGCTGCGCCAATGGGCTGGCCGGAACGCCGAACAGCAGCACGGCCGATGCGCCCATCGGCGCCACCAGCAGCGGCACCGAAACCGGCTGCCCCGCCGCCCAGCGATGCATGACGAACCCGGTCATGAAAATGCCGAACACTGCCCCGATGAAGGCATGGACCATGCGCCCCATCGCTGGGCGCGGCTGCACCCCGGCCCAGGCGGCCACCCCGCGCAAACGCTCGATCATCCCCATCCTCTCACCGGCAGCCCCACGGCCCTGCCCCGCCGCGAGCCGCGCGTCAACCAAGGTGCGCGAGCAGCCGGTCGAGATCGCCACTGACGAAGCTCGCGAAATTGTCGGCAATGCCATAGGGCACCAGAAGGCGGCGCCCCAACGCCAGGCTGCCGCAGCTATAGACCACATTGGGCACATAGCCGTCGCGCTGTTCCGGGCCGGGACGCAGCAGCGGCAGCGTGGCGCGGGCGAGCACGCGCGCGGGATCGTCGCGATCGAGCAGCACGGCGCCGATCGTGTAGTTGCGCACGGGGCCAACGCCGTGGGTCATCACCAGCCAGCCCTCGTCGATCTCTATCGGCGATCCGCAGTTGCCCATCTGCACGAATTCCCAGACGTGGCGCGGGCAGACGATCTTCTCCGCCTCGTCCCAGTGCCACAGGCTGTCAGACCGCATGAGCCAGAGGTTCTCGTTGTCCTGCCGTCCGATCATGGCGTAGCGGCCGCCCACTTTGCGCGGAAACAGGGCCATGCCCTTGTTCACCGCCACCCGCCCGGTGAGAGTGCGGATATCAAAGCGGCGGAAATCGTGGGTGGAGAGCATCTGCGCCCGCCCGGTCACGCCATCGAAGGCGGTGAACGTGCCGTGGTAGCACTGGGCGCCATCGTCCTGCGTGAACTGCACCAGGCGCAAGTCTTCCAGCCCGCGCGCCTGGGCGGCGGTCATCGGAAACAGCACGGCTTCCGACACGTCCTGCGCGGCATCGAAGTGCAGGCGCAGGGCGTTGCCATCTTCATCCTGCATGTCGATGCGCGGAGAAGCGGCGAGCCCGGCCGGCGGATCGATCGTGACGCCGGCGTCCCCGTCCCAGCAGCCGGTGCGGAACGTGATCGACGAGACATGGCCCTCGCCAATGCCGCGCAGGGCGCAGATGAAGCGCATGCCCCCGGCCGGCGCATCGGCCTGGTCGGGCGCCGGCACGATCGAGGGATTGAACAGCGCCGCCGCCTCGAACGCATATTCCTGAAGGAACATGCCGCCCACCAACATGCGGCGATCGAGGCCCAGCCGCGCGGCGTCGGGCGCGATCGTGGCGATTTCGGCTGCGCGCCGCTCCACCGTGGCCACCACGTCGCGATGCCGCGCGTCGAGCAGTTCCTTCATGTAGGCCAGCGCCTGGGTCACGCCATCGTCGTCCAGCGCGGCGACCCGCGCCACGATCGCCCGCACCCGCTCCCCCGGCTCGGTGGCATAGCCTTCGGGATAGGACAGGTCGAACGGGCGCAGCACCGTGCGGGTCGCATCGGGCTTGAGCTGCACATGCGCGCGGCGCCAGAATTCCACGATCGGCGGCGGCAGCACGGCGGCATCCACGCGGGCGCGCAGGGCGTCTGCATCCGTGGCGTCGGCAGGGTGGTGCGAGGAACGGGGCTCGGCATCAGACATCTGGGGCATCCTTTCGGCGTGAAGCCATGCCGCACCAAACGCCGCTGGGGTGGCTAAGGCTCCTGCACAAAAAGGCAAAAAAGGCTCGCCCCGGCGATCCGGGCGAAACCGCGCCGGGCCTCGTCCGTTGCTTCTCGCACAATCCTCCTCCCCGCGCCGCGCCATCGAAAGCCAGTTCATGCCCCACCATGATGCCCCCGCCGCCGATCAGCCCCCCGCCGACCAACAGCGCCTGGCGATCGACACCATCCGCACCCTGGCGATGGACGCCGTGCAAAAGGCCAACTCGGGCCACCCCGGCACGCCGATGGCGCTGGCACCGGTCGCCTATGCCCTGTGGCACGATGTCTTGCGCACCGATCCCGCCTGCCCGGATTGGCCCAACCGCGATCGCTTCGTGCTGTCGGTGGGCCATGCCTCGATGCTGCTCTATGCCGTGCTGCACCTGGCCGGGGTGGAGGAAATCGACGCCGATGGCCGCAAGACCGGGCAGCCGGCGGTCAGCCTGGCTGATATCGAGCAGTTCCGCCAGCTTGGCAGCAAGACTCCGGGCCACCCCGAATATCGCATGACCACCGGGGTGGAGACCACCACCGGCCCGCTTGGGCAGGGCGTGGCCAACGCGGTGGGCATGGCCATGGCAGAGCAGGCCCTGGCCGCCCACTTCAACCGCGACGGTTTCCCGCTGTTCGATCACGCCGTCTATGCGCTGTGCGGCGATGGCGACATGATGGAGGGCATTTCCGGCGAAGCGGCCTCGCTCGCCGGGCACCTCGCGCTGTCGAACCTGTGCTGGATCTATGACAGCAACACGATCTCGATCGAAGGCTCGACCCAGATCGCCTTTACCGAGGATGTCGGCGCACGGTTCCAGGCCTATGGCTGGCAGGTGCTGCACGTGGACGATGCCAACGACCTTGCCGCGCTGCGCACCGCCTTCGACCGCTTCCGCGCCACCACCGACAAGCCCACGCTGATCGTGGTGCGCTCCGTCATCGGCTGGGGCAGCCCCCGCGCCGGCAGCGCCAAGGCCCACGGCGAGCCGCTGGGCGAAGACGGCGTGCGCGCCACCAAGCAAGCCTATGGCTGGCCGCAGGACAAGAGCTTCTACGTGCCCGACGGCGTGAAGGAGGCCTTTTCGCAGGCGGTCGCCACGCGGGGCCGCCCCTTGCGCGAAGCCTGGGAGGCGCTGCTGGCGCGCTATCGTGCCGTCTACCCCACCCTGGCTGCGGAACTGGATCAGTTGCGCAGCGGCCACCTCCCGCAGGGCTGGCAGGATGCGCTGCCCACCTTCGCGCCCGATGCCAAGGGTCTGGCCTCGCGCGAGGCGGGCGGCAAAGTGCTCAACGCCGTGGCGCCGCACCTGCCCAGCCTGATCGGCGGGGCGGCCGACCTTTCGCCTTCGACCAAGACCGAGATCACCGGTGCGCCATCATTCGGACCAGGCGAGCGTAGCGGGCGCAACCTGCATTTCGGCGTGCGCGAACATGCCATGGGCGCGATCGCCAATGGCCTGGCGCTGTCCTATCTGCGCCCCTACACCGCCACGTTCCTGGTCTTTGCCGACTATATGCGCGCGCCAATCCGCCTTGCCGCGATCATGGAACTACCCACGATCTTCGTGTTCACGCACGATTCGATCGGGGTGGGCGAAGACGGGCCGACGCATCAGCCGATCGAGCACCTCGCCACGCTGCGCGCCATTCCCGGCCTCGACACGATCCGCCCCGGCGATGCCAACGAAGTGGCGGTGGCCTGGCGCCTGGCACTGGAAAGCACCCACACGCCCACCGCCCTGATCCTCTCCCGCCAGGCCATCCCCACGCTTGACCGGGCCGAGCTGGCATCGGCGCAAGGCGTCGCGCGCGGCGCCTATGTGCTGGGCGATTGCGAGGGCACGCCGGAGCTTATCCTGATCGGCACCGGCTCGGAATTGCCTTTGGTGGTGGAGGCTTGGCGCGATCTTGCGGCACAGGGCATACGCGCCCGCGTCGTTTCGATGCCAAGCTGGCACCGCTTCGAATTGCAGGATGCGGCCTATCGTGAAAGCGTGCTGCCGCGCAGCGTGCGTGCCCGCATCGCGGTGGAACAGGGCGGATCGCTGGGTTGGGACCGCTATGTCGGCCTCGACGGCGCCACGGTGACCATGTCCACGTTCGGGGCATCGGCACCGCTCGCCAAACTTCAGGAAAAGTTTGGCTTCACCCGTGACAACGTGATCAAGCTGGCGCACGAGGCACTCGCGAAAAGCCGCTGAACACCGTTGCCCCAAGGCCGGATCGCGGCCGGACAGACAAGATCGACAGGAGATAACCCAGATGCGTGTTGCCATCATCGGCCTCGGCCGCATGGGCGCCGGGATCGCCCGCCGCCTGATGCGGGCCGGCCATGACGTGATTGCCTATGATGTGTCGGAAGAGGCCGTGGCCAGGCTGGTGGAACAAGGCGGGATGGGCGCCGGCTCGCTGGAAGAGGCTGCCAGCAGGTTCACGGGCCAGAAGGTGTTCTGGGTCATGCTGCCGGCGGGCGAGATCACCGAGACGACGATTGCCAGGCTGGCCGATCTGGCCGCACCGGGCGATATCGTGATCGACGGCGGCAACTCGTTCTACAAGGACGATATCCGCCGTGCCAAGGCCTTGGCGGCCAAGGACATCGCCTATGTCGATGTCGGCACTTCGGGCGGGGTCTGGGGCCTTGACCGTGGCTTCAGCATGATGGTCGGCGGGCCGGACGATGCCGTGGCGACGATCGATCCCATCCTCGATGCCCTGGCTCCGGGTCTCGGCACGATCGAGCGCACCGCAGACCGCGCCGCCGATGCCGATCCGCGCCCGGAAAAGGGCTATATCCACGCCGGCCCGGCCGGTGCGGGCCACTTCGTGAAGATGGTCCACAACGGCATCGAATACGGCATGATGGCCGCCTTTGCCGAAGGGTTTGATATCCTCAAAAGCAAGGCGTCGGACAAGCTGCCCGAAGACGAACGCTTCGATCTCAACCTGCCCGACATTGCCGAGGCATGGCGCCGGGGCAGCGTCGTCTCGTCGTGGCTGCTGGACCTGACCGCCGAGGCGCTCGCCCGCGACCATGCGCTCGATGGCTTTGCCGGCAACGTGGCGGATTCGGGCGAAGGCCGCTGGACGGTGGAAGCCGCGATGGAAGAAGCCGTGCCGGCCTATGTGCTGTCTGCCGCGCTCTATGCCCGCTATCGCAGCCGCAGCGAAACCACGTTTGGCGACAAGGTGCTTTCGGCCATGCGCTTTGGCTTTGGCGGCCACGTGGAAGGCAAGTAAGCTGCCCCGAATTCTCCGGCGGGAAAACGCGCTCAACGTGTTTTATCGCCGGAGCGCGATATTGATGATAGCGCAACCACCGGCAATTTCCTATCTGGCAGGCCACACCCGCGCGGGGATCCGCGCGCAACGGCAAAGGAGCATGCGCCCATGAACGGTGCCTATCTGATCGGCGGCGAAAACCGCACCAGCAGCGAAACCTTCGGCGGGATCGAAGCCGCCACCGGCCAGCCGCTCGACGGCGCGTTCTCGATCACCCCGCAGGGCGATATCGCCCAGGCCTGCGCTCTCGCCGCCGCCGCGTTCGACGCCTATCGCGAAACCACGCCCGCAGCGCGCGCCGCGTTTCTGGAAGCCATCGCCACCGCGCTCGAAGCCCGTGCCGAGGCGATCATCGCGCGCGCCATGCTGGAAACCGGCCTGCCGCAGGGCCGCCTTGCCGGCGAACTGGGCCGCACCACCGGCCAACTCCGCCTGTTCGCCACGGTCGTGCGCGAAGGCGCCTGGGCCGGCGCAGTGATCGAGGCGGCGCTGCCCGATCGCCAGCCGCTGCCCCGCCCGGCACTGGCCTCGCGCACCATCCCGCTCGGGCCGGTGGCCGTGTTCGGTGCTTCCAACTTCCCCCTCGCGTTCAGCGTTGCGGGCGGCGACACCGCCTCGGCCCTCGCCGCCGGCTGCCCGGTGGTGGTCAAGGCGCATCCCGCGCACCCCGGCACCTCGCGCCTGGCCGGTGAAGCGATTGCCGAAGCGGTGGCCCAGTGCGGCCTGCCCGGCGGCGTGTTCAGCCTGGTCCAGGGGCCGGGCAACGACATCGGCACCGCGCTGGTGGCCGATCCGGCGATCAAGGCGGTCGGCTTCACTGGGTCGCGCCGGGGTGGCGTGGCGCTGATGGCCGTGGCCGCCGCCCGGCCCGAACCGATCCCGGTCTATGCCGAAATGTCGTCGATCAACCCGGTGCTGCTGTTCCCCGGCGCCCTGGCAGACCGCGCGGAAGACCTGGGCAAGGCCTATGTCGGCTCGCTCAGCCTGTTCGCCGGGCAGTTCTGCACCAATCCGGGCCTGGTCATCGCGCTCGACAGCCCCGATCTCGATCGCTTCCTCGCCGCTGCCGCGCAGGCGCTGGCGGGCGTGGCGCCGCAGGTGATGCTGACCGGCGCGATTGCCGCCGCCTATGCCAAGGGTATCGCAACCCTTACGGCGGGCGAAGGCGTGTCGATCGTCGCCGCCGGGCCTGACGGCAACGCGCAGAGCGGCGCCGCGCGCCTGCTCACCGTCGATGCCGCGCATCTGCTGGCCAACCCGGCGCTGACCGAAGAAGTCTTCGGCCCCTCCTCACTGGTCGTGCGGGCCAAGAGCACGGACGAAATCGCCGCGCTGCTCGAAGGGCTGGAAGGCCAACTCACCGCCACGCTGCATATCACGGACGCCGACCATGCCCTGGCCGCGCCGCTGATCCCGGTGCTGGAACGCAAGGTTGGCCGCATCCTCGCCAATGGCTGGCCCACCGGCGTGGAAGTGAGCCGCTCGATGGTCCATGGCGGGCCGTTCCCCGCCACCAGCGACGGGCGCTCCACCTCAGTCGGGGCGATGGCGATCCACCGCTTCCTGCGCCCGGTCTGCTATCAGGCGCTGCCCGACGCGCTGTTGCCGCAAGCGCTCCAGGCCGCCAATCCGCAAGGCCTGCCGCGCCAGACTTTTGCCTGACACCCGCGCGCCCGCCGGCTCTCCTGCCGGCGGGCGCATCTTTCCATTCGCGAACAATGGCGTATGGACGGGGCATGACGTTTACCGACATCGCCCGGCGCACGTATGATCACAATTTCCGGCTCGATCCGATCGTGCGCAGCCTGCTCGACACGGATTTCTACAAGCTGTTGATGTTGCAGATGATCCGGCATGTGCACCCGGATGTTGCGACCACCTTTTCGCTGATCAACCGCACCACCAGCGTGCGCCTGGCCGATGTGATCGACGAAGCCGAACTGCGCGCGCAGCTCGATCACGCGCGCACCGTGCGCTTTACCAAGAAAGAGCTGATCTGGCTGGCCGGCAACAGCTTTTATGGGCGCCAGCAGATGTTTGGCCCCGATTTCCTGGCCTGGCTCGCCGATTTCCGCCTGCCCGAATACGAGTTGCACCGCCGCGACGGGCAATACGAACTGCATTTCGCCGGCCCCTGGACTCACACCACGATGTGGGAAATCCCGGCCCTCGCAATCATCAACGAACTGCGCTCGCGCGCCGCGCTGCGCGACAAGGGCAAGTTCGCGCTCGATGTCACGTTCGCCCGCGCCAAGGCCAAGCTGTGGAACAAGGTGGAGCGGCTGCGCGCCCTGCCCGATCTGGTGCTGTCGGATTTCGGCACGCGCCGCCGCCATGGCTTCCTGTGGCAGCGCTGGTGCGTGGAGGCGCTGAAGGAAGGGCTGGGCGATCGCTTCATCGGCACGTCCAACGTGCTGCTGGCGATGGACGCCGATCTGGAAGCGATCGGCACCAATGCCCATGAATTGCCGATGGTGGCCGCCGCGCTTTCCCGCAATGATGCCGAACTGGCCGCTGCGCCCTATCGCGTGCTGGAGGAATGGCGCCAGCACTACAACGGCAACCTGCTGATTGCCCTGCCCGACGCATTCGGCACCGCCGCGTTCCTGCGCAATGCCCCCGATTGGCTGGCGGGCTGGACCGGCTTCCGCCCCGACAGCGCCCCGCCGATCCCCGCCGGGGAACAGATCATCGCGTGGTGGCAGGCCCATGGCGTCGATCCGCGCCAGCGCCTGCTGATCTTTTCCGATGGCATGGACGTGGATTCGATCGAGCGGACCTATCACCACTTCCACGGCCGCGTGCGGCTCAGCTTTGGCTGGGGCACCAACCTGACCAACGATTTCCGCGATTGCGCGCCCGATGGCGATAGCGCGCTCGAACCAATCTCGCTGGTCTGCAAAGTCACCAGCGCCAATGGCCACCCGGCGGTCAAGCTGTCGGACAATCCGGCCAAGGCCACCGGCGACCCGGCCGAAATCGCCCGCTACTTGCGCGTATTCGGCCGCGAAGGGCTGGCCCCGGCGCCAGTCACGGTCTAGCCGCCGCCCGCGCGCGCACCTGTGCAAAGGTGTGGCGCACCAGCATCTGGCCATTGCGCCATACCGGCCGCATCAGGTCTTCGTCTGCCGCCACCGTATCGCGCCGCGCGGCGACCATGGCGCCATCGCGCAAGACCACGGCCTGGCGCCCGGCCTTGCTCGCCTTGGCTGGATCGGTCGCGGGGCTTTTGAACACATCGTGCCACACCCCGTCGGCGTCGCGCATGGCATTGGCTTTCATGGCAAAGCGCAAGGTGTCGCGGTTCACTTTCTGGAGCAGCCCAGCGCCCATGCCGAAAGCGATGTTGTCGATGGCAAAGCCCGTCTCGACCAGCCGATCGATCAGGCGGCCGATGGTCTCCAGCGTCATCCCGTCGCCCTGGATCACCCGCACGTGCGGATCGAGCACGCGAAAGCCCTTCGCATTGACCGAGCCGCCAAACGCCTCCCACAGCGCGGCGATCGTGCGCAGCGGCGTTTCGATCGGGTCGCCGCTGTCGGGCCGCACCACCAGCGTGCCCTGGCGGCCCAGCACTTGCGCGCGCAAGCTGCCGCCCCAGATATCGCGCACTGCCGCATCCAGGTCATAGCTGTCGGACACCACCGCCACCAGCCGCCCCTGGCCATCGAAAGCGTCGAGCATCGTGCGATAGGCCTCCGCCTCGCGCGCGCGGCCCCAACTGGTGATCGTGCTGTGTTCGGCGGCGGGGATCGAGAAGCCGGCAATATCGGCATCGTAATAGCGGCGCGCCGCCAGCAGCGCTTCCATCGTGTCGGTGCCCTGGAAATTGACGAGGTGGGCCATCCCGCCCAGCCCGGCGCTTTCCGCACTGCTCACCCCGCGCGCGCCGAAATCGTGCAGTTTGAACGGCAACTGGCCTTGCGGATCGTCGCTGGTACGTTCCAGCCCGGCCAGGATCACCTGGCGGCATTGCCAGCTCATCGTCGCCACCGTGCTGGGATACCACACCGCGCGCAGCAGCGCCGTTTCCACGAAAGTGGTCAGCCAGGGCATGCGCGGATCGGTGTTTTCCACCTGCACCAGCGGCACGCCGGCGGGCACCACCATGCCTTCGGGCAAGGCGCGGATCTCCAACGGCAGGTGCCCGCCATGATCGGCCACGATCGTGCTCCACCCGGCGCGGTTGAACGGCACGCCATGCGCCGCGCAAAGTGCCTCTGCCTCGTCCACATCGGCGCGCGTCACCGGCCGTCCGAGATAGTCGATCAGATAGGGTTGCAGGCCCAGGAACAGCACCTGGTCGCTGGCCCCGCCCGGCCGCGCCTCGACATAGGCGCTGATCATCTCCGCTTCGGGCGGATATTGGCGGAAATGGCTCTGCTTGTAGCTGTCGGTGGCCAGGATCGGATTGGTCATGATCCCCCTCCCTCACACGCCGCGCGCCCTGCGGCAAGACTCAAGGGCGGCGCTATCCGGCGCTTTCGGCCGCCATCGCCTTGGCTAGGGCATCCAGCGCCGCCGGGCTGGTCTGCGCCACGTTCCAGCGCAGGAACGGCGCGGCGCTCTGGCTGGGGCTGAACACGTTGCCGGGCGCCAGGATTACGCCATGGGCGAGGCAGCGCTGCGCCAGGGCGGCGCTGTCCAGCCCGGCCGGCAGGCGGCACCACAGCGTAAAGCCCGCCCCGTCTGCCCCGCTGACGGTCAACCCCAGGCTCGCCAGCGCCTGCGCGCTGTGCCGCCGGGCGCGGTCCAGCTTGCGGCGCAATTGCTCCATGTGGCGGCGATAGGCGCCCTGGCCCAGCACATGCCCGATTGCGGCACTTGCCAGCGGGCTCGGCCCACCAAAGCCGGTGGCAAGCTGCAAGTCGGCCAGGGCATCGATCCATTCCGGCCGCGCCGCGATATAGCCACAGCGCACGGCGGCGGAGATCGTCTTGGAAAAGCTGCCGATGCGGATCACGCCGGACAGGCCATCGAGCGCTGCCATGGTGGGGCGCCCAGGTGCGAAATCGGCGAAGATATCGTCCTCCACGATCACCATGCCGTGCGCCGCCGCCAGCCCCGGCAGGCGATGCGCGGTGGGCAGCGCCAGTGCGCCGCCGGTGGGGTTGTGCACGCCGGAATTGGTAAGATAGAGGCGCGGCCGCTCTGCCGCGACAACGGCGGCAAACACCGCCGGATCCGGGCCACTCGGGCCGAAAGGCACGCTCACCGCGCGCGCGGCATGGGCCGCCACCAGCGCCTGGTAATTGAAATAGCACGGATCATCGAGCAGCACCGTGTCGCCGGGGCGCAGCAGCAGGCGGCAGATCAGGTCTGCCGCTGCCGAACCAGATGCCGTCAGCAGGATGCGATCGGGATCGCAGACCAACCCCTCTCCGGCAAAGCGCAGGGCAATCTGCCGGCGCAACGCGGGATCGCCGGCAGTCGAACCATAGTGCAGCAGGTTGGCCGGATCGCGCATCGCTTCACGCAGACCGCGTTGCAGCGCCGCCTGCGGCATCCAGTCCGCCGGCAGCCAGCCGCAGCCCGGCATCGCCACCGCGCCGCTCTCGTCCAGCGACTGGCGCGAAACCCAGAACGGATCGATCGCATGGTCGCGGCGGGGGGCGTTGGCCGCCGGGCCGGCCGGGGCGCTGGCCAGGTGGCTAACGAAAAAGCCCGATCGCGGCACGGCTTGGATCACCCCGTCGGCCACCAGCCGGTCATAGGCCTCCACCACCGTCGCCGGCGACACGCCAAAGCGCGCTGCGCTCTGCCGCACCGAGGGCAAGCGATCACCGGCGCAGAGCAGGCGCGCGGCAATGCGGCTGCGAATGCCGTCGATCACCTGTTGCGTGCGGGGTGCCGTTGCCACCTGTATTGCCTTCAGAACCGATACAGAAAGGCATAACTGTATAGCTCTGTCTCTGGCATGGCTACCCTCTTCGCGGCAAGGCGCTGCTTCCAGCAAAGCAATCACGGAAGGAAGCGGGAACCATGCAGGCGCGCCACAAGGGCTGGGCGAACGGATTGACGGCAGTGGTGTTGTTCGGCGGATCGATGCCGGCCACGCGCCTGGCCATCACCGGCCTGGCGCCACTGCTGCTGACCAGCGCGCGCGCTCTTATTGCCGGGCTGCTGGGGTGCGCGCTGCTCGCGCTGGGTCGCCAGCCCTTGCCGCGCGGCCGGCAGTGGCGCGCCCTGGCGATTGTCGCAGGCGGCTGCGTGCTGGGCTTTCCGCTGCTCTCGGCGCTGGCGCTCCAGCACATCTCGGCCACGCGCTCGCTGGTCTTTACCGGGCTGCTGCCACTCAGCACCGCCAGTTTTGCCGTGCTGCGCGGCAAGGAACGCCCCTCCCCCGCGTTCTGGGCCTTTGCCGCACTGGGCGCGGCGGCGGTGGCCGGATTTGCCCTGGCGCGCAGCAGCGGCGGCTCGCTGGCCGGCGATGCGCTGATGCTGCTGGCCGTGGCTGTCTGTGGCTTGGGCTATGCCGAAGGCGCCGTGCTGACCCGCGCGCTGGGCGGCTGGCAAGTGATCTGCTGGGCGCTGGTGCTGTGCCTGCCCGCCGCGCTCATCGGCACGCTGCTGCTGCGCCCGGCCACCGGCCTTGCCGCTATCGGCTGGGCAAGCTGGGCGGGGCTTGCCTATGTCTCGATCATCTCGATGCTCGTCGGCTTCATCTTCTGGTATCGCGGGCTGGACCTGGGCGGGATCGCCAGCGTCGGGCAGTTGCAATTGCTCCAGCCTTTCGTCGGCCTCGTCCTCGCCGGCCTGGTGCTGGGGGAAGCCGTCAGCCCGGCGACGCTGCCGGTCATGGCCCTGGTCGCCGCCAGCGCGCTCGGCGCGCGGCGCTTTGCCTGACGGCGCCATTCAGCACTTTCGGCCGTACTCAGGATCATTGCGGCCCATTGCGCGTTCCCACCGGACCTTCCCCCCAAACGAGGATTGCATCCGGCCATGGCCTCCCTTCCGCCGACCGCGCATGTCAACGGCCTGCCGCAGGCTTTGCCAGACGATCCCCGCCGCACCCTGCTCGACTGGCTGCGCCATGACCTGGGCCTGACCGGCACCAAGAAAGGCTGTGACCACGGCCAATGCGGCGCCTGCACCGTGCTGGTCGATGGCCGGCGCATCAATTCCTGCCTGTCGCTCGCGGCGCTGCACGATGGCGACCACATCGAAACGATCGAGGGCATCGGCCAGCCCGAAGCACTGGCGCCGTTGCAGCGCGCCTTCGTGACCCACGACGGCTTCCAGTGCGGCTATTGCACGCCCGGCCAGATCTGCTCGGCCACGGCGCTGATGGCGGAACTGAAGGCGGGCTGGCCCAGCGCGGTCAGCGCCGATGTCGCCGCCCGCCCCAACCCCACCCGCGAGGAACTGCGCGAGCGGATGAGCGGCAATCTCTGCCGCTGCGGCGCCTATTCCAACATCATCGCGGCGCTCGAAGAGGTGATCGCGAACGAGACCACCGAGACGGGAGCCCCGGCATGAAGCCCTTCGCGCTTGATCATGCCGCCAGCCCCGACGCCGCGCTTGCCGCGCTGGGCAAAGGCGCCACGGCGATTGCCGGCGGCACCAACCTGATCGATCTGATGAAGCTTCAGATCGCCACGCCGGAACGGCTGGTTTCGATCCGCCGCACCGGGCTCGACCGGATTGCGCCGGATGGCGATGGGCTGCGCATCGGCGCGCTGGTCACCAATGCCGATTGTGCAGCCGATCCCCGTGTGCGGCAGGACTGGCCGCTGCTGTCCCAAGCCATCCTGGCCGGCGCCAGCCCGCAATTGCGCAACCGCGCCACCACCGGCGGCAACCTCTGCCAGCGCACCCGCTGCGGTTATTTCTACGACACCACGCAGGCCTGCAACAAGCGCGAGGCCGGTTCGGGTTGCGCCGCGCGCGATGGGTTCAACCGCATCCATGCCGTGCTCGGCACCAGCGACGCCTGCATCGCCACCTATCCCGGAGACATGGCCGTGGCGCTGCTGGCGCTTGATGCCGTGGTGCTGACGCAAGGCCCCTACGGCCCGCGCCAGATTCCGCTCGCCATGTTCCACCGCGAGCCGGGCGATGATCCGACGCGCGACAACGTGCTGCAACCGGGCGAATTGATCACCGCGGTGCGCCTGCCCGCGCCCACTGGCGGGCGCCAGATCTATCGCAAGGTGCGCGATCGCGCTTCCTATGCCTTCGCGCTCGTCTCGGTGGCGGTGGACCTGACCATGGAGGAAGGCCGCATCGCCCGCTGCGCGCTGGCGTTCGGCAGCCTGGGCACCGTGCCTTGGCGCGATCCTGCGGTGGAAGAGGTGCTGATCGGGCAAGAGCCTTCCCCCGCGCTGTTTGCCCGCGCCGCCGAGGTGCTGCTGCACCACGCGCGCGGCTTTGGCGCCAACGATTTCAAGATTCCCCTTGCCGCGCGCGCCCTGGCCGCGACGCTGGCGCAAGCGACGAAGGTTTGACCGCGATGCACCTTCCCCTCTCCGAAATGTACAACGAGCCCGACGATCGCAACGTGCTCGATCGCATGCGCCAGGGCGTGATCGGCCAGCCGCTGGATCGCCCGGAAGGCGCGCTCAAAGTGAGCGGCCAGGCGACATACGCTGCCGAATGGCGGATCGATGGCTGCGTCGAAGGCGTGCTGGTCCTGGCCGAAATTGCGCAAGGGCAGGTTACCGCGATCGACCGCGATGCGGCGCTGGCGCGTGACGGCGTACTGGCGGTGATTGCCGATCCGGCGATGACCCGCCGCTCCGCACAGGGCATGGCGGCCAAGGCGCCGCAGCAGGATGCGGCCAAGGTGGAATACTTCGGCCAACCCGTCGCGCTTGTCGTCGCCCGGACCTTTGAACAGGCCCGCGATGCTGCTGTGGCGCTGCGCGTGGACTATGCCGATGCCGCAGAGCCCGTGCCGTTCGACCCGCATGCGCCGGACGTGAAGGTTGAGGCGCCGTCAAGCAGCAAGCCGGTGGAAGGCGGCGACCTGGACCAAGCCATGCGCGACGCCGCGTTCAGCGTGGACGTAGAATACGATACCCCCGGCCACGCCAGCGCCGCGATGGAACCCCACGCCACCATCGCGCAGTGGCAGGGCGATAGCCTGATCCTCCACGGCAGCTACCAGATGCTGGCCTACAACGTGAAGGAAATCGCCGATTGCCTGGGTATCTCGCCCGACAAGGTGCGGATCATCGCGCCCTATGTCGGCGGTGGCTTCGGCTCCAAGCTGGGCATCACCCATGAAGCCGTGGCCGCTGCGCTGGCCGCCCGCGAGCTGGGCCGCCCGGTGCGCGTGGTGATGAGCCGTCAGCAGGTGTTCCAGACGGTGATGCGCCGTTCCGAAACGCGCCAGCGCGTGCGCCTGGCGGCCGATGCCGGCGGCCGGTTGATCGGCCTGGGGCACGAGGCGCTGGTTTCCAATCTGCCGGGCGAAAAGTTTGCCGAGCCGGTCACCCAGGCGACCGAGTTCCTCTACGGCGGCGAAAACCGTTTGCTCAAGGTGGAGGTGGCGCGGATCAGCCGGCTCACCGCCGGATCGGTGCGCGCGCCGGGCGAAGCGGTGGGCATGCAGGTGCTCGAAGCCGCGATGGACGAACTGGCCGAAAAGATCGGCATCGATCCGATCGAACTGCGCAAGCGCAACCTGCCCGCCACGGTGCCGGTGCAGGGCACGCCCTACTCCTCCCGCATGCTGACCCAGGCGCTGGAGCAGGGTGCGCAAGCCTTTGGCTGGAGCGCGCGCCAAGACCGGCCGTGCCAGACCCGCGATGGCGACTGGTGGGTCGGCATGGGCGTGGCCAGCGCGGCCCGCGTCAACATGATGGTGCCGGCGCAGGCCCGCGTCACGCTGCGCGCCGATGGCAGCGCACTGGTCGAAACCGACCAGACCGATATCGGCACCGGCTCTTACGCCATCCTTGGCCAGATCGCCGGCGAAATGCTGGGCCTGCCGATGGCGCGGGTGGACGTGAAGCTGGGTGACAGCGCCCTGCCCCCCGGCGCTGGGTCGGGCGGCAGCTTCGGCGCGATATCCACCGGTTCGGCGGTACTCTACGCCTGCGAGGAAATCCGGAAGCGGCTGGCCAAGATCCTGGGCTGCGCCGCCGAAGAGCTGGTGCTCAAGGACGGCACCGCCAGCCATGGCGATGCCGCGCCGCGCCCGCTGCGCGACGTGCTGGGCGGCGAAGACCTGACCACGACCGGCAAGATCAAGCCGGGCAAGACCGCCAAGGCCTTTTCCCAGGCCAGCTATGGCGCGTTTTTTGCCGAAGTGGGCGTGCATGCGTTCACCGGCGAAGTGCGCGTGCGGCGGATGACCGGCGTGTTCGGCTTTGGGCGTGTGCTCAACGCCAAGACGGCGCGCTCGCAGTGCCTGGGCGGCATGGTTTGGGGCATCGGCAGTGCCCTGACCGAGGAACTGGCCTTCGACACCCGCGACGGTCACCTGGTCAACCACGACCTCGCCGAATATCACGTGCCGGTCCATGCCGACGTGCCGGCGATCGAGGTGATCCTGCTGGAAGAACGCGATGCGGCGGCCAGCCCGCTCCAGGCCAAAGGCGTGGGCGAACTGGGCATCTGCGGCGCGGCCGGCGCCATTGCCAACGCGGTCTACAATGCCTGCGGCGTGCGCGTGCGCAGCTTCCCCCTCACGCTCGACAAGATCGTGCCCTCGCTGCCCGATCCGTTTGCCCAGACGCTTTGAAAGGACGCCCTTCGATGTTGCAGCCCCCCGTGCGCTACACGCCCGATCTGGAACAACCCCAAGCCGACGAGGCCGAAACCGACGCCTCGCTGGAAAAATCGTTCGATCATATCCTGGAAACCACGGCCAAGGATTACGGTCGCCCGGTGCGCGCGGTCCATGCCAAGGCCCATGGCCTGTTCGAGGGCACGCTGACGGTCGATGCGCACTTGCCGCCGGAACTGGCGCAGGGCCTGTTCGCGCAGGCCGGGCGCTATGCTGCGGCGCTGCGCGTCTCGACCAATCCGGGCGACATCCTCGACGACAACGTCGTGCTGCCGCGCGGCATGGCGCTGAAAGTGGAAGGCGTGAGCGGCGATTTCCTGCCCGAGGCGGAAGGCGGCGCGCAGGATTTCCTGTTCGTCAACAGCCCGGTCTTCGCCACGGCGAGCGCCAGCCAGTTTGCCAGCAAGCTCAAGCTGCTGGCCGCAACCACCGATCGCGCGCCGGGCGCCAAAGTGGCGCTGTCCACCGTGCTGGGCTTCATCAACAGCGCGCTGGGCAAGGTCGGGCTTGAGTCGGGTGCGCTCTCCGCGATGGGCGGAGCGCCGCAAGTCCATCCGCTGGGCGAAACCTATTTCTCGACCACCCCGTTCCGCTATGGCGAGCACGTCGCCAAGTTCCGCCTGCGCCCACTGTCTCCGGCGCTGACCGCGCTCACCGGCCAGGTGATCGACACCAGCGGGCGCCCCGATGGCCTGCGCGAAACCCTGCGCGAGGATGCCGCAAACCTGACCGGCGAATGGGCATTCGAGGTGCAATTGCTGCGCAACATGGACAAGCAGCCGGTCGAAGACGCGAGCGTCGAATGGCCCGAGGATGTCTCGCCGTTCGTGCAGGTCGGCACGCTGCGCATCGAGCCGCAGGATAGCTGGAGCGCCGACAAGGTGCAGCGGATCGACGAGACACTGCACTTCTCGCCGTGGAATGCCCTGGCCGCGCACCGCCCGCTCGGCGGCATCAACCGTGCCCGGCGCCGCGCCTATCGCCATTCCGCCGATTTCCGCGTGGCGATGCAGCAGGGCTGCCCGGTGGCCCACGCGGAGGAAACGGCTCCATAATTCGGTCGTCGCCCCGGGCTTGACCCGGGGCCCCGCACAACTTGGCGGGTGGAGGTCGGACTTAGGCCTCCACGCGCACCGGCACCCCCTTCGAGGCCGGCGTGTCGGACAGCTTCTCGCGCAGGCTCAGCGGCACCAGCGCATTGAGTTCAGGGAAATAGCCGGCCACTGTGCCGGCAGGCAGATCATAGGCCACCACTTTCAGCCCTTCCACCGCGCGCCGGGTCTCCGGCTCTGCTGCGGTTACCAAGGTGATGCGCTGCCCTTCGGCCAGACCCAGGCGCGCGATCTCCGCAGGCGCCATCAGCGCCACGGTGCGCTCGCCCGAGAGCCCGCGCAGCCGGTCGTTCATGCCATAGATCGTGGTGTTGAACTGGTCGTTGGAGCGCAGCGTGATCAGGCGCAGCGTATCGGCGGCTTCATCCTGCGGCCCGGCGTTGAGGACGCTGGGGTCGGTGAATTCGGCCTTGCCGCTCTGCGTGTGCCACACCCGGCGCCGCGCGTCGTTGCCGCGAAAAAACCCGCCCGGCTCGTGCATCCGGCGGTCCATGTCGTGGAATTCCTTGGGATAGGTCTGTGCGATCAGATCGCGGATGCGCGCATAGTCGCCGCGCCATTCGTCCCAGCGCCAGCGCGGGTTGGCCGGCAGGCTGGCCTTGGCCAGTTCGCACAGGATCGCGGTTTCGCTCAGCAGGTGCTCGCTGGCCGGCTTGCGCCGCCCCATCGAGCTGTAGATGTGGCTGAAGCTGTCCTCGATGCTGACGAACTGGTTGCCGCTGCCCTGGATGTCTTCCTCCGACCGTACCAGGCAGGGCAGGATCCAGCTTTCCTTGCCCGGCAGCAGATGCGTGTGGTTGAGCCGCGTGGCAATATGGACGGTCAGGTCCATCCCGCGCCATGCCGGATGCACGCGGCTGTGGTCGGGCACCGCCATGGCCAGGTTGCCACCAAGCCCCACGTAGACGCGGTTGCGGCCTTCCAGCAGCGCCTCCAGGAACTGAGCGGTGTTGTGGCCATCCTCCGGCGGCGTTTCCAGCCCGAGCACCTCGCGGTATTTATCCACCGGCGCCAGCGCGACTTTCTCGGTGATACCCACGGTACGTTGCCCCTGCACGTTGGAGTGGCCACGGATGGGCGAGCAACCAGCGCCGGGCCGGCCGATATTGCCGCGCAGCAAGAGCAGGTTGACCAGCAGGCCGATCGCCTCGCTGCCGTGGACCTGCTGCGTCAGGCCCATGCCATAGATGCCGATGACTGCCTTGGCCTCGGCGTAGACATCGCCGGCCGCTTCCATTTCGGCGCGGGTGACGCCGCTTGCCGCTTCCAGCGCGTCCCACCCGGTCGCGTCCAGCTTGGCGCAAAAGGCAGCGAAGCCGTCGGTATGCTGCGCAATAAAATCCTGGTCGAGCAGGCCTTCCTCGCGCCCGGCGCGGGCCAGCACATGCTTGCAAACGCCCATCAGTGCGGCAATGTCGCCGCCCGGGCGCACTTGCAGGTAAAGGTGGCTGAGCCGGGTCGCCTTGCCGGTCAGCATTTCCAGCGGGCTTTGCGGGTTGACGAATTCGACCAGCCCCGCTTCCTTGAGCGGGTTGAAGGTCACGATCTTGCAGCCGCGTTTCACCGCCTGTTGCAGCGGGTGCAGGATGCGCGGCGAGTTGGTGCCAGGGTTCTGCCCCAGGTAGAAGATCGCGTCGCACTGCTCCAGGTCTTCAAGCTGGCACGTGCCGACCGGCGAGCCGATCACTTTCTTCAGGCCCACCGAGGTGGTCTCGTGGCACATGTTGGAGCTGTCGGGCAGGTTGTTGTGCCCCAGCGCCCGCGCCCATACCGCATAGAGATAGCTCGGCTCCAACGCCGCCTTGCCACTGGCGTAGAATGTCATCGCCTTGGCCGGAATGGCTTTCAGCTTGCTGCCGATCGCGGCAAATGCCTCGTCCCAGGTGGCGCGCACATAACGGTCCGTCGCCGGATCATAGCGCAGCGGCTCGATCAGCCGGCCTTCCCGCTCCAGTTCGTTGGCGCTCAGGTGCCACAGCTCGCTGACCGTGTGCGCCTCGAAAAAGGCGGGCGTGCACCGCGCGCTGGTCAAGTCCCACAGCGTGGCCTTGGCCCCGTTCTCGCAAAACTCGAAAGCCGCCGGATTGGGCGGCTTGATCCAGGCGCACGAGGTGCAGGCCGTGCCATCGGGCTTGTTGAGGTGCCGCAGCGTTTCCAGCGCGCCCGGCCCGGCGCGCTGCGACAGTTCGGTGGCGGCAATGCCTTCCAGCGATCCCCAGCCCCCGGCCGCTTCGGGCACCTCGATCGCGCGTGCCTCTGCTTCCGGGGTCTGGCGGTCGGTCATGGTCGGGTCGTCCTGTGTCAGGGGTTGGGCGGCGCACCTAAAGTTACAGGCACAAAACTGTCGTCACCCCGGACTTGATCCGGGGTGACGCTAATTTTCTTTCCCGGCCCACGACAAGACGCGTAACCGGGAGCTAGCCCAGGTTACGATGATGGAAGGTGGACGCCAGCGCCCACCCCCAACCATCACGCCAAGGCGCGGACCTTCGGCTCGCGGGCGAAGTGGCGAACCGGGCCGACCTTGAGCAGGTCCGCGTTCGGCACCACGCCGTCGTCCTTTTCCACGCCGGCCTTGTCCAGGATCACTTGCGTGCCGGGGCAATGCGCGATGGTCTTGCAGTGGCCATAGGCATCCATGAACCACTGCACCGCCGCGCCCTGCTGCGCCAGCTTGGCCGCTTCATCGGGCATGAGCACCGAGGCCACGGCATCGAACATTACCGAAGGCGAGCCGTCGAGCTGCCCATCGGCCTTGAGCGTGCCGCCCTTTACCGCGATGCCGCCAACCTTGGGCGCCACCAGGAACGCCGTGCCGCCGGCCTTTTCGATGCCCTGCCTGAGCTCGTCGATCGTGGCCTTGTCCGATCCTTGTGCAAACAGGATGCCCACCTTGCGGCCGGCAAACGTGGCCTTGGCCTGCTTCTGGATGGACAGCGCATCGGACGGCTTCATCTTCACCAGCTTGCGCGCCGCCGGGGCCTTTTCCGGCAGGTCCATCGCCAGCCCGTCGGCCACGCGCGCAGCCAGGCTTTCATCCACATTGCGCAGGCGCGACAGCACGCGGGCACGCACGTGTTCGAGGCTCACTTTCGACAGCTCGAAGACCAGCGCCGAGGCCATGTGCGCCTGCTCGCTCTCTGTCTGCGAGTGGAAGAACAGCGCCGCCTGGCTGTAGTGATCGGCAAACAGGTCGGCGCGCACGCGGACCTTCTCGGTGGGATCGTTGCGCTCGCCGTTTTCGCGGAACGAGGTGAAGCCGGTGTCCTGGCTGGCACGAGGGCCGCTGTCCTCGCCCGCTTCGTCCAGCGAGTTCGGCTCGTAGTTGGCGCGGCCCTTGGGCACCAGCGTTTGCATCAGCCCGTCACGCTGCATGTTGTGGAACGGACACTTGGGCGCGTTGATCGGGATTTGGTGGAAATTGGTGGTGCCCAGGCGCGATTTCTGCGTGTCGAGATAGGAAAACAGGCGTCCCTGGAGCAGCGGATCGTTGCTGAAATCGATGCCGGGGATCACATTGGAAGGCAGGAACGCCACCTGCTCGGTCTCGGCAAAGAAATTGTCGACATTGCGGTTGAGCGTCATGCGCCCCACGATCTCCACCGGCACATCTTCTTCGGGGATCAGCTTGGTGGCATCGAGCACGTCATAGGGCTGCTTGGCCGCCCATGCCTCGTCGAACACCTGCACGCCCAGATCCCACGCGGGGAACGCGCCGCTCGCGATGGATTCATGCAGGTCGCGGCGGTGGAAATCGGGATCGGCCCCGGCGATCTTGACCGCTTCGTCCCAGATCAGCGACTCCATGCCCTGCACCGGCTTCCAGTGGAACTTGACGAAACGCCCTTCGCCCTCGGCATTGACCAGGCGGAAGGTGTGGACGCCAAAGCCTTCCATCATGCGCAGCGTGCGCGGAATGGCGCGGTCGCTCATCGCCCACATGATCATGTGCATCGATTCCGGCATCAGGCCGACGAAATCCCAGAACGTGTCGTGCGCGCTGGCCGCCTGGGGATAGCCGCGATCGGCCTCCATCTTCACGGAGTGGATCAGGTCGGGAAACTTGATCGCATCCTGGATGAAGAACACCGGAATGTTGTTGCCGACCAGATCCCAGTTGCCTTCGTCGGTGTAGAACTTGACGGCAAAGCCGCGCACGTCGCGAGGGGTATCGACCGATCCGGCACCCCCGGCAACGGTCGAAAAGCGGGCAAACACCGGGCAGGTCTTGCCCGCTTCCTGGAACAGGCCGGCCTTGGTCAGTTCGGGGATGGCCTTGGTCACTTCAAACACGCCATGTGCGCCCGAACCGCGCGCGTGGACGATGCGCTCGGGAATGCGCTCGTGGTCGAAGTGGAAGATCTTCTCGCGCAGGACGAAATCCTCGAGCAACGCTGGCCCGCGCGCCCCGGCCTTGAGGCTGTTCTGGTTGTCGGCCAGGCGGTGCCCGAAGTTGTCGGTCAGATAGGCTTCTGCTGGCGCGCCCGTCGGCGCATCCTGATGGGTTTCCCCGCCGTTGCCGGCCGTGGTGGCATAGGCCGCGTGGCCCGCGCCGGGCTGGTGATCGTGCAGCGCGTGGTCGAGGGCCGGCGCAGTCTTGCCGGCAGTGTGCTTGGGAGGCTTGGCCATCAGGTAAAATCCTCTTGGGAACGGCGCGCACGGCCTTTCGCCTGGCGAGACGCGACGTCCCCGCACAGTGCGCTGGATAAATGAAACGAATGCGTTCAATAACGCAGAAGCCCCCGCGCCGCTTGGGACACGGGGGCTCTTAGTGAATGTTTGTCAGTACACCGTGCCCTGCTGGCGAGCTTGGCGCTTGGCCATGTAGCGGGTCGCGAGCCAGCCGCCAGTTGCGGCCGCGACAAAGCCCACAGCGCCCATGCGGCGCAGCACGGTGGCGGCCGCCACGCCAAGCAGCGCGCCGCCGCCTTCGCTCATGCCGGGGGTGCGCTCGGCAATCTTCTTGCCGACCATTGCGGATACGATCTTGCCAATCACGAGGCGCCCTTTCGCTCGATGGAAATCAAGGGCGTAAACGTTCGCAGCAAGGCATCGTTCCAGAATTCGCAGGCAGCGGCACCGGAGCGGACAACGCCTGAGCCCGCCCCGGCGCCGGCACGATCAAACCTTCTGGCCCACGCTCGGTGCCGGCGCGGCCGGGGCATCGGCCTTGGCAGGCACGGCCTGGGCGTTGGGCTTGACCGCGCTACAGGCATCCGAGGCGGCCTGCGTCACGCGCGGCGCTTCCGCTGTGCCGCCTTCGGAACTGTAGGAGATCGTGCGCGTGCATCCCGATGCGTCGGTCGTTGACGAAACATAGGTCATGTGCACACCCTTGGGCAGGTTGCGCATGTCTGCCACGGTCACGCCGGGCGCGCCATTGCCTGCGGCAGCCTGGGCCATCGCCGCGCGCTGCATCAGTGCGGCCTGCTGCATCATCGCCTGAGCCTGCTGGTCCATCATGGCCGAGAACATTGCCATGTGCGCAAATGGATCGGTTGCAGGATCGTCCGCGACCGGCTGGATGGCGATGCGCGGAGGCACTGCGCCCCGATACTGCACTTGCGCCACCGAACCATCGGGCAGGCTGACCAGCATGGTGTGAAGGTCCGCCGTCGCGGCCTGGGCAGCGCAGGCCCCGGCCACCGACAGCGCGGCGGCGCCGATCACGAACTTTGCCACAAACTTGGGAAATCCGGGCATGGATAGAGCTCCTTCTGCTTGTCCGCCGCAGAAATTTCCGCCGCCTGGCTGAACGCCCGATGAAGCCGATCGTCAGGTGCGACAAAGCGCGAGCGGCCCGCCGCAACCGGTCGTTGGATGAGACAACGCCGCGCAAGGTCAGCCCCTGCCAACGCATGTCGGTTGACTGGCTGGCCATATAGGATAGGGGGGTATCCTATGGGACATCTCAGCACGGACAATGACGCGCTCATCAAGCGGGTGCGGCGGCTTATCGGACAGCTCCAGGCGATCGAGCGCGCCCTGGCCGGTGGAGACGACTGCACCACCACCCTTCACCTGGCCGCGGCGGCGCGCGGGGCCATGGGCGGATTGATCGAGGAACTGATCGAATCCCACCTCAAGGCCCACGTTTCCGCCCCCGGCCTTTCCGCGCAGGAACGCGATGAGGGGGCGCAGGCGCTGATCGCCGCAATCCGCCGCTATGCCAAGTAAGCGCCAGGAACCGACACCATGACCACGCCCCTTTCCCACGATGCCGCTGGCCAGATGGCGCACGATCACGATTTCCTTGGCGCCACACACGATGCCAATGCGCGCCGCACGCGGCTGGTCGTGCTGCTGACCGCCACGATGATGGTGGGCGAAATCATTGCCGGCTATGCCACCGGATCGATGGCGCTGCTGGCCGATGGCTTTCACATGGCGACCCACGCCGGCGCGCTGGGCGTGGCCGCGCTGGCCTATGCCTATGCCCGCCGCCACAGCCACAATCCCGCCTTCAGCTTCGGCACCGGCAAGGTCGGTGACCTGGCGGGCTTTGCTTCCGCCCTCGTCCTGGCGCTGATTGCGCTGGCGATCGGCGTGGAGTCGCTGCTGCGCCTGTTCAGCCCGGCCAAAGTGGCGTTTGGCGAAGCCACCGTCATCGCCGCGATCGGGCTGGCCGTGAACCTGGCGAGCGCCGCGCTGCTGGGCCATGGCCACGATCATCATCACCATGGGCATCACCATGACCACGATCACGCCCATGGGCACGAGCATGACCATGGCCACCACCATGGGCACGGCGACAACAACCTGCGCTCGGCCTATGTCCATGTGCTGGCCGATGCGCTGACCTCGGTCATGGCCATCGTGGCCTTGCTCGCCGGGCGCTATCTCGGCTGGGTCTGGCTCGATCCGGTGATGGGCATCGTTGGCGGGATCGTCATCGCGCGCTGGGCCTGGACGCTGATGCAGGACACGGCTGCCGTGCTGCTGGACCGCACCGACGCGGGCATTGCCAAGGCGGTGAAGACCGCCATTGCCGCGCCGGGCGACGTGCACCTGACCGACCTGCACGTCTGGCGCATCGGGCCAGAGGCGCATGCCGCCATCGTCAGTGTGCGCCCGCTGGGCGAACCGCTCGACATCCAGGCGCTGCGCCATCGGCTGGCCGGGATTGCACCGCTGCGCCACGTCACGATCGAATTGCATTGATCCGGGCGGTTGCCAGCAGGGTGACGATGGCCAGGGCCGTGCCCGCACCCAGCGCGGTCAAGGCGGTCTCTGACAGCAGCAGTGGCCGCCCCAGCATTTCCGCCACGGCCAGCGCCGCCGAACCAAAGCTGAGCGTCACGACCAGCCAGCCGACCGCCCGGCGATAGCGCCGCACCTGGCCCGTGCGGCGGGCGGCCCCGCGCAGCAGGCGGCCCACGATCTGGCTGTCAAGCGTATCGGCCAGGACCATGCCCGTGGCAAAAGCAGCAGCAATCGCCAGCACGGCCGGCACGCCACCCCGCACAGTGGCCGCCGCACCCCAGGCCGCAGCCTGGGTGGCCGTATCGAACACCAGGCCAAAGATCAGGCCGATGGCGATGATCGCGGCGGGGTGCGTACTCTCCCGCAAGGGCCTGGGGATCAGCGCCGAACGCCAGCCCACCGGGACATAGTCGGCGCGGACAAGCAGCGCGCGCAGGTTCATGCTGCCCACCAGCAACAGCAGGGCAACCACCAAGCCATCGACCAGCGGCCCCGTCCAGGCCGGGATCGCCAAAGCCTTTGCCGCCAGGGCCATGGCCAGCGCCACCACCGCCACCGACAAGCTGTGCCCGCAGGCAAACAGCGTGCCGGTCCACAGCGCCAGGCGCGGCCGCGTCTCCGCAGTGCGAAACACGATGCTGTCGATCACGGCGATATGGTCGGGATCGAGCGCATGGCGCACGCCCATCACGAACATCAGCCAGAGCGCGGCGGTTTCCAGCATCATGGCTCTTCCCCCAGCCGCAGCCCGCGCGTTTCGAGACGCGCGAGGCGATCGGGCAAGGCCCGCGCGATCGCCAGGCGGCGCGGACGCGGCGCTTTCTTCCATTCGCGGCATTCGTCCAGCGTGCGGCCGCAAGCGCGGCACCAGCCGGAGCGCGCGTCGAAACGGCAGAGGCCAAGGCACGGGCTTTTCATGCCGGCAGCGGGGAACTGGAAACGGATGTCATGCAGATTTATGTAACGTTATATTATATCATTACAAGCTTGAAAATAGCCCCGCGAAACTTTGCCACGGGGATGCGACCGGAGCGGAAACGGCCAGTGCCGCCCCGCCCCGGCAGACCAATCAGAACCGCGCGCTCATCTCGATCCCGTACATGCGCGGTTCGCCCGCGATATAGGTGGGATCGCCAAAGCTGCCGCCGGTATTGCCGGCATCGAGCAGGTAGTGCCGGTTGAACAGGTTGCGGACATAGCCGCCAACCATATAGCGCGCTTCCGGCCCGAACTCGAAGCCGGCGCGCAGGTTGGTGAGCGAATAGGCCTGCTGGCTGATCGCTTCCTTGTTGGGCATTTCGAAATAGACCTTGGACCGCGTATTCCAGTTGGGCGCGAAGTAGAACAGCCGGTCCTGGCCCAGCGGCACCCGCAGGTTGACCGCCAGCGCCGCGCTGAAATCGGGCTGGAGGCGGAAGTGGTTGCCGGCATAGGCGGTCAGCGCATTGTTCCCATCGATGCGGCCATGCAGCCAGGCGGCCATGCCACTGATCGACAGGATCGGGCTGACCTGCCAGTTGCCTTCGAATTCCACGCCGGGGTTGTGCGCGCTGCCGGCAGACTGGGTGGTGGTCACCCCGTTGCTGGTTACCGTCACCTGGAACCCGCTGTAGACCTGGTAGAACGCCGAGAGGCCGCCGCTGAACGGCCCCACCCGGCCCTTGATCCCCGCTTCGTAGTTCCACAGCTTTTCTGCCGGGATCGGCAGCACGTTGGGCGTGGTGGCTGTCTTGGCAGTCACCTGCACCACCGGCGAATAGCGGCCTTCGCTGATCGTGGCATAGAGGTTGAGATCGTTGCTGAGGCGATAGAGCAGGTTCACGCGCGGCAGGATCGCGCTGTAGTCGCGGTCGGCCATGACCACGCCGCCATTGGTGCTGACCACGCCGAGCAGGCTGGTGTTGACGCCATAGGCGGCCAAAATCGCCGAATTGGGCTGGACCGAGCTGTATTCCGACTTGCGATGTTCGATCAGCACGCGCGCGCCGGCGGTGATTTCCAGCCGCGGCGTGGGCATGAACGTGGCATCGGCAAACAGCGAATAGGTCTTGTTGACGCCCTTGTTCACATAGCTGGAGGCATAGGGCACACTCGTGGCCTTACCGCCGGTTAGGATGTAGCTGGCGGTCTGCCCGGCCGCATTGGTGGCCACGCCATTGGCGTTGACGCAGCCAGTGCCCGTGCCCACGCCATAGCCGGACAGCACCTTTTGAAACGCGGCGAAGCTGCTGATCGCGGCGCAGGCCAGGTAGGTGCCTTCGTCTGTCGAAAACGGCACTTTCTGGAAGCTGTTCTCGACAAAGGCGTTCCACCCGAACGTGGCGCGCCAATGCGTGCTGTCGTAGTTGAAGCGCCCTTCGTGGCTATACTGTTCGCCCTGCGCATCCTCGGCGAATTCGAGGTAGAAGGCGCGGCTGCCGTCGGCATCGAACACTTCGTGCGAATGGAACGTGCGGAAACCATTGACCGTGGTGAACGTCAACCCCGGCGCGAGCTGGACGGTGCCGGTCAGGTTCACGTCGTGCACGTCGCGGGCAATGCCCAGCTTGGCCGCGCCCAGCACCGAGGCGCTATAGGGCGAGCCGGACAACTGCACCGTGCCAAACGGATCGGACGGCCCTTGCGTGGTGGGATAGACCAGGCTGGTGAAGCCGGTGCCGGGATCGCGCTGCCGATCGTAGGTATAGACGAGGTCGACCTTGACCGTGCTGGACGGCGTCCAGCGCAACGAGGCCCGCGCGCCCCAGTCGTTTTCGCCGTTCAGGTCATCCTGACCGGGCTGGATATTGGTGGTATAGCCGTGGCGATACTTGTGGGAGAACGCGACGCGCGCGGCGAGCGTATCGTTGCCGGCATTGACGAAGCCCGAGAGCCGCGTGCTGTTGTAGTTGCCGTAGGACGCATTGATGCCAGCGGCATAGCCCGGCTGCGGGCGGGCCGAGATCATCGAGACCGCGCCCACTTCGGCGGCCGTGCCAAACAGCGTGGCCTGCGGCCCCTTGACCACTTCCACGCGCTCCATGTCGAACAGGTCTTGCCAGGCGCCGCGCGCGCGGCTGATGTCCACGCCGTTGTAATAGACCGAAACGCGCGAGCCGGCCTGGGCCGAGCCGCTGTCTGACGTGATGCCGCGAATCACGAAGCCGGGGTTGTTGGCGCTCTGCTTCTGGATCTGGAGGCCAGGCACATAGGCGGCCATTTCGCCGAGTTCCGACACGCCAAGCTGGCTGAGCTTGTCCTGGGTCACCACCGATACGGTCAGCGGCACGTCCTTGAGCTTCTGCTCGCGCTTTTGCGCGGTCACGACGATATCGCTCTGCGCCGTATCGACGCCGGCAGAAGCATCGGGCGCGGGTGCAGCCGCTTCCGCAGCATGGGCCGTACCCTGGACGAGCGAAAACAGGCTGGCCGTGGCCAGCAGCGAGACAGCACGAAGACGCATGAGACCCCCCTTGTCGCCCGGCCCTACGCCAGGCCTTCGGTGGGCGCCTTCCCGCCATGCTCACGTGACATCTTGATGAAAGGGCAGGTTATTTCACTTCCTTTCAGCAGGCGCGCGCGGCACGCTGGCCCAGCCGAGCACGCCCGATGCCACCAGGAGCGCAGCAGCGGCGGCAAAGGCTGCGGGATAGCCCCAGCGATCGAACAGGCCGCCGCCCAGCGCCGCGCCCAGCGTGATCGCCAGTTGGATCACTGCCACCATCAGCCCGCCACCGGCCTCTGCATCATCCGGCAGCGCACGGGCAAGCCAGGTCCACCAGGCAACCGGGGCGGCCGTGCCGATCGCGCCCCACAGCGCGAGCAGCACGCCGGTGGCGAGTGGCACCCGGCCCCACGCCACAAGCCCCAGCGCGATCAAGGCCATCGCCACCGGCATGGCGAGCAACGCGCCGCGCAGCGAAGCCGCCACCGCGCGCCCGACCAGCGCGTTGCCGACCAGGCCGGCAAGGCCCAATCCGAGCAACATCGCCGAAAGCGTGGAGACCGACACGGCGGTTGCCTGCTCCAGGAACGGCCGGAAATAGGTGAAGGCGGCAAATTGCCCCATGAACAGCAACCCGCTGGCCAACAGGCCCAAGGCCACCTTGGGGCGCGTCAACACCCGCCACACCGCGCTTCGTGCGCTGTCCCGCGGCGGGGCGAGCGTGGGCAGGCTGTGCCACATCCATGCAAAGGTCACCACCGCAAGCGGCACGACCAGCAGGAACGCCCCTCGCCAACCGATATACTGGCCCAGGAAACTGCCCAGCGGCGCCGCGACCGTCGTGGCCAGCGCGTTGCCTCCGTTCAGCACGGCAAGCGCGCGCGGTACGTCTGCCGGCGGCACCAGGCGCATGACAGTGGCCGCTGACATCGACCAGAACCCGCCGATCACCACGCCCAGCATCGCCCGCCCAGCCATCAGCACGGTGAAATCCCCGGCACAGGCGACCACCGCGCCAGACAGGCCCATCAGGGCGACAAGGCCCAGCAGCAGATGGCGCCGGTCGAGCCGCGCCGCGATGCGCGCCACGCCCAGGCTGGTCACCACCGCGAACACGCCGGACACGGCAATCGCCTGGCCGGCCGTGCCCTCGCTCAGGTGCAAGTCGCGCGCCAGCGGCGTGAGCAGGCTGACGGGCAGGAACTCTGACGCGATCAGTGTGGAGACGCACAGGGTGAGCGCATAGACCGCGCTCCATGCGGGCAGCGCCTGGTGCGCCGGCGCCGGATCGGCGTGCATGGGAAAACCTCGGGATCGGGAATGGATACCTGCCCCTAGCCCGCCGACCATGCGCGTGGCACCACGCGCGTGGTTCATGCGGCGATGAGCCGGGCTCAGCGTCAGAACCCGAGGGGGCGCATTTCCCGGATCAGGTCGATCAGCAGGCGCAAGCCCAGCGGCAGATTGCGGCGCCCGGGATAATAGATGTGCAGCGCCGGGCCGGGGCTGACCCAGTCGGAGAGCACGGCCTGCAAGGCGCCGCTGGCCAGATGGGGGGCCACGCTGGCAGTCGGCAGGTAGACCAGCCCGGCCCCGCGCAGGGCCATGGCCGTGGCAAAGGCGGAATTGTTGTGGGTGATCGTGCCGGGCACGGCCAGGGCCAGGCTTTCCGCTTCGCGCTCGAACTCCCAGCGATAGGTGCGATCGTCCCCCAGCCGCACTTGCAGGCAACGGTGGCCGGCCAAGTCATGCGGATGGAACGGCACCCCATGCTGCGCGAGATAGGCGGGTGAGCCCGCAATGGTCCAGCCCACCTCGGCACTCAGGCGCTGTGCGATCATGTCGTCAGGCACGGTGCCGCCAAAGCGAACCCCGGCATCGAAACCTTCGTCGAACACATCGAGCAGGCGGTTGTCGACATAGATGTCCAGCTCGATTTCCGGCCAACGCCGCTGGAATTCGGGCAGGACCGGGGCCAGAAGGTGTTCGGCCACCATATCGGGCACGTTGACGCGAACCCGCCCGCGCGGGCTGTCGCGATGGCGGTTGAGCACGTCCTCTGCGGCGAGGACGGCCGCAAGCGGATCGCCCAGCGTGCGGAGCAGGTCTTCCCCGGCCGCCGTCAGCGTGACCGAGCGGTTCGTGCGGTTGAGCAGCTTGACCCCAAGCCGCTCCTCCAGCCCCTTGAGCGCATGGCTGAGCGCCGAGGCGCTGACGCCCAGCTCCACGCCCGCCTGGCGAAAATTGCGGTGCCGGGCAATCGCCGCGAATGCGGCAAGATCGGCGAGATCGGATCGGGCAAAGGCCATGGCGCGCAGTCAGGTTCCAGGGCAGCAGGCAGAGCAGCCGTCTCTATGCCACGCCGCGATCGAACGGGAAATGAGGGGCGCTCATTGCAGCCATGAAATCCGTTCAGGACACCAGGCGCGACGCGAGATCAGGCCAGCCAGTGGCGCGCCAGGGCACAGTGCAGGCGGATGCCGGTTTCCAGCACGTCGTCATTGAAATCATAGTGCGGATTGTGCAGCGGAGCGGGCCGTTCGCCCACGCCCTGGCCCAGCCAGATATAGGCGCCGGGCCACTGTTGCAGCATGAACGAGAAATCTTCGGAGGTGGCGGCCGGCTCTGGCGCGAGCTCGGCCTGGGCCACCGTGGCGGCCACGGCCAGGGCATCGGCCGCAGCGGCGGGATCGTTGATCGTGGCCGGGTAATAGCGATCGTATTGCACGTGCCCGCGCACTTCGAAGGCCGTGCCGATGCCTTCGACCATGGCGCGGATGCGCGCCTCGATCCGCTCCTGCACTTGCGGATCGAACGTGCGCACGGTGCCGATCACGGTCACTTCGGCCGGGATCACGTTGTGTGCCTCCCCGCCATGGATCTCGGTGACCGAAAGCACCGCCGCCTGGCTCGGCGGCACGGCACGGGCGACGATAGTGTTGAGCTGCTGCACCAGCGCGGCGGCGGCGAGAATGGCGTCGGGCGTATCCTGCGGGATCGCGGCATGGCCACCCTTGCCCGCGATCACGATGCGGAACTTGTCGGCCGCGCCCATGATCGGGCCGGGGCGCGTGGCAATGGTTCCGGCGGGCAGGCTGGGCCAATTGTGCAGGGCATAGACGCGGTCGCAGGGAAAGCGATCGAACAGCCCGTCCTCGATCATCGCGCTGGCACCGCCCTGCCCTTCCTCGGCCGGCTGGAAGATGAAATGGACCGTGCCGGCAAAGTCGGGATCGGCCGCCAGCACGCGCGCCGCGCCCAGCAGCATGGCGACGTGGCCATCGTGCCCGCAGCCGTGGAACGTGCCGGGGGTGCGGCTGGCCCAGGCCAGGTTGGTCTGCTCGGTGATCGGCAGCGCGTCCATGTCCGCGCGCAGACCCACCGTGCGCGTTCCTCCCGCCCGGACATTGGGCCGCCGGCCCTGCAACACGCCGACCACGCCCGTGCCGCCGATCCCTTCGTGCACCGCCAAGCCCAGCGCGCGCAGTTCCTGCGCCACGCGCGCGGCCGTGCGGTGCTCGCAAAAGCCCAGTTCGGGATGCTGGTGAATGTCGCGGCGCAGCGCGACGAGATCGGGGAGGATGGCGGCAAGATCGGTCATGGCGGCGCTTTCCGGCGAGCAAGTGATACCGGGCTACCCTAGGCCAAGCGTGGCGCCTGGCCATAGTCCCTTTCGCGCAGGGCCTGTGGAGCAATAAATTGCAACCATCGCGGCCGTCTGGCTTCCTTGCAGAAAATTTTTGGCGCAAGCGGAAGGAAAGCGTGCGCCCCGGTCTCTAGGGGCAGGAAAGAGGGAAAACCCAAAGCCGATGGAGGATGGGACGGGACCGGATCTGCGAGCGCAACTCGAGCGCCGCCGCGCCTTGGCGCAGTGGGTGGCGCGCGAGATCATGCCGCACGAACCGCGCCTGCGGGCCTGGTTCGTGAAGCGGCGGATCGCGCCCGATGTAGTGGATGAACTCATGCAGGACGCCTATTGCCGCATCGCCATGCTCGACACGGTCGACCATATCGACTGCGGGCATGCCTATTTCTTCTCGATCTGCCGCAATCTTCTGGCGCGGCGGCTCAAGCGCCAGACGGTCGCGCCGTTCGAGGCGATCAGCGAGATCGAAAGCTATCGCGACAGTGGCACCCCCACGCCCGAGGAACAGGTCGCCGCGCGCATGGCGTTCGAGCGGGTGCGCGCGCTGCTGGGCCAGTTGCCCGAACGCTGCCGCCGCATCGTGGAACTGCGCAAGATCGAAGGCTGGTCGCAAAAGGAAATCGCTGCGCACATGGGCATCACCGAAAAGGCGGTGGAGAAGCAGGTGTGGGTGGGCGTGCGCGCCATCCGCGAAGGCTGGGACCGCCTGGAACGCGAGGCCGATGGACTGACAACGCCGTTGCCGGCCGGGCGGAGGGCATCGTGACCATGGCCACCCCCCTGCCCCCGGCCGATCGTGATGCTGCCGCCGTCTGGGTGGCGCGCATGGACGATGCCGAGGCCTGGACCATGGCCGACGAGGCCGCGCTGCAAGCCTGGCTCGCGGCAGACCCGCGCCGCCATGGCCTGCTGCTGCAAGCCCAGGCTGCCTGGGAATTGCCCGGCGCAATCGCGGCTCCGGCGCAGATACCGGAAGCAGTGGACGAGCCGATAGCCGAACCGGCCCGTGACCGACGCCGCTGGGCGCGGCGCGGGGTGCTGGGCGGCATGGTGGCGGCCGGTGTCGCGGCCGTTGCCGCCACGCGCTATGTCCTGGCCAGCGGCGCCGAATATGTCACCCGGCTGGGTGAAATCCGCCGCGTGCCGCTCGACGACGGCTCGGTCATGACGATCAATTCCGACACCGCGCTGAAAGTCAACCTGACCAGCCACGCGCGCGAAGTGGAACTGGCGCAGGGCGAGGCCTGGTTCGAGGTCGCCAAGGATGCGCAGCGGCCGTTCGTGGTTGCGTCGGGCGCAGTGCGCGCCCAGGCCATCGGCACCGCCTTTTCGGTACGCAAGCGCGAGGATGGGGTGGAAGTGCTGGTGACCGAAGGCGTGGTGGAAACCTGGACTGCCGCCGATGCCAGCCAGCGCCTGCGCGTGCTGGCGGGAGAGCGCGCGATGGTCAATGCCCGCGCCCTGGTGCATTATCAGGCCAGCGAGACGGCACCGGTAGACCGCGCGCTCGCCTGGCGCAACGGCATGATCGATCTCAACGGCACCACGCTGCGCGAGGCAGCCGAGGAGTTCAACCGCTACAACAAGCGGCAGATCGTGATCGCCGATCCCGACGTGGCGGGCGAGCAGTTCGACGGCCTGTTCCGCATCGGCGATCCCGAAGGCTTTGCCGAAACGCTCAAGGCTACCCTCTCCGTGTCGATCGACAGCAGCGATCCGCGCATCATCCGTATCGAGCGGGGAGCCGAAAACAGCGCCATGAAATAATTTTCCGCAATCCAAGAAGGAAAATCGCCGGAGCATGTCTCTAGGCGGATACAGACCGAAACGGCCTGATACGTAATGAAATCCTGATGGGAGGGATATATGATGACGACCACATTGCGTGGCGTTCTATTTGCGTCGACCAGCGTTGCCTGCATGGCGACCATGCCGGTTGCCGCCCAGGCCAACACCGAACTGCGCCAGTTTTCCATTCCGGCCCAATCGGCTGAAACCGCCATCGGCCTGCTCGGCCATCAGGCCAATGTCCAGATCATCGCCTCGCGCAAGGTGACCCATGCGGTGCGCACCAACGAAGTGCGCGGCCGCCTGACCGTTTCCGACGCATTGGACCGCATGTTTGCCGGCACCGGCCTGGCCGCGCGGCAGACCGGCCCCGCCACCTTTGCCGTGATCGCCCGCCCGCTTTCGGCGCGCCCGCCGCTCGTCGCGGCCACGGTGGCCATGGCCAGCCAGGCCGCTGCCGCCGAACCGGCCGCCGCACGCCCCGCGCCCGAAGCGCCTGCCGTTGCCGAAGCGGAACCGCAAGCGATCGTGGTGACCGGCCTGCGCGCCAGCCTCGACAACGCGCGCGGGATCAAGCGCGCCTCGTCCGGCATCGTCGATGCCATTTCCACCAAGGATATCGGCAAGCTGCCCGACGCCAACTTGGCCGAATCCCTCCAGCGCATCACCGGCGTTTCGATCGACCGCTCCGGCGGCGAAGGCGCCTTCATCACGGTTCGCGGCTTTGGCCCGGAATTCAACACGGTTCTGGTCAATGGCCGCCAGGTGGCCACCCCTACCGACCCGAGCCAGGCCTCGGGTCGGGCCTTTTCGTTCGACACGCTGGCGTCGGAACTGGTTTCCGGGGTGGAAGTCTACAAGTCCTCGACCGCGCGCTATCAGTCCGGCGGCGTGGGTTCGACTGTCAACATCAAGACCGCGCGCCCTTTCGACTATCGCGGCCGCAAGTTCTCGGCCACGGTGGACGCGAACTATGACGGCAACGCCAAGAAGGCCGCGCCCGATGCCTCGTTCCTGTTTTCCGACACACTGGCCGACGGCAAGCTCGGCATCCTGGTTTCGGGCAGCTACCAGCACCGCTTCACCCGTCTGCAACAGGCGCAGACCGACGGTTGGCTGGTCAATCCGGCGGTTCCCGCCGGCGAAGTCAACGGCGGCAAGGGCACGGTGAGCGCCAGCAATCCGCAGGGCAACCTGTTCATTCCGCAGAACTTCGACACCAAGGTGACGCGCGAGGATCGCGAGCGGATCGGCGGCACCGTCGTGCTGCAATACCGGCCGAGCGATGCGGTGACGATCACCGCCGACGCGCTCTATACCAAGTTCACCAACAAGACCGAGACGCGGTCCTACGGCCACTGGTTCACCGCCTCGAACCTGACCGACGTGGTCACCGATGCCAACGGCACCGCCACCGACCTGACCCAGGCCAGCGGCATCGCCACCGACTTCCACTACAAGAAGTTCGACAAGCGCACCAACACGCGCGAGTTCGGGCTGAACCTGGAATGGAAGATGTCGCCCAACCTCACCGCCTCGTTCGACGGCACGTATTCGCTGGCGAAGGAAGACCCCAACGGCGGCCAGGAAGCCTATCTCGCGCTGCTGGGCTATCTCACCGGCTCGTCGCGCTATCAGTCGGATGGATCGGTGCTGCCGTGGCAGACCGAAACCCTGCCCACGTTTGCCAACCCGGCCAGCCCCTGTGGCAGCGCGGTGACCAATTCCGGCCAGCCCGGCAGCACCACGCCGGTGGGTGCAGGCCAGCCGATGTGCCAGCACGTGATGCTGCTGCGCGGCTATGGCATCCGTGACCAGGTGACGCAGGGCCGCGCCGATTTCGCCTACAAGGGCGATGGCAGCGAAGGCCTGGTGAACGCCAACTTCGGCCTCTATTACTCGCGCGACCGCAAGGACACCTCGCTCTATTCCAACGACGGAGGGACCGGCTGCACGACCTGCGGCTACAACCTGCCGGCACCGGCGGGCGTGCCGATCACCACGTTTAACGCCGGCAGCGGGTTCCTGTCGGGACTGGGCGGGGCCAATCGCCTGCCCACGCAGTGGCTGACGTTCGACGGACCGACGCTGTTCAACGCGATCACCGCGCAGCAGCGCGCCACCAATCCCAACTTCACCTTTGCCCCGCCGCTGGTCAACGACACGATCGTGACCGAGCGAGTGCTGGGCGCCTATCTCGAAACCGAGTTCAAGGGCGACGTGGGCGGCCGGCCGCTCTCGATCGTGGCGGGCGTGCGGTTCGAGGACACGCAGACCGACGTGAACGGTCTCGCCACGGCCTATACCGGCCTGGTCAAGCTGGCCAACGACCAGACGCAGTATGGCTCCGCCTCATCGGGCACGACGCGCACCGTGGGCAAGGCGCATTACCTCGACGTGCTGCCCAACATCGCGTTCAAGTGGCAATTGACCGATGCCGTCACGCTGCGCTTTGCCGCATCGCAGACGATCACCCGGCCAACGCTGGAACAGCTTTCGCCGGTGACCACGCTGGTCACGCTACGGCCGGGCAACTTTGCGGCGAGCCGGGGCAATCCCGATCTCAAGCCGTTCAAGTCCAGCAACCTCGATTTTTCGGCCGAATACTACTATGCGCCGGGCAGCTATGTCTCGATCGGGGCCTATCTCAAGAGCGTCAACAACTTCATCGTGCTGAACCAGACCACCGGCACGGTGGCCAATGCCAGCGGCGGCCCGCTGCTCGATCCCGGCACCGGCCTGCCGGCGCAGTTCACGGTGACGGCGCCGGTCAACGGCCAGGATGCCACGGTGAAAGGCATCGAGGCGGCCTGGCAGCACACGCTGGGCGACAGTGGCTTCGGCTTCCAGCTCAACGGCACGCTGGTGGGGTCTAACCGCCATCTCGATGCGCAGAACCTGGCCAACAAGTTTGCGCTGACCGGGCTGTCCAACTCCGCCAACGCGGTGGTGTTTTATGACAAGAACGGGATCGAGGCCCGCGTGGCGTGGAACTGGCGCGACCGCTTCCTGCAATACCTTGCCCCGCCGCCGCTCAATGGCGCCGGCCAGGCCGTGACGCAGGTTCGCCCCTATTCGCAGATCGACGCCAGCGCGACCTATCACGTCACGCCGCAGTTTTCGGTCTTTGTTGAAGGGGCCAATCTGACGGATTCCCGAACGCTGAAATACGCCTACTATACCAACCAGTTCCTCTATGCAGAGGACTCGGGTCGGCGCTTCAAGGTGGGGGCGCGGGTCAACTTCTGATCCGCATCCACACCAGCAGCGCCTGACAACCAGGGGCACGCGCGGGCATCGGCTTGCGCGTGCCCTTCGCGCCCCAACCAGCGGGCGGCAGGGAGGGAGAGAAAAACCGTGATGTCCGCCAGTCCAGATCGCACGCCAGATCGGGCGATCACCTCGGTGTGCATCGTCGGCGGCGGTTCGGCCGGGTGGCTGACCGCCGCGCTGATCGCCGCGCGCCATGGGCCTGACGTGGCCGTGACGCTGGTGGAAAGCGTGAGCCGCGGCACCATCGGCGTGGGCGAAGGCACCTGGCCCACCATGCGCAACACGCTGCGCAAGATCGGCATTGCCGAGACCGATTTCATGCGGGCCTGCCATGCTTCGTTCAAGCAGGGCGCCAAGTTCGCCCGCTGGCGCACCGGGGAGGACGATGACTTCTACTATCACCCGCTGGTGCTGCCCGAAGGCTTCCCCGATCTGGATCTGGCGCCCTACTGGAACGCGGCGGCCGAGCAGGACCATGGCGCCGCGCCATCGTTTTCCGACGCAGTGTGCTTCCAGGAATTCCTGTGCGAGCAGGGCCTGGCGCCCAAGCTGATCACCTCGCCCGAATATGCCGGCATCGCCAACTATGCCTATCACCTCGATGCGGTGAAGCTGGGCGAGCTGCTGGCCAGCCATGCCACGCAGAAGCTGGGCGTGCGCCACATCGACGATGAGATCGTGGGCGTCGAGCGCGCCGAGGATGGCGACGTGCGCGCGGTGATCGGGCAGCGCAGCGGGCCGATCGCGGCCGATCTGTTCGTGGATTGCACCGGCTTTGCCGCGCGGCTGCTGGGCGAAGCGCTGGAGGTGCCGTTCATCGACCGGTCCGACGTGCTGTTCATCGATCGCGCGCTGGCGGTGCAACTGCCGGTCGAGCCCGACAGCCCGATCGCCTCTCACACCATTTCCACCGCGCAGAAGCATGGCTGGATCTGGGACATCGGCCTGCCGACGCGGCGCGGCATCGGCTATGTCTATTCCAGCCGCCACGCCGGCGCCGATCGCGCCGAGGAGGAACTGGCCGCCTATGTCGGCCCCGGTTTCGCCAGCCTGACCCCGCGCGAAATCCCGATCCGCTCGGGCCATCGCGCGCTGTTCTGGAAAAATAACGTGGTGGCCGTGGGCCTGGCCGCCGGGTTCCTCGAACCGCTGGAAGCCTCGGCCCTGGTGCTGATCGAGCTGTCGGCCGACTATATCGCCACAAGTCTGCCAGCGACGCGCGGCGCGATGGATTTCGTGGCCCGCCGGTTCAACACCATGACCCGCTATCGCTGGGACCGGATCATCGAATTCCTCAAGCTGCATTACATCCTCTCGGAACGCAGCGACACGGCGTTCTGGCGCGACAACCGCGATCCCGCAACCATCCCGCAGGACTTGCAGGACCAGCTCTTGCTGTGGCGCGACACCCCGCCCGGCGAACACGACTTTGCCAGTGCGCACGAGATGTTCCCGGCCGCCAGCTATCAATACGTGCTCTATGGAATGGGTTTTCGCACCCGCCCGCGCGCCGGACAACTCGCCCGGCGTGACCAGGCTGAGGATGCCCTGGCGCACACCGCCGGGATGAAGCAGAAACTCGCCCGGATGATGCCGACCAACCGCGCCTTGCTGAGCACGCTGGCGCAGCACCGCTTTCCCCCGCTTTGACGCCACCTGCACGAGGCCCCGCCATGAAGCTTGCGCAACTCACCCGCACCGACCACGCCGGCGTCCGCATCGATCCCGCGCGCGCGGCGGCCAGCGCGGCAACGGTGCACCTCGTGCCGCTGGTGGCCGACGAGATCCGCACGGTCGCCCGCCAGTTCCCCGTGTTCCTGGCCAAGGATGCCGAGACCGGCGCGTTCTACCCTGCCGCGCTGATGGGCCTGGAGCCGCACGAGAACCTGTTTTGGAACGGCAATGCGCTGGAGGCGGACGTGCTGCCGCTCAACCTGCTGCGGCTGCCGTTCTTCGTGGGCGGCGAAGGCGAGGACTCGGTGATCTGCATCGACACCGAAAGCCCGGCAATCGATCCGTCCGGCCCCTGCCCGATCGTGGCCCCCGACGGCAGCGAAAGCGACTATTTCCGCTCGGTCCAGGCGATCCTCGGGCGGCTGGTGCAGGGACAGGAACCGACGCGGCGGCTGGTCGACCTGATGCTGACACACAAGGTGGTGCGCGAATACAAGCTGGACCTGGCCTTCCATGACGGCAGCACCAGCCTGCTGACCGGTCTCTATGGCATCGACGAGGTGGCCCTCGCCCGCGCCCGCGAGGCGATCACCGATTTTGCCGACCTGATGATCCTGGCGGCGATGTGCCTTTCGCACGATCATGTCGGCGCGCTGGTCCGCCGCCGCAATGCGCGCCTGGCTGCCCAGGCGGACTGGTTCGCGCCGGGTGCCTGAGCGGGACGGCGCCCGCTTGCCGATGCAGGTTCACCCGCTTGCCCGGCTGGGGCGCGAACACGTGCCGCTGTGGATCGTGGACGCGGCCCATCCTGACCCGGCCGCGCTGGTGGCAGCGGCGGCAGTGGCATCCTTTGCCGCGAGTGCCGGCGATCTCTATCCCGGCTTGCGCGCGCCCGCGCCGGCCGCCTGGGCCACCTGGCTGGCCGAAACGCTGCCGCAGTGGCCGGGGCTGGAGCGCGCCAAATTGCTGCGCGCCGATTTTGCCGTGGCCACGCGCGATCCGGCCAGCCTGGCCCCGGTGCAGCGCATACCCCACTTCGACGATCCGGCCGACGACATGCTGGCGCTGGTCCACTACCTCTGCGCTCCGCCCCATGGCGGCACCAGCTTTCACCGCCACCGCGCCACGGGTTTCGAGCGGATCACGGTGGCGCGCGCCCCAGCCTGGCGCCAGGCGCTGGCGGCCGATGCCACCCGCCATGGGTTGCCACCCGCCACCTATCACACCGGCGATACCGCCACGTTCGAGCGGATCGGCGCGGCGGCGCTGCGCCACAACCGCGTGATCCTCTATCCCGCCAATTGCCTGCACTGCGGCGACGTGGCCGCGTCGTGGCCCAGCGGCGACCGCCTGACCATCACCGCGCTGCTGCGGCTGCCATGAAGCGTTGCAGGCTGCCGATCAACCAGCGCAGCCCGGCATCCTGATCGCGCGAGCCATGCCATTGCACGCATTCGCGCATGGCCGGAAACGGCACCGGCAAGGGCACGCTGCGCAAGGGCAGGAGTTCCTCGTAGAAGGCGGCAAGGCGCGCAGCGACAATCGCGATGCGATCGGTGCCCACCAGCATCGGTGGCGCCAGGGCAAAGCTTTCCACCTGCACTTCGATGCGGTGCGCGATGCCCAGATGCTGCAACTGCACTTCGGGAAACGAGCGTGGCTGGCGCTGGCCCAGCTTGACCGCGACATGGCCGGCGCCCGACAGGGCCTCCACCGTCAGCGGGCGGTCGAACAGCGGATTGCCGCTCCAGCCCTGCACCACATGCTCCTCGGCATAGAGCACGTCTGACGGATGGTTGGGCGATAGGCCGGTTTCAGGCAGGATCACGCAGTCGATCGCACCGCGCTCCAGCCCATCGAGCAGGGCGTCGTTGGCAGCCAGGATTTCGAACCGCACGTGCGGGGCTTGCGCCTGGATAGCGCGCAGGAACGGCCCGAGCACGACCATCGCGACGTAATCCGAACAGCCGATGCGGAACCGGCGCTGGGACGTGGCCGGATCAAAGCGCGAGGCGGCCGCCATCAGGTGTTCAACCTGGCCCAGGATCGCGCGGATTTCCGGCCGCACCTGCAAGGCATAGGCCGTCGGTACCATGGTCTTGCCATGCATGACCAGGATGGGATCGGCAAAGGCCTCGCGCAGGCGGGCCAGAATCGTGCTCATCGCCGATTGGCTCACGTGCAGGTGTTCGGCCGCGCGGGTGACGTGGCGCAGTTCCACGAGCACGTCGAACGCGACGAGGAGATTGAGATCGAGCCCGCGAAACCGCATCGCGCCTGCCTTTCACCATCTGCGTGCCCAAGCAGCCATCGCAATTTTGGGTCAATGATCATCTTGATAATCTGTTTTTTGGATGATGCCAATCGACCTAATCCTCCACCCTAGCCGCGTCGCTTCCGAAGGCGTGGCGCGATGGAGAGGATCCCATGCAATTTCCCGATACGCTCGTGTTCCAGGGCTATGCCGCGCCGGTGCGCGCCGAAGTGGATGTCATCGACCTGGAGGTGGAAGGCACGCTACCGCCCGAACTGAGCGGCTACTTCCTGCGCAACAGCGCCGACCATGCCTATCCGCCGCGCTTCGAGAACGACATCTTCCTCAATGGCGACGGGATGATGCACCAGGTGCGCATCGCGCAGGGCCGCGCCCACTTGCGCACACGCTATGTCCAGACCGAAAAACTGGGGCTGGAGCGGGCCGCCGGGCGGGCGCTGTTCGGTGCCTATCGCAATCCCTTTACCGACGATCCGGCCGTGGCGGGGCGTGATCGCAACACGGCCAATACCTCCGTGGTGTGGCACGGCGGCAAGCTGCTTGCGCTCAAGGAAGCGGGGCGGCCGATGGAAATCGATCCCGTCACGCTGTCCAGCGTGGGCGTTCACGATTTCGGTGGGAAGCTGACCAGCCAGGCGTTCACTGCCCATCCCAAGCTGGACCCGGTGACCGGCGAAATGATCGCGTTCGGCTATTTCACGCAGATCGTGGCGGACAACACGATCGAGGTCTATTTCATCGCTGCCGACGGCACGCTGTCGCGCACCGAGACGATTGCCGCGCCCTATCCCTCGATGGTCCACGATTTCCTGGTCTCGCGCCATCATGTGGTCTTCGTGATCTGCCCGATGATCTGCGATTGGGACCGCGTGCGCGCCGGGCATCCGTTCTTCCACTGGGACGACCGCGAGGACACCTGGATCGGCATCATGCCGCGCACCCCGGGCGGCGCGGCGCAAGTGCAATGGATCAAGGCGCCGCGCCGGGCCATGCAGACCCACACGTTCAACGCCTGGGAGCAAGACGGCAAGCTGCACCTCGACCAGTTCCTCACCGAGACCGGATGGCTCTCGCAGTTTCCCGATCTCAACAATCCCGACACAGTGGAAAAGCCGCCGTTCGCGTTCCGCTGGACAGTGGACCTGGCCGACCTGGCAGCGCCGGTGGCCGAGCACATGCTGTTTCCCCACATCGGCGAGATGCCGATGATCGACTTGCGCTTTGCCATGGGCAAGACGCGGCACTTCTGGTTTGGCACCAACAACCCCAAACTGGGGCCGATGCTGCCCTGGGGACCCAAAGGCCCGCCGTTCACCTGCCTGGGCCATTTCGATGCCGAGACCGGCGCGCTCGATTTCTTCTATGCTGGCCCGGATTCCTCGCCGGAAGAGCCCTGCTTCGTGCCGCGTGCCGGCAGCAGCGAGGAAGGCGATGGGTGGCTGGTCTCGGTGGTCGGCCGCCGTGCCGAGAACCGCACCGACCTTGTCGTGCTCGACGCGCGTCGCCTGTCTGACGGGCCGGTTGCGGTGATCAGGATGCCGGTGCGCATCCACGAGGGCTTCCACGGCATCTGGGTGAACGAGGCCGGATAGAGTGGGCGCATCGCCCACCCGGCACGGCTCAAAGATTGGCTGTTGACGCTGAAGGAAAAACTTGTCAGCCTAAATTCAACTTAAAAGGTTGAGTTATGGCAAACTCGTTTCCGTTCCATGACTTGCCTGTGGCCATTATCGGCGGCGGGTTCAGCGGCACGCTTCTGGCGATTCACCTCGCGCGGCGCGGGTCGCGCGTGGTGATCGTGGAGCGCGATCCGCAGGCGCTGGCCCACGGCCTGGCCTATGGCGCATGCGGCCCGCAGCATCTGCTCAATGTGCGCGCCGGGAACATGAGCGCCTTTCCCGACGATCCGGGGCATTTCCTGCGCTGGCTGGGCCATGGCGAAGTGGACGCAGCCAACCGCTTTGCCACGCGGGCCAGCTATGGCGCCTATATCGCCAGCCTGCTCGCCACGGCGCGCGCGGCCATGCCGGAACGCATCACCATCGCCATCGCGAGCGCGCAGGATTTGCGCCCGCATGGCGATGGCACGCTGCACCTCACGCTCGACAGCGGCGTGGCTCTCCATGCCCGCGCCGTGGTGCTGGCGCAGGGCAACCTGCCGCCGCAACGGCACCGGGCGCTCGCCGGGCTGGATCAGCCGCAGGTTCTGCCCGATCCTTGGGCGCCGGGCGCGCTCGATGCCATTGCCGCCGATGCCCCGGTGCTGCTGCTCGGCACCGGCCTGACCGCGATCGACGTGATCCAGTCGCTGGAGGCGCGCGGCCATCGCGGGCCGATCGTGGCGCTATCGCGACGCGGCCTGGTGCCCCGCGCCCATGCCGAAAGCGGCCCGACCGTTTCGCCACAGCCCATGCCCGGTGCTCGCGGCAGTGCCCTGCTACGCCACATTCGTCGCCGCGCCGCGCAAGTGGGCTGGCGCCACGCGATCGACGAGTTGCGCCCGCACACCCATGCCCTGTGGCAAGCCCATGATGGCGCGGCCCAGGCCCGTTTCCTGCGCCATGCCCGGCCGTGGTGGGACGTGCACCGCCATCGCATGGCCCCTGCCATTGCCCAGCGCATCAACGCCTTGCGCGTGCAAGGGCGCCTGGCCGTGATCGCCGGCAATCTGGTCAGCGTGGAAGCCCAGCCCGATGGCGGCCTGCTCGCCCGGTGGCGCGACCGGGGCGGTGCAGAGACGACCGCGCTGGCGGTGGAGCATGTGGTGGTCTGCACCGGACCGGGTGGCGATCCGGCGCAAAGCCGCGATCCGCTGCTGCGGACCTTGCTGGCCAAGGGCCTGGCACGCCCCTGCCCGCTGCATCTGGGGCTGGATGTCGACAGCGGCTGGCGCCTGCGCGACGCGCAAGGGCGTGCCAGCCTGCCGATCCACGCCATGGGCGCGCTGTCCAAGGGCCTCAACTGGGAAATGGTGGCCGTGCCCGATATCCGCCTTCAGGCGCAGCGCCTGGCCGAACAGCTTGCGCCAACGCCGGCAGCAGCAGCGGCCTGACGATCAGGCCATATGCTGCCCGAAATCGGCGTCGTCCTCGTCCAGACCGCCGGACGAAAGATCGAGCGCAAATCCCTTGAGCCGGGCCTGCTGATCGCCGATCGATCCGGTTCGCGCCGGACGCGGCACCGCCACTGATGCCTTCCGGCGAGGGGGCGTGGTGGCGCCCGGCGCCGTGGCCCGTGTCTTGGGTTGAGCCGCAGCGCGACGGACCGGACGGCGGCCACTGTCCAGCGTGAAGTATGCCAACCCGGCCTGAAGTTCTTCGGACTGGGCAGCGAGTTGCTCCGAAGTGGCCGAGACCTGTTCGGAAGCACCGGCATTCTGCTGCGTGACCTGGTCGAGCTGCTGGATCGCCTCGTTGATCTGCGACGCGCCGATATCCTGTTCGCGGCAGGCGGCGCTGATCTCGCTGATCAGCTCGGCAGTGCGGCGAATGTCGGGGACCAGCTTGGCCAGCATGTCGCCCGCTTCGGTTGCAGCCTTCACCGTGTCGGACGAGACCGCACCGATTTCCGAGGCCGCCGTCTGGCTGCGCTCGGCCAGTTTGCGCACTTCGCTGGCCACCACGGCAAAGCCCTTGCCATGCTCACCGGCGCGGGCGGCTTCCACCGCGGCATTGAGCGCGAGCAGATCGGTCTGGCGGGCGATTTCCTGGACGATGCCGATCTTGTCGGCAATCGTGCGCATGGCTTCCACTGCACGATTGACCACCACGCCCGAGCTTTCGGCGTCCTTCGACGATTGCCGCGCGATCTTTTCGGTCTGGGCGGCGTTGTCAGCGTTCTGCTTGATGTTGGCCGCCATCTCTTCCATCGCGGAAGAGGCCTGCTCGGCCGCAGCGGCCTGCTCGGCAACCCCTTGCGAGACCTGTTCGGAGCTTGCCGCCAGTTCCTGGCTTCCGGCCGACACGCTCTCGGCTGCCTCACCCACCTGGGCGGCAAAGCCGCGCAGATTGTCGATCAGCGTGTTGATGGCCTCCTTCATGCGCTGGTGATCGCCATCGCAGGCAATCTCCACCTTTTCACGCAGATCGCCTTCGCTCACTTTGGTCAGCACCCGGTTGCCCTCGGCGATCGGCAGCACGATCGCATCGAGCATCCTGTTGATGCCCCGCACCAGCGCGGCAAAGTCACCGGAAAAGCGGTCTGCCTCGCCACGCTGGTCCAGTTCGCCGGCGGTCGCGGCCCGGATCAACCGCTGGATTTCGGCGGTGATGTCACGCAGATTGCGGCGCAGGCTTTCGATATTGTCGTTGATGAATGCCTTCTTGCCCGGGAACTGCTCGATCGGCGCATCGAAATCGCCTTCGCCGAAGGCCTTGATGCAGGCCATGGCCTTTTTCTTGACCGCGATATGTTCGCCAACCATCCGGTTGATGCCCTGCGCCATCGTGGCGAAGTCACCATGGAAGCGCTCTGTCGGCAGGGTCACGTCGATGTCGCCCTGGTCATGAGCGGCGCTCATCTGGTTGATCTCGCGGATCAGGCCGAGCAGATTGGCCCGCAGCGTTTCAATCACCTCGTTGATGAACGCCTTCTTGCCCGGGAAGGCTTCGAGCTGAGCGTTGAAATCGCCGACACCGATGGACTTGACGCAGGCCATGGCCTTTTTCTTGACCGCGATGTGTTCGCCGACCATCGCGTTGATCGCCTTGGCCGCCTGATGCAGATCGCCCTGCAACCGCTCCACCGGCACGATGACGTCGATATCGCCGCGTTCGTGCTCCGCCGCCATGGTGCGGATGCTGCCAATCAGCTCTGCGGTCGGCAATGTTGCCCGGTCGAGCAGGCGATTGATCGCCTCGACCAGCGCGCCGGCGCGCCCATGGCCCGGCGGCACAGCCAGGCGCGCGGCCAGATCGCCACCCGCCAAGGCGGCCTCGACGCGCTCGATTTCCACAAACGTCGGCGCCAGCGACCCGAAATAGAACGTGTATGGCGGCATTGATCCTGGCCTTTCCCTGCGGCGTTTGCGGGTACCGATCGATAGCGCCACGGCCTGTTCGCCGGGACGCTAGAAACGCCGCCCGATCCAATGGGCGCCAGCCTAGATCGCGGCGTTGAAAGCGCCGTAAAGCCCCGGCGCGTCATTCTACGCATCCACGCGGTGCGATCACGATCCGGGCGTTACCCCGGTTGGCAGCGGAATGGCGGTGCCATCTTGGGTGATCAGCCGGGATGGTTGCCCAAAGCGATCGATCGTGATCGGAAGGCCAAACAGGCGGTTGGACCGCGGATCGCGGGGAACGATGGCGAACACCGCGCGCTCGGCCTGCAACAAGCGCCAATCCGCCTCGGTCAGCCACCAGCGAACCGGGCGCGTACCCGTTCCGGGCAAGCCTCTGACCACGCCATGGAGCAGGTATTCGGCGCGCACCAGAATGCTCATCGCCGGCCGTCGAACCTGCCGCTTCCGCTGGTCTCCCCTCGGGTAGCGATGCAGGACACCGGGATCGCGCGCGTGATCATCGCCTGCCTTGTGCTCCCTCTTCCTGCGACCAAGCGCGAGATTAGCGCAAGGAAACAGGCGGTCGCTACCGGCAAAGCCGAAGGTGGCGGCTTTCGGCGCGATGCTTTTCCGGGCAAGGCTGGGCTTTTCCCGGCAAGGCTGGCGCTAGGCCAGCCTAGCCGGCTCGCCATAGCCGCCCCCGCCCGGTGTCTCGATCACCAGGCGATCGCCGGCATCCAGTTCGGCGCGCGCGGTGCCGCCGATCGGCTCGATCCGGCCGTCGGCCCGCTCGATCCGCTGGGTGCCCGGAACGCCGGGCGCGCCACCGGCGAGGCCGAAAGGCGCCACCGCGCGGCTCGACGCGACCAGCGTGACGGTCATGGGTTCGAGCATGGTGACAGCGCGAATGGCGCCGTCGCCGCCCGGCCATTGCCCGGCCCCACCCGATCCGCGTCGGATCGCGAAGCGGTCGAGCCGCACCGGATAGCGCTGTTCGAGAATTTCCGGGTCAGTGATCCGCGTGTTGGTCATGTGGGTGTGCACTGCGCTGGCGCCGGCAAAGCCTGGCCCTGCCCCTGCGCCGCCGCAAATCGTCTCGTAATACTGGTGAGACGCATTGCCGAACAGGAAGTTGTTCATCGTGCCCTGCGATGCAGCCGCCACCCCGAGCGCGCCGAACACCGCGTTGCACAGCGCCTGGCTCACTTCGGTATTGCCCGCCACCACCGCGCTGCCCGGCGGCGGCGCCAGGAACGAACCCTGGGGCACGACGATCCGCAGCGGCGCCAGGCAGCCTTCGTTGAGCGGGATCGCCTCGCCGGCAAGGCAGCGGAAGGCATAGAGCACGACCGCCCGCGTGACCGAGGGCGGCGCATTGAAATTGCCGGGGCTGGCCGGCCCGGTTCCGGTAAAGTCGATCACCGCCGTCCGCGCTACCGGATCGATCGTGACCGCCACGCGGATCGGCGCGCCGCTGTCCAGCCGGGTTTCGAACACGCCGTCGCGCAAGCCCGCCACCACGCGGCGGATGCTTTCCTCGGCATTGGCCATGACATGGCCCATGTAGCCGCGCACCATCGGCCAGCCGCGCGCGGCAACCAGCGCCTGAAGCTCTGCCACGCCGCTGGCATTGGCCGCCAGTTGCGCCTTGATGTCGGCCACGTTGACATCAGGATTGCGCGCCGGCCATTCCGCCTCGGTCAGCAGGCGGCGAAACGCCTCCTCCTGGAACACGCCGCCATCGACCAGCAGGAAATCGTCGATCACCACGCCTTCTTCGGCCAGGCGCCGGGACTCGGGCGGCGTGGAGCCGGGCGTCATGCCGCCGATATCGGCATGGTGGCCGCGATTGGCCACGAAGAAGCGCAATTCGCCCGCGTCGAATACCGGGCTGATCACCGTGACATCGGGCAAGTGGGTGCCGCCATGGAACGGATCGTTGAGCGCGATGGCGTCGCCAGGCTTGAGCGTGGCGCCGCGCCGCGCGAGCACGGCGCGCACACTGTCGCTCATCGCGCCCAGATGCACCGGAACATGCGGCGCATTGGCGATCAGGCGCCCCTGCGCGTCAAACAGAGCGCAGGAAAAATCGAGCCGTTCCTTCATGTTGACGCTGCTCGACGTGTTGCGCAGGACAACGCCCATGCGCTCGGCAATGCCCATGAACTGGGTGTTGAACAGTTCGAGTTGCACCGGATCGGCCACGGCCGGATCGTCCAGCGCGCGCGCAGCGGCACCGTCGTGATGAAGCAGCAGTTCGCCGTGCTCGCCCACTGCCAAGCGCCAGCCAGGCTCGACCATCGTCGTGGCGGTTTCTTCGCGCACCAGGATCGGGCCGTCCAGCCGGTCCCCCGGCCGCAACGCCGCGCGATCGAACACTGGGACGGCGTGCTCGGCGCCGCCGGTCCAAATGGGGACTGTGGCGATCGGTGCAGGAAGCGCGCCATCGCGCACCGGCAAGGGCAGTGGCGCGGCCGTGTCACCGGGCAGCAAGACCTCGACCATCAGGCTCTCGATCACGATCGCGCGATCCGGGCTGGTGAAGCCGAAGCGGGCCTGGTGCGCTGCCTCGAACGCCGCGCGCATCGCCACGGCATCGCCCAGCGGCACGCCCAGCGCGGTATCCGTGCCGGCATAGCGCAGATGCGCCGTGGCGCTGCACCGCACGGCATCTCCGCCGCCAAGGTCGGCTGCGGCCTCGTCACCCAGCGCGCGGGTCAGTCCATCAAGCCGGGCCACCGCTGCCGCATCGAGCGGCTGTTCCACCGAACGCTGGCGCAAGGCCGCGCGATCGGCCAGGCCCATGCCATAGGCTGACAGCACGCCTGCCAGCGGATGGATCAGCACCTGCCGCATGCCCAGCAATTCGGCAACGCGGCAGGCGTGCTGCCCGCCTGCCCCGCCAAAGCATTGCAGCACGAAACCAGCCACGTCCTCGCCGCGCTCCAGCGCCACGCGCTTGATCGCGGCGGCCATGTTGGCCACGGCGATGGACAGGAACCCTTCGGCCACCGCGCGGGGATCCTGCGGAGCGCCCGTCGCCGCCGCGATCCGCTGCGCCAGGGTGGCAAAACCTTCGGCCACCGCTCCGGCGTCGAGCGGCTGGTCCCCGCCTGGCCCGAACACCGCCGGAAAATGCTCCGGCCGGATCTTGCCGACCAGCACATTGGCATCGGTCACCGTCAGCGGCCCGCCGCGCCGGTAGCAGGCCGGGCCGGGATTGGCCCCGGCGCTGTCCGGCCCGACGCGATAGCGCGCGCCGTCGAACTGCAGGATCGATCCGCCGCCGGCCGCCACCGTATCGATCGCCATCATCGGCACGCGCATTTCCACCCCGGCGACGACGGCATCGAGCACACGCTCGAACGCGCCGGCATAGAGCGCCACGTCGGTGGAAGTGCCGCCCATGTCGAACCCGATCACCCGCGTGAACCCAGCCTGCTCGGCCGTGCGCGCGGCGGCCACCACGCCGCCCGCCGGGCCGGAAAGGATCGCGTCCTTGCCCTGGAAATGCGCGGCATCGGCCAGGCCGCCGTTGGACTGCATGAAATGGAGCGGCACCGCGCCCAGCGCCCCGGCCACGCGATCGACATAGCGGCGCAGCACCGGCGAGAGATAGGCATCGACCACGCTCGTCCGCCCGCGCGAGACCAGCCCGATCAGCGGGCTGACCGCATGGCTGGCCGAAACCTGCGCGAACCCCGCCTCCCGCGCCAGCCGCGCGACCCTGGCTTCCATGCCGGGATGGGCCCAGGCGTGGGCCAGCGCAATTGCCACGGCGGCATAGCCCTGCGCCCGCGCCGCGCGCAGATCGGCCAGGACTTTGGCTTCGTCGAGCGGCAACACGGCGTGGCCGTCACGGTCGATCCGGCCGCCCACTTCCAGCACACCTTCATGCAGCGGATCGGGCTGGCGGATCGCCAGGGCGAACAAGTCGGGACGGGTCTGGTCGCCGATCGTGAGCAGATCGGCAAAGCCGCGATCCACCACCAGCAGCGTGCGCGCGCCCTTGCGTTCGAGCAGGGCGTTGGTGGCCACGGTCGTGCCCATCTTCACTTCATCGATCGCCCCGGCCGGCCAGGGCTCATCCGCGCCCAGGCCCAGAATCTGGCGGATGCCGGCAATCGCGGCATCGGCATAGCGCTCCGGGTTTTCGCTCAACAGCTTGGCCGTGGAAAGCCGTCCCTCGGGCGAGCGCGCGACAATGTCGGTGAACGTGCCGCCACGATCGATCCAGAACCGCCATCCGCTCACGCTGCCCACCCTCACTGACAATTTATCGACGAATCGCAGCGTAAATGTTGACAGTTCATTTGCATAGGGCACAGATGCTTCATCGCGCAGGAGGGCAGGCATGGCAGGGCAGCACTGTGGGGAACAGCACCGGGGGGAACAGCGCCGGTGCACAGCGATCGTCTCTTCCGCGCATCTTGCCGACGGCGCGGCGCCGACCCTGTCGGAGCTGGAATTCAGCCTGACGCTCGCCGCCACGGCCTATCACCGCTGGATCGCGCGCTGTGCGGCGGCCAGCGGGATGGCGCTGGCCCCGCTCGAAGTGCTGATCCTGCACACCGTCCGCCACCGCGACCGGCCCAAGCGCATGGCCGATATCGCCCTGGTGCTCGATATCGAGGACACCCACCTGGTGACTTATGCCATCCGCAAGCTGGAAAAAGCGGGGCTGGTCTCAACCCGGCGCATGGGCAAGGAAAAGCTGATCGGCGCCACCGAGGCGGGAATCGCCTTCTGCGCCACCTATCGCACGATCCGGGAAAGCGTTCTGGCTGAGCCGGTTGCCGCCGATGGCCCGGACGCCGCCGCGCTGGCCCAGGCCGCCAGCGTGCTGCGCCGCCTGTCGGAGCGGTACAACCAGGCGGCGCGCGCCGCCGCAACGCTCTGAGCGGCGCTGCGATGCTGGTCCTGTCGGGCATCGTCATCATCGTCGCCGGCTTTGCGATGCGCGTCCATCCGCTGCTGGTGGTCACCGTCGCCGCCTTTGCCAGCGCCGCAGCGGCCGGCATGGCGCCGCTTGCGGTGGTCGCGCTGATCGGCAAGGCTTTTGTCGATGCGCGGTTCCTGGCGGTCGCCTGGCTCGCCCTGCCGGCGATCGGCCTGCTCGAACGCGCGGGATTGCGCGAACAGGCGCGTGCCATGGTGCAGCGCTTGCGAGGCGCCACCGCAGGGCGCGTGCTGCTCGGCTATTTCGTGCTGCGCCAGGCCGCCGCCGCGCTGGGCTTGACGGCGCTGGGCGGACATGTGCCGATGGTGCGCCCGATCGTCGCCCCGATGGTGGAAGGCGCGGCAGAGCGCGATGCCGAGGCGCCGCTTGATGAAGACGAGCGCCAGCGCCTGCGCGCCCATGCCGCCGCCGTTGACAACATCGCGCTGTTCTTTGGCGAGGACGTGTTCATCGCGGTCGGCTCGATCCTGTTGATCCGGGCGATCCTGCAACAGGAAGGCGTGACCATCGCGCCACTATCGGTGGCGCTCTGGGCGATCCCCACCGCCCTGGCGGCCCTGCTGATCCATGGCCTGCGCCTGCTCCGCCTCGATCGCAAGGCAGCGCGATGATCGGGCTCGACGCCATCGGCCTTGCCGCCGCCGCGCTGCCGGCAACGGTTGCCCTCCATCATGCGCTCGATCGGCACGGCGCGCGGCGCTGGCGCAATGCCGCGTTCTGGGCCGCATTTGCCACCACCCTCGGCGCCGGCCCCTGGCTGCCCGATCTGGCCAATGGATGCCTGGTCCTGGCCATGGTGGCACTGGCCACGCTCGGCCTGCGCCCCGGTGCGGTGACCAGCAGCGACGAGACCACGCGCGCGGCCGGCGCGCGTCGCTGGGGTGCGCGGCTGTTCCTGCCAGCCCTGGCCCTGCCGCTGGTGACGCTGGGCGGCACGCTGGGCCTGCCCGATGGGCGGATTGCCGGCATCGCCCTGATCGAACCCAAGCAGGTGACGCTGGCCGCGCTGGTGGCTGGCGCCGCCGTCGCGCTCGGGCTCGCTCTGCTGCTCACGCGCCCGCCGCGCGGCACCACGCCGGCCGAAACGCGCCGCCTGGCCGATGGCATCGGCTGGCCGATGATCCTGCCGCAGATGCTGGCTGCGCTGGGCGGCGTCTTCGCGCTTGCCGGCGTGGGCAAGGTGGTGGCCGACGGCGTGCTCGGCGTAGTCGCGGTCGATACGCCACTGGTCGCCACGCTGGTCTATTGCCTCGGCATGGCGCTGTTCACCATCGTGATGGGCAATGCCTTTGCCGCGTTCCCGATCATGACCCTGGGCATCGGCGTGCCGATCCTGATCCACAAGCTGGGCGGTGATCCGGCTGCGGTCGCGGCGCTTGGCATGCTGTCGGGCTTTTGCGGCACCCTGCTCACGCCGATGGCGGCCAACTTCAACATCGTGCCGGTCGCCGCGCTGGAGTTGCGCGATCGCTTTGCCGTGATCCGCGTCCAGGCGCCCACGGCGATCCTGCTTCTGGCCTTCAACATCGCCGCCCTCGCTCTGCTCGCCTTTCCCGGAACTCCACGATGACTCCAGATCTTGCCGCCCGCTTCGCCCGGATCGCGCTTGGCCATGTCGAGCGGCCCTATCCGCACAAGGCCGACCACGTGATGGACGGCGATGCCGACAGCTATCGGCCGCAGGCGGTCCACCCGATCTTCTACGGCAGCTTTGACTGGCATAGCTGTGTCCACGGCTACTGGCTGCTGGCACGGGTGCGGCGGCTGTTCCCCGATCTTCCCGAAGTGGCCGCGATCGACGCGCTGTTTGATCGCGCGTTTACCGCTGCCAAGGTGGAGGCGGAGCGCGCCTACCTCGATCGCCCCAGCGCGCGCGGGTTCGAGCGGCCCTATGGCTGGGCCTGGGCACTGATGCTGGCCAGCGAACTGATCGTGCAAGACAGCCCGCATGCCGCACCGTTGGCGCCGCTGGCCGATGCCTTCGTCGCGCGGTTCGAAGGCTTCCTGCCCAAGCTGGTCTATCCCGTGCGCGCGGGTGTCCACGCCAACACCGCCTTCGCGCTGGTGCTGGCCGAACGCCATGCGCGGGTGACCGGAAACACTGCGTTTCGCGCCCTGCTGCGGGACCGCGCCGAGGCCTGGTTCGGGCAGGACCGGGCCGCGCAGGCCTGGGAACCGAGCGGCGAGGATTTCCTCTCCCCCGTCCTGACCGAAGCCCTGGCGATGCAGGCGCTTTTGCCTGCCGACGCCTTTGCGCCGTGGTTTGCCGCGTTCCTGCCAGACCTTGCCAACAGCCAGCCGGACACGCTGTTTGCGCCCGCGCAGGTCAGCGACCGCAGCGACGGGAAAATCGCCCATCTCGACGGCCTCAATCTCAGCCGCGCCTGGGCCATGGGCAGCCTTGCCAGCGCAGTGCCCGGCGCGGCCGGCGCCGTGCTGCGCGAGGCTGCCGCCCGGCACCTTGCCGCCGCGATCGATGAAGTCGCGGGCGACTACATGGGCGAGCACTGGCTGGCGAGCTTCGCCATGCTGGCGCTGACCGGAACCGACGGCGCCGTTGCTGCATAAAGGAGACGCACCCATGCCCCATGTCGACGCATTCGATCACATCGTTCTCAACGTGCGCGACGTCGAAGTAGCGGCCCGCTGGTATGGCGACGTGCTCGGGATGCAGCGCGAGGACCGCGCCAGCCCTGGCGGGGCCACGCGCACCAGCCTCCATTTCGGCCAGAACAAGATCAACCTGCGCCCGATCTCGGCAACGCAGGAAGACTGGTTCACCGGCCACGCGCCGACACCGGGCAGCGACGATCTTTGTTTCCTGACCCAGGAGACGCCCGACCGCGTGGTGGCCGACCTGGCGCGCCATGGCGTGCCGATCGAACTCGGCCCGGTCACCAAGGCTGGTGCACGCGGACCGATCCGCTCGGTCTATGTGCGCGATCCCGACGGAAACCTCATCGAGATCGCGTCCTACCCCTGACCCATCACATCGGCTCGACCCGTAGGGCCGAAACGATCGCTTTCCCGACCAGCGGACGGAACCACAGGTCGAGGCCCCCTGCCTTCACGTCGACCGGGAAGCTGCGCTCCAGCGCCGAAGTGCGGCCTGCCCCGGCGGCAGCCAGATCGAGCTTGCGCAGCATCGGCTTGCCATTGGCCAAGACGTCGAAACGCCGCTCCCCCGGCCGCGCCGAAGGCTCGATGAACGTGAGCGACACGCGATAGCGGCCGGGGCCAACCGGCATCCGGTAGTGGAACGCGCCCTCGCGATACGTCGCGGCGATGGCACTGTCGGGCGTGCCGGCGATCACCACGGGCTTTTGCGGCTTGCCGTAGTCCGCCGGTTCCACCACCGTGCCGGCCTCGCCGCCATCAAAGAAAGCGTCCGAGCCATGCCGCCCGTTGGCGCTCGGGCCGGCGACCAGCGTGCCGCTGTCGATCCGATAGGCCCGCGCGGCATCGGCACCAAGCTGCCAGGTCAGGCTGTCTGCCACGCTGCTGGCACCAAACTGTCCCACCGCGCGCACCACATTGGCGCCTTCGCGCAAGGCGATGCCCGGCCAGGTGCAGACGTGCTCGGGACAATCGGCGCGCGTGCCGATCCTCACGTCGTTGACGAACAGGGTGGTCTCCGGCGCGTTGGAATAGACCCGCACATCAGTGCTGGCATAGGCGCGGTCACGGTAATGGCGGCCGGTGACGTAGACCGTCGGCTGCTTGCTCCAGTTCGCCTTGTAGAAGTAGAACACGTCCTTGCGGGTCTGGTGGTCGTAGTCGATCATCCCCTTGGTGTTGATGTCCACCGCATCGCCTTCCTGGCGCACGGTCGAGGCGAAGTCGAACCCGGCCCAGATCCAGGTGGCCCAGAGATAGGGCTTGCGCGACAGCACCGCCCAGTTCTGTTCGTGGACGTAATCGAGGATTTCCTCGGGCTGGTTGCGCCCACGCGAATCGACCGGGCCGCCCAGGACATTGTCGGTATGGATCGAGATCGCGCCGCCCGCGCCATATTCGGTCACGGCCAAAGGCTGGGCCGGGCGCTTCTGGCGCAGCGCATCGAGGTTTTCCGAAACTTCCGGCGCCTTGCCATAGTACCAGCCGAAATAGCGATTGGCCCCAGCCACGTCGACGGCAGTGGCGGTGATCGGCACGTCGACACCGGCGCCGAACAGGCGGCCTTCGCAGCACGTTGCCAGCGCGGTCGGCCGGCTCGGATCGAGCCGCTTGGCCAATGTGCCCAGTTCGGCCAGCAGCGGCGCGGGATCGGGCGGCGTACCGCTGCCGCCGGTCAGGAACATCGGCAGGGAGTTGCCGAAATCCACTTCGTTGGCGATGCTCCACACCGCCACCGAGGCATGGTTGCGGTTCTGCGCGATGAGTTCGGCCAGTTGTTGCCGCGCGTTGGCGCGCAGCCCATCTGAAGCGGTCTTGGCGCCGCCCAGCGTCCATTGCGAAACCAGCGGTATCTCGTCCCACACGATCAGGCCCAGGCGATCGGCCAGGTCATGGATCGTCGCGCCATGCTGATAATGGGTCAGGCGGATGCTGTTTGCCCCCATCTCGCGCAGGGTGCGCACGTCTGCCTCGACATCGGCGGGCTGGATCGCCCAACCGTGCGCCTCGTTGTCCTGATGATAGCCGACCCCGCGCAAGGGATAGGGACGGCCGTTGAGAAAGAAGCCCTTCTCCGGGTCGATGGTGAACTGGCGGATGCCATAGCGCTGGTCCAGCCGGTCAGCGACCGAGCCGCCACGGGTGACGATCTCGGCGCGCAGCGTGTAGAGGTAGGGATCGTCGACACCCTGCCACAGGTGCGCGGCCGGCAACGCCAGCGTGGCCTCTGCCATGCTCGCGCTACCACCTGCCAGGCGCAACGGGCGCTCTACCGAAGCGGCGACTGCCCCGCTGGCGTCGAGCAGCGCAAGGCGGACCAGCGCGGTCTTCCCCGCCCTGCCGGCATTGACGACGCGGGCAGACAGGTCGATCTGTGCGCGGCCACCTTCGATCGAGCGGGTGGTGGCATAGACGGCCGGCCCGCCGGAATCGAGCATGTCGAAATGCAGCGCATCGGTGGTGACCAGGCGCACCGGGCGATAGAGCCCGCCGGGAACGAAGAAGTCGCCGGCCAGCGGCAGAACATCGGCCGTAGGGCTGCCCGGGGCAGGCTTGCTGTTGTCGGTCTGCACCACAAGGACGTTGGCCTTGCCCGGAATCAGGGCATCGGTCGCGTCGAGGCGAAAGCGGGAATAGCCGCCATGGTGTTCCCCCAGCCGCTGCCCGTTGAGCCAGACCGTGGCAATCCGGCTGGCCGCGTCGAACTCCAGCCAGACCCGCTTGCCCGGCGCCGCGGTGGGCGCGGTGAAATGGAGGCGATACCAGCCCTGCCCCTGGACCTTGTTGACGTCTTCCGCCCGGTTGATCCGGCCTGGCGTGCCCGGCCCGTAATAGCCCACCCGGTTCCAGCTATGGGGCACCGAGACCACTTGCCAATCGGCGTCCGCATAATCGGGTGCCTGGGCCGACGCATCCAGCGTGCCGAGTTGAAAGCGCCAGCCATCCTTGAGTTCGACGGTCTGGCGAACGGCCGGCGCCGCGTCAGCCTGGGCCGCCGGCGCCGGATCGGCCAGCGCCGGATGGCCAAGGCCGGCGGTGACCAGGGCGGCCATGGCCGTGGCTTGGAGAAGCGTCTTCATCGGAAACCAGTCCTTCCCTGCGGAGCTGCCGCAACGATGTTCGCAGGAGCCGCCGGGGCGGTCTCCTGCGAGCATGTCATGTCCTTGATCCAGGCTTAAAAGTCGAAGCGCAAGTTGAGGCCGATCGTGCGCACCGAGTCCAGACCGAATTGCTGGGTATAGCTCAGCTTCGGGCTGGCCTGCCCGCGCGCGTTGCGGGCATTGGCATCCCCCGAGTCCACGCCGATCGCGGTGGGCGAAATCTCGTTGGTGCAGTTCTTGCAGAACAGCGAGACGCGCAGGTTGTTGCCGACACGGGCGCCGACATTGGCGCCGAACACATCGATCGGTGCCACGAACGTACCCGGCGCCTGGTTGATGGCATAGAACACCGAGGAGCGGTGATACCAGTTGCCCTCGATGAACGGCGTCACGCTGCCCCGCGTCGGCGCTTCATAGCGCGCCTGCACCGTGGAGGTGAAGCTGGGCGCAACCGGCAGGCGCAGGCCGGAGGCATCGAACAGGCTCACGGTGGCCGAACAGCCCATCGTGGTCTGCGTGGGATAGCATTGCGCGCCGGCAAAGCTGTCGAACTTGGACGAGAGCAGCGAGGCCGAACCGCTCAGCGTCAGGCCGGTGAACGGCAGGACCGTGACATTGGCCTCGATACCCTTGGAGGTGACCTGCGCCGCGTTCTGGACAACGAAGGTGGCCAGCGTCGGATCGAACGACTGCACCTGGAAATTGTTGAACTTGGTGTGGAAGGCGGAAATATTGAGCACGAGGTGACGGTTCAGCAGGCTGGACTTCACGCCTGCCTCGGCGGTGTTGGAGGTTTCCTGGCGCACCACGACATTGGCAGTTGCGGTGGGGAAACTGTCGTTGAAGCCCGGCCCCTTGTAGCCCCGGCCATAGAAGCCATAGAACATCACCGTCGGCGTGGCCTGGAACTGGGCACCCAGCTTCCAACTGAAATCGGTGTTGTCATAGCTGGACGTGAAGTGCCCGCGTGGGCCGCTCAGCGTCTGGTAATAGTTGAGGCGGTTCTGGTAGAGATCGAGATCGATCTTGTCGTGCGTCACGCGGCCGCCGGCGATCAGCTTGAAGGCGTCGGTCACGGCGTAGGTCAACTGGCCGAACGCGGCATAGCTCTTGGTATCGAGCACGTAATCGCGATCACTGCCGACCTGCGCCACGTTGCTGCGCGTGCAGGTGGACGGCAGCGAAGCGATCGGGCCGACGCAGAAGCGGTTGATGAGATTGGCAGCGGAGCTGTAGGAATTGCCACCAAGCTGGCGATGCTGGTCGAGCGAAGACTGCATGTAGAACAGGCCGACCTGGCCGCTGAGCCGGTTCTGCGCGGGCAAGGCGATCCGCAATTCGTTGGAATATTGGTCATAGCGCGCCTGCGTCGCATTGATATTCAGGCCATTGGCCGAGAGATAGTCGCCATCGACCGCCTGGTTCTGGGTGTAGAAGCGCCAGGCAAACAGGTTGCTGATCTCGATCCCTGAGTTGAGGGTATAGGCCAGCCGCGCCTGCGCCCCGCCGGTCTTGATGTCGCGGAACTGGTCTGCGTCGCCACCGTACTCGAAATTCCTGGCGCCGGCGGTGATGCCATCGGCTGCGAGCGGCGCGAGATTGGTGCTGTCGGGCGCCACCTGGCGATAGGTGTTGTCGAAAATGCCGGCAATGCCGTGGTTCTCGTTGTAGTCGGCGATCACATAGAGATTGAGCGCGCCCAAATCGGCCAGGTACTTGCCCTTCAGCGAGTAGCTGCGCGCGTTGAGATCGTGGCGCGTGCCGGCGTTGGGCTTGCCAACGTAGGTCGTCGCCGGTTCCTGGTAGGAATAGAGACCGCTCAGGCGCAGCGCCGAATTGGCCGTCACCGGGATATTGAGGGTTTCGCGGGCAATGACACCCTTGGCCGAACCCGAGGCGCCAGGCGTTTCCCGACTGTCCAGCTCGATGTTCGTGGAACTGGCATAGACGCCGAGCTTGGGACGCGCGGTGACGATGTTGAGCAACCCGGCCGAGGCGTTCTTGCCGAACAGCAGGCCTTGCGGCCCGTTCAGCACTTCCACGCGCTCAAGGTCGTTGAGCAGCGGACTGTTGAGCAGCGGACGGCCGAGATTGACCTCATCGATGGCAATGGCAACGCTGCTGTCGATCGTGCCGGCAAACGCCAGGGTGCCGATGCCACGCACCGCAAACGAATTGTCGGTACCCACCTGCAACGAAGGCGCCGCGCGGGCGATCTGGGTGAGATCGTTGAGGTTTTGCGACGTGATCTGATCCGCGCTCAGCGCGGTCACGCTGACCGGTACGCGCTGGATGCTTTCGCTGCGCCGCTGGGCGGTAACGATGATTTCTCCGGGCGCGGCAGCCTCAGCCGCCCCGGAGCCGTTCGTCGTCTGCGCGAAGGCGGGGGCAGAACCTGCCAGGATGGTTGCTGACAGCAGCGTGATGGCAACGGATGCGCGCATGTTGATCCTCTTCCCTGCAATGGTGCCAATTTTGGCCTTACCATTTTCCGATGGCCGATAGACCAATCTTTGTAAACTAAATAGATCGAATACGTTTTCATTCACAAACCTGATGGATCGCAATCCCTGGCTTGCCATCCACAGGCCCGATCGCTTGCCGCCAGCTCGGCCAGCAAGCCCTGCGCTCGGCCACGAGCGTCAATCTGATAATATACATTTCAATGATTTGTTACAATTCACGATCGATGGATCGCCTTTCCTCCACATGCTTCGATAGAAATTTGATTTCCTTCGCGCGCGAAGCACCCTATCAATTGGCCCGACCAATAAGCCAGCAGTGCCCGGCATGGCCAATCGGCACCATAATTTTGGTAAGACATATCTGCGGGATCAGCCAATGGCGCATCAATGCGGTGGCAGCATGCAATGCCCGCAAGATGGGCAACAATAGCGGAGTGCTTGGGCGGAGCCATGCAGCAGCTTGGCCGGATCAACCTGCGCGATGGGGAGATATCTGTGTGATGGGTGAGCGAGCACGGCATCGGCACTTCGATCGACAGCCAGCGCGCCGCCCTGATCCCTGCGGCGCTGCGCCTCTGCGACAGGCCATGGCCAGCGGCGTGCCCCTGCTGGGCTATATCCACTGGTCGCTGCTGGACAACTTCGAATGGATATTTGGCTACAAGCCGCAATTCGGCTTGGTCAGCGTCGATCGGCAGACGTTCAAGCGCAGCCTCAAACCCAGCGCCTTGGTGCTGTCACGGATCGCCCGAGCCAACGGTGTTCCCGCCGACCTTGGCTGAAAGATGCGCCCCGCCAGGCCGTGGCGGGGCATGGTATCGTGCCGATTTTCCGAAACGCCTTGATCACCCGGCGGCATAGGCCCGCAGGAAGCAGTCGACCGCTTCGGCAATGCCGGTATCGGCCGGGAATTCCATCGGTGCACCGAACAGCATGGGTTCCATCACCCCGGCTTCCAGCAAGCCCTTGAGGTGCCCGGCGGCGAAGTGCGGATCGCATGGGCGCAGCGCGCCACGTTCCACCAGGGCGCGCATGTAGGTTTCCACCGCCCCCCAGCCCCGGCGCGGACCCAGTTCATACAGTTCAGTGCCCAGCCCGCTGGCGGTGCCTTCGGCGATTGCGGTGCGCGTGATCGCCAGGGCATCGGCGGACGTGAGCAGCGCAAGGTAGGCATGGCCGAAGCGCACCAGCACCGCGCGCAGATCTGTATCCTCGGGATCGAGCAGATTGAGCAGGCCCTGCGCCTGTTCTTCCATCGCCGCGATCATGGCGGCGGCAAACAGCGCCTCCTTGGATTTGAAGTAGCTGTAGAGCGTGGCTTTCGAACCACCCACCCGCGCCGAGATCATCGCCATCGAGGCGCGCTCGTACCCCACCTCGCGGAACAGATCCTTGGCGATCTCCAGGATGGCCTCTCGCCGCGTGTCGGATTTTACCCGCATCTTTTTCTCCTTATCTGAACCCAACTGTACACTTTTCCGTTGACGGCGCAAGACTCGAAGAATACTGAACCGTTCAGTACGGTTATTCCGCCGGAGTCGTCCCATGCTTTTCACCGCCCGAACGCAGGAATTCCGCCGCGCCTCCGCGCTGGCCCTGCTGCATGCACCTGCCCCGTCCGATCCACCGCAGCGCCTGCCGCTGCGCCCCACGCTGGCCCTGGCCGTGGCCGGCCTTGCCCTGCTGACCGGCGGCTGCGCGGTGCCCCCGCCCCGCGCGCAACTGGCCACCATGGCCACGCCCGAAACGCTCGGCACGCGCCAGAGCCTTGCCCCGGCAGCCGGAACCCCGGCCGCGAACTGGCCGTCGGACGGCTGGTGGCAGGCCTATGGCGACAGCCAACTCGACGCGCTGATCGCCGAAGGGCTGGCCGGCGCCACCGACTTGCGCGTGGCGCAGGCCCGCTTTGCCAAGGCCCAGGCCGTGGCGGGCGAAAGCCGCAGCGCGCTGCTGCCCACCCTGACCGCCGGGGCGCAGGGTGGCTTCACCCAGCAGAGCAACAACTATCTGTTTCCCCATGGATTGAGTCCGCGCGGCTGGCCCGATTACGGCCAGGCCTCGCTGAGCCTGTCCTGGGACCTGGATTTCTGGGGCAAGAACCGCGCCGCGCTGGCCGCCGCCAAGTCTGACGCGGCAGCGAGCGGGGCGGAAGCGGCCGCCGCGCGGCTGACCGTATCGGCCGGCATTGCCGCCGCCTATGCCGATCTGGCCAGCCTCTATGCCCAGCGCGATGCCGCAGTCGATGCCGTGACGGTACGCGAGAAGACGCGCGACCTGATGGCCGATCGCCAGCGCCAGGGCCTGGAAAACATGGGCGCGGTGGAACGCGCCGCCTCGTCGCTCGAAACCGCGCAAGGCGATCTGGCCAACCTGGACGAAAGCATCGCGCTGGAGCGCAACCAGATTGCCGCGCTGATGGGCGCCGGCCCCGATCGCGGCTTGTCGATCGCCCGGCCACAGATCGACCTGGCCAAGTCCACCGCCGGCCTTCCCGCCAACCTGCCAGCCGAACTGATCGGCCGCCGGCCTGACGTGATCGCCGCCAAGCTGCGCGTGCAATCCAGCGACAGCCGCATCCGTCAGGCGCACGCGGCGTTTTACCCCAGCGTCAATCTCGCCGGGCTGATCGGCATGCAGGCGCTGGATATCGGCAAGGTGTTCCAGGCCGGATCGGATTATGGCTCGGTCGGCCCGGCGCTCAGCCTGCCAATCCTCGATGGCGGGCGCCTACGCGCGCAATATCGCGGAACCGAGGCCGACCACGACGTCGCCGTGGCGCAATACGATGCCACGCTGGTCCAGGCCCTGCACGACGTGGCCGATGCGGCCACCAGCCAGCAGGCGCTGGGCCAGCGCCTGGCCCGCGCCCAGGCGGCCGAAGTTTCCGCCCAGGCGGCCTGGACCGTTTCCAACAACCGCTATCGCGGCGGCCTGGCCACTTATCTCGACGTGCTCAATGCCGAAGATTCCTTGATCGCGGCGCGCAAGACCGTCGCTTCCCTCAAAACCCGCGCTTTTGCCCTCGACGTCGCCATGGTGCGCGCGCTCGGCGGCGGCTTCCGTTCGTGAAAGGATCCCTGCGATGACCGTGATGACCAAGGTTGCCGACGCGCAAACCTATCTGGACGAAACGCCCGATCGGGCACCGTCCGCCGCCAAAACCCCGTCCAATCCTCGCCGCGCCCGCCTCTTTGCTGGCCTGGCCGGTGCGGTGGCGATCGCCTCCGTTGGCGCCTGGGGCTACGAACATTTCGTGGCGGACCGCCACGTGGTGACCGACAATGCCTATGTCGGTGCGAACCTCGCGCAAGTGACGCCGCAGATCGGCGCCCCCGTGGCACAAGTCCTGGTGGACGACACCCAGACGGTGAAGCGCGGCGACGTGCTGGTGCGGCTTGACGATACCGATGCACGCATTGCCGTGGCCCAGGCCGAAGCGCAACTGGCGCAGACCGAGCGCAAGGTGCGCGGCCTGATGGCCACCGGCAGCGGGCTGACCGCGATGATCGCCAGCCGCGCGGCGGACCAGGCCCGCGCCGATGCGCAGCTCGCCTCGGCCCAGGCCGATCTGGACAAGGCACGGATCGATCTGGATCGGCGCCAGGCGCTCGTCGCTTCCGGCTCGGTCTCGGGCGAGGAACTGACCAGCGCGCGCAGCGCCTATGCCAGCGCGCTGGCCAACGTGAAATCGGCCCAGGCCGCCCGTGCGCAGGCCGCTGCCAACCGGATGAGCGCCACGGGCGATCGCGATGCCAACAGTGCGCTGATCGTCGATACCACGGTCGACACCAATCCCGAAGTGCTGGCCGCCCGCGCCACGCTGGACCAGGCTCGCGTCAACCTGGAACGCACGGTGATCCGCGCCCCGGTCGATGGCGTGGTGTCCAAGCGGCAGGTGCAGGTGGGGCAGCGCGTCCAAGCCGGGCAGACGCTGATGACCATCGCTCCGCTCCAGGCCGCCTATGTCGATGCCAATTTCAAGGAAGTGCAGCTTGCCCACGTGCGCCCCGGCCAGCCGGTGACGCTGACATCGGATCTCTATGGCGATGACGTGACCTTCACCGGCCATGTCGTGGGCTTTGCCGGGGGCACTGGCTCGGCCTTTGCCGTGGTGCCGGCGCAGAATGCCACGGGCAACTGGATCAAGGTGGTGCAGCGCCTGCCGGTGCGCATCGCGCTCGATCCCGCGCAACTGGCCCGCCACCCGCTGCAAGTGGGCCTGTCGATGACCGCCGATATCGCCGTGAAGAACTAAGCGTTCGGCGCTCCTTTCTGGGAAGGCTTTGGCCATGTCCACATCCCTTGCAATGGCAGGCCGCGCGCTGACTGCGCGCGAGCCGGCCGGCCCACTCACCGGGGGCAAGCTGCTGCTGGCAGCGCTGGCCATCGGCCTGGGCAATTTCCTGGTCGTGCTCGATACCAGCATCGCCAACGTCTCCGTCTCCACCATTTCCGGCGCGCTGGGCGTTTCTTCCACGCAAGGCACCTGGGTGATCACCTCCTATGCCGTGGCCGAGGCGATCACCGTGCCGCTGACCGGGTGGCTGGCCAATCGGTTTGGCGTGCAGCGCGTGTTCCTGACCTGCTACCTGGCCTTTGCGGCGCTGTCGGTGTTCTGCGGCCTGTCCGGCTCGCTGGGCATGCTGGTGCTCGGCCGCGTGCTGCTGGGCTTTGTCGGTGGGCCGATCATGCCGCTTTCGCAGCTTTTGCTGCTGCGCGTGTTCCCGCCGGAAAAGGCCACGCTGGGCACCGTGCTGTGGGCGATGACCACCCTGGTCGGCCCCATCGCCGGGCCGATCCTGGGCGGCATCATCTGCGACAACATGACGTGGAACGACATCTTCTTCCTGCCGGCGGCCGTGGCCCTGCTGGGCGGATCGCTGGCATGGTTCATGCTCAAGGGCCAGCCCGACCCGCGCGCGCCAGCCACGATCGACAAGGTGGGCTTTGCCCTGTTGGTCATCTGGGTCTCGGCATTCCAGATCATGCTCGACGAAGGACGCAATCTCGACTGGTTTGCGGCTGCGGAAATCCGCTGGTTGGCGGTGATTGCCGCGATCGGTTTTGCCGCATTCCTGATCTGGGAATCCACCGAGGAAAATCCGGTGGTGGACCTGCGGGTGTTTCGCCATCGCGGCTTTACCGCCGCGGCGCTCACCTTCGCCGTCGGGTTCGGCGCGTTCTTTGCCAGCATCGTCGTCATCCCGCTGTGGCTGCAACAGAACATGGGGTACACCGCCACCTGGTCAGGTATTTCCACCGGGTTCATGGGCGTGCTCGCCATCGTCTGCTCGCCACTGGTCGGCGGGGCGGTCAACCGCTTCGACCCGCGCATGATCGTGTCGGTCGGGCTGCTGGGACTGGGCGCCATCAGCGCCTGGCGCATGGGCTTCAACCAAGATGTCACGTTCTGGCAGATGGCCCTGCCCACCTTGCTCACCGGACCGTTCATGGTCATGCTGTTCATTCCCGTTACCGGCATTGCCATGGCCAGCGTGGAGCCTCATGAGCAGGCCAGCGCGGCGGGCCTGTCCAACTTCATGCGCACCATGGGCGGGGCGATCGGCACCTCGCTGGTGCAGACAAGCTGGACCAACAGCGCGCGGTTCAATCAGGCGGAACTCGCCGGGGCCATGGCCAATGGGCAGCAGGCGATCGACAACTTCGTCTCGGGTGGCTTTACCCAGAACGGCGCCACCAGCACGCTGACGAGCATCGTGGAAGGACAGAGCGTGATGCTGGCCACGCTCGACGTGTTCGGCGCGGTTGCCCTGTGTTTCGGCTTTGCCGCGCTGCTGATCTGGTTGGCGCCAAAGCCGCAAGGCCCGATCGATACCAGCGGCGGCCATTAAATCAGGCATGGGCCCCTTGCCGCCCATCTTGATGCCGTGATCGATCCGGCTGCGATGGCACCCTTATGAAACATTGGGTTGCACGCGGTGGCCGGGTCGATTTTACACCAAGGCATGAAGCCAAAGCGGGGTTCGCGCGTTCAAACCCAGGATAGCAGCCCAGAGCAGGAAAAGCCTATGACCACCGTCGCCGAAGTGATCGTTCAAACACTCGAAGCGGCGGGGGTCGAGCGCTGCTACGGCATTCCTGGCGACACGCTCAACCACATCACCGATGCCATCCGGACAAGCGGAATCCGCTGGGTCCACGTCAGGCACGAGGAAGCCGGCGGCTTTGCGGCCGGGGCCGACGCGATGCTGACCGGCAAGCTTGCCGCCTGTGCGGGTTCCTGCGGCCCGGGCAGCCTGCATTTCATCAACGGCCTGTTCGAATCCCACCGCAATCGCGCTCCGGTCGTGCTGATCGCCAGCCAGATCGTGCGCGACGAACTGGGTTTCGACTTTCCGCAGGAAGTCGATTTCAAAGCGGTCTATGCCTCGTGCAGTGTGTTCTGCGAGGAAATCCGCACGCCCGCGCAGGCCCGGCGGATGACGGCGATGGCAGCGCAAGCCGCCCTGGCCAAGCGCGGCGTGGCCGTGCTGATCGTGCCCGCCGACGTGTCGAGCGCGAAAGCCGTGGATGAACCGGAATTTTCTGTACATCACGCCACGCCCGTCGTTCGCCCGGCGGACGCGGAACTGGATCGCCTGGCTGCGGCGCTCAACAGCGGCGGGCGGATCGCGATCTACGGCGGATCGGGGTGCGAGCAGGCGCACGATGCCGTCGTCGCGCTGGCCGACCGGCTGCGCGCGCCGGTGGTGCGGACCTCGCGTGCCAAGGACTTTCTCGAGCACGACAATCCTTTCGATGTCGGCATGACCGGCATTTTCGGCAGTGAATCCGGCTATCACGCGCTGGTTTCCTGCGACGTGCTGCTGCTGCTGGGCTGCGACTTTGCCTGGCGGCAGTTCTATCCCGAGAAAGCCACGATCCTCCAGGTCGATCTCGACGGCACCCACCTCGGCCGCCGGCATCCGGTCGATATCGGGGTCGTTGGTGACATCGCCCCCACCCTCGAGGCCCTGTTGCCACGGCTCACCCCGCGCGACGACAATGCCTTTCTCGACGAATGCCTCGAACACCACCGCAAGGCACAAGCCGCACAGGCAAAACACGCCAAGGTCGGCAAGGGTGGCGCAATCCACCCGCAATATCTGACCGAGACCATTTCGCGCCATGCCGCGCCCGACGCGGTGTTCACCGCAGACGGCGGCTCGCCCATGGTCTGGTCGCTGCGCCACATCGCCGCAACCGGCCGCAACCGCACGGTGGTGAGCCTGACCCATGGCACGATGGCCAATGCCATGCCGCAGGCGCTGGGGGCCAAGGCCGCCTTTCCCGATCGGCAGGTCATTGCCCTGTCCGGCGATGGTGGCCTTGCCATGTTGCTGGGAGACCTGTTGACCTCCGTGCAGGAAAAGCTGCCGATCAAGGTCGTGGTGTTCAACAACGGCGCGCTCGACTTCGTGGAAATCGAGCAGAAAGTCGAAGGCTTGCTCGACGCCTATACCGAACTGGTCAATCCCGATTTTGCGCGCGTTGCCGAAGCGATCGGCTTTCGCGGGCGGCGGGTGGAACATGCCGAAGACCTTGATGCTGCTGTCCAGGCCTGGTTGCAGGAGCCCGGCCCAGCGCTGCTCGACGTGATCACCGACCGTTACGAACTGGTCATGCCGCCGGCGGTCAAGCCCGGGCAAGTCGCGGGGATGGCGCTCTACTCCGCCAAGGCCGTTCTGGGCGGACGTGGCCGCGATGTGGTCGGGATCATCCGGAACCTCATCGCGTGAGCGGGCGGCCCACGCTCGGCCAAGCCCTCTCGCGCGATCATGCGCTATCGCGCAATGTGTTGCTGTTCGTGGCGCTGGCCGGAACCATCGGGTCCATTGCGGCAGGCCTGGACCATCCCCGCGCGTGGTGGCTGCTGGTGCTGTTCGTGCCCTTGTTGCTGATCACCGTGATCGACCTGGCGCAGACGCACCATTCGCTGCGCCGCAACTATCCGGGGTCTGCTCGCCTGCGCTGGTTCTTTGAATGGCTGCGCCCGTTCCTGCGCTCCTACATCGTCGAAAGCGATCTCGATGGGCGTCCGTTCAGCCACGACGAGCGCGCCCTGGTCTATGCCAGGGCCAAGGGCGACGTATCGACCCATCCGTTCGGCACCGAGCTCGACGTCTATTCCGAGGAATACGAGTGGCTGGCCCATTCGATGGCGCCGACACGCCAGGCCGAGCGCTATACCCGCGTCACGGTCGGCACCGACCAGTGCAGTAAGCCCTACCAAGCTGCGCGGCTCAACATTTCCGCGATGAGTTTCGGCGCACTCAGTGCGAATGCGATCGAAGCGCTGAACTTGGGCGCAAAGATCGGCGGCTTCTATCATGACACCGGCGAAGGCGGCCTCTCGCCCTACCATCTCAAGCATGGTGGTGACGTGGTGTGGGAAATCGGTTCGGGCTATTTTGGCTGCCGCGACGCCAAAGGGAATTTCCACCCCGAGCACTTTCGCGAACGCGCCGGGCACGATGCCGTGGTGATGACCGAGATCAAGCTGAGCCAAGGCGCCAAGCCCGGACATGGCGGCTTGCTTCCCGGTGCCAAGGTCACCGCGGAAATCGCCAAGATCCGTGATGTCCCTGAAGGCGAGGATTGTCTCTCGCCGGCCTATCACACCGCCTTTTCGACCCCGCGTGGCCTGCTCGAATTCGCCGCCCGGATGCGAGATCTATCGGGCGGGAAGCCGGTCGGCATCAAGCTTTGCGTCGGCTATCCGCACGAGCTGTTTGCAGTGGTCAAGGCCATGGTCGAGACCGAGATATTGCTCGATTTCATCGTCATCGACGGAGCCGAAGGGGGCACCGGCGCCGCCCCGACCGAGCTTTCGGATCGGGTAGGCATGCCGCTGCGCGAAGGGCTGATGCTGGCGCGCAATGCCCTGGTCGGCGCCAATCTGAAAGGGCGGGTCAAGCTGGCGGCATCGGGCAAGGTCAATTCCGGCGCCGCGATCGCGATGAATGCGGCACTCGGCGCCGACTGGTGCAACGCCGCACGGCCGTTCATGTTCTCGCTCGGCTGCGTGCAATCGCTGCGCTGCCATACCGATACCTGCCCAACCGGCATCGCCACCCAATCCTTGGCCCGCCAGCGCGGTCTGGTCGTGCCGGAAAAGGCGGAGCGCGTCGCCCGGTTCCAGAAGGCAACGCTCGACGCCTTGCACGACATCGTGGTTGCAGCCGGGCTGAGCACGCCGGATGAATTCACGCCCGACAGCCTGCGGCAGCGGATCAATGCATCGGAGATGCGCTCGTTCGACGAACTCTATCCCTTCGTCGCGCCGGGCGAATTGCTGGACGGTGCGCGCGATCCTCGCCTGGCCGCCTGGTGGCGCCAGGCCGACCCGGACAGCATTGCCAGACGCGCGTGATACCGGTCCATCAGCATGGCGTCGTCCTTCTTGTCTCAGTTCAAGGAGGTCGCTTTGCTGGCCCTTTCTTGCAGGAGATGATCGCAACGGCAACACCGTATTCTGCATGCTTGAGAATGAACGCCGACACTCAAACCAGCGCTGCATGCTGTTCCGTAACGTTTTCGCAAATGGCAAAAGCCATGCCCCAGTTCAGTCCGCTGATGTAACCGCCCCCCGGACGGGCATCACGTCTCGACGTTGTCCTTCCACAGCGTGTCGAAGCGCGGCAGCTTCAGCGCTGCCGACGGTCGCAACCTGGCGTGGGAAGATATCTTGCCCGAATTGGCCCAGGGCGTGAATGTGAGCAAGAGCGCGGCGGCAGACCTGCCCGCAGGCGGCTTTGGCGGAGCGGGAGTCCGCCTTTCAAATAGATATTACAAATATCTATCAAATACTTATGCCGAAAGCCAAGCTGATCTTCTACCACAGTTTATACCACAAAATCGCGAGTGACGTCAGTTTTGCGGTTTCTGATGCAGTTTACTGTGCCAATTTGCGCCATGCAATACTATTCTGTGCCGGACCTCAATCAGGGCATCGCCAAAGTGAAAATGGGTCATAAACTGCCCTCCCCCGTATACCCGCCGATCAGAGGTCGATAGAGAGCCCGCCCCTCGGTGTCGCCACCACGAATGACAACCTCTCGATCCCGGATCCCTGTTTTCAATGCCACCTTCCACGGCCGCAATGCGCGGCAAGCGTTCAGCCCAAAAGCCTGCCACTGTCACATCGACCAGCCGCCCCGGACCAAAGGCAGCGCCGGTTGTCGAATTTCCCGAACCACTGTTCACAGACTGGATCGATCCCGGCACCTTTCATGATGCTCTTGCCCTGCACATGCAGCGCCATGGCGACAGCTGCTGGCAGTTATGGCGTGGCATCATCCGGCCCGGAGACACATTGAACAGGCACACGATCCAGAACTGGGTCGCGGGCACCCGCATTCCGCGCACGCTCTCCAGCCTGCAAATGCTGGGCCGTATCGAGCATCGCTATCGCCTGCCAGAAGGGTATTTCCGCGCAATGTTGCCACATCAGACCCGCGCGCCGGGTGGCCTGAAAATCAAGGGCGTCGCCAGCTCGGAACAGCGCCGCCTTGCTTGGCACTTGCCCGATGATTTCAACCAGCGCCCCTTGAAGGAACGCAACGACATCCTTGCCTGGGTGCGTGAACACGTCCTGTCGGGCGCCACAGACTACCGCCGTTTTCAGGCGGCCGCGATGAAACAGCGCTACGCCATTCGCTTTCCGGCCCTGACTGGCCGCCGATCAACCGGAAACATTATCCCCGATGGCGTCGATCCGGATTTGCTGGTCGCCGCCAGAGATGCTCCGCCCGGCCTTGCCAAGGAAATGGCTGACCTGGTACGTTTCAAGACTGCCACGCTCACCACCATCGGCTTTCGCCGCAGCGGGGTTTGGAACGAGGAGACCTCGGCCCAGAAAACTGAGCACTTGGGGCTGATGTTCGGCGCGCTGGCCGCTGCCCCAAAGGGAGAAGTGGCGGGCTTCGGCGTCCCATTGGCCGATCTGAGCTTCGGGCTGCTGATCTTTCCGACGGTTTGGGACTGGTACGTCCAATGGCGCGAGCGGCGTCGCGGCTTCTACACGGGCTGGGAGGCCGACATGCTGCGCCTGATCGGTTCGTTGACGCGGCCCGAAACGGGCTGGATCCGTCAGACACCGCGATTGGCGGAGCGGCTTTGCCCGATCCCGAATCTGAATTCAGCAGAGGAGATCGAGGCTGCGCGGCAGGGCTGGGAAGCCGCCTGCGACACCATCCATACCCATGTGCTTGCCCGCGCACGCGAAATCGAACGCGTTGCGCAGGTCCATCGTGATCCCTTCGAACCGATCCTGCCCATCCTCGAGGCCGAGAGCCCGGTCGGCGAATATCGCAAGATCACGGAGGAAATCCTGCGCACCTTGCCCGACGAGCGTCGCTACCCAAGGCAAGCCGCCGAGGCGATCCGGTCCTTCCTCATGCTGCGTCTGGGGCTGCACCTCGGCCTGCGAAAGAAGAACCTGCGGCAATTGATGGTCTGTCTGCCCGGCAGACCTCCCCGCACCGAACGCCAGCTGGAAAGTTTGAAACGCGGCGAAATCCGCTGGAGCGATCGCGCCGGTGGCTGGGAGGTGCTGATCCCCGCCATCGCCTTCAAGAATGCGGATTCCTCGTTTTTCTCTGGAAGGCCTTTCAGGCTTGTGCTGCCCGATCTGGGCGATCTCTATCGGCATCTGGCGGCCTATATCGAAAGGTATCGCGCGGCCCTGCTGGCTGAAGCCGAAGACCCCGGCACGCTTTTTGTGAAAACCGTGAAGGCCACGAGCCGCGATGCCGCTTATGACCAGAATACGTTTTACGAAGCTTGGCGCTTGGCCATCCAGCGCTATGGCATCTGGAACCCTTATACCGGCCGGGGCGTGATCAAGGGGCTGTTGCCCCACGGCCCACACAACATCCGCGATGTGCTGGCCACCCACATCCTGAAACAGACCGGTTCCTACGAACAGGCCAGCTATGCCATTCAGGACACGCCGGAAATGGTAGCCAAGCACTATGGGCGTTTCTTCCCTCAGGACAAGGCAGCGCTGGCGGCCACCATCCTGAACCAAGTCTGGTTGGCAGCTTGAATTACGCCGCTCGACAGGATGGCGTTACAGCGCCCCCGAACGGCCACGGCGCCCATGGTGGCACGATCTCTGCGGCACTCGTCACGATGTCATGCTGCACCAAGATGCCGCAACGTGGGCAATGCCGAGTTGCCTTTCGCACAGTATGGAATGAGGCCGCTTCACCAAATCTGGGTATGAGATCTACGGAGGCGAAGGCTGCCGACCAGCATTTCTTCCTGCACCGCACCGACAGGAAGACACCTGCCTCCGCGCCCTCAGTCAAGGTAAGATTGCGCAAGCGCACCTGCTGGCGGCGGGCGATATCGTGCACGGGCAAGTGCTGCGCCTGCTCGGGCCATTGATTGCACAGCTTCGCACCCCCGCGCAGCAGACGTTGGGCCCATACTGTTTCAGCCAGCAAGGCCGCCGCTCGCGTCTGATGCACCTCCAGCACCCGGAAAATCGGCACCTGCCCCGCTGCGATAATTTCCGCCATGCGCGCATAGACGTTGGTCGGCGGATTGCCCGGCGCCAAGGCCTGCCGTACATGGCTGGCAATCCGCTTGGCAATATTCGCTGTCTGGCCAACATAGATCGGCGCGCCAGGCAGGATGCCATCGAGATCAACCTCGCGGGGATCAAGGATCATGTAGTTCACATAGGCGGCATCAGGCACCAGTTCCGCAGTATGCGCCGCCATCGCCCTGACCCGCGCGTTCAAATCCCCAATCATTGCAGTGTCCTTTCCGAGCATGTCCAATCTCGAAAAGCACCCGCCCCCTTCGCCTTTACCCGGAAACTCTGCCGCATCTCAGGCATACGGCCATCTACAGCCGCGTGCCGATAGCCATCCGAGTTCAAGATCTTGCGGTCGACCAACAACTGGCGCAAAATGCCACGATGTTAGGTGAGACCAGTCTTAGGCGCAGATGGACAGAAGATGAGACGATCCTCGCGCTCTACCTCTATTTCCAACTACCCTACGGGAAATTGCATTCAGGAAATCCAGAAATTCGGGAACTTGCGGAGGTGCTCGACCGCCCCAGCAATTCGATAAAGATGAAGCTGTGTAACTTCGCCAGCCTCGACCCCAAGATCACCGACAGCGGGCGCAAAGGGCTAGCCGGCGCATCCAGGCAGGACAGGGATATCTATGCGGAGTTCGGCCACAAATGGTCTGCGCTGGTCGCACGCGCCGAGGCGCTGTGGGCTTTGCGCGTCACCTCTTCGCAGAATAAGGCGAACGCCCCTGTGCCCGAGATGAAGGCGAACGAGTTTCTTTTCGAACCCTATCAAGGTGCATCGACCACTCAAGCTTGGGTTAACCAACGCGTTGGCCAAAACTTTTTCCGGCGTGCCGTGCTGGCCAATTACGAGGATCGTTGCTGCATCACCGGCATTGCCGAACCTCGCCTACTGGTGGCAAGCCACATAAAGCCTTGGGGCAAGGACGCCGAAAACCGCCACAATCCGGCAAATGGCCTCTTGCTGTCGGCCACGCTCGACGGAGCGTTTGACCGCGGCCTGATTACCGTGGCGAAGAATAGGAGAGTCTTGGTGTCGCGTTACTTACGGGAAAGCTCGAGCCAGCCGACCCGCGACTATTTTGGGCAATTCGAGGGGGTGACATTGCGCCCCGCGTTGCGCTTCGATCCAGAGCCGCAGTTCCTAGATTGGCACAACGAAAACTGCTTTATCGACGCCTTGGCTAGGTAACAGTCAGCCCCGATAGGCCGTCGCGTCATGGTTCGGATCTTCGCTGGTTGAATCCGCCACGTCCGGCACGCCTTCCTGCTTGGCGTGCGCCCGGACTTCGGCGGTTCGCTCCCCGATCTCCTTGGCGAAAATATCGAGCATAGTGGCGCCAGCAGGCATGGCGGCAACCTCCTCCACGGCAGCAGGCAATTCGCGCAGCAGCCTCGCGGTCACCTGCTCAACGCGCTGGATCGTACCCCGCGCGGCAAGGCCAGCGGCATCAGCCATACGGCGCCAGTGGCGGCCATAGATATGGCGCCCACGCCGCTGGCCGCCGATGGCCTGCGCATGGTTCTGCGTGATGTTCACCCAGGCGAGGCCCGACATGAGATCATAGAGCGGCGCCAGTTGGGGAGCACCAGTTCCAAGCAGGATCGAATAATTCTTGGCGTGCGAATCCACATTGCCGATGGCGATGTTGAAGATCACCGCATCAAGCAGGCGGGTGATGTCGCGTGCCGTCATATGCTGACGCACAAGGGCAATCATGTCGGCAACAGAAGGCCCGCGGGTACCGGTGCCGTTGAACTCATACTTCGCGGCGGGCGCCCGACCCAGAGCCTGGCAGAAATCCTCCTGATGCAGACGGCGAACAGCCCTGCCGGTGCCAGCCCGGTCATAACGCTCAACCAGCAGGTAGCTGCGGCTACCGGCCACGCCCGTCGTCACCGGCGCGACATTCAGGCCAATGCGGCGGGCCAGCATCATGCACAAAGCCTCATTCTGCACACTGCCGAGCAGGCGCGGATTGTCGGGCTTGAGGATATGCGTCGATGGCGCGCCGTTGGTGGGCACGGCGATTTGCTCGTCGATGATGGCAACAGGCAGCTTCTCCTGCGCGCCGGCTAGGCTCATCGAAACACCATCCTCGCCCACCAGAAAGGGCCGTGCGGGCAGTTCGTTGAGGATCCGCTCCAAAGCGTCGGCGTCGGGGATCGCGCGATAGGCCGGCTCGCCGCGCGTCGGCTGTGGGGCCATGCTGAGCGCGCCAGCCAGATCGCTGCCAGTCTGCGCGATGAGGCCGAGCGCGTCCTCCGGCGCGGCACCAAGCGCGCGCGTCATGGCGCGCAGCGGCTCGCCCTCCGGCAACAGGTTCATCAGCCAAGGGAGGACCAGCACCCCATCATAGGGTTCCGGCCGGATCGGCATGGCCAGCGAGACAGGAAACCTGTCAGCAGACACCAGCCAAGCATCATCATACGCAAGGCGGGTCGTCTGCCCGTCCGCGCTGATCGTGGCGATCCGGCGGTCCTCGTAGTGGATAGGAACTTCCACCATCAGCTCTGCGGGCCGTTGGTGGTGAGACGCAGCCCCACGGCCTTGGCGGCGGCCAGTGCCTTGCCGAGTTGCGCAGTGGGCTTGCCCGCCTCTAGATCGACGATGAAGCGCTCGCCGCTGTTGATGGCGAGCGCCAGCTCCCGCTGCGTGAGGCCAAGGGCCTTGCGAGCTGTGGCAACGGCGGCGCCGAATTGGGTTGCGTTTTCAATCATGGATTTCTTACCGAACGGGAAGATTGCACGAATGCGGTCGGATTTCAAGAGCACTTCTTACCGAGCGGGAAGAATGGGCTTACAGATGACTCCGATCACCTTCATTCTTACCGAACGGGAAGTTTTTAACTTCAATCACAGCCCCAACTCCAATCGCTTCTCCGACTGATTTTCACGCTGGAATGGATAGCCTTCTGCCTTGAAGCCAGGCCCCATGCCGCCGGGAACGCGCACGGCATTATGCAAAAGCCGCTCCTCCTCGCGCAGAACCTGCTCGGCGGTTCGGATCTCTCGCCCAGCCACCGGCTCGTGGATGCCTTTGGGCAGATCATCTTTGCCCGCCTTGCCCAAGACCTCCAGCGCCGAGAGTTTTTCAGCGGAATTGCGCAAGGCGGCGCGCTCCAACCTTGGCGCGCTGTCGATCACCAGCCTTGGTTGATCGGCGATGCGGGTCAAGGCCACCGCCATGGTGCGGGATGAGGCGAGCCGCGTCTCGGTGCTGTCGATGACGACAATGCCGTGCCGCGTCGTCACACCCTGCGCGGCATAGGCATTGAGCGCATAGGCAAGATCCAGCTTGCGCAACGCCGGATCATCCAGCGCCAGCGTCAGCTTGCGATCCCCGGCCAGCGCGATGGTGATCGACTGCTGATCCAGCGCCTCGACCTGCCCGGCCTGCGCGTTCAGCGCACCCAGCTTGTGGTTGTTGGCACTGAACCGCACGCGGTCACCTTGATGCAGCGTGATGGTGCGCTCCTCATAAACGCTGACGGCATCCTCCTTCAGATTATGCGCCAGCCTGTTGGGTGTGAATGTGATGCGCCCCTGTGCCGTCTCCAACAGCACCTTGCCGCCCTTGCGGTCCACCACGCGCCCCATCGTGCCCTTGGCCAGTCCCTGCCGCGGCATGGCGTTGCGGAACTCGACAATCCGCCCGCGCTGATAGGGCTCCAGATGCCGCATCTGCTCGCGGGTCAGGTTCACACGGTCAAGGATCGGGATGGTCACGCCCTGCTGGGCGATCTCGCCACGGACCTTCAAAACCGCTTGCGCCTGCATGTTGGCCTCGGCGCGCAAGGCCCGGCCTGCGGTGAGGAGCAAGGTCTGCTCGCGCTCCTCACGCGGCAGGCTGGCCCAGATGGCAACCGCATGAGACGCCAGATCGCCCGAAGGCACCTCATGGGTATAGGGATTGAGCAACCCTATCGCCTTGTGCAACTGTCCCTGATCGAGGAGCGGCGCAAGGGTCTTCATGATCCCCGATTGTGCGCGGACATTGTCGGTGAGCTCGGCCGTGGCGAGGCCGTGGGCTTGCAAATCGGCAAAGGGTTTGCCCGCCTCCACCGCGCCATATTGCCGCGTGTCGCCCACCAGCGCGAGGCGGGCGACATCGGCGCGATGGGCCAACCGCATCAGATCGGCGGCTTGACGGCTGCTGAGCGTCGAGGCCTCGTCAACGAATATGACCGCGCCTTTGAGTTCCGCGAGCGATTTGTCCTGGAAGGCCGCTGGCGCATCCGCATTGAGCAAAGCTCGATGCCGCCCAAGGAACGCCGCGACCGAGCTGGACGGCACGCCCAGATCCTCACCCAACTTGCGGGCAATCTCTGCGCCCACCGCCAACGCCATCACCGACCGCCCCTGTTCACCAGCAATCCGCGTGACAGGCTGAAGCATGGTCGACTTGCCCGCGCCCGCCACGCCCTGCACGCCGGTCACGCGATCCTTGGCTTCGAGGATCAGGCTGGCCGCAGCCTCCTGCCTGGGCGATAGGCGGCGCAGCCCCATCTCGCGCGCCACCTGCTGCACCTGCGGCGCGGCCAGCCCCTCGACCAAGGGTTTGGCTTGATCCTTCCCCTGCGCCCAGAGCGCGATCACCTCCCGTTCCAACGCCACGGCGCCGTGCGTGGTCATCATTGCCCCATCGGGTTCTGTCAGCAGGATCCGGCACTCGGCCAGACGGTCGATCCGCGTCTCAATGTCCACCACCTGTATCGGCCCGCCGAAGGAAAGGCTGGCGCGGATCAAATCAAAGCGGCTGAAGCCCGCCTCATTCTGGCTGAGATGCCGGACGCCCGAGGCGACCGCCTGCGCTGCGGCATAGTCCTGCGGCGAGAGCCTGCCCGCCCCCTCTGGCACCAGTGGATCCTTCTCGCGCGGGGCCAAGCCCATGGCGGCGACAATGGCCTGCCCTCTGGCGGCGATACCCTTGATGCCCTCAACCCCCCGATCCCAGATCGTTCCACCCCGCGCCATCTGCGCCATGGCGGCTTCCCGCAAGGGTGCCGGGTCAAAGCCAATGCTGGCCGCGCGCTCTGCCCAAGCGGCTCGGTCCTCTTCGCGCGAGATGCCGGGATCCTTGGCGGCGCGGGTCGAGAGCGCCGCCAGTTCTCGCTCTGCCGCCGTGCCGCCGCGCCCGCTGGCTTCCAGCGCGGCGGCGATTTCCTCGCGACGGGTGGAGAACGCCATGATGTGGTCACGCGAGATGCCCGTGATCTCGAACTGGCCATAGGCTGGGTTGTGGGCGGGTGTGGTGCGATAGCCCAAGGCCTCAATCCATGCGCGCAGATCGGCATTGTGGACGGCAGCAATGGTCGCCTGCTGGGCATAGAGCGGATCATTGCGCAACGCCCGCCAAGCGCCATCGGGCCGCTGCGTGGCATTGGCGATCACGGCATGGATGTGCAGTTGGGGATCGCGATTGCGCGACAAGTCATGGGTGAACAGGCCCGCGACCATGTTGCCGGTCTTGACCGGCTGCTGCGTGCCGCTCTTCTCGTCAAAGCGTCGCGCCTCGATCAGATTGCGCTCCACCCAGCCCAAGGTGGCCTTCACGCTGGCTTCGAAGGCCACAAGCAGCCGCTCGTCCCCGCCGACCAGCGCCATCAGCGACACCGACTTGGGTGCGGAGAAGGCCATGTCGAGGCCGGGGCGGTGCTCCTGCCCCGAAGGCGTGGTGATGTTGGCGCCATTAGGCAGGCGACCTTCCAGCACCGCCTCGAAGGCAGCGGTGGCAACCGATCCAGTCAGCCCCAGCGCCTCGGGACCGCGCCAGTGCCATTGGCTGTGGTCGGCGCCTTCGCCCTCGGTGTAGTAATTGTCATTGGCATAATAGCCCGCCGCGCCGCTGGCGGAACTGACCGCGCCGATCGAGATCATGGGTGCTTGCTCCGGTGCTTGGGTTGCGTGGTTTCGGGGCGCAGATCGATGATCTCAGTCGGGGTGGGCTTGACCGGCACAACGACTTGCCAAGGGTAGCGGTGCAGCAGCCCCCAGAAGAGCATCAGCGCCAGCAGTGCACCGGCCAGAATCGCCGCAAACTGCATCGCAAGGCTGTTGGGATCGACCAGTGGCGGCGGAGGCGGCAGCTTGGCGAGGGTCTGGACGTTCTGTTCCAGCCGGGCGAGGATGTCCTGCATCGCCACTTCGCTGGGCAGGCGCGCCAGTTGCTTGGTCACGCGATGTTCGAAACCGCCGAGGCTGGCATCGACGCGCTCGGCGATCACGCTGGCAAGTTGCGCCTCGGCCCCGGCACCCAACGCGGCGCGGGCGGCCAGCGCCTTGCCGAGCCGCACCTCCCGCCGGTCCATATCGCGCAGCACGCGGTCGAGATCCAAGGCCATCCGTTCCAGGCTGCTCAGGAATTGCGGCGTGGTGACCAGTAGCGGTTCCGGCGCAACAGGCGGCGGCACCACCACCGCGCCACCAACCTTCCCCTCCGCGCCAATCGCCTCGCGCACCAGAGCGCGGAGCAGTTCGGGGCGGTTGATGCCGCGCTCCGCCGCCAGCCGGTCGACCTCGGCCAGCAGCGCATCGTCAAAGCTGACGTTGAGCTGGGCCATCAGCGGCCTCCAAAGCGGTGAGGCGCGAAAGTGGCGGAATTGCGTGGTTCTAGGGCGCATCTAGGCCCATAGGCAGGCAGCCTTCGCGAAATGCAGCGTGCGGTATGAAGTCGTCGCCGCCTACATAGGGCGGCATAGGCGGCATCAACATGCTGATTTACAGCACTTTCATTGCCTAGATCCAAGGCTACCCAGTAGCGTGATGTGTGCCTGATTTGCCTTATACCGCCGCTCTGAACAGGGGGATGCTCGGGCGGCAGAGAGCATAATCTGGCACCTGTAGAGGACACGGGCAGGCCGATAGGCCGATGACCACGACAAGCCATCAATCTGCCCTCCGCAAGTCAGACTGAACGCTTGGGCCGGTGCGCACCTCAACCTCGAAGGTCACCCAGAGCAGGCCGGGACGAACAAGGTCACCAGCTTTGCGCAGGCGAACGGTGGCATTGGTTTCCAGCCAGTCGCGCACGCTTTGGTTCGGGCAGATTACCTTCAGGCCGGGATCGGCAAAAAGGTAGGCCGATGGGGCAAAGAACCGCTCCCACATGCGTGATGGCAGGTCACGCTGCAAAGCCTCGCGCAGTTGGTTGGAATGGGTGTCCTCGCGCTCCTGGGCCAGAACGGGCGACGGCAGAGGCAGCGGAACCGCGACTGTCGGCGCTGGCACGGCGTACAGCCCGCCGGGCTTGGCTGACCGCATGACCTGCTCGTGGACCTTCTGCACATGGGCCGCCCAACTGGCGTTCCAGTCGGCCTGTCGCAGACCGTGGCCCAAAGCCTTCTGCTGGAAAGCCTCGCCCTGCGCGGCATAGGCATCGTCAGGCCATTGGCTGGCCATGGTGTGCGCCCATGCGGGCAAACCCTCAACGGGCGGCACCTGCCAGTCGCACGGCATGGCCCGCCGTGGCCTGCCCTGAGAGGGGGGATTCAAGGGGGAGTCTTTCTTTCCAGAATCTTTGTTTGAATCAGGGGTGACAGTTTGGCCCCTCCCGCCCGCGTCAAATTGACACCCGGTCGGTGACAGGCTGTCACCCAGCCCCAAGCCCGGTTGATAGCCGACCAACACGAAACCATTGGCGCGCTGCGCCCCGTTGGCATGGTAGCGCGAGACGCGCCGGATCAGGCCCAGCCCGCCTTCCGAGACAGGTGCCTCCAGCCGATCCAGTGCCCGCTGGACAGTGCGCTCGGAACAACGGACAGCTTCGGCAATATCGCGCACGCTGCGGAATTTGCAGAAGCCATCCGGCCCCGCCCAACTGGCGATGTGGAGGAAGACCTGGTTCAAGGCGATGCCTTTGACCTTCCGTTTGACGGCCCAAGCATAGACCTCTCTGGCCATGGCGCTGGTCCTTGCCGTTCGCGACTTATCAATAGACGCGCTGGGGCAGGCCGCCGAGCCATGCCTCGATGTCCTGCGCCCGCCAGCGGATCTGGCTGCCACCGATGCTGACCGGCGCGGGGCAGCGGTTCTGGCGGATCAGGCGATAGAGTGAGGAACGGCTTTTGTAGCCGCTGAGCCGCAGCACGTCATTGGCCGTGAGCAGCATGAGGGCAGGCAAGGTGTTGGTCATGGCGGTGCATCCCGTGTGATGGCGATTCAGCGAGGGTCATCACAGGCCTGGAGGCGTGTCGAACGCTTCCGGATTTCTTCCGGATGGAAGATTGGAATTTCAAAGATGTCTATTGTAAATCAATATGATGAAAGTCGGAAGAGAGGCCCTAATTCCGCATCCCTTCCGCCACCTAAATTCCGAGGCCCTACACCATGCCAGCCCTCCGTGCCGTTGGCGAACGGCACGGAGGGCACACACGATTGGTTTGGTTGGGATAGCAGATGAAGCGGGATATCTTGAAAAACCGCGATGGAAATCTGTCATATTTACTGTTAATTTCTAATGATATGACCATTCCAAACGACCTTCTCAGCAAAAGGCTCTGACGTGCTCCCCTGATTGTTACCGGTCAGAGGTAGAGTCTCGCTCCTTCATGATGATTGT
>NZ_BMZP01000013.1 GCF_014652855.1 Novosphingobium pokkalii
CCCGCTCCACCAACAGTTGGCCGATCTTGGCGTGCAGTTTCTCGATCTCGGCTTCGCTGGACACCTTGGCCGCCTGATCGCCGCCGTCAAACAGGCTGGCCATGCCGTCCATAGCCTGTCGCTTCCAAGCGCCAATCATCGTATGGTGCACGCCATGCTTGGCGTGCCAATTCCGCCAGCGTCAGATCGCCCCGGATCGCCTCCATCGCGACCTTCGCCTTGAAATCCGCGCTGTAGCGCTTTCTCGTCGTCTTCATTCCAGTCCGTTCCTCAGGTCAGGCTGAGCTTATCATCCTGTCCAGAAAAACGGCACCACCTCAGCTTTAGCGGCAAGTTTGGCGATAGCTGGAAATGGAACGTGGCCGCCGGTTACGGGCGCACCAACAACCATTCGCAGATCGTCAATCACCTTATCTCCGCCAACTGGAAGGCCGCGCAGGATGCTGTGGTGGGGCCGAACAACTCTATCATTTGCCGAATCAATTCGACCAACCCGGCGGATGTGGCCATCACCTCGAACCCCTCTTATGCGGGCTTTGGCGCTAGCGCCGGATGCGTTCCGGTCAATGTGTTCGGGCCAAATTCGATCTCCAGCGCGGCGGCGGCCTATGTGATGGGTACGCAGACCTTTGATTTCCATACCGGGCAAACATTTGCTGACGCCTCGCTGAGCGGCGAGCCATTTTCGACTTGGGCGGGGCCGGTGGCGGTGTCGAGCGGCATTGAGTTCCGCCGTGAATCGCTGGTGGGCAACAGCGATCCGATTTCGAACCGGTCAACCCTGGCCTTTCCTTCGGGCGGGTTCAACTATGGCAACCCCAAGCCCATCAATGGCCATTACAACGTGAAGGAGGGCTATATCGAAGCGGCGGTGCCTTTGCTGGAATCGCATGGCACGGATGCCATCGCCCTGAATGGCGCTGCCCGCTTGACCGATTACAGCACCAGCGGCACCGTCACCACGTGGAAGGTGGGCGGCACCGTCAAGCCGATCGACGGGGTGATGCTCCGCGTGACCCGCTCGCGTGACATTCGCGCGCCCAATATCAACGAATTGTTCCTCTCGACGCAGACTTTTGTTGAGGGCGTGACGGATTATGGCAATGGCAACGCCTCGGTGCAGGCAGTGCGGTTGGTGCAGGGCAATCCCACGCTGAAGCCGGAGCGGGCCGATACTTTTACCGCCGGCGTCACGCTTCAGCCGGCGGTGGTGCCGGGGCTGCGCATTGCAGTTGATTATTACAACATCAAGGTCGGGGGGGTGATCGGTTCGCTGACCGCGCAGCAAATCCTGAACTTCTGCTATGGTCAGGCCGGGTTCAACAAGGATGCCAGCTACTGCAACTTTGTGAACCGTAATGCGGATGGTTCATTGAAGAATGTCGTCGCCACCAATTTCAACCTGCAAAGCCTGAAGACAAGGGGCCTCGATCTGGAGGTTGCCTATAGCCGCTCTCTGGGCAGCGGGCGGATCGGTTTGCGCTTCTTGGGCAATGCCTTGGGTGCCTTGATCATCGATCAGGGCACCGGGCTGGCCAGTGCGGTGGTGAACCGTGCGGGCGAGGTTTCCCAAAACGGCTTTAATCGCGTACCCAATGGCAGTCCCAAGTGGCGCCACACGTTCAACGTCACCTATTCGCGGGGGCCGCTGGATGTATTCGGGCAATGGCGTTACGTGGGGGCGGGCGTTTATGACGTGACCGCGCAATCGACCACGCCAGGGGTGGCGAATTACATTGAAAACAACCGCATCGCCTCGGTGTCCTATTTCGATCTGGCAGTGTCGTACAAGGTGATCGCGACGGGCAGCAAGAAGGTGGAACTGTTCCTGCGCGGCGACAACATTCTGGACAAGGCGCCCCCGATTGTCGTTCAGGGTGGCATCAATCCCATCGCCAACTCGGGCAGCTTCTATGATCTGGTCGGCGCTCGTGTGACGGGCGGTGTCCGCTTCAGTTACTAGACCCATCGCGCCCTTGGCGTGAGCCTGACTATGCCCCGGCCCGCCCACAGGCAGGGCGGGGCTTTTTTGCCAGCCTAGGCGGTGAAGGCCATAAACGCCCGAGCCAGATGTTGGCCCATGGGGATGGCCGAAGTCGCGGCGGGGGAGGGGGGCATTGCATACATGCAGGCAGCGCCGCGATTCCCGGATCAGGAACTCATGGACCAGCGTGCCATCGCGCATCACGGCTCGTGCGCGCACGCCTGGGCGCCGACGTGATCGAATGGCGCGACACATGGGCCGATCAGCCGCGCACGGCCGACAAGGCCAGCGTCATGATGGGCACCCTGCTGGGCTGGGCCCAGGAACGCGCGCACCTGTCCATCAACGTGGCCGCGCGGATCCCGCAACTCCACCAGGTCAACAAGTCCGATCAGATCTGGAGGCGCGCCACTGGGCCGCGATCGAGGCGCACAAGGACAAGGACGGAAATCCGGCGATCAAGCCCCACGTCCTGGCCGTGCTGCACCTGGCGCGCCTCACCGGCCTGCGCCTGGGCGATCTCGTGCGCCTGTCATGGGAACAGGTAGGGCAAAAGGCTATCGTGGTGGAGCGCAAGCGCCAGGGCTGCGCCATCATCCCGATCCTGCCCGATCTGAGCCACCTGCTCGACCAGCTCGCCGCCGACATCAAGCCCGATGACCAGGGCAAGCGCCACAAGACCGGCCCCATCCTGCGCAACAGCCGCGGCCAGGGCTGGATTGAAAGCGGCGTGGAATCCGTCTGGCGAAAGGCCAAACCCAAGGGCTTCGATCGCGTCATCTACGATCTGCGCGGCAGCTACGTCACCTTCCTGGCGCAGCAGCGCCTGACCGACGAAGAAATCGCCCGCATCATCGGATGGACCGCCCAACGCATCGCCGAAATCCGCGCCCGCTACGTGGACGAAGAACGGGTGATCATCAACTTGGTGGAACGCTTAAGCGCCTGATCGCGGCCATAACAAACCACGAAGCCCGCCAGATTTTTTACAGCGCGTTGTAAAAAGGCGCCGGCGCCGCCGAATTTTCAGGGATAAGTGCTTGAAAAATTGGTAGCGGAGGAGGCGCTATAATTTTCGTCTCAGGCAGTTTCAGAGCGTCTCCAACTACTCTGTAAAATCAGTAATTTATCTTGTAACGTGTTCGCGGTCGGTCGCCCTGAATCGCCTGAATTCCCTCTGAAATGTGGGAACGATTGTGGGACCAAATACCCCTGTTTTTGGCGGTATGAATCCCTGACAGGGACTATAACTTGATGGCGCTGACGGTATTGAAGGTAAAGAACGCGAAGCCTGGTCGCCACGTCGATGGGAGGGGCTTGTGCCTGGTCGTGAAGCCCAGCGGCGCGCGCACCTGGGTGTTGCGGATGCAGTTGAAAGGCCATCGCCGCGACTATGGTCTGGGATCGGCGCATGATGTTTCGCTGGGCGATGCCAGAACAGCCGCTGCAGAACTGCGCCGCCGGGTTCGTGACGGCTTCGATCCGGTTGCCGAGCGGCGCAAGGCGCGCAAGGTCATACCGACCTTCGAAGCCGCAACACGCACCTGCCATGAAACCCTGGGCGACGGCTGGAAGGGCGGGCATCATACCCGGTGGTTGTCCGGCTTCGAGCGCCACCTCTTTCCCCGCATCGGCAAGAAACCGGTCGATAAGGTGGACAGCGCTTGCGTCGTCGAGGCGCTCTCTCCGATTTGGCTGGAGATACCGGAAACGGCGCGGCGATTGCTCCAGCGCATCGGCGTAGTGCTGGATTTCGCGCATGTGAAAGGCTGGGTGCCGGAAGAGGTGTCGTTGCGTTCGGTGCGCAAGGGCTTGCCGCGCCAGAACGACAAACGCGGGCACATGGAGGCCATGCCCTATTCCGATGTTCCGGCACTGATGAAGAAGCTTGCGAGCGCCGCCCCGACGACGGGGCGCGACGCCTTGCGCTTCACGATCTACAACGCCGTACGATCCAACGAAACGCGCCTCGCGGTATGGACCGAGTTCGACCTCGAAAATGCGGTCTGGACCATTCCCGCCGAACGGATGAAAGCTGGCGAAACCCATGTCGTGCCCCTTTCGGCGCCCGCTGTCGCACTGCTGCGCAAGCGCTGGAATGAACGGACCAGTGATACTGGCCTCATCTTTTCCAAGGATGGCAAGAAGCCGATCAGCGACATGACCATGACCAAACTGCTCCGCAACGATGGTTTCGCCACCATCACGGTGCATGGCTTTCGCTCGACCTTCACCGACTGGGCCGCTGAATGCACGGACTTTCCCAAGGAAGTCGCTGACAAGGCGTTGGCCCACAAGCTGCCCAACAAGGTCGAAGCCGCCTACCGCCGAACCGACTTCTTTGAAAAGCGCCGGAGCTTGATGAAGCAATGGGCAGATTTTCTGGGTAATCGCGCCCCGGCCGCAGATCGGGCGGCAGGCGAGCCTACTCCGGCTCGCGCTGCCGCATGACCAGTTCGTGCAGACTGGCAGTCATGATGCGAGTCGACTTACCGAGCTTGATGGCCTCAATCTCGCCGGACGCAATCAGTTCGTAGAGCTTGGTGCGACCGACGCCGATCATACGCGTAGCGTCATTGACCTTCACGCAGAGCGGCTCGACGGGGGGCGGCGACTTCACTGCGCGGCCCCCTCATCACGATATGACACCGGATCTTCGATCCAGCGATTAACAGCGGATTCCCGCCAGCCCGCGCCGTGAGCGCTAATCTTCATTTGCGAGGGGAAAGTCCCCTCGGCGATCTTGCGGTACATGGTGGAGCGGGACAAGCCGGTCCTGGCGAGAACTGTCTTCAGGCGGATGATCTTGTCGGTGTTGGACATGGGACTTGCTTCCATTCGTTGGCAGTTACTGGCACCCCCTGACCCAATAATTTCGCCATGAGGCGTCAAGCGCAACAGAATTATCTGCCTCTGGCATATACGTCGCAAGATAGGATAGAATAACTTGCGAAGGGATAAAAACGGATACAGAAGAGTAGAGAAGACGACGGACGCAATCCCTCGGGTACGTTGAGACGGTTTTTCCATATATTTATTTGATCATACGCGTATTTAAGGCTGAAAATCTGCACACAAGATCCGGGTATTTGCACCACACCCAGCGATGCTTGCCCGCGAATCGACCTTCGCCTTACGGTTCGCGCTGGTGCACAATCCAGTTCTGGCTTTTCAGCAAGTGCCCCCGCTAGTCCCGCGGTCATAGCGAGAATCCACCGGTTTGATGATCCGACACCATTCTCTGGATCACCCGGGGTTTGAGTTTCCCGGCGTAATTCGCCACGTAATCACTGGGGTCCTTTCGGCGGCCTCACTGCTTCGCACTTTGGCTATCGGCACCCGATCCGCAGCGCTGCTAGGCAAGGTACATGACCAAACTGATTCGGTGCCGTGGCGCACTGTCAGAGATCGCCAAACACTTCTCCGCGCGCCCGTCTGGTGCGCTCAAGTGGACGCCGACCATCTGGCCGGGCGAAAATGTCCTCGTTGCGATCAACGCTGCGAGCGGACCACAGATCGAACTGGCTCAATGGTCGCTTCCGGCGTCTTGTTTCAACAGCGCTGAACCCGCTGATCGACGAAGCAATCTGTTCGCGCGCGATCTCGTGCCAGGGGCCGGTCGCCTGCTCGACGCCGACGGCCTCGCCCGCTGCCTCCTCATCGTGGAAGACGTCGCCTATCCATCGCGGGACCGGGGCGGAGTTACGCGAACCTGGGTTGGCGCATGGGACGAACCCTATCTCGCCTGGGCCGGGGTCTGCACGGGGTCCGCAGGTCAACTCCACTGCGCGAGCCTTCTCGTTCCTGCCACCGGGCTGGTCACGCAAGCCGCCGGGAACATGCCGTATTTCCTGCCCCGGGCGAGCTGGGCCAGCTGGCTGGCGGGTGAACCCGGGCACGCGATGCCCGCGCGCTTCGAGGAACAGGCCTATTATCTCGAACCGTCAGACGAGGACTGGTCCTCAGGCCGGACACCTGATGACCTCGGCGAGAATGGGCGAGCCCGGGTTTAGCCCCCTGATCTGAAAGGGAGTGGGCCGCCGCGCCAGGGGACACGCGGCGGCCCGCAGGGGCCTGACCGGGGGCCAGGGCAGACCCCCGCTATTCAACGCCCAAAGCTGATCGTGCTGCTGGCATAGTTGCCCACCGCCTGCGCGGTCACGACATTGCCCGCATATGAGGCGCGCGAACCGGTCATAGCGGCGGGCGTGAGCGTCAGAACTGCACCGGAAACGGCGGTCACCGCTGCGGTATTGAGCTGACTGTTGACGATCCCGACCGCTGGGAACGCGTTTGCCGAAGCCAGCATGATGCTGTTGGCGGCCGAGTTGCCATAAGCAGTCGCCGTGGCGACGTTGCCGGTCACGTCCGCAGCGCTCCCCGTGAGATTGCCGGTCGGCATGGTGAGCGAGGCATTGCGAACCAGGGCGGATGCGGACACGGCGCCAGCGTTCAGTTGCGCATTCGAGAGGATCGCTGGCCCCACCCCGCTGTTCAGTGGCCCGGTGGTGACGGATGCAAGGTCAGGCACGCAATCGTAGCCAGTGGCACCGGACAGCGTCATGGCATTGGACGAGCCATTGCCGGTCGCCTGTGCGATCGCCGAGTTGGCCGATATGCCGCTCTGCGAGCCCGAAAGCCGGCCAGTGCTTCCGGCATCGAGACCAGCAGCGGCCCCAACGGCGGCGAAGCTCGACTGGGAATTCGCCAGAGCCACGGAGGCAGCAGGCGCGACTGCACTGACCATGGCCAGCGAGCTCGAGGCCGAGTTGGCGGCGGCCGAGGCCTGTGCGGTGTTTCCGTTCAGCGCCAGAGATGCGCCGTCGAGCGGTCCGTTGGTGCCAAGGGCGCCAATGGACGACGCACCCGATACGCTGCCGGTAGCCGATTGGGTGTTGGCGAGGACATGGTCACCCATGGCCTGGGGCGGCGCCCCGACGCTGTGCTCGACGAACGCCGGCTGATTGCTGAGCGGTCCGATGAGCGCCGCATCGATGGAAAGCGCGTTCGATGCGCTGTTCATGCGCGCGAAGGCGATGCTGCTGTTGCCAGCGATTTCCGCCGAGGAGCTGGTCAGTCCCGCCGGCACTGAAAGGATCATATCCGAGACGGCGGTGATTTGAGCCTGCGCGCTCTGCGTGGAAGCGAGAGCCGAACCCGTCGCCCGCTCGCCCGGAGCGCCAAGCCATGCCGACTTGAGCGCAAGCGCGTTCGACACGGTGTTGCCGGTCGCCGATGCAGTCTGGCCGTTATCACTTACCGCGAACGACGAGCCCGTAATCGACCCACCAGACGTTGCCCCGAATGCGCCATGGACCTCAGCGCCGTTGGCAACCGGCAACTGATAGCCTCCCAGGATTTCCTGCGTGCTGGCGAGCGCGAAGTCGCCGGCGGCGCCGATCCCCTCGACAAGGCTGCCGGCCTGTGCGTTCGAATGGCCACTGGTGCTGACCAGGCGCGCGCCCTCGACGCTGAGCGCGTTCGTCGCACTGTTCTGGTTCGCGCTTGCCGTGAGCTGATTGCCCAGAACGGCGACCGTGCTGTCGTCGATCGCCCCTCTCGTCCAAGCGGTAAAGCCGCTGCGGTTTGTCATCGATCCGATCGTGGCCGAGATGGATCCACGCCCGATCTGCAGATTGTTGAGGTCCGCCGCCGAGCCAACGTTCGAACCCGAGATACCGAGTTCATTCGTTGCGCGACTTCCGCTCGCACTGACGGCGACCGCATTGCGCGAGAGATCGAGCGCCGATCCTGAAAGCGCACTGCCAATGGAAAGGCTGTTCAGCGACTGTTCCTGCGACGCGGCAATCAGGCCCTGATTGATCTGCACGTTCTGAACGCTGAGGGGCGCCGTGACGGTCATGTTACCGTCCTCAGTAACTGCCGCTGTGCCGATCACCGGCGGAATTCCGGGGCCGCCCCCTTCCCCGCCGCTGCTCTGGCCGGACATCAGGGATGCGGCGGTCACGGTCAGCCGGTTGGCATCTGCCTGATTGCCCGTGGCTGCAGCGGTGACCAAGTTTTCGGAGAGCGAGGCCGTCGATCCGGTGAGATCGGATTGGACCACCGAACGCGGCCCCTGTCCGGCCCGCGCGCTCACCGCAACGGCATTCACCAATTGCATGTTGGTGACATTGGCGGTCCCTGCCCCGATGTTGTCCGTCGCGATCGTCGGGGCATTGAGGGAGAGGCTGTTATCGACACGGTTTCCGTAGCTGCCGGCAGCCATCTGGTTCGCGTCATTCACGATCGACGAACCACTCGCAGCGCCGCCGATCTGCACCAAGGCGATTCCGGCATTCTTCGCCGCAACTGTTCCGTCCAGCCGCTGGTTCGAGAGGACGCCGAACTGCGCGTGCACTTCCCCTTCATTCGAACCAGTATCGACCGTCGAAGGCGCACCGCCTGCGCCGACACCCTCCACAGCGACCGCATCCACCGTCAGGGCGTTCGCGGCGTTGCTGCCATGAGCGAGCGCTCGCGTGCTGTTGCCGGAAAGCTCGACGCTCGAACCCGAGAGAGCATTCGCCGAGATGCGAAGGTCACCAAACTGCGCGGCTTTCACCGTCGATGCATCGGTGATCGACTGGTCGTTGACGATCCCGGCGCTGAGGCCGGAGGACAGATTGGTGAGCGAGAGCGCGGACGACGCTTCGTTGCCGGTGCCGCCAGCCTCCAGGGTGTTGGCATCCATATGGACCGAACTGTCCGAGACATTGGTCAAGGCCGCGCCAAGGCGGGACGGCGAACCGGCACCGCCAATCTTGCCGGCGACGGCAGTGCCTTGCGCCTGCTGGCGGGACGCGATGACGATCCCGCTACTGGCACTGGTGCCCGACCATCCGGTCGAGAGTGTGGCTGCCTCCGACCGGAGCGAACCCGTGGCGTCGGGCTCCCAGGTCGCAGCCGCGACATTGGCACGCGCATTTGCGCTCAGCACATTATCGGTAACCTGCAGCGCGCTGCCGTCTGCTGCACCCCGAAGCTCGGCCGTGGAATCGGCAACGGTCGATGTTACCAAGGCATAGGACTGATGCTGGTCGCTCGCGAGGATCGTGTTCCCGCCAGCCTGGACCACAGGCGGGGTGGGCTGCGCGGCGACGGTCGCGGCGGCGCAGATATTCAGAGCCGCCGCTGCGGCACCGAGCAGAAGCTGACGGCGGCGGAAAATCCGGGCGTGGTTTCGAGGTGTCATGGCAGTGGTCCTTTCAGGTGGGGGAACTTGGTCGGGTGAAGTTGCAGGTGACGGGCGAAGCTTCAGCTGATCCGCAACTGGGCCAGGCGCAGCAGCCCCGCGCCAGCGGACGGAAGCGATGTGTCGGCCGGAGCGGGACGCCAGATGATCGAGATCGAGGCGGGATCGATGCCCCGACGCGCGAGCGCGGCAGACAGCGCGGCGAGCCGTCGGTCGGTCAGAGCGGTCCGCTTCGCCGGCTCGATCGTTTCCGTGTCACGCGCCAACAGCGTCACGGAAACCGGTCCACGCGCTGCGTCAGCCGCGATGCGCTCGACAAGTGCCGAAGCTGCGCCGCTCAGCGTGTCGGACCCGACCTCGAAGACGATCTGGACGTCGGCCCCGAGTGGCGCGGCTGCGGATGGCAATCCGTTGAATGGATCGCCGATCGCGGGCGATCTCAAAGCCACCAGCGGCCCAAGGTCCGAAAGCGCTGCCGCTCCGGTCTCACCCCAGCCCGCGTTGGCGAGGCACGGTCCCACGTCGATCCGGGCAACCGCACCGAGGAGCCGGACAGTCGCCTCTTCCAGAGCGGCGCGAATGCCAAGCTGCAGCGGCTCCTGGCCTTTGGCGCCGATGTTGATGTCGAAGAGATCGGAGCCGAAGAAGCGGAAGATGCCAAAGCCCGTCTCGTAGCCGGTAAACTGCTTGGTGAGGCTGACGGTGCGGACCACCAGCAAGGATCGTGTGTCGACGATCCGGAGGTCCACGGCGACCGACTGTGTATAGGTCCGGTGCTTGGGGCCGATCGATCCCACGCCGGTCTGCAGGCCGCCCGATCGGATGTCGTAGTTCAGTTCGGTGATGCCGCCGACGATGTAGTAGTCGGAGGCGGCGATGCTGCCGCCATAGTAAGGCAGCCAGGGCACCGTCTGTTTCCCCGATGGACCAGGGAGATCATGCACCGTACCGTCACCGAGCTGACGCCGATCCGTGTAGCCAAGCTCCCGCTCGGCAATCGTGGGATCGAACCGCTCGGCAATGCGGACGCGGCCTTCGAGCTTGCCGAGCGCTGAGGCGACCATGAGCGCACCGCCCTGGGTGACGGCGTTGCCCTCGCTGACGGAGTATTTGCCGGTGTAATCGCGGACGTCACCCACCGCGATCACCAAGGGCTTGGTGGGTAAGCCTGGAAGCTGTCCAGCTACGCAAGACAGCACGGGGTCCATCGGTGTCCGGTTCTCTCGAACCGCGGGGCCGACAAGGACCTTTGCCTCGCCCGGCGCGAGGGAGAGTCCATGCATGCTGGCGCAACCCCCGAGAGCAGCACTTGCCAGCACCGTCAGAACCGCAGGGCTCTTGCGCGTTGAATTGCGCGCGGCGTCGCGGCGCATCAGTTGAGCGCCCCAAAGGCGCACCCGGTTGAACCGGTGACGGTGGCCGTCTGCACACCGGTATTGGTCTGGGTCGCATTGATGGCCTGATAGGGGCTGCCCTGGATCACGGCTCCGACATCGCCGCTCGCCGAGGCGTTGACTGTTCCGCTGTTTGTCTGGCCGTTCGATGTGGTTCCGCCGCGGCCGTTTTGGGCGTCGTTGGCGTTGCCTTGGGAAGATGAGGTCGGGCCGCCGAGGGTCGGCGAGTTGGCGAGCGCGGTCTGTGCCGATGAATTGCCGAGCGCGGTCACGGTTATGCCGCAGTTGAACTGGCGCTCAATCGTGGTCGTGTAGGCCGGAGCGGCGTAGCCACCAGCCCGTTTGCGTTCGATCGCGTCGAGGACAAGAGTCAGATTGGCAAGGTCGGTCGGCGAACGGAACTGCCATGCGCCGTTCTCACCAAGATTGTTGGCTGCTGCGGGAAGTGGCTGCGCGATCAGGATGGCCGCGATGCCTGCTTGGAAGAATGGCTTGGGCATAAGTTCGTCCCCTCGCCGGGACGAGAGGCGCCCGGCTGTCGAGGACGAGCAAGAGACGCATATTCCCGGCGTGAGCAACAGCCGTTCGCGGCTGTCGCAGACTGGCGTGCAAAGACAGGTTGCAGCGTAGGCAGTGAGTTCGCCCAGCGCGGTGGAAACGCGGCTGGCTCTGATTGCCGTGCCGAATCGGCGGCGCGAGCATCAGTCAAACAGGCGCCTGTCAGCTCCGCAACGCTTCGTAATCCAGCAATTACCGCTTTGGCCAATTGCTCCCTGCCACGCTCAGGTCAGCTGAGCTCGAACGGTTGCTCCAAGGCCAGGCGCTGGAAAGATCGCGCTTGACCGCGACAATCGACCGTCGCTAGTTTAGCTAATGCGAATCACTTGCATTAGCTAAAGGGGGTATTGAAGTGATGGGGGCAGCCTCGGGATACATCTGTTCGAACACAAGTCGTAACGCACGTCGGTCAAGGCCCGCAGTCTTCGCCGGTTTGCAGGCTCGCCCGGCCTGTGCGTCGCTGGCGCTTGCATTCGCGCTGCTAGCCGGCCCCGCCCGCGCGCAGGACAATGATGGGTACTACTGGCTTGAGCGCATGAACCAGATTGTCGTCACCGCCACGCGGGCACCGGTCAGACTGCAGGATCTGCCAGGCCTTGTGACCGTCAAGACCGACGAGCAGATGGCTGACGAAATGGTCTCGGACATCAAGGACCTGGTGCGGTTCGAACCCGGGGTGAGCGTCCGCCGATCCCCTGCCCGCTTTGGCGCGGCGCTTGGCGCAACCGGGCGCGACGGCGCCTCCAGCTTCAACATCCGCGGGCTTGAAGGCAACCGCGTGCTGATCCAGGTCGACGGCGTTCGGGTTCCAGATGGCTTCGAGTTCGGGGCACAATCGGCGGGCCGAGGAAACTATGTCGATCTCGGCCTGATCAAGTCGGTCGAGATCCTGCGCGGCCCGGCGTCGGCGCTGTATGGCAGCGACGGCCTGGCCGGTGCGGTCAGCTTCACCACGACCGATCCCGCCGACCTGCTGCGCGGCGATGCCAAGGTCGGTGGCCGGCTGCGCACCAGCTACGATTCGGCGGACCGGGAATTCAGCGAGACCGCGATATTCGCGGCACGCAGTGGCGAGCTGTCGGGCATGATCGCCTACACCCGCCGGGATGGCCACGAACTCGATAACCAGGGCACGAATGATGCTCCCAATGCAACCCGGACTACGCCAAACCCGCAAGATACACGATCGAACGCCATCCTCGGCAAACTCGCGCTTGAAACTGGCCCCTCAAGCCGCCTGCGCCTGACGGGCGAGTATGAGAAGGGTATCGTCAACACCAATGTGCTGAGCGGCGTGGCGCCAGTCGTTTCGGCCGCGACCAGCGTCCTCGCTCTCAAGGCCCATGACACAACCGAACGCAAGCGCGTGGCCCTCGACTGGCGGCGGGAGGCCGAAGGCGCGATCGACTTCATACAGCTGACTGCGTACTGGCAGGACGGCGAGAACCGCCAGTTCACTGCCGAGGATCGCAATACCGCTGCCGACCGCACCCGGCTCAATGTGTTCCGCAACCGGGTGTTTGGCGGTTCGGCCGAGTTCCGCAGCGACTTTGCGACCGGGCCACTTCTGCACCAGTTGGCCTGGGGCGCGGATGGTTCGATCACCCGGCAGACGGGCTTGCGCGACGGCACCGTGCCGACCGCCCCCGACGTCTTCCCGACGCGCGCTTTCCCCGTCACCGACTTCACACTGGCGGGCGGCTATCTATCCGACCGCATCCAGATCGCGGGCGGCCGCGTACAGCTCTACCCTGCGCTGCGCTTCGATCATTATGCGCTGCGCCCGCAGGCCGACCCGCTGCTGCCCCGCTTTGCCGCCGTCAGGCAAAGTGGCTCGCGCGTGTCGCCCAAGATCGGCGCCGTGGTGAAACTGGCGGAGACTGTGAGTCTCTTTGCCAACTACGCCCATGGCTTCAAGGCGCCCGCGCCTTCCCAAGTGAACCAGTTCTTCGAGAACCCGACCTCGCCCTTTGGCGCCTATCGTACGATCCCCAACCCCGGTCTCAAGCCCGAAACCAGCAAGACGATCGAGGGTGGCCTGCGCTTGTCGAGCACGCATGTGGTAGCAAGCGTCACCGGGTTCAGTGGCCACTACGACAACTTCATCAGCCAGGAAATCGTCAGCGGCACCGGCACGGTCGCTGATCCGATCATCTATCAGTACATCAATCTCGCGCAGGTGAAGATCAAGGGCCTGGAAGGCAAACTCGACCTCTCTGCGGGCAATGGCCTGACCGGCCAGCTTGCCCTGTCCTGGGCGAAGGGCGACAGCATTCGTAGCGGCATCTCCAGTCCGCTGGTGTCGATCGATCCGCTGAAACTGGTCATGGGAGTCGGGTGGCGTGACCGTGCCGAGCGCTTTGGCGGTCAACTGATGCTGACCCACGCGGCGCAAAAGGAAAATGACCGCGCTCCTGCGGGCGCCTACCGGCCCGATGGCTTCACTATCCTCGATGCCACGGCCTTCGTGAAGCCGGCTCGAAACCTGACGCTGCGCGCCGGCATCTTCAACATCCTCGACAAGAAATACGCCTGGTGGAGCGACGTGCGCGGGCTCGCCGCCAGCTCGACCGTGACCGACGCCTATACCCAGCCCGGCCGCAACGCGAGCGTCTCGCTCAGCTACCGTTTCTGATCAAAAGGGAGGACCCCCCAATGAACCGCTTGAAGACGTTCCTGGGCGCCAGCCTGCTTGCCCTTGCCTGCACCGCTGCCCCCGCGCTTGCCCATCCTCCGATCGCCGCCGCACAGGCTGACGCGACATTCGAACAGGACCGCGCCGACATTCTCGCCATGGCGGGCAATTACAAGGTGCGCTTCGACATGCAGGAATCCACCCGTTGGGATGCTGGCTACACCCCCATCGACAAGAAGACCTCCGGCGGTTTCGAATCCGTCCGGGTTATCGAGGATACGGGGCGCAGAATAGTCCTCCAGCACCTCCTTGTCGTCAATGCCGAGGGCAAGGACATGGTCATCAAGCACTGGCGCCAGGACTGGGAATATGAGCCGACGCGCGTGCTGGTCTATGCCGACACCAACACCTGGAAATGGGAAGACGTGCCGGAGAAGATGCGTACCGGCCGCTGGTCGCAGACCGTCTATCAGGTCGATGACAGCCCGCGCTATGGCGGATGGGGTCAGTTCGAGACACAGGGTGGTGTCCGCCGCTGGCGGTCGAACTGGACCTGGCGTCCGCTCGCCCGCCGTGATGCCGTGCGCCACCCGGTCTATGACCGCTACTACGCGATCAACCGACACCAGATCACACCCGATGGCTGGATCCACTGGCAGGACAATACCAAGCTCGGACGGAAAGATGGCAAGCTTGTACCAATCGTCCAGGAATATGTCCTCAACACCTATACGAAGTTCGATGGCTATAACGTGAAGGCCGCCGACGACTACTGGGCCGCAACAAGGGACTATTGGGCCGCCGTGCGCGCCGAATGGGACCGAGTGGCAAAGGAGAAAGGGGGGATCGGCCTGCAGGAGGAGGCGGAGACCGGTACCGTGATCAGCGCTCGGCTCATGGAGCTTGCTGACAATATCCGGACGGGCAAGACGAGCACGGCGAAGGCCACCACGGCCGCGCTAAAGTTGATTGCCGACAATACCCGCACGCTTTGACGGGGCTTCATCATCCCGGTCGGCGCCTTATCCATGTCCTTGCGCTGCGCGAGCGCCGCTGACCTGGTCGGGCATTTCCCCCGGCCAGGTCAGCGGCGCTGAGGTCCAGATCGGGGGCGCCGCAACGCTCCAGGAAACCGAGCCGCACCCCAAGCCGGATGAGGGCTGCTGATGCGGGCAACGCCGGCAGAGTGACGCAACGTTGATCGAGCGCCTGCGGACGGGACTTTGCGCGGAGCGGTCGCGACTGCCGATATCGATATCCGCGCTCCGAGCGGAACCGCGGCGCGTAGCGGGCTCCCGTCCCGATGGGCGCGATCACGCACCAAAAGCGCATGGGCGTCCTACAACCGGGCAGTCGTATGCCGATCGGTCAGCGCTTGCGCGCCCGTTGGCGGTATGTCGTGTTGAGAAGGAAGCTCGCGAGCCGTTGCGCTGGAATGCCCGGAAACGCGAGGTCCCACTCCGCCTCATAGGTCGCCAGCACGCGGTGGGCATCCGTTTGGAATGTGCGGAACAGTTGCAGTCCGAGAAGCAGCCAGGCCAGCACGCCGATCCACACTATCGCCCATGTCTGTGGCTGCGCTGCTGCGACGCAAGCGCGGTCGAGGACGAGGAAGATGATCGGGATACCCGCTTGCGCCGCGATGGCGCCTTGCTGGATCGTATTCAACTGCCCCTGAAAGAATGCGGCAAACCGGTGGTGCTGCTCCCACATGGGCGCTGCGTGTTCAGGCATGAATACCCCTCTCGCTGGCATCGATCGCAATGCATGTCCTGGCCTGGTGCTCAGACGTTGCGGAGCCGGTCCAGCCACCCGTGGCGTGCGAATGGCTCGTCAGAGGCACCTTGACGAGCTGACAGACGACACCCGCGAGGCAGATGCAGGTTCAGCTTCCCCCGGCGCGCCTGAAGCCTCGATCGGTCGCCATGAAGCGCTCGAGCATGGGCGGGATCAGCCGTTCAGGGGGCAATGGCCCGGACAGCCCCGTTTCCCGGGCATGCGCTTCGGCATAAGCGGCGAGGGTTCGGGCAAGCTCGGCCGACAATTCGACCGATACCTTTACCGGCTTGTCTTCCAGGACCGGCCCCAGGCGCAGCTTTCTCATTGGCCGTCCTCCCCATCCAGTGGCTCGAGAACGATGTCGCGGGTGACAAGGACCCGCAGGGCAAAGCCGGGTCGGATCGTCAGCGTTGGCGGCACGGCGATCTCGCGCTGTACGAGTTGGCGGCCGGTCTGGTTGATCGTGTCCTGAAGACCGTAGCGCAGCGCGCGGGTCAGTTCATCGTCGCCTTGCGCAACCAGCTGCGTGCCTGCCCCAAGCATGGTCGAGACGAATGCCGCCTTGAGCATGTTCCCCCAATGATAGTTGGTACGGTCCTGAAGCCCGGCATTGCCGGCCGCATCCGCGCCGGGCTGCCGGTCGAGCAGGATCGAGCGTCCACCTGGCAGGATAAGGCGGTCCCACGCAAAGAGGACGCGGGTCTGGCCGGCGGCGATAGCACTGTCATACTCACCGATGAGTCGGCTCCCCTGCGGGATAAGCAGGAGCCTGCCGGTTGCGCTGTCGTAGACATTCTCGGTGACCTGCGCGGTGATCTGACCCGGAAGATCGGAGCGTATCCCGGTGATAAGTGCAGCGGGAATGACGCTGCCCGCCAGCAGCGTGTGCGACGACGACGCGGCGACGATGCGCTGCACGCTTGCCGTCACCCGGCGGGTGTCCGGCGAGAGAAAGGCACGGCGTGCCGCTTGCTGCTCATCGGCTTCGCGCGCGGTTGAGGCACCGGGCTGCGCGGGCGCTTGTGCGGTATCTGCGGGCGCAGCCAATCGCTGCTCCGAAGCAGCGGTGCTTCCCGATGTGAGGAAGAGCTTGCTCGCGATCGCAGCCTGGCGCGCTTCGGCCTGTCGCCGGGCGGCTTCAGCCGCAGCGGTCTGCGGTGGCGCAGGCGGAGCGCCCATCGGGGGCACCGGAACGGGTGTCCCTTCCTGCTGTGCGGCAAGGATCGGCCGGCCGAGATCGCCTGGCAGGGGCGGTCCGAGCCGGGGGACTTTGTCGTAGCTCGCGGGTGCTCCGGCAAGGACATCCGGTTTTGCGCTCGCCTGCGGCTCGTAAAGGTTGGCAGGGGGCAAGGCGCCGCGTGGCTGCAGTGCATAGAACAGGGCGCCGGCTATCGCGCAGGCGACCACCCCGCCGCCAAGTGCGAGCACCTTGCGCGAAAGACGCATGACCCGCGGCGGCTCGCCGCCAAGGCGGAATGGCGCCGGATCCGCCAGTTGCCCGGAATGCGCCCCCTCCGCCGTCGGCGTCGCAAGGATGCCATCGTCACGCGAGAGATCCTGCTCGCTCATGATGCCCTCCGCGGCTTGGCCTTGTCGCGCTCGATCCGCACCCGCTGCTCGGCCCTACGCGAGGCGATGCGCAGCTCTGCTGCACCAAAGAGGCGATCGACGACCATGTAGCGGCCGGACACGCGGTAGTTCACGAGCTCGGCAGCGCCGTCATCGCCGATCACGAACAGGGGTGGCATGGCCGTCGTACTCACGGCTTCGGGAAACTCGATCATGACCTGACGGCCATCGTCGAAGACGCGAAGGGGGCGCCAGTCCGGACGGTCGCCGGTGATGCGATAGCGGAAATTCAGGCCATCGAGTTGAAGTCCCGTGGCAGCCGGCGCCGTGCGCGCGCGTTCCGCATCGGCCCGACGCAGCGCGATGAGCGCATCCTGCGGATAGGTCCAGGAGACCGACGCCATGTAGGTCGATGGCGTCGCCTTGAGCTCGAGATGGTAGGTTCGCCGGTCGGTGTTGATGATGAGGTTGGTCGCGATATCGCCGCGGGTCGGCTTCACCAGAATATGGACCCGTTTGGCGGCACCTGCGCCGCTCACCGTGTCGCCGATGATCCAGCGCGCGGTATCCCCGGCCGCTACCGGCCCCAAGCCCACCAGTTCCTCGCCCTCCTGGAGCGCAATGTCGGTGATCTGGCCGGGGGCGGAATAGACCTGGTAGAGCGCGCCGTCAGCATAGGCATATTGCTGGATCGCGTTGAAGTAGCCGCCCTTGCTCGGCTGAATGCGAGCGGCGGCGTTGGCCGCGCCGACCTGGCGCTGCGGGTCGGAAAGATCGGTTTTCCGTGCGCCCCTGGCGCGCAGGCTCGACCGCTCGCGGGACGTTGGTGCGGGCTTTGCCGTGCGAATGCCAGGCCTGGCTTGGGCTTGCGGGACTTTGCCGGCTGCGGGGGAAGGAACCGCCTGCGCCAGTCCTCCAGTGGTCAAGATGGACGAGCCCAGTAAGGCTGCGGCGGTGAGCGGCCAGAGGCCAAAGGGTAACTTGGTCATTGGCTAAGCTCCTTCGACCAGTTGAGCGCGTTGACGTAGATCCCGAGCGGATTCTTCCGCAGGGCATCGGGCGTTCTGGGGGTCTGGGTCAGGATGGTGGCGATTGCCGACCAGCGCGATGTTTCAGCCAGTGCGCCATCCACGTAGCGCCGCTCGGTCCATGCGATCCGGAAGCTGTCGGGCGAAGCGCGGATGACGCTCGAGACATCGACCGCGACCTGTGCTTTGCCCACTTGCGCGAAAGGGTCATTGGCGCGGGCATAGTCGCTGAGCGCGACGGCACCGCGCTCGCTCGCGAAATCATAGGCGCGCAGCCAGTTCTGGCGCAGGATCACCGGGTCGGCCGGGATGCTGCGCACCTCCTCGATGAAGCGCGCGAGATGGAAGGCGACCTGCGGGTCGGTCGGCCGATAGTTCGCGTCGGCGGGCGCCACCGCTTCGGCGGCGCCGAACTTGTCGACCTGGACCACCCAGGGAACGACCGTTCCGCGTGCCGATTGCCAGACGAGGCCGGCGCAAAGCAGCGTCGACAGCGAGAGGCTCCCGAAGAAGGCGAGCCTCCAGTTTCTGGCCTGGACGCGTGCCGAACCGATGCGGTCATCCCAGACCTGCGCGGCACGCTGATAGGGGGTTTCCGGGCGCGGGGTGTCGCCATAGCGGACCGATGGGCGTCGAAACATCGCGCGGTTACTCCTTTTCGCTGAGATCGGGGCCGGCACCGCCGCCATGGCTGTCGCCGCCCTTGAGCGTGTGACTGGTCAGGGTTGCCCCCTGCCCCAGCGCCTGGCGCCGCTTCATCGCGCCAACCCATGCGGGCGGCTGCTCGGCGCCTCCCCCGGGAGAAGCCTCCGCCGGATCGGCTTCCTTGCCTTTGGCGAACTCGCTCTTGAGGGCGTCGGCCGCGCGGCGAAGCGGTGAGGTCGCCGGAGAAGCGGCGGCCTGGGCGACATTGGCGAGCCCAGCGGCCACGGCACCGGCGCCGGTCTTGCCGGCAGCTCCTGCCGAATAGGCCTCGCTGGCGCTGCCCAGTCCCCGTGCCATGCCGGACGCGGCGGAGCTCGCCGCACCGATTGCCGCGCCGCCCGCCATGCGAGCGGCGGCAGCGCCGCCTGCGAGCGTGGCGCCGGCCGCCACTGCCGCGCCGGCTGCGGCACCAGCACCAAGCTGGGGTCCCCCCGAGACGATGCCATTGGCGATGCCGGGACCGAATATGCCGAGCCCGAGCATCGTCAATGCGGCAAGCGCGATCGCCATGACCTGTTCGACCGTCGGATCCTGCCCGAGGCCTGAAGCGGTGAACTGACTGAACAGCGTCGTCCCGATGCCGGTAATGACGGCGAGCACCAGCACCTTGATGCCAGAGGAAATGATGTGCCCGAGCACGCGCTCGGCCATGAAGGCAGTGCGCCCGAAGAAGGCGAAGGGGAGAAGGACAAAGCCTGCGAGCGTCACGAGCTTGAACTCGATGATCGTGACGAAGACCTGGATCGCGAGCACGAAGAAGGCGAGCACGACGATCAGCCAGGCAATGAGGAGGATCGCGATCTGGACGAAGTTCGTAAACAGGCCGACCGGCCCCAGGAGATCGGCGGTGGCATCGAGCAACGGTGCGCCGGCATCGAGCCCGGTTCCCGCAACCGCGCCTGGACGCATGAAGTCGCCGATCGCCATTCCGCTGCCCGAGGCCTTGAGGCCAAGGCCCGCGAAGCTCTCGAACAGCACGGACGCGAGATGGCTGAAGTTGCCGATGATGAAGGCGAACGTGCCGATGTAGAGTGTCTTGCGCACGAGGCGCTGGATCACGTCCTCGTCGGCGCCCCAGGCCCAGAACAGGGCGGCGAGCGTCACATCGATGCCAATGAGGGTCGAGGAGAGAAAGCCGACCTCGCCCCCAAGCAGGCCGAAGCCGGATTCGATGTAGCGGGTGAAGACGCCCAGGAAGGTGTCGATGACGCTGGTGTCGTTCATGGCTTGGATGGCCGCGTGAAGAAGTGGCGGCGGCGGTCCGCCCAATAGGCATCGCAGACGGGATCCGCGGCCGTCGCGGTGCGGCACGACGAGGGTGCAAGGTCTGGCCGGGAGGGATCGGGACGCGCTGGTGCGTGCGCCAAAGGCCCAGCGGGCGCGCGCAGCGCAGCAAGGCCCAGACCCAGGACAAGCGCCAGACAGGCCGCCACGCCCAACAGGCGCAATCCTTTTCTTCCCGGCCGCATCTCAGTTATGCCCCCGGAACCGGGCGAAGCGTGCGCGCCCTTCCGCCTCCGCCGCGGCGTTGCGCGCCGCTTCCAGGGTTTGAGCCCGGCCCTGCGCTGCAAGGGTGGCGGTGAGGTCGGCCAGTTGCTGGCTCTGGAGAGCGAGAAGCTGGTTTCCGGCCTGGGCTGCCTGGAGCGCGCCGCTCGCGCTCTGGCTGGCGGTGACCAGGGCCGAAAGCGAGGACCTGGCACCGTCGATGTTGCCGACGACACCCGCCTGCACTTTCAGGGCATCCTCGAAGGCGGCGACGCTGTCCTGCCAGCGGGCATTGGCGTTGGCCACCATGTCGCGCGCCGGACCGGTGAGCGCTGTTCCGGAATAGCGGGAGCCGAAGGCGCTTTCGATATCCTTGACGCTGTAAGCGATCCGCTGCGCCTGGCCGATGAGCTGACGGGTCTGCTGGACTTGCGCTTCCAGTGTCGAGAGCGTCGAGACCGGCAGGCTCGCGAGGTTTTTGGCCTCGTTGATCAGGCTCTGCGCCTGGTTCTGGATTTGCTGGATCTGGTTGTTGATCTGCTGGAGCGACCGGGCAGCCGTCAGGACATTCTGCGCGTAGTTCGTGGGGTCATAGACAATGCCGCCAAAGCCGAACTGGGCATGGGCCGGACTTGTCGTCACCAGCGCCATCGCCAGGCTGGCGGCGGCCAGGGACCAGCGGGCGAAACGCGGACAGGGCATGGGCATGATCAGACCTCCGTGGGGATGGTGGGAAGGAGCTCGGCAGCCCAGCCAAGGCTGCGCTGCGCGAGCCAGGCAGCGGCGAAATGCGCGCGTCCATGCTCGGCGACGATCTGCGTGATCCTGGCCTGGTCGGCTTTGGAAGAGGCGGCGGTGAACGCCAGGGCGACCTCGCCCAGACCCAGTTCGAACAGCCGGTTGCCTCGACGAGACTGGCAGTAATAGTCACGCTTGGGGACAGCCCGGCTGAGGATTTCGATCTGCCGTGCGTTGAGACCGAACCGCTCGTAGACGGCCTGGATCTGCGGCTCGGCCGCACGCTCGTTCGGCAGGAAAATGCGGGTCGGGCAACTTTCGATGATCGCCGGGGCGATCGAGGATCGCTCGATGTCGGCGAGGCTCTGGGTTGCGAAGACGACACTCGCGTTCTTCTTGCGCAACGTCTTCAGCCATTCCCTGAGCTGCCCGGCGAACGCGGGATGGTCGAGTACCAGCCATCCCTCGTCGATGATGATCAGCGTCGGACGACCGTCGAGACGTCCCTCGATCCGGTGAAAGAGATAGGAAAGCACCGCCGCTGCTGCGCCGGCGCCGATCAGGCCCTCGATTTCGAAAGCCTGGATGCTTGCGCTACCCAGGTGTTCGTCTTCCGCATCGAGCAACCGCCCCCAGGCGCCACCCACGCAATACGGGGCGAGCGCTTGCTTGAGGGTCTGCGACTGGAGCAGGACGGCAAGCCCGGTGAGGGTTCGCTCCGCGGGCGGCGCGGATGCGAGCGAAGACAGCGCAGACCAGAGATGGTCCTTCGCGGCGGGATCAAGGGCGACCACTTCGCCGGCGAGGATTGCAGCCAGCCACTCGGCGGCCCAGGCGCGCTCGGCCGGGTCGTCGATTTTGCGCAGCGGCTGCAGGGCGACCCCGGCTTGATCGGCATGAAGCGCGCCGCCGAGGTCCTGCCAGTCCCCGCCCATCGCCAGCGTGGCCGCGCGGATCGATCCGCCAAAGTCGAACGCGAAGATCTGGTTGCCGCGATAGCGCCGGAACTGCAGCGCCATCAGCGCGAGCAGGACGGACTTTCCCGCGCCGGTTGGCCCGACCACGAGGCTGTGGCCGACATCGCCGACGTGGAGTGCGAAGCGAAAGGGCGTCGAGCCCTCGGTCTTGGCGAGGAAGAGCGGCGCGTCCCGGAAATGGGCATCGTCGGGCGGTCCCGCCCAGACCGCAGACAGTGGCAGCATGTGGGCCAGGTTGAGGGTCGAGACCGGGGGCTGGCGGACATTGGCATAGACGTGCCCCGGCAGACTGCCGAACCATGCCTCAAGCGCGTTCATGCGCTCGCTCGTGCACGTGAAATCGCGGCCCTGAATGATCTTCTCGACCTGGCGCAGCCGGTCTGCGGCAAGGCCGGGATCGCGGTCCCAGACAGTGACGGTCGTGGTGACGTAGCAAAGCCCGGCATGGTCGGCGCCGAGTTCCTGGAGCGCGAGGTCGGCATCGGCGGCCTTGTTGGCCGCGTCGCTGTCCAGGAGGACAGAGGCCTCGTTGGTCATGACCTCCTTGACGATGGCGGCGACCGATTTGCGCTTGGCGAACCATTGGCGGCGGATGCGGGAGAGGACCCGCGTGGCGTCGGTCTTGTCGAGCATGATGGCCCGGCAACACCAGCGATAGGCGAAAGCCTGACGGTTGAGCTCGTCCAGCAATCCCGGAAAGGTGGCGGTTGGAAAGCCGTTGATCGTGAGGGTGCGCAGATGGTGTTCGCCAAGACGCGGCTCGAGGCCACCGGTCAGGCTTTCGTCGGGCAGGATCGCATCCAGATAGGCCGGAGTTTCTGGGACGCGGACACGATGCCGCCGGGTCGAGATGCAGGCATGGAGATAGGTCAGCGTCTCGCTGTCATCGAGCCAGGCTGCCTCGGGCATCAACCCCTCGATCAGGGCCAGCAGGCGATTGGTGCGGTCGATGAAGCTGCGCAGCAGCTCAACCGCCCCGGTCTGTTGCTCGGCCTTGCCTTCGAATAGCCAGCTCTCGGCGCGCGTGGCGGATTGCGCGGGCGGCAGCCACACCAGGGTCAGGAAATAGCCGCTCTCGAAATGGGCGCCCGCTTCGCGAAACTGTTCGGCGCGCTCACGGTCGACGAGGGCTGAGACCGGGTCGGGGAAGCTGGAGCCGGGATAGGCGAGCGCGGGAACACGTTGCGCTTCGACGAAGATTGCCCAGCCCGAGCCCAGGCGGCGCAGGACATTGTTCAGCCGTGCAGTCACCGCGACAAGTTCGGCGGGGGTGGCGCTGTCGAGATCGGGCCCACGGAAACGCAGGGTTCGCTGGAATGCGCCGTCCTTGTTCAGGACCACGCCGGGTGCAACGAGGGCGGCCCACGGCAGGAAGTCCGGCAAGGCGACGGCGCGCGAGCGGTATTCGCGAAGCGACATCATGGCCGCATCCAGACCGGGTAGCGCAGGTGACGGCGGGCGACTTCGAGGAACTGGGGATCGCGGCGCGCCGCCCAGACCGAGAGGCCGTGGCCGATCGCCCAGAGCGCGAGACCTGCGAGCCAGAGGCGCAGGCCAAGCCCGATCGCGCCGGCCAGCGTGCCATTGACGATGGCCATCGCGCGGGGCGCCCCGCCGAGCAGGATGGGCTCGCTCAGCGAGCGGTGCACCGGCGCATGGAAGCCTGAAACATCGCTGCCGGACATCAGATCAGCGCCCCGCCGCCGAAGGAGAAGAAGGAGAGGAAGAAGCTCGATGCGGCAAAGGCGATCGACAGTCCGAAGACGATCTGGATCAGGCGCCGGAAGCCGCCCGAGGTGTCACCGAAAGCCAGACCCAGGCCTGTGGCGATGATGATGATTACCGCGACGATCTTGGCGACCGGCCCTTCGATCGACTGGAGGATCGACTGGAGCGGCGCTTCCCATGGCATGGATGAGCCCGAGGCATAGGCGGGCGCATTCGCTGCGAATGCAACAGCGAGAACGAGGGGCGAGAGAAACACGGGACGCGCGCGCCGGGCGCGCCGGGATGGTACAATCATGGCAGAACTCCACAGGCGGGAAGCAGGCGGTAGTCGGCGGTGCGGGGATCGAGGCCGTCCACGCGCGCGAGTTCGACGAGCCGGCGCGTGCCGGCATCGCGGACCAAGACCGCGATCACGTCGATGGTTTCGGCGATGGCGGTGCGCGGCACGGTGACCACCGCTTCCTGGATGAGTTGCTCGAGGCGGCGCAGCGCACCCAGCGCCGTGCCGGCATGGATCGTGCCGATGCCTCCGGGATGGCCGGTTCCCCAGGCTTTCAGGAGGTCGAGCGCTTCGGGTCCACGGACTTCGCCGATGGGAATGCGATCGGGCCGCAGGCGCAGGGAAGAGCGCACCAGGTCGGTCAGGGAGGCCACCCCGTCTTTCGTGCGCAGGGATACGAGGTTGGGCGCGGCGCACTGCAGTTCGCGCGTGTCTTCGATGAGCACGATACGGTCGTCGGTCCCGGCAACTTGCGCAAGGAGGGCATTGACGAGCGTCGTCTTGCCGGTCCCGGTGCCGCCGGCGACGAGGATATTGCGCCGTTCGGCAACCGCGCGCTCGAGGAATGCCGCCTGCTCCCGGCTCATGATCGCGGCATCGACATAGTCGGCGAGGCTGAAGACAGCGATCGCGGGCTTGCGGATGGCAAAGGTCGGTGCCGCCACGACCGGCGGCAGCAGGCCCTCGAACCGCTCACCGCCTTCCGGCAGTTCCGCGGAAATCCGCGGTGCCCGGGAATGGGCCTCGGCACCGACATGATGCGCGACGAGACGGATAATGCGCTCGCCGTCGGCCGGGGCCAGGCGGACGCCGGACTCCGTGATGCCCTCCCCCAGGCGGTCGACCCAGAGCCGGCCATCGGGATTGAGCATGATCTCGATGACCGCCGGGTCCGCAAGCCAATCGGCGATGGCGCCGCCCAGCGCGGTGCGCAGCATGCGCGCGCCGCGGGCGCTGGCTTCGGATTGTGCAGACTGCGGGTTCATTCGCCCTTCCCGAGGCACCGCAAGAAAAGCTCGCGGCACGCTGGGGACGATTAAGAGACGCAGAAATCGCTACGCTTCAACAGGCGTGTACGAGCATCGTAGGCAGGCGCAGAACGACAGGCAGTAGCGTAGGCGCACGCTGTGCCACCAGCACGAAGACGGCTCCTCGCGCCCAGCGCTGCATCGGCCCGCGATTGACAAAGTAATGAAATTTCCTTACATACCTCGCATTGTACCCGCACGGGAGCCGACGATGGGCACGCTTCTCAAGGAAGATTGCAGGATCACTTCGAAAGGCCAGACGACGGTTCCTAAGGCCGTGCGCCAGGCCTTGGGCGTCGACTACGGCGGACGTATCACCTTCTATGTTGATGATGCGCGGCGGGTCTATGTCGAGAAGGCGGCAGAGGAGGCCAGCGACCCGGTCATCTACGGGTTTCTGCAGTTTCTCGCCCGCGATATGGCAAGCAACCCTGGGACATCCATCGTGCCGCTACCCGTGTCGCTGCGCGATCGGATGGCTGCGCTCGTCGAGGGAGTGGATGTCTCGCTCGATGCCGAGATTGATGGCGACGTTGCCCTCTAGCCATGCTGACGATCAATGGCTGGACGGTTCTTGCGCACCCCTTGTTTCTGGATCAGTTGGAAAAATTGACCGCTGCGGTCGAGGCGCTCAGGGCAAAAAGGCCTGACGATTACGCCGGGCATGCCAATACCAAGCTGTTGGCGATGCTGAACAGGCTGGTCTTTGACGTGATACCGTCCGACCCCACGGCGACCGCCTACCGGCAGGGTTCGACCCTTGGCGACAGTTACCGCCATTGGTTCCGTGCGAAGTTCGGCAACGGCCGGTTCCGCTTGTTCTTCCGCTATGACAAGACCGCCCGAGTGATCATTTATGCCTGGGTCAACGACGACACCAGTCTGCGCACGTATGGTTCGAAGACCGACGCTTATCGGGTTTTCAAGGGAATGCTCGACGACGGAAATCCTCCGGATGACTGGGCGGCGCTGCACAAGGCAGCTAGCGACGCAGAGGTTACCGAGCGTCTGGAGCGGGCCAGCCCGCCTGCACCCGAAGTATCCTGAGCTCGCAACCCATCACCGGTGTCAACGACGTACGAGGAAGCCAATGCAAAAGACTTCAACCCGACGCGCAGGGATGACCGGCGTGGCGCTGCTTGCCGGTCTCGCGCTGGCGCCTCCAGGTTTCGCGCAGGCTGCGCACCACCAGTCTTGCCAGGTGTTCAAGGGAACGGACAAAGCCGGTCTTGCGATCACCTTCGAGGATCACGGGACAGGCTATATGCTGCAGAGAGGCAAGACCCTGACCCGTGGAGAGCTCAACACCGAGCGCGGCTGGAAGAACGACGAGGACGCGACCCTGTTCATTCTTGACTGGCGGGGGCCGGAGAGCCTGCAGGTTCGGATCGTACGGCAGACCGGAACCCGAAACTTGCGCTACCTCGGGCAAGGGCAACAACCGCTTCGCCGGCCTGTCATTCTAAGACCGGTGCCTGGCGCTCGCTGCACCTTGCTGGCGTCTGCGGCCGAACCTGCGCCCTAGAAGAACCGCCGGCACGGCAAGACAACGGAGCCATTACGTGGCCATCGGTGCGTCTGGCGGGACAGCCGAAGCTGCCCCACTCCAGTTCACGCGTTGATCGCGGGGCGATCGTAGTTTCTTGCATAGGCGTTCTCGACGCCTGGCAGGATTTCGACAATGTCGAAGTAGCGATCCCAGAACGCGGTTTCCCGAAGATCCTCGACCAGCAGTTCATAGGCGTGGTGGTCCTTGGCATCCCACATCCAGACGTCGGTCACCCGGGTCGCGTAAAATTCGACATCGAAGAACCGCAACGCGATCCCTGCGGCATGCTTCTTCAGGATCGGCGTGAACTGTTCGGCGAGCAGTTCGAAGCGGCGATCGACGGAGAAGCCGAGCCATTCCGGCGAGGTCTTGACCAGCATGAAGACGGTGAGCGCGGGTTCGAAAGGAAGGGAAGTTTCAGTCATTGGATTGCCTTGCGTCGTTGGTTGACGCCGCTAGAATGCGAGCAATTCCTCACAATTGGCTACTCGCGTTCCGGTCATGTCCAAGACGCTCTCCGATCAGCGCCCGCGCCCCAGAAAAGCGCCGCGCCAGGCACGGTCCATCGACACCGTAAATGTGATAGTGGAGGCGGCCGCTCGCGTTTTGGAGCAGGCCGGATTGGGCGGGTTCACCACCAATGCGGTGGCGGCGCGTGCCGGTGTCAGTATCGGGTCGCTCTACCAGTATTTTCCGTGCAAGGACGCACTTGTCGGGGCGCTGATCGTCCGCGAGACCTCCGTTCTGATCGAAGAGGCCGCAAGGGCGCTCCAGCAGCCGACGGGCTTAGAAGCTCTGTCAGCGATGATTCACGCCGCAGTCCGTCACCAGCTCCAGCGGCCAAGCTTGGCCCGGCTGCTCGACATCGAGGAAGCACGACTGCCGTTTGACGCAAGCACGCGCAGCGTCACGAGCCGCCTTCATGCGCTGCTTGCCGAGGCGATTGCCCGCCCTGACCTGCCGCCACAGAACACTGTTCCCCTGGCGGCGTACGATGTCTTGTCGATCATCAAGGGAATGATCGACGGAGCGGGCGAACGCGGCGAGCAGGACCCCGAAGACCTTGTCCGGCGGGTAAGCCGGGCAGTGCACGGTTATCTTTGCCACGAGGCCAGCCACCTGGAAACAGGAGTGGTCGTTTCGACGACGTAACAATGGCAGATGCTCGTCCGGCTCCGGGCTCTCGGCTCCGAGCCCGCCTATACGGCCGGGATCGATACCGCTGGCAAACCCTGGCGATACCTGAACGCCGCTCGAGGGTCGCGCCGGAGTGCAATATGAACGCCCTCACCTAACGGGTCAGGCGTTCGAGGAGGACTTGATAGACCAGCGCCCCGTGACCGGATTGCGCGCGACAACTGTCGCCGAACCGCTGCGTGCGCGCTCGCGCGAGAGCCGGATGAGCTCGGAATAACCTCCGACGCGCTTCGCGGCGGCAGCCGCGTGGCGCTGATCGTGCCGTGTCGTGATCGTCGTCATGCCCCTAAGATAGTTGCGACGGAGGGCGCGCGACGCACCGGATCGGTAGTCCTCCACCCCGGCAAGCACCATCGACGCTTCGCAGCGTCAGGCCCCGGCATGCTGGTCGATCGCGGCAAGTTGCGACAGGTCGAGCCACCCTCGAAGGGTCTTTTCAATGGTGGCGATCGGCGTCCATGCGGTACGCCAGTTGTCGGTGACGTAGAATTCCTCTTCGGTCACGGCCCGCACGTCCTGCTCGAGGATAAACCCGTAGGCCTGGAAGGCTGCCTCATCCTTCACCACCACGATTTTCCAGAAGCGATTGGGGATCTGGATGCGCGCTGCGCCTGACGCGTCCTTGCCATGAAACCAGCGGTCGTCCGCCCCAAAGATCGGCCCCGCGAAGATGCAGGCCGCCTCTGCGTCCTTCTTGGTCGCCTCCGCGATCGCGGATTCGAGATCCCCCCAGTTGTCCTGGCCCGCAGCCCCCTGGTTGAACGCCTTGGTCTGGGGCGAGCAATTGGTGACATGGAACGTGTCGCCATTCGCCATCTGGATTTCCTCGAAGTGATCGCCCCAGCAGACATCGTCACGTCGGACGATATGGCCCTTGTCGAATGCGCCCCGGTCCTCGCTGTAGAAGACGTCGGGCAGCTGATAGCGGGAGGCGATGCGGGGGTCTTCGACCCAGAGTTCGGCATATTTCGAACCTTGCGGCCATCCGGCAAGTCCGTCGCGCGAGGTTGACTTGCCATCGACCGTCTTTGCCCGCTTGCGCCAGTCGACGTTCGACGCGGTGTAAAGCGCGAGCCGCCGTTCCTTGTGCATCCAGACGGAAAAGTGCCGGTAGCGCAGTTCGGGGTCATCGCCCTCGAGCAGGGGCGCCAGCACGTTCCTGCCCGCAGGCGTGACCACAGGACCCGGCACGGGTGTGACCTCGTCGAGAAAATGCGGGTCGAAACCGCGGCGTTGGTCCAGCCCGTCGTAGATGACAGGCGTGCGCATTTCAAAGGCTTCGGTTTCGAGAAGCGCGGTTGCCCCGCTCGCGATTTGGACCGCCGCCGCCGCTTGGCCGAGTTCGAGGCTGATGCGCAATTGTAGCGGGATGACGACACTGCTCGAGTTCGATGGCACGTTCACGGGTTCGGCCTCCTGCGTCAAAATCTCGGTTTCCAGGTCGCGCGACGGTCCGGCAGCCGCAACGGGCGGCTCGTTGGCGGCCAGCGCCTGGATGGTCGAGGACATGATATCCCCAGCCCGCATTGCCGCTTCGATCTCTGGCAGACGTGCCGGCCAGTTCGACCCGACAGAGGCCAGCAGGTCCTGGCTGATCCGGCTGATCCGGAAGCCGACATTGGCCTCCCAGAGGACGTCGCTTTCCGAAAGGCCGTCCAGATTGTCCGTGGTGCCGCCGGCGGCGAGGACATAGCGCCCGGCTTCACGCTTTATGCGTCCGCTTGAATGGAGCGCCACGACCTGCAGGCTGTCGTTGAAAACCGGCGAACCCGACGAGCCGTGGGCCGTGTCGGCGTGGTACCAGATCGAAGGTTCATCCTCGGCTGCGCGGATTACTTGGTTTTCCCGCAGGGCGATCTGCATCGGCACGCCATCCGGGTGCTGGATGATGGTGACGAAGTCGCCTTGCTTCGCCTTGCCGCTTTCCTGAAACAGCCGAAGATACCGGCGATCGACAATGGCGGCGCGCCCGGCAGAGAGCGGTGCGACCGCAACCACGCTATAGTCGAGTTCGGCGTTGGTCACGAAAAGCCGCTCCGGCTGCAGATCGAATTCGTCGGGATCGGCAGGACGCTGGCCCGCCACGTCGAACCAGTAATCGAAGCCGATACGCGAACTTGCCACCGATGCCGCATCGGGAAAGACGTGATGATTGGTCAGGATCACCCCGGGCGCGATGAGAAATCCGGTAGCCCAGCCCTGTCGACCGCCACCCAGGATTCGTATTCGCCCGACGCAGCGCCGTGCCAGACTGCAGCGGTCCAGAAAATTGACATCGAGGAGATCGTTGGTGCCGAGCAACGCCTCCTGTTCGAGGGGCGTCGCGGACTGTCCATCGGCGGTCAAGAATTTGAACCGCCTGGCAACCAGGCTTGCGGAAAGCTCAGCAGCCGCCACCGGTTCAGGTACTTCCGGAACGAACCGCGCAAGATCGATGTCGGTCAGTTTCATTGAAGAGCCCCCTCGACGCGAAAATAGCGCTTCAGCGTGGCAGGACGATTACATCGCGGGAATACTGACAGACTGTCCCGACAATTGAACGCGTACAAGATCCATTTTGACACAAGCGCTGCAAGACCCTCGCCATGGCACTTGGCGTCGACACAGCAGGCAGCCCTGCCCCTGGCGATCGGGAAGCCCGCCAGACGATCGGAAAAGCTACTCTCGACGCGCGTACGGCGCGTCCGGAGGCGCTCGATCAATATCGCGTATCCGCGCAGGATCTGGCGCCCTTCTCGGAGAATCCGAACGTCCATGCCCGTTTCTCGAGGCGCGGCCCTGCTTGCCGCCATGCTGCTGGTGACATCACCCGCCAGCGCCGTTGCCCAGACTGCTTCCTCCCCAGTGCCAGCGCCGGCCCAGGCCCCGGCCGCGTCCAAAGACGAGAAGAGCCAGGTCGCGCTGTTTGGCGAGGCACTCGACATCGTCCGCCGGAACTACAATGGAACCGTGGATGCAGATGCACTGACCAGCACGGCGCTCAAGGCCATGGCCAGTTCGCTGGACGGGCACTCGGCCTACATGACGCCGCAGGAGTTCAAGGACTTTCAGGCGGGCGCCACCGGGGAATTTGCCGGAATTGGCACGGTCCTCGAGGTGGCCGACGGGAAGCTGCGGGTCATTGCCCCGACAGATGGCGGCCCTGCGGCCCGCGCAGGCGTCGGTGCTGGATGGCTCATCCGCTCGATCGACGGTCAAAGTGCCGAGCGGGTCACGCTCATCGAGGCGACGCGGCGGCTTCGCGGTGCAGCCGGGACCAAGGTTGCCATCACGTTTGCGGACACCGGCGGCCGCGACGTGCCGCTCGTGCTGACCCGGGAGACCATCCACCTCCACAGCGTCTACCAGCGCCGGATCGGCACGTTCGGCTATGTTCATATCACCGGATTTGCCCAGGTGACCGATCGCGAGTTCGCCGAGGCCCAGGCCGAGCTCCTGAAAGCGGGCCCCCTCTCGGGGCTGATCCTCGACCTCCGCAACAACACCGGCGGCTTCATCGATGCGGCCGTGCATGTTGCCTCGCGCTTCCTGCAGCCTGGAGCCGTTGTCGTCCGGGTGGGCAAGAATGAAACCGCGACCACGCCGATCCTGGCCTCGGACCAGGGGAATGCCCTGCGCAGTCTCCCGATGGTTGTCCTCGTCAACGGCGGGAGTGCGAGTGCGTCCGAGATCGTCGCCTCCTCGCTGCAGGACAATCACCGCGCCAGCATCGTTGGCCTCGTGACCTTCGGCAAAGGTCTCGTGCAGAACATCTTTCCGCTCGCGCAAGGCGCGCAGGGCGCGCTCAGCGTCACAACGGCGCGCTACTACACGCCAACGGGGCGCTCGATTCAGCGGATCGGCGTGACACCGGAACTGCTAGTGGCCAGGACGGCGCGCGAAGCGCAATCGGCCGTGCAAGGCGGACCTGCCTTTACCGAAGCATCGGTATTCAACGCGCCGGACAACGAGAGGCAGTTGCGCCGGCTCGAGCCGGAGGCGGTGGAAGGTCCCCCTGAAGAACCCGGGGTGCAGGACAAGCCGCTGTTCGCCAAGCCGCTGCCGGACGATACCGAGGTCGCTGCCGATTTTCAGATCCAGCGCGCCCTCGATGTGCTTCATGCGAGCGGCTCGGGCGGCGCCGGTCCGGCGCGCGCCATCCGGATCTATCGGCGGCCTCCCCCCGCGACCTCGCCCAAACCAAACTGAACGATCGAGCGCGAGGCGCATTCAGATATCGGCGTCGTCCCAGTGGACCTCGATCTCGCCGCCGAGGAGCTGAGATGCCCTCGATATGCAGCGCAGGTCCAGGTTCCGTCTGCAGGTCTGGAAATAGCGCCCGGTCCTGGCGCGCCGGTCGAGCTCGACCATGGTCAATCCGGCGAGTGCTGCGCGCTGGCGAACCGCGTCGAGGACCGGCACGCCGAGCAGGATCGGCGCCCGCCTTGGCCGCCTCAACCCGAGGTGGCAGGCCTTTGCGTGGATCTGCCCCAGCTCCAGATGGGGAAACCGCTCGGCCAGGATCCGATCGGGGCTGGCAGCCGCGTAGAGCGCGCGAAGCAAGGCGACCTCGACATTGGTCCAGACGTGGCGAACGCGAGCGACGCCAAGGTGCCGGGTGCGGTTCTTGAGCGCGGACCGCGTGCGGTGCGGCAGTGCGCGCTCCAGGCGATCATAGGCGGGATAGATGGCTCGGATGAGATCGTCTTCCTCCGCCATCCATGGCGAGCCGGGCTCGCGCGCAATCACGACACCGGCGAGTCCCGCCAGGCGATAGCAGGCGTGCCGCCAAGAAGATCGATGGCCTGCTGCAGAGCCGACCAGTTCAAATGCCGGGGCCTGGAGAAATAGCCCCGCGTGCCGACGAAGCTGTCGAGATCGGTCATCGACAGACGGCAGGCAAAAGCGCGCGCGCGAACATCGTCGACGAACGCAAGACCGGTTGGTTTGGGAGGACGCCGGGGTCGCCGGACGCCGATCGCAAAGGCTTTGCCCCAGATCTGCCGCTTCGACTTGCCAGGAAACAGGACCAGGAGTTCATCGATCGGCACACCGGTGCGGTAGGGCGATCGCAAGGCACTGGTTTCCTGCGCCGTCCAGACCCGCTGGTCGCGCACAAGACGCAAGCGGCCAAGCTTCGTCTCGATCGCCTTGACCGTCCGGCCGGGAAGCATGGCAGGCAAGGCCTTGCGATCGGCATGGTGATAGCGAAGAATGGCTATTTCCTGGGCGGTCCACACCGCCGTCCCGGCGAGCGTTCGGCCAGTGCGCGCAATATGGCGGCAGATGATGCCCTGCCCTTGCAGGCCACGCCGGTAGCCGCGGGCGTCGAGCCCGAAGATCGGGGGTGGTGGTTTCATAATGGAACTCTTCTGCTGGCCATCGGGCACTTTGCCGCCGACGGGTGAGCCAACCCTCGCCAATCAGGCGGCAGCCACCCCTCGGACTACCGCCAGACCGTGTTTTCGCCGCAGGATGCTGAGGAGACGGCCGAGCGCGGGATTTTGGTGTTCGGGGAGCCAGCAGGCGCTGGCAGGCACGAGCTCGGGTCCGTGGGCACCAATCACTTCACGGCATTCCAGGCCCTGCGCGCTATCGGCGAGCGCGGACTCGAGGCACAAGGAAAGCCCCTGGCCTGCGCGGACCATGCGGAAAATGGTCGGCAGGCTGACGTTGTGCTCGACGATGACGGGAGCGCGTCCTTGCGGCCGGATGCGATCGAAGAGGAAGTTGCGGACCTCGTCGGATGGCTCGCTGTGCGAGAGGAGGAAGGCTTCACCCACGAGATCGGTCCAGCGCAGCGATACCCGGTCGGCCAGCGGGTGCCCCTGGGGCATCACGGCGAAGACGCGTTCGTGCCAGAGGACCTGGCTTTCTCCCCTGAACTGGCTGGTCGGGCCATAAACGATTGCGAGGTCGATCGTCTCGGCGATCAAGGCATCGAACAGCGATCCGCTGGCAAACTCCACAGGTACGGGGCGGATTTCGCCAAGTTGGGGATCGCGGTTGAGCAAGAGGGAATGCAGGGGGCCGGCGCCGAGCGGTCCGTAGTAGCCGATGGCGACTTCGCCCGCCTGCCCATTGGAAATGCGCCGCATACCCTCGACCATCGCATGAAAGTCGACGAACATGCGGGCGCTCTGGCGCAGGAATATCTTGCCGAAGCGGGTCGGCACAGCGCGGCGATGCCGCCGCTCGAACAAGGGCACGCCGACGAGGAATTCGAGATCGCGGATCCGGCGGTTGACGGTGGCCGGTTTCATGTTGAGGGCGTCTGCCGCCTTGCGGAAGCTTCCATGCAGATTGAGAGCGAGGGCTGCTTCGACGTGGATGCGGTCGATCCCGCTGCGAATCCGCGCCGGATCGACGGTGGGCGTCTCGACGTTCGATCCCTCAAAGTCGCGCAGGAGCTTATGCACGCGTCTCTCCCGCGTTCGCGACATATCCCTGGCTCCCAGGGCGCGTAGCCAACCCGCCGGGCCTGCCAGGTGGCAGGGGCGCTAGCTCCGACCCGCTCCTCCCGCGCGCGGGAGACACCCGGCGCTCGGCCAGTTCACCAAAGCCCAGTGCGAGGCTGCGCACGTCTGCTCGGCTCCCCTCGACCGACACGCTCCCGGCGACATGCGACGGACACACGCGGCTGAAACCAGCCCCTCCCTCTCCCTTTCCGGCCCACTGGATCAGCAGTCCCGCGAGCGCGAGGATTGCGACGGTCGCGAGCAGCCAGCTGGTGCGGCGGGACGCCGCAAGGAAAGCATCCTGAAAGAGGTGTGCCTCGCTGCGAAAGATCGACATCGTGAGCCCCACGGCCCGCAATGCGGAATCCTGGTCGCGCCGCAGCTTTTCGATGCCCTCGCCGAGGGCAAAATAGACGAGCCGCTTCTCGGCCGCGCTCAAGCGCGCGAGCCCCTGCACATCGCCTTCGAAGAGCGTGCGCTCTACCGCTTCTTCGAGGCGCTCGGGTGAGATCCCCAGGCCTGTCAAAAGCGCGGCGAGCCGGCGATAGTCGATCACGGGCGACGTTTGCGCAAAGCTGTCCGAACCGCGAGCCATGGCGCGGTCAGTTGTTGTAGCCGGCGCTGACAATCGCCGCCTTGCAGAATTTACCCCTCGCGATGAGACCCGGGCACACATCCGCCCGCAGAGGTGTCGGTTCGTCGATGACGACCACGTAGCGGTCCACATTGGGCGAGAGCCGCAAGACCGCGCGCTGCCCACTATCGAGCCTGATCGCAAAGCGGGCCTGGTTGGCGGAAAAGATCGCGAAGCCGCAGCTATGTCCCGCCCCCGCATCGCAGCCAAAGGTGACCTGCGTCGTCACTTCGGCGGAACTTGAAGCGATGGGCAGATAGGGCAAGGTCTGCGCGAACAGCAGTGCTGGCATCAGCATAGGTCGTTCCTGGTCCTGGAAATGTGAGCCGCGCCGCAGGAATATGCCGCTGCGAAAGTCCGCGAGCCCCTGGGCTCGCGCATCCGCGTGCCGTTCCCGTGCAGCCGCGGCATCGTGGCGACATCGGCTGCCGTCACGACGAGATTCCGAATGATCCGCCACCATCGGTGGCGGGAATGAAACTGCGGCCGCAGCGCTGGCAGCGAAAGGTCGCGCGCCAACGCAGCAGGTCGTCCGGCCAGATCGTCCGGTTGTAGCGGACCGCCCGCCCCAAGAGGACAGCCCCGAGCAGGAAAAGAGCAAGCGCAACAAGTCTGCTGCCAAGTATAGGGCCCACCAGCGCCAGTGCGATGATCATGAGGAACAGGCCGGGGCGATACGAGTGTCGCGCCGGGGGTGTGGCAATTGCCGAAGCAGCGGTCTGGATCGTCCCCCTCGCCTTGCTGCTTCCGAGCTGAACCCCAAGCCCTGGCGTGCCAAGTGCAACCGCCGCGTCCCGGCCATCGCCTGCAAAGGCATGCAGTCCATCCTCGTACACGAGGGAAAGCCGGCGGACATTGTCGCTGCCGCAGCCGGGGCAATCCAGGCTCATGAGAACCCGCTCCAGGCACACAACGGCATGCACGACCAAGTGCCCGTGAGGATCACGCCCGCATGGCAAGAAACGCCAGGGCGAACGCTCCGAACAGCCCCGCGAACATCAGGGTTTCGGGCTGGGGCGACCAGAGGCTGCGCCGAAAGGGACGGCGACGCCGCCGCCGCTCCAGCAAGGCGGGGCCAACCATGGTCAGCAGAATGCAGAGCCCTGCGGCCACCCACAACAGGGTGCGCAGGCTGAGGGTTGATGGATCGAACATGGCAGGAGGTCTTTCGGGAAAGGCCGGTCAAAGCCCGCCAGCGCACGCCAGAGGGCGCAGCGCTCCGCGCGGGCCATCCAGCAGATGGTATCCGATGCTCACGCGCAGGCATGGGCGGCTCGTGTTCGTGCAGGCTCGGCAGTATCGGCAAAAAGGCCAAACAGGAGGTCGTCGTAAGTCGCGATCAGATCGGGATCGCTCGCGAGGAAGCGCTGGATCAGACGGCGCTGCTGATCACGATAGCCGAGCCAGTCCGCGTCATGGTCCGCACAGATCGAGAGGATGTGCGCCGCCGCCACGTCGATCTCGTTCTCGGGGTAGTAATAGCCCAGGTCCTTGATCAGTCCGGCGTTGTGGACGAAAGGATAGCCCTGCCAACAGCACTCCAGATAGAAGTAGTTGAGCGGCACGCCCCATTGGTGCGAGACGACGATATCGGTGTGCGCGCTCAGGAAATCGGGTGTGCGGACACGGCCATGGAAGAAAGCCTTGCCCGCCTTCACGATGTCCAGGTGGCGCATGAGGCCGGCGAATTCACGATCGTCGTGGACCATGTGGTCGCTGTTCGCGACCTGCAGGATCTCGAACTCATCGGGCGCCTTGCGGAAGGCCTGCTCGGTCGCCAGGATCGGGTACATGCAGAACTTGAGGACATCGACATTGGGCTCGATGACCGTTACCCGGCGCGCACCTTCCCGCGGCCGATACTCACCGCCTTCGGGCAAGTCCTTCGAGACAGCCTCGATCGCACAAGGGTCCCAGATGAAGGGCACGGCGCGTGCCGGGCAGCGCCGGAAAGTCTGGAGGAATGGCAACGTGGTGGGCGCGTTCTGCGGAATCACCCAGATTTCATCATAGTCCGGGTTTATGAACAGACCGTCCCACAGCGGCCGGCGGAAGATCATCGCCTCCATGTTCTGCACATATTCCGAACCGCAGCTGTAGCTGACGAGCTTGGTGCCCTGGGCCTTGATCCGGGCAGATTGATCGGGACCGATCTGTCCGCCGAGCTCGATCAGGATGTCGAGGCCGTCGCAGCGGTCCGCAAAAGGCGCCGTCGGCAGCTGCGTGACGTCCCAAGGCAGGCGATCAGTGATGGGAACGTCCGTAGTGTTGAGCAGGACGACGTCGTGGCCGAGCGGCGAGTTCTGCAGCAGCTTCGCCAGGAACATTGCATTTTGCTTGATGCCATTGACCCACAGGCTTTCGTCGGGCGCATGAAGCCCGATGGTGATGCCGATCCGCAGTCCGCGCCGTTCCATTATTTGCCCTGCCACTTGAGAGATGCCTGGCGGCGCAGGATCAGGCAGCCGCCGGGGTTGTTGATGAGCGTGTAGGTTTCACCGGGCTGAGCCGGGTTCTGGTAGACCATGATCCCGTCGATCAGCCGCGCCGACGGGAAGCCTGACAGGTCGTTGGTGGCGACCGCCGTGCATGCCTGCTGCGCAAAGGAAGCTCGCTCGACCAGCACGGCACATCCCGCTGGTGTGGGGATCGCCGCGATCGTCAGCGCCGCGCGCTGGCTGCCATTGCCAAGGCCGGTGAGCGAGAAGAAGGGCGCGGCATCAGGCGCCCCGCGATCCCAATCGACGATGATGTCCTGCATCGTGGCGCCGCTCGTTGCGCGCTGGGCGATCCCGGAGATCATAGGAAGGCACCGCTTAACCCCGAGGGTGCGCGCCGCCGAGACGACCAGCGGTTCGGGCTTCACCGCCCGAACGCCCTGCCCTGCCGCCGACAGATGACCACAGAGGAACCCGGCCACGACGAGTGGCCCTGCCAGCAGCGCTCGGCGCCCCCAGGCTCCCAGCTGCCTCATGCCGCGGCCCGCCGCGCCACCAGCTCCTGCAGGACCTGCGTGTAGAGTGCGACGTTACGCTCCGACACCGGATCAAGCCGCTGGAGCAGCCGGTCGGCGTCAGCACGGTAAGCGGCGAGGTTGCGGTCGTGCTCGGCATGGGCTTGGCGCAGCGCGAGCGCGCCGTCTTCGGGATCGAAGGACCGGTAACGATAGCCACAGCCGTCGAGCAGGTCCGAGTTGTGGATCAGCGGAAAGCCACCGTAGAGCGCTTCGTAGTAGAGATAGTTCTGCGCGTTTTCCCAATGGTGCGAGACGATCGCGTCAGCGCTGGTGCCCATGATGTGAAAGATCGGGAAACGGGCTTCGAAGCTGGCAAGGCCCTGCTGCACCAGGTCCATCGACCGCGCGTAGGCGACGAAGTCCGGATGCTCCTTGATCGTCATAGCATTGTAGACCCGCAGATACTCGATCGCTCGCGGGTCTTCGCGATGGGCCACGTCGCAAAGCAGGAGCGGCAGATGGCAGGTCTTGACCGTGCAGATGTTGGGTTCGAGCACCGCGAGGCGCCAGCGCTTACGGCCTGGCTGGTAGGCAAAGGGCTGCGTGACGCCATGCTTTTCCATGGCGCGGTTGAGCAGGGTCGGATTCCAGAGATGCTGCATCACGCGCACGGGCGCGCGGAAGCCGGTCTGGTAGTAGGGACCGCAGGTCTTCTCGAACGCGGGCAGCGTCCAGATTTCGTCGTAGGGAACCGCCGTCATCAGTAGCGCGTGATCGAGACCAAACGCCATGCGTTCGGCATCGATGACGAAGTCGTTGGCGACACGCATGCCGACAATCCGTCCGCCCCGCGCGGCAAACTGGCGCCCCCAGTCGGGGTTCAGCTGCGCGCTGAGCTCGATGACGATGTCGAGCTCGTTCATGGCTTCGTCGAGCGACAGGACCGGCGCCGGCGCGCTGTCGAGAAAGTCGCCTGCTTCGGCGGGATTGCCCGGGCCACCGTTGACGATGAAGCATTGCTCGATCGCCGGTGACCGCGCGAGCAGCATCAGGAGAAAATAGCAGTTCTGGAAGATGCCGTTCTCCCAGAGCGACTGGGCGCCATCGCGGACGTAGAGCGTAACGCCGACCTTGAGTCCGGACGCCTTGGTGCGAGTGATCGTCTTGCTCATGCAGCGCGCTTCCGTTCGGAGACGAGGCCCAGGAGCCTGCGTCCGAAGATCGAGAGATTGTCCCGGTGGCGGGGATCGAGACGGTGGATGAGAGCGCCGGCGGCAGCCTTGTAGGCACCAAGCTGCTGGTCATGCTCGCGGCAGGCACGCAGGAACTGCGCGGCCCCCTCCTCCGTATCGGAGTCCGGGTAGTAGTAGCCGACGTCGCGATAGAAGGGCGAGTTGTGGACCAGCGGGTAGCCGCCCGCCAAGGCATCCAGATAGAGGTAGTTCTGCCCGCAATCGATCTGGTGGCTCACCACGATGTTCGCACCGCGCGCCATGACAAAAGCGAAGTAGTCCCGCTGATGGATCGACACTTTCCCCGCCGCCTTCAGGTCCAGGTTATCGAGCATGAAGGAGAAGGTCGGATGATCGGCCAAATGGGCAGAATTGAACACGTGCACGTGGCCGAGGTGCTCTGAACGGCGGCGCTGCACTTCCTCGCAGATGAAGAGCGGGATCAGGCCCATCTTGATCGGCGAGATATTGGGCTCGAAGATAGCCGCCGTTGCAGGTCCGGAAGCCAGCGAGCCGGGCTTGTAGCCGAAGTTGACGCCGTCGGGTTGCCGGACGGTTTCATCGAGGAAATCGGGCGCCCAGATCAGCGGCACGACATGGAGCGGGCAGCGATGAATGCTGCGCACCATCGGCGCGAAAGCGGCATCCTTTTCGAGCAGCCAGACCTCATCGCAGCGATCGGGGCGTGCGAAGCAGCCGGGCTTCGAGAAGGTCGTATGATCGACGAGACCCGCATAGGGCTGGCCGATGCTGTGATAGGCGATGCGCCCACCGCGGGCGCGAAAGCGCTCAATCCATTCCGCATCGAGCGCACCTGACATCTCGATGGCGACATCGATCAGGTCGGTGGCTTCGTTGAGGCGAATGAGCGGGAAGCTGTGACCGAATTCGCCGACGCCCTCAGGGGGCTGATCCTGGTCACCGCAATTGAGGAGATAGACCGCCTCGACGAAGGGCAGATGCCGGAAGAGCGTAGCGAGATGGTAGACATGCTGGCCAATGCCATTGTTCCAGATGTTCTGGCCGGCGTGGGTAATGATGGAAATGCCGATACGCATCTGAAGCTCTTCGCAAGCGGTCGCCCAGGAGGCAGACGGGGAAGGAAAAGGGTGGGAGTCGCGGGAGGCTATGCCCGCAACTCCCGGGGTGTCGGCTCCCGGGCGGGTACACCCCGGGAACCGACAGGGGGCCTCGATTACCAGCCGAACGAGACGCCGGCGCCGTAGGTGGACTTGCCGCCCGAGATCGATGCAGCAGCCCGGACCTTGACGTTGTCGCTGACCCGGCCGGTGAAGCCGACCGCGAAGGCCTGGTAGCCATCGAACCCGCCGACTGCGCCGCCGATCGAGAAGCGCTGGTCGGGATCGATGTCCGGGATCATGCCGATCGCGGTGGCTCCGGCGATACCGAAGGAGGTGGACCGGGCCAGGTCATAGACCTGGGTCTGGACACCCGCGATCTGGTTGCCGAGCGCGGTGGTCGCCCGGTTCACCTGCCCCACGGTCGCCGCGTCGGTATCAGCGATGCCGTCGCTCACGTTGGTGATGCGGCGGGTCTGGCCGGCAGAGCCCACGGACACGGTATTCGCGCCGCTCGCCGTGCTGCCATCACCCAGCACAACCGCCCCGTCGTTTCCGGCCGCAACGTTCACGTTGTTGCCGAGCACGAATACCTTGTTGGAGGCGATGGTGTTGTTGTTACCCACGGCGTAGCTCGAGTTGCCGCTGATCACGTTCGGGTCGCCGAAGGCACCCGAGTTCGCGCCGGAGACGACGTTCTTGTAGCCAATCGCGATAGACTGGGTGCCCGACACCTGGTTGGCATTGCCGATCGCAACGGTGCTGACGCCCGACGCGATGTTGGCGTAGCCGATCGAGGTAGCCGAGTCGCCGGTCGCCGAAGCACGGAAGCCAACAGCGGTTGCATTCGACTGCGACGCGAAGGCGTTCGAACCGTAGGCCGTTCCCCCGCTGGCCTTGGCCTGCGCGCAGACGCCGGTGGCCGTGGCATCGATCGCGGAAGCGGAAGTACAAGAGCCACTCACGTTGCCTGCGACCTGGGTGCTTCCACCAGTGATGCCGCCCTGGGTCTGCAGCGTACCGTCCGAATTGGCGCCACCGATGTTGGTGGCAACCGCCCCGCCCCCGTTAGCCGCGGCTGCGGCTGCCTGCTGCACGATCGGTGCAACAGCGGTGGACAGGGTGCTCATCGAACTGGCGACGCTGCTCAGGGTCGACGACGTCGTGGTCGAGAGCGACGCCAGGCCCGATGCCGTGGTCGTCGAGAGCGACGCAAGACCCGACGAGGTCACAGAGGACACCGATGCCACTTCGCTTGCCACGGTGCTCAGGCTGGCCGCGGTCGTCGTCGAGAGCGAAGCCAGACCGGACGACGTTGCCGTCGACACGGAGGCCACTTCGCTCGCAACCGTGCTCAGGCTCGCTGCGGTCGTGGTCGAGAGCGAAGACAAGCCGCTGGACGTTGCGGTCGAGAGCGAGGTCACTCCCGTCGAGAGCGAATTCACGCCCGACGACAGCGAGGTCACGCCAGTCGAAAGCGAGGTCACCCCAGTCGATAGGGAGGCCAGGCCCGACGAGGTCGCCGACGAGACCGATGCCACTTCACTTGCGACCGTGCTCAGGCTCGCTGCCGTCGTGGTCGAGAGCGAGGACAAGCCGCTGGAGGTCGCCGTCGATACGGAAGCCAGCCCGCTTTGCGTGGTCGTCGAGAGCGACGTCAGACCCGTCGACACGGCAGTTACGCCGGTCGAAAGCGATGCGAGACCCGACGAGGTCGCCGTCGACACCGAGGCAACATCGTTCGTGATCGTGCTCAGGCTCGCTGCCGTCGTGGTCGAGAGCGATGCCAGACCCGAAGAGCTAGCCGTCGACACCGAAGCCACATCGCTTACCACCGTGCTCAGGCTTGCTGCCGTCGTGGTCGAAAGCGAGGACAAGCCACTCGACGTCGCCGTCGATACGGAAGCCAGACCGCTTTGCGTAGTCGTCGAGAGCGACGTCAGCCCTGTCGACACGGCTGTTACGCCGGTCGAAAGCGATGCGAGACCCGACGAGGTCGCCGTCGAGACCGACGCGACATCGTTCGTGATCGTGCTCAGGCTCGCCGCCGTCGTGGTCGAGAGCGAAGCCAGACCCGAGGAGCTTGCGGTCGACACCGAAGCCACATCGCTCGCAACCGTGCTCAGGCTCGCCGCCGTCGTGGTCGAGAGCGAGGCCAGACCCGACGAGCTCGCCGTCGACACCGAAGCCACATCGCTCGCAACCGAGCTCAGGCTCGCCGCCGTCGTGGTCGAGAGCGAGGCCAGACCCGACGAGCTTGCCGTCGACACCGACGCGACATCGCTTGCAACCGTACTCAGGCTCGCCGCCGTGCTCGTCGAAAGCGAGGCCAGGCCCGACGAGCTTGCCGTCGATACCGACGCCACGTCGCTCGCAATCGTGCTCAGGCTCGCTGCTGTCGTGGTCGAAAGCGAGGACAAGCCGCTGGACGTCGCCGTCGAAACGGACGCCAGGCCACTCTCCGTGGCAGTCGAAAGCGAGGTCAGACCCGTCGACAGCGACGTTGTGGTGGTCGAGAGCGAAGCCAGACCCGACGAGCTTGCGGTCGAGACCGAAGCAACATCGCTTGCCACCGTGCTCAGGCTCGCTGCCGTAGTCGTCGAAAGCGAGGCCAGGCCGGAAGAGCTTGCCGTCGAAACCGACGCCACGTCACTAGCCACCGTGCTCAAGCTCGCTGCCGTGCTCGTCGACAGCGACGACAGACCGCTGGACGTCGCGCTCGAAACAGACGCCAGGCCGCTATCCGTGGCAGTCGAAAGCGAGGTCAGCCCCGTGGAAAGCGACGTCGTGCTGGTCGAGAGCGAGGCCAGACCAGACGAGCTTGCGGACGATACCGACGCCACATCGCTCGACACCGTGCTCAGGCTCGCTGCCGTGGTCGTCGAAAGCGACGACAAACCGCTGGACGTCGCGCTCGAAACCGATGCCAGGCCACTGTCCGTGGCAGTCGAAAGCGAGGTCAGACCCGTCGAAAGCGACGTCGTGCTGGTCGAGAGCGAGGCCAGACCAGACGAGCTCGCCGTCGAAACCGACGCCACATCGCTGGCCACTGTGCTCAAGCTCGCTGCCGTGCTCGTCGAGAGCGACGACAAACCGCTGGACGTCGCGCTCGAAACGGACGCCAGGCCACTGTCCGTGGCAGTCGAAAGCGAGGTCAGCCCCGTGGAAAGCGACGTTGTGCTGGTCGAGAGCGACGACAAGCCGCTGGACGTCGCACTCGAAACCGAAGCCAGGCCGCTATCCGTGGCAGTCGAAAGCGAAGTCAGACCCGTCGACAGCGACGTCGTGCTGGTCGACAAGGACGCCAGACCCGACGAGCTTGCCGAAGACACCGACGCCACATCGCTCGACACCGTGCTCAGGCTCGCTGCCGTGCTCGTCGAGAGCGACGACAGACCGCTGGACGTCGCACTCGAAACCGATGCCAGGCCGCTGCCCGTAGCGGTCGAAAGCGAGGTCAGGCCGGTCGAAAGCGACGTCGTGCTGGTCGACAAGGATGCCAGACCCGACGAGCTTGCCGAAGACACCGAAGCCACATCGCTCGACACCGTGCTCAGGCTCGCTGCCGTGCTCGTCGACAGCGACGACAGACCGCTGGACGTCGCGCTCGACACCGACGCCAGGCCGCTGCCCGTAGCGGTCGAAAGCGAGGTCAGGCCCGTCGACAGCGAAGTTGTGCTGGTCGAGAGCGAGGCCAAGCCGCTGGACGTCGCGCTCGAAACGGACGCCAACCCGCTATCCGTAGCGGTCGAAAGCGATGTCAGACCCGTCGACAGCGACGTCGTGCTGGTCGAGAGCGAGGCCAGACCCGACGAGCTTGCCGAAGACACCGAAGCAATGTCACTGCCCACAGTGCTCAGGCTCGCTGCCGTAGCGGTCGAAAGCGAGGCCAGGCTGCTCGCGCCAGCGGATGCCAACGTGCTCAACTGGGCGACATTGACCGCGTCGGTCGGGTTGGAGCCGGCCGCCACGTTGATGATCTGGCGGGTGCCGGTCAGATCGCTGCCAACGGAAACCGCGCCATAGCTGCTCTGCCAAGCCGGCCCAGTGCCGGTGGTCGTAATGGCCCCGGTGGACGGATCCCACCCGTAGGCACCCGCTCCGACGTTGGCGACGCTGTTAGACCCGATGGCCACACCATCCGCGACGCTGACGCTCGCGTTGTTGCCGAGAACCATCGCATTGGTGGCAGCGGCACCCACGTAGGAGTTATTGCCGACAATCCGCGCACCGTTCGCGCCGAGCGGTATCGTGCCGCTGTTGCCGAAGATACCGGCGTTGTCAGCCTCGATGGTGTTGTTGTTGCCAACCGAATAGCTGCCCGAGCCGGAAACGGTGCTGGGGTCGCCAAACGCGCCCGAGTTGTCCCCGGTCACCTCGCCGTCGCCGATCGAGATCGACTGCACGCCGGATGCCTTGGCACCAGCGCCAATCGCGATCGCCTTTGTGTTCGAAGCGGTCGCGCCAGACCCGAGAGCAACCGACTGCGTGCCACCGGCCGAGGCCGCGTCACCGGCAGCTACGGCCTGGTTTCCAGCGGCAGTCGGCGCCGCAGAGTTCGCACCGATGGCGATACGATCACCAGCGGCAGCGCTCGCAGCCGACGACACTGTCGAGGACAAGGACGTGAGCTGGCTGTTGGTGGTCGCCAGCCCCGTGGACAGTGAGCTTACGCTGTCGTTCGTGGTCGACACGCTGGCCGCGAGATTGCTGACGTTTGCGTTCGTGGTGCTGAGGCTCGTGCCCAGGTTCGCCGTCGCGGTCGACAGCGAAGTAACACCCGTCGAGAGCCCGCTCACGCCGGTCGAGAGCGAGGCCACACCGGCAGTTGCCGACGACACGCTCGTCGACAGGTTACCGACGTTCGCGTTCGTCGTGCTCAAGCTGTTGCCGAGGTTCGCCGTCGCGGTCGACAGCGAGTTCACGCCCGCGGTCGCCGAAGACACGCTCGTCGACAGATTGCCCACGTTCGCGTTCGTGGTGCTCAGGCTGTTGCCGAGGTTCGCCGTCGCGGTCGACAGTGAGTTTACGCCCACGGTCGCCGAAGACACGCTCGTCGACAGATTGCCCACGTTCGCGTTCGTGGTGCTCAGGCTGTTGCCGAGGTTCGCCGTCGCGGTCGACAGTGAATTCACGCCCACGGTCGCCGAAGACACGCTCGTCGACAGATTGCCCACGTTCGCGTTCGTCGTGCTCAGGCTGCTGCCGAGGTTCGCCGTCGCCGTCGAAAGCGAGTTCACGCCCGTGGTCGCCGAAGACACGCTCGTCGACAAGTTGCCGACATTTGCGTTCGTGGTGCTGAGGCTCGTTCCCAGGTTCGCCGTCGCCGTCGACAGCGAGTTCACGCCCGTGGTCGCCGAAGACACGCTCGTCGACAGATTGCCCACGTTGGCGTTCGTGGTGCTGAGGCTCGTCCCCAGGTTCGCCGTCGCGGTCGACAGCGAGGTAACACCAGCAGTCGCCGACGACACGCTCGTCGACAGGTTACCGACGTTTGCGTTCGTCGTGCTCAGGCTCGTGCCCAGATTTGCCGTTGCGGTCGACAGCGAAGTCACGCCCGTGGAGAGCCCACTCACGCCCGTCGAGAGCGATGAAACACCCGAGGTCGCCGAGGACACACTCGTCGACAGGTTACCCACGTTCGCATTCGTGGTGCTGAGGCTCGTCCCCAGGTTCGCTGTCGCAGTCGACAGCGAGGTCACGCCAGCCGTGGCGGTCGACACGCTCGTCGACAGGTTACCCACGTTTGCGTTCGTCGTGCTCAGGCTTGTGCCCAGATTCGCAGTTGCGGTCGACAGCGAGGTCACACCAGCGGTCGCCGACGACACGCTCGTCGATAGGTTACCGACGTTCGCATTCGTGGTGCTCAGGCTCGTGCCCAGGTTCGCCGTTGCGGTCGACAGCGAAGTCACGCCCGTGGAGAGCCCACTCACACCGGTCGAGAGCGAAGACACACCCGCGGTCGCCGACGACACGCTCGTCGACAGGTTGCCGACGTTTGCATTCGTCGTGCTCAGGCTTGTGCCCAAGTTCGCGGTCGCGGTCGATAGCGACGTCACACCAGCGGTCGCCGACGAAACACTCGTCGACAGGTTGCCCACGTTCGCATTTGTGGTGCTGAGGCTGGTGCCCAGGTTCGCTGTCGCCGTCGACAACGAGGTCACGCCAGCGGTCGCCGATGACACGCTGGTCGACAAGTTACCAACGTTCGCGTTCGTCGTGCTCAGGCTCGTGCCCAAGTTCGCGGTCGCGGTCGACAGCGAGGTCACGCCCGTCGACAGCGAAGTCACACCAGCAGTCGCCGACGATACGCTCGTCGACAGGTTGCCCACGTTCGCATTCGTGGTGCTGAGGCTTGTGCCCAGGTTCGCCGTCGCAGTCGACAGCGAGGTAACACCGGCAGTCGCCGACGAAACGCTCGTCGACAGGTTGCCGACGTTTGCGTTCGTCGTGCTCAGGCTCGTGCCCAAGTTCGCGGTTGCGGTCGACAGCGATGTGACACCAGCCGTGGCGGTCGACACGCTCGTCGACAGGTTGCCCACGTTCGCGTTCGTGGTGCTTAGGCTCGTGCCCAGGTTCGCCGTCGCGGTCGACAGCGACGTCACATTGCTGTTGGTTGCCACGAACGCCGACGAGGTCGACGAGGACAGTGCCGCCAAGCTGCTGCCCGCCGTGCTGAGGCCAGTAGAGAGTTGGCCGACGGTGGCAGCATCGGTGTTCGCCGCGCCATCGGCAATACCCGTCAGACGCCGCGTACCGAAGTTGGCTTCGCCGTTTGCCGGCGCAGCTTGACTGGTCAGATATGCTGTACCGGCGGTAGCGGCGTTGACGCTACTGCCGCTACCGAGGGCAATAGAACCTGAAGTTGCGGACGCGCCAACTTTCGCACCATCACCCAAGGCTATTCCCTTGGAGGCGGCAACTTGGGCTCCTCGGCCAACAGCTATCCCTGATGTTCCTGTGCCGGATACGGACGCTTGCCCACCGATCGCGATGCTGTCTGCTGTACCAGCGTTAGCACCGGCAGTGGAATTGCCGCCGAGGGCAGTCGCTCCCGCACCGGAGGCTTGCGCTTGGGATCCCCCAGCAAAAGAGTAATCACCAGAAGCGGTAAGGTTGTAACCCAAAGCCGTCGCATTCAGGCCGCTTGCCGTCGCATTGTTGCCTACTGCGACGGCAGAGGTCCCGCTCGCATTAGCCTGGTTCCCCAGAGCCGTATTAAACCCGCCAGCGCCTGTCTTTGAGTTGACGCCCAACGCGATTGCGTTGTCCCCCCCGGCATAGGCGCTGTTGCCAAGTGCGGCTGAACTCTGGCCTACCGCTGCGGAGTTTACACCCAGGGTAGTCGACCCGGCGCCCGACCCCAGCGATCCTGCGTTCGCGCCAATGGAGATGGCGTAGTTGCCGGTTGCGGTAGCCGCGTCGCCCAGCGCAACGCCGAACTGGCCATTGACCACACTCCCCCGGCCAATGCCGATGCCCGAAGACGCAGTCGTCGAGATGGAAGCCTGCCCACCGATCGCGATGGAATCTGAAGCACCAGCCTTGGCACCTGCAGTGGCATTGCCGCCGAGGGCAGTCGCTCCTGCGCCGGAGGCTTGCGCTTGGGATCCCCCAGCAAAAGAGTTATCACCAGAAGCGGTAAGATTGTAGCCCACAGCCGTCGCATTCAGGCCACTTGCAGTTGCAGTGTTGCCTATTGCAACTGCAGAGGTCCCGCTCGCATTAGCTTGGTTTCCCAAAGCCGTGTTGTATCCACCAGCACCGGTCTTTGAATTCACGCCCAATGCGATCGCGTTGTCCCCCCCAGCATAGGCGCTATTGCCAAGTGCGGCTGAACTCTGGCCAACTGCTGCAGAGTTTACACCCAGGGTAGTCGACCCCGCGCCCGACCCCAGCGTTCCTGCGTTTGCGCCAATAGAAATGGCGTAGTTGCCGGTTGCAGTAGCCGCGTCGCCCAGCGCAACGCCGAACTGGCCATTGACCACACTTCCCCGACCGATGCCAATGCCTGACGACGCAGTCGTCGAAATCGAGGCGCTCTGCCCAATCGCTATCGATTGGGCGCCCAAGGCATTTGCCGATTGGCCCACTGCGACGGAACCTTGGGCGGTCGCAGTCGCCTGGTCGCCACCGGCGAACGCCCCCGAGTATGCCTGGGAGTTTACGCCGAGCGCAGTCCCACTTGTGCCTGTAGCCTTGGCTGAGTTGCCGATCGCAACACCATTGGCTGCAGTACTTGCGACATTGGCGCCACTGCCGAGCGCAATGCTGTTCGCCCCCGCAGCAACTGTCGCTGTGCTGCTCGAGCCATTACTCGTCGACGTCTGGGACGAACCTATTGCAATTGCATTTGCACCTGCAGTCGCCGCCAGCGTCGCAGTGCTGCCCATCCGAAGCGAATAGGTTCCGCCTACGACATCGGTTGCACCTATCTTACCGGAGTTTACATAAAGCTGCCCACCAAGAACCAAAGAATCAACGGAATTATTATAATTAGTAGAATAAAATAACGATGAGCCACTTCTCGTCGATGGACTTGATGAATCACAAGCTGAAGAGGACGACTGCACTGTTATACTCGTCGATTCTAGTAAAGCTACACAGGTTGTATCGCCTGCAGTCGTTGTTCCTTGGATAAACAATTGCGCCGAAGCTTCGGTTGATAGGCCGCCGATCCCCACGATTGATGCAGTGACCGCCCCAACCCCAAGCGCCCCAACCCGCGCCCGCTTCCCGAACACGACATACATCGACGACATACGCAGGATCGCCATGATCCGCCGCCGCATCCCCTTGCCCGCGGACCGAATGCCCACCGCATTGCCGAAATGCGCATGATTGTTCTGCCGCGCCTGCCGGCGCTCCTCATAAGTCTTGTAGTTCATGAGATTCCCCTTGCGTGATGGTGCGCACCCGGCCTCGCGCCTGCGCGATTATTTCTTCGGATTGGTGGTGGGCGCCGGCTGACCGACAGCGGCGGCAACGAAGCCGCACAGACGCCACTGGTTGTCGCTGTCGCGGTGGAAGGTGATAGTTTCGAGCCGGCCCCGCTGCGGCCCGGTCTCGACACCAAGAACCACCACCACGTATTCACCGGGAGGCGGCGTCCCTGGTGCGGGTGCTGCGCTGACGACCTCTCGCCTGACCGCGACCCAATCGCGGCCCGTCGCGGAGCCAGTCTGGCTCAAGACATCCCGAACCTGCGCAACAAATGCCTGCTTTGCCTGAGCCGCCTTCATGACCGGCGAAGAACTTTCGTAGAGGCCCTCCAGCAGCCCACCGGCAGCCGCCTCCGACACCTGGATAGCCTGCGCCATGAAGTAGTTGGCCGAAAGCCGAGCCGGCCCCGCTGCCGGTTGCGCCGGCGCAACAGCGGTTCCAGTGCCCGCCGCCGATCGCGACGGTGAACCACCTGCCTGCGCCATGGCGCCCGCAGACATGGTCAGAAGAGGTAGCAGCCACAGGGCATGCCACCGGCGCAAAGGCCTCATACGCAGGCACTCCATTCAGATCTGGAAGAGTTGAAAGCGGCAGCAGCGCGCCCCGCATCGGCGGCGGCCCGGCCAGGATGCGCACGTGACGGGGAAAAGCTGGCGCTGCCAGGCGGCGCAGCCCTCCCCCCGCCACCGCGGCCCGGAGACCGCACTTCGGATTGCGACCCGAAGATGTCCTGGAAGCCGCCCATCACCAGAGCGCCTTCACGGCGAAGTAGATGCCGACCCACAGCAGCGCGCTCAGCGGAAGCGCGAACAGGATCCCTCGCACGAGACCGAACGGCTCTTCGTCCGGCCACGCCTCCGGATCCTGCGCTGCCTGCCGGTCCAGCAGATACTCCTGGTCCGAGCGCATCACTGCCCTCCGCCGCTGCGCTGACGCGGGTCGATGAACGGCGCAAAGCTGGAAATGCGCGCGGAGCGTTCGCCAGCACGAGCATGCCCGCGCCAGCTTGGCTCACCCAGGAAATCGCCCGCGCCCCAATGGACGCCCGAATCCAACGCCAACGTGGCAAGCTCGCGATCGCCGACGCCGTCGGCGACCACGACAGGCGCCAGCGATCCGGCAAGGCTCACGGTACGGCAGAAGAGTTGCTCGTCCGGTTCGCGCCGCGCGCTCAGACGCAGAAATAGAGCATCGAGCATGACAACGTCCGGCCGCAACGCCATCATGGTCGCGATCGCCACTTGCCCGGAACCAAGCCCTTCGAGCACGACCCGGCAACCCAGACGCCGCAGACGGTCGGCAAAGGCGACGGCTTCGCCGGTAACGACGAAAGACTGTGCGCAGTCGATCGCGATGAAGAGCCGGACCGCCAGCAACCTGTCCTGGGCAAGCCGCGCCAGTAGCCCATCCCACCAGCCGGATGCGCGAAAGCTTAGCGCGGAAATCGCGACGCAGACTGCGGGCGCGTCGCTGTGCGCAAGATGCTCGACAGCTTCGCAAAGGAGCGCCTGGTCAAACGCCTGGACGACGCCCGCACGCTCGAGCGAGCGGTAGGGCAACTCCCGCGCCTCGATCTGCCCCCTCCGTCCGGGAGCCGCAATCCTGGCCCGCAGAAAGAGAATGGCGTCACTGTCGAGGCTGCGAACCGGCTGCCACGCAAACTGCAGCTCTCCGGCATTCAACTCGGCGTAGAATGCCGCCGCCGCCGCCATGTCCCGCGCAGCGAGATCCGGCACGTCAGAACAGGTAGGCGGCAACTGGGCGCGACCCGGAATGCGCCCCCGTGCCTCGTGCAGCAGAAGGTCGAGAACCTCTTCATCACCGTAATCAGGGTCCGTTTCGACACAGCCCCAGGACAGTGAAACGTGAACCGAAGCCCCGTCGACGCAGACCGGCAAACGCGCACAAGCGACAAGCCATGTGCTGATCTGCGCATATTCAGGCTGAATATCGGACAGGCCGCGCTCAGCAGATCCCCGCGCGACAAGATCGAACTCCGCGACACCTCTGCGCACGACACCACCGATGAAGCCATCGGCCTCATCGAAGCGGCACTCGAAAAAGGATCTGACCGAAGCAGCAACTGTTGCCGCGAAGGGCGCGCCATAACAGGCGCAGATCACGTCGAAATTGTCGATCCTGACCGCGAACAGCAAGACCGCGTCATCGGAATCCATGAACGGCGTGGCGAACGCACGCGGGGCGCGGAACAGCCGATCCGCCACCCCGCCCCTCTCATATGCCCCGTTCGGGACCCGTTCGATCCGCATTGCTGCCCCCGGCTGCGAGGGCGATTCCGCCCCCTCCTGCCGAGACGGAATAACTAGTTCTGTTACACCGTCGGGCGATTGCGGTTTACGCCGCCAGCCTGCCAATCAGTTGACATCAAGAACAAGGGCGCATTCCGATGCAACAGATGATCTACGGCACCAATGGCCAGAGAAAATACCTGACGAGCGCTGAGCGTCGTGCCTTTCTTTCCGCAGCTGCGAACTTCGAACGCGACACATTGACCTTGTGCTGGGTCATATCCGCGACCGGATGCCGCATATCCGAGGCACTTTCATTAACGGAAAACAGTATAGACCGGCACGATCGCATGATCGTTATAGAGTGCCTCAAGAAGCGCCGTCGTGGGGTCTACCGCTCGATCCCGGTCCCCGCAGCCCTGATCGATCTGTTGACTGACGTGCACCAGCTTGGCGGCCATGTCGGCCAAGGCAAGGTGCCGGCAAAGCTTTGGTCGTTCTCGCGCGTCACCGCCTATCGGCGGATCCGCAAGGTCATGGAGTCGGCGCACCTCAATGGACTTCATGCAATGCCGAAGGGACTGCGGCATTGTTTTGGCGTTTCAGCGATCCAGAGCCAGGTCCCGCTCAATCTGGTGCAGCGTTGGCTTGGACATGCCGATATGCGCACCACGGCGATCTACGCCGGCGCCATGGGTCCGGAAGAGCGGAACATCGCGCGCCGCATGTGGCGGGCAAACGCCCTCAAACTCCCGGATTATTCGCAGATTGCAGCGGAATAGCGAACCGTTGCCGCGCACCGGGCTTGCGTAACATGGCGCAATACGGCGAGGCGCTTCGCAGAAAATAAAACAGGCAAAATGGTGAGAAATCGGGTATGATGCTTGCACACCGCAACAGAACTAGTTATTCTGTTTCACGAAAATCCTTGTAATCATTTGATCTACATCGCTATTTTTCTCCGACCTGATTTTACATTTGCCTGTATAGGGCGCGTTTGAAGCTCTGCATCCCCGAACGAACAACTATCCGGTTAGTTGCAGTTGAAAATGATACGCGCGCCAAGATCAAGCGACTTATGACGCATTGCAGCATATGTTGCTCAATCGGAGAGACGGGCAGGCCCCTTCCCGCCGCCACGGAAGGCCCGTGCGGAGGCTCGTCATAAGATCGTCATATGAAAGTTAGAGGTCAGGCGCCCGCTTCGATCGCGATCCCGAGCCGCTGCAGCTGCCGGGACAGCTCGATGACCGAGGTCACGCCCATCTTCTGCAATACGCGGGCCCGGTGAACCTTGACGGTGTTTTCGGCCTTGCCGGAAATGTAGGCGACCTGCTTGTTTCGCAATCCGCCTGCCACCAGGATCGCGATCTCGCGTTCGGTGTCAGTGAGACTGTCGAACGCCGCCTGCACGGCATCAATCTCTCGGCGTTCGACGCTGGCTCTGCCCAATCGCTCGAAAGCTCCGCCAACAGCATCAATCAAGGCCTGGGGTCGAAAAGGTTTCACCAGGAATTCGAACGCACCGGCTTTCATTGCCGCCACCGCATCCTCGACGTCGGCGTGACCGCTGATAAAGATCAGCTGAATATCGGCGCGATGCTGGAGCTTCTGCTGGAGCAAGAGGCCGCTGGGCCCTTTGAGACGAAGATCTAGAATGAGCACACCCGTCGGTTCGGGCATTGCCGCAAAGAGCTGATCGGCACCAGCGAAGCCAAGCACGGCGTAACCCACCTCGCCTAGCAAGCCGACAATCTCGTCGCGCATGAGGTCATCGTCGTCGACCACCAGCACTGGCTGCGATGACCAGTGAGATGGAGCTGGCAAGGTCTGTCCGGGTTCTGACAATTGGATCATACCCATGCCGCTCCAAGCTTGCGCTCCCCGTCGCAGGGAATCCGCCCAGGCGTTCCGAGAACGGCGCGTTTCCTTCGCCGATCACGACCTCCGCGGTCGCGCGCCACTGGTTCGTTCCTCCTCATGCCGCTTGCGCCAGGATTGCCAAGGACTGCGGTTGCGCCAGCGTCACCGGCAGCGTCAGGCAGACGCGAACGCCACGCTCGGTGTCCTCTATCGTGATGTTGCCGCCCTGCAGTTCAGCAAGGCCCTTGCAAATCGCCAGGCCGAGCCCCGAGCCTTCGGCCGACGCCGTCGCACCATCGATCTGCGAGAAGCGCTGGAACATGTATTCGCGCCGGTCGGGTGGGATGCCCTTGCCGTCGTCGACAACCGTGATCCGATACTGATCCGACCCGAGAGGTCCGAGCGATACCATGATCCGAGTGGCCTCGGCATGACGAACCGCGTTGTCGAGGAGGTTGGTCAGGATCTGCGCCAGCCGGTTCCTGTCTCCAACCACGGTCGCTGGCATGGCTGCACCCACTTCGACCGCCAGCACAGCACCGACGGCCTGTGCCTTCGGTTCGGCGAGGCTTGCCACTTCCCTAACCAGCCCAGCGGGATCGAAAGGCGCCGGCGAGATCGGCAGTTGCCTCGCATCGATGCGCGAGAACAGCAGGAGGTCGTCAAGCAAGGCCATCAGACGGTCACCAGCCTGCCCAAGGCGCTCGGCACGCGCTCGTCCGTCGGGTGGGATATCGGGCGATTGCGACAGCCGGCTTGCGGCGAGCGTCAGGCTGCCGAGGGGCGAGCGGATTTCGTGGCTCATGTTCGCGAGCAAATCCGCCTTGGTGCGCGCCAGGCTTTTCGCCTCCTCTGCAAGGCCCTCGAGCTTGCGACGATGCCGTTTGCCGGTGACCACGACCCAGGTAAGCGTTGCGGCGAGCAGCCCTGCCCACCCCCCGGCGGTCCACAGCCACAGGCGCCGCGCCGCGTCGCGCGCATCGGCTTTCGCCAGATCGCGCTCGAGTTCGGCATTGGCAATGCGCTGGCGATCCCAGCCGAAGCGGGCGCGCGCATTGGCAAGGTCGCGGGCGCGCTGGGCATCGGTCCGCGCGGCGACATTGGCGTTCACGAGCTTGAGATCGGCATAGGCCTCCTGGTACCGCCCGAGCTTGGCATAGGCCTCGGCCCGGCGCTGGCGCACGAGGTCGGCAACTTTGCCCAAAGCCGGCACGGAAGCTTGCGCGAGAGCAGTGTCATAGTGCGTCAACGCTTTGGCGGGATCACCCCGGGCCATGGCGATGTCGCCCATCAGACGATCCGTCAGAACCCGCGGAATTATATCCGACGCGTCAAAATTGTGGGATGCACGAAGACAGGCGGCTTCGGCAGCATCGACCTTGCCCATGGCAAGGAGGGCATCGCAGGCGCCCTGATCGGCCGCTCCGGAGGGAATGCCGAGTTGCCGCGAAAGTTCGGACGCCTTGGTAAAGCTCGCCGCAGCCAAGGGCGCGTTGTGGTGGGCAGCGGCCTGCGCGCGCATAAACGCTGCCAGCAACAACTGGTGCGTATAGCCTTTGCGCTCCGCCCAGGTTTCGGCCTCGCGCGCGAGGTCGTCCGCCTGCTCGAGATCGCCTGTCTGCAAGATCAAGGCGGACAGGTTGATTGCAATATAGGCCGCCTGGCTGTCCAGTCGCGCAGCCTTCGCAGCTCGATAGGCATTTCCCGCGCTCTGGAGCGCATCCTCGGTCGATCCCAGAGCCCGCTGCAGGATAGACATGGTGTTCGTAGCGCAGACCCAGGCCGGGCTCATTACCGGCTGCCGCGCACGAAGAGCCGAGATCTCACCCAGGAGCCCCTTCAGCTCTGGTCCGGGTCTCGAAAACGACACTGCCACGAGTTGATTGAGCAGTTCGGCGCGCACGGTGGGATTGAGCCCCGGCTCGGCCAGAGCGGATCGGGCAGTCTTTTCGGCGTCCTCGTAGCGAACCAGTCCGACAAGGGCCGCTGTCCGCGTGGCGAGCAGCCAGGCGCGTTGATCGACGCCAGGCCCCTTTCGCGACAGTCGCGTCAGGGCCAAATCGATCCTGGGCAGCGCGCTCCCGGGATTTGTGTCAACCGAGGCCTGCAGCCTCTGCACGTCTGCGTCGCCGCCCGACCAGCACGTGGCCTGCACCTGCGTCGAGAAGCAAAGCAGGGCAAGGCCTGTGATGACCGTGCGGGTCGCCCAGGATAAGCGGGCGGCCTGGCGGCGTGACCAACGATCCGTTGCAAATCGTAAAGGGCACTCGGCTTGCTCTTGTGAGCGCCTATCCCCTGACCGTCTCACCACGCACGCCCCCTCCGACCTCACGTTCCCGTCACGAAAGCGCCGCACCTGTTGGCCTCAAATGCAAACGCTCTGGCAGACGAAACAGAGAAGCGCTCTGCGTTCGACCATGTGTTCGCTCGGGGCTCGGATCTTTTCCAAGTCCCCAAAAAAGCCGGTAAATTTGCTGCGCAGCCGAGATCCCAAGTCTGACCGTTACAACAGACGATGGCAATATCGGTTAACACGCATTAACCATTTTCTGCATTGCTTTTGCGTGCCGGGGGTCAACGCTTGGGGTGTTCGACATTCTTGTCCAGCGCAACATCGTCCCGAAACCGGGGACCGAGCTCCAGGCGGCGGTTAAGCGTTTCGATGAAACGCTCCCAACGCTCCTTGCCGCTTGCCTGGGACGCCTTGAGCGCGGCCTCGGAGAGCGGCGGCGTCGTCGTGAGCCAGAAGCGGATGAACAGCGCCAGCGTCTCGTTTGACAGCTCGACATGCCATTGCAACCGGTCGAGCTGACGGCCGATCCGGTCGAGCCGCCGCGCGAAGGCAGCCTCGAGCCGCTCAGGCCCGTCCGGAGACAAGTGGGAGGCGAGCGCCGCCTCGATGACCGCGCTCTGCGCAACCCGGCGAGAGGCCGCATGGTCCGCCAGCTGGCGCGCCAGATCGGCGGGAAGACGGATGCTCCGCTTGAGCGCCGGCTTCTTCACAAGGCGATGCCGTCGTCGGGATCGAGCGAGGCTACGCGGGCACTGCGCAGCGCCAGACGATCGCTGGCACGCCTGAGGCTGACGGCGTCGTCATCGTCGTCGCTTTCAGGAAAGTCGAACTCGTTCAGAACGGGACGCTCGGGAGGCGCTATTTCATCGGGCGACAAAATCTCAGGCTCGCGTCGCAGTCCGCCATCCGCTTGACCTGCAGCCTCGGCTTGAGCCGTGCCACCAGCCGCCGCGTCCGGACTGGACTCGCCACCCTCAGCCTCAGCCTCAGCGTCAGCCTCCGTCCCCGCCCCCACACCTGCCTTTCCTTCCCGGCCGGACATTTCCCTGACGGGTTCACCCAGCGCTGATGCATCACGCAGCAACGCGTCATCGACCGATTCCGGCGCAGGGATCAGAGACGTGTTCCAGGGAGCCGTCCGAACGACAGGCCCCGGGGCTGGGAAGTTCGGCGGAGGCAGCAACCGCTGCAAGAAGCGTGGGTCCTGATAATAGCGCGCCTTGCGGGCTCGAATGGGCGGCAGTCCGGCCACCATCACGATCTCGTCGTCAGGGGGCAGCTGCATGATTTCCCCCGGCGTCAGCAGCGGCCGCGCCGTCTCGCTGCGCGAAACCATGAGATGGCCAAGCCATGGTGAAAGGCGGTGGCCCGCATAGTTCTTCATCGCCCGCATCTCGGTTGCGGTGCCGAGCGCTTCGGAAATCCGCTTGGCGGTGCGCTCGTCGTTGGTCGCGAACGCCACGCGGACGTGGCAGTTGTCGAGGATCGCGTTGCTTGGGCCATAGGCCTTTTCGATCTGGTTGAGCGACTGGGCAATGAGGAAGCTCTTGATCCCGTAGCCGGCCATGAAGGCGAGCGCGGATTCGAAGAAGTCGAGCCGGCCGAGCGCCGGGAACTCGTCCAGCATCAGCAGCAGCTTTTGCCGGCCTGCGGGATTGCGCGCATCGAGCTCCTCGGTCAGTCGCCTGCCGACCTGGTTCAGGATGAGACGGATCAGTGGCTTCGTTCGGCTGATGTCGGACGGCGGCACGACAAGGTAGAGCGAGGTGGGCTGGTCGCCTTGCACGAGATCCTCGATCCGCCAGTCGGAGGCGCCGGTCACCTGGGCAATGACCGGATCACGGTAAAGGCCGAGGAACGACATGGCGGTGGAGAGCACGCCCGAGCGTTCGTTGTCGCTCTTGTTGAGAAGTTCCTGCGCTGCGGAGGCGACCACGGGGTGGACCCCCTCCTTGCCCAGATGGCGCGTAGTTTTCATGAGATTGAGAGCTGTCGTGATGGGGCGCGAGGGATCCGACAGGAATGCGGCAACCCCGGCGAGCGTCTTGTCCGGCTCGGCGTAAAGCACGTGGAGAATTGCTCCCACCAGCAGGGCATGGCTGGTCTTTTCCCAATGGTTGCGCTTCTCGAGCGAACCTTCGGGGTCGACGAGGACATCGGCGACGTTCTGCACGTCGCGAACTTCCCACGTGCCGCGCCGCACTTCGAGAAGTGGGTTGTAGCGCGACGACATGGGGTTGGTGGGATCGAAGAGCAGCACCCGGCCATGCGCGCTGCGAAAGCCGGCGGTCAGTTGCCAGTTCTCGCCCTTGATATCGTGCACGATTACCGAGCCGGGCCAGGTCAGGAGCGTCGGCACCACGAGCCCCACGCCCTTGCCGGATCGGGTTGGTGCGAAACACAGGACGTGCTCGGGACCGTCGTGCCGGAGATAGTCGCGCCCCAGACAGCCGAGCACGGTCCCGTCCGGTTTCAGCAATCCTGCCGCCCGCACCTCCTGCGGCGAGGCCCAGCGCGCGGAGCCGTAAGTCTCGGCGCGCCGGACTTCGCGTGCACGCCACACCGACATGGCGATCGCCACCAGGACGGCGAGGATGCCGCCCGCAGCTGCAATCATCCCGCCGATTTCGAAGACATGCGGTGCATAGGCCTCGAAGGCGAACCACCACCAGAAGAAGGAAAGCGGCATGTAGACCGGATAGGAGCCGAGGCTGAACCAAGGGCGGCCAAGCTCGGCCTGATATCCGAGAGCACCCGCCGTCCACTGCGTTGCCCCCCAGATGGCAAGGAGGACGATCGCGAACACTGCGATGATCTGACCCCACAGAATCCGGGTGATGGCCACGGCGCTCTCCTTTGCCACGGACCCGACATCGAACTTGCGGACGTGGCAAGCGCAGGTTAGCGGGATCGCAGCAGAGCGCAAAATGACAGGCAGTGGCGTAGCCCGTCCCCCGTGCGGTGCCGCCCGTTCGACTGATGGATTGGCCGTCAGGTCGCCGTGAGCGATCTCATGCTCCAACTCCCATACAAGCCAGCGACAAGCAGCCTTCGTGCCTGCCTCCATCAGCACAAGTATGAACCCGAGCCTCCCAAACCAGGAATAGGCACATCCTATGCAGGTTTGGCTCCCCCCTTCTCCCCCGTCCCGCCATCAACGACACTCAACGCCATCGGGATGAGCAGGACCCAAGCGGACGCGATCACATGACGCGGCCATAAAGAGCGCCAGGCGGGCCGAACAGGCCGTACAGGCCGCTGCCCCTCGGGTCTTTCCGGCCCCGATCAGTAATCGAGCTGAAGGTGCACGAGGTCCGTGTAGCCACCGTCGGGAAGGCCCGACGGGAGCGCAGTGATAACGCCATAGATCGGCACGGCCTGGGACAGGCTTGCACCGTATCCTATGCTGTGCGGTTGATCGTCCCAGAGCGCAGCGGCAGCACTCCCCATGCGCAGCTCATAAGGGACAAGGAAGCCGGAGGGGCCGACCAGCCTGCGCTGGCTTCCATTCGCATTCTGCCCGTAATCGAGCCTTACATAGGGCGTGGCGGAAAGCAGGTTGCACCGGACGTAAACGGTCCCGACCGCAGTGATGCGCTGGCCGGCCGCGGCTCCCGTGGTCCCGAAATCGATCAAGCCGGACGACAATGCTCCGCCGGATCCGGTTTCGAACGCACAGTCGAGCGGCACCTGGACCGAGACGTTGAGCGGCTCTGCCTGTACCGTGGCAGGCACCATGCCGGCGACCGCAAGGCCGAGTAGACGCGCAAGCCGTTGCGCCCCGCAGCCGTCCGTGTCTCGCACCCGCAGGAAATAGGCGAGCGCGAGCAATGGCAACAAGCGCGCGGCCGGCATACGCAAGGAGCGCACGGCTCGCCGAACGGACGGATACCGCTTCACGGCACTCACCAGTTCAGCGTCAGGACAATGGTATCCGTGTACGTCCCGGGAGCGGGCAGCGCGGTTCCTGCTGGAATCCGGCCGTAGACAGTGACCGTCTGCGAGAGACCCGTTCCGGTTCCACCGGTGTTGCCCGAGCCCAGGCTGCCGAGGGCGACCGGGAATACGGTGCTCCGCGCGCTGTCGGAATAGATATTGTAGGCAAGATATTGGCCGGCATTGACCATGCGCCGCTGTGACCCGCTTGCATTCTGTCCGACGTCGCCGAAGACCATCCACGGCGTCGTATTGGTGCAGGTGAAGCTTAGCGCGCCCTGCCCATCGAGCGGAAGGGTCGAGGCGGTCGCGGTGCCAAACGCAAGCGCAGTCGTGCTGGTGATGCTGCAACTGCTTGAGACCGTCGCGCTGACCGCGAGGTTGTTGGTGCCCGATCCGGCGAATGCTGCTGCTGGAGCGAGACCGGCAATCGCCAGCAATGCGCTGCGAAGAAGGCGGTTGTGAAGCTTGTTCATGGCAAATTCCCTGACCCGGTCCTGTCAGCCGCAGGTGTCCGGTCTTACCAGTTGATCGTCAGTGTGACGGTGTCGGTGTAGGTCCCCGCGGGCGGGAGCAGCTGGCTTGGAACCTGCCCATATACGGTGACGGTCTGCTGCCCGCCCGTACCGGTTCCACCCGTATTGCCCGAACCCAGCGTACCGAGCGCGGTCGGGAAAGCGGTGGTGCGGCCGTTGTCGGAATAGATGTTGTAGCTCAGGTACTGGCCGCTGCTCACCATGCGCGGCTGCGAGCCGGATGCATTCGAGCCATTGTTGGCCGTCACGAACCAGGGCGTCCCGCTCGAGCACGTGAACGTCACGGACCCGTTGTTATTGATGGGAAGAGTCCCCGCCGCGATCGCACCGAAGGCCAACGTGGTGGTCGAGTTGACCGAGCAACTCGAAACGACATTGGCAGTGACCGACAGATTGGTGGTCGTACTGGCGGCCATGGCGGCACCGGACGCGAGCATAGTCGCGCAGAATGCAGCGATGGCCGCCACTGTCCTGAAACTCGTCTTCATGCTTGTCCTCCCGGCAATGAAAAACTCGATAGGCACGGCTGCAATACTCGGGGGCACGACCGCGCCATTTGCCGGCCGCGCGCTGCTTTCAGATCGCGCTCCCGTCCGCTTATCGCGTCCCGGCAACCCTTCGGTTCGTGCAGCCGCACCAGCTGCGCGCGCTGCCCTCCTCCAGGCCTCGCTTCTGCAAATCGCGTGGCTGCAGACGGCAGAGCAGGTAAGGCCGTGCCGGTTGCGACCCGATGGCCAAAAGCGCGCCCGCCCATCGCGGCTCGACCAACTGCCCCGCTGGCCCGTGCCGGTTTGCCCAATGGCGTCCGCGCGCGCAGTCGGCTCGCAATTGCGGCGCGTGCGGATTGGTGTTGGATCGCTGGGTAGCCGCACGGTCAGAAATCCACGTTCAGCCGCTGTGCGCGACCTGGCGAGAGCTGGGGCGGATGGAGCCTGGTTTCAGACGCGGGACCGGTCGCAAGCGTCTCGGCAAAGGCCGGGTCGAGATCGGACAGCAGGGTCAGGATCATTGGGCGTACCGTGGAACAGCGGATCAACACCCCTTCGTCGGGCCCGATCGCGAAGCTGCAGCTTGGTGCCACCTTGAGTTGCACCTTCATCACCAGGCCGTGTGGAAACGGACGCACCGGGTCATTGATGCTGCGCGCAGCGGCCGGCGTGCCATAGGATAGAAATGCCCAGGCGAGCCATGCAAAGCCCCTAGTTCTCATTTGCATGGGACCGGTCCGATTGTCTGATTTGCGCTTCTGCCAAGGTCGTAGGCGAACGTTGCGGCGCAGGTGCCTGATGGCCCGAGGTCGACAGTCAGGCGATTGCGCGCGTTCAACCCTCGCAGATAGACGATGCCGTCATAACCGATGGTGGCGCGCTCGCCGCCATCGAGCGCGGCCACGTAGCCGGCTTCGAGCGGCTTGCCATCGGCCCCCACGAGGACGATCGACGCCCCGCGGACCGCTCGCGCTCCAAAATCGATCCGCGCGCCCTGCTTGAAGGCGGCGACGGCGACCTGTTCGGTTTGCGAAGCCTCCCAACCATCCGGGAGGGCGACGGGGTCGATGTAGACATGGGTCGGTTGGTAGGGGATCACATTGGGCAACAGCGCCCTACCGCTGGAATCCGTGCGCGCCACGCGAACGCCGCCTTGCAGCACATCGACATGGGGGCCTGCATTGGCCACGACGACAAAGCTGTTCATCACGCGGGGAGCCGGAAAGATGCCACCGCCAGCAGCCAGGACAGACCCTTCAAGGTCGAACTGGCCCCGCCACGCACCGCCGGCCTGGTCAACACGCGCCTGCACGAAGCCTTGCGGCGCCTGGTAATTGACATAGGCGCTTTCACTTGAGGGGCCATTCTGTGCGCCGCGATAGGCAGCGCCCCAATTGACCTCTCCCTGTCTGCCCGAACCGGCCGATGCATATTGCAGGCCCCAGCTGTGCGTTCCGCCCGAATTGCTGTAGTCGGCCGTGGCGTAAGCGCGCTGCCCCGGACGGAAGCTCAAGGTCAGGTAGAAACCGTAGTTTCGGCGGTTGTTGAGGTCGAGCGAGCCATTGGCATAGATGCTGACCCGGCTGCCGACGCCGCGCGTCAGCGAAAAATTCATGGTCTCAAAGCGGTTGAGCGAAGAGACGATGCGATTGTAGCTCAACGAGACCGAAGTCTTGTCAAACCAGGGCTGGAAGGCAACGCCCGCCTGATCGTTGATCCGTGCAAGGGCCGAGCTCGCGATCGCACTGTCGCGATCCGTCGGCAAAACGGTAGAGGCATTCTCGCGGCGCGCAAGGCCGCGAATTGCCGACACCCGGCCCAGGTCAAAATATTCTCCGCCGGTACGCTGAGTACCCGCAAAGAAGCGGACACCGCCAACTCCGGCCTCGACACGGGCGGCATATTGCAGCCCGGAATGACCGGAATAGCGGCTGCCGGCGATTGATCCGCGCATGGCGCCGATCCCGCCCAGTGACGCCACCGCGCCAATGCCCGCCATCGTGAGACCGTCGCTGGTGTACTCCCCGGCAAGCTCGAGCGTCAGATCGTTCGCGAGCCCGTATTTGGCAACGCCGCTCGCGGCCAATATTCTGTCATAAGCGAAGGACCGCGTGCCAAAGTCGAGCCTCGGTGCGCCCACATCGACTGAATAGGTGAGCAGCCCTTTCCTCAGAAGGCCCTGCGTATAGTAGAATGGCTTGGTCATGGTGACCTGGCGGCCGTTGGCGTCGGTAACGACCATCCTGACGTTGCCATTGGCGGCATAGGGCAACTCCTTCAGGTCGAATGGACCGGATGGGACCTGGCCGCTGTAGATTTTCTGCTGGTTGACGTAGAGGTCAACCGTCGAGGGCAGCGCCGCCGACCCTGAAAACTGCGGCAGCGCGTTCGTCACGATATCCGCGCGCTGCTCGAACGCGCTGGCAATCTGGAAGCCGCCAAGCCGGACCGCCGCGGTCCAGCTCTGCGCGTTGCTGCTGAAATCGCCGACCGTGTAGGAGCGGACCGAGCGAGGATCGATATAGCGCCAGTAGCTATCGTACCGGACGACGTTCCGGCTTGCCGAGGAAGCCGCACTCGCGATCGTTCCGGTGGTCACGAACGTTCCGGCGCGCGTCATCAGATCGGCCTCGAGGCTCGCTGAAACACTCAGCTTTCCCTGATAGGCCGTCCCATAAAGGCCGTAGCCCAGCATCATGCCGTTGAGTGAGCGGATATCGGCGGGATCGAAGGCTTGGCGCCCCGTATCCAGCCCGACCGAATAGGTTGCGATGAGCGCATCAGGTGCCTGAATGTCGAGTACCTGATGCTCCTCGTCATAGGTGAAGCGGACCTGCCCCAGAGCCGCAGCGGGCACCATGTCGTCGGATTTGAAGCTGCGATCGACGATCAGGCGAACGTTCCGCAGGTCCTCCGCGCGGAACGAAAAGCCCTCGGCTTGCCGCCGCGCTTTCACGAACTGGTCTGTGGGCGTCCCGTTGAGGGTCGCCATGAGGAAGAGATCCTGCGCCGTCCCCCATCCGCCGCCCGCATCGACGTGCCCACCAATCGGCCCCGACTGGTCGTCGTTGTTTGCGGCGAGCATGGCGATCGCGGAGGGATCGCCGTGATCGGCAGCGAGCGCGCATTGAGCGGGAATCAGGCACGCGCTCGCCAACAGGCAGCAGCGCGCAGACAAGCCGGGCATGGGATCAGCGAACTTCGGCTGCAACGCTATCGCGGATGTCCAGCAGGTCGTTCTTCGCAAGGACCGTAACCGGGGCACCTGATTTCAGATGGACGGGAGGAGTGCCCGAGGTCGCCTGGTAGTCGAACCGCTTGGCGGAACCAGCGAGCACGTAGCCTGCAAGGCCTTGCGCCAGCGTCAGAACAGAACCGTCGGCAAGCTCGAGACGCAGGCCACCGATCTTGGCGTGCCGCAGTCCGCTGTTGGTCGCTTCCGCATGGATGCCGCCCTTGTCCTCCCACACCCGCCACGCGAGCCTGGCGATCGCCGTCTTGTCGACAACGAACACGGGCATCGACGTGCGCAAGACCATCCGGACACCTTGCGAAACGGCACGCGGGTCGATTGGCTTGGGCAGCTCGTCGATAAACAGGCGGTAGGAAAGCTCCCCCGCGACAGCGCCGGTCGAAGTCCGCGCGACCCGCAATGTAAAAGACTTGTTCGGCTCGATCTTCAAGGACGGCGGACTGGCAATGAGATCCGTGGCAGGTTCCAGGCGATCCTCGCCATCGACCTGCCCCCACTTGAAGAGACGGACCTGCAAGGTCACGGGTTCATTGTCACTGTTGAAGATCGTAACCGCGGCGGCGCGCTCGTCGGAACGAATGTCCACGCCGATCGGTGAAATCCTCAGTGCAGCCGCTCCGGCCGGCTGCGGCGCCAGATTGAGCGCCAGCAGAGTCAGCAGCGAAAATTGGCGAAACAGCTTCATGCAACCAGACTCACTTCTCTGGGATGATCGAGTGCGGCCAGCAACACTGGCCAGCGCAAAATCGGCGATGTTGGAGGGCAAAACTGGGACCGCGAGCAAAGTTTCGCGGTCCCAGTGGGCACACAAACTCAGTAGGTGAGCGTCAGCGTCACCGTATCGGTGTAGGTGCCGTCGGCCAGCGACGCGACGCTCGGGACGCGGCCATAGATGCCGACCTGGGTCGGCGTGTTGGCGGTGGGGATGACGAGGTCGACCGGCGAACCGGGGAGCCACGCGACGTTGCGGCCCGCGTCCTGGTAGATGTTGTAATTGACCGTCGTACCGGCCGGGCCCAGCAGGCGGCGCTGGGTGCCCGAGGCGTTCTGGCCGGCGCCGATGTCCAGGCTGGGTGCGTTTGCGCCGACATAGGACGAGGAGCAGCTCACCTGCACCAGGCTTCCGCTGCCCGATGCCGACAGGGCCTGCCCGTCAACCGACCCGGTGGAACCCGACGATACAGTGCCGAAGTCCATCATCGCGTTGGCAATCGCGCCCCCGGTGGTGCCGGCGCCCGACGAGACCAGATAGCAGCCCGGAGCGATGGTGAGCTTCACGTCAAGCGTACCGGAGGAGGTGCCGTTGGCCGGGCTCGGCGGGGCCGCCATTGCCGGCATCGCCGTAGCCATCATTGCGGCGCCTACCACGCCAAGAACCAGTTTCTTCATACTCAGTTTTCCTCAACGTCTTTTGACGAGGCCATTCCTCGCCGGTCAAAGAGCGGATTGCTGGGGCGCGTCGCGCCCCCGCCCGTCCGCTCAGCGGGCGCATGGCCTCGCAGGAAGCCACATCTGGTGAGGTGTCGGCTGGGGGCTGCCACAGCCGCGCCGAGGCCCGCATGATCGATGATCCGGGACAGGATGTCGGCGAGCACCGGTCGCCAGCATGATCCGCGCCAGCCAAAGCATCGGTGCCACGCGCGCAGGTCGAGCAATATGGACGTGACCCGCGCAGGCAGACCCGAGCGCCGCTGCTTGCCTATTCCGCAAATGCCCCAGCCGGAGGAGCAAGGGCTCCCGGATACCACCGACCTGGCAGGTCCGTTCGTCGCATTCCAAAATTCCCCCATGGCCTGTCAGACGGCCAGTCCACCTGTTCGATTATCCAAGGACGTGGGCGCGCTTTCAACGTGCCCCCGGTGCGCGAATGGCGCGCCATCAGGCACTCGACGGGCGAAGACAAAGCTCTTGCTTCTCCGGCACTGCCGCCACGCCCTTCACGCAGCCCCTGCTATTCTCTGCTCACGCGCCCTCGCTGGCGCAGACCCCCTCGTGGTAAATTGACGGTTCTCAGCTTGACACGGCTCGCCCCCCAAGCCCGGAAGGCCGACGATGAATGCAGCGTGCAGCAATCAATGCGGGCAAGGCCAAGGCCCAGGTCAGTACGCAACGGTCACCACGACATTGTCCGAGTAGCTTCCAACCGGCGGCATGGCGGTTCCGGCCGGGATGGAAGCATAGACCGTGCTTGAGACATTGCTGCTGGTCCCGGTCCCGCCGACGCCACCGCTGCCGCCAACGACGCCCGGGCCGCCCGTCGCATCCCAGACCTGCGTCCGGCTCGCGTCCTTGTAGAGCTGATAGGGCAGGAGGTTGCCGGCCGCGCTCTTCATGCGCCGCAGTCCCGAGCCTGCACTCTGCCGGTTATTCCCGTCGCTCAGATAGATCGTGTAGGGAGCGGAGGTAGGACAATTCACCACGACCGAACCCGATGCGTTTTGTGCGCTGGCACTGTAGGAGACGTTTCCAAACGCGATGTTCTGCACCGAGGCGATCGAGCACACCGCGTTGATCACGAAATCGAACGTCAGTGTGCGCGAGGACAAAGTGAACCCGGATCCCGTACAGCCGTTGCCGCTGAAGGTCTCTCCATAGGCAAACGCATAGGAATATTGGACGCGATAGGTTCCAGGGACCATACCCGCTGACGTGCTCGTTGCCGGGACATTAACCTGGACATAATTGTTGGCGCTGGTCGTGAAATTAACCCCCGGTCCGGTTCCGACGTACTTGCTGTATTTCGTTCCAGATCCTGGATTGACCACCGTACTCGTCATCGAGGGAGGCGCAATCGCAAGAATGACGTTCACGGGGAAGGTTTTGGAACCATCGGCGATATTATAAGCATAATTGCCTGAATAGTTGAGCTGCACGCAGGTTGCCATCAGCACATTGTAGGAACCGCTACACGTCAGGTTCGCGTTGATCCCTGCGGTGACGCTGGTGCCAATCTCGGCCGGACTGAAGGTGTAGGTGGAGCTCGTATTCGAAAAAGAACACGTGTCCTGATAGTTTGCCGCGTGCGCCGGGCTCGTGAAGAGAACAGCCGCAGCCAGGGGCATAGTAAACTGCATCAGGTGTACGCCAGCGGCGCACAAGCAGAGCAGAGCCCGCCCGCCCTTCACGAATTGGCGCGCGGCAGATGTCAACACATCTGCAAGCGCAGGCCGTAGGCTTGCTGCCGCTCGCAGATACCGGTTCCCAAATTCAACACGCATTCTCTTCCCCGGGTGACGTCTCAAATTCATGGAAGATCGACCTCAGGCGTCACGCCATCCGAAGCGGACACGTCAGCTCCACCAAGGCAGCCCTGCGTGCACGGCGCCCGTCGGACACCTCCGCTTCCATCTGCCGGTCTCCAAGGCCGCCTGCGCCGCCCGCGCCTCAAGCCAATTGCTTGCAGGCGATTGGCTCAACAGACCAGCGGACCACGCGCTGGTTGAACATTGCTGAGCCCCATAGGACCTGAGGAAGAACTTGATCAGGTCCCGAACGCGAACCACTGACAATGACAGGGGAGCTTTAACTCTCTCGAATTTTGCGACGCGGGACGGTCGAGGGTCGGCGGTAGCCGCAGGGGCCCAACCTTGATCGGCCGACCGATAGGGGTTGCACAGATCACGCAGACGATTGATCGAACAAACAGGAACCCCCGGCAGACGTTTCCGGAGTGGGAGCTCCAGCTAGATGGACAAACCTCTGCCCCGGCCAAGGCTCCACTCGACCGAGCCGCCCGGGCCGAGCGTGCCCGTAACATGCTGCCCCAGATGCGGTTCGAGCGCGGGGCGCCATGGCACCAGTTGGAAATTCACACCATCGTCGATCATCGCGAAGCGTCCGGAAGACAGATCGACCCGCGCCCGGTAGGTTCCACTTACATAGGCGCCAGCAGCGGATGGCTGGGGCGCCAGGCCGGTTTGTGCCGCGATGTCGTCGGCCGCCTGCAACAGGTCGCGGGTCCTCAACGTCGCAACAAGGTCCTTGGCGAGATCAAATCCGCCACCTCGGCGCCTGGCAAGACCTTGACGCTCCAGTTCCGCACCGCGGGCCTCAAGAGCCTCGCGAAGCTCATTGGCGAACCCGCCGGTTGCGCCCGGCACCTCGCCTGTCACCAGCTGGCGATCGAGCCAGGTCGCCCCGCGCGCGCTTACCTGGTCGGCAACCGACAGGTCGCAGCGCGTCGCCAGCGACTGGCGCTCGCGTCCGTTCCGGTCTGTCCAGCTGCGCACTTCGACGATCGCCCCTGGCGCCGCATCGCCGGTGAGTTCAAGATTGTCGAAGCGGAGGTGATGCGTCCGTCCGTCGATACCCTCGACAATCGCGTAAGCGGTGCCGGCGAGCTCGTCGTGATGCCCACGCGCCGCGAGTCGACCGACGACAGTTACGGACGGCGTTTCATCGTGCAGCACGAAGCCGGATACGTCGGGCTCCCGTCCTGCCCCCGTCAAGGCGCGGTGCATCGTCTTGATGATGTCGGTGCGGATCGAGAGGTCACGCAGTGTGGCTTGTGCGTCCGGCGCGATCGACCACAAACCCGCCCCTTCCCGCCGCGCCAGTCCCATGCGTTCGAGCTTGGCCGCCCGCCCGATGAGGAGGCTGCCCATTTGCGGATCATCGCCGCTCGCCGGACGCAAGTCGATCGTTCCTGAAAGGTCATCGGCAAGACGCTGGAGCCGCGCATCCAGGCTGGTCCAGCGGTCGGCTTCCACTTCCCGTTCGAGAGCGTGGCGCATGTCCTGTTCGCTGCGCGGACCCAATTCGATCGTGACCCGCTCTTCCGCCCGAAAGCGCAGGCCTTCCCGGATATAATCCCGGTCGATAACGAGATCGCTGCCGTCCTCGGCAACGCCGCGCACCAGCACGTGGACATGCGGATTGTCCGTGTTCCAATGGTCGGTCGCGACCCAGTCGAGGCTGGTCCCAAGGTCAGCGTTCATGTCGCGCATGAGTTCGCGCGTGAAGACCTTGAGGTCCGCCAGTTGCGTCGCGTCTTCGGGCGAGACGATAAAGCGAAAGTGATGCCGGTCATCCTCGCAGCGCAAGGCAAAGGCATCGCCGTCGGCCCGGTCATGAGCGGCACTGAACAGCCCGCCCTCGCGCCCATCGCGGGTCACACCGTCGCGTTTCAGATAGGCGATGTGCCGTGCGAGCGGCGCCGCACGGAACCGGCTGCCCTTGTGCCGCACGACGCGCGCCTTGATCACCACACGGCGACGATTGCCGCCGGACGACAGACGCAGCCGCGCGATCCGCCCGCGGCCGCGCGCACCGGTGCCTTTGGCCCTGGCCGCCCCGCGCCGTGCATGCCCGGCGCGAGCCGCTGCCCGCCGTACCTGTGCGGCAAGGCTCTGCGCCCGGCCTCTGCTCCCCCGGCCTGCATCCCGGCTCCTTCCCGGCCGGATCGTGAAGTCGCGGTCATCCGTGCTCATCGCACCGCAAACCTCAGCGCCACCTGCCAAACCTCTGAAAGAGTGAGATAAATTAGCCGGCGCGCCACCCGGCAATGCGCATTGCCACTGCGCAAATTCCTGCAAACACAACCACATAGTAGCCACCGGGTGGCAGCGCTTTTATCTCGCCCTGCGCCCATCCCTGCATCGACTGCCCATCCGAGCCCACAGCCAGCTTTCGCAAAGGCTGGAGGACATGCGCCAGCGACCGCCACAGCCCGCATGGGCTCAATCGCTGCCAGAACGCGCAACGAACAATCCGCCAGCAGAAGCACCTGCAAAACCGACACGCTCGGCCGCAGCTCCGCTGGGCCGGGCTGCCACGCTAAGGCCAGCTTCTTGCACCGTGCGACCGGATGCCGGTGCGACCGCGGTCTGGTTCACAAACAGACCGGAGGCCCGCCAGGAAGGGGTAGAAGCTCCGCCAGTTGCGGGCACAGCGGAACCCAGGTCCGGAACGGGAGCGCCGAGCGCAGGGGCAATGCGCGCGACATAGGCGATGGTTTCAGCCGGCAGAGGGCGGCCTGCCCGGCGCCATGCGTCGGCACGGCCAGGGCCAGCATTGTACGCAGCGAGCGCCGTCGAAAGATCGCCATAGCGGTCCCACATCTCGCGCAGATAGGCAGCGCCGGCCTGGATGTTGGCGGCGGTGTCGAAGGGATCGCCACCAAGTCCATAGCGCGCCGAGAGCGTGGCCCAGGTCCCGGGCATGAGTTGCATCAGACCCATCGCGCCCTTGGCCGAGACTGCGCGCGCCTTGCCGCCGCTTTCGGTGCGCATGACCTGCCAGATCCAAGCCTCGGGGATGGCAAAGCGCCGCGCAGCGGCCGTCACATGAACCGCATAGTTCTCGCCGGCCACAAGCGTGCCGTCCGGCTGTGCCGAGGCAATGCTGCTGGCCGGCAAGCCAAGCACAAGAGCCGCGACGAGGACCACGGCTTTGCCTGCCGGGCCACACCTTTCATGGTCGCGAAAACCAGGCCAGCGGTCGGGCAGCGGCCTTCTCATTGCACTGCCTCGGCCAGGCGGAGAGCACGCTGGCGGCTCCACAACAGTACGTGCAGGTTCGGATTTCCGCTGGAAGCGACGAGGTTTGCTCGCAGCGGTCTCGCCAGCGTCGGACAATCGAGGCGCAGGGCGAGCACCATGCGCCCGTCCTCGCGGCTATGGCTCCATGCCGCACCGAAGGGCGGCGGAGCATCATCGCCGCCGACAGGATCCATGCCAAGCACAAGCCAGTCGGGCGCCTTGCCGCCCGGCTCGGCGCCGCTGGCAACGAGGCGCAGCGCCAAGTCCAGCCCGAGCGTGCGAAGTCGGCCCTCGAACCCCTCGGCCGTCTTGATGAAACGTCCGATTTCCATGAAATCTATCCTTTCGTCTGGTGGGAAGCTGGCCTGTCGGCGCCAGCCCGATGCCAGCGCAGCGCTGCCGAAGGCGCGTCGCGCGTGAGGAGAGGGACTGCCCGCCCCAGAACATCGCTCTGGCCCAGCGGCCCAAAATAGCGGCTGTCAAAGCTTGCCAATGGCGCGTTGACGACGAAGACCTCGTCGGCACGAAGGCGTCGGCATCCAGCCCAGACAGGCAATTTCCGGCCAAGGCGATCGCGTGCGGCGGCGTGCGCGATGACCTTGCCATCGATCAGCACCGTGTGGCCCCGTCGGCAGACCCGGGCGCCGCCGAGCGCTGCCACGCGCTTGATCATCGGTACGCCGAGCGGGAGGTAATGGCGCCGTGCCATAAGCTCCGCCAATGCCGGTGGCGGCGCGATCGCGACGAGATCGCCAACCGCAATGGGCGCCCTGCCCAGAATGCGGTAAGCGCCGAGCGGTGCGCTGGCGCTCGCATTCCAGACGATCCACGGGCGCGGCGCCGGCAGGACTAGGCTGGCGAGCATGGCTGCGCAAGCAGCAGCGGCCACTCCCACACCGACGCGACCGAGACGCGCGCTCATAGCCCGGTCGCCTGGCGCTTGAGCCACGCCTCGTGACGCTCGCGGGTATAGCCGCGTGGCGCCTCGCCGACCGTGATCCGGTTGTGGACATGGCGCCAATGCTCAGGCGCTGCGTCGCAGGCATCGATCCCGGCGGCTTCCACGGCGTCGATCGCCTGAAGCACGCGCTGGACCCGCGGCCATCCCTTGATCGAGAGCAGCAGGTCGCCACCGGGTCGCACGAACGGGACAGTGGTATAGGCATCGCCCTGCCCGACGCAGCGCAGGATGTCGATGCGCGAGCGCACCGTGCCGTAGTCGCTGGCCGACCATTGCACGAACGCAAGGCACGCCCCTTGACGGAAGCTGACCACCCGGGTGCGCCGGCTCAAAATCCGTTCGGCGGCGATCCTGCCAAAGCGGATCCAGTGTTCGAGGCGTTTCTCGATCCAGATGAGTTCCACATCGGTCGTGGCGCTTGACCCGCGATCGGGCTGCTCCGGATGAGGCTGATAGGGGCCCCCGCTCATGAGCCTGCTCCACCAGTTCCCAGGAGAGCGCCGAGCGCTCCTGCGCGAATGGCGGCGGTGACTACCTGCGCTGCGCTCGCACCGGGCCGCGCCGCGATACGGACGGCACCGTTAGCAAGAGTCCGAAGGACTCTTCTGTTAGCACGGTTAGTAGGGGTGGGATTCCGCTCGCGATTCCAGTGCTTTAGGAAAACCCAAGGTTTCCAATAGGCCGAATGGGCGGTTTCCGATCGGCCGAACCGTGCGGTTTCCAATAGGCCGAGTGTCATGGCCGGTTCTCCACAGGCTTGAGCTTGAGGCGGCGCATGGCCTTGTCGATCGGATCGACGGGGTTGGCGACGAACATCAGCCGCTCGCGGCCGAAGGCATGTTCGATGGTGAGCCGGTAGCCTGGCAGTGCCTGGCGCTGGACAATGGCGCGCACGTCGAACGCGAATTGCTTGAGCGGCGAGAGCGCGCCCGATTTGAGATGCAGGTGAGCGAAGTCGAAGCTCCATCCCCCCGCCTGAAAGCCGCCGTGCTTCCGCACCAGGCGATAGAGCCAGCGCTCGAGGCCGCCGGTCAGCTGGAAGTACGCCCGATCGATGGTGAGGACGAGAGACCGGTTGACTACCCCTGCATAGAACCAGTCGGGCAAGATCAGCTCGATGCCGCAGGCGCGGCCGCGCGCATCTGCGAGTTCGCGCCATTCGTTGATCCACGAAAAGCGATGGCGCCGGCGCTGTTGCTCCTGGCGGATGGACGTCGCAACCGTGGTCGATTGCAAGCGATCGAGAGCCGCCTTGAGACGGTCGTAATGATCGCGCCCCGTCCCGCGACCGGTGAAGGCCAGGATCTCATGGGGTGTTGTCGCCATCAGCCGGGACGTCGGCCGCCCTGCGTCGCGCGCCTCGACGATCTGGCTTGCGGCCCAGATCAGCACGTCGGCATCCCAGATGGTGGCCATGCCATGCTCAGGCACGGCTTCGACTGAAATCTGGGTGGCGCCCATCACGAAGTCGATGGGGGTCACGCGCTTGCGCTTGGCCAAGCTGAAAAAGGGCCAGGACATAAGGTCCTGCGCATCACGCGGTGACACGTCGCCGGGCACCGAACGGAACAGTTCGAGCTGGGCGCGCTCGCTCACACGCTGCGGGATCTGCGCGGCCATGGCTCAGAGCCCCGGTGCGAGCCGCTTGGCGGGATGGACCGTGCCCTCGCCCGGATCGGAGGTCGACCGGCGCGTGCCGAGCGACGCCCAGGCTTCGAGATCGGGAATGGCGTAGACGATACGCCCGCCAAGTCTGCGATAGACTGGCCCCGTGCCGTAGCAGCGATGCTTTTCGAGCGTACGCGGCGACAGTCCGAGCATCGTTGCCGCTTCGGGGGTGCGCAGATAGCGCGGGCGCACGACCGCTTCGGGGTCGGGTTGCGCGAGGTAGCGCGGCTGCGGCGCGCTCGTGGCTTCAGGCATAGCGTCCTCCTGGTGAGTGCCGACGGCGCAGGCGCACCGCAGCGACGGGAAGGACAGGCTTGGCCACAACGGGCGATCCCGGGGAGGGACAGCCGGAAATCTCTGAAATGTCCCTATTCGCCGCGCAACAGACGGCGGTAAGCGGAGATCACCAGCTGATCGGCTGTGGCGAGCAGGCGGCGCAACTGCTTGCGCTCGGAGGCGTCCGCCCAGGCGGCCGCCGAAACATCGGCAAGATCGGGATCGATGAACCGAGCGCCCAATTGCCGCAGCGTCGCGCCGGCGCGCCGCGCATCGAACAGGGACAGCAGACGCCCGAGCCTCATGCGGCGGCTCGGGGACAAGTAGGCGCCTTCGGGCGAGGGTTCGGATGCGCCGCCGCGCGTGCGCAGGAACCAGTCGGCAGAGGCACGCCGCATGCGCAACGCTTGTTCGCGAGGCAGCATGACGCTGCCCCAAAGCGATAGCCCCGGTTCGAACCGCAAATGGGCGCGCCGAGCGCCCTGGCCGATGGTGACGTGGACGCCGTCCGCACCGTCTTCGCGCGCAAAGATGGCGGGAAGATCGTCGGGCGTGATCGCCCCGGATGCGTCAAAGCCTTCTGGCGCCGGTCCGACAAGGATCGTCGAGGCGAGTACGTCGGCTCGCCACAAGGCCCGTCCGTCGGGAGCAGGGGCTGCTGGATCAATCAGGAAATCGAAGCCCCCAGCGCGCCGCCGCACGCGCGCCCTCCTCTGGCCTCGTAGAGCCCGGATCTGCGCGGGCAGCCGCGTAGTCGCTCTGGTATTCGGGATTACGCCGCAGAAATTCGAAGGCGATCCCGCTGAGATCGAACTGTTCGGCAAAGCGCGAAGGATCGTCCTCGCGCCGGTCGGCACCTGGCGACATAAAGCCTCCCCTGACGGTTCTATCTAGGGTGGCCGACTGTACCGGCTCGGTCCGATTTCAACGAGTTACCCCTGACCGACCTAACTTTCGTCAAGAGGAGCTATTGTTGCAGTTCTATTCTGCTTCCGGCGAGCGCCGCTGCAGGGCCGCGAGTTGCCGATAGCCTTGCTGGCTCATCCAGCGGGCCCGGGCGAGATGGGCGTCATACGTGCGCCGGGCCCGTTCGGGCTCAAGCGCAGGATCAAGACCGAACAGCGTCCGTACCGTTTCGCTCCACAGCGCGGTACCAGCATCATCGAGCAGCTGCAGGTAGGTGTCGAGATGGGTGAGATCGTATGGCGTCAAGGCGTCACCTTGCGGCGGGGCCTCCTCGAAAGGCAACGTCGTCATGCGAACTCTTCCCGCTGATGCTGGACCAAGGGAGACCTAAGCAAAACTGCAAGCGGAATGCTGCCCTGCCCGACTCCGGCTTGCGACATACAGCCATTTTCGAGGTAATACACGCGGCCTCGCCGCCAAGGCTGCGTGGCGGAGTGCCCGGCAGCCCGCGCTTGTCCAAATAACAATGCGTTATCAGGGCTCGCGGAACAATTCGACAGCGGGCGCCTCAAGCACCGCGGCGATGCGCTCGAGCGTGTCCACCGTGGGCGAATTCTGTTCACGCTCGAGATTGCCTACATAGTTGCGGTCGAGACCGGCAAGATGCGCGACTTCCTCCTGCGAAAGACCCTTGGCCATCCGCAATCTGCGCAAATTCCCGGCAACGATGCCCCGAAGCTTCATCGGGGTGTCGTCGCCTTGTCCTTAGCATAGCTCCACCTAGTATAGTAGGGATTCCACCGCCCAGCTGTTCGCTGGGCGGTGGAAGGGACGCGCGGTCAGTCGCCGCGGCGCGTCTGGCGGTTCCAGACGAGATCGTATTCGCCGGCCTCGCCTTCGAAGAGCTGCGCGAAAATCGGAGCAACGAAGCTGGGATCATCGAGCTTCACCGAGAGATAGGGGCGGTTGTCGCTGGTGTGCTTCTGCCAGGCTGCACCGATTTCGATGTCGCCCAGGTGCACCCGGTGGGTCGGCGCATTGCCGGTCGTGGCGGCGTCGGGTGCGATGCGCACCGCCTTGGCCTGAAGTCCGAGCGTGAGGATCTGGCCCTTGAATTCGTCCGAGACCTTCTTGAAGCTGCCGATCTTCGCCATGTCATTGTCCTTTCGGTTGGTCGGGCCGGCACCATCCGGCCTCGATGCGCACTGAAAGGTCGCCCCGTGCCCGCCGCCGCAGCCGCAGGCCCGGAGCGGCAAGCGCAGGACGGCAGAGCGGCCGCTTTCTTGTCCCGCGAGGAGCGCCGGCACGGCGCGGGGAAGAAAGCGGACGCGGCGCCGTTGCGGCGGCGGGCAAGCGCGCCAGCGCGTCTGGGCGGCAATGGGCGCATCGAAACGAGGCAGGAGGTGCCGTTCCGACTGGCAGGAGCAATGGCAGCGGTTGGACGTGAGAGGGGAAGAGGGCAAGGCGCGTTCCGGGGCAGAACCAGACCGGGCCATCCATGGCCAAAGCGCTCAGACCTCGGCAGGCACGCGACATCCGACACACCCCAGGACGGAACATCGCTCCCGGGCACCCCAATGGGCATGGCGGACGATCACGCGGGCGACGAGCTTTGCAGCGTGCGATGGGCCGCTTGCGCTGCAGCGCTGGCGCACAGCAGGCCGAGCACCGTCGCAACGATCTGCTGATCGAGGAAGAGCGCACAGATCGCCTGACCCAGGCCGTAGCCAGCAACGGCCGCGGGAAGCACGAAGATCATGGCTACAAGCAGGCGGACCAAAGGCGTTCGGGCGGTGCGAAACGCGGCGCTTCCAAGGCCCAGCGCCGCCGTTGCCGCCAGGAGGGACAGGAGCAGCGACGTGCCGGGAGCGCAGCCGGCCGACCGCATCGCCAGACCGAGGGCTATGCCGATCGAGGCCGGCAAGGCCACGGTAGCGAGCGAGAAGACGAAGCGCACCAGCGCAACAGCGGCGACGAGGCCGCACAGGAGAAGGATGGTCATAGGGCGTCCCTGAACATGACGAATGAACGTCGGACGCGCCCGCCACCACCTCCACAGCGCAATCTGCGGGGCAAGTGTAGCAGACGGTATCCGATAGCTTCAAGGCCGATCGCGGATGGGGGATGCACGCTGTCCCTCATCGCTCGAAGGGGTCGTATTCGCGGACGACCATCGCGGCGTCCCCTTCGAATTCGCTGGCCGGAAGGGCATAGTAGCCATGCTCGGTGCGGATGAGGGCAATGACGGTCATGAGCGTGCGCGAGAGGTTCCAGGCAAGCGACTGTGCGGTGGCAAGCGGCATTTCGAAGGCTCCTGTCCGCCAGCGGAGACCATCCCCGCTCGGCAGGTGCCCCGCCGGCCAGAGCCCGGCCGCAATCACCGCGCGCCTGCGCGCGGCCGCACGCGCAGGCGTAGCGGACCCTTTACGGGTTGATTGAAGGAGGCCGGGCTTTGCGCCCAGGGATTGCGCCACGACGAGCCGGGTGGGGCTCAGCGCGGACGAGAGCCGATGCAGCTCTCCCCTCGCCGCTTTCCGGGCCACTACCGCGCCCACTCTGCCTGCGATGCGTTGGCGCTGTTCTCCAGCAGAGCTATGCCACAGGCGAATCGTTACGGAGATCCACGATGAACAACAGTGACCTTGCCGATCAGCTTGCCACCGCCCACGGGCTCAGCAAGGCGGACGCCCGCAAATATGTCGATGGCGTCCTTGCCGCGATCGTCGATGCTGCGGCGCGCGGCGAGGAAGTCTCGCTGAGCGGCTTCGGCAAGTTCAAGGTCAAGAACAGCCCGGCACGCGAAGGGCGCAATCCGGCAACGGGTGCTGCGATGACGATCGCGGCGTCCAACAAGCTGACGTTTGCCCCTGCCAAGGCGGTAAAGGACAAGCTCAACGGCTGATGACCCGACTGCGCGGCAAGGGGCTCGACGCCCCTTGCCGCCAGATTCCAGATCGGCGCGGTAAGACGCCGCCCCCAGGATCCGGCGCCATTTCCATCCAATGGGATGGCGCACACAAGGCGTGCTCGCAGACTGGCGGCGAGCGCACAAGGCCGCCCCTGGACGCACCGCTGGCGCGCTTCGGGGACCTTCCACCTCGCACCGCACCGGTTCACCCTCGCGCCCTTTCGGGGGATCAGCGATCATGCGTACCATCGGAGCGGCCGCCAGCATTGGCGTGCTTCTCGCCGCCACGCCGGCGTTCGGCGAAGAGCGGGAATTTCTGCTCACCAATGCGACCGGCAAGCGGATCGTGGAGGGTGAACTTGCGCCGTCATCGTCGTCACGCTGGCAGTTTCCGAAGAGAGACCCCGACGCGACGCCCGCCCCCTTAGTCAGCGGCGCCCGTCAGAGCATCGCCTTTGACAAGGATCACGGCACCTGCCTCGTCGACCTCCGGGCGCGATTTGCTGACGGAACCTTGAGCGTCTGGCCGAGGATTGATCTCTGCCAGTTATCCTACGTCACGCTTCGGTACAGCCATGGCGCGCCCTCGTTCTTTGGCAACTGAGAAGCGAACCGTGTGGTGCAGGATCGGCTCCGTGCCAGGACGGAGCCGATCCTGCCGGTCAGGCCGGCGGGTTCCAGATGATCACCTTCTTCGAAGGATCGTCGCCGGGGGCATTGGCGATGTTGCCGTAGATCGTGCCGAATTCCGGTGCGGACAGGGAGACCGAGATATATTCGGCGCCGGTGTTCTGCGAGAACCGCTTCCAGCCGCCGCCGAGATCGAAGCCGTTCTTGCGGCTGATGATGCGGTAGTCGGGCTCGGTGTCCTTGGATTTGCGCGTGTTGGGGATGATCGCGATCGGCGCCGAGACGGTCAGCGTCGCGAGCGTGCCTTCGAAGCTGTCGTCGGCCTTGACGGTGAGGTTGGCGATGGTGGCCATGGTCATAAACTCCTGATCTGGTGCGCGGGGACCATCCCCGGTGACGCCACTCGAAAGGGCTGCCCGCCGTCGTCACCGAGCGCGGCGCGCGAGGGCGAACCCCGCACGGGGTTGACGGCACTAGGCGGTCACGCCCTGCAGGAAGGCGACAACCAGGGGGTGGTCTTGCGCTCCAGCAGGACCGCAAACCAGGCAGGCCTCCGCCTCTCGCACGTTGCCGCAAGAAAGCCGGTTGAGACGGGCACGAGCGTGCGAGAAACCGCCGCTCCCCTCGCTCCCCTCCCAGCGCAAGCCAAGTGCTCCGGCTCCCTTGCCGCCGGTTCGTCCCCAGCGAGAACCGAATGGCGGCTCATGGCCAGAATGGAGCATGATCCAGGCATCGTGACCCCCGCGCCCGCAAAGCGCGCCTGCTGCGATCACGATCGCCCGGTATCGCGTTGCCTGCATCCGATCCTGCCGGTGCAGCACCCCATTTCCATCATCAACGAGACCCGTCCATGACCAGCCTTGTATCAACCATCGCCTGTCGCCACGGCCTGTTCCACATTCTCGATGCCGACGACACGATCGGCGTCAGCATGCGGGCTTATGGGGAATGGTCGGAAAGCGAAGTCCGTCTCTACGAACTGCTGCTGCAGCCAGGCGCCGTGGTCGTCGAAGCCGGCGCCAACATCGGCACGCACACGATCGCTCTGTCGCGCATCGTCGGCGCTTCCGGCAGGGTCCACGCCTTCGAGCCATTGGGCATCAATCACCGGCTGCTCTGCGCAAACCTGCTTGCGAACGACGTGTTCAATGTCCGAACCTATCAGGCCGCATTGGGTCGGGAACTGGCGTTTGCCGCGTTCCCCGATGTCGAAGGCGACCGAAGCGCCAACTACGGCGCCTTGGGCTTCTATGCTTCAACTGATCTGCCCAAGCTGCCGTGCCCGCTCATGACAGTCGATGCGCTTGGGCTGGAACGCCTCGATTTCGTCAAGATCGACGTCGAGGGCCACGAGCGCGAGATCGTGATTGGCGCCATGGAAACGGTGCGGCGATGCCGGCCGGTCGTCTATCTCGAAACGCTCAATCATCACTCCGCGACCCTTGCGCCCGATGGTCACACGCGTTGGTCGATCGATCAGCTCAAGCCCGAGGGCTACCGCTTCTGGCATCTGATCACCCCGCTCTACAACGCGCAGAACTGGCGCGCGAACGAGCATAATGCGTTCCCCGGGAAATGGTCGTTCGACCTGGTGTGCATTCCTGAGGAGATGGGCCGGCTCGAGGGCCTGCCCGATGCTGAAACCGATCGCATGCACTGTGACGACCCGGACCAGTGGCGTTCCGTCCGGTTCGTCCGAAATCATGACTAGGCCGTTCCGGACTGACCTGAACAGAGCCGCCATGGGACCGGATGACCTGAACCGAGACAGAGGCGGCATTAGCCGCCTCTCGCGCGGAAGTCCCAGACGCGAATGCCCATCTTGCGGGCCTTGTCGGCGAGGTTGTCCTGGATGCCGGTTCCAGGAAAGACGATCACGCCGCGCGGGCAGGTATCCAGCATGGCGTCGTTGCGCTTGAACGGCGCTGCCTTCCTGTGGCGCTCCCAGTCCGGCTGAAAGGCGACCTGGGGAACGTTGCGATCGCGTGCCCAGCAGGCCGCGATGCGCTCGGCACCGGTCGCGGTACCGCCGTGCATCAAGATCATGTCGGCTATGTTCTCGCGAACCTTGTCGAGGACAGCGTAGATCCGTTCGTGGTTGTTGAAGTCTGCTCCGCCTGTGAAGGCGATACGGACGCCATCGGGGTTATGGACACGGGCGTCCTGGTAGCGGCGCTTGTCGGCAAACTTGCGGCTGTCGAGAACGGCCGCCGTGAGCTGCTTGCGATTGACCATGGGACCTGAGCGCGGCAGCCAGGGCTTGCGCAGATGGATGCGGAACTGCTCGGCGGCGGCGTCGCGAAAGAATTCCATCGTATCGCGGCGTTCGATCATCGTGATGCCTTCGGCAATCATCCGCTCGAGCTCGACGGACTTGACTTCGCTGCCGTCCTGTTCGCGCTGCAAGCGCTTCTGGGCCTGTTCGTTATCGTCGAGTTCGCGCTCGATCCGCTCGCCGGCGCGCTGGAAGACGTTGACGATGCCCCAGAGCAGATCCTCAAGGTCAGGCTGGATCCGGGTCTCGTCGAGCGCTGCAACCAGCCCGTCGAAGATATCGGCCACGGCTCCTGCCGCCAGGCGTTCATCGGGAAGCGGACGCTGATCGGGTTCGTCTTCGAAGGGCCGGTAGCCGTAGAGTTGCATTTCCTGAAGCAGATAGGCGGTCGAGCCTGGCTGGCTGTCCTGGCTGTTGCCTGGGGGATCGAAGGAGCTGGTCATGGGATGCCTTTCGCCGGTTAAGCCGCGCCGCTCGCGGCCTTCGTGGCGACGTCTCTTGCGGTTGGCACATGGAAGCCACACCGCGCTTTGGCGCGGCCGCAGCAAAGCGAAGGACGCGAAGGCGCCGCCATTTTGCTTCGCGCTGCAAAGGTCCGGAACGGACCGGCGGAAAATGGTGGCCGCCGCAGCGTTGTGGCTGCCAAGTGCCTGCCGCAGTCGCCCCACGAGAAGGCCGGGCGCGGCAATGCCGCTGGCTTGCCCGACCTGCCCTTCCCCTCCCGGCTCAAGTCCTGGTCATGCCGCTCGTGACGACTTGGGGTTCCAGGAAGCGCCGGGCGTCCTCTGCCCGCAGTTGACCCGCGAGTGCCGACTTCAGCTTCGTTGCACCCCACCGGACAAGGTCACTGTTGAAGTCATCCAGGCACGGATGAAGCGCGACCACTTCGATCCCTGCCTCGTGGCCCCGCGCTGTGAGCCGCTCAAGCGCTCGTCGCCCTGCGGCATCGGCGTCACACGAAACGTACAGCCGCCGCAGTGCCGGGGGAAACAGCAGCGCAGCGAGATGCGTTGACGAAAGCGCGGCGATCATGGACATTTCAGGGAGCACTTCGCGCAACGACAGCGTGGTTTCGATCCCCTCGCCGACCGCCATCACGGCATCGGCTTGACCGAAGCGAATGCCATTACCGAGCAGCATTCCCATAGCGCGGCGCGGTGTCTCGACCGGCGCCTTGCCCTCGCCGGAACGGGCAAGCCAGGTCCGCTGGACGCCGGAGACGGAGCCGGCAAGATCGGTGACGGCTGCGACCAACGCCGGCAATGTGCGGTCCGTCCCGGCGCGGTCGAGGCCGGTGGGACGATAATAACAGCCAGGATGATAGCGCAGGTCCGCCAAGGCACGCGCCGAATGCAGCCCGCGTGCTCGCAGATAGACCGTCGCCGGGTCTGACGAGAACGGCTGGCATGCGTCCCACAGCCGTCGCGCTCGCTCCGCAGAGGGCGCTTTCGCTGCAATTGCACGCGGCCGGTGCGATCGCGGCTGCAGTTGAGGCGGGCCTATGTCTGGCAAGCTGAGGAAGCGCCTGGCTTCCTGAAGCGTGTCACGCAAACGCTGGTGCCCGCACGAGAGCGCAATGAGGTCCAGGAGATCGCCATGATCCCCGCTTTGCGCATCGGTCCATTTGCCTGCCGCGCCGCGCCCTTCGGCGCTTGCAACAAGGCGAACGTAAAGACTGCGCCCCGGTGTGTTCCGGGCATCTCCTACCAGCCAATAGTGCCCTTCGCGCCTGCCGTTCGAGAGATAGCGGCGGCAGACAATCTCGGCATTGTCTGCAAGCCGCCGGGCGAGTTCTCCTGCCGTCGCTGGCATCGCCCTGGCCTACGCCGCCTTGCGCGCCGAGATCTGCTCGAGCGGATATCGCTCGAGCAGCGCCGCCAGTACGGCCTCCCCGCTCGGGCCGGTCGGCACGAACAGGCGCAGTTTCCACGACACGATCTCGGAGAGGAGCCCGAAGGCCTTGAGGCGCTCGACGGCGAGGTCGCTGAAGCCGGCAAGTTCTATTCGCCAATCACCCATTGACCGCACGCGGTACAGCCTTTGGCCCTCGGCCAGGTGCAGCGTGGCCTCGCCCGACAGGAGAAGCTCCATTGCCTCGGCCGGCGTAAGTGCAGGCCCTCCAGGGCTGTCAGCGAACCTTGCTGCCCATGCTGGCGAGACACGCCGGCCGATAATCCGTTCGCCCTGATCGGTCTGCAGCCGAAACACCCGGGTCGACTCGTCCGGAAGTTGCTTCCAGATGGGCAGATGCAGACCTGCCACCATATAGAGGGACGAGGTTTCGAACGCGGGAAGAGCGGCGCATTCCTTACCCCAGGCGGCAATAAACGCCTCGCGGGCAGCAGGCTCCCAACCGCTCGCCGGGATTGCATCGGCCAACATCGTGGCGTCGCCAACCGGCCAGACCAGTCGCGCACGGGCGCTGGTCCGGCCTTCCTCATCCATCACGCTGCGGGCACGGCGCTGAAGCGCTGCGCGGCCGGTTTGCGCGTGGATTAACATGCGCGCGCGATTGTCATCGACGAGCGCCAGGGCCTCCTCGATGGCCAACGGGCATATCCGGTCCTTCCGCGCGATGGTCAGAAGCTGCGTTTCAGCGCCGGTACCGGGGTGCGTATAGATTGTCTTCCTGCCGGTGACGGTGAAGCTCTCGGCGACCAGCGTCTCAAGCCCGAGCTCATATGTGCCACTGGCGACAGCTCCTTCAATGCGGGTCAGGAGCAGGCCTTCGAATGCGTCGAACAGTATCTCCTGCATGCCAAGGGAAAGCGCCAGCATGCGGTTGAGGAATGTCGCTATTCCAGGCAGTTCGTCGCGCAAGCTTCCATCGTCGTTGAGCAGGACGAGGCCGGTCGCCTGCTCGAAGACGCCAAGGGAGCATCCTTCGATCCTGCCGTTGACGACCAGGCGATAAAGACTGCGCAGGGCATCGCGGGCATAAGCCGACTCCAGATTGTCCGAAGCGCGGAACATGTTCTGCCCGCCGGTCTGGCGCTGACCTCGCGTAATCGCGCCCAAGGTGTCGAGGCGCCGGGCGATGGTCGAGATGAAGCGCTTCTGCGCCTTGACGTCCGTCGATACCGGTCGAAACCGGGGCGGGTGCTTCTGATTGGTCCGGTTGGTTCTACCAAAGCCCTGGATGGCGGCGTCCGCTTTCCACCCCGGTTCAAGCAGATAGTGAATGCGTCGCCGCTGATTGCGCGCGCCGAGATCGGCATGGTAGCTGCGTCCCGTGCCGCCAGCCTCGCTGAAGACGAGAATGCGCTTGGCATCATCCATGAAGGCATGCGTTTCCGCAATATTGGCCGAGGCTGGACGGCTCTCGACCGCAAAGCGCTGGCTGCCATCCTCGCGTTGCCTGGGAACGATCCGACGCGAACGGCCCGTGACTTCGGCTACGGCATCCGGCCCGAAATGCTGCACGATCTGGTCGAGCGCTCCCGGAACCGGAGGCAGGGCCGCCAGGCGCTCGATCATGGCATCGCGCCGTCGCACCGCCTCCCGATTGACGACCGGATTGCCGGTCTCGTCGCGAACCGGCCGCGATGCCAGGTTGCCTTCGCTATCGGTGAAGGGCTCGAACAGTTGCACCGGAAAGCCATGCTGCAGGTAGTCGAGGACATATTCGCGCGGCGTAATGTCGATGCTGACGTCGTGCCATTCGTCGGTCGGGACGTCGGCAAGCCTGCGCTCCTGCAACGCTTCGCCCGTGGACACGATCTGCACGACCGCCGCATGACCGACTTCGAGGTCGCGCTCGATGCTGGCGAGGACACTTGGCGTCTGCATGGCCGTGATCAGGTGGTTGAAGAAGCGCTGCTTGGCCTGTTCGAATGCCGACCGCGCGGCAGACTTGGCCTGGGCATTGAGGGTACCGTGCGCGGCGCTGGTGATCCCGGAGGCTTCCATCGCCGCGTCAAGGTTGTTGTGGATGATCTGGAACGCCCCTGCATAGGCATCATAGATGCGGCGCTGCTCATCCGTGAGCGCGTGTTCGAGCATCTCGTACTCAACGCCGTCGAACGACAGGGATCGCGCGGTGTAAAGCCCCAGCGCCTTGAGGTCGCGCGCCAGCACTTCCATTGCGGCCACGCCGCCATTCTCGATTGCCGAGACGAATTCGCTGCGGGTCGCGAAGGGGAAATCACCCGAGGCCCAAAGCCCGAGCCGCTGTGCATAAGCGAGGTTTTGCACGGTGGTGGCGCCGGTCGCCGACACATAGACGATCCGTGCGTGCGGCAGGGCGTGTTGTAGCCTGAGGCCGGCGCGCCCTTGTTGTGATGGAGCAACCTCTCCACGCTCGCCTTTCCCACCAGCGGCATTGGCCATGGCGTGGGCTTCATCGAAGATGATGACGCCATCGAAATCCGCGCCGAGCCAGTCCACGATCTGTTCGACGCGAGACTTCTTGCCACCGCGTTCGCACGAGCGCAGCGTGGCATAGGTCGCAAAGAGGATCGCTTCGTCGACCGGAATGGATTTGCCCTGACGGAAGCGCGACAGTGGCGTTACGTAGAGACGCTCCTGTCCAAGCGCTGCCCAGTCGCGCTGCGCGTCCTCGAGCAAGCGCTCGGACACGGACAGCCACACCGCCTTGCGGCGTCCCTTTAGCCAGTTGTCGAGAATGATGCCCGCGACCTGACGGCCTTTGCCAGTCCCGGTCCCGTCGCCAAGAAACCACCCACGCCGGAAGCGGACAGCGGCCACGCAATCCTCAGGCGCCGCCGTCAGTTGGTCCCACGTTTTATCGACATTCCAAGCACCTGCCAGATATCCTTCATGCGCTTCGCCGGCGTAGATGACCGACTCAAGCTGCGCTTCGGACAAGACGCCCTCATGGACCAATGCCGCTGGCAGATTGGGGCGGTAACGCGGCTTGGGTGGTGCGACCGATGCCATCGCGGCGGATTGCACCAGCGGCGTCGGATGCGCTCTGGCGCCAGTGATCTTCACCGATTGCGGCGTGTAGGGCTCGTACAACGCCTCGCCAAGACGGCCTTGTGGCGGCGTCCAATCCGTGACGACGTAGTCCAGTTCAGGCGATGGCGCCACCAAGACAGCCGGTTGGACGGGCACTGGTGGAACGGCAACCCTGCCGGGCGCCGCAGACATGCGGATGGTGACGCCAGCAGTCGAGCCAGTCCCGCCCGAGCGTTTCGACGTGGAGGAAATCGGTGCGCGTGGCGGCACATGCTGGTGCACCCACTCGAGCAGGGTCGACGGATCGGACGCTGTGCCGATCGAGCAGGGAAAGCAGGTCGGGTCGCCAGCGGGCACCTTGTCAAAGACCGTCAGCCTTGTTTCGATCGTCGTGCCATGGCGCGCATAGACGTTGCCCGCGATGGCGGCGGTAAAGACCATCCTCGCCTCGGCATGAAGGCTCACAAACGCATCGCGCCAGGCCGGCCTCTCGGGCGAACACGATGCGCCGGTAATGGCCACGAGACGCCCACCGGTCTCGAGCCGGGCCAGCGCGGAACGGATGTGCCGAATGGCGGCATCCTTCATCGTCCGCCCGACGTGGGCGACGGCAGAGAACGGCGGGTTCATCAGAACGATCGAGGGACGCACCGACAGGGGAAGCCAGTCATCGATCGAGGCGGCGTCATGCGCTGTAACCCCCGCTTGCGGAAAGAGGCCCGTCAGCAACTGCGCACGAACCTCCGCAAGCTCATTGAGTACCAATGCGCGTGCGCTGCGCTCGGCGTGAACGGCGAGCATTCCGGTCCCGGCCGATGGTTCGAGCACGACGTCGTCACGTTCGATGGCGGCGGCGCGGGCAGCGACCAGCGCAAGGCTCGGCGGCGTCGAGAACTGCTGGAGGGCCAGCCCGCTTTCGGATCGGCGGGTATGGGTGGGCAAGAGCCTCGCCACGCGCTCGACCAGCGCCAGCTGCTCGGCGGCCGGGCGTGACTGCAGCACGGCCGCATATTTGCGCAGGAACAGCACCATGGCGCATTCGCAAGCATCATAGGCCGTCTTCCAGTCCCAATGACCCTGAGCATCTGTCCCACCAAAGGTTCGGGTCAGCGCCGAGCGCAGATCGCGCGCGCCGAGCGAAATCCCGGCTTCAAGCTGCGGGAGCAGAAGGCCTGCCGCCTCAAGGCAGCCATGGGCAGTCGCGACGTGGGAGCCGAGAGGCAAGGCGGGAACGCCGCACGTGGCGGCGTCGGCGAGCTGATCGGTCAAGGCGAGAACTCCAGGAGAGCGCGGGAACTTGGAGCCCGCCGGACGCTCTCTCTGCCCCGGCCAGGCCTACCCCGGCCCTCGCCCCTCTCCTCTTCTGCGCCCCTGCTGTGATTTAGCGGGTCGCGCGCCACGCTGCGCAGGTTTGCCTCCCGCCTTACGGGCGGCCACATCAGCCGCGCCTGTGGCAGAATCGTCTGGCCAGGGCAGGTCGTTCGCCGCATCCATGTGCAGGCGGAAGCCTTCGCCGCGCAGCGTCTCGATAAGGAACGGCGGCCGCAGATGCTTGCGGATGCTGCAAATGATCACGTGCAACTGCCGCTCCGAGGGCCAGTGGCTGCTCGTGCGTGCGGCGCTGGAGAGTGAGAGTCGCGATACCACCTTACCGAACTGCGCGAAGAGAACCGCGAGCACCTGGCGCCCCTGGCGTCCGATTGGACCCGGGCAAAGCCATTGCAGCTCGGCCACGGCAGCTGCGGCGCGTTCGGTCGCGAGCTCGGCCTCGGCTTGCTGGCTCGACGCCCAGCGCTGCCGGCGTATCAGCGCGGCAAGGCGAGCTGCTCCTTCCTGCGGGGAGAGGCCCAGGTGCAGCACGTCATCGGCGCCGCGGCGCAAGAGCAGCGCCCGATCATGTGGCGCGCTGTGGGACAGGAACGGAACGACGATCTTGTTCGCGAAAAGCTTTCTCGTATCGCGCAGGGCGCGCAACAGCTTCGCGCAATCGTCGCCACTGAGCACGAGGACAGCGAAGGCCTGGTCCGCCTGCGCCAGATAGCGCACTTCGCCCGCCCTGAACCGGTATTCCTCCCGGGACGGGATGCAGGTCTGCAGCCACTGTTCACGGGCAACCATTCCGCGATCGGGAAACTGCAGAACTCGAACAACGCCACAGAGCTGCTCGCTCGGCATCGAAGCCTCATCCAGCAACTCGGGGCGTGCGTTGAAATGCTCTGCGATCTTGTGGAGGTCCCGAAGATGAACGGCGGTCATCGATACCGGCATCGTCGTCGGCCTTCCTGACTTTGCGATGGGAAGGACACGCAGGAAATCTGCGCGACACAAAGCGCCGGACGAGAAAAGCAAAAAGCTTCGCCTGCCCGGCTGGGGTGCGATTCTGCCAACCGGTGCCCTGGAAGAGCGAGGTCCTCTGTCCGCGCCATTGACACGGACAGAGGACCTTTACAGCGGTCAGGAATCGTGCCTGCCGCCAAGAGCCTGCCAGATCAGCGGGAACCAGGCCCGAACTGTCCGGTCGGCCGCCGCGTTCTCGCGGTCGGTGAAAAGGTCAGGAAATGCCAGAGCGACCTTGGCCCACTCGACATCTTCCTCGTACCAGCCACCATCGACATGAAGCAGCGGATCGAGGCCGGCGAGCCGTTTCTCCGACAGATGAAAACCGCCATGGCTCGCGGTGGAGACGAAGATCACCCCTTCGCCATAGACCGTCTCCTGCTGAGCCGTTCCCCAGGGGGTCAGACGAGAGGTCGCGACATGCGCGCGCGCCAGACCGCGTAGCTGGCGCCGATGATGAGCGATATCTTCGACGTGCGCACGAAACGCTGTCTCGTCGCCAACGATGCCTTCGCTTGCAAGCGCATCGCTTGCCGTCCATTCCGCGACTGGCTTGCCGGTACACCGGGCGATCGCGAGCCGAAGGCCGCCGTCGCCCGGAACAGCGAAGCAGCCGAAGTCGCCGATCCGTGCGGCAAGCAAGCCGTCGGCGGTCAGGCCATAGACCGCTGCGTCTGCCTGGCTCATGCCTCGCTCCCGTTCGGCAAGGAGTGGAGACCAAGGCCGACAATCTCGATCCGGGCATTGCTGTAGCGGTTCGTCGCCAGCCACGCTTCGGCAGCCGCGCGGTCGGCCGCGATATGCAGAAGCTCGACGCGTCCCGACATGGCGGCCAACACATGCGCATCCCCGGGCCTGGGGTATTCATCCACCTCGAATTCGAGCGGACTGTCCACGTCGTAGGTGCGCCTGACGACCATGATGATCGAGCCCTCGCTCCCATAGTTGCCCAGATGGAGAGTGAAGGTAGCGGGATAGCGAAAGGAGGCGCCTTCCCGCGCCGGCTCGCGAGCGACCAGTCGGCCAACTCCATTGTCATTGGTCCAGGCTTTCAGTTTGCGGGAGAAGCGTGCGGGCGGCCGGGGCTCACCGTTGGAAAAGCGAACGAGGCTGCCGAGCGGTACCGCGTCGTAAATCGACTGAGCATTCATGGGGTTTGGTCCTCAAAAGGACGAAAGCCCGATCGCAGCGACCGGGCTTTCGAAGAATGTGGAGGCGGAAAGGAGCGGCTATTCCGCAGCGATCGCGTAGTGATCGAATTCGCCGTCGGGGGCGGGCGGTTCCGGCAGCTGGAGAAACGCCGGCAAGGCCTCGATCCCGTCGTGCTCGACAACGCTCCCACCACCAGCTGGCGTCCGCATCGGTTCCGGCAGCCAGGCGGCCTCTTCAAGCAGCCGCTCCGCTTCCCGCGCCATGTCCGGCTTCTTGAGGTGCGCGATCATGTCGGCGAACTGCGCGCCCCGTGCTTCACTGACATCGGCCAGGATTCGCGGCTTCGTGACACTCTGGAAATAGCCGGTCACGGTCGGGCGCCAGCCCGCCGCCACGACATCGAGGCCGATCGCGCGCGCGAGCACGTGGCTGTGCTCGAGACGCCGCTCGATGCTGTGGCGGGATACCCGTCCGTTGTCGTACTTGGGAACGACTTCGGCCTGGGCATTGAGCACCAGCGACGCGCAATGGGCGAACAATGCCGACTGCTCGGCGTTATCGAGCCGCAACAAGGTATCCCAAAGCTCCCGATCCGATTGGGGAAGCCGCGCTTTCCACTGCGTATGGCGGTCGGAGATCGCCTGGGCCGGAGCACTGTCTTTCAGGTCGGCAGGGGCAAAGGCGAAGGAGGCTCGGCTCGCAGTGATCTGCAGGCAGGACTCACGGCTCGCCGGATAGAATGCGTCGAGGACAAGAGCGTGAAGCACAGCCGCAAAGGCCGTCGCCGGATCGCGTGCAAGCGCATCCTGCAGTGCCAGCGTCCGCCATGCGGTGAGTTCGGCGACAAGCCGGTCAGGCAGTGGCTTGATGACTTCGTCCTCGACATCGCTTTCGAGGTTGTCCCCACCACCGCTCGGCACGGTTTGCTCGACGCCGCCCGATTGGCTTTCGCCAGTGGGATCGCCCGCGGAAGGCGCGTTGCCCGCCACTTCATCCACTTCGTCCGCCGGCTCGTCCTCGGGCTTCACATAGCCACGCTCGATCAGCAGCGATCCGTCGGCTGCAACGGATAGGAATGCTCCGGCACGGGCGATGTCCTCGTCGGTGAACATTTGCGGGCGGTCGAGCAGCGTGCCCAACTGACGGTCGAGTGCATCCAATTGCGCGCTGATCTCGTCCGGCAGGCTTGGCGCGTCAGCCCATTCGCTTTCAAGCGCCTCGGCCTCGGCCTGGAGGTTCTGTAAGCGCGCTTCCTCTTCCACCGACATTGGCGCAGTGACGCCGACGAGCTCGCGCATCCCGGCCGCAGCGTTCCAGGGCATGTCGACGGCGGTTGCGACCCACTTCCAGCCTTCGGTACGAATCCGGTCCGCTTCGAGATCGAGACGGGCCGCGACCAGCGTTTCCAGCAATGCCGGGTCGGTCAGCCAGCCGCCATCATCGTCTTCGAAGAGGTCGCGCATGACACCGCCGCCGGCGGCCACGTAGGCGTCCAGCGTCACGAAGCGCACGCGCTTGTCGGCGACACGCACGCTGTTCTCGGTTAGCCTTGCCCGGATGTAACCGGCGGACTTATTGTAGCTATGCGCCAACAGTTCCCAGACTTGCTCCTGGCGCGCATGGTCGTCGCTTACCGAAAAGGCCATCAGTTGCTCGAGCGTCATGCCGTCTTCGGCATAGATCTCATGCAGCTTCGGGGAGACCGATGCGAGCTTGAGGCGCTGTCGCACGACCGCAGGCGTGGTCATGAAGTGAGCCGCAATGGCTTCGACGTCGGCACCTTTGTCGACCATCGCCTGCATGGCGCGAAACTGGTCCAGCGGATGCAACTGCTCGCGAAACGTGTTCTCAGCGAGGCTATCCTCTTCGGCGGTGACCTCGTCAGATGCGAAGCGGACGACGCACGGCACGGCCGCATCTTTGGCGAGCCGCTTCTGCTTGACCAGCAATTCGAGCGCGCGAAAGCGGCGGCCGCCGGCAGGGACTTCGAACATGCCGGTCTCCTCGCCGTTCGCATCGAGAACGGGCCGGACACTGAGGCTCTGCAACAGCGTGCGCCGCGCAATATCCTCGGCCAGTTCACCAATGGTGACGCCTGCCTTGATCCGCCGCACATTCGCCTGCGAGAGGATCAACCGGTCGAGGGGAATATCCCGCGAGGGGCTGAGCGTGATCTTCCGAACTGATTTTGCCATGGTAGCTACTCCACGACGGAACGCCGAAAGACCCTCTCTCGGCTGCTTGCCCGTCGCGAAGCCAGGGCACCACTCTCCCTCTATTTTCGCGCCGACCCGAGTTCGATTGGCGAGCGTGCCTCTCGGGACGCGGTCACCACGCCAGCCAGACGAGTACCAGGCAGAGCCACAACCCGAGCGACAGCAGGGCTGCCGTGATGAAACCGCTCCCCGGGTCCAGCCGGTGCTCGCGAGCGCGCAACTGCGCGTCGAGATCCCCCAGCTCGGCTGGTTCCGCCGCAACGAGAATATCCGAAAGCTTGCGCCGCAAGCGGCGGATCGAAGATGAAACTGACATGTCGGAAGCTCCCGGCAGCCCGCCGGGAGCCTTTCTCCCGCGCCAACCTGCCGAAGGATTTCCTCCCGCCTCGCACTCTGCCCCCTTCACTTCCGCGCCAGCGGCACGCAGGCGCTCACGCGGACCAGTCGTCCGGAATGCGGGACGCAGACGCAATTCCTCGCCCCCTCCGCCCGCACACGACAAATGCGTCCGGTCTAGCGGACGAGGCCGAGGGTGGGATGTGCGAGAAGTTGAGGCACAGGAAATTGGGTGCCATCGCCGAAAAGCATGCGCATGCTTCAGGCCGCAACAGCACCCGGTTGCAGCTGCCCAAGGGACAGCGAACGGGACGTCCCCTGCCCGTTGTCCGCCAGGCTTCGAATGCCGCGACGGCGTCGTCAGCCGCCCTTTTTCAGTGGCGACAGCAACGGCATCCATGCCGTCCGGCATTGCCGTTCTGAGCACCGGTCGACACGGTCACGCCGCGGTTCCCTTATTGGAGGGCTTGACCTGGAACCCCAACAGATAGTCCGCTGCGCGCGACGCAGCGCTTGCTGCCCGGAGAATAGCCCGATTGTCCTCGCGCAGGATGTCGAGCCACGACCCCAGGTAATCGCTATGCCGGACGGTGGGGCGGATTCCCAGGGATGCACAGACAAAGGCCCCCGCCATTTCGGCGACGAGTTCCTCTCGACCATATTCGGGTGAGCCGAAGGCACCAGCCTGGTCCCGGTCCAGACGGGAAGGATGGCCGCTCCAATGGGCAAGCTCGTGAAACGCGGTACGGTGCCAGTTGATGGGCTCGAAGAAGTCTTGAGGCCGCGGAACCTGCACATAGTCATGGGTGGGGTTGTAGAACGCACTGGGGCCACCTATCCGGAAATCGGCGGCGGTCGCCCGGATCAGGGCATCTGCAGCGGGTACGATCAGCGCAGGGTCATGCGGTAGGGCGGCCCCTGCAAGATCAGGGGGCAGACCATCGCATTGCTCCAGCGCAAAGACCGTGAAATGGCGAAGAAACGGGATCGTCGCCCTCGCCTCCCGGCCTTCATCGGCAGCGTTGCGCCTCTCGTCGCGGGTCGCGACGCGGCGGGTATAGATGATGTCGGTACCGACCTCGCCACGGCGCACGAAGCCACCCAGCTCCCTTGCCTGGCGGAACGTCACAAATCCGTGGCCGGCAAAGCGACGTTCGGCGATCGCGTGCCAGAGACTGAGTATATTTATGCCGCTGTAACGTCGGCCACTGACGGCATTGAACGGCATGCCGACCGCTGCCGTAGCCGTTGCCCAGGGTTGCACCCAGGGTACCCTCCCCGCCTCCAGTTCAGACAGGATCCGGTCGGTGATCTCAGCATAAATATTCCGGCGCTGGCCCGCGCCTTGCGCCCTCGAATGATTTTCCATCGCGCATCCTTTCGCGACGGGCAGGAGGAACTCTCTCTCCCTTCATCCCGTCACGGCTGCGCGAAGCGGCCCTCTCACACTCGGGGCGTTGCGGGGTGAAACCCCGCTGAAGTGGTAGCCTGGACGCGCGCGGCCAAGGCGGAGGGGAAGGCTTTCCCCAAAAACCTTGCCAAACCTCATGATTTGCAATTGCTGCAACCGATTGCGTCAGTGTTCGGGCTGGTTGATGACCACTCAAAACTACGGAAATATTGATTCCCACAGCCGGACAGATAGGCTGTAACCTTACGTGCGGCGTGGCAGCCGTGAATTACTTGGGGGCCAAAAAATATCGTGACTGGAGCAGACCTGCGCCCCCGTTGGGTGCGCGACCTCGTGCGGTTTCTGCCACTCAAGAGCCAGTTCGTGCTCACCGGAAATGTGCGGGACCTGCAGATCCGCGCTGACGGCGAACGAGCACATGCCGGATCGCTTGGCGACGTGCTTGCCGATGCGCTTGGTCAGGCTGGCTACGATGACATTGTCCGCTACGATCCTGTTGCCGGGTTCTGTGACCTTACCGCTCTTGCAGCCGGACGCGATCCCGAAGCCGCGCTAACGCGTCTCGGGCTGACACCATCGGGCGGGAAAGCTGCCGGCGGTATCGATCTGCTCAACACCGTACTCCAGCGGCAGGCAGAGCTCGATGGGCCGCCGCTCGCCCTGATTGTGGACTTTGCTTCCCGCCTGGTCGTCCGCAGCGATGCCTTGTCCGCTTCCGAGCAAAGCCTGTTCACCCGGGCGCTCGTCCTTGCCCAGACGGTGCAGCCGCGTCCGACCGGGCCCGAGCGGGCTCCACGCTTCAACACCGTCATATGGATCGCAGAGAAGGAAGGCGACCTGCCCGACTGGCTGCTGATCGACAATCCGCGCCTTCGCCATATCCCCATCGCGACGCCTGATCGCGACGCACGCAGCGCGGTGGCCCCATCGCTCGTCCGTTCGATGCCAGGTGGGCGGGAGGCATCTGAAGAGGTTCTTACAAAGGCGCGGGAGAACCTTGTCGATGTGACCGAAGGCATGCTTCTCATGGACCTCAACGCGGTGGTCCAGCTGGGACGGGCCGAACGGGTCGACGTGTCTGCGATCGGCGAAGCGGTCCGGCGCTACAAGGTTGGTGTGACCGAAGATGCCTGGCGCAAGATCGAGCGCCGCAGGATTCTCGAAGGAGCCGCTACGATCCGCAAACGCGTCGTTGGCCAGGATCATGCGGTCACCCATATGATGGACATCGTGAAGCGCGCCGCGACCGGCATCGGGGGTGCGCGGCGCGGCAATCGGCCGCGCGGCATCGCCTTCCTTGCCGGCCCGACGGGCGTTGGCAAGACCGAGCTCGCCAAATCGATGACGGAACTGCTCTTCGGCGACGAGAGCGCCTATATCCGCTTCGACATGTCGGAGTTCAGCGCCGAACATGCCGACCAGCGCCTGATCGGTGCGCCACCCGGCTACGTCGGGTACGACGTCGGCGGGGAGCTCACCAACGCCGTCCGCGAGAAGCCGTTCAGCGTCGTCCTGTTCGATGAAATCGAGAAAGCCCATCCGCGCATTCTCGACAAATTCCTACAGATCCTCGACGATGGTGTCCTGACCTCGGGCCGGGGTGACCGGGTCTATTTCTCCGAAGCCCTCATCATCTTCACGTCGAACCTGGGGATCTATACCACCGGAGCAGACGGTGAACGGCGCGCCAATGTCACTGCGGACCAGCCCTTTGCGCAAGTGCAGGCGCGGGTGCGTGAAGGTATCGAGAACCACTTCAAGCTGGTCCTGAATCGGCCCGAAATCCTCAATCGCTTCGGCGAAAACGTGATCGTGTTCGATTTCATCCGGCCAGAGGTCGGCAATCGCATCTTTGAGTCCATGGTCCGCTCCGTCTGCGCGGATGCCCAAGCCTCGGGCCAGCAGGTGGACATCGCGCCGGAAGCTTTTGAGGCATTGCGAGGCCTGTGCGTTGCCGACCTGTCGAATGGCGGCCGCGGCATTCGCAACAAGATCGAGGCCCATCTCATCAATCCCCTCTCGCGCGCCCTGTTCGAACGGGACGGTCACGGCCCCGTCAGGATCACGAAGCTCGAGCACGGTGCCAACACGACGCTGACCCTGGAGGCAGCGTAATGCGCATGTTTCTGTCTCGCCTGCACTTTCCCGTGACAGCCCTTGGACCCGGCCGCCGCGTCGGACTCTGGTTCCAGGGCTGCAGCCTGCGTTGTCCAGGCTGCATTTCGGTCGATACCTGGGCCCACGGCGAAGGCGCCATCGAGACCGGGAAGATCATCGACCAGTTGGCATACTTCGCCCGGGAAGCCGATGGTCTTACGGTCTCGGGCGGAGAGCCGTTCGAGCAACCCCATGCCCTGGCTGAAATCCTGAACGCGTGGCGGCGGTTGTCGGACAAGTCCGTGCTGGTCTTCACAGGCCTCGAAATGGACGCGATCGGACCCTGGCTCGACGCCAATTCCGGGCTCATCGACGCTATCATCACCGGGCCGTTCCGTTCCGACGTTCCGCAGAGCCTGGCGCTTCGCGGCAGTGACAACCAGCAGTTGCACGTTCTCACGGACCTTGGCGCCGCATTTCTCCCGTATGAGCGCCGCGCGACTGACGCGGACCGGACGCTCGATGTGATGTTCGATGAGGATGGCGGCGCATGGATGGCCGGCATCCCCGCACGTGGCGACCTGGCGCGGCTTCGCCGTGCCCTCTCGGCGGCCGGCCACCAGGTTGTGACATCCGATATGCAGGGACAGTTCGCCGCATGATCCGCTTTTGTCCGAATTGCCAGACAGAGCGTTCGCTCGAAGAGATGTTCTGCGAAGGTGAGCGGGACGGACATCCATGCGACTGGGATCTTTCTTCCCTACCCATGAGGCCGGAAGGCTGGCGTCCCGAACAGGCAGTTGCGCCAGCTCCCGCTCGACCAGCACGCGTCCGGTGTCTCAACGGCCATACGCTGGAGCCCGGCGACCTCATCTGCCCCGAATGCGGAGCCGACGCAGATGAAACGGTCGCTGACGGTTCGCCGCCGCCCTCGCCCGCCGGCATCGGCGAACCAGCCCAATCCGGTAACCTCGACACGGCGACGGAATTGCCGTCGGTGCCAACTGCCATTGGCGAGTGGACGCTACTGCGGCGGGTCGAAACCGGGAGCCAGGTGCAGGAACGGTATGAGGCGGAGCGTGCATCCGATGGCCGCCGCGCGATCCTGGTGCTCTACGCGCAGGGCAGCGAACCCGACCCCGAAGTCTACGAGGTCCTGCGAACACTGGATCGCGATCACGTTCCCGAGGTGATTGAAACTGGTCGCTTTGGCGATCGGGTCTATGAGGTGTCCGAGGACCTGCGCGGCGGGAGCTTCGCTGATGTCGGCCTCGTTGCCGACGATCTGGCGACGCTTTCGACAATTGTGCTCGAGGTCGGCGGCGCGCTCGCGGCACTGGCCGAATGCGGACTTCGCCACCGCGATCTCAATCCGGCCGCGATCATGGTGCGAACGCGCGAGCCCCTCGACCTCGTGATAACAGGCTTCGGCTCGGCCCGCTTGTCGGACTATGACCTCGACATCGTCTCGCCACTGGAGATCACACGCTACACCGCCCCTGAAGCTGTCGCAGGCGGAGTCGCTGCCGCAAGCGACTGGTGGAGCCTGGGGATGATCATTCTGGAGCAGGTGACGAGAGGCGCCTGCTTCGCTGGCGCGGATGACCAATCCTTCCTGATCAGCATCCTGACCAATGGCGCGCCGATCCCCGAAGATCTCGATCCCAGGGTCGACCTCCTCCTGAATGGTCTGCTCGCCGCTGACCGCCGTTTGCGTTGGGGGTGGGACCAAGTTCAATCCTGGCTTGCCGGCGGTGCGCCAGACGTCGCGGGACGCCGCAAACCTTACGAGGACGACGAAGCACAGCGCTCGATCACGCTTGGCGGGCGCCGGTTCTCTGGCCCCGCGCAGTACGCCCTGGCAGCAGCGGACCCCATCCATTGGGACGAAGCACTGTCCCAATTGCTGCGCGGCGACCTTGCGACCTGGATGGAAGAAGCCAAGCTCCATCCGGATCTGCGCCTGGAGATCCGCGAAATCGCTGCGCTTGATGGCGTCGCGCCTGACATTCGCCAGGCCCTGGCGCTCAAGACGCTTAATCCGGCAATGCCGCTGGTGGTCCGGGGTGAGATCATCACTCCGGGCTGGCTCGTCGACAATCCCGAAGAGGGCTATGCCCTGATCACGGGACCGGTGCCCGACCGTCTCGAGCGGAGCGACGACGAAGTCTGGCTGGCGCGCCTCAAGCGCCGCGAGGCCCGTGTTCGCGAACGCGCACGCCATCTCGAGGTGGAGCTCGACGAGACCAAGCTCCAGGTGCTGGCTTTATCCACTTCGAAAACCCGGCTTGCGGCGCTCTGGGAAGAACAGCGCCGGATTCTTCCCGACACCGACCATCCTGGCCTGCTCGCCATAATCGAACGCAAGGTAACCCAAGAAGAAGATCTGATCCTCCTCCTGGCTGCGGCAGCGTCGCAATTCCGCAGTGCTGATGCAATCATCGACGAGGCCGAGACAGCGGCCAGGCGCGCGGGGCTCGATCAATTCGACCGCAATGTTGCGCGAGAACGCCTGACAGTGGGTCCCGGCGCTCTTCTGGCTGAAATGGACGCGCGCGTCGAAGGCTTCGCGCGTTGCGGCATCGACCGGATCGATGATTGGGCAGACCAGTTTCGTCTCGAACGCAGGCTCCCTCTCGCACGTACGCTCGCGCTGCTTTCCGTGCCCCTGGACCAGTGGAAGCAGCCGCCTCGCCAGGCCTATGTCGCAACGCTTCTCGACTTCTTTGCCCGGCGTATTACGGGTGCGGTCATGCGGGGGCCGCTGACGCGCATGATCATCGGCAAGACGACGGCGCGTGTCGATTTGACAGAGTTGGACAGCCAGCGCCGTCCCGCCGCCGAGCTCCTGGACCATGTCCTGCTGCGCAACGACCAGCCGATCACGATCGACCCTGCGCCACTGACTGACGATCCGCGCGTAGAGCGCCGGCTGCGCACCCTGCACGCGCATGCGACGCTGTATCGTCGGGATACCGGCATCGACGGCCTGTACCTCGGATTTCCGTTCCTGGTCCTGCAGGAGGCGCGCGCTTCTACTCGGCCTCGTATCGCGCCAATCCTCCTCTGGCCCGTTCGGCTGGTTCCGGAAGTGGGCGCCAGAGGGCGGATCTCGCTGTCGTTTGACCGGGATCGGGAAGAAGTAAGGCTGAACCCTGCGTTCGAAACGCTGCTGGGGATGGAGCAGGCGGCGCGTTGGCGCGAGAAGGCGAACGAGTTACTAGGCCGCGCCAGCATCAACGCTGCCGAAGTCACCGAAGCGTTCCGCGATTTCGCGCAGGTCGAGCAACGCTCGCTATCCCCCTTACCCTCGAAGGATCTCAGAATCCGGCCGGGCGAGGATCGCGTGCGCTGCAGTGCAGCCCTGTTCCACCTTGGCTTTCTCGGCCAGGCGGTCATGGAGGACCTGCGGCAACTCAAGGCGCTGCCGCCCGTTGGAACGAGCTTGGAGACCGCATTTCGGGTCGGTGAGAGCGTCGAGCGGCCCGAGCGCAAACCGGTTGCCGAAGTCGATCGCTATTTTACCGCCGACAGCGATCCCTCCCAGGAAGCGGCCGTTCTCGATGCACGAACCGGTCGTGGGCTGTTGGTCGAGGGGCCGCCCGGAACGGGTAAGAGCCAGACCATCGTCAACATGGTTGCCGACGCGATCGGCACCGGCCGCAGCTTGCTGGTCGTTTGCCAGAAGCAGGCTGCGCTCGAAGTGGTTCACAAGCGGCTCGATGCCGCAGGGCTCGGCAACCGCGTCGTCATGGTCAATGACGTGAACAAGGATCGCGAACCGGTGATCCGGGCGGTTCGGGAGCAACTCGAGGAACTGTTTCGGCGTCCTGGCGGCGCTCTGTTCCTGCGCCAGCAGCGGAACCAGATCGCTGGACGCATCGAGGTTCTGGAACACGAACTCGACAGCTATCACGAAGCGCTTCACGCCGAGGACCCGGCAACCGGCGTGTCCTACCGCGTTATCCTGGGGGAACTGGTTCGGCTCGCCCGCGAAGGCGACACACCGGCGCTTCCGTCCCTGCGCCAGGTCCTGGCAGGGGAAGACCCGGGAAGCCTCGCTGCGCTTGCCGAAACCTGCGCGCCGCTGTCTCGCCTATGGCTCCCGGCACGCTACGAGGGAAGCGCGCTCGCGCGCACGAAACCGTTTGCCGCTGACCCCGGCACGACCGATGCCTTCGGCTCAGATTTTCTAGCATTTTCAGCTGGTGAAAGCCAACGGGCTGAAGTCATTGCACGCACCCCCAATGCGCTTGTCATCGACAATCCGGAACCCTACCGCCAGTGGACAAATGAGCATAGTGCAGCGCTCCTGAAGCTGGATGACATCGAGCGGGAGCGACTTTCACGCTGGCTCGGCCAGCTTGCCGGTGCCGGGGAGAGGCCCCCTGCATCGACCGATGAGCACAATGAATTGAAGGAGGTAGAGAGCAACCTGCTTCAGCTGCCCGCGGACGATGCGCCGCAGGATGCGGCTACCGTCGCAGAGAGCCTGTCTGAACAAGAACTGGCGGATTGGCTGCAGGTCTCCACCAGGCTGATGCAGCGCCCCAGCTTCCTGGAGCGGCTGTTACCGTCGCGATGGCTGGCATCCCGGCGCCTGAGGGGGTTTCTCGCTGAGCAGGGGCTTGAGGATGAGCGATCATTCAACGCAGCCCTTCACCGCGAGGTACGCCTGCGCCCGATCCGTGTCCGTCTCGCCGAACTGACCGTCGGCCTCGGTGAGCCATCCGGCCATCTTGCGGGGCTTCGCGTGCCCCGGCTCCTCGAGGAGGCACGCAAGCTTCTGCGCGCGCTGTCTGAGACAGAAGCGGTCGTCGCAAGGCTCGAAGCCTATCCGGAGCGCGACACAGCCTTCGCAATGGCACGCTCAAGAACCCGCTCGGCAGTCGAGGATCTGATAGACGGCATCGAGCAAGGCCTTGCCCGGCACGCCGCGCGCAACGTGTCGCTGGCGCGGCTCGACCGTCTTCGCCTGTGGATGGAAGAGGATTGGGTCAACGAAGTCGAAGCGGCAGTCGGAGCCGATGCGTCAAATGCTTCGCGCCTCGATGAAATGAGCGGCGCCCTGCCCAGCGTCGCCGCCTATCAGCGGTTTCGCCCTCGCGTCACACAGTTGGATGGGCGGGCCCTGGCGGTTTTCGGCGAGCTTGCGCGCATTCGGCCAAGACTGGAGAGCCTGGCTGCGGCGGAACTCGAACCCGTGGTCCGGCGGATCATCGCCAGCGAAGCGCGGCTGGCGTGGAAAAACCGCATGGAGTCCGATAGACCCGTGTTGTTGCTCGAAGCGTACGAACTGGAAGCGAAAGCAAGCTCACTGGCGCAAGCTGACGGTGAGATGCGCGCGCTCAACCGCAGGCATCTGGTCGAGGGCTTCGATGCAAGCCATCTGCGGCCCCTGCGCGAGTGGGAAGACATCACCCGCCTGCGCGGCCAGCGCGCCAAGCGTCTGCGCGAGTTCGTAGACAGGGGGGCAGACCTCGGGCTCATGAAGCTGCGGCCTGTGTGGCTGGTCAATCCCGATGTCGCGAGCCGGTTGCTGCCCTTGCGCAAGGCGCTGTTCGATACGGTCATCTTTGACGAGGCATCCCAGATGCCGATCGAGTATGCCCTTCCGACCCTCTATCGCAGCCGTAATATGATCGTTTCGGGCGACGAGAAGCAAATGCCACCGACCGCGTTTTTCACCAGTCGTGTGGAGAGCGACGAAGCCGACGTCTATGAAGGTCAGGACGCAGAGCAGGACCTTGACGACGAAGAGCGCGAGAGCGTCTCGGAAAGCTGGAACCGGCGCGAGATCAAGGATTGCCCGGATCTCCTTCAACTGGCGAAGACGGTCCTGCCGCCCACAACCCTGCAGATCCATTACCGTTCGGCCTATCGTGAACTGATCCAGTTCTCCAACGCCTCGTTCTACGTGAACAAGCTTAGCGTTCCTGCGCGCCATCCGGCCGACGAGATTCGCCGCGTCCGCCCGATCGAGGTGCTTCGCGCCGACGGCATCTATGAGGACCAGACCAATCGCACTGAGGCAGAACTGGTCGCGGCCAGCCTGCGGCGCATCTGGCTCGAAGCAACGGGAGCGATCCCAACGGTCGGGGTTGTCACGTTCAACCGCAAGCAGGCCGATCTTATCGAGGAAGTGCTCGAAGATCTTGCGGAACAGGATCCCGCCTTCCGTCAGGCGATTTCTAGGGAACGGGATCGGGTCGAAGGTGGCGAAGATATGGGCTTCTTCGTCAAGAACGTGGAGAATGTACAAGGCGACGAGCGGGATGTGATCGTGTTCTCCTCGACGTTTGGCCGCAATGCCCAGGGTACGTTCCGCCGCAGCTTCGGTGTGTTGGGCCAGGCTGGTGGCGAGCGACGCCTCAACGTTGCCGTTACCCGCGCCCGGCAAAAGGTGCTTCTGGTCACCTCGATACCAGTGCCACTGATTTCGGACCTTTTGTCGACCCGCCGCCAGGCAACCACGCCACGTGATTATCTACAGGCGTACTTCGAATATGCCCGCTGCATTTCGGAGGGTGAGCTCGATGCGGCGCGTGCATTGCTGTCGCGGCTCACGCCGGAACAACGCAGCGCCGCCCGCCACGAAAAGCTGCAAGATGGCCTCGAAGAGGCGGTTGCCGAGGAAATCCGGGCGCTCGGGTGGGAGCCCTCACCAGTGAACGAAGAGGGCGCGTTCGGCCTCGACTTCGCGATCGAAGACCCTCGTACCGGCCTTTATGGCATCGGCATCGAATGCGATGCCCCGCGCGATCCGCTGCTGGCGAATGCCCGCGCCCGCGAAATGTGGCGTCCGGCCGTCTTGCGCCGGTCGATCCCCGTGATCCATCGGGTCTCTTCCCACCGCTGGCATCATGAGCCGGCCATCGAGCGCGAGCGGCTACGCCGCGCCATTGTGAATGCAATGGGAGCAAAGTCATGAGCGGTCCTAAGGTGGTTCGGATCGTCACACGCGAAGAGCTGATCGACATCTGCCAAGGGCATCTCGCTCGGGTTGACGCCGCCCTGGATCGATGGATCAGGGTGGGACAGCGAAACGATTGCGTGGACGAAGCTGCGATCGCCGCAGCACGAGGACGACGGGATAAGCTTGCAGCTCTCATTGCTGCGGACCGGTTCATGGATCTCCAGAAGCAGGCACCACTGGAAGAACAATTCCTGGGCGACGACCTGGAGCACAGGTTGGCGCAGGCGGCCAGCGCCCAGGCTGCATCACGCTCCCGTGATCGCCTTGCTGCCGAAGCATCGGCAGCTGTTCTGTCTGCCCTGCGCAGGACCGGAAGCCCGATTGACGCAGGGTTGGAGAAGGGACTGCTGCGCGGGGACGCTGAGGCGACGAGCCGCGCCTTGCTTGCCCTTGCCCCTTCTTCCCGGCAAACGCTTGATCGCGAACTAGCCGAAAAGCTTAGACCTGGCGAAAGCACGAGATCATTTGCCGAATGGTTGGCAACGTCCGCCCAAGAAGAACCCGATCCGGCGTTGGCGAGAATCGCCCTGCGCATAGCGCAGATCCGGCAGATCGATCCGTCCGCAGTCCGGCCAGACTGGCACGAACGGCTCGCCGACGCGCAATCGGCCGCGCGCGGACGCCGTAATCTCTTGGTGGACGCGCTGGAGGTAGAGACCGGGCGCGGCCTGACGGTGGCCCGTGAACGCGCCGATGCCTTGGCCGCGCTCGAGGCCACGGTCGCGCAGGCGCGCGCGGCGGGGATCGATGCCGATGCCTGGCTGGAAAGCATCGACGCTTTGTCGGTCGATGAGGTTAGGACAAGGATAGCGGCAGCCGAGGTCGCTCTGCAGGAACAGCGCAAATCCGTGGCTGTGGCAGCCAGCCGCAAGGCGTTGCTGTCTGCGCTCGGCGATCTTGGCTACGAGTTGTCTGAAGGCATGGTGACCGCCTGGGCGACGGAAGGGCGCCTTGTCCTGCGCAGTGGCTCCCGTCCCGACTATGGCGTTGAAGTGAGCGGCGCCGACCGCGTGCAGATGAAACCGGTCGCTTTCGAGCGCGGCGGCGTCGGCCCCGACGCTGCCCGCGACCGCGACGCCGAAACGATCTGGTGCGGCGATGTATCGCGATTGCAGGCGACCTTGTCCGAACAAGGCGGGGCGCTGCAGATCGAGCGTGCCCTGCCAATCGGCGCCGTTCCGCTGAAGCGCGTGGCAATTGCCACCAACGGCGATGAAACCCGCGCCAGCGCACCGACTCTCAAGTCGAAGAGTCTGCGCTGATCAGCTGATCTGCCCCCCGCTGAGTGGCCCAAAGACTATGACAGTCCTCCCACGCGCCTCCGGAGACTTAGTGGGCGAAATGCTGGTCGCGCAGCGCGAGTATCCGTTCATGCTCGGTGCGCAACCCGGCCGGCAAGCCGCCGCGCAGGTTGAGCATGCTCCGGTCGCGCCCCTTACTGTGGACAGCCCGAGCGTAGAGAAACAGCGACGTCACGAACAGCGAGGCGCAGAGCAGGCCTTGCGCCTCAGTCGCGCAGCGCCGCGAGCGCGGCCTGTTAGTCGGAAAGCAGCTGCATCGAAGTCAGCGTGCGGTGCAGATCGAAGCGGATCGACACCATCGAGTGCGCATTGCGGACCAGCTTGCCGAGCAGCCTGTAGCGCGGGTCGTTGCTATGCGCGTCGACAAAGCTGCGCAGGTCGATCAGGAGCGGCGCGTCGGGCATGGAGACTGGGTTCAACGCAGCGTGGCGATCTGCAGATCGAGCCGGGCGATCTGCGACCGCAGCGACTGGATCCATTGCTGCTGCGCGCCGCGCAGCACGCCAAGCGCGCGCTCGGCCTCGGCGACGCGCTCGCCCGCCTCGACCCTCGCCGCGGCACAGCGCGCCTCGATCTCAGCCCAGGCCTCGTCGGAATAATCATGATCCTCGTCATGCTGGTCGTTATGGCCCGCCCAATGCGCTTCGCCGAGCGTCGCAACGACGCGATCCAGCACTGGCTTGAGCGCGGCCTTGGCGGCCTCGATCTCGGAATGCTCGGTGTCCTTGAGCGTGACGAGGTACCAGTCGAGCACGCCGTGGAGCATGGTCTCGACATGGTGGGCATCATGGGGATCGATCCCGACCGGCTCGCCGATCGGATCGCGCGTCACCCGGTCCGCGACCGACATCGGCTCGCGGATCGCCTTGTCCACTTGCGCGTAGCGCTGGAGCGCATCGCGCAGCAAATTGGCGAGCGTCTCGCGGTGCGAGATGCGCGCCTGGAGATTGCTGTCCTTCAATTGCCGCCAGACCGGAATGCCGGCGACGACCGCGACCCCGATCGCGACGATGCCGGTCAGCAGCGTCTGAAAGTCGTAGATGAAACAGCCGCTTCTGCTCAAAATACAGTGGCTCGCCTGGCTGCAAATCGTCATGCCGTCTCCTGAACCAACCCAATAAGGCGAAGCGAGAGGAGTGAACAGATGGCGGGTAAAAGATTCGGGCTGACCGACCGGGACTATGCGGTGCTGCTGCTCGGCGACGCCGATCTCGAAGCGCAACTTCGCGCCATTCGCGGCCAGCTGCACCGGCAAGCCCAGGCGGACGCGACGCTACAGGATGACATCGCCGACATAGCCAAGCGCGCGAGTACTGCATCGGGCGAATATGGCATGCATCTCGAGAATAGCTGGGTCGACGAGATGCACGCTTCGGTGTTTCAGGACGCCGCCCATTCGACCGCGGCGATCGGCATGCTCGCGCCACTCCTCGAATCGCTTTTCGTCGGCATCTTCGCGGGCATCCGGGATATCGCGCCGCCGGCGCAGCCGGTCACGCCTACCGGTCCGCGCGCGGCGCACGCCGCGGACCCGGACTTTTGGGATCCGCATGTCGTGTTCAGCGCGGCGGGAAGGAAGCGCACGCAGGTGCCGCACGGCATCTGCGAACTAGTCGAGACCACCGGCCTCACGGCGCATATGCCCGCAGACTATGCGCAAATGCTCGGGGCAGTCTTCGCTTATCGCAACAAGATGCTGCATCACGGCTTCGAATGGCCGCCGGCGGAGCGCGCGAAGTTCGAGGCGAGGATCGCGCGCGAAGGCTGGCCGGCCGAGTGGTTCGACCGCTCGCTAACCAATGGCGAGACCTGGATTATCACGATAAGCGACGCGCTGATCCGGCATGTGCTGGCCCAGATCGACGCGATGCTCGAAGGTATCGGCGCCTTCATCCAGTCGCGTTACCCATGACCGCCGACCCCTCCGATGTCATCGTGGCATTCCGGCGCGAGCCGCTGCTGCTGCCGTGGCCGGCCGACGGCAATGCCGGCGGCTTACTCCAGTTCGACACCGGCGCCCAGTGGCGTGAGTTCGTCGCCGGGCTCGGCATCGACCCGCGCATTCCCAACATCGTGCGCCTCAAGTTCGACCGCGCCCAACGCCTCTATCTGTTCGGCTGGGTCGACTTCGGCCTGATCAAGACCGGCGAGCTCGCCGCGCTTATCGCGCTCGAACTGGCACTGATGGACCGGTACGGCGGCGCCATCCCCAAGCGAAAACGCAGCTTCGCGACGCTGCTGCTCCATATGGTCGAAGCGGGTGGGCTGACCGAAGACCAAGTGCCGATGTGGGTCCGATGCGGCGGCGGCGGGATAGGGCAGCTGACCGGCGACAGTCACCCCACGCTTGCCGAGCGGCGCAACCTGCTCGCGCATGGCGATCCGTTCGACGGGTTTCCCACCAGCGGGCTGCTCGAGCTGGTGCGCGACCTGATCAACTTTGCCTATCGCGGTTATATCGCCGAGGCGGCGGCGCTAGGCCGGCCCGGCTAGGGGCGCTCAGCCGTCGATCTGCAGGACGAGCAGATCGACAAGATTGCCCGGGCGGTCGGAAGAGACATGCTCGAGATGCACGGCATAGCCGTCGCCTTCATGGTCCTTCACCTCGCGGACCAGCGCCTGGAAGGAAGCCAGGTCGGCGTCGCTGCCGCTGGCGGGCTTGAGCGACGCGCCGCCCTCGGTCCGGGTGAAGATGAAATTTCCGCCGCCCTCGGCAAGCTCATCGATAAACGCCAACGTCATTCCCCTTTCCGGGCACCTTTCGGACGGGCGGACCGCCTTGTCCAGCGGAACAAGCGCGGACGGGTGCGAACCGGTGCTCGTGAATATGGCGCGAATCGCGTGCCCTGTCGTATCATCGCCCAGTGACCAGAAAATTGAATTCGGATCAGCTCGGCAATAAGGGGGAATCGCGATTCCCGGAACTGTGCACCGACGCGGATCTCATCCCCAACAAATCGAGCTGGGACCGCAAGGGTTGGGACTATGTCGTCGATTGGAAGTTCAACGGATCGAGCCCGCTCGACAGCCGGCCGACACCCCTGTCCTGCCTGGTCCAGCTAAAGACCGTCTGGACGGGCGCGAAATCGGTCAAGTTGCGGCTGTCCTCGCTGGAGCATCTCGCCAAGGATCTGAAGCCAACTTTCCTGTTCGTGCTCGAGGTGGACGACGCGCTTGATTTCGTCGGCGCGCGGCTCGCGCACCTCGAGGGGGAGTTGCTCGCCCATGTGCTCGAGGCGCTGCGCAAGGCCAGCTTCGAGGGCAAGGCTCCGAACAAGATCGACCTTCATCTGCAACTCGAGCGCTGGTTCGAGGCGATCCCGGCGACCGGCATGGCGGCCCGCGCGGCGTTCGAGCAGGCGATCGGTCAGGACATGGGCGCCTATGCGATCACCAAGCAGCGCCAGCTGAAGGAACTGGGGTTCAGCAAGGACAGGCTGACGATGACGACCTCGTTCGAGGTCGAGGATGAGGACGCGGTCTTCGACGCCTTTCTTGGCCTCAGAACGATCAGCAACGTCTCGGTGAAGATGCAGGAGACCCGGTTCGGCCTTGCCCTGCCGCTCCCCGGCACCGGCGCGATCGAGGATGGCGAGCTGGAGATCACGCCTCAGCCCTTCGACCGCTGCGAGGTGTCCGGCCGCGATACCGGCGATGGCCGCGAATTCCGGTTTCAGGGCGATGTCTACGGCCTGCCCGCGCCGATGCTGGCGGCAGGGCGGTTCCGCTTTCTCGTCCGCACGCCGATGTTCAGGCTCCACATCGGCGGCACCGTCGGGGACCGGACGTCGATGAAGATCTCGCTCAACCTAGAAACCGAGCGGATAGCGAAGCTGAAGGTCAGCGCCGCCGAATGGGCAAGGCTACACGGCTTCCTCGTGGCGCTGGGCCGCAACCGGCTCGAGCTCACCGTGCGGATCGGAAAATCCAAGCCGCCGATCGTCAGCACGGTGACGACGCAGATCGACCCGGAGACGGTCGGCCAATGGGCGGCCGGCGAGCGGATCACCGCCGCTGCCGACCGGGCGCTTGCTGCGGCGGGCTGGCCGGCCACGAAATTGTCGCTTCAGGGCCTGGTCCAGGCGTCGAAGGAGCTGAACGTCCTCGATGCGCTCATCAACCGGCCCGAATCCCTGTCGCCGATGAACTTCATCATGGCGCCGAAGCCGGGTGGACCGACGATCGCCTGGGGGAGGCCGGAAGAGACGCTCTATTTCAACCTGATCGACCTAGGAAACCATCTCCTCGCCTATGTCGCGACGATCGATCTTGTTCCCGAACCGGATGGCGCGCGCATCCGCTGGACCGGCTCGAACTACCGGTTCCGCGACGTCGCGCGGATCAAGGCGACCGAGGCGGCCTATAAGCGCTTCATCGCCGATACGCAGCGGCGAACGGGCATCCAGGGCTATTTCGCCAAGGGAACCGTCGAGGAAGATGAGGCCGACGAGGCATGAGCGGCATGCCTGGGCCTCGATCACGCGCCTTCGACAGGCCTCACCGTTCCCCGCGGCAGATACATGTCCGGATCCTCGTGCAGATAGGGTGCCAGCTTCAGCTCGATGCTAGCGCCGCCAATATGAAGCTTGTGATCGGCAGCATCGGCGATCGCCCGCACGATCTTCAGCGTCGAGCGGTAGCACGAAAGAGCGTCGGCCAGCGAAATCGGTGGGCCCTTGCCGTAGCGCCACTCGGCCATCCGCTCCCATTTGGGGATGTTGCCCAGCCACAGCCGCTTGAACGGCTTGTCGCCCGGCCGCTGGTCGAACAGATAGTAAAGATCATGCGTCTCAGGGAGGTCGCGTGCCGCTGCTCGGACAAGAGCTTCAGCGCCTTCTCGCAGGCCATCTGCGAATCCCATTGCGCATGCTTGAGCTGCTCGGTTCGCCCCTTGGCGATCAGCACCTCTGCGGTATCGAGGTGATGGACGATCGCGTCGCGCAAGGCTCCGGCGCCGCCTGGCGGCTCCTCGATCGTGGTCAGCGCGGTCTGGATCGACCGGATCGCGCCGGCCACCTCGTTGGCGAGGCGCCGCGCCTTCATCCCGTCGCTGCGCAGCAGGGAAGCGATGTTCGGAGCGCCCTCGATCCATGCCAGCTCGTCCTCGTCATCCTCGACTTCCTTCGGGAAGCAGATCCAGATCGTCCCGCCGGGCGTGCCCGTGCGTTTGGCCACCAACGGGACATGCAGGACGAAGGGCGTGCCGAACACCATGGTGCAGCCATTGACGATCTGGCCGGACTCGCGATTCATCGCGTCGCCGTAGCGGCTCGAATACCAGGCCACCGTGCGCGCACGCATCATCTTGAACCATTCGGTGTCGGCATAGTCTCAGAACTCGCCGGGCTCGCTCTCCACGCCTCCGATGCGGATCTTGATGATGAAGTATTTGACGAAGTTGCGGGCCGCGCGCAGCGGCCGCTCCCAGAGCGCCACCTCGCGCTCGGCCAGGACACGGTCGATCATGTCGAGCGCATGGCCGAGCATGTCCTCGAACTCGGGCTGGTCGAACATCTGCTAGACTTTCCCTCGCGCCACGATCGTCACGCGCGCCGGCAGGCATGGGTGATCCGGCCGGATCCGCTCACACATCTTCGAACGGCGGGGCGGCCGGGTGCCGGTACATCCGGTCACTGATGTCTGGACCTCCCCAGTTCCTGAACGTCGCGAGCACGTCGAGCAGCGGATGGTCTTCGACCGCGGACGGGCGGTTGAGGTCGGCGTAGAGACGCTCGGCGGGCCGATTGTGGAACAGATGACAGAGGCTGTTGGCGAGGACATCGGCCGCCACCACGGTCGGGTCCTCATCGCCGACCGGCGTGATCGCCAGACTATCGACCGTGGTCGCCACCCGAAGCTCGGGCGGGATCTGCGCTTCGAAGCGCATCTGAGCGCTCACCACCGTCTTCGTGACCGTGTCGAAGCCGGTTGCGCTGCTGGTTCGGGGATCCATGTCGAGCAGGTCGGCTGCCTTTTGTCGGAACAGCTTCGCGATCGGCGCATCGACATTGTCGGTGCGCACCACGATGTCGACGGGTCCCGGATTCCGCTCCTCGATATAAGCAACGATATGGGCGTAAAGGCCCGTGAACAGGATCGCGTGGAGCGACTCCGGCTTTTCGCGCGGACTGCCGACCTTGATCCTGGGATTGGGGTTGGACGCCGCCGTATCCGTCCGCGCATTCGCGTGCAGCTGCTCGACGGTTTGATGCCAGCCCTGGAAACCGGCGACATGGATCGCATACCAGAAACAGGGCAATTTGAGATCGAGGATCACGGCGAACAGGTCCGCCCGCAATCCCGCCTGCTGCGACGGTTGCAGATCGGTGATGTGGAGCTTGCCGTCACCGCCGCGATAGGGCGCGATTGCCGCTTCGAGCCTCGGCTCGGCGACGGACAGCATTTCCTCCGGCACGAACAGGCCGGCGAACACGCCGACCTGGCCGGGGAATTGCTCGTCTTGGTCGGCATAGCCCTTTGCGCCGGATTCATCGCAGGCTAGAATAATCTTCATGGGTGTTCGATGTCCTGTGCCGCCTGACCGGCACCGGTGAGCGGCGTCGACAGGATGATGGTTTCATGCGGCCCCGCCGGTGCGCGCCCGAGGACGTGCAGCGCATTCAGTTAGCGGTGCCGCTGGTGCCCCTCGACGATGACCAGTCGCACATCGGGCAACCTCGCACCGCCGTCGATGACGCCGAACGGCGTAGATAGGAGCACCATGGGAAAGTCCCAAGTCCCCTGATCGAGCGCTACCGCGGTCGCATGGCGATCGGCGCCGCCCCGACCCTGGAAGGTGTCGTAGTCGAACTGGGGATGCAGTTCGCCGCCCCAGGCGCGGTGGATCGAACCGAGAAGGTCCTCGCCGCGCCAGAGCCGGCGCTCCCAAGCAAGGTCGTCCAGCGGGAGGAAGCTGAACGACTGACCGGTTGACGCCGTTAGGATCAAGCGGAGGGGCTGAAGCCATCCTTGTGGGTATGACGGTTCAGGTAACGCATGATGATGTCGTAGGTGATGTTGCCGGACGTGATCGAGAAGTAGCCGCGTTGCCAGAAGCGTTGGCCTCAATAGCGTTTGCGGATGTGCTCGAATTTCTGCTGGATCTTGCGCGACGAGCTTCCCTTGGCCCGGCGAACGAAATCGCTCACCCAGACGTGCGGCGGAATTTCGACAAACATGTGCACGTGGTCCTTTGATAAGGCCCCGTTGATTATTGTGGCGCCCATCTCGGCGCAGACCTGCCGGATGATCTCGCGGACCCTGAGCCGGACATCGCCAATGAGCACCTTGTACCGGTACTTCGACGCCCAGACGAGATGGTAGCGATGATGGAATGTCGTGTGACAACCGGACCGATACGCCATAGCCTGTGGCTGGAGCCAATATCCGACTGAAGTCGGAGGGGTTCCTCCACGAAGCGGGACTCTAAAAAGGAGCCGCTATTTGCTCGTCTAGAGCATTGCCATCCGACGCGTCAGCGCGTCCTATCATCGCCGCCGCCGTGCCGCCGCCTACATCGTGCGAGCGGTCTACCGGACCTGATCAGGCAGTCGCGGCAGCAGGGTTCGCTGCGCCAATGGGCGTGTAGTCCATATCTGACTGAAACCGGTATGCCCTCTGCTGAGCACAGGGAATGTCAGCGGCCGATCAGAGTTACATCGGAAAACCGCCATCCTGAAGCTAGGCCTTCTATGTAGCCAGGGCCTGCAGCAGCAATCGGTATCGGCGCAGCATTTCGGCTTGGGGCGGCGTCGCCGTCGGCTCATGCTCATCGCATTCGGCCAAGGCTTTCGCAATGGTCCCCCACTTGCAGTCGCCTTCAAATAAAAGGCGTTCGCGAACATGGGTGCGGACGGATTCTTGCAGTTCGGGTGGCAGCAGGTCCGGGCTTTCGGCGTAGATGATCCGCGCGCCAAGCAGCGCGAAGCGGCTTTCGGTGAATTGTGAAAGCAAAAGATGTCGATCCGGCCAGGGTACGGCGTGAAACTGGTCCATGAGCCGTTCGTCAGTCGTCGAGGCAAAAGCGCCATAGATCATCTGCTCGACATGCTCTGGCTCGTCATACTGCGTCTTCGAACTTTCGTAGGCCTCGAGGAGGCGTGCGACGAAGGCCGTGTCGGCAAGCACGGCAGCCGCTCGATGCAAGATTTCCGCTTCCGACAGCCCACCAAGTGACCAGGCCGGTGCATCGTCGATCGATCGCAAAGTTGGTGCCGCGTTGATCTTGACCTTGCGAAGAGGCTTGGGCTTGCCGGTGATGCACGCCATCAAAGCATGATCGGGCATCGCGGCGAATGCCGCTGGATCATGGCTCAAGTCGAAGCACAAGTGCTTGGTGGATTGCTCGCGATCGACACCGACGCAAATTATGGGAAAGTGTTTCTGCCCGCCAAAGCTGTAGAATTCACTCAGCAGGACGGGATCGCCGTCCAGGAGAAAGGCTTCCGTCGCCGCCTTTTGCGAGAAGCGAATGAAGTTGGACCATTCGGCCGACGCGCCGTCGGCGATAATCCGACACAAGTGGATGACGGCCTCGACGTCGGCCATCGCATCGTGGGCATTGCTGTGATCAAAGCCGTTGGCCGGAGCGAGTTGGTCGAGCTTGAAGTTCGGCCGACCGTTGGCTTTTGATGGAATGACCAGGCAGTCGGGTTCGAACTGGGCGACCGTCTTGACGAGCATCATCGCGTCCGCACGCGCATTGCCCTCGCGCTGCGTCAGATAGGGGTTGTGAAGGGTCTGATATTGCGCCTGCCGCAGCAATTCCTCGTCAAATGCCAAGCTGTTGTAGCCGACAAAAATCGCGGGCGACCATTCGAGCATTTTGGCGCGAATGGCCCTGACCATCGAATAATGGGTAGGCAGGCTGGGGTCGGTGGCCTGCTCGATGGAAACGCCGGTTACGAGCATCGCGCCCGGCGACATGATCACATGGGGCAACAAGCGGCAGCGGATCTCGAACCGGTCAATCTCTTCGAGATTTTCGTCCGTCTTTATCGCGGCAAATTGCAGAATCTGATCGAAGCGCGTGTCGGTTCCGGTGGTCTCGGTATCGTAGAAGATAAATGCCACCGGAGCCCCCCGCTCGCTCAGCTCAAAGCGAGCAATCTGAATTGCAGTGCCGACAGGCTCACCTTGAAGCGCTTGGCAAGCATCTGCAACTGTTCAACATCATCCAAATCGAACCCCGTTGTATCGATAAGCGGGGCGAGCAGCATCGTTGGCATCAGCAGTTCCGAGGCAAAGGTATTTGCCTCGATTTCCATTCGATTTGTTCCCTGCGATGCCTCCGTATCGCGGAGCAAGATCGCGAAACCCTTGTCGACATGCGCGGTGCCGTTAATTTCCTGCTGATGAAGGATATGATGGCCAAGCTCATGCGCCATCGTGAAACGTTGCCGGTTGGGGTGGTGCAGCGCATTGACGCCAACTATGCCGACGCCGTCCTTGATCAACGCCATGCCGGACAGTTCCTGGTCGAGCGGCGAAAATTGAACTCGTATCCCGCGTTTCTTGATAATCTTTTCTACGGGAACGGGAATCGATACGTCACCATATTCGGCCAGGATACGGCGGGCTTCTTCACGAGCGTGTTGCTTAAAGGTTGTCATCGCGACGCGTCAACCTTTTCAGGGCCCAGGGCGCTGCGGACCAATCTCTCCAAATCCGACAATTGCACTTCGGAGAAGCCACCGGGATCGATGTTCAGCATGGAAAGCGATGCCGGAGTGTCAGGTTTCGGCAGCGTGGCCGGCACCAGGTCGGTGATCGATTGGAGGGCGAGCACCCGCGCCATCGCGTAGACTTGGTGCAACAGCACCTTCTGGCGGCCTCGCTCGACGTTGGCGATCGATGCGCGGGATACGCCAATCCGGTCGGCAATGTCCTGTTGGGTAAGGCCGAGCGACGTGCGCCGGGCCGCCATTGCCCGCCCGAGCTGCGCGTAAATTGCCATGTCTTCCATGGGCAGCGGTGTGACAGGCTATCTTTCACCCGTCAACGTCACAAACATTTGTTTGTGACAAACACACTGTAGTGTTGGTATGGTTGACAAATGCGAAAGGATTCGGGATATGGGTGGCACGGCAAGTGGTTGATCGACTCGCAGGCGAAAGGATCGGAAATGCAGTTGGATGGTGCAGTGATCCGGGAACAGGGCGTGACCTTTGCGGTCGTCGTGGTGAAGCGCCATGTGACCAGCAATCGCAGCGAAGCCTTGCGGGCGATTCAAGGCTTCGGGCGCTACTTCCCGGGAATGCCGATTGTCCTGATGTCCCAGGATGCCAGCGGGCAGGCCACCTATTTCGGTCGGCCCGACATCTCGAAGTTTCTCGCGGGGGTGCCGCGGCACGCCGTCCCGTGGAAGCGCTACACCTTCAACTGATCCGATAGGTGATTTTATGGCCAAGAATACGGGCAACAATTTTCGTCGTGGGGCGGTGACCGGCCGTACCCAATTCCAGCGCCCCGACGGCAATTACCAGAAGCGCGACGAACGCACGGGGCATTTCATGACCGCGAAGGACGGCGGCAAGCCCTTCAAGGGCGTAGCGAAGGAACCCGATGGCCGGGATGGCCCGAATTCCTGATCTCCATCATTTCATTTCGAAGGAATTTCCGAATGGCAGACGTAAGGGTTACCTGCATCAACAAGCAGCCGCGCAACGATCCGCACGAGGGCATCACCCACCTGGGCGGTGCGACTTGGCGCTGGACGCGCCAGGAGGTCATCAATTCCATCGAAGCCAAGACCAACACGTTCTTCACGCTCGTTGGCGGAAATCGCGCAGAAGTCGGCGTGGTGAACGGCGCGAACGGCAAGTACCTCCGCACCTATGCCGATGGAAAGTGGAACGACAATCTCCTGGCACTCCCGGAATGTTCGAACGCATAGTTCGCTGAGGGGCGCGCGCATGGATTGGCTATGGACATGGGGCGGTGCCTGTTTCGGCTATCGCGATGACGACGATCTTTGGACCTATTACGCGCGGCGTATCGGCCGCTTCCATGGCGATGAGATCCATGGGCGCGATGGCCACTATCTTGGCGAACTGAGAAACCAGAACCGGCTGATAACGCATCGTTCAAAGTCAGGATGGCGGAAGCCGGGCTCTGGGCTTTCGGGCGTCGGGGCTCTTATGCGTGCTATGCCCGCTATGCGGGCTACGCAATGTAAGCTGGATATGAAGACTTCCCCGCGCCGGAGACCTTCCGCTAAATCGAAAACAGGCGTGCGCGCGAGTGATGGATCAAAGATATGATTGAAATAGAAAGAAATTTATTTGTCGGCGGCGAGTTCGATGAGCAACAGGAGCGCGGCCAACCGGGCTGGTTTTTCATTCATGCCTGCAAGGAGCCCTATCACCGGCAAGCGTTGGGCTATGCTGGGCGAGCCGCCTCCAAGGATCATCCCGAATATCTGATCGCCCGGCGTGAGGGGCGCTTGATCCTCAACCTGGTGGACGCTGCCGACGTCAATTACATTCCCGCCGGGATCGTGGACGCAGCACTTGTCGCAATTCATGAAAATATCGGCGACCATCGAATCCTGCTCCATTGTAATCAGGGGCAATCCCGATCACCGACGATTGGCCTGCTCTATCTGCTCAAATTCACCGACCGGCTGAGCGGCTTGGACCGGGACGCCGCGATCGATGCATTCAGGTCGATCTATCCTCCCTATAATCCAGCGCGAGGTATGGCCGAATATGCGCGGATTAATTGGGATCGATATTGCCAAGCTGCTTGAACCGGCATTTGAGGACAATGGTCCGGCAGCACAGGTTCCTTGTCTTGCCTGGACAACACTCAGCCTGACGGGCTTCCCGAAGGGCGACAGATAGGACGGTCGCGTGGCCGACCGTTCTCGGCCGTGGTAGGATATCCGGCTTCCCAAAACAAAATCTGTATAGAATCCTTATAAAATTCGGATAGCCGACCGCGATCCATAGATTGGGATCGCTGCATTTTCACAGAATACCGGAACGTCCGAGACAACGCCGTGCAAAGACGGTGGCGGTTTCAGGAGCTTAGGAATACGGACCGGCGGTAATCGGGAACGGCTCGAAGTCGCCGCTAAGGCCGGCATTGGGGCGCGAAGCTGATGCGGCGGCTCGATCGGTGGAACGTCCGCTATCCCAATCTGCGCTCCTGAAAGCAGACTTACCCGTCAGTCCGCAAGTCCTGATATCCGAAGGCGTTGCGATGATTTAGGCGTGTCGCGAAACCCCAAAAGGTAGTCCCGGCCGAATAATTGGAATCCAACTGAGGTTCCCCACTTCATCTTCGCTCAAATCCGAGGAACGTCGCCGAACGGCCGGTTCACAACCCCCAAGACAGCTTCGGCCACGAATACGCGATTGCGACGATAGCCCGTCCGCTCGACGAGGATGTTCGCCTCGACAAGCTGGTTTATTGCCGCAAGTGCCTGCGGCTTCGACACGCCCAGCTTCTGGGCCAGGCGCTTCAAGGTGATCACAGGGTAATCGATCAAGAGATCAAGCGCGCGCAGCGATGCCGACCGCGCCCTGAACCGGCGTCGCTCCCGCCAGTCCGCAGTGAGTTGCTGAAGCGTGTCGCGGGTCGTGAACAGCTCTTCGACGGTGCCGGTAATGGCATCCGAAAGATATCCCACCAGCGGCGCCCAATCGAGCCGCTGCTGAGCGGCTTTCAGCCCCTCATAATAGCCTGTGCGATTGGCCGCGATGAACGGCGCGAGATAGAGGGGCACCTGGCCCTCCGCCGCCATCATCAGTGGCAGCAGGAGCCTGCCAACGCGCCCGTTCCCGTCGGCGAAGGGGTGGACGGCTTCGAAATGCGCGTGCGCAACCGCCATCCTGGTAATCAGGCTCTGCGACACTGCCTGCATGCCTTCGCAGCGCATGTAGGCCATGGTTTGCTCGAGGCACGCAGGTGCACGATCCGGCGGCGCCGGATTGTAGGTCGAGGTGGAAATATGTCCCGTGCCGCCGATCCAGTTCACCACGTCCTTCAGCTCCCCCGGAACGCCTTTATAGTCGGGGTCGTGGCGCATGGCCTCACGATGGAGTTCCTTCGCGAGATCGATCGTGAAGATGTCAACGCCGTCGTTCGTGGCGCGAGGAAGCAGGCGATCGAGCGTCAGGGCATAGTCGCGGACCTGCCGCGCCGCGTCGCGGGCATCGTCATCGTCTTCCTCGACCGTCAGCAGTTCATTAAGCGTCGAATGCGTGCCCTCGATCGCCGAGCTGTCGACGGCTTCGCGTCGGCTCAGCGTTCGGCTGATGACATAAGGGTCAGGGGCGCTTTCCGCGAGCGTCTGCACGCGCCCGAGCATGGAGAGCGCTCGGTCGTGAGCGAACTGGACCGCCTGGATGGGCAGCGCATCTTCGGGCGGCGGCAACGGGATGACGCCATAGTGATTGTCGAAGGGCGCGGGATAACGGACAAGTCGCTCGCGCAGCGCTCCTGCAAGGTGGCTTCTATGCACTAAACCTTCCCATACCGCCCCCAATAGGCGACCCAAGGAAGGAATAATGCCATAACCCTAAATAAGAAGCAATTTTCCAGCACCATTGTTGGGCTTCGTCTGTCATGGAACGAAGAGCCCGCAATCAGGCGGCCTCCCAGACGCGGTTCAGAATCTGAGCCGCCAATGCCGCCTTATCCTGGGGAAAGAAGCGGCCATAGTGCTGCGCGACAGTTTCCGGCGTGTCCTGGATAGCGTAACTCGCCTGTTCGTAAGAGCCGGTCTGCTTGAGAATATGCGTGGCGAGCACATCGCGGACATTGTGCGGCCCGTGTGGCAGCAGCCCCTCGATCGCCCCTCGCCCGGTATAGGGATTGCGAATGCCATATCGCTGGATGGTCAGCCGCCAGGCCTCGTAGAAGGTGTTGATGTCATAGGACGCATTCCGGCTCGTGATCTTCATCGTCTTGACGAAGAAGGTCCCCGGGTCTCCCGCGCCGTTGAGGAGAACTGCGCGGTGTCGGCCGATATAGGCATCGATGTGCCCATAGAGGCCGCCCAGATCAGGAAGGATGAGCCGAAAGGGCCGGTTGCCGAAGAACGAGGAGTTGGCGTTCTTGAAGGCCGACGCCGGCACGAGCACTTCCCAGCCGCCGTCGCGCTCGCTCCAGCGAAGTTCGCCGCGCTTGGCGAATTCGAGAGCTCTGTCAGTCGTGGGCGTTCGGCCCGGCGGACAAACCAGCAACTCCCGCAGATTCTTCTGGCGAAGCCCGAGATGAAGCCCGAACCTCAGCATCAGGAATGAGCGCACCGCCTCCGCGGCCGGGCGTGGGTAGCGCTTGGGATCGGGCATCAGGCGGATGATTTCCTCGGTGATGCGGCGATATTCGCCAACCGGGCTGTCAGCCTCCAGGATCGGCATGATGGGCTCGAACGGGTCACGATGGACCCGGGCCACGCGATGGACCTCCTTGGACCGTGCGAGGCCGTGCTTGTAGAAGCGGTCGCACGCCCCCTGCCAATCCGCCCGGGCTTCTTCGATATCCGCCTGAGAAACCAGCCCGTCGATGGGCTGCAGGCGCTCTGCGAGCACCGGAGACTGGCGCAACCAACCCGTCTCAACCCGCGTCAGCGACAGGGCGAACTGAAGCATGTTCACTTCCCACACGGTGAAGAATCCGCGCTTTGCCTCGCGCCACTGGATGTACCAATCCCAGATCGCGGGGAAAACGAGCAGCCCCATCGCAAGACTTGTCGAAGGCACGCACCGGCCTCGCACCGGGGCGCCCTTCCCTGCCGCGAGCGCGCCGAACAAGAGCCCGAGATGTTCGACCTTCTGGAATGCGGTGCTGCCATTCCAGACCCCGCTCCGCTGAAAGCCGACATCCGTCAGCGTTGCGGTCTTGAACCGAATGAGCTGGGCCATTTCCCCGGCAAGCGCGCTTGGTGCGTCGGCGCCCGCGCTTGCCAGCTCGCATTCGACCTCATCGCGAAACCCGCCATCCTCTGGCTCCGGCAACCGGTGAACACCCGGTTTCCGGCCGGTGATGCCCGGAAACCGGATGGCGTAGCGGTGCTTCGAAGCCTCGGCCTGGTAGCGCCGATAATCGGTCGCCCCCGAAACCACGACGGTGCGGACCCACTCGAGGATCTCATTCCGTTCCCTTGCCGGGCGCTGGTCAAAATCGTCGGGCAGATGCCAGGCGAACCTGCGCTGCTCGGAAGGTGTCAATCCCCGCAGCTTTCGGTGCCCGCTTGGCGCGCGGCTGTTCGTGGGGAGCTTGGCTTTGAAATAGCCGCTCGGCAGGCCGTAGCGCCGCTCGATCCTGGACAGGATACCGAGGCTCTTCACCGTGGTCGGCGTCTTCTTGCCTGCCGCCCACTGCAGCAGCGTCGAACGCTCGACCCGGTCACCCTGGTGCACAAGGCAGCGGTGCAAATAGCAGATCGAGTCGCCGTGGCGCGCTGCGTGAAGAAGCAGGGCCTCGTGGAAGGCATGTACGTCGTCCCATGCCGTTTGCTGCGCCTCGGGAAACTCGACAATGGGCTTGGCCTTTGCTCCCCGCTTGCCAACGGCACTTTCAGATTGCGGCGGGTTTTCAAACGATGCGGACGCGGTAACAACTTGCTTCAAGGCCATAGATATTCGAGCTTTGCCCCTAATGCAGCCAGGCTGGAGCGAAGCGCCAATTCCTCAGGACGACGTAGCCTGCAACACACTCATGACGAGCCAGTGGCTCGCCGTCGGCGCATGTCCGAACTTCACGCCGGGTGATCAGGCGCTTTCGGAAAAGCGTACCTCTGCAAGGTCGAGCCATTGCGCCATCCGACCGAGTTCGGCCGTCAGCCGCTCCATCGTCGCAGGCGGTGCGCCCGGCTCAAGGGTTACGCGAGGGACCCGAAGTACGCCCTCCGCCCGGTCTGCTTTCAGGTCGACCCGCGCGACCAGCGCCTCGTCCATGAGAAACGGCAGCACATAGTAGCCGTGGATCCGTTTCTCCTGGGGGACGTAGATTTCGATCCGGTATCGAAACCCGAACAACCGTTCGGCGCGACCACGTTCCCAGATGAGTGGATCGAACGGGGCCAGCAGCGCGGAGCCCGCAACCGGTCTGGGCACGGGCGCATCGCGATGCATCCATGCTTTCTGGCTCCAGCCCTGCACGCGAACCGGAACCAGGACCCCGGCATCGACTTGCGCAGCGATGGCATGGTCCGCCTCTTCGGGTTTGAGCCGGAAATAGTCGCGCAGATCTGCAGCGGTTGCCACCCCTAAAGCCAGCGCGCTGCGCGCTATAAGCGCCTGCTGCGCAGACGCGGGATCGGGCGTTGGAAGATCGAGAATCCGTTTCGGGAGGACTCGCTCGGGAAGGTCATAGACGCGCGCGAAACTTCCGCGCCGCGTTGCCGTGGTGATCTGCCCGGACCAGAACAGCCATTCGAGTGCGTGCTTGGTGTGGCTCCATTCCCACCACCCGCTCTTGCTCGCGCCATTCTCGAAGTCTGCAGCCGTCAGCGCGCCTTCCGATCTTATCCTGTCGAGCACAAGCTGCGCCTGCGGCCGCTGCTCTGTCGCGAAGCGCCGCAGGGCCTGGTAGCCGATTTCTCCGCGTTCGGCCCGCTCCATGCGCCAGCGGAACAGTGGATGGAGACTCAGCGGCAGGAGCGAAGCCTCGTGCGCCCAATACTCGAACATGCGACGTTGGCGCCGCGGCCCCCACGCCGCCTCTTCCAATTCCGCACGGCTGTAGCTGCCGAGACGCGAGAAGGCCGGGAGATAGTGCGCCCGCGTCAGCACGTTCACGCTATCGATCTGGAAGAGGGAGAGCCTGTCCAGCAGGCGAACCAATCGCCCTTCCGCCGGTTGGGCGACACGGTTCGCCGCGAACCCCTGCGCGGCGAGGGCAACCCGCCTGGCGTCGCGGAGGGAGAGTTCCATAACCATCTTAGAGAGACTGGTCGGTCGGTGGCGGCGCGGTCAACGGGGAATTCGCCTGCGGTAACAGCGGCGGCGGGCTTGCAACCGCCCGGATCAAGCGGAACCCGCAGCCGATCGGACGGATCGCTGAATTTCAAGGTCCTCGGGATGCCGGTCCAGCTTCTCTATATCGGCACCCCAGCATAGCTCACAGCGATGCGCATCAGTCTGCTTTAGCCCCGATAGGCGCTCCCTGAACGGCACTGCGGCGCTGACGATATATCCGTACCAGGCGGCCCGCAGGTGTCGCCAGCAAGCCGGCGCCGATCAGTGCCGGCGCGCCATCAACGGCGAGCGCCATGGGATAGCCGGGCATGGTCAGCAACACATGTAAGGTCGCCGTCAGCATCAGCACCGTAACCCTTTCCACTACTTGATGGAGAGCGGCCCGATGGCGCAATAAGCGCAGACGGGCAGGTCGTGCCCCGAGGCATGGAATGCACTGTCACGGGCCACTGACATCCAGCAAGACAACCGCGACACCATGGACGCTTGTCGGAAGTCTGCCGCAACCTCGCGGCAGCCAGTTCGATGCACCGTCCGGATTCGCACCGGGACCCGATATCGGCGCTGATTGAGAACGCCGGAACAGCTCGCAAAGCTATCCCAGAGAGGGGCATAACAGCCCACTCAAGCCCAAATAAAATGTGGGATCAAATGTGGTTTCGATTTTCCGGAGAAGTCATTTTATTCTCTGAAAACAAAGAGATAAATGGCTTGAATGGTAGCGGAGGAGGGACTCGAACCCCCGACACGCGGATTATGATTCCGCTGCTCTAACCGACTGAGCTACTCCGCCCCAGGCCGCGCCGCGTCTGGCGACGCGCGGTAGGGCGGCCCACTAGGCGGCGCAGGCTGGTCCGTCAACCTGCTTTTTGCCGCTTGCCCCATGTTCTCCACAGGCTTGCGCTGCGGCCCGCAGGAGATGTTCACCCCATTCGCGCCAGTGCCAATTGCGCGGCCAGGGCATCGAGCACGCCCAGCCGCTGCTTCTTGAGCACTTCGAGATGCTCGTGCGAACCCGGCTCCACGTCCGTTTCGATGCGATTGACTGCATGATTGAGCGCATCATACTGTTCGACCAGCTTGCGCACATGCGCGCTATCGACCTTGAGCGTGTGCAGCAGCGCGGCATCGTCCGGGAATGCATCGGTGAGATCGCTGGAAAGATGGGTCATGGAGCTCTCCTGTCCGTTCTGCCCCCCATCATCGCCGTCCTGGAGAGCCAGGCATTGCGCTCCATCAATCCTATCGCTGCGGCCCGAAACCAAGATATCCACGAAAAACCCGATCCCCCACGCAAAACCCATTGCAATCGCCGCCGCGCAAAGCTAACTGCCCGCCAGCCCACACGGCAGGGCCGCTTTAGCTCAGTTGGTAGAGCACATCATTCGTAATGATGGGGTCACAGGTTCGAGTCCTGTAAGCGGCACCAGGGGCTTCTTCCCAAAACGTCTCAACGCATTGATTTGGCTAGATTTTCGGTCGATTTTATCTTCCGGATGTTCTCGCTTTGTCCCAGGATTTCTCACCACTTTTCACGCCAAGTGGGGGCATTTCTGGGGGAAACGGGAGCCTAGCAAAAGGCGTTGCCCCCAAATGTCGCTTAAAGCTCTGCAAATAAATGGGTTTTCGGCTTCAAACTCCCCCTACCGCAAGCCCGACGAAAAAGGCCTCTATCTTGAGGTCCGCCCCTCCGGCGCGAAAATCTGGTACTTCAAATACCGCCTTCACGGCGTCGAGAAGCGCCTGTCGCTCGGCCAATGGCCGGACGTCGGCCTGAAAGAGGCTCGCGCTCTGCGCGACAAGGCGCGCGATTTGATTCGCGATGGCGGCGATCCGGCCGTCGAGCGCCGCAAAAAGAAGATCGAGGCCCGCCTGCACGCCAGCAACACGTTCCGTGCCGTGGCCGAGGATTTCATCAGCGTACGTCTGGAGCGCAGCGGCAAGGCGCCCGCAACCATCACCAAGGCGCACTGGTTCCTATCACACCTAGCGCACACGGTCGGGCACCTACCGATCGCCGACATCACGCCACCGGACTTGCTGAACGTCCTGCGCAAGGTAGAGAGCGAAGGCAAGCGTGAGACCGCCCGCCGAACCCGCGCCTTCGCCAGTCGCGTGTTCCGCCATGGCGCCGTTCTTGGGCTATGCAAAAACGATCCGGCAGCGCTCCTCGATGACGCCCTGGCCGCGCCGCTCGTCAAGCACCGCGCTGCCATCCTTGAGCCGGGCAAACTCGGCGTGCTGCTGCGTGCCATCGATGAGTTTACCGGCACCAAGGTTGTCAAATTGGCGATGCAGATTCTGCCGCACGTCTTCCTGCGTCCGGGGGAATTGCGCTTCGGAAAATGGGATGAGATTGACTGGGGTGGCGCCGTTTGGCGTGTACCGGCCGAGCGCACTAAATTGCGTCGGCCCCACTCTGTCCCGCTCTCGCGTCAGTCACTGGAATTGCTGCGTAGCCTGCACGAGCGAACCGGACAATTGCCCTACATGTTTCCCGGCCAGCGCAAATTTACCGTGCCGATCTGCGAAAACGCGATCAACCTGGCGTTTCGTCGCATGGGCTTCGATCAGGATACCGTCACGGCCCACGGTTGGCGAGCAACGGCCAGCACGCTGCTGAACGAAAGTGGATTGTGGCATTTCGACGCGATTGAGCGAGCCTTGGCTCACGGGCATTCCAACGCCGTACGCGGCACTTACGCCAGAGGGCAACACTGGGACGAACGCGTAAAGATGGCGCAGTGGTGGAGCGATTACCTGGATGGTCTGAAGCGGTCTGTAGAGTGAGCGCGGCCGGGCAGTTGATCAAAGACTGCCCGGCTTACCGGGAGGAATCGACCAGAATACGACGTTCCAATAAGGCGGCGGGAATGTCGGCTCACATCAGAACCTGCCATATCAACATGTGGGAGCAATCGGTCAGCAAGGCCGCCAGCATCCGTGGTCCGTTTAATCTGTTAGTTTTCAAATCGGCATGTATCGTGCCAATCGCCGCCGCGTCGCGATCGATGCAAAACAATATATCATCCAAAGAACGACGAACTCTGTAATTTAAAGCAATAACCTATATCACCCCATCTATACCGCTTTACGAGCTGCTACGAAGGCGCGAGCACAAGCGGAAAACTCCCGCGACGGCGCAGTGATGGCATTCAATGTCTCTTCGAGAATAAGATCGCGTTCGTCTTTATTTTGATTCTGTTCAATGCGAATTATCAGATTGCTGATATTATCGATTGCCTCCCGCCGCTTTTCAAGCAACTCGATCCGATTAAGCGCGAGTGCAATATTTGTGTATTCTGCGACGTTACAGCCGGGGTTATGAAGCAACATAGGGCCGTAGAAGGTAAATTTCTCCTCTGGATCAATTGCGTAGGGATCTAGTATCCCCTCGCGGTTCCCTTTTTTTGTGTTACACACGTCACATGCAAGCGTGAGGTTTTCCCAATCAAATGTGAGCTTTGGATCAGCCGATTTGGGAACGATGTGCTCTATATCGCCGAAAGTGACGTGAAGCATCTTGCTCTCGCAATATGCGCATTTCTCGCTTGTTTCAGCTTTAAGTGCTGCCTTTACAGTCGGGTGATTATAGCGCCCTTTTATACCGGGCACGTCCGCCGGTCGATGTTCCAGCGCGTCGAGCAGTTCCGCCGTCCATACAGCGGCGTTGTTAGATAATACGGCCGGCTCATCGCCCTTGGACAGACGGATCAATTGCTTCGCCCCAGCTCAATAAGCGCATCGGGAAAAAGGTCGGCCAAGCCGGCCTCCTCGACATCACGCTTGAGATTATTGATCGTCTCTTTCGTGAAGGCACTTTGCCGATATTTTGCGACAATCGTTTCAAGGCGAGCTTCGACCCATTTCGGGAAAGTTACTGGAACGCCGAGGACCTCGCGAAGGATTTCGCTGGATGGAGCCGATAGGTCGCTTCCTTCGAGATAGATGCACTCGACCTTGCTCGCACGATGGTTGAGTGTCGTGGGTAAATTCTCGGGCTTTGACGCCCCTTGGGCCCAAACCTCATCACTAACCTCGAGCTCTTGATACCTCAAGGCATATACTCGTGCATCGCGGCGACTGGAAACTATAAAGGGGCTATGCGTTGCCACGACAAACTGGACTTTTGGAAAAGTTTCGACGAGTGCACCAAGAATAGTGCGCTGCATGGCGGGATGAAGGTGATTTTCAGGCTCGTCCATCGTGACCACAAAATGTCCATCGGTCACGTCAGGCATTAGCGATCGGGTATATATAAGTGCTGCCATCTTGTTGATTGCCACTGAGAAGTGACCCGGGAGGGGCCGTAATTTCCACTGAGATTTGACCCAT
>NZ_BMZP01000014.1:0-30499 GCF_014652855.1 Novosphingobium pokkalii
GTGACCGAACTGGTTCCGCCGATCAAGCTGGTCGAGGCCATGGCCCTGGGCCTGCCCGCCGTCGTGCCCGACCTGCCGGTGTTCCGTGCCGAAGCGCAGGAGGGGCAGACAGCCCTGTTCTTCACCCCCGGCGATGCTGCCGACCTGGCCCGTGCCCTGGCCGTGCTCGCCACCGACCCGGACCGTGCCCGCCGCCTGGGACAAGCCGCGCGCCAGCATGCCCACGGCAACCGCGAATGGAACGCCATCGCCCAGGCTGTGGTCCAGACCTTGCCGAGCCGCGACGTGGACGCGCAGGACGCGGATGCCGAGATGGCCGAACCCGATACCGGCTGGATCGTGCCCGAGGCCGACCGGCTGATCGCCGCGCTGGGCCAAGGCGATGCCGCGCCCGCCCGCGCGGCCATGGCGGCAACCGCCTTTGCCGATGGCGCGCAGGCCGCCCGCGAGTGGTTGCGGCTGGGCAAGGCAGCGGGCGAGCATGGCCACCTGCCCGCCGAACGCCTGGCCGCAGAGGAAGCCGTGGCGCTGGACCGGGGGCTGGGCACGCTGGCCGGCGCCTATGCCGCGGCGCAACGCGCGGGGGCATTTGCGCTTTGCGCGCAATGGATGCTGGAGATGCAGCATCATCCCGAAGCGCGCACCGATCGCGCCGCCCTGACCCGGATCGAGCGGCTGGGCCAGGGCCTGGCCGGGCAGCTTGACCTGCTGCACCTGATCGCCCCGCGCCGCCCGCGCGTGCTGGCGCCGGTGCCAGGCCGGGTGTGCTATATGCTGCACAACAGCCTGCCTTATGCGACCGGCGGCTATGCCACGCGCACCCATGGCCTGGCGAGCGGGCTGATCGCCGCAGGGATCGACCTGATGGCGATGACGCGGCCCGGGTTTCCCCATGATGCGGTGGCCGAGCTGGCCGAGACTGACGTGCCCGAAGCCGAGGTGATCGACGGGGTGCCCTATCTTCGCACCCCTGCCCCCGCGCGCACCAACATGCGCTATGTCCACTATGTTCCCGCCGCCGCGCGGGCGCTGGAACAGCGCTATCGCGCGTTGCGCCCGGCGCTGGTGATGGCCGCATCCAACCATCTGGTGGCGCTGCCCGCGCTGATCGCGGCACGGCGGCTGGGCATTCCCTTTGCCTATGAAGTGCGCGGATTCTGGGAAGTGACGAAGATGTCTCGCGAGGAAAGCTATCGCGAGACGCCTGCCTATCAGGTGCAGGAACGGCTGGAAGCGGCGATTGCCCAGGCGGCCGACCAGGTCTTTACCCTGACCGGGCCGATGGCCGAGGAACTGGTGGCGCGCGGCGTGACGCGCGAAAGTATCGCGCTGCTGCCCAATTCCTGCGACCCGGCGCGGTTCGCCCCGCGTCCACGCGATGCGCAGCGGGCGCAGGCGCTGGGCATTCCGGGAGACGTGCCGGTGATCGGCTATGTCGGCACCTTTGTGGATTACGAAGGGCTGGACGATCTGGCCATAGCCTGTGCCCGGCTGAAAGCGCAGCGGCGCGAATTCCGGCTGTTGCTGGTGGGCAGCGAGAACACCAGCGGCACCGAGCGCGGGCCGATCACCGAGGCCATTGCCGCGATCGCCGAGGCGGGGGGCTTTGCCGACTGGCTGATCATGCCGGGCCGCGTGCCGCATGACGAGGTGGAAAGCTGGTATTCGTTGATCGATATCTGCCCTTTCCCGCGCAAGCCCTGGCCGGTGTGCGAGATGGTTTCGCCGATGAAACCGCTGGAAGCGCTGGCCATGGAAAAGGCCGTGGTGGTTTCCGATGTGCGCGCGCTGGCCGAGATGATCGCCGATGGGCAGACCGGCCTGGCCTTTGCCAAGGGCGATGCCGGGAGCCTGGCGCAAACGCTGGCGCGGCTGATCGACGAGCCCGGGCTGCGCGCGCGGCTGGGCCGGCAGGGCCGCGCCTGGGTGCGCGACGCGCGCACCTGGCGCGGGGCGGGCGAGACGGCGGCAAGGCTGCTGCATCCCTGGCTGGCGCAGGATGATCCGCTTCTCGTGCCGGAGGCTGCCGAATGACCAGCATGACCACGTTCGTGCGCAACTTGCGCCGCAAGCTTGCCACCCTGGCGCCGGGCGACAACCGGTTCAACGTGGCGACGCAGACCATGCTCCAGCCGCGCGGGCTGGACAGCCTGCCGATCCAGTTCCGCGTGCGCCTGGTGCCGGGGGCCACGCGCATGCTGGTGACGCTGCACGGCGCAGCCGATCCGGCGCGGCGCCAGCGCGGCGTGTTCAACGGCTTCAATCCCGATCTGGCCGATTGCACGCAAGTGGCGGTGAGCGATCCCTCGCTCCAGGTGCCGGGCGATTTCGGTATCGCCTGGTTTGCCGGTCACCAGGGTTTCGATACGCCCGCCCTGTTGCGGCGGGCCTTTGCCGAAATGGTCAAGGCCTGGAGCATCGAGCGGACGATCTTTTTCGGCACGTCGGGCGGGGGATTTGCCGCGCTGGCACAATCGCATGCCATGCCCGGATCGATCGCCGTGGTGGGCAACCCGCAGACGCGCATCGCCCGCTATCACGCGCCACTGGTGGCAGCCTATCGCCAGGCCTGCTGGCCGGACCTGGCCGACAATGCCGATCTCGACGGAGTGACGCTGGCCGATTGCAACGCGCTCTATGGCGCGGGCTTTCGCAACCTGGTGGTCTATATCCAGTCGCTGGGCGACAAGCATCATCGCCGCGCGCACATGCTGCCCTTTGCTGCCGCGATCGCCGGGCTGGCGCAGGCCGATCGCGTGCTGTTCCACAGCGACTTTCACGGGCTGCACGGCCACGGCCTGCCGCGCGAGGCCTATGCCGACTGGTTGCGCGCGGCGGTGATCAGCCCGACCACGACGCCGGCCGATCTGCTCGACACCTGGCACGCACTGCGCCGCCGGGCCGCGCCGGTGCCCGACATGGCACCGCAGCGGGACAAGGCCGCTGCCGCCCCCGTTGCGGAGGACGCGGCGACCAGCGCCCGGCTGGAAGCCTGGCTGGTGCGCCAGGCGCAAGCGAAGACCTCATCCCCTGTGACGGCCAAGGAGGCTGCCTGATGCGCAATCCCTATCGCGGACGCGAACCGCGCGCGTTCTGGTCTGGCGCGGTGGCGCAGCGCCACCTGGCCGACATGGCCGACCTGTGGGACCCGATTGCCCTGTCTCCCGAGGATCGCATCGCCACGGCGGGCAGTTGCTTTGCCCAGCATATCGGCAATGCCCTGGCCGCGCGCGGGGCGCATTTCCTGGATTGCGAGCCACCGCCGCCGGTCTTTGCCGATGCGGCCGAGGCGCGCCGGTTTGGCTATGGCGTGTTTTCGTGCCGCTATGGCAATGTCTATACCGCGCGGCAGATGCTGCAACTGGCACAGGAAGCGCTGGGCCGGCGGCGCCCGGTAGACGCCGTGTGGGAACGCGAAGGCCGCTTTTACGATGCGCTGCGCCCGGCAGTGGACCCGGCGGGCCATGCCACCCCCGAAACCGTGCTGCTGGCCCGCCGGCTGCATCTGGGCGCGGTGCGCACCATGCTGGAAACCATGGATGTCCTCGTCTTCACCCTGGGGCTGACCGAATGCTGGGAAAGCCAGGCCGATGGCACGGTCTATCCCACCGCGCCGGGCACCCTGGCCGGCAGTTTCGACCCTGACCTGCATGCCTTTCGCAACTTGCGCCATGGCGAGGTGCTGGCCGACATGGCCGCCTTCTGGGCACTGGTGAAAGAAGTGAACCCCACCGCGCGGCTGTTGCTGACGGTTTCGCCAGTGCCGCTGGTGGCGACGGCGAGCGAGGGGCACGTGCTGCCCGCCACGGTCTATTCCAAATCGGTGCTACGCGCAGTGGCGGGCGACCTCGCCGCCGACCATGCCGACATCGCCTATTTCCCCAGCTACGAGATCATCACCGGGCATCCCAGCCGGGGCCTGTTCTTCAACCCCGACTTGCGCACGGTGAACGCCATGGGCGTGGATCTGGTGATGCGCCATTTCTTCACCGGCGCTTTGGCCAGCGCCTTTGCCCCGCAACCCCACGCGCGCACGCCCGAAGCGATCTGCGACGAAAGCCGGGTCGCCGAAACCCTGTAATGCCCCGCCAGCCAAGGATTTCCCCAGCCGTGTCATTGCCTGTCCGCCCGCCGCTGCAAGCCTTTACCGTGCTGTGCGGCATGCCGCGTTGCGGTACCCGGCAGTTTGCCGATTTCCTCAACGCCCATCCGCGCCTGTGCCTGCAAGGCGAGATCCGCAGCGGGCTGGTCAACACGATCCGCGCCACGCTGGATGCCGGGGACCGCGCCTATGCCAGTGGCTATGCCGCCAACTATTACCGGCAAAAGCGCGCGCAGGGCGTGATCGATCTGTTCACCCTGCTGTCCAAGGCGCGGCGGATCAGCAAGCCGGGGGCCGACCTGCACGGGTTTAAGTGCCCGCAGATTGAGCGCCAGAGCGCGGCGATCACTGCCATCGTCCGCCCGGCGTTCGCCACGCTGCACTGGCTGCACTGCATCCGCAACCCGGCCGACTGCTGGCTGTCGCTCAAGGCCATGCCGTGGTTTTCCGACAGCCTGGACCAGTTCGTGACGCGCTACTGCGACAGCCTGGACCAGGCCCGCGCCATCGCCGAGGCGCCGGCGGTGGAAGGACTGGCGGTGGACATCCATGCGCTGGACCTCGATGCCTTCATCGCTGCGCCGGACAAGCCCGCGTGGCTGGGGCAGCATCTGTTCGGCCCGCTGGACGTGGCCGTTGCGCCAGAGGCGCTGGCCAGGATCGTGGCCGGCACCGACAACCGCAACGCCACCGAGCGCGCCACCGGCAGCGCCCGGCCCAAAGTGCTTTCGGCCGAAGACCATGCCGGGCTGCGCCGTCATGCCGGTCGGCTGGACGATGCGATCGGCGCTTACAACACGCGGTTCGGCACCGCGCTGGCGCTGCGCCTGCCCCTGGCCGAGGCACAGGCGGCATGAATCGGTTTCGCTTTGCCGCGCTGGGCGTGCTGGCGCCGGGCCTGCTGGTGCCGATCGCCGCGCCCGGCGCCACGCTCTATCTGGCGCCGGGGGGCAGCGACCAGGCCGATGGACGCAGCCAGCAGGCGCCGCTGGCGACGCTGGCTGCGGCCGTGGCGCGCGCTCAGCAGGCGCCGGCAGGCGAGGATACCCGCGTGGTCGTGCTGCCCGGCCTCTATCGTGGGCAGAGCGTGGACCTGGATGGGCGGCGCCTGCACGGCCGCCTGACCGTGACCGGGCAAGGCAGCGATCCGGCCGCCTATCCCACGTTTGCCGGAGACGGCAGCGGCACCTGGCTGCGCTATCGCGGCGCGGAAGGGCAGGACACCGGATTGATCCTGCGCGGCTTGCGCATCGCGCGCTATGCCACGGCGATCACGCTCAACGGCAATCGCAACGATCAGGCCGCGTTCAACCGGGGGACGGTGCTGGAAAACCTGGTGCTGGCGCAGATCGGCAGCGACACGACGAACGGGGCCAAGCCGTCCACCGCCGCGATCCGCCTGGTCAACGCGCAGGATACCGTGGTGCGCAACGTGTTCTTCCACACCATCCGCAACACCCCGCGCGACAAGTGCGGGGGCCTGCACGCGATCTATCTGGCCAGCCACTCTACCGGCGCGCGGATCGAGGGCAACACGTTCCAGGATTTCTGCGGCAGCGCGATCAAGCTGCGCGACGCATCCGGCGGGGCAACGATTACGGGCAATCACTTCCGCGACGCCGACGCGGCGCCGGCGATCGAGGAATGGTTCTGCGACATGGCGCGCACCGACGAATGCACCAAGGCGGGGGGCGAATGCCCTTCGACCGGCATCTTCGTGACCGGAAACGACTTCGGCAACCTGCCGACAGACCGCCGCGTGATCGTGCGCGGATCGCGCGTGGCGAGGCCGTGGTGCCCGCCGGGCAGTGCCAGTGCGCCGCGCTTCCTGCTCGACAACGGACGGACCCTGCCGTGATCGCTGGGCCGCCGACCGGGGCCTTTGCCGCGCTGAAAGTTGCCCTGGTGGCAGACGAACTGACCCGCGCGTGCCTCGCCCCGGAATGCCGCATCGTGGACGTGCCGGGGCTGGCCACGGCCCGGGGCTTTCACCGCCTGCTGACCCAGGCACGGCCGGACATGCTGCTGGTGGAAAGCACCTGGAACGGGTGGGCGCAGACCTGGAAGTATCGCGTGGCCAGCTATCCCGGCCATTGGCTGCGCTCCAACCGGCGGTTGCGCGCGCTGGTCCAGGTGGCGCGCGATCTGGGCATTCCCACCGTGTTCTGGAACAAGGAGGATGGCGTCCATTTCCATCGCTTCGTGGCCAGTGCGCGGCTGTTTGACCATGTCTTTACCGTCGATGCCAATTGCCTGTCGCGCTATCGCACTGCGATGGGGGCCGATGCCTCTGTCCATGTGCTGCCGTTCCCGGTGCAGCCGGCCTATCATCGCTTCACCGGCTTTGCCTTTGCCCGCAACCGGGCCAATTTCGTGGGCAGCTATTCCACCCACGTGCACCCGGCACGGCGCGCCTGGCAGGACATGGCCTTTGCGGCGGCACTGGAAAGCGGGCTGGGCCTGACCGTCTATGACCGCAATTCCGATCGGCCATCGGGCATCTATCGCTATCCATCCAGGGCCGGGCTGACTGTGCAGCCGGCGGTGGCCCACGCCGAAACGGCCCGTATCTACAAGGAAAACCTCGTCTCGTTGAACGTCAACACGGTGACCGATTCGGCCACGATGTTCTCGCGCCGGCTGGTGGAAATCCTGGCCTGCGGCGGCGTGGCGGTGACCTCTGCCGCGCGCTCTGTCGATGCCCTGTTTGCCCCGTTTTGCCATGTCGTGCGCGATGGCGCGCAGGCGCAGGATCTGTTTGCGCGGCTGCGCCACGGCCCCACAGCGCAAGACCTGGAGCGCGCACGCGCCGGGGCGGCGCACGTGGCCGCGCACCACACCTGGCACCGGGGGCTGGCGCAAGTGACCGCCGTTGCCGGGGTATGATCCACCAGAATGCCCCGCTGGCGCCGGGCACTAGCTGCGAAACGGTTGTTTCCCCGCTGGTTACGCGCGGGGATCGGGCGCAGCCTGCCGGGGCTGCACCACAAGGGAATCGGAAACAGGCAATGACCGGCACGAAGCAGGCCGAAGCGGCGGGACAGAGCGATGGCTGGGCCAGCTATGCCGGCCGCCGGGTCTTGCTGTTGCAAGGGCCGGTGGGGCCGTTCTTTGCGCGCCTCGCGCGGGATCTGCGCCGCGCGGGCGCGATGGTGTGGAAAGTAAACTTTCATGCCGGGGACCAGCTCTTTTACCCTGGCGGCGTGACCTGGCGCGGGCCCATGGACGAATGGCCGGCCTGGCTGGAGACACGCCTGGCCACGTGGCGGATCGATTGCGTACTGGTGTTCGGCGATTGCCGCCCGGTGCACCAGGCGGCGCGCGCGGTATGTCAGCGGCATGGGGTGCCCGTGGGCGTGTTCGAGGAAGGCTATCTGCGGCCCGACCACGTGACCTTCGAGTGGGGCGGGGTCAATGCCAACAGCGCGCTGTCCCGGACGGCGCAAGAGGTGTTGTGCAGCGAACCTGGCGCGCTGGCGGCGCCAACACCGCCGGTACCGGTGCCGGTGCCGCCCACATTCTGGCGCATGGCGTTCTGGGCCACGCTCTATTTCGCCATCGGCGCGCTGCTGGCTTGGCGCTTTCCCTACTATGTCCATCACCGTCCGCTGCAACTGGCAGAGGCGCTACCCTGGCTGCGCTCGGCCTGGCGCAAGCCGCGCCGTGCCCGCGCACAACGCGCGCTGCTGCCGCGCCTGACCGGGCCGGACAGCGGGCGCTGGTTTCTGGTGCCCTTGCAGGTCCACAACGATTCGCAGGTGCTGCACCATGCGCAGGCCGGTGGCGTGGGCGGGTTCATCGCCAGCACGATCGCCTCTTTCGCGCGCCATGCGCCGCCCAATTGCCTGCTGGTGATCAAGCACCATCCGCTCGATCGCGGCCACCGCGATTATCGCGCCATGATCGCCGACGAGGCGGCATGCCATGGCTGCACCGGACGGGTGCTCTACCTGCATGACCAGCCCACCCCGCTGTTGTTGCAGCATTGCCGGGGCGTGGTCACGATCAACAGCACTGTCGGGCTGAGCGCACTGGCGCAAGGGCGCGCCACCAAGACGCTGGGCCGTGCGTTCTACGATCTGCCGGGCCTGACCCATCAAGGCCCGCTGCATCGCTTCTGGCACGAAGCGCGGCTGGCGACGCCCGATCCGGCGCTGTGGCAGGCACTGGAAACCGCGATGCACCGCCAGGCCCTGATCAACGGCAGCTTTTATCGCCGCGTGGTGCCGGGCAGCGCCACGGGCCTGGGCCGGGCGATTCCGCCGGTGCCGGCAGAGGCCACCGGGGCGGTAACGGTTCGTGGCGCACCCGCGCTTTGGCCGGCGGCGCCGGTCACAAGCTCCAGTATTGCACCCCGGCCGGAAGCGCTTGTGGCGTGAGCGCGGACTTCACGTCCACCAGTACCCCGCCCGGGCGCAGCATCGCGGCGATCGCGGGGCCGCCGAGCGCAGCATATTCACGGTGCGACACGGCGTAGATCACTGCGTCGAGATCGGCAAAGGCCTCAAGCGGGCTGAGGCTGATGCCAAATTCGTGCTCTGCGGCGGCCGGTTCGGCCAAGGGATCGTGGATCAGCGGTTCGATGCCGAAATCCCGCAGTTCGCGCCAGATGTCTTCCACCTTGGAATTGCGGATGTCTGGCACGTTTTCCTTGAAGGTGAGGCCGAGGATGCCCACGCGCGCCGTCTTGAGCGCGCAGCCTGCGCCGGCCAGCATCTTGACCGTGCGCTGCGCGATATAGGCGCCCATGCCATCGTTGATGCGCCGGCCAGCCAGGATCACCTGGGGGTGATAGCCCAGTTGCTCCGCCTTGGCCGTGAGATAATAGGGATCGACGCCGATGCAGTGGCCGCCGACCAGGCCGGGGTAGAAGCGCAGGAAATTCCACTTGGTGCCAGCCGCAGCGAGGACTTCGCTGGTGCGGATGCCTACGAGATCGCAGATCTTGGAAATCTCGTTCATCAGGGCGATGTTGATGTCGCGTTGGGTGTTCTCGATCACCTTGGCCGCTTCGGCCACCTTGATCGAGCTGGCCTTGTGGATTCCCGCCTCGACCACGGCGCCATAGAGATCGGCCAGCAGATCGAGCGTTTCGGTGTCTTCCCCGGCGACGACCTTGACGATCTTTTCGAAGGGATGCTCCTTGTCGCCGGGATTGATCCGCTCCGGACTGTAGCCGAGCTTGAAATCGACCCCGGCCTTGAGGCCCGAGACGGCTTCGATCACCGGGGCGCAGACTTCCTCGGTGGCGCCGGGATAGACGGTCGATTCGAACACGATCACCGTGCCCGGGCGGATCACCTTGCCCAGCGTTTCGCAGGCCATGCGCACCGGCGTGAAATCCGGACGGCGGCTTTCGTCGACCGGCGTGGGCACGGTGACGATGATCACCGGGCAATCGCCGAGCGCGGCGGCCTCGTCGGTCACCACCAGGCTGGAGGCGGCGAGGTCTTCGGCCGAAACTTCGCCGGTGTAATCATGGTGCGCGCGCAAGGTGGCGATGCGATGGGCGCTGACATCGAAGCCGACCACGGCGAACTTGCGGGCAAAGGCAATGGCCAGCGGCAGGCCGACATAGCCCAGCCCGACAACCCCGATTTTTTGCGAAAACACCCCGTTGCCCTGCACGCCCGTTCCATTCCTTTGTAACGCCAACGTCTTTGGCCATAATCCCATGGCGTTACCAATCCGCAAATGAACCTGGCCCGGCGCCGGCTTTCAACCCGTGCAACGGCGGGCCTTCCCCTGCCCGCGGACATTGACTAAGGGCACGATTAAACCGTGTTCTCAACCGTCCAATCCGAACGGAGTCGCCCGATGTCCGACCTTGCCATGCTCGAAGCCCCCGCCACCAACCCGGCGGTGCGCACCGACTGGAGCCGCGAGGAGATCGCCGCGCTGTTCGACCTGCCGTTCACCGAGCTGGTGTTCCGCGCTGCCGCCGTGCACCGCGACCATCACCGCGCCGGTGAAGTGCAACTGTGCACGCTGCTGTCGATCAAGACCGGCGGCTGCCCGGAAGACTGCGGCTATTGCTCGCAGAGCGTGAAGGCCGACAGCGGCGTGGCGGCGAGCAAGCTGATGGACGTGCAGGCCGTGCTGCAATCGGCCGCCCAGGCGCGCGACGCCGGCTCCAAGCGCTTCTGCATGGGCGCGGCCTGGCGCAATCCCAAGGACCGCGACATGGGCGCCATCGTGCAGATGGTGAAGGGCGTGCGCGAGATGGGCATGGAAACCTGCATGACGCTGGGCATGCTGACGCCAAGCCAAGCCGCGCAACTGGCCGAAGCGGGCCTGGATTACTACAACCACAACATCGACACCTCGCCCGAACGCTATAACGAGGTGATCACCACCCGCACGTTCCAGGACCGGCTCGATACCCTGAGCGTGGTGCGCGAGGCGGGGATCAACGTCTGTTCTGGTGGCATCGTCGGCATGGGCGAGACCCGCGCCGATCGCGTCGGCTTTGTCCATGCGCTGGCCACGCTGGAGCAGCACCCCGAGAGCGTACCGGTCAACGCGCTGGTGCCGGTCAAGGGCACGGTGCTGGGCGACATGCTGGCCGACACGCCGATGGCCAAGATCGACGACATCGAATTCGTCCGCACCGTGGCGGTGGCGCGGATCACCATGCCGCTGTCGATGGTGCGGCTTTCGGCCGGCCGCGAAAGCATGAGCGAGGCGACGCAGGCGCTGTGCTTCCTGGCCGGGGCCAACTCGATCTTCACCGGCGACAAGCTGCTGACCGCGCCCAATGCCGGCGACGACAGCGACGCGGCGATGTTCGCGCGCCTGGGTTTGAAGCCCATGGAAGGCGAGGAACCGCTGCGGGCGATGAAGGCCGTGGGCGGCTGCTCGGGCGGCTGCGCGGCCTGATCTCGTGGCCAGCATTAACGCCACGCAACTGTGGCAGGCCCAGTCCGCCGATCTGGCGGCTTTGGAAGAGCGCGCCCGGCTGCGCCGCCTTGCCCCGCGACAGGGCGTGGATTTTGCCAGCAACGATTACCTGGGCCTGGCGCAATCGCCGCGCCTGCGCCAGGCGGTGGCCGATGCCCTGGCGCGCGGCGTGGCGGTGGGATCGGGCGGATCGCGCCTGCTGCGCGGCAACGATCCCGAGCACGAGGCGCTGGAGGCCCAAGCCGCCGCGTTCTTCCGCTGCGAAAGCGCGCTGTGGTTCAGCGCGGGCTATGCCGGCAACGTGGCGCTGATCAGCACCCTGCCCCAGCGCGGCGACCTGGTGATCTGCGACGACCTGATCCACGCCTCGGTCCACGAAGGGCTGCGGCTGACCCGCGCGCAGACCGCCATGGCCGCGCACAACGATGCCGATGCGTTCGACAGCCTGGCCCGTGCATGGCGCGCGGCCGGCAACACGGGGCGGCTGTGGCTCTGCGTCGAAAGCCTCTATTCCATGGATGGCGATCGCGCGCCGCTGGATGACCTGGTCACGGTGGCCGAGCGCCATGGCGCCATCCTGGTGATCGACGAGGCTCATGCCACCGGCGTGTTCGGCCCGGATGGCCGCGGGCTGGCCGCGCATCTGGATGGGCGGCCCGACGTGGTCGTGCTGCGCACGTGCGGCAAGGCGCTGGGCTGCGAAGGGGCGCTGGTCTGTGGGCCGCGCGTGGTGCGCGATTTCCTGGTCAACCGGGGCCGACCGTTCATCTTTTCCACCGCGCCCAGCCCCTTGATGGCCAGCGCCGTGCGCGAAGCCCTGCGCCTTTGCGCCGACGAGCCGGAACGGCGGGCGAAGCTGGCCGCGCTGATCGATCATGCCGCGCAGGCGCTCGGCCCGCTGGGCGCGAGCGTGAGCGGCAGCCAGGTCATGCCGCTGATCCTGGGCGAGGATGCCCGCACCATGGCCGTGGCGGCGCGCCTGCAACAGGCCGGGTTCGACATTCGCGGCATTCGCCCGCCCACCGTGCCGGCCGGCACCAGCCGGTTGCGCATTTCATTGACGCTCAACGCCACGCCCGCCGATGTGGATGCGCTGGCGGCCACGCTCAAGGAGGTTCTCTGACATGCCCCGTTTCGTGGTGACCGGAACCGACACCGGCATCGGCAAGACCGTGTTCAGTGCCGCACTGGCCGGCGCCCTGCGCGCGCATTACTGGAAGCCGGTGCAATCGGGCCTGGATGACGGGGCAGACCGCGATGCCGTGGCCAGCCTGGCGCAACTGCCGCCGGAACGGGTGCTGCCCGAAGCCTATCGCCTGACCGAGCCGCTCTCGCCCCACCGCGCGGCCGAACTGGACGGCATCCAGATCGATCCGGCGCGACTGTCTCCGCCCGATCTGGATCCGCTGGTGGTGGAAGGCGCGGGCGGCGCGCTGGTGCCGATCACGCGCAACACGCTCTATGCCGATCTCTTTGCCTGGTGGAACCTGCCGGTCATCATCGTGGCGCGCACGGGGCTTGGCACGATCAACCACAGCCTGCTGACCGTGGAGGCGCTGCGCGCGCGCGGCGTGCCGATCCATGGCATCGCGTTCGTCGGTGCGGCGAACGACGACAATGAGCAGACGATTGCGGCGATGGGCAAAGTGCGACGGCTGGGCCGGCTCGACCGGCTCGACCCGCTGACGCCCGAAACGCTGGCTGCCGCCTTTGCGCGCGGCTTTGCGCAGGAGGATTTCGCGTGAGCCAATCGCCTGTCTGGCATCCGTTCTGGCAGCATGGCATGGGCCTGCCGATCCCCAAGGTGGCGCGCGGCGAGGGTGCGGCGCTGATCCTGGAGGACGGCAGCCGCGTGATCGATGCGATCTCGTCATGGTGGGTGACGACGCACGGGCACAACAACCCGCGCATCATGGCCGCAATCCGCGCGCAGACCGAAAAGCTGGACCAGGTGATCTTTGCCGGATGGACGCACCAGCCGGCCGAGGACGTGGCGCGCGGCCTTGTCGCCATGCTGCCCGAAGCGCTGACCCGCGTGTTCTTTTCCGACAGCGGCAGCACTTGCGTGGAAGTGGCGCTGAAAATGGCGTTGGGGTTCTGGGCCAATACCGGCGAGCCGCGCCACCGCATCCTGGTGATGGAGCATTCCTATCACGGCGACACCATCGGCACGATGTCGGTGGGGGAGCGCGGGGTCTATAACGCGGCCTATGCCCCGCTGCTGTTCGACGTGGGGACGATTCCGTTTCCGCATGCCGATGGCAGCAACACCATCGCGGCGCTGGAAGCGGCGTGTCGGGAAAAGCCCGCCGCATTGATCGTGGAGCCGCTGGTGCTGGGCGCGGGTGGCATGCTGTTCTATCCGCCCGCCGTGCTCGCCGCGATGGCGGAGGTCTGCCGCCGCCATGGCGTGCTGTTCATTGCCGACGAAGTGATGACCGGGTTTGGCCGCACCGGCACGCTGCTCGCCTGCGAGCAGGCCGGCGTGGTGCCCGATATCCTGTGCCTGGCCAAGGGCCTGACCGGTGGATCGATGCCGCTGGCCGTCACCGTGGCGCAGGAGCCGATCTTTGCCGCGCACTGGTCCACCGACCGGGCCAGGCTGTTCTACCATTCATCGAGCTATACCGCGAATCCGATCGCCTGCGCGGCGGCGGTAGAGAACCTGGCGATGTGGCGCGAGGAGCCGGTCATGGCGCGGATCGAGGCGCTGGGCCGGAACCAGCAGGCCCTGCTCGACCGCCTCGCCGCCCTGCCCGGCGCGCAGAACCCGCGCCGCTGCGGCACGATCATCGCGGTCGATTTCGCGACGCCTGATGGCGGCTATCTCTCCGCGCTTGCACCCCACCTGATGGCCTTTGCCCGCGACAACGGCGTGCTGCTGCGCCCGCTGGGCAACACGGTCTATGTGCTGCCGCCCTACTGCATCACTACCGAGGATCTCGCGCGCGTGGGCGATGTGGTGGAAGCGGGACTGGCGGCGATGCAGGGGGCGGCATGACCGCGTTGGAGAGCATCAAGCAGGGTTTGATCGAAGCTCTTGTCTTTGCGGAAGGCCAGCATCGGGAAAGGCAAGAGCACGCTGACAGCCGCGCAAGACCATCAGCACTGCCGGGTAAACCGCACCGGCACGTTGGGTAGCATCAGCGCCGGCGCAGTACCATGTGGACCGACCAATACTTGGTCGAGCGGAACGGCATCGACTGAATCGCCGCGGGCAAATGCCTGCACCAAACAGCGGCCGTGCGAGGGCCTCAGCGCCGCCGGCACGGCAACCGGCCTTGCGCCCAAGGTTGCAAGCCAAGTGGGCCGGCCGAAGCGATAGTGACGCCGCGGGTGGATGACCTGGAGATCGACGGCGCCGGCATATTGGCCCAGCACCAGAGGACGGCCATCCTCGAACAGCACACCGGGCCGATCACCGATCAAGCGCGCCGCAGCGGCCTGCGCCGGGCGCGTGCTGGCATAAAGATCGGACACCGTGGTCTGGTCTATCGTCAAGGGGTCGATCTGGGTCAGCCGCTTGAGCCGGGCCGCCATCCATTCGATCTTGGCCTTGCCGTCCCCCGATTCATCGATCGGGGCTTTGGCAACGTGACTATGTCCCACGTAGACCAGCATCTTCTGCCCCGGGAAGCGCTGCATGAGCGCCAGCAGGTTTTCCGTTTGTGCCTGATCCCGCGCCACGATGCCAGCCTCCCTGTCACCCACAGCCGCCGGAGGAGCAACCTGATCTGCGGTCTGCTCATAAGCGGCGGGCGTGTACCCAAGGGAAAGCGCTTCGCGCACGAAGCGCGCATAGACCGGATCCAGCGAATAGAATCCCGTGCTGCGGCGTACGAAACCATCGAGCTTGAGTTGCTTCATGGCCTTGCCATCCGGCGTGTTGTCAAACGTCTCGGCCGCCAGCACCCCATAGCCCAAGGGGCGCAGGGCACGCGCCACCTGCAAGGCAAAGATGCGGTCGCGCGGGCTGTCGTGCGCCTCGTTCAGGATAACAATGCGGGTGTCACGGGCGCGCCGGACGATTTCGGCAATGGCGTCGCGGGGCACGGCGCGTCGTATGCGCGCAACCCAATCCCGCTCAATCGACGATGTCGGCCGGGCCCTATCCAGCGTGGCGAGATGCAGTTCGCCCGTCACCATGACGCTGCCTTGCCGCCACATCTGATAGGCATAATCGTCTTTCACTCGTCCATGCCGGTCGAACGCCAGCTTGGCCAACACCTTTTGTGCGGCGAGATAATGTCCCTCGTCCAGCAAAACCATCGCGTCATCGACTTGGGGTGGCGGTGAAGAACGTGCCAAGGCTGGCGTCGCAATTGCCAAGGCCAGCAACATGGCAGCTTTCATCGCGAGTGCTTTCCATCAGAATCAAACATCTGAATGGTTCTGGCATGGGCCGCCAAGGTTGCCAACAGCGCAACGCGGATGGGTGCAGAACGCAAGGCTGCGTATTTCCCCTTAGTGGACAATACCTTTCCGGCAACGAAGACTACGCCCGCGTCAACCGCGTCTGGAGCGGGCATGTTAAACGAATCCGGCAAGACTGTGCCGACCGGGCGGCGAATCCCTGCCGTCCTTTGCTGGCAACTTGCAGGACGGCCGCTCATGGCGCTTTTTAAGAACACCCGGTTTCGCCAGTCGCTGCTGGTCACGGCCGCCATCGTGGCCGCGCCGGCACTGGCGGCGACGGTGATTCTGGCCACGGGGAAAGCGGCCACGTCGACGGCGGCCAGCCAGCCGGTTGCGGCCGTGACGCTGTCTGCCAGCAGCAGCGCGGCCACGACCACGGCGGTGGTGGCCACGGCAAAGGCCACCACCGCCGCCGGCAGCCCGCTGATGCTGGGGGCGCAAACGCATTTCAGCCAGGGCTGGCCAGCCGGGGTCAACGATCTGGCGGCGCAGGCGCAGGCGCCGCTGTTGCGCGATTCCCTGCCCTGGGCAGCGGGCGAGACGAGCAAGGGGCAATATGCACTCAATGGCGCGGCGGCGCAGAACCTGATGGCGGCGTGCCAGGCCGGGCGGCGGCTGATCCTGACGCAGATTCCGGTCAATCCGCTGTACGACAACGGCCTGTGGGTTTCGTCGGAGCAAGGGCGCGCCGCCTTTGCCGCCTATCTTGGCGCGCTGAAGGACAAGTTCGGATCGTGCCTGGCCGCGATCGAGCTGGGCAACGAGATCAACGGCAATCGCGCCATGGTCTTTGCCGGGGGGATCGACAGTGTGGCCGCCTATGTGCGGATCGCGGCCGCCGCGCGGGCGCGGCTGGGGGGCAGCCCGGCGCTGCTGGGTGGATCGACCAACATGATCGGCACCGGGTTCCTGCGCCCGCTGTTTGCCGCCGGGCTGCTGGCGCAAGTCGATGGCATCGCCGTGCACCCCTATCGCAACCGCGCCGAGGGGCTGGACGCGGAAATGAGCCAGTTGTGGGCGGCGATGGATGCCAGCGGGCGGCGCGTGCCGGTGTGGGCCACCGAGTTTGGCCTGGCCACGGCCGACCAGGGCACGGCAGCGGGCGAACTGGTCAAGCAGGCGACGATGCTGGCGGCCAGTGGCGTGGGCCAGGCAAGCTGGTATGCCCTGATCGACCAGACCGGCTTTCCCACGATGGGGCTGTTTGCCGGCAGCGCGATCAAGGACCAGGGCCGCGCGTTCCGCTTCCTCCAGGCCAGCGTGCTGCCCAAGGGGGCGCCCACCCGGCTGGACCTGGGCGATCCGCTGCTGTTTGCCTATCGCTTTGGCAGCGATACCACGGTGATCTGGGGAAGCCCGCGCGGGCTGGTACTGGGCAATGGCACGCGCGCCTATGGCCCGACCGGGGCAGCCTTGGCCACGCCCGCGATCGGGGACCAGCCGATCGTGCTGGTCGGCACGGGCTATACCCTGGGCGCTTCGGCCGTGGTGGCCGATACGCTGCTGGGCTGGAGTAGCCCGGCCTGGCGCTATTTCGTGCGCAACAAGGGCGGGACGGACACGGCGCTGGACTGGCTGGACGATACCTGGACCGGCTATTACGGCAACAAGTACAGCAAGCCCTTGCGCATCAACGCCACCAGCGCCGCCCCGGCGGGTGATGCCGCCAATCCCTTGCGCGCGGTATGGCGCTATACCGCGCCGGTGGCCCAGGCGATCGACCTGCGCGGCTGCTTTGCCAAGACGGCAAGTGGCGACGGCGTGGACCTGACCGTGCAACGCAACGGCAAGGCGGTGTGGCAGGGCGTGCTGACCACCACCCTGCAACCCGGCCCGGTCGCCGTGGACCTGGCCAAGGGCGACAAGCTCGATCTGGTTGCCGGGCCGAACCAGGGCTTTGGCGGCGATGCATTCTTCTATCGCGTGGTGCTGTTCCGGCGCGGGCAGAGCGCGGCCGTGACCTGCCCCAACTGATCAGGGTGCCGGAGGCGGCGCAGGGTTGGCCACGCGGCGGGCAGTGAGCACTTTGACCGGCTGGGCCAGCATCTGCCCGCGCATCGGCCCTTCGCCCAGCGTGGGCGAGATCGGCATGTCCCAGATCTTGCGCACCACGTCCATGCCCGAAACGACGTGGCCGAACGCGGCATAACCCAGTTGCCGATCGGGATCGGCGTTGGCCGGATCGGCATCCAGGCCAGGCATGTCGGAGAGCAGGATCGAGAAATCCGCCGTGGCCGTGCCCGGTGCCAGCCGGGCCAGCGAGAGCGTGCCTGCCTTGTGCAGAATGCCGGTCTGGCTGGTGGGTTCGTGTGCCACCGGCTTGAACAGCTTGGCACCATCGCGGATGCCGCCCTGCAACAGGCCGTTGGGTTGCTGCCCCCATTCCAGGTGCATGGCGCGGTAGAACGTCATGCCGTCATAGCGCTTGCTGTCCACGTAATGCAGGAAATTGCCCACGCTGATCGGGGCGTGCTTGCCGTCCAGTTCCACCACGATGGTGCCCTCGCTGGTGACCAGCGCGACAGTGGCGACGTCGGGCACGGGAGCCGGTGCGGGCGCGGCCTTGGCTGCGGCAGCGCGTGTGGCGATCTTGCGTGCCGGCGCGGCGTTGGCCGGCGACAGGACGAGGTGGGCGGCGGCAAGGCCCAGGGCCACACGGCCGGCCAGCGAAGCGAATCGGACAGTCATGCCCGCATCCTGCCCGATCCGGGGGCGGGCGGTAAATCCCGCGCCGTACAGCATAGTTAATGCCGTGCTAGCCATGATCCACAGGGGCATGGTTACCGATCCCTGAAGGCGCGCGCGCTAAGGTTCCGGGCAATGCCCCATTCCGCCTGGAGCCTGCCCCATGCTGCTTTTTCCTGTCTCGGCCGCGTTGCTGCCCGCTCTGGCCGTTGTGGCGATCGGGATGCTTGCCCTGTTCCTTGTTGCGCGGGCGACAAAGCGCATCGATGCGGCGCTCGATCGCCTGGCCGACAACGGATCGGACACGACCGGCCCGCTGCCGATGGGCGACACCGCACTGCCGGGCGAGATCAGGGCAATGCCCGGCCGTATCGCCGCTGGTTGCCGCACGATCAAGCTGGGCATCGATGAAATCGCGGCGGCTTCGCTCGATTTGTCGGCACGGTCGGATGGCCAGGCCGAGACGCTGGCGCAGGCGGCGCGCAAGCTCGACCAGTTCACCGGCATCATGGAAATCACTGCCGAGAGCACCCGCCAGGCCAGTGATCGCCTGCGCCGGGCGGGCAAGGTGGCCGGCAAGGTGGAAGCCATTGCCGATGACGCGGCAGACGCGATGCGTACGATCGAGCAGAGCAGCCAGATGATGGCGCAGATCGTCGCGGTGATCGAGGGGATCGCGTACCAGACCAATCTCCTGGCGCTCAACGCCGGGGTAGAGGCCGCGCGCGCCGGAGAGGCCGGCGCGGGCTTTGCGCTGGTCGCCGGCGAGGTGCGCGCGCTGGCGCAGCGCAGCGCCGATGCCGCCAAGGATATCAGGACCGTGATGGCCAGCGGCGCCGAACGGATCACCGGCGGCTTGGCCGTGGTGAAGGACAGCAGTGAGGCGCTGCGTGAGATCGCGGGGGAAGTAAATGCGGTGTCCAGCCTGGTCGACGATCTGGCGCAAGCCGCAGCGAAGCAGGCCGGGAGCATCGGCGACATCGCGCGCATGGTCTCCGGCGTGGAGGATGCGAGCGCACCCCACTCGCCCCCGCCCCCGCCGGCCGGAGAGAAAGACAGCCTGATGGAGCAGCTTGCCCGCTTGCGCCAGTTGGCAGTCGATGCACCGACCGCCCCGGTCGTGCAGCCTTCCGGTGCCATGGCGGCCGAGGCGTGGAACGTGGCCTGAACGGGAGCGATACGGGCGGCATGCCCTTAAGGGCCGTGCCGTCCGTCACACATGTCGGGAGGGGATTTACAGACCGGCTTCGACCGCAACGCGGATGGCGTCTGCGCTGGTGCGGACGCCCAGGGTGCGGATCACCGAGGAGCGATGCATCTTCACCGTCCGCTCTGACAGGCCCAGTTCGTAGGCGATCTGCTTGTTGAGCTTGCCGGCGGCCATGTGCACGAGGATTTCGCGCTGACGCGGCGAGAGCAGGGCCACGGCATCGCGCGCTGCCTGCGCCCGCGCACCGCCCAGCGTATTGCCCGCCTCAAGGTCTGCCGCCTTACTCACATCCACTTGGGAACCAAGGAAATATTCCAGTTCCCCTTGCGCGTCGAAGATCGGCGCGACCATCACCGCGTTGCGAAACGGGGTGCCGTCCTTCTTGTAGTTGATGATCTCCACCAGCACCGGGCGGCCTTCGCGAATGCCCAGGCGCAGCTCTTCGGTCAGGTCCGGCTCGGTGCCCGGGCCGCGCAAAAAGCGGCAGTTGCGGCCGATGATCTCGTCCCGCTCATAGCCGGTCAGTGCTTCGAACGCGGCATTGCATTCCACGATCGGGTTGTCGGGCAAGCGGGGGTTGCTGATGACCGCAGCGACCGGGCTTGCCGTTATCATCTCGGATATCAGCATGTTTCCTCATGTGGCACGGCGCGCGCTTCGCTCCAGTGTCCTTTCGGTCATGTTGTAGCGGCGGGCTGCAAACCGCAAGTCCGAAGTACATGCCCGGTCTTGCAAAGATACGCGCCTTTTGCGCGCTGCCTCCCCGGGCCGGAGAATTCCGCCATGAATCTGATCACTCTCGATTTCGCGTCTTCGCAAGACAGCCACGATGGTTGCAATGACGCCAGCCACAGCCACGCTGCGGCCGACAGCGCCGTGCAACGCCATGCCCCGCCGGCCAAGCCGGCCGTGCCCGAGCAGGTGCAGGAAGCCATCCGTACGCTGTTGCGCTTTGCCGGCGAGGATCCCAGCCGCGAAGGCCTGATCGACACGCCGGCGCGCGTCGGCCGTGCCTGGCTGGAATATTGCCAGGGCTATCGCGAAGATCCCAGCGTGCACCTGACCCGCACGTTCGAGGAAGTGGGCGGCTATGACGAGATCGTGCTGCTGCGCGACATTCCGTTCCAGTCGCACTGCGAGCACCACATGGCGCCGATCACCGGGAAGGCTTCCATCGCCTATCTGCCCAACAATCGCGTGGTGGGCATTTCCAAGCTGGCGCGCGTGCTGCACGGCTATGCCCGGCGCCTTCAGGTGCAGGAACGCCTGACCGCCGAAGTGGCGCAGTGCATCTGGGACCATCTCCAGCCCCAGGGCGTGGCCGTGGTGATCGAGGCGCAGCATGGCTGCATGACCGGGCGCGGCGTGTGCACGCCGGGCGTGGGCATGGTCACCAGCCGCATGCTCGGCTGCTTCCTGCAGGACGCCAGTTCGCGCCGCGAGGTGATGTCGCTGATGGGCCGCGGCTGACGCGCGGGGGAGGGTCACGGTGCATTTCGGGATCATCGGGGCAGGTTTGGCAGGCCTGACCTGCGCCGCCCGGCTGGTGGGGGCCGGCCATGAAGTAAGCGCATTCGACAAGGGACGTGGGCCGGGTGGGCGCATGTCCACCCGGCGGATCGATACGCCGCTGGGCCAGGCCCGGTTCGATCATGGCGCGCAGTTCTGCGCCGCAACCACACCGGGGTTCGCCCGGCAGGTGGCCGACTGGGCGCAGCGCGGGGTGGCCGCGCCCTGGCCCGCGGCCGGGCCGGATGCCTATGTTGGCGTGCCAGGAATGAATGCGCTGGTGGCCGACCTGGCGCATCAGCACGACGTGACCTTCGATTGCCTGGTCAAGGGGCTGGTCCACGATGGCAGGCACTGGTGGCTGGTGCTGGAAGGGGAGCGGCGCGGGCCATTCGACGCAGTGATCGTGGCCACCCCGGCCGAGCAGGCCGCGCCGCTGCTGTCGCTTCACGCCTTTCCGATGGCCCGCGCGGCGGCTGGCAGCACGTCTCAGGCGTGCTGGACGGCGATGATGGCCTGGGCCGAACCGCTGCCGCTGGACTGGACCGTGTGGCGCGGCGAAGGGCCGCTGGCCTGGGTGGCGCGCAACTCGGCCAAGCCGGGGCGCCAGGGCCCGGCGCAAGGCGCGCCCGATTGCTGGGTCATCCAGGCCAGCCCGGACTGGTCGCGCCAGCACCTGGAATTGACGCCCGAGGCGGCGATCGGCCTGATCGCCGATGCCTTTGCCGAACTGGCGGAGACCACCCTTCCAGAACCGCTGGTGGCCCGCGCCCATCGCTGGCGCTTTGCCCGCCCTTCCGGCACGGGGAGCATAGCGCTGTGGGACCAGGCGCTGCGCCTGGGGGCCTGCGGTGATTGGTTGATCGAGCCGACCGTACAGGGCGCCTGGCTATCGGGCGATGCCCTGGCCGAACGCATCCTGGCGCAAAGCGAAAGCGACAGCCTGCGCCGCGCCGGATAGGGAAATCCTGGCGGGCGGGCAGGCCATTCCTGCCCGCCCGCCCGACGCGCCTTACTGTGGCAACACCGGGTGCTTGACGATCGGCGCGGGCTTGGGGAATTGCTGCGGCGGATTGGCCTTGAGCAGGGCCATGGCTTCGGCCACGGCGCGTTCCAGTTGCGGATCATGGCCCTGGCGGATCAGTGCGGGATCCTGCTCGACCTCGATATCGGGCGCAATGCCGATGCCTTCCACTTCCCACTGGCCGCCGGTGCCATAGATCGCCCAGCGCGGCGCGGTGACGCTGCCGCCGTCGATCAGTGGCGGATAGCCGCCGATGCCGACGAGACCGCCCCAAGTGCGCTTGCCCACCAGGGGGCCCACGCCCTGCTTGTGGAACAGCCAGGGCAGCGCATCCCCGCCCGAACCCGACATTTCGTTGATGATCATCACCTTGGGGCCAAAGATCGCGGCCGCCGGCTCGATCTGGTCGGCGCCTTCGCGGGTGTGGTTGATCATCTGCGGGGTGCGCTTCAACTGGTCGACGATATAGTCGGCGATCTGCCCGCCGTGGTTGAAGCGCTCGTCGATCACCGCGCCCTGCTTGCCCACTTGCGCGAAGTAATAGCGGTTGAAATTGGCAAAGCCGCCCGCTGCGGTATCGGGCACATAGACATAGGCGAGCTTGCCGCCCGAGAGACGATCGACGGTGCGGCGGTTGCCTTCCATCCAACTGCGCAGGCGCAACTGGCCTTCGCTGGCGACCGGCACCACAGTGACCTTGCGCGCGCCGGCGCCGCTGGCGCTGGCCGCCACGGTCAGCACGGTCTGCTTGCCCGCCGTGCCATCGAGTGCGCGGTCGATCTCGGTCGCGGTGGTCACGTCCTGCCCGTTGACCGCCAGGATGAACTCGCCCGCACGCACGTTGACGCCGGGCTGGCTGAGCGGCGCGACCAGCTTGGGGTTCCAGTTCTCGCCCGGCAGCACGCGGGCAATGCGCCAGCGGCCATCGACGGCCTCGTAATCCGCGCCGAGCAACCCGCCCTTGGCGGTCTGCTGCTGGGGCACGTCACCCCCGTTGATGAAGGTGTGGCCGACCGAGATGTGCCCGGTCATTTCCTCGAGCAGGACGTTGAGATCCTCGCGCGAGGCAAGGCCGGGCAGGAAGCGCGCATAGAGCGCCTCGGCCCGCGGCAGATCGAGCCCGTGATGGTTGGGATCGTAGAGGAAATCGCGCTCGATGCGCCAGACCTCGTGGTAGATCTGCTTCCATTCCGCCTGGGGATCGACCCACACGCGCACGTCGTCGAACTTGATCGGCTTGGCGCTTTCGCCGTCCTTCACTTCCTTGTCGGCATCGGCCACCAGCCACGTGCCGCCGCGCTGGAGCAGGATCTTGCCGCCATCGGCCGAGATGGAGAAGCTGTCTGCGGCAACGCCTTCGGCAAGCTGCTTGTTCTTGCGCTCCTTGAGATCGAAGCGGAACAGCGTGCGCGGCGGGCCGGCCTCGTCCCCTTCGAGATAGTCGGCGTCGGTCGCGGCGGGCGGGATGGTCAGGGTATAGACCACGCCGTCCTTGCCGGTTTCGAGCTGGACGATGTTGGCGCGCGGGATCGGCAGCGCCAGGATGCGCTGATCGAGCCCGTCGAAATCGATCCGCACCGGAGCGGCGGGCGCCTGTTTCGCCCCGTCCTTGGCGGGCTTGTCGTCAGCCTTGGCTTCATCGGCCGGAGCGCTGTCGTCCTTGGCGGCGGGCTTGCGCTTGCCCGGCTTGGCGCGGCCTGGCAGGGCATCGGCAGCGGCCGCTTCCTCGTCGCTTTCGGGCGCGATCGGCGAGGCAGTGTCCTTGCGCAGCACCATGACATAGGCCGCGCCATCGATCGCGCGGCCCATGCTCGACATGTCGAGCCAGCCCGTGGCCGGGCCGGTGGCGGTGGTCGCCGCGAAATAGAGATACTTGCCGCTGCGATCGAAGCGCGGCGAGGTCACGTCGCTCAACCCGTCGGTCACCTGGGTGTTCTGGCCGGTCGCCAGCGAATGGACCCAGGCGGCGTGAAGATGGCTCGGCAGGAGGCGGGTATAGACGATCCACTGGCTGTCGGCAGACCATGCCGCGTCGAAGTTGGAGCCGGGGGCATCGAACAGGTTGGTGTCGATCTTCACCGGCACGGCGCTGCCGCCGGCCGAGAGATCGATGAGCCAGAGATTGAGTCGCTTGTCCTCGAACACGATCTTCTTGCTGTCGGGCGACCAGCGCGGATTGTAGAAGAACGAGGGCGGCGCGCCCAAGGCGATCTTGCGCACGGCGCCCTGGCCATCGGCCGATCCGATGTGCAGCGCATATTCGCCGGATTCGTCGGAGAACCAGGCGATCTTGCTGCCATCGGGGGAAGGCGCCGGATCGCGATCGGCCACGGCCGGCGAATGGGTGATATTGCGCACGTCACCCTTTTCGGCCGGGGCGGACAGCACTTCGCCGCGCGCCTCCAGGATCACCCGCTTGCCGGTCTCGCTCAGCCGCGCGTGGACGACGCCATCGGGCTTGATCTCTTCGAAATGCGGGCGGCGCTGCGGCAGATCGGCATCGATCGTGACCGGCACCGGGCTGACCTTGCCACTGGCGATATCGTAAAGCTCCAGTGCGCCGAAATGGTCGATCACGATGCCACCCGGCCCGGCGCCGATGCCCGCCATGTCGAACCCGTTGGCATTGTCGACCAGCCGCGTCACCGCGCCGCTGGCCGGATCATAGCTGTAGAGCGTGGTCGGCCCGTCGCGGTCGGACAGGAAATAGACCTTGTCGCCGATCCACAGGGGATGGCGATCGTTGCTGTTGGGGCGCGGGATCGGGGTGACCGCCGAGTCCGACAGGCGCGCGACCCAGATGCGCGCGGTCTGCCCGCCGCGATACTGCTTCCACGCCGGCTGCCATTGCTCGATCGGGGAATAGGCCATGCGCGTGCCGTCGGGCGAAAACGCGCCTTCCTCACCCGAAGGTAGCGGCACGGCCGTGGGGGCGCCGCCTGCCGCCGGCACGAGATAGAGCTGGTGCGCATCACGCACGGCCATGCGGGGGGAGCGGAACAGCACCTGCTTGCCATCAGGCGACCAGCCCAGCGCGACGTCCGCACCGGGATGCCAGGTCAGCCGGCGCGGCTCCCCGCCCCCGGCCGCGACGACATAGACATCGGTGTTGCCGTCATAGCGGCCGGTAAAGGCAATCTGGCTGCCATCGGGGGAAAACACCGGGCCGGACAAGGCGCCCTGCCCGCTGACCAGCCGCACCGCGCGGCCACCGCTACGCGGCACCACCCAGATCTCGCCCCCATAGACGAAAGCGATCTGCGTGGCCGAGAGCGTGGGCTGTTGCAGCAGGAGCGGATCGGCCGCAGCACGCGCTGCCGGCAGAGCACAGGTGGTCGACGCGAGCAGCGCCGACGCCAGCAGGATAAGCTTGCGTCGCATGATTTCCCCCTGCGGCCAAGGGTGGCCAGGGGGCTACGCTAGCGCAGGCAAAGGCCCGCCACAATTGGCGAAAAGGGCTGGCTTAGCCGGGATCGTCGAGACTGAACTGATCGTCGTCTTCGTGGTAGGTGAAGATTTCGGCGTAGCGGCCCCAGTTGGTCACGGTCTTGAGCGTTTCGCTGGCGAAATCCGGGCTCATGTGGTCTTCCAGCTCGTCGCGGAAACGGCGGGCCGGGGCCTTGTGGCTGGCGCGTTCGTCCAGGATGCGGCGAATGTGGCCGGCAAGCGGGACATGGGCCAGCAAGGCCTCCCCAAACATCGCCTTGCGGTGATCGACATCGGCCTGGGCATAGCGGCGCGCGGCGGGGGTGAGCACGAGCTGTGCCCCGCGCAACTCGGCAAAACGCAGCAGTTGCAGGGTTTCGGCCATGGGAAACAGGTCGTCGATCTCGAAATTGAGCGAGTCGGCAAGCTCGGCCATGCTGGCGCTGCCGTTGAACGGCGTGCCGTCCACTTCCTCGATCAGACCGGCGAGCGTGTTGGTGGAGACGTGGGGCAGGACCATGGCGATGCCGGTGCCGGGGAACACGCCTTCGCGATGGCGCGCGGGCTCGGCCGGGCGGGCGGTCATGCGGGCATAGATATCATCGACCAGGGCGCGGAACGGGGGATCGAGGCGGTCGCGCGGGCGCGGGATATCCACCTTGATTTCGGCCACGACGCGGCCGGGATTGGACGAGAACACCAGGATGCGGTCGCACATCTGCACCGCTTCCTCGATATTGTGCGTGACGATCAGGATCGACTTGATCGGCATGCGCCCTTCCGACCACAGATCGAGCAGATCGGTGCGCATGGTTTCGGCAGTGAGCACGTCGAGCGCCGAAAACGGCTCGTCCATCAACAGCAACGACGGATTGACCACCAGCGCGCGGGCCAGGCCGACGCGCTGGCGCATGCCGCCCGAAAGCTCTTTCGGATAGGCGTTTTCAAAGCCGTCTAGACCGATCAGGTCGATCGCGGCCAAGGCGCGGCTGCGGCGCTGGTCGGCCGGCACCTTTTGCGCTTCCAGGCCGAGTTCGACGTTTTGCAGCACGGTGAGCCAGGGGAACAGGGCAAAGGTCTGGAACACCATGGCCACGCTGGGATCGGGGCAATCCTGGCTGGTGACGCGCGCCACAGTGCCTTCGCGCGGGTGGATCAGGCCGGCGATCGAGCGCAGCAGCGTGGACTTGCCCGAGCCGGAGCGGCCGAGCAGGCCGACGACCTCGTTCTGGTAGAGCGTGAGATCGACGTGTTCGAGCACGAGATGGCCGCCCGGCGGCGGACCGTAGAAATGGTTGAGGCCCTTGACCTCGATCAGCGGCTGGGGCGGCAGGAGAGTGGCCATGGCGGATACTCCGGATAAACAGCAAAAAGGGGGCAGCAGGGCGATCAGAGGCGCAGGCGGCGTTCGCCAAAGGCATAGAGCGGGCGCCAGACGAGGCGGTTGAAGCCGAGCACGAACAGGCTCATCACGCCGATGCCCAGCGCCACCTGGGGATAGTTGCCGGCGGTGGTGGCATCGGCGATATAGGCGCCAAGGCCGTGGGCGCGCAGGTGATGATCGCCCCAGGTGACCACTTCGGCCACGATCGAGGCGTTCCATGACCCGCCCGAAGCCGTGAGCGCGCCGGTGACGTAATAGGGGAAGATGCCCGGCAGCGCGACCTGGCGCCACCATTGCCAGCCGCGCACGCCGAACATGCCGGCCGCCTCGCGCAAGTCGTTGGGAATGGCGCTGGCCCCGGCGATCACGTTGAACAGGATGTACCACTGGGTGCCCAGGATCATCAGCGGCGAAAGCCAGACATCCGGGGCGAGATCGAACCGCACGATGGCGATCACCGCAAAGGGAAACAGCACGTTGGCGGGAAAGGCGGCGAGGAACTGGGCGACCGGCTGGACCCGTTCGGCCAGGCGCGGGCGCAGGCCGATGGCCACGCCGAGCGGCACCCAGACCAGGCTGGCCAGCGCGATCAGGACAATCACGCGCAGCATGGTGATCAGGGCATCGCCCAGCGCCTGGACCATGTCTGCCGCGCTCAGCGAAGTGAGCACGTAGTGCGCAGTCCAGGCGAGCGCAGCAGTCACGCCCAGCCAGACGAGGCCCCGCCAAGCCCATTCCAGGCGCGGATCGGCCGCCCGCCCCGCCCCAACCACAAGGGTGCGACGGCGCGGTTCGAGCGCGAGCAGCAGGCGCCCCATCGTGGCGAGCGGCGCCAGGAGCACCGGCAAGAGGCGGGTGCGGCGCAGCAGGGCAAAGAACCAGCTTTGCGGGGCATCGTTGCTGGCGGTCTGTTCAAAGCGGAAGCGATCGGCCCAGGCCACGATCGGGCGGAAGAACAACTGGTCATAGGCAAGGATGACTACGGCCATGGTCCCGACCGCCCAGCCAACGGCGCGGAAATCCTGCTGCTGGATCGCCAGCGACAGGTAGGAACCGATGCCGGGCAGCGTGGCGGTGGTGTTGCCCACGGTGATTGCCTCGGACGCGACGACGAAGAACCAGCCGCCCGACATCGACATCATCGCGTTCCACACCAGCGCCGGGGTGGCGTAGGGCAGGTCCAGCCGCAGGAACCGGCGCACTGGCGACAGGGTGAAGCCCTGGCACACTTCCTCCAGGTCTGCCGGCACGCTGCGCAGCGACTGGTAGAAGCTGAATGCCATGTTCCACGCCTGCGAAGTGAAGATGGCAAAGACGCTGGCCAGTTCCACGCCGAGCACATTGCCGGGAAACAGGTTCATGAAGAACGTGACGGTGAACGTGAGGAACCCGAGGATCGGCACCGATTGCAGGATATCGAGCGCGGGCACGATCAGCCGCCCGGCCCGCCGGCTGCGCGCCGCCAGCGTGGCCACGACCAGGGTGAACACGGTGGAAGCCAGCAGCGCGGCGAACATCCGCAGCACGGTGCGCAGCGCATAATACGGCAGATGCGCCGGATCGAGCGTGACCGGTTCGAGATCGAGGCTGGACAGCGGCGCCACCACCCCTTCGGCCGTGCGGAACACGAGCACGGCCAGGCCGGAGAGAATGGCGAAGGCAATCGCATCCTCGCGATTGGGCCGCGTCTGGCGCAGGATGCGCGAGAAGCTGGGCAGGCGAGTGGAAGTCATGGTCCAGCCCTTTTTTCAGAAACCGGCGTGGATACGCAGGGCAAACACATTGGCCGGGCCGCGATCGCGGTTGTAGCCGGGATTGGCGATATGCTGATAGTCCAGAGTCAATGAACCCCAGCCGACCGGGCGATAGGCATAATAGGCTTCCACGATCTGCTCCGTCCCGGGATGGGGCAGCGCGCCATCGCCGACCAGGACACCAAGGCCGCCGGCCGCCAGCCAGCGCTGGTGCGCGGCGGAAATGCCGTTGACCACGCCGGCCAGGCCCAAGGTGTCCTGCGGCCGGCCCCAGCCCTTGCCGGCAAGCGATCCGCCGAGCGCGAGAGTGCGATCGATATCGGTGAAATCGTAAGTCTCGATGCGCCCATCGCTCCATCCGCCGCGCAGGAACAGGCCCAGCACGTCGGTCACTTCCTGCTCAGCGTTGAAGGAGATGCCCAGCCGATCCTGGCGGCGGCGCACCGGCGCCAGGTCCGGCACTTGGCCATGCGCGCTGGCATAGGCCAGGGCATCGTCAAAGCGGGCGAACTGGCCCCGGTTGCGAAACGCGGTGACGCGCACGGCGCCGGGATGGCCGGCGAGCGCGAAGCGGCGCTCTGCCTCCACGATCAGGGCATTTTGCGAGAAGTCGCTTTCCAGGGCCACGCCATTGGGCACCTTGGACAGGTTGTAGAGCCCGGCCCGCAGTGCCCACGGGCCCTGGTACCATTCCGCCGCAACGCCATAGGTATAGCCCCAGGCATTGGCCGCGTAATCGAAGCTGCCGGTATCGACGAGCGACCAGTTGAGGAAATCGCCGCGCGGATCATGGGCATAGCGATTGGTGTCGAACACATCGCCCACGCCCATCTTGCCGGCCGTGATCACCAGGCGGTTGGCCGTCGTGGCCAGACGCAACTGGTTGATGCCCGGCGCCATGGCGCTCGCCGCGCCGCCGAGCGCGATGGTCTGCCGCACGAAGGCGCGTTGCAGCTTGAAGTAGGGGCTGAACTGGCCGACCTTGTAGGCTTCCGCACTGGGAAATCCGCCAGCGCCGAGCGTGTTGGACAAGCCGAAGCCCTGGTCGATTTCCGGGTTCACCCAGATTTCGGCACCGCGCCAGGGGCGCACGCCCAGATAGAGCGTGGCATCGTTGGTGGCCTTGACCTGGCGCGGCGTGAGGCTGTTGTCGCCGGCATAGGGCGAGGCGAAGCTGCCCACCCCCTGCGCAACGAGGGTGTATTGCCCGTGGACGGCAAGCGCCTGGTCGGCGGTGCTTGGGGTATCGGCGCGAACCGGCGCTTGGGCGGCCAGCGCGGTCAGGGCAAACGTGGCGACGAGGCGGCGGGCGATGCGCCAGTCAAGCGATAGGGGCTTTGCGCCGGTCATGCCCGCCCCGCTAGCCGGGGATTGTGACAGCGCGATGTGGGCCGGCAGGCGGCGGGAAACAGCCGCGCGGGGCGCGGCCGGGCAAACGGAACGGATCATGTCTTCGGTCCTTGGTCGGGAGGCGGCTGCCCGACCGGACCGAAAGGCCCGTCAGACGATGGGCCGCGCGGTTCGCAAGGGCAGGCTGCCAGCCGCAAAACAAGCGCCAGTCAGGCTTTCGCGCCTACTGTCGCCCTCGTCGGCGGCGTGGTTGCAACTTCGCGGCATCGTTGGGATTCCTCAGCGGTATCGTCACGCCGACCGGACCGCACGGGGCGGAGCGGGAGCGACTCGACTTGAGCGCCCCTATACCCTAGGGGAGTATGGTATCAAGCAAAAAAGGCGAACGGGACCATGAGCCATGTGGCGGCGGAAAAACAGAAACTGCTGAACCGGTTGAAACGCATCCGGGGGCAGATCGACGCGCTGGAGCGGGCCGTGGACGGCGAAGTGGAATGCGCGCGCGTGCTGCAACAGGCAACGGCCTGCCGTGGCGCGCTGGAGGGCTTCATCGCCGAAGTGATCGAGGACCACATCCGCGAGCACATGATCGACCCGCAATTGCCTGCCGGCGATCCCCGCGCCCAGGCCGCCGAGGAGCTGGTGGCGATCATCAAGGCCTATCTGCGCTGAGAGACCGTCTGGAAAATGCGCCATGGCGCATTTTCGGTTCGGCACCGGCCCGCTCCCCCACCCGACC
>NZ_BMZP01000014.1:30585-117953 GCF_014652855.1 Novosphingobium pokkalii
GCTGAGGGGGCCGACCTCCCAACGATAGTACCCTATGGGAGGTCGGGTGGGGGAGCGGGCCGGTGCCGCAAATCCGGCAGAGCCGGATTTCCAAACGGTCACTAAGCCCGAAGGTCGACCGCCACGGTTACGGTTTGCAATTGGCGCAGCGCAGGCTGCGGTATAGGGTGCGGGTGATGAACCCGTCACGTCCCATGGCCCAGGCCGAAACCGTTCCACAAAGCCCTGCCCCATCCGATCCGGCCGCCAGTGGCGAGGCCGGCAGCGCCCGCCTCGCGCGCCCGCCCCGGCCGCTGCGCCCGGCAGAATTGCAGGACTGGCTCAACAGCCGCATCTATCATCCGCTGTCCTGGCGCATGGCCTGGGCGCTGGCGCCCACGCCGATCACGCCGAACATGGTTTCGGTGTTCGGCGCGGTAATGGTGGTAGTCGCCGGGGTGATCTATTGCCAGCCGGGCTGGCCCTGGACCGCGCTGCTCGGGCTGGTGCTGCACATGGGCTGGCACGTGGTGGACGGCGCCGACGGTGACCTGGCGCGGCTGACCAAGCGCAGCGGGCCGAACGGCGAAATGGTCGACGGGCTGTGCGACTATGGCAGCCATACCGTGGTCTACCTGATGCTGGGCTGGTGGCTGCAACAGCATGTCAGCGCCTGGTGCTGGATCGCGGTGGTCGGCGCCGGGCTGAGCCGCATTGTCCAGGCCAACCATTATGAAGTGCAGCGGCGGCAATACCAGTGGTGGGCCTATGGCAACCCCTGGCTGCGACAGGATGACGTGCCGATCACCGGGCCGGGCACGGCCCTGGCGCGCCTTTACCTGCTGCTCGGGCGGGCACTGGCGCCCGGCGGAGCAGAGGTGGACGCGGCCTATGACCGGCTGGTGGCCGACCCTGCGCAGACCGAGGCGGCCCGCAGCATTGCCCGCGCGCATGCCGGAGATCTTCTGCCCAAATGGCGCATCCTGGGTGCCAACAGCCGCACCATCCTGCTTGGGCTGGCCATGCTGGCGGGATCGCCGCTCTATTACTTCCTGTTCGAGGCGATCGCGCTCAACGCGGTCCTGCTGGCCTCTATCACGCATGCAGCGGGCGCCGCGGCGCGCCTTCGCAACGATCTGACGGCGGCAACACGGACTACCTGATGGCACCGAGCCACCGCGACCGGGCGTTGCAGGAGAGCGATGAGCCGAGTAGCTATCTACAACAAGAGCGCAGTATGGCAGTCATAATGTAACAACTGCCCCGCGCTCCATTGCCATGGCCCGAGGATTGCTCTATTTTGACCGCTTCCGGTCCGGACCGTCCGGGTTCAACCTGTTCGCCTTGTGCAAAGGCAGGATGGGCAGCACCGCGAAAAGGCAGTTTCGTTTGAGTGTCAGGCAGGCACCCAGCTCATGACGAGTTGGATTGCGGGCGTGGCCGCAGGAGAATTACCTAAAATGCCATCGATCAAAGTCGCGGTTATTGGCGTCGGCAACTGCGCCAGTTCACTGGTTCAGGGTGTTTTCTATTACAAGAACAACAACTCTTCCCAAGGCCTGATCCATGACGTCATCGGCGACTATGTGCCGGGCGACGTGGAATTCGTGCTGGGGATCGATGTCGATGCCCGCAAGGTTGGCAAGGACCTGGGCGAAGCGATCTTCGCGGCCCCGAACAACACCACCGTGTTCTACAGGGACGTGCCGACCATCGGCGCCAAGGTGATGCGCGGTCGCGTGCTGGACGGCGTGGCCGACCACATGACCGTGGCGGGCGAGCGTGGCTTCATCGTCGCCGAAGGCGAAGACCCGAGCCAGGCCGACATCGTCGCCGCGCTCAAGGCGTCGGGCGCTGAAATCCTGTTGAACTTCCTGCCCGTCGGCTCGCAGAAGGCCAGCGAATTCTACATGGAATGCGCGCTGGAAGCGGGCGTGGCCGTGGTCAACTGCATCCCGGTGTTCATCGCCAGCAACCCGGAATGGGAAGCGCGCTTCCGCGCCGCCGGCCTGCCGATCGTGGGCGACGACATCAAGGCCCAGGTGGGCGCCACCATCGTGCACCGCACGCTGTCCACGCTGTTTTCGGCGCGCGGCGTGACCACCGAGCGCACCTATCAGCTCAACACCGGCGGCAACACCGACTTCCTCAACATGCTCGATCGCCATCGCCTGTCGAGCAAGAAGGAATCGAAGACCGAAGCCGTGCAGGCCATGCTGGCCCAGCGCCTGGCCGAGGAAAACATCCTGATCGGCCCGTCGGAATATGTTCCGTGGCAGAAGGACAACAAGATCTGCTTCCTGCGCATGGAAGGCGTGCAGTGGGGCAACGTTCCGGTGAACCTGGAACTGCGCCTGTCGGTGGAAGACAGCCCCAACGCCGCGGCTTGCGTGATGGATGCGATCCGTTGCTGCAAGGTGGCGCTGGAGCGTGGTGAAGGCGGCGCGCTGATCGGCCCGTCGGCCTATTTCTGCAAGCACCCGCCCGAGCAGTTCATCGACGATGTCGCGCTGCGCATGGTCGACGAATACATCGCTGCTGCCGTTCCGCAGGCGGCCGAGTAAGCATGGAAACCGCTGCCGGGCTGCGGCCCGCCGAACGCGCCGCCGCGCCCCGGCACGCGGTTATCCTGGCGGCTGGATTGGGATCGCGCCTGCGCGATCTCAGCCAGTCCAAGCCGCTGACCCCGGTCTGCGGTTTCCCGCTGCTGGAACTGGGCGTGCGCCAGGCGGCTGCCGCCGGCATTGCCCACATCGTGGTGGTGACCGGGCATGAAGCCGCCCGGGTGGAAGCCGCCCTGCCCGATCTGGCTGCGCGCTGCGGCGTGACGATCGATGCCGCCCGCGTGGCGGACTGGACCCTGCCCAATGGCCATTCGGTGATCGCCGGAGCCGCCAAGGTAGATGGTCCGTTCCTGCTGATGATGGCCGATCACATTTTCTCGGCTGAAATCCTGCAACGGCTGACCCACGAAGGCGCGAATACGCGCGACGTGACGCTGGCGATCGACCGCCGGCTCGACAATCCGCTGGTCGATCCCGACGATGCCACTTGGGTGAAGACGCGGGACAACGGCACGATTGCCACCATCGGCAAGACGATCTTCCCTTATGACGCGGTGGATTGCGGCGCTTTCCTGGCCACCGCCGCCCTGCCCGCGGCGATTGCCCAGGCCGTGGCCATGGGCAAGCCCGGATCGCTGTCCGACGGGATGCAGGTGCTGGCCGATGCCGGCCGCGCCGCGACGATGGAAATCGAAGGCGCCTGGTGGATCGACGTGGACGATCCGCGCGCCCATGCCCAAGCCGAGGCTGATTTGCGCCAGGCCATCCCGGCCTTGTTCAGCGCGGTGGTTTGATTTTTCAAGAACAACGGTGTTTGCTGCAACGCCCAGCATGGTCGCCAACGCTGCGCCAGCCAAAGATAGTGGGGTGAAGGGGGCTCTGCCCCCTTCGTCATAGCCTTTTCTTTAGCCCATGTGATGCAGCGCAAAAGCGTGCGTCACCGCAATCAGCGCAGCACACCCTGCCAGCGCCAGCCAGGGCAGCCAGCCGGCGCGGCGGGTCATCCGGCCCGAGGCATCGCGCGCATAGTCTTCGACCAGGGCATGGGGAAACACGCCCTTGTCCTGCACATAGTGGCGCCAGGCGAAGACTGGCACGATCAGCAGCAGGGCGATCAGGCCGTTGCGCAGCGTGCCCGCACCCCAGACATCGGCCCCGGCGCCCATGAAGGCCATGTTGACGAAGCCGAAGGTGCAGCCCAGCGCCAGCAGCCAGGTGGGGCAGCGGAACGGGCGATCTTTCTCGCCCCGGTCGATGCGGTGAATCCAGCCAGCCTGGAGATTGAGGAAATTGAACGCGAGGTAGCAGACATTGCTGATCATCAGCACGGCGAAATAGTCTGACGCCAGCAACAGGATGAGATTGAAGCCAAGGTCGGTCCACATCGCGGCCGTGGGCGCGCCGTGGCTGTTCACGCGCGAGAGGTAGCGCGGCAGCCAGCCATCGACCGAGGCCTGGTAGAGCGTGCGTGACGAGCCCATCATCGAGGTCATCACGATGAGCAGCAGCGACAGGATCAGCATGGCGATGAACAGGTTGGCGATCAGCACCCCGGCGGGGCTGGAGGCGACAAGGCCTAGCCCCTTGACCACGATGGCGGCCAGCGCCTGCGCCACGCCCGAGCCATCGTAGATGGCCGGAGAGAGCATGCCATCGAGGCCGAGCGAAGCCTGGAACGCCAGCGGCACGAGCGCGAAGACGAGGATGCACAAGACGCCCGAAGCGATGATCGCGCGCGGCGTGTCGCGGGCGGGATCGCGGAATTCGCGGGTGTAGCACACCGCCGTTTCAAAGCCGTAGGTGGACCAACCGGCACCGAACATGGCGCCCATCAGGAGCACGAGGCCATAGCCGTTCCAACTGCCAAAGCCGGCATGGCCCGCCGCATCGCGCAGCATGGGCAGCAGCGGGAAAAGATGATCGCGCGGCAGGTTGCCGGTGAAGACCGGGATCAGCCCAACCAGGATCAGCGGCGCGAGGCAGACCAGGCCGAGGATCTTTTGTGCGTGCGCGGCGCGAGCGGCCCCGCCATGCTGCAACACAAACGTGAGCAGCAGGAAGCCGGTGGCGATGAGCGAGACGGCGTTGATCCGCAGGCTGAGGCCTGGCCGCACGAAGCCGAGATCGACCAGCTTGATCTGCCAAGCCATGATCGCGGCATCGGGCGCGAACAGGCTGGCCATGATGTATCCCGCCGCCAGGCTGGTGGCGAGCGTGAGCACCGGCGACCAGGCCAGCCAGTTCGCCCAGATCGAGATCGGGGCGACAAAGCGGCTGTAGGGCAGCCAGGCCGCCGCGCCATAGACCGAGGCGCCACCCGACTTGTGCGGATAGAGCCCGGCAATCTCGGCATAGACGAAGCTCTGGATGAAACCCATCAGGATCGAGACGATCCACACCACCCAGCTTGGCTGCCCGATCGTGGCGGCAATGCCCCCCATGGTGAGCAGGACACCCGCCGGAACCCCCGACGAGGCCCAGAACGCCCCCTTCCAATCCAGCGACCGATGCAGTTCGCCCGAGGGCGCATCCAGGGCCAAGGCATGGTCTTCACCGATCATCGTTGGTGCGTTTCCCAGTGGGGGTGAACGTAGAAAGGTTCATTGGACGCGGGCAGCAGCGGCTTGCCGAGGATGTGATCGGCGGCCTTTTCGCCGATCATGATCGTGGGCGCGTTGAGATTGCCGGTGGTGATCGAGGGCATGACCGAGCTATCGACCACGCGCAGGCCGGAAACGCCGATCACGCGCAGTTCGGGATCGACCACTGCCAGCGGATCATCGGGGTGGCCCATGCGCGCCGTGCACGAGGGGTGCAGCGCGCTTTCGACCTTGTCGGCGATGAAGGCGTCGATCTGTTCATCCGTCACGCAATCGGCGCCGGGCTGGATTTCCCGGCCGCGATAAGGGGCGAAGGCCGGCTGCTGGAAGATTTCGCGGGTGAGGCGCACGCAGGCGCGCATCTCCGCCCAATCATCAGGATGGCTCATGTAATTGAAGCGGATCACCGCCTTGTCGCGCGGATCGGGACTGCGCAGCGTGACCGTGCCACGGCTTTTCGAGCGCATCGGCCCGACGTGGGCTTGGAAGCCATGCTCGGTGGCGAGCGAGGAGCCATCGTAATTGATGGCCATCGGGAAGAAGTGGTACTGGATATCGGGATAGCGGATGCCGGCGCGGCTGCGGATGAAACCGCAGGATTCAAAGTGGTTGGACGCGCCCAGGCCCTTGCGGCGCAGCAGCCATTCGAGGCCGACCCTGGCCTTGCCCAGCAGGTTGGCATGGCCGAACAGGGTGATCGGCTGGGTGCAGGCCATCTGGAAGTAGAACTCCAGGTGATCCTGGAGATTGGCGCCGACGCCGGCGCGATCGGCCAGCACGGGGATGCCGTGCCCGGCCAGTTCCTGCGCCGGGCCGATGCCCGAGAGCTTGAGCAATTGCACCGAATTGATCGGCCCGCCCGACAGGATCACTTCACGGCCAGCGCGCACGGTGTGCAGCGTTCCGCCGCGTTCGTATTCCACGCCCACGGCACGGGTTCCGTCAAACAGGATGCGGGTGGCGAGCGCATGCTGCACGACCTGGAGATTGGGCCGCTTGACCGCGTCGTAGAGGTGCGCCTTGGCCGAGGAACAGCGCTCCCCGTTGCGCACGGTCATGTCCATGCGGCCGAAGCCTTCCTGCCGGAAGCCGTTGTAATCCTCGGTCAATTGGTAGCCAGCCTGGCGCGCGGCCTCCATCCAGGCGTGGTGCAGCGGATTGTCGAGCGTGCCATAGGTGGTGGAGAGCGGTCCATCGCCGCCGCGATAGGCATTGCCACCTTCCAGGCGGGTTTCGGCGCGCTTGAAGTAGGGCAGCACATTGGCATAGCCCCAGCCGCGCGCGCCCTGTTCCTGCCAATGTTCGAAATCGAGCGGATTGCCGCGCACATAGACGAGGCCGTTGATCGAAGACGAACCACCCAGCCCCTTGCCACGCGGGCAATGCAGGCGCCGGTTGTTGAGATGGGGCTCCGGCTCGGATTCGTAGCGCCAGTTCCACCGTGTGGTGTTCATCGGATAGGCGAGCGCGGCGGGCATCTGGATGAAGATCGAGCGGTCCGAGCCGCCGAATTCGAGCAGCAGGACGCGATGGCGACCATCAGCCGTCAGCCGGTTGGCCAGAACGCAGCCGGCCGACCCGGCGCCGACGATCACATAGTCGAAGGTTTCCGCGTCAGTAGGGGGCATCGATCGGCTCCATGGCGACGTAGACGCTCTTGAGGCGCGTATAGTGCTCGATGGCGGCGCGGCTGTTTTCGCGGCCCAGGCCCGATTGCTTGACCCCGCCGAACGGCAGCTCGATCGGCGTGATATTGTAGGTGTTGATCCAGCAGGTGCCGGCGTCGAGCGCGGCGACGACGCGGTGGGCGCGGGTGATATCCTGGGTGAAGACCGCGCCGGCCAAGCCGAATTCGGTGGCATTGGCGCGGGCGATGACGTCGGCCTCGTCGGTGAACGGCAGGACGGCCATGACCGGGCCGAAGATTTCCTCCCGCACGATGACCATGTCATCAGCGCAGGCGGCAAAGATCGTGGGGGCGACGAATGCGCCCCTGTCACAGCCATTGGCCATGACGCGGTGCCCGCCAGTGACCAGGGTTGCCCCTTCGGCCTTGCCCTGCTCGATATAGCCCAAGACCTTGTCCATGTGGGCCTGGCTGATCAGCGCGCCGACATGGGTGGCCGGATCGGCCGGATCGCCCACCACCATCGCTTCGGTGCGCGTCTTCAGCCGGGCCAGGAAATCGTCCATCACGCTGGCGTGAACGAAGACGCGGGTGCCGTTGGAGCAGACTTCACCGGCCGAATAGAAATTGGCGAGCAAGGCCCCTGACACGGCGTTGTCCAGATCGGCATCGGGAAACACGATCAGCGGGCTCTTGCCGCCCAGTTCGAGCGTGACCTGCTTGAGCGTGGCGGCAGCATCGGCCATGACCTTGCGGCCCGTGCCCACCTCGCCGGTGAGGGAGATCTTGGCGATGCCGGGGTGGCGCGAGAGCAACTGGCCGGTGGCGGCAAAGCCCTGGACGACCTGGAAGACACCCTCGGGCACGCCGGCTTCGAGATAGATCTTTTCCAACTCGATCGCGGTGAGCGGCGTCAGTTCGGCTGGCTTGAAGATCATGGCATTGCCGCAGGCCAGCGCCGGCGCGCTTTTCCAGCAGGCGATCTGGAGCGGATAGTTCCATGCCCCGATCCCGGCGGTGATGCCGAGCGGCTCGCGCCGGGTATAGCCGAAGGCGCCGGGGCCGAGATCGACGTGCTCGCCCGCGATCGTGGCCGCGACATTGGCATAGTATTCGATGCAATCGGCGCCGGAAAGCACATCGACCGCGATGGTTTCCTGGATCGGCTTGCCGGTATCGCGCGTTTCGAGCAGCGCCAGTTCATCGTTGCGGGCGCGGAGGATATCGACCGCGCGGCGCAGGATGCGGCCTCGCTCCGTTCCCGTCAGGCGTGCCCATTGCCGCTGGCCGACACGCGCACGCTCCACCGCCGCGTTGACCTCGGCCTCTCCGGCGATGGGAATGGTGGCGAGCACTTCGCCCGTCGCAGGATTGATCGTGTCGAAGGAAGCCGGTGCCATCGTGCCCTCTGTCTGGCGGTATGTGCCCGACAGAATACGACAAGCCGGCGGGGAATCAATTTTCCCGTCCGTTCGGAAAATTCCACGATCCTGAAAATATCATTTTAAAACATATGCATATTTTTGGATTTCCATCACCTTGGGCGATATCCTGCATAAAGTTTGCTTATGCCGCTGCACGGCCTGCCACCGATCAGGCCGGCAGCGCTTCTGGCGCACCGCGCCACAGCCGGCCACGCAGCCGATTCCAGTCCGGCACGCCCCACTCTTGTGCGCAGGCATGGCCGACGATGCTGTCGAGCGGGTTGGTGTCATCCAGCAGCATGTCTTGCGGAGGCAGGCATTCCCCCTCCCGCGTGGAAAAGAACGCGGTGACGTGCGGGCCGGTGTCATGGCGACGGCCCGGCTGCACAAGTGCCAGGCGATTGCTGCGCAGCCGCACGACCATGCCTGGCGGGAACACGCCGATGCTCTGCATGAAGATGAACAACAAGTCGCGGTCGAAATGTCCGTCCCAGCTCCACATCGCGGCCAGCGCTTCGGGCGGAGACCAGGCCTGCTTGTAGATGCGATCGGAGGTGAGCGCGTCATAGCAATCGCAGATGGCGCCGAACGCGGCGGCGCGACTGATCTGGCTGGCGGCAAGGCCCTGGGGATAGCCCCTGCCATCCTGCCGCTCGTGATGATGGCGGCATACGTCGAGCGCCGTGGCGCAGACATCGCCGGATGCTTCGAGCAGGCGGTAGCCGTGTTCGGGATGATCGCGCACGCAGGCGAATTCCTCTTGGGTGAGCGCGGCGGGCTTGTTGAGCACCTCTTGCGGAATGCCGACCTTGCCCAGATCGTGCAGCAGGCCGGCCTGGCCATAGTCGCGCGTTTCCTGCGGATCGAGACCGAGGAACGTGGCGACATTGATCATCAGGGTGCAGACCGCGACGGAATGGGCGAAGGTGTATTCGTCCTTGGACTTGAGGCGCACGACATCGATCACGGTGCGCGGGCTGTTGGCGACGGCATCGGCGATGTCCTCGACCAGTTTGTGCGTATCGGCCACGCGCACGGCCCGACCCATGCGGGCATCGTCGAACAGGCCACGCATGGTCTGGCGCGCCTCGCCCACCATGCGCTGCACCTGGCGACGCCGCTGGCGGGTGATGGTCTGCATCAGGGTCTGCGACCGATCAGGCGGTGGCAAGGGCACGCGGCGGCAGCGCACAGGTGCCCCAGCGGAACTCGACGGCGTTGGCGCAACAGAGGTGGGGGCGGGTGGATCCTCGAGCTTGCGGCCCCGGGCTTCATCGATGATCACGTAAGGCACGGCAGAAGCTTGGACCTTTTCCAGATCCTCGGCGCTGGCGAGCACGAAGCGGGTGCGCCAGAATGGGTGATCGAACCACGATCCACCGAATCCGTAGATGAACATGCCAATCTTGACGTGCTCGGGGGGAATCTGGCGGATCATGCCCGGCAGCATGCGGGCTCGGGCTTCCCGCGCGCTTAAGGCGACCCTGGGGTAATACCCTATTAGAATGGTTAAATGCGCCAGACTGTTGCCGATGCGGCGTCAAAATCGTCTGTGCAGGACCATGACTCATCCCGCAGACCTTGCCATCCGCCTGCGCCGCGCCGCATTCAACCAAGCCCTTGCCGAGGCCGACCTGGCCGCGATCGGGCCGCTACTGGCCCCGGATGTGGTGCTGGTAACCGGCAGCGACAGCGCGGTCATCGCCGGGCGCAAGGCCCAGTTGTTGGCGTGGAAGCGGGAATTCGCAGCGAGGCCGCGCAGCATCTATCGCCGCACACCGAGCACGATCGAGATATCGCCGGTGGCACCGATCGCGCTGGAAGAGGGCGACTGGCAGGGCCAGCATGCCGACAGCGGCGAGGTCTACGCGGCGGGGCGCTATAGCGCGAAATGGCGCGAGATCGACGGTGCGTGGGTGATCGTGGCGGAGATCTACGTCACCATGGCGTGATGCCGACAGGCTCCGGCTCGACGACCAAGCCCGGCGCGAGGAACCGGCCATCCGGCCCGGCGCGCGCCGGCGACCAGATTTCCCACGCCCGCCGCAGCAAGACAGCCGCGGCGGCATCCGCTGGCTGCGCGAAGCGATGACAGCGCCCGTCGGGCAACCTGGCGCGGAACCACGCCCAGCCAGGCGGAAGAAGTGTGGCCAAGGGCATTGGAGGTGATTCGGGCATGGCTCGCCTGCTGCCCCCTGACTGCCAGGGGAATTTACCGCAGGGGTTAAAAGAAAATTCCTATTGTTGAATCGGCGTTTGAGGAAATTCGGGCTATTTTGGCGCAATCTGACGTGGTAATTTAGGAATTTTCCTATATTCGATACTCACATCGGGATGTCGTGGCACCAAAGGGAACAGGGCCCTCAACGTGGCACAGCCTTCGGAAAATCCACGGCGCTCGATAGCCAAATATCTGGATTACATATCCTTTTAACTCCGAAGCGACGGAACTTTCGTCGTCCGGAGCTGGCTGCTTGCGCCCTGGCGCGAGCGGCCGTCCCGCCCGATCAAAGGAAAAGTCCTGATGACCGAACCTGCCGTTCCTGCCGATACCGCTTCCGCCAAGGTCTCGCTGGCCGGGCTGACGTGGACGGAACGAACCACCTATCGCGCGCTGGCCGAGGCGGCCGAAGCCGGGCTGCCCTGCCCCAGCAACATCGATATCGAGATGCTGTGCGGCTACAACTCGTGCTCGATGGGGCCGGTGATGGTCAAGCGGCTGGAGCGCAAGGGTTTCATCCGCGTGGAACGCTATCAGCGGTTCCGCATCGTGGAAATCGTGGCGACCGGCGCGCGCACGGCGCGGGCCGCGAACATGCGGGCCGATACGCCGCATATTCCCAAGGGCACGCATACGCCCACGCGCAACCTACCGACCAGTGCAACGCCGCGGCCGAGCGACCGCAAACCTTACAAGGCCGGAAAGGGGCTGGCTTGATGACGCGCACCCGCAAGGCCGTACGTGATCCGGTGCTGGAGGAAATCCTGCTGGCCGGCCTGGCCGAAGGCATCACGCTGCGCAAGCTGTGCCGGCGCCACCAGGTTGCGCCCGCGCTGGTGCAGCGCTGGCGGCTGGAAGACCGCGAGTTTGCCCGCCGCTTTGCCCTGGCGCGCGAGGCCGGGTTCGAGGCGATTGCCGAGGAAACCCTGGAAATCGCCGACGATGACGCGGGCGACGTGACTCACAAGGAAAAGGCCGACGGCACCATGTCCGTCGCCAAGAATCCCGACAACGTGGCGCGGGCGCGGCTGCGGGTGGAGACGCGATTGAAACTGCTCTCGAAATGGGCACCCGGGAAATACGGCGAAAGCGCCGGCGCTGGCGACGCGCAGGACTGGAGCGAGCGGCTGGCGGCAGCGCGGGCGCGGGTGTTGAAGGGGCGGTGATGGGTTACTGCTGTGGCAGGGCCTGCCTTCCACCACCCCCCGACCCCCTCCTCTGAAGAGGAGGGGGAGCAGGAAAGGGTTTGCATGGCGAAGAAGGCAGTGGATGCGAGCGATCTGGCCGAGGCGATCGGGGCGTTCACCCACGATCCGCTGGGGCACGCGCTGTTTGCCTATCCCTGGGGCCAAGGCCCGCTGGCCGGAATGAGCGGGCCGCGCCGCTGGCAGCGCGAGGTGCTGGAGGAAATCGGCGCCCATCTGGCCGATCCGGCGACGCGCCACACGCCCTTGCGCCTGGCGCGGGCATCGGGCCATGGCATCGGCAAATCGGCGCTGGTGGCGATGATCGTGAAGTGGGCGCTGGACACCTGCCCCGATGCCCGCGTGCTGGTGACGGCCAACACCGAAAGCCAGCTCGACACCAAGACCGCACCGGAAATCGCGAAATGGGCGGGGCTGGCCCTGACCGCAGGCTGGTTTGCCCAGACACGCCGCGCGCTGGCATCGACTGCGCCGGGCCGTGGCCCCGCCTGGCGCGCAGACCTGGTGACCTGGAGCGAGCACAACACCGAGGCATTTGCCGGCCTGCACAACATGGGCCGGCGCATCGTGTTGATCTTCGACGAAGCCAGCGGCATTGCCGACAAGGTGTGGGAAGTGGCGCTGGGCGCCCTGACCGATGCCGATACCGAATTGATCTGGCTGGCTTTCGGCAACCCGACCCAGAACACCGGGGCGTTTCGCGAATGCTTTGGCAAGCACCGCAACCTGTGGCGCACCGCGCAGATCGATGCGCGCGAGGTGGAAGGCGTGAACACGCAGTATCTGGAGGAACTGGTGGCCGCCTATGGCGCGGACAGCGATGTGGTGCGGGTGCGCGTGCGCGGCCAGTTTCCATCGAGCAGCACGATGCAGTTCATCCCGCAGGACCTGGCCGAAGCCGCGCGGCGCCGGCCGGTGCCGGGGGGACTGCCCACCGATCCGGTGATCTTCGGTGTGGACTGCGCCCGCTTTGGCGACGATGAAAGCGTGCTCGCGATCCGCTGTGGCCGCGATGCGCGCAGCCGGCCCTGGAAAAGCTGGCGCGGGGTGGACGCCATGCGGCTGGCCGGGGACATTGCCCTGGAAGCGGCCCGGCACCGGCCCGATGCCATCTTTGTCGATGCCGGCAACATCGGCGCGGCGGTGGTGGACCGGCTGCGCCAATTGCTGGGCGACACCCCGGTGATCGAGGTCTGGTTCGGCGCCAAGGGCCGCGAGGCGGAGCTGGAGCCGGGGGTGAGCGTGCCCACGGCCAACAAGCGCGCGGAAATGTGGACGCGGATGCGCGCCTGGCTGGCCCAGGCCGCGCTGCCCGACAGCGATCGCCTGCGCGACGACCTGATCGGGCCGACCTATTCCTTTGCCGCCGATGACACCCGCGTGCAGTTGGAGCGCAAGCCGGACATGAAGCGGCGCGGATTGCCCAGCCCGGACTGGGCCGATGCCCTGGCCTGCACTTTTGCCGAGGCGGTGGGACCACGCGCCATGCCGGCCTGGCTGGAGCCCGAACCTGGGGCAGACGATGGCGCCGGCCGCTATGGCGAGCTGGGCTGACGGAGCAGAAAAGCCGAGATTTCACAAAGCCCTGGCCGAATCGGTCGGGGCTTTTTGCCATCCACTTCGCAGCGATTCAAGCCGGTGGCCCGCCGCCCTACAAGCACCATCATTCATGGAGGTGCCTAGATGTGCAGCACGCCCACCGTTCCCACCGCGCCCGAGCGGCAAAGCCTGAAACTGCCTGACCAGGGGGCGCCGGCCGGCGCCATGGACAACAGCCGCTGGCGCCGCGCGATCCTGGCCGGGATGGTCACGTCCCCGCTGGGACTGACCAGCGCCGCGCGCGTTTCTTCGACCACGCTTGGATCGGGAGGCACGCTTGGCTGATCCCAAATCGATCCGCGCCCATTGCGAGGCGCGCCTGGCGGTGATGAAGTCCGTCCGCCAGGACTATGAAGCCGAGGCCGAGCAGATCGCCCGCTTTGCCCAGCCGGCGCGCTCGCGCTTCCTGGCCAGCGGCAAGGACCGTTCGGGCGCGCGGCGCCGGCAATGGAACCGCACCCTGTTCGACCCGCACGGGATCGAGGCGTTCCGCACCCTGACCAACGGCATGACCTCTGGCCTGTCGAGCGCGTCGCGCCCGTGGTTCACGCTCAAGACCGCCGATGACGACCTGATGGAAGCCGACGGCGTGCGCGCCTGGCTTTCGGCGGTCGAGCGGCGGATCTATGCCTTTCTGGCATCGACCAATTTCTATGGCGCGGCCAAGGCCGGCTATGGCGAGATGGGCCTGTTCGGCACCGAAGCCTGCGTGATGGTGGAGCATCCCCACGCCGGCGCGGTGTGCCACGCGCTGACTTTTGGCGAATACTGGATCGCCCTGTCGGACGCGCTGGTGCCCGACACGCTCTATCGCACCTGCCCGATGAGCGTGAAACAGGCGGTCGAGACGTTTGGCGAGGCTGTCTCGCCCGCCGTCCGCGCGCTCTATGATCGCAGCCAATATGAAGCCGTGGTCGAGGTGATGCACGCGATCGAGCCGGACCCGGATCACGATCCGCATCGCTTCGGCTCGAAAGCCTGGCGGAGCGTCTATTGGGAAGCGGGTGCACGCGGCGATCGCCTGCTCAAGATCGCGGGCTACAACGAGCAGCCGTTCTGGGCGCCGCGCTGGGACGTGGTGGGGGGCGATACCTATGGCCATTCGCCCGGCATGGAAGCCCTGCCGGCGCTGCGCGAATTGCAGATGCAGGCCAAGCGCCGCAACGAGGCCATCGACCAGATGGTCAAGCCCGAGAAGATCGTGCCGCCCGGCGTGCGCCTGACCGGCGAGCCGGGCCGCACGGTGACGGCATCGGGCTTGGACCGCGAGGGCGTGCTGATCCCCTATCAGATGCCCTACCAGGCGGTGGCGGCGATCGGCGAGGAAATGGACAAGTGCCGGCGCCAGATCGACGCCCTGAGCTTTGCCGACCTGTTCAACGCGATCACCAACATGCGCGGCGTGCAACCCCGCAACGTGGAAGAGATCGCCAGCCGCAACGAGGAGAAGCTGACCCAGCTTGGCCCGGTGATCGAGCGGGTGGCCAACGAGAAGCTGCAAGTGGCGATCGACCGCGCGTTTGCGATCATGAGCCGGGGCGCGATGCTGCCGCCACCGCCGCCCGCATTGCACGGGCGCGGGGTGCGCGTGGAATTCGTGAGCATCCTGCAACAGATGCAGCGCATGGTCGGCATCGGCCAGATCGAGCGCGTGGTGGGCTTTGTCGGCAACCTGGCCGCCGCGCACCCCGACGTGCTCGACAAGATCGATTTCGACGAGGCGCTGGACGAATATGCCTGGCGCGCGGGCACCCCGGCGCGAATCATGCGGCCGGCGGCCGATGTGTCGCACTTGCGCGCGCAGCGTGGACAGGCAGTCCAGGCCGCGCAGGCCGCCGCGCAGATCAGCCAGATGGTGCCGGCGATGAAGGATGCAGCGGCGGCGGCCGAACTGCTGTCGCGGGCCGACGTGGGCGGTGAAAACCTGCTCAAGCGGCTGATCCAGCCGTGAGCATGACCCCCGAAGATGCTGCCTTCCTGATCGGCCGCCCCGAGTTCCGGCGCTATTTGCACGCAGCGATTCAAGGTGCCGGGCTGCTGGGGCAACAGACCATGGCGAGCGGGGCCGATGGCGCGCTGCTCGCCTTCCTCGAAGGGCGGCGCAGCCTGGGTTTCGACCTCATCGCGCTGGCCCATCGCGGCCAGGAACAGGCCGTGCGCGCCCAGGATCCGCTGGGCCTGACGACCATGCAGGCCGTGCTCGATGCTGCCCTCAGTGCAAAGGAAAACCGCCTTGAGCGACCCCATCCCCGCACCCGATACGACGAGCTTCCCGCCATCGACGCCGATGACCCCGATGCCATCGGCAGCGGCGATCGATCCGGCCAGCGCCGTTTCGACCCTCCCCCCGGCCGCCGCTGAAGCGATTCCTGCCGCCCAGCCCGCCCCCACCCAGCCGACCGGCGTGCCGGAGCGCTATGATCTGGCCCTGGACGGCATGACGCTGGACAGCCAGTTGCTTCAGACCGCCGATCCGGTGCTGCGCGAACTGGGCCTGTCCAACGAGCAGGCAGGCAAGCTGCTGCCCCTGGCGCAGGGCGTGATGCAGCGCACGCAGGAAAGCCTGCTCAACCACTTTGCCGACGCCGCCGCCGCGCAGAAGCGCGCCTGGGCCGAGGAATTTGCCGCCGACCCGGAAATCGGCGGCGCCCGCCGCGCCGAGAGCGAACACCTGGCCGCGCGCGGCCTGGATGCCCTGGGCTTTGGCGAAGGGCACCCGTTCCGCCAGGCCCTGGCCGACAGTGGTTTTGGCAACCACCCCGACATGATCCGCGCGTTCCGCCGCCTGGGCCAATTGCTCAGCGAGGACAGCGGCTTTGCCCGTGCCCATGCCGGCAGCGCCAGCCAGCGCCCCGTCTGGGAACGTCTCTACCCCCAAGAAGCGAAGTAAGGAGATAGCTTCATGGCCATTCTCGGCTCGAGTTACTGGAACCTGATCGATGTGCTCAAGGCCGGCGGCGACGGCCTGGGCGATGTGGTGGAGGCGCTGACCCAGCTCACGCCGTTCATGAAGGATGCCAACGTGGTCGCCTGCAACAGCGGCACCGAGCATCGTTCGACCATCCGCACCGGCCTGCCCAGCGTTTCGTGGGGCGCGCTCTATCAGGGCATCGCCCAGTCCAAGGGCAACTACACCGAAGTCAAGGACACGACCGGCTTTGTCGAAGGCCTGTCTTCGGTGGACGAGCGCCTGCTCAACCTCAAGCCCGCCGAAGCGGCCAAGCTGCGGCTGGTGGAAGGCCAGGGCTTTCTGGAATCGATCGCGCAGACCGTGGAAAGCGCAATCTGGTATTCCGACGTCAAGGTGAACGGCAAGCAGTTCCACGGCATGGCGCCGCGCTACAACTCGCTGTCGAACGCCAACGTGGTGAACGGTGGCGGCAGCCAGAGCGACAACACCTCGATCTGGTTCGTGACCCATGGCGACATGCAGACCAGCGTGATCGTGCCCGACGCCGTGCCCGCCGGCGTGCAGCGCGAGGACATGGGCCGGCAGCGCGTGCTGGATGGCAACGGCAACCCCTATTACGTGAAGGAAGAGAAGTTCACCCAGCACCTGGGGCTGTGCGTGAAGGACTGGCGCTTCAACGGGCGCATCGCCAACATCGACGTGTCCGACGTGGTGGCCGGGACCGTGGCGCTCAATCCGCTGCTGCGCAAGCTCTATTACAAGCTCCAGGGCCGCCGCGCCTATCACATGGAGCGCGAGGGCCAGGTCAGCCCGGGCCGCACCGTGATCTACATGAACCGCCTGCTGCTCGAAGCGCTCGACGCCGAAACCAGCAACGGCCGCAGCGGCGTGGACAATTTCGTGCGCCTCACGCCCATGGAAATCCAGGGCGAGGAAGTGATGACCTGGCGCGGCATTCCCATCCGCGAGACCGACGCGATCGTCACCAACGAAGCGCTGGTCGCCTGATCCGCGCGCGCTCTGGCGGCGCGCCGGCCATGGCGCGTCTGCCAGGGCGGTGTCCCCCGTCCAACCCGGAGATTTCCGCATGATTATCGACAATTCGCTGTTGCTGAGCGATGCCCAGGCGGTGACCGCCTCGGCCGCTTCGGCCAATGTCATCGACCTTGGCACCACCGGCACACCCTATGGTGCCAACGCCGCGCTGCTGCGCGACCTGGGCCGGGGCCCGGAAGTGGACCTGGCCGTGACCGTGACCCAGGCCTTTGCCGGGCTGACCAGCTTGCAGGTGAGTGTGCAGGTTTCGCCCGACAACGCCACCTGGACCACGGTTTCCAGCGGGGCCGTGGTGCCGCTGGCCAGCCTGGCGGCCGGATACCAGTTCAAGGTGCCCGGCAGCATCGAGGAAGGCGTCAATGCGCGCTACCTGCGGCTTTACTACACCGTGGGCGGCAGCAACGCGACCGCCGGCAAGATCACTGCCGCCGTGGTGGCCAGCCGCCAGACCAATCTGGGCGTGGGCGGCCAGTAACGGCCAGGCCCAACGGCTTTTGGCCGGGCGCATGGCGACGTGCGCCCGGCACCTTGCCCCTTTCCTTTTTGCTTACCAAGGAGACGCAGATGCCAGCCGCCACCCAGAGCAGCTTTGGCGCCAACGGCACCTGGCAGGACATTGCCGCCACCCTACCCGCTGCGGCGAATGCCGACGTGTTGTTGCAGAACATCGGCCAGCAGCCGGTGAAAGTGTGCTTTGGCGGCTCGGCCGCCCCTGCCAGCGACCTGGCCGGCGTGACCGTCTATCGCCAGGGCACGATTGTGGGCAATGCCGCCAACGTGTGGGTGCGATCGCCCGGCGGCACCAGCCTGGCCGTGACAGTGGGCCATTCGGGCGGGGTTTCGGGCAACGTGGCAAGCCTCGGCAACGTGGCGGCCGGCGCGACCGACAGCGGCAATCCCGTGAAGATCGGCGGCGTCTACAACGCCACGCAGCCTACCCTTTCCGACGGGCAGCGCGGCAATCTGGTGCTTTCCGCGCGCGGCGAAGTGCTGACGGCAATCGGCAGCCTGGGCAACATGGCCAGCGTGGTGACGGGCGTGGGCGCCGATGCCAGCGGCAGCGTCAACGGCCTCAACGTCTATGCCCGGCCGGGCGTGTTCAACGGCACCACCTGGGACCGCGCCAAGAAGCCGGTGAGCACCACGCGCCTGCTGTCGTCCGCCGCCACCACCAATGCCACCAGCGTGAAGACCAGCATGGCCGACCTGTTCCGCCTGCGCGGCTACAACGCCAGCACCTCGGCCCGCTATCTCAAGCTCTACAACAAGGCCAGCGCGCCGACCGTGGGCACCGACACCCCGGTGGCGACCTACTACCTGCCGCCGTCGAGCCCGTTCGAGATCGCGTTCGATACGCCGCTCTACTTCAGCACCGGCCTGAGCTTTGCACTGACCGGCGTGGCGGTGGACAGCGATACCACGGCGATCGCGGCCGGTGACATCCTCTGCCTCAACATCCACTACGCCTGAAGGAGCACGTTCCATGGCGATCTGGCGCCGCGACGACGACACGCTGGGCGAACTGTTCGACGATGGACTGGACCTCAAGCCGGGCGAGGACGGCTTCACCCGCTCGCTCGCCCAAGCCCACTTCGGCACCAAGGCCTTCAGCTATGTCGGCACGCCCGACTGGCAGGTGCCGAGCGAATAGCCACGCCATCTCCCCTTCTCCGCGCGGGAAGGGGCACGTTTTGCCTGGCAGCAAGGACAAGAGCCCATGGCCCAACTGATCGACATCTGTAACCGCGCCTTGGCGCAGATTGCCGCCGGGCAGATCGCCGATTTCGCCGAAGGCAGCATCGAGGCGCGCGAAGCGAACCGCTTTGCCAAGCCGCTGCTGGCCGAACTGGCGGAATGGGCGCCCTGGCCCTGGGCACGGGCGCGCGTGGTGCTGGCCGAAGTGAGCAACGACCGGCCCGCCGAATGGCTGCATGCCTATGCCGCGCCGACCAACCTGGCGCTGCCGCTGGCGGTGCGCGCGGTGGAGGACGATGCCACTGCGCTGCCGCTGGGCGGATCATTTCCGTTTCCGGTGCAGGATGCCCTGCCGCTGGCGTTCCTGTTTGAAGGCGGCCGGATCTACAGCAACGTGGCCAATGCCACGCTGGTCTTCGTGCGCAGCAACGTAAGCGCGGCCGAGTTGCCGCCGCTGGTGGCGCGCGCATTCGAACTGGAACTGGCCGCACGCCTGGCACTGCCGGTGAAGAAGGATGCCGCCGCCGCGCAAAGCCTGGCACGCGCCGCCGAAATCGCCCGCATGCGCGCCATTGCCGACGAGGCCAACAAGTGCGGCGGGCGCCCAGCGCGCTATGTCAGCGAAGCGGAACTGGCGCGCGCCGGCCTAGCCTGGCCGGGAGACCTGGCATGATGGGCGCGCGCACGGCCCAGGCCAATTTCTGCCGCGGCGAACTGGGGCCGCAGCTCTATGGCCGGTTCGACGTGGACGCCTGGGGCACCGCCCTGCGCAAGGCGCGCAATGTCATCGTGCTGAAGTACGGCGGCATTGCCAAGCGGCCGGGCACCGAACTGGTGGCCGAAGTGCTCGATCCCACGCAGCCGGTGCGGCTGGTGCCATTCCAGTTCTCGCTGAGCCAGACCTATGCGCTGGAAATGGGCCAGGGCTACATGAGCCCCTGCGCCGGTGGCGGCCGCATCCTGGAAGAGGAGCTGGCGATCACGGCGATCAGCAATGCCACGCAGGCGCTGGTGGAAGTGGCCTATCACGGGTTTGCCGTGGGCGACCGGTTCTACATCAGCGGGTGCGCCGGTGCGATGGGCGTCTTGCTCAACGGCCGCGCCTGGACGGTGGTGGCAGTGGTGGATGCCAGCCATTTCCGCATCGATGCCGATACCAGCACGGTGGAGGCCTTTGCCGGCTGCATCGGCGGCACCACCCGCAGCGCGCCGCCGGTTGCGCCGGTCGCGCCGGTCGTGCCGCCGGTGACGCCCGCGCCGACACCCCCGGCAATCTATTACGGCGGCTCCGGCCGATTTGGTGGAAGGGCTCTGGACTGATGGGTGGCGCACGCATCTACAAGGTGGGTTCCCCCTACAACGGGGTGGAGCTGGCCGAACTCGATTTCGAGCAAACCGCCGATACGATGTATCTGGCCCATATCGACCACGCGCCGGCCAAGCTGGTGCGCGCCGGGCACACCGACTGGACCTTTCGCCCCGTGGCCTTTGCGCCGACGGTGGCAGCGCCGGCCGGTTGCTATGCCTTTGCCACGGTGGCCAACACCGACAGCAGCAACGGCAACGCAGCTTATTTCCCGCAGGCAGCCAGCTATTGCGTGACGGCCGTGGATGATGACACCGGCATGGAAAGCCGCGCCAGCAGTGCATCCACCGCCACCAACGACCTGACCCTCAAGCGCAATTTCAACACGATCAACTGGACCGCCGTGCCCGGCGCGACGCGCTACAACGTCTACAAGGCCGACAATTCCCAGTTCTTCGGCTATATCGGCACAACGCAGAGCACGACGTTCCGCGACGACAACATCGCCCCCGGGCTCGATCGCGCGCCGCCTCAGGCCGCCAATCCCTTTGCCGGGGTCAATGACTATCCCTCCACCGTCACGCTGTTCGAGCAGCGGGCGATCTGGGCGCGCACGCGCAATGTGCCGCACGGCATCTGGGCCACGCGCAGCGGCCAGTTGGAGAACATGGACCGTTCGCGGCCGTTGCGGGCCGATGATTCCATGGCGTTCACCATCGTGGCCGGCCGCGTCAACTCGGTGAACCAGTTGGTGACCACCACCAGCCTGCTGGCGCTGACTTCTGACAGCGTGTTTCATATCGACGGTGATGGCTCGGGCGGCGTGCTCGATGCCACGCGCGCGCCGGCGACGCGACGGCAGATCGGGCGCGGTTCGTCTCGCCTGGGGCCGCTGGTGATCGACAACGTGGTGTTCTATCAGCCCAGCGTGGGCCGCACCGTGCGCACGATCGGCTATGACTTCACGATCGACGGCCTCAAATCCAACGATGTCTCGATCTTTTCGCCGCATTTCTTTGACGGGATGGGCATCGTTTCGTGGTGCTATGCCCAGGAACCGCGCAGCGTGATCTGGGCGGTGCGCGACGACGGCAAGCTGGCCTGCTTCACCTGGGAGCAGGAGCAGAACGTGTGGGGCTGGACCCTGTGCGAAACCGACGGAAAAGTGCTGTCGGTCTGCGCCATTGCCGAAGATGGCGAGGACCGGGTCTACCTGGTGGTGGAGCGCGACATCGCCGGCGTCACTCGCCGGTTCGTGGAACGCATGGCAAGCCACGCCTGGTCCGACGTGCGCGAGGCCTGCTACCTCGACTGCGCGGTGAAGGGATCGTTCGAAGAGCCCCGCACCACGTTTACCGGGCTATGGCATCTGGAGGGCCGCAGCGACATTGCCGGGCTGGTCGACGGCGTGGCCGTCAGCGGGCTGACCGTTGCCAACGGCACGATCACCTTGCCCAAGGGCATGGGCGGCGCGCGGCAAGTGATCTTCGGCATTCCCTATCAGGTGGACGTGGAAACGCTGCCGCTGCGCCTTTCGACCAACGCCGGCACCAGCGTCGGCCGGATGTGCCAGGCCGCGCAAGCCGTGCTGACCTTGGCGGACACCCGCCAGATCGAGGCCGGGATCGACGCCGACCACCTGTTCCCGGTCAAGTCCCGCAAGGACGAAGCCTGGAACGCGCCCGACGCGCTGATGAGCGGCGAATACCTGGTCAACCTGGACAACCGCGCGCGCGACGAGTGCGCGATCTGGATCCGCCAGGTGGCGCCGCTGCCGTTCACGCTGCTCGGCGTGGCGATCGATCCGGTGGTGGGCGGATGATGCCGCCCGACAGCCACGGCGTGGTCATCGTGCCGGCGCAGGCCCGCCATGTAGGCTTCCTGGCCCGGCGCATGCGGGCGATCGACCAAATCGAATGCCGCGCCATGGGCCGCGAGCCCAAGGCCGCACTGCGCCACGGCCTGATGGCCTCCACCCGCTGCTGGACCGCGCTGGTCGACGGGCAGCCCCATGCGATGTTTGGTGTGGTGGTGGAATCCGCCCTCACCGGGCGGGGGGTGCCCTGGTTTCTGGGCACCGACGCGGTGTGGCGCCATGGGCGCGCGCTGCTGCGTCTTGGCCCGGCGATCCTGGCGGAAATGCACGATTCAAGCGCCGTGCTGGCCAACCTAGTATCAGCCGACAACGTTCGGGCGATCCGCCTGCTCGAACGATGGGGTTTTGCCGTGGAACACGACCACGTGCGTGTGGGAGAGCTGGCCTTTCGCCGGTTTTCCCGACACCGCCCCGCCCTTGCCACCCTGCAACAGGAGAGACCCTGATGTGCGGCCCTGTCCTTCCGATCATTGCCACCGGCCTTGCCGTTGCCGGCCAAGGCATCAGCACGATCAGCGCCATGCACCAGGCGCAATACCAGCGCGATGCCGCACTGCGCCAGGCCGCGCTGGAACGCAGCGCGGCGCAGGATGCGCGCGATGAGACCATCCGCGCCGTGCAGGACCAGTATCGCCAGATGGCGGCCGAGGAGGGCCGACAGCGCGTGGCGGCCGCAGCCGGCGGCGTGGGCGTCGACTTCGGCACTGCCGCCGATGCTGTGGACAGCACCCGGCTGACCGGCGCGGCCCGCATCAGCGATATCGCCGCGCAAGGCGCGCGCGCGGTGCGCCAGGCCGATGCCGGCGCCGCCTTCGCCATGGGCCGGGCCAGCGCCGCTTCGGCCCAGGGGCAGACCGCCTTGCTGAGCGGGCTGGTCAACATGGGCCAGTCGGTGCTGTCGGGCGCGCGCCAGTATGGCGCAATGCGCGCCCGCATCGGCTGACCCAAGCTCCATCCATTCATTCCGACCGTCTGCGCGGCCGCACCGCCCCTCTGCTGGGCGGCGCCTTGCCACGCGCCTTGCAGGGATACCCAACTTCATGGCCGTTTCCACTACCAACGCCTATGACGGGCCGTTCAGCGCCAATGGCGTCACGCAATCCTTCCCGTTCACCTTCACCGCGCAGAGCGCCGGCGACGTGGCCGTGCTGCTCGACAATCAGCCGATCACCACGGGCTATAGCGTCGAGCTTTACGAAGGCGGCGGCGGCACGGTGACGTTTGCCGTGGCCCCTGGGCCGGGCAACCTGGTGGTATGGCTCGATCCCGATTTCACGCAGACCACGGCGTTCGAAAACGGATCGGCGTGGCTGGCCGCGCCGGTCAACCTGGCCAACGATCGCGCTGCCCTGCGCGACCAGGCGCTGTCGCGTGACCTCAAGCGCTGCATGCGCATCCCGCTGGGCGAAAATGCCGGCACGCTGCCCGCCGCGGCCAAGCGCAAGGGCAAGTATTTCGCCTTTTCCCCGATCGATGGCACGGCCGTTCTGGCCGACGCGGTGAGCACCGACGCATTGCTGCGGGCCGATATCGCCAGCACCGACACCAACAAGGGAGCAACCCTGGTGGGCATGCCCGGCGGCGGAACCTTGCAGGACGTGATCGTGCCGCTCACCACGCGCAGCGCACTGGCCAGCCGCAGCAACCGCGCGACCATGGCCTATCTCCTCGAAACCGGGCGACAGGGCTATTTCTACTGGTCCTCGACCAACCTTGCCACCGCGGTTGCCGCCGATCCCGCGCAGGCGTTCTACGTGCCGCCCAGCACCGACGGCACTGGCGCGAGCGGGGCCTGGGTGCGGGCCGCCACCCAGCCGGGCGTGGCCAATATCACGTGGTTTGGTGCCAAGGGCACCGGCGCCGACGATACGGCCGCGCTCCAGGCTGCTTTCCAGTGGCTGAACGCGGCGCAGGGCCGCACGCTGCACGTGCCGGTGGGCACATTTGCGTTCAGCACCGACTTGCGCGTCCTGCAATACGGTGCGCGCATCCAAGGCGTTGGTGGTGGTCTGTGCCGACTGATGGGCACCAGCAATGCCCGTATCATCCTGGGCCAAGCCGTTGTTGGCCCGGCCGATGCCAACGGCCTGATCTCCAAGCTGGGCACCAAAGTGCAGGACTGCACACTGACCGGCCTGTCGATCCAGCCGGCCAGCAACCACGCCGGTGAATGCGTGCTGCTCGACTATGCCGATAACACCTTGATCGAATTGTGCACCATCGGCCCGTTCGGCAACGATGGCAGCGCCGTCACGATCGGCGTCAAGACCAACTGGGTGCAGTGGGTCTATATCGACAAGAACCAGATCAACGTGAACGGCGCGTGCATCTGGCTCCGGCGCCCGACCACCCAGATCGAGAACGAAGACCATTTCCACATCACCCGCAACCAGCTTTACAACGGCAAGGTTCCGCCCGCCAACGGCTTTACCCCTGCCAATGTGGTGATCGAGGGCGATCCTTCCTGCGGTTATGCCATCTGGGAGTTCGAGCTGCGCGGCAACCATATCGGCAAGTTCATGAGCGGCTCCAACGCCGCGACAACCATGACCGGCGGACTGCGCCTGGTCGGCACCGATACGAGCGGCGATTTCCGCGCGTTTCACAGCGCCACGATCCGCGACAATTTCTTCGAATATGTCAATTATCCGATCGATTTCAAACGCGGCCTGTCCGGCGCCTATGACACCAGCTCGATCGACTTCTCGGGCAATACGGTGCTCTCTGCCACGTTGGTGCTGAACGGCACCAGCACCAACAAGAACTCCGCCTCGCTGGAAGCCAACTATTACCTCCAATGCACCACGCTGGTGGATGGATTCCGGTGCTTCTTCAACGGATACAACCGCTGGAGCTCGGTCCAGACGCTATCGGTCCAGCCGCTCAGCAGCCATCGCTTTGCCCACAAGCAGGCCACGGGCGGATCGGTGCCGGGCGTCTACATGGAAGCGCGCGGGACGGCGACGGCCACGGCCGGGACCACTTATCTCGACATCACCCACAATCTTTCGGCCACGCCCACCGATTGCAACGCCATGCCGACCAGCTCCGGTTGGACGCCGGGTTTCTGGATCAGCAACATCGGCCCGACCACGTTCCGCGTCAATTTCACCGATCCCGGCGCATCGAAGACGTTCCGCTGGACCGCCAGCGTGGCCGACGCCTGACCCTTCCGGTTTGCCCTGTCATTGGAGGAATGCTGCCCATGATCATCGAAAATCCCGGCTTGATGCCGGCCATGGTCGCCACCCTTGCCAGCGTGCGTGCCGATCCGGCCTGCACCGACGCCAACACTGGTCTTTACGTGCGCAAGCACCTGGCGGTGGAAGGCCAGGACCTGACCGTGGCCGAACTTCTGCCGCCCGACCAGATCGACTGGACCGGGCACGCCGTGGACGCAATGCGTCGGGCGCTGGTGGCGGCCGGCTATGGCCCGCAAGGCCTGCTGATCGCGCTGGCTGCGCTGCCCGACGGCAGCCACCATCCGGTTCTCACGGCTGACGTCTCGACGCCCGCGGCCGCCGTTACGTATGTGCTCGACACGCGCAGCGCGGCCGTGTTGCTCTGGGAAGACCTGCCCGCCATCCAGTATCGCGAATGCGCTGATGGCCAGAGCTGGGCGCTGGTCAATCCCATGCCTGCCGACACCTCAACCGGTGCCGCATGACCGCGGCAGAAGATCTGCACCGCGACATCGGACGCATGGAAGGACGGCTCGATGCCATGGAAGACAGCCTCGACCGCATGGCCGCCACACTGGAACGGATCGATGCCAGACTGGCCAAGATCGAAACACGCGAAAGCGCCAGGCGGGGCGCCTTCGCGGCACTGACCGCGCTGGCCAGCACACTGTCCGCTCTCGTCGCCTGGGCCGTAAGCGCCTTTTCCCGCTGACGGCCAGAGTCGCTCGAGCCGCACACGCTCGATCCGGCCCGGCCGATACCAAAACCCATCGCATCCCCGGCGGCCGCCAGAACATCGACCGCCGCCGGCTGGTGCCCCTGCCAAGGGACTGCTGCCATGACCAATCAGCCTCCGCTTGAAATCGACGCTTCACCACGCCCGTACCAGGTGTCCGTGCTGATCCGCCAAGTGCTGCCACCGCTGGTGGCGTTTGCCGTCGGGCGCGGCTGGCTGGCCAACGACAGCGCCACGCTGGTGGCAGCGCTGGCGGCGATCGCCGTGCCGATCCTGGATGGCCAACGGATCAGCCTGCGCCGGAGCCGCGCCTTGATCCGCCTGGGGGCGATCGTGCCTGACGACGTGGCAGTGGTGCGATGAGCGCTGGCCTGTGGCTGCCGCTGCTGCGTCGCGCGGCACCCTGGCTTGTTCCCTGGCTGCTGGTCGCGCTGCTGGCCCTGGCCTGCCGCCACTATGCTGCCGTGGCCACCACGCGCGCGCAACAACTGGCCAGCCAGGACAGCGCCTTTCGCGCCGCACAAGCCCAGGCGCAGGTCGCTGCCGGCGCGGCGCGGGCGCGGCAGGAGGAACACTATCGCCAACAGGCCCAGGCCCAGGAGATTCGCCATGATCAGGAACTGCAAACGGCCCGCGCTGCCGCTGCTCGCTATGCTGCTGCTCATCGCGTGCAGCCCGCGCCCCTTGCAGGTGCAGCCGGCCCTGCCCACGCCGCCGCCGAAGATCACGCCGCCGGCGTTCGCGAAGACCTGCCCGCCGCTGGTGTCGTGGTATCCCAGGACGACGTGCAGGCCTGCACCGAAGTGACGGCCTATGCCCTCTCCCTGCGCGAATGGGCGCTGGGCATCGGCACGTCCGTCACGGCGCCGATGCCAGGCCAGCGATGATTACCAGGTGCCGGTGTTGGGCATGCTGGCCCAGGGCTCTGCCGGTTCGAGACGGCCATCCTGGAGCAGTTCGATCGAGATGCCGTCCGGCGTCTTCACAAACGCCATGTGCCCGTCGCGCGGGGGGCGATTGATCGTGATGCCGGCATCCATCAGCGTCTGGCACGTGGCGTAGATATCGTCCACCTGGAACGCCAGGTGCCCGAAATTGCGCCCGCCAGCATACGTTTCGGCGCGGCCATCGGGATCGGGCCAGTTGTAGGTCAGCTCCACTTCATAATCCTGGCCCGGCGCGGCCAGGTAGATCAGCGTGAAACGCCCCTGCTCGCTGGAAAAGCGCCGGGTTTCCTGCACGCCCAGCAGATTGAAGAAGGCAATCGTGGCCTCAGGGTCGGTCACGCGGATCATGGTGTGGAGAAACTTGGTCATCGTAGGTAGGCTCTGCTCCAGTTGAGCGGTCAAGATAAGCCCGCCCTTCCGGGATTGCACCCCCCTGCCCCATGCATACCCTTCGGCCCAAGGCTCTCGCATGCAGCTTGCCCCCGGACTGCCACATTGCATTGATTGCCGTTTCGCGGCGCGGCATAAGGCGCGCCATGTTCAAGCACCTGATGCCCTCCCGCCCCACCCAGGAACGCTCGCTGGCTTGGCGCATGGGGTGGTGGCTGGGCCGCGCGATCGTGCTGTTCCTGGTCGGCAGCGTGCTGTGGGTGCTGATCTACAAGTGGGTGCCGGTGCCGATCACCGCCACGATGCTGATGGACGGCAATGGCGTGACCAAGGACTGGACGCCGCTGACCCGCATCGACCGCAGCATGGTGGATGCCGCTATCGCCGGCGAGGATTCGCGGTTCTGCACCCATCGCGGGTTTGACCAGGCGGCGATGCTCCAGGCGTTCGAGCGCAACCAGCAGGGCGGGCGCATCCGCGGTGGCTCCACGATCAGCCAGCAAACCGCCAAGAACGTGTTCCTGTGGCAGGGTGGCGGCTATTTCCGCAAGGGTCTTGAGGCCTGGTTCACCGTGCTGATCGAGCAGATCTGGGGCAAGCGACGGATCATGGAAGTCTATCTCAACGTCGCGGAAACCGGCATCGGCACCTATGGGGTGGAGGCCGGGGCCCAGCGCTATTACAACAAGGGCGCGCTGCACCTGTCGCAGATCGAGGCAGCCCGGATCGCCGCCGCGTTTCCCCAGCCCAAGGTGCGCGAAGTGACCGGCGCCAGTGGCTTCGTGCGCCGCCACGGCAATGCCATCGCGGCCCGCTCCGCCGTGGTGCGCGGGCAGTACGACACCTGCGTCTACCAGTAACGCCAAGGGGCAAGACGCCAAAGAGGGGCAAGACGCGAAAGGGCCGCCTCCCTGCATGGGAAGCGACCCCCTCCAGCGTGTAAGCCGAGCCGCCGGATATCGCATCGTGGCAGGCAGGGCTTGCCCCCTTCTTGCCGCATGATCACGCAATCGAACGCAGTGACGACCGAAACGGGCGTCGGATCAATTCTGCTGCGAGGCACAACGATCGATTCCCGGATTCGTTCCGCTCGCGATTTTTTGCTTGGTCACCATGACGCAATCACCGTCCTTCCGGATAGTGCAGTGCAGCACGGCTGACCGCAACATGCGCCCGGCCCGACGCAGCAATAAGGCACTATGCAAAAAACCCGCCGCCACCCATGGGGTGACGACGGGCCTTTGTGCTTGGGCTGGTCCCGAAGGATCAGAAGCCGAAGCTGATCGAACCCATGATCGTGCGCGGCGGGCTGATCTGGGCATAAGTGATCGGCGAGAGAGTCGTCGACTGGCTGTTCAGCGTGCCGCTGAAGCCACCGACGTAGGTTTCGTCGAACACGTTGATCACGTTCAGTTGCAGGAACGTGCGATTGTTGAAGATGGGGCTGACCTTGTCCAGGCTCAGCTTCGCATCCAGGTCGACCTGGGTATAAGCCGGGGCCTTTGCCGGGAAGATTTCCTGGCGAGTGTTGTTGCCTGTGTTCACGTAGAACGGCAGGTTCTGGTCGTTGACATAGCGCGGACCGGTACGCTTGGCCTGCACGCCCAGCGACACGGGGCCGACGGTGCCGTCGATGCGGCCACCGAAGGTATAGACCGGAGCGCCGGATTCACGCTTGCCGGCGGTCTGGTAGTAAGCCGTGCCAGAGGAGGAGAGCACGCCGCCCGTGTTGATGAGGGGGCAACCATACATGCCCAACTGGGCATTTTGCAGCGAGCAGTCACCCGCTTCCACGTTGTCGCGAATCTTGGAGTGCAGGTACGAACCATAGAGATAGATCGCCAGGTCGCGTACCGGGGAGTACGAGAGCGAGCCATCGATGCCGTACTTGTCCACGCGGCCCAGGTTCCGGTAGATCGTGGTGTTCAGGTCACGATCGAAGGTGGAAGCCAGGCGGTTCTGGTAGATCGTGTACCAGGTCGAAACCTGGGCCATGAGCTTGCCCGAACGATAGCGCACGCCAAGGTCGAAGTTGTCGGTCGATTCCGGGTTGGGCGTAGCGGCAGAGCTGCCCCTGGGGAAGTAGAACGAGTTGTAGAGGTTGTCGGTGCCCGGCACCTGCAAGCCCTTCGAATAGTTGGCGAAGATACCCACATTCGAATTCACCGCAAAAGTCGCGCCCACGCTCGGCAAAGCCTTGCTGTAGGTGAAAATGCGCTGCTGCGGTGCAACCCAGTTCGTGGGCGTCAGCACCTTCGTGCCAACCTTTTCGATCGGCAGGTTCGTGTCGGGATCAATCAAATAGGTGCTAGCCGCCGCGAACGCGGCATTCGCCGCATCGCTGCCGAAGCAAGCATAACCGCCAGACCTGTTGGTGAAGCAGTACTGGTTGAGGTTGCGCTTGAAGAACGGCACACGCACGCCGGCGTTGATCGTGAGGCCGCCGAACTTGCCACGGTACTCACCCGAAACCTGGTGCAGGATGGCATAGGACAGGCGATTGCGGCGCTGCATCACGTTGCCGTTCACGTCCGTGATCGGATCGTTGACCGGGAAGTAGGTGCCGGCCGTGCCGTTGGTGTTGTAAGTGCCGAATTCGGCCGTCTGGCGGTGACGGCCACGGTCATACGAATAGGCCAGGCGGATGGTCTGGTCGGGATTGATGTCATATCGCAGCGAGGCGATCAGGCCAAGACGGATGGTCTTGGTCTGGCTCGGCGCGATCAGGCGCACGGTGTCCAGCTTGTCGCCGTCGCCGTTCAGATCCTTGCCGAAGTAATAGTTGGAGCCATCATAACCGGTCAGGCCCGACACGCCATTGATCGTGGTGGTCTTTTCGCTGGCCGTATAGCCCAGGGTGCCGCCATTGGCGCTGGTCCACTGGATCGACGGATCGACCGTCAGCACCAGCCCGTCGGCCAGGGTAAAGCGCGAGGAAATGCGGATGTTGGCCGTGTCGGACGGATTGATGCGATAATCGTAGTCAGATCCGCAGGCGCCCGTTGAAGGCGCCACGTCAGCCGCGCCGGCCACAGGGGCTGCAAAAGTGCAGCGGGCGGTCTGGTAGAAGCGATCGTCGCCCGAAACCGGGTAACGGTTACCCGAACCAGTGCCGACCACGCGCGTGCCGGTGTTCTCGATCCACATCGGGACCGAGCCGAACGCGTTGTTGCGGTTGCGGTTATAGTGGCCGGCGATCGAGATGAAGTCACCGTTGCTGCCCAGCGGTTGGTACAGCTTGGCGTTGTACTGCTGCTTCTGGATCTTGCCGATGCCGCCATAGATCGTGTCGTTGCGCGAATTCGACGCCGTTACATAGGCGCGCAGGCCACCGGCGGTGAGATTGCCGGTATCGACTTCGCCGAAAATGCGCATGTAGCCGTATTCGCCGGCCGAACCGATCATCCGCGCGTGGAAATCCTCGGTGGGATTGCGCGAGCGATAGTTCACCGTCGAACCCGAAGCCGCCGCGGTGGGCGAGTCGACATCGGTGGTGCCCAGGTTCACGTTGACCTGGTCGATGACTTCGGGATCGAGCTGCTGGTTCGAATAGATCGCATAGCCGCCGGTGTCGTTCAACGGGATACCGTCAAAGGTCTGCGAAATGCGGGTGTTGTCGAAGCCGCGAATATAGAGCACGCCGCCCGACGAACCGAACGGATCGTTGTTCTGGAAGCTGACGCCCGGAACGAGGTTGATGATGTCGTTGATCGACTGGCCGGGAGCCTGGTGCGCGATGATCGTCTGGTCGAGAACCTGCTTGGCCTTGGGCGTGTCAGGAAGCTGGACGCCGTTGACCGACTTGGTGGTGCGACCGCTGACGACGATGGTCTGCTGTTCGAAATCGACCGAGCCAGTGGACTGGGCCAGAGCGGGCGTGCTGGCCAGGGCCATGCCCAGCGCCAGCAGAGAGCCGGCGGTAAGGTGCGAGCGGTGCATTGGTGTCCCCGTTGCGTGTTTGCGTCACCGCAACGCAGCGACGCGAGATGGTCCGTTCCCTCGCCGCCGCCGGACAGCCTGACGCAGAAGCGAGAGGCCGACGCATAAGCGAGAGGCCGGCGCTCATTTCCACACACCGGCAGGCTTCCCTGACCGGTTTCTTGTGACACGAAAATGACAAAATTTCTGCAATCTTTACTTGATTTGGGTGAATGCGACAAAATGCTTCCAGCGCCGGCCAGAAAGCTTGCCGATCATTTCAAGTGAAAGCAGTCACACGCAACGATGCTGCAAATTGTGGCGCCTTCGCAACAACAGCAAAGATTTTGAGCATGTGCGGAACATTCCGGCACACAGCCCGAAGCGCGCTGCGGTGTTCCGTCAGGCTTCGCTCGCCGCCACCGAATCGTCCTGCGCCACGAGCAACCAGCGCTCGGCTCCTTCCAGGCCCACGGCAGTCAGGCGGCCCGACGCATAGGCTCCGGTATCGATGCCCAGGCGCAAGGGGGAAAGCTCAGGCTCGTCGACGATGGTGTGGCCATGCACCACGGCGAAATCGCGCGGGCTGCGATCGGCAATGAACTCGCCGCGAATCCAGCGCATGTCGCCCGGCACCTGCTCGTCCAGCGGCACGCCGGGACGAATGCCGGCATGGACGAAGACATAGTCCCCGATTCGCACCTGGTCTTCCAAACTGCGCAGGAAAACGAGGTCATCTTGCGGCACGAAACCGGGCATGGCCGCGCGCAGTTCCTCCAGCGTCATCCGCGCATAGTCATCGGGATCGATGGGATAGCTCAGCAGCGTCTCGCGCCCGCCGTGGCGCAGGAAATGGCGCAGCGTCTCGTCACGCTCGAACGCGCCAAGGAACATTTCCTCGTGATTGCCGGCCAGGATGCGCACGCGCCGCCGCTGCATCCAGGCACGAGCCGCGGCGATCACACCGGCGCTGTCCGGCCCCCGATCGATCAGGTCGCCCAGCAGGATCACGGTGGTCTGTGCCGGCGCCTGGGCGGGGCATTCGCTGTTGCGAGCGGCATCGTCCGCTTCGATCAGCGCAATCATCTGCTCGAACAGGTCGAGCCGCCCATGGATATCGCCCACCGCATAGACGCGCTGCCCCGGCGGTACCAGCGTGGGTGGGGCAGCCGGCTCTGTCCGGCCACCGGAAACAAGGGACTTGAGCAACTTCAGCATGCACCGGCCGTGACTTTTTCCAAACCGATATATGGGCGCAGTTGCGCGCGAGACAAGCGTCAGAAACACTATGATGCACAAAAGACACATTCCAGAACGAGAATGCCACGGCTCGCGGAATGATCTTGTGCAACGCAGCAGGCCCCGGCATCCAGACAAGCGCAAGTCGTCAACCGGTCCACGCAAGAAAGAGGCTGGGGCGATTTGTGCAGGCGGGGCGACGCGTCAAGACAAAACAAAGAGGTATTTCATGCGTACGTCCATCAAGTCGCGCGTGGCCAAGGCTGCCACGGCGCTCAGCCTTGTCGTCGCTGCTGGCTATGCTGTGCCCGCGATGGCCGACGAGACCGCGCCCCCCAGCGATTTCAAGGTGACCGGTTCGGCCGGCGTGATCAGCCAGTACCGGTTCCGCGGCATTTCCCAGTCGAACAACCTGCCCGCCGTCCAGGCTGCCCTCACCGTTTCGCACAGCTCGGGCTTCTATGTCTCGACCTGGGGTTCGAGCGCGTCGGCCAGCCCGGCAGTCAACATCGGCGGCACCGAAATCGACGTCTACGGCGGTTTCACCCACGGCATCGCCAACAGCGGCGTGACGTTCGACGTCGGTCTCTATGGCTACATCTATCCCGGCGCCCCGGGCCTGAACTTCTACGAAGTCTACGGCTCGCTGTCGAAGACGCTCGGCCCGGTCAACGCCAAGGCCGGCATCAACTTCGCCCCGCACCAGAAGAACCTGGATGTCTATGCGACCCGCACCGACACCTATGTCTATGGTGAACTGTCGGGCGCTATCCCCAACACGCCGTTCACGATCCACACCCACCTGGGCCACACCGGCGGCGCGTTCAACTATACCAAGGAATACATCGACTACACCGCCGGTGTCAGCACCACCTGGAAGAACCTGACGCTCGATTTCTCGGTGGTCGGCACCAACGTGAGCCGTTCCGACGCTGCGGCCAATCCCTTTGCCGGGGTTTCGGGCGAGCAGATGTATCGCGCCGGCAAGACCGTGGGCGTTGTCTCGCTGATGGCGACGTTCTGATCGATCAATGTTTTGCAGGCGTCCGTCGGCATGACGGACGAGGGCAACAGGGGGAAAGCCCGCGTCGCACCAGCGACGCGGGCTTTTTCCTTTACGGCTTCGGCGTGGCCGGCTGAGCCGCACCTTGTGGCGCCTGCAACCCGCCACCCAGGGCCACGTAGAGCCCCACGGTATCCGACAGGCGCGCTGCCTTGGCTGCCACGTATTGCGCCCGCGCGGTCTGAGCTACGGCGCTGGCGTTGAGCACTTGCAGCGTGCCAACCCCGCCCAGTTGCAACTGCCGTTTGACAAAGCCGAAGCTGGCCGAGGCCGCCGCATCGCCGCGCTCGGCGATCGACAGCGCCGTGGCATCGGCCGAAAGCGCGGTCAGCGCATTGCTGACATCGGCAAAGGCTTGAAGCGCCGTGCCGCGATAGCCTGCCTTGGCGGCGTCGAGCGCATGCTCGGCCGCCTGCTGCTGCCGCTTGAGCGATCCACCGTGGAAGATTGGTGCGGCAAGGCCACCCAGCAATTGCCAGAACGGGTTGCCATCGGCGAACATGCGGCCGAAATCCTCGGCCGTGCCGCCGGCCGTGGCCGATAGGGTCAGTTGCGGCAGCCGCGCGGCCATCGCCACTTTCACGTCGGCGGCCGCGCCTTCCAGCGTGGCCGCAGCCGCAGCCACGTCGGGCCGTGTCTTGAGCAAGTCCGCCGGCAAGGCCATCGGCAGGTCGGCGGGCAAGGTCAGGTCTTCCAGCGCCGGCAAGGCGCCGCCCGAATCGAACACCGGCATGCCCGGCGCCTTGCCGATCAGGATCGAGAGCGCCGCCTGGTTGGCCGCGCTGGCGCGCACCAGCGGCGGCAGCGTGCCTTCGACCGCAGCCAGCGCGGCTTCCTGTGCAGCCACGTCAGACCGCCCCACGGCGCCCAGCTTCTCGCGCTGGCGCAGCAGGTCCAGCACCTGGCGGTTGCTGGCGATGGCATCGCTGTTGGCGGCGATCTCGGCATCGAGCGCGGCATTCTGGATCACGGCCAGCACCACGTTGGCCGCCACCATCGAGCGCATCGCCTCGGCTTGCGCAGCGGCCACGGCAGCCGCTGCCTTGGCCGAGCGCACTCGCGCCGCGCCTCCGCCGAACAGATCGGGGGAGTAGCTGACGCTCACTTGCGCGGTGTGCAGCGAGAACACCTGCGGATCGGGATTGGCCAGCGGGGTGGACAAGCTGCGCGACAGGCGCTGCCGCTCGCTGGTCAGCCCGGCATCGAGTTGCGGCAGCAAGGCGCCGCGCGCCACGCCGACCAGGGCCTGCGCCTGGGCCAGCCGCGCCTTGGCCGCGATCAGATCGGCATTGGCAGTCAGCGCGCGGTCCACCAGGCTGTTGATCGCCGGGCTGCAGAACGCCAGCCACCAATCCTTGGCCACCGGCGTGCCGGGATGGACGGTCTGCGCCGTGCCATCGTCGGCGGCGATCGGCTGACCCAGCAGATTGCCGGGCGCGCTGCCCGCCGGGGTTGGCGGCATCGGCACCGCGACACTGTCGGTGATCGGCGGGGCCTTGGCCCTGGCAACCGGCGCCAGCGCGGTGGAGGCCAGCAGCACGCCGCCGGCAAGGGTGTGGAGCGAACGGCGCATCGGGAAACGGATCATGCCGGCTCTCCTTCATGCGGCATTGCGGTATCCCCAGCATCGCCGTCCGCACCGGCGCGCTTGCGCGGCCCGGCCACCCGGCTGGAGAAACGGTTGATAAGCAAAGGCAGGACCAGCAGGATCAGGACCGGGGCCAGCGTCATGCCGCCCACCACCACCAAGGCCAGGGGCTTTTGCACCTGGCTGCCGATGCCGGTGGCGACCGCCGCCGGTGCCAGGCCGATCGCCGCCACCAGGCAGGTCATCAACACCGGCCGCAGCGAATTCGTCGTGGCGTGGCGCAGCGCGTCGAGCCGCGCCATGCCTTCGTCCATCGCCTGGTTGAAGCTGGTCACCAGCAAGATGCCGTCCATCACCGCGATGCCGAACAGCGCGACAAAGCCGATCGCTGCCGAGATCGAGAAGGCCGTGCCGGTCAGCATCAGCCCCAGCACCCCGCCAACCACCGCCATCGGGATCACCGAGAAGGCAAGCAGCGTATCGCGCAGCGAACGGAAGTTGGCATAGAGCAGGCCGAGCATCAGCAGAAGGCTGAGCGGCACGACGATTTCCAGCCGCGCCACGGCATTCTTGAGGTTGCTCATCTCGCCCGCCCATTCCAGCGTATAGCCAGCCGGCAGCACCACGTTCTTGGCAATGCGGGCCTGCGCTTCTTCCACCGCGCTGCCCAGGTCGCGATCGCGCACCGAGAACTTGATCGGAATGTAGCGCTCCTGGTGCTCGCGATAGATGAAGCTCGCCCCCGTGGTCAGGCGGATATCCGCCAGTTCCGAGAGCGGCACCGAAATCGCCGTGCCATCGGGCGCGGTCGCCCCCACGGTGATCCGCTTGACCGCTTCAAGGCTGTCACGCTGGTCAGCCTGGAGGCGAACCATGATCGGGAAGTGGCGGTCGGTGTGCGGCTCATAGAGATCGCCCGGCGAAGTGCCACCGATCGCGGCCTGCACCGTCTGGTTGACGTCATCCACGCTCAGGCCATAGCGCGCGGCCTTTTCGCGATCGACGTCGATCCGCACGGTCGGCTGGCCCAGCGACTGGAAGATGCCCAAGTCGGTAATACCGCGCACCTTGGCCATCTGATCGCGGATCTGGCCCGCGATCTTTTCCAGCGTCACCAGGTCAGGCCCGAACAGCTTGACCGAGTTGGCGCCCTTCACGCCCGATGCGGCTTCCTCCACGTTGTCCTCGATGATCTGCGAGAACGAGAAATCCACCCCCGGATAGCGCGATTGCAGCTTGGCCGAGAGATCGGCCACCAGCTTTTCCTTGTCCATGCCCTTGGGCCATTCGTCGAACGGCTTCAACGGCACGAAGTATTCCACGTTGAAGAAGCCGGTCGCATCGGTGCCGTCGTCCGGGCGGCCGTGGGCGGAAAGCACCGCGGTCACTTCGGGATATTGCATGATGTCGCGGCGGATCGCGCGGGCCACCGGCTCACCCGCGTCGAGCGAGATCGCCGCCGGCAGCGAGGCGCGGATATACATGTTGCCTTCTTCCAGGTGCGGCAGGAACTCCACACCCAGCGAGCGTACGCCGATGAACGCGCCGATGACCATGGCCGCGCCCGCGCCGATCGCCAGCAACTGGTTGCGGAAGCAGAACGCGGCAACCGGTTCGTAGACGCGGCGAATGCGCGAGACGAGCCAGGTTTCCGCCTCGTCCAGCTTGTCGGGCAGCATCATCGCCGAAAGCACCGGCGCCACGGTGAACGTGGCGATCAGGCCGCCGATGATGGCATAGGCATAGGTCTTGGCCATCGGGCCGAAGATGTGGCCTTCCACGCCGGTCAGGGTGAACAGCGGCAGGAAGCTGGTGATGATGATCGCGGCGGCAAAGAAGATGCCACGGCTCACTTCGTTGCTGGCTGCCAGCACCGCGCCGATGCGGCTGGCAAAGGTATAGCGCCCGCCCTCGTGCGTTTCCACGTGATGGGATCGCTCGGCCATGTGCCGGAATATGTTCTCCACCATGATGACGGTGGCATCCACCACCAGGCCGAAGTCCAGCGCACCTACCGACAGCAGGTTGGCGCTTTCCCCCTGCACCGTCAGGATCAGCACGGCAAAGGCCAGTGCGAAGGGAATAGTCGCCGCCACGATCAGCGCGCTGCGCAGGTTGCCCAGGAACGCCCATTGCAGGAAGAAGATCAGCAGCACGCCCGCGACCAGGTTTTCCATCACCGTGCGGGTGGTCACGCCGATCAGGTCTGAACGGTCGTAGATGCGTTCCAGGTGGACGCCCGGAGGCAGCACGCCGGTGCTGTTGATCTTGTCGATCTCGGCCTTCACCGCCTGGATCGTCGGCATCGACTGCGCGCCACGGCGCATCAGCACGATGCCCTGCACGATGTCGTCATCGTTGTTGAGGCCGGCAATGCCATTTCGCGGCATATTGCCGATCTTCACCGTGGCCACGTCCCGCACCAGCACCGGCGCGGTGCCATCGCGGCCCACCGGGGTGGTTTCCAGCGCATCGACCGACTGGATCAGGCCGATGCCGCGCACGATCGCGCTCTGCGCACCAAAGTTGATGGTCTGCCCACCGACGTTGGCATTGGCCTTGCCCAGCGCAGAGATGACTTGCGCCACGGTCAGGTGGTGGGCCTGGAGCCGGTTGTTGTCGACCACCACGTCATAGCTGCGCAGCTTGCCGCCCCAGCCGGTCACGTCCACCACGCCGGGGATGGCGCGGAAGCGGCGTTGCAGCACCCAGTCCTGCAAGGTCTTGAGATCTTCGACCGAATAGCCCTTCGGCGCGGCGATGCGATAGCGATAGATTTCGCCCACGGGGCTCGTCGGCGAAATCGTCGGCACTGCGCCGCCGGGCAATTGCGGCAACTGCGCCAGGCGATTGATCACCTGCTGCTGCGCCTGCTCGTAATTAAAATCGTACGTGAACTGGATCTTCACGTCCGACAGGCCGAACAGCGAGATCGCGCGGATCGCCGTCATGTGCGGCAGGCCCGACATCTGCACTTCGATCGGGATCGTGATGTTGCGTTCCATCTCCTCGGCCGAAAGGCCCGAAGACTGCGTCACGATCTCGACCATCGGCGGAACCGGATCGGGATAGGCCTCGATGTTGAGGTTGTAGAAGGCAATCCCGCCCGCCACCAGCATGAGCACGAAGAAGGCCACGATGGTGAGGCGCTGCCCCAGCGCATAGCGTACGAGCTTGATCATCAGTCGAGACCTGCTTCGTTCACGAAGATGGCCCCTTGCGTCACCACCTTCTCACCGGGGTTGAGGCCCGAGATGATCGTCACCCGGCCATCGTGGCTTTCGCCGGTGACCACGTCGCGCGCCTTCACGCGGCCGTGACCCAGCCACACCCACACGCGGGCGCTGTCGCCTTCATGGATCACCGCTTCGGTGGGCAGGCTCAGCAGGCGCGGCGCGACCGGCGCCGGGTTCACTTCCTTTTCCGGCGTCTCGATGGTGAAGTTGGCAAACATCTGCGGCTTGAGTGCGCCATCAGGGTTGGGGATCGTGGCGCGCACCTGCAAGCGATGCGAGACCGGATCGATCTGCGCGCCCACGTTGTCGATCGTGGCGTCGAACGTGCGGCCGGGGAAGGCCGTGGCCGTGACCACCACCTTGTCACCCAGGTGCACGCGCGACGCGTCGCTTTCGGCCACTTGCGCCACCAGCCACACGCGCGAAAGGTCGGCGATCAGGAAGGCAGGCTGGCTGCCCGCCGCATTGGCACCACCGGCCACATACTGCCCCTGCGCGATCGAGCGGGTGACCACCACGCCACCGATCGGCGCGCGCAGCACGGCATCGCTGCCGCCGCCGTTGCCCGCGCCGAACACGCCCAGCTTGGCCCGGGCCGCCGTCACTGCCGCATCGGCAATGCCCAGTTGCGATTGCGCCGCCACCAGATCACTGCGCGCCTGTTGCAGGTCTTTCAGCGCGCCACCCGCGCTGCGATAGATTTCCTCGGCCCGCTGGGCATTCTCGCTGGCCACACGCACTTGCGCAGCGGCGCTGGTGCGTTGCGCCAGGGCAGCGGCCAGCGCGTTGCGCGCATCGGCAATGTCGGTGGTGTGCACCGACAGCAGCGGGCTGCCGGCCTTCACGCGGTCGCCGTTCTGCACGAAGACCTGCTGCACCTGGCCCGAATAGGGCAGGAACACCGGCGTGGAGCGCGTGTCATCGACCGCGATCTGGCCGCTCGCGCCGGTGCGGGCAAAGCCATCGTCCGCGCCGGCCGTCTCGATCTTGAGGCTGGCCACCTGGCTGTCCGTGAGTTGCACTTCGCCGGCCGGCAGCGGCGCCGGCACCGGTTCGGGCTGATGCATCCAGGAATGCAGGGCGCTGGCCCCGGTGGCCACCAGGGCCACGGCGGCCGCCGACAGGGCGAGCACCCTGATCTGCTTGGCGCGGGACATCTGCGGCACGGCGTGTTCGAAATTCATGGCGCGCGGTTCTTCTCTTCGGTCCGAAAGATGGCAACCTGTCTATCAACCGTTGCAGGCAAGAGACAGGCCGATGCTGCCCTCTGGCGTATGCCGCCTTTCCGCCCCCCTAGCGGCCGCGTTAAATTACCGTAATGCTGGGCGCACGCCGCCCCGGGCCAATCGATGGATGCATTCGGCCGCATTCCCGCCTAGGGTTGTCCGCAGACCGTCACACCTGCAACAAATTCGCGGAGCATCTCTTGGCCCGGCGCCTTACGCTTACCATCGTCATCGCCATGATCCTCGGCATCGCCACGGGCTATGCGCTCAACCGCGCGCTGCCGGCCGACAGCACCACGCTGGCCAGTGCGGCCGAAACGCTGAAGCTGCTGCCCGATGTGTTCCTGCGCCTGATCAAGATGATCATCGCGCCACTGATCCTGGCCACGCTGGTCTCGGGCATTGCCGGCATGGGAGACAGCGCGGCCCTGGGCCGCATCGGCGGCCGCGCGCTCGGCTGGTTCATCACCGCCAGTCTGATCTCGATCAGCCTCGGCCTGATGCTGGTGAACCTGTTCCGCCCCGGCCATGGCCTGCAATTTGCCGCCAGTGGCAAAGTCGGCGATCTCGCCACGGCCGATTTCACCGTGCACCACTTCGTGTTGCAGATCGTGCCGACCAGCCTGCTTGATGCCATGGCGCAGAACAACGTACTGCAAATCCTGGTGTTCTCGCTGTTTGCCGGCCTGGCCCTCTCCGCCATCGGCGAAAAGGGCGCGCCGCTGCTGCGCGGGGCTGAGGCCCTGGCCAGCCTGATGCTGACCATGACCGACTATGTGATGAAGGCTGCCCCACTCGCCGTGTTCGGCGCGCTGGCCGCCGTGGTCGCCACCAAGGGTCTGGGCATCATCGTCACCTATGGCGTGTTCGTCTCGGAATTCTATTTCGCGCTGGCCTTGCTGTGGGGCCTGCTGCTGGGCATGGGCGGCATTTTCCTGGGGCGCCGCATTCTCCTGCTGGCGCGCTACATCCGTGAGCCGGTCCTGCTCGCCTTTTCCACGGCCAGTTCGGAAAGCGCCTTGCCGCGCCTGTTCGAACAGCTCGACCGCTTCGGCGTGCCGCGCCGCATCTCAGGCTTCGTCCTGCCACTGGGCTATTCGTTCAACCTCGATGGCTCGATGATGTACACCAGCTTTGCCACGATGTTCATCGCGCAGGCCTACAACATCCCGCTGTCGTGGCAGCAGCAGATCGCCATGCTGCTCACCCTCATGGTCACGTCAAAGGGCATTGCCGGCGTGCCGCGCGCCAGCCTGGTGGTGATCGCCGCCACGCTCACCCAGTTCGGCCTGCCGGTGGAAGGCATTGCCCTGCTGCTTGGCGTGGACACCTTCCTCGACATGGGCCGCACCGCCACCAACGTGGTTGGCAACGCGGTCGCCACGGCGGTGATCACCCGTTGGGAAGGCATGCTCCAGGTGCCGCTCGACCCCGACGCGCCGGCGCCGGTGCCGCCGCACGACACCCCCGAGCACGGCCGGCGCGGGCTGAATCTGGACCAAGGCCAGTAGGGCCCCGTTTTGAAAATGCGCCAAGGCGCATTTTCGTTGCGGCACCGGCCCACTCCCCCACCCGACCTCCCATAGGGTACTATCGTTGGGGGGTCGGGTGGGGGAGTGGGCCGGTGCCGCAAATCCGGCTTTGCCGGATTTCCAAACAATCTCAAAAACCTATTTCGCCAGCGTCACCGGCTGGAATTGGCCCAGCCCGCACGATCCGCGCGGGCCACCGCCGCCGCCGGTCTGGAGCACGGTGATGATGTCCACGCTGCACAACTGCGCCTGGCTGGTGGCATAGCCGAAGGTCTGCTGAAACCCCAGGCCGCTGCATCGCTGCGGCAGCACGTTGCGATACCAATGGCTGCCCACGCGGAAATCGATCGTCCAGTCGTCGCGCACCCGGCTTTCGCTGATCTGGCCGAGCGGAATGCAGTTCTGCGCCGGGCCGATCGGCGTGGCGGCCGGCGTCTTGGGCGACTGGCCCGCCGCACTGGCGGTTTGCGGGCCATCGCCGGGCGTGCAGGCCGCCAGGGCGATGAGCAAGGCGGCAACCGGGATCGAACGAACCATGGCATCCTCTCCTCAGGGTGGCCCTTGGCGCTCAAGCCTTCTTCGTGCGCGCCACTTTCTTCTTGGTAACCGGCGGCTTGGCCCCCTGTTCCAGAACCTTGCCCTTGAATCCGCAAAGGTCAACCACCCCGCAGCGCCAGCATTCGGGCGTGCGCGCCTTGCACACATAGCGCCCATGCAGGATCAGCCAGTGATGCGCGCCCAGCCGGAACGGCCCGGGCACTTTCTTGTCGAGCCCGGCTTCCACCGCCTCGGGCGTCTTGCCCTTGGCCAGGCCGGTGCGGTTGCCCACGCGAAAGATATGCGTGTCCACCGCAAAGGTCTCCATGCCGAACGCGGTGTTGAGCACCACGTTCGCGGTCTTGCGCCCCACGCCGGGCAGCGCGGTCAAGGCATCGCGATCGGCCGGCACTTCGCCGCCATGGTCGCGCACCAGGATTTCCGACAGCGCGATCACGTTCTTGGCCTTGGTGTTGAACAGGCCGATCGACTTGATGTGCGCTTTCAGGCCTTCCTCGCCCAGCGCCACCATCTGCGCGGGAGTCTTGACCTCCTCGAACAGCCGCCGCGTCGCCTTGTTCACCCCCACGTCGGTCGCCTGCGCGGAAATCGTCACCGCCACCAGCAACTGATAGGTGTTGCCATAGGCCAGTTCCGTCTCGGGCGCAGGGTTGGCCTCGGCCAGGCGGCGGAAGAACTCGAAGATCTGGTCTTTCTTCAAGGCCGTTCCTCGCCCAGCCCCAGCACTTGCGGCATGGTGTAGCGACCGGGTTCGCGGGCAAGCAGCCAGTCTGCCGCGCGGATCGCCCCCTTGGCAAAGATGCCCCGGTTTTCCGCCATGTGCGACAGGCTCAGGCGCTCGTTGTCGGCCAGGAAATGCACGGTGTGATCGCCCGCCACGCTGCCGCCGCGCAGCGCGGCAAAGCCGATCGTGCCCGCCTCGCGCTGGCCGGTGATACCATCGCGCCCGCGCACAGCCACGTCCTTGAGGCCCACCTGCCGCCCGCGCGCCGCTGCCTCGCCCAGCAGCAGCGCGGTGCCCGATGGCGCGTCCACTTTCATGCGGTGGTGCGTCTCGACAATCTCGATGTCCCAGTCCTCGCCCAGCCGCGCCGCCGCTTCCTGCACCAGGTGGGCCAGCAGCGTGACGCCCAGCGAGGTATTCCCGGTCTGGAGCACGGGAATCGAAACCGCCGCCGCGTCGATCAGCCAGTGGTGGCGCTCTTCCAGCCCGGTGGTGCCCACCACGATCGGCTTGCCCGCGTGGATCGCCGCGTCGAGATTGAATTCCAGCGCCGCCGGGGCCGAGAAATCCACCAGCACATCGCTCGCCTGCGCGAGGGCCGCCGCATCGCCATCCCGGTCGATCCCGCCGGCCAGGTCATGCCCGGCGGCGACCACGGCAGCCTGCAAGGCCTGCCCCATGCGCCCCGCGCTGCCGATGATGCCGATCCGTGCCATGTCGCTATCCCCGCAATGTTTCCGCGCCTCCATAAGACCGCACCCTTGCGGGGTCGAGCCGGAAAGCGGCCTGGAATGTCGCTGGCCTCGCCCATCCACCTGCGATGAATCCCGTAAAGTATAGCCCACGGTAATTTCATCCACACTGTTTAAAACCGATAGCATCGATGCCTTGCGTCAAGGCAAGGCGAGAATTCGGATGGAGTCCACAATGGCGATTCTGGGCCGTTTCAAGATCACGACGATTTCGTTCAGTTGCAATACGGTGCTGGCCGCCATGGCTGTCGCTTGCGCCGTGGTGCCCATGCAATCGGCCATCCAGGCCAATGTCCAGACGCAGGAACTGGACAGGCGGATCATTCCCGGCATTGCCGAATGGAGCGCCTTGAAGAGCCTGATGATTGCGGTGCGCATCACTTCGGTAAAGACGCTGGTACCACTCAGCGATGAAAGTCGCGCGTCGAACACCAGGAAGATGGCCAAGCAGATCGCTGAAATCGACCAGCGCATCGCCACCTTGCGCGGCCAGGGCCGCGATGACGAGCGCACAGCGGTGGACGAAATCGCCCGGCAGTGGACCGAATGGAAAACCGCATCGGCGGCCGTCCGCACCCAGATTCAAAGCAATCGCGACACGGCCATCGTGCTGTATGAAGAGCATCTCAGCCCGCTTGGCCCCAAGCTGGAAAAGACGATTTCCGCCCATGTCGATGCGCTCCAGGTGCGCGGCCAGCAATTGAGCCAGAAAGGCGCTTCCTCGATCGCGGCATCGATCCGCAGTTCCACCACGCTGTGCATCCTGGCCGCCATGGCCGCGCTCGCCGTGATCCTGCTGCTGCGCCATCGCGTTACCGGGCCATTGCGGCGCCTGGCCCAGGCCATGCGCGAAATGGCCGGCGGCAATCTCGATCGCCCGGTGCCCTGCACCGAACTGACCGATGAAGTCGGCGCGATCAGCCATGCCCTGCTCGGCATCAAGGAAGGCGTGGAGCGCCGCACGCGCGAAGTGGCGGAACGCGACCTGGCGGTGCAACGCCAGGTGGTCACGGAATTGACCGTAGGCTTGCAAAAGCTTGCCGCGCAAGACCTGGAATACCGCATCCGCGCCCCATTCCCCGACCAGTACGAGGAACTGCGCAACAACTACAACCAGGCCAGCACGGCCCTGGCCAAGGCGATCGGCGCGGCCCGCATCGGTGCGCGCCGGCTGCTGACCACGATTCGCGAAATCAATGCCGCAGCCGACGATCTCGCCCAGCGGAACGCCCGCCAGGCCGCCACGGTGGAGGAAACCACCGCCGCGCTGCGCCAGGTGAGCGGCGCGATCCAGGACACCGCCGCCCGCTCGGGGGTCATGCGCGATTGCGTGACGCAGGCGCATGACCAGGCCACGCGCGGCGAAACCGTGGTCAGCAATGCCGTGGTGGCGATGGAAGCGATCGAGCGTTCGGCGCAAGAGATCAACCAGATCATCGGCGTCATCGACGGAATCGCCTTCCAGACCAACCTGTTGGCGCTCAATGCCGGGGTGGAGGCCGCCCGCGCCGGCGACGCGGGCAAGGGCTTTGCCGTGGTGGCCACCGAAGTGCGCGCCTTGGCGCAACGCAGTGCGGACGCGGCCAAGGACATCAAGGAACTGATCGCCACCTCCACCGGCCACGTCAGCGACGGGGTCGGCCTGGTGCAGCAGACCGGCGATGTCCTGGGCCACATCCTGGCGCAAGTGGCGGAACTGACCGGGATGGTGGACGAAATCGCCGCCGGCACCGCGCAGCAAGCCTCGGCCATCGGCGAAGTCAGCACCTCGGTGGTCGATATCGACCGCGTGACCCAGCAGAACGCCGCCATGGTCGAGCAAACCAGCGCCGCCACGGCCGATCTGGGCGCAGAGGCCGCCGCGCTCGACAGCCTCGTGGCGCAGTTCCGCACACGCGATCCCGACCGCCGCCCGCAAGTGGGCGGGGCGCAGCTCCGTCAGGCCTCCCTGGTCGGTCCGGGTGCCCCGGCCGAAGGCGGCTCACGCCTGGTCGCCTGATCCCTCGCCACGCCAGCGCAGGCCGTCGATCACCACGCGCAGCGCGGGCGAGACATGGGCGCGGCTGGGATAATAGAGGTGATAGCCGGGATAGGGCTCGCACCACTCGTCCAGCACCTGAACCAGCCGCCCGGTGGCGATGTCGGCGGCCACCACGCTTTCGGGCAGGAAGGCAAAGCCCAGATCGTCGCGCATGGCCTGCTCGGCCAGCGCCAGGGTGTTGACCGTGACCGGCCCCTCCACCCGCATGCGCTGCGCATCTCCGCCACGGGAGAATTCCCAGGCATAGATGCCGCCGCGCGTGGGCAGGCGAAAGTTGATGCAGGGATGCGCGGCCAGGTCGCGCGGATGGCGGGGCAGTTCGCGGCCACCACAAAAGGCCGGCGTGGCCACCACCACCATGCGCAAGTCCGGCCCGATCGGCACCGCCACCATGTCCCGCGCCAGGATATCGCCCGATCGCACCCCGGCATCGAGCCCCGCCGCCACGATATCGACGAGGCCGTTGTCCACCAGCACTTCCACCTGGATTTCCGGCCAGGCACGCAGGATGCGGCGCAGGCCGGGCCAGACCACGGTATCGACGCAGCCTTCGTCCACCGTCAGCCGCACCAGCCCCGATGGCCGCGCCAAACTTTCGCCCAGCGCATCGACGGCAGCATCGATCGCGGCAAAGTGGGGCGCCACCCCTTGCGCCAGCCGCTCGCCTTCGGGCGTGGGGGAAACCGCGCGCGTGGTGCGGTTGAGCAGGCGCACGCCCATCTGCGCCTCAAGGCCCGCGATCGTGCGGCTCAGCGCCGATTGCGAAGTACCCAGTTGCGCGGCCGCGCGGGTGAAGCTGCGTTCGCGCACCACCGCCAGCAGGGCGCGCAGGTCATCGTGGTCGGGCCGGATCATTGATGCAATCCTGATATCAGTTCATGCCCGAATTGCCCCATTATCAGCTTAATGGCGATCCCCTAGATAGGCGCTCTCCCTCTCCCCTCCTCTTTTGCAAAAGGAATCGCTGCATGACCGTCCTGGCCTATGCCGCTCCCGCGGCCGACCAACCGCTCGGCCCCCTCCCGATCACGCGCCGCGAACCCGGCCTGCACGACGTGGCGATCGCCATCGCCTGGTGCGGCGTGTGCCATTCCGACCTGCACACCGCGCGCAACGAATGGAACAACGCCATCTATCCGGTGGTCCCCGGCCACGAGATCGTCGGCCATGTCACGGCCGTCGGCGCCGAAGTGACCAAGTTCAAGGTGGGTGACACCGTGGGCGTTGGCTGCATGGTCGATTCCTGCGGCCATTGCGGCTCGTGCCACGATGGGCTGGAACAGTTCTGCGAAGAAGGCATGGTCCAGACCTACAATTCGCCCACGGCCGACGCCCCCGGCCATACCCTCGGCGGCTACAGCCAGGCGATCGTGGTCAACGAAGGCTTCGTCCTCCACGTGCGCCACGCCCCCGAACAACTCGCCGCCGTCGCGCCGCTGCTCTGCGCCGGCATCACCACCTGGTCGCCGCTGCGCCACTGGAACGTCGGGCCGGGCAAGAAGGTCGGCATCGTCGGCATCGGCGGCCTTGGCCACATGGGCGTGAAGCTCGCCCGCGCGCTGGGCGCCCATGTCCTGGCCTTCACCACCAGCCCGGCCAAGCGCGAAGAAGCCCTGGCGCTGGGCGCTCACGAAGTGGTCGTCTCGCGCAATGCCGATGAAATGGCCGCGCAGACCGGCAGCCTCGATTTCATCCTCGATACCGTGGCCGCCAGCCACAATCTCGATGCCTTCGTCACTCTGCTCAAGCGCGACGGCACGCTGTGCCTGGTCGGCGCGCCGGAACACCCGCACCCGAGCCCGACGGTGTTCAACCTGATCTTCGGCCGCCGCTCGATCGCCGGCTCGCTGATCGGCGGCATTGCCGAAACCCAGGAAATGCTCGATTTCTGCGCCGAACACGGCATCGTCTCGGAAATCGAGACCATCGCGGTGCAGGATATCAACACCGCATGGGACCGCATGGAAAAGGGTGACGTGCGCTATCGCTTCGTCATCGATTCCAGCACGTTTGCCTGAGCACCCTGGCCATCATGCCGGATTGGCACACCCGTGCCGATCCGGCATGATCGGGCCATGAGCCTTCCCCAGAACATCGTCATCCTGACCGGCGCCGGAGTCAGCGCCGAAAGCGGCATCGACACGTTTCGCGGTGGCGGTGGCCTGTGGGAACAACACCGCGTGGAAGACGTCGCCACGCCCGAGGCCTTTGCCCGCGATCCCGACCTGGTGCTGCGCTTTTACGACATGCGCCGCGCCGCGATCCAGGAAAAGGCGCCGAACGCCGCCCACCGCGCGCTCGCCCGGCTGGAGCGGGAGTGGCCGATCAAGGTGCCCGACGGCAGCGTCACGCTGGTCACCCAGAATGTCGACGACCTGCATCTGCGCGCCGGTTCCGAGCGCCTGATCGCCATGCATGGCCAGCACTTGTCCGCCTGGTGCACCGCCTGCGACACGCGCCACGCCTGGACCGGCCCGCTGATCGATCGGCCGCCCTGCCCCGCCTGCGCCGCACCGGCACTGCGCCCCGATATCGTCTGGTTCGGCGAAGTGCCCTATCGCATGGACGAGATTCACGCCGCGATGGCCCAGGCCGACCTGTTCGTGTCGATCGGCACTTCGGGCGCGGTCTATCCCGCTGCCGGCTTCGTGCGCCTGGCCCGCGAGATCGGTGCGGAAACGCTCGAACTCAATCTCGAACGCAGCCAGGGCTCGGCGTGGTTTCACGAAACCCGGCTGGGGCCGGCAACGCAGATCGTGCCCGATTGGGTGGACGAACTGCTCAAGACGCGGTGACTCTCAGTTTGGAAAATGCGCCAAGGCGCATTTTCACAGCGGCACCGGCCCGCTCCCGTCCCGAAGGCACCGAAAACGTCCGGGGGACGTTTTCGCTGAGGGGGCCGGCCTCCCATAGGGTACTATCGTTGGGAGGCCGGGTGGGGGAGCGGGCCGGTGCCGCCGACACGAAAGAGCCCGACCAAGGGTCCAGGGAGCCTCGGCCCCTGAACCCCTGGCCGAGCCAAGTCCCAGGTTCGCGGCTTGCACCGCGCGCCTGTCGGGTCGCGAGAGGCAGTCTAAGCCAGCGGCTGCGCATGGCCATCCCCCGAACGCGGTATGATTGCGCTTTTTATCCGTCCGTTTCGGAGCCATGGCCGCAAGCCGGGCAAGCCGGATCGTGGGCAATGCGCATCGTGCGTAAGCCGGGCCTGAGCCCGTCGAGCACGTGCAACTGTCCCCACTGCGGATCACCCAGACTGGCCACGCCTTCCAGCAGCACGCGCAGCACGGCCATGGCCCCAAAGGTGCCGACCATGCCGACCATCGCGCCCAGCACACCTTGCGCGGCGCACGTGTCGCAGTCATCGGCATCGAAGGCATCACCCACGAAGCAGCGGTAGCAGGCCTCACCCGGACGATGCCCGGCAAAGTTGGCCACCTGCCCCTGGAACCGCCCCAGCGCGGCGCTGGTCAACGGCACGGCCGCTGCCACGCAGGCGTCTGACACCGCCAGGCGCGTGGCAAAGTTGTCCGATCCATCCAACACCACGTCGGCGCCGCTGACCAACGCGGCCGCATTGTCGCGCCGGATGCGCAGGCGCCGTGCCTCCACCGCCAGCGCGGGATCAAACCGGTCCACCCAGGATGCAGCCGCCTCGGCCTTGCTCTGCCCCACGTCGGCCAGAGTGAAAATGGTCTGGCGCTGGAGATTGGATGGCTCGACCACGTCGTCGTCGATCAGCGTCAACCGCCCGACGCCCGCACCGGCGAGGTATTGCAACGCCGGTGCGCCGATGCCGCCCACGCCCACCAGCACCACGTGGGCGCCCATGATCCGCGCCTGCCCGGCGCCGCCCACTTCGGGCAGCACGATGTGGCGGGCAAAACGGTCGAGGCGGTCGGCGGAAAGGGCTGGCGTCATGCCGCCGGAGGTAGGCGCACCCAGGCCAAAACGCCAGATGGCCATTTGCAAGCGCCGCGCCTTGCGCCACAACTTGCCGCCATGAAAGATCGTATCTGGATCGTGCTGACCCTTGCCCTGCTGCTCGGCGTGGTGATCGGCTGGTGGGGCAAGGGCCACTGGGCCGCCCGCGAATGCGCGCAGGCCGGCGGCACGTGGTTCGATACCGCCAGCGTCTGTGGAAAAGTCAGCGCAAAACCCTGATCACAACCTGTGACCCGGCGGTGGGCAAGCCGGTGGAAACCATGGGCACAAGGCTGTGGCCGACCGGTGCGCAAGCCTGAGGAACACCCTGTCGACAAGGCAGGCAAAAGTCTGTGCACAAGGCGCGCACAAGTCTGTGCATCCGCCGGGCATAAGCCTGTGGAGCAAGGGCAGATATCAGGGGGACAACCCGGGGCCGCAACAAGGCGCCCCCGGGGTTCGCCAATCCGGCGCTCAGTCTTCCAACTGGCGCAGCAGGGTGCGCACGTCGCCGTCCATGTCGGCATCGCGGCTGCGCAGGTCCTCAATCAGGCGCACGGCATGGATCACCGTGGAATGGTCGCGCCCGCCAAACTTGCGCCCGATTTCCGGATAGGACCGGGGAGTGAGCACCTTGGCCAGGTACATCGCCACCTGGCGCGGACGCACCACGGCGCGGGCACGGCGTTTGGAGGCCATTTCCGAGCGGTCGACGCGATAGAACTGGCACACCGTGCGCTGGATCTCGTCGATCGTGATGCGGCGGCGGTTGGCCGAGAGGATATCGGTCAACTGCTCTTCGGCCAGTTGCAGGCTCACCTGCTGGCCGGTGAGCTGGGCGAAGGCAATCAGCTTGTTGAGGCCGCCCACCAGTTCGCGGACGTTGCGGTTGATCGTGCGGGCGAGGAATTCGACCACGTCTTGCGGCACCTGGGCGCTGGTGAAGCGCGACAGGCGGTGCTCCAGGATCTGGCGCCGCAGCTCGATGTCAGCAGCCTGTATATCGGCGACGAGCCCCATCGACAGGCGTGAGAGCAGGCGCTGTTCCACCCCGTCGAGCGCCTGGGGCGCGCGATCGGCGGCCACCACCAGGCGCTTGCCGGCGCTCAGCAGGGCATCGATGGTGTGCAGGAATTCTTCCTGCGTGCTGGCCTTGCCGATGATGAACTGGATGTCGTCCACCAGCAGCATGTCGAAGCTGCGCAGGCGGCTCTTGAACTCGATCATCTCGTTCTGGCGCATGGCCTGGACGAATTCGATCATGAAGCGCTCGGCCGAGCAGTAGAACACCCGCGCGCCAGGCCGGGCGGCGATGAAGCCGTTGGCAATGGCGTGGAGCAGATGCGTCTTGCCCTGGCCGGTCGAGCCCTTGAGGTAGAGCGGCGAGAACTGCGGGGTTTCCGCGGCCGACATGCGCTGCGCGGCATTGAGCGCCAGGACATTGGCACTGCCGGTGACGAAGTCGTTGAAGGTCAGCGAGGGATCGACACCGGACGCGCTGACATCGAAGCCGGCGATCGTCTGCGGCGCCGGCGTGGGCGCCGGGCGGCTGGCCGGGGCCAGCACCGGGGCGGTCTCGTTGGCGGCGGGCACGCGCAACTCGGGCGCGGCACGGCCACCCACGCGCAGCTCTGGCATGGCGCGACGGCGCGGGTGCACGGTGATGCGCACCTGGCGCACTTCGGCCCGCGCGATCTTCCACGCCAGCGAGAGACGGTCGGCAAAGCGGTCCGCCACCCAGTTGGCCGAGAATTCGGTCGGCAGGAACAAGTCCAGCGTGCCGGTTTCCTTGCAGAAACTGCCGAGCTGGATCGGCTTGATCCACTGCGTGTGAAGCTGCGGACCCAGATCCTTCTTCAGCCCCTGGCTGATGTCGGCCCAATCGGCCGCCAGGTCGAGCGCTTCCTGGTCCTCCATGCCCCCGTCACGTCCTTTTCGCAGCGCGGCGGCCTGCCCGGCCCCGCGCCCATTGGTTGCGGCCGTGCCACCTGCACCGCCGATCGCACCGCCGAACTGATCCATCTTCACGCTTCGCCGTCCCACGTAAATTTTCCAGGCCTGCGGCCAGATGACCCAAGATGCGCCCCCAGGATGCGATCCTTCCGCCCCGGGCGCCAAAGCGCCTCCAGACAGATGCCCCCACCAGACGCATCCCGAACGGACACGGCCTGCGGTGCGCGGCCATTCGGACAAAGACCGACCAGCCACGTTTCCGCAGACACAGCTTACCTGCCCGCCGGTGCCCCGATGGCACGGCGGATTGCCGTATCGAACGATGTTTCGTGACACCGTGTGCCGGGCGATCTGCGTCACAGCAAACCGACCAACGCGCGGCGTGGTCTCTGTCTATGAGCCACTGCGGGGGCTGTGCAAGCCCATGGAGCGCAAAATTTCTGAAATAATTAGCCTTGACTCAACAACTCCGCGATCTTCGCTCAAGTTATTGATTTATCGTCAATTGCCAAAAACCCAGTCACGCGAATCGCGACAAATCCGTCACTTGCCGGAAATGACTGTGTCATCGAACCGTCGCACAAGCCGCAGACGAAAATGGCCGGCGTTCATCACGCCGGCCAAAGCCGTAATTGTGCGCAGCAGCCCCCCTTAAGCAAAGGGGGTGCCGTTGCGCCGAATCAGAGCGCGGCGACTCGCTTGCTCAGACGCGAGAGCTTGCGGGCAGCGGTGTTCTTGTGAACCACGCCACGGGCAACGCCACGGGCCAGTTCCGGCTGGGCAGCCTGGAGCGCTTCGGCCGCCACGGCCTTGTCGCCACCGGCGATCGCCGATTCCACCTTCTTCACGAAAGTGCGGATGCGCGAAAGACGGTTGCCGTTGATTTCGGCGCGGCGTTCGTTGCGACGGATGCGCTTGCGGGCTTGCGGCGTATTGGCCATGTCTGTCCTGTTTCTGTCCTCTGGCGGGCCACCCCGAAGGGGCAGACCGGGAAATGTCCTGGTAGCTTGCTCGACTTAGTCGTTCGACAAGGCGGGCAAGCCCGCCGGAAAGCGGCGCCCTTACCGGGCTGTGGACGAATCGTCAAGGCGAGCTTTGCGCCTTGCGACGATCCGCCGGCCAGCTTGCGCCTTGTGCATGGCGCCTGCCGGGTACCACGATCGAACGATTCGCTGCCCGGCCATAGCGGGCCGGGCGCGCGATCTCAATCCGCGCGCCCCTCAATCGGCGCCCCCTCAATCGGCGCCCCCTCAATCGGCGCCCCCTCAATCTGCACGACGCAGCAGCAGCTTGCCCCCTTCGCCCGCCGTAGCCAAGCCAAAGCGCGCCAGCAGGTGGGCCACGCCCAGCCGCGTTGCCGCGATCACCACCGGCGCCACCGGGGCTGGCAGCACGTCGGCCGCGATCCATGCCCCCGGCGCCCGCTCGGCCGTGCGCAGCCGGGCAAAACGCAAGGGATCGAAATGCTGCGGATCGGGCCACAGCGCCGGGTCAGCGTGGGTGGCCGCCGGGCTGATCGCGACGCGCGTGCCCGCCTCCAGCCGGTGCGCACCGATTGCCAGCGGCGCCAGCAGGCGGCGCTCCACCAGCACTGGCGCGGGCATCAGCCGCAAGGCCTCGCAGGTGGCCATGTCGACCAGTTCGCGCAGGCCATCCTGCGTGGCCGTCTCCACCCCCGCAGGCGTCGATAGGCGGTGCGGGCTGCGCACTTCGGCGCGCAACGTATCCTGCCAGTCGGGCGTATCGGCCAGATGGCGCACCAGCGTGCCGAGCGCACGCAGCGCCAGAGCGTGGCTCGCCTGCAAGCTGTCGACCAGCCCCGGCGCATCGGCACCGGCAGCGCGCAGACCCTGGGCCAGCGCCTGTCGCGCCCCGATCGGCGAGGACGGCAGGCCGCGCGGCATCGCCCGGCGCAGCAGGCTGCGCCCTTCATCCAGCGTCGAGAGCGCATTGGCCAGCCGCTCGGCCGCGCCCGAGCCCGGTGCCAGCCCCGTTACGGCCGGCACCAGGGCGCGCGCCAGCGCCATGGCCATGGCCGGCTGAAAGCGGATCGTGCCTTCGCGCCAGCGGGCCAGTTCGGCGGCCAGGACACGCTCCAGCACAGCGGTATCGAGCGCGAGGGCGCCGCCGGGCTCGGCCCTGGGGAACAGCGCGCCATCGTCATCCAGCACCAGGCGGTTGAATGCAGGGTCCAGCAGGATCACACGCTCGCCGCGGCGGAACACCGGGCCGAGCCTAGCTCGCTCGCGCAGCAGCAGCGCCGCCTCGTCACCCCAGGCCAGCGCCCGGCTGACAGGCACGGCACGCCATGGCACGGCCTCGTCGCAATCCGGCGCGTCGGTGTCGGAAATCAGCCCCGGCAGGGGCAGCAGGGCAGGATCCACGTCTTGCAAGGGAATCGCCGATGTCAGCATGCTCTCTCCATCGGGCCGAACCTGTTGCCGGTCCTGGCCCGTGGCGCGGAACATGCCACGTCTGGCGGGCGTGTCAAATCGCCCGGCCCCGCGCCTTTTCAGGCGGCGATCCACCCCGCCAGTTCGCGCCGCACCAGGGCTTCGAGCATGTCCATCCCGGCCTGCGACGTGTTGAGGCAGGACAGCGCGGCAAAGGCGCTGCCGCCCGCGGCAAGAAAATCCTCCTTGCCGCGCAGGCCAAGCTCTTCCAGCGTTTCCAGGCAATCGGCCGAAAAGCCCGGCGCCGCGATCGCCACTTTGCGCGTGCCGGCCTTGGCCAGTTCGACCAGCGTGGTGTCGGTCGCCGGCTCCAGCCACTTGGCGCGGCCAAAGCGGGACTGGAAGCTGGTGATCAGCGCCAGCCCCGGATGGCTTTGGGCAAAGGCATCGGCCAGCAGGCGCGAGGTCTTGCGGCAATGGCAGTGATAGGGATCGCCCAGGTGCAGCGTGCGCTCGGGCATGCCGTGATAGCTCAGCAGCAGCGCCTCGGGCACGAAATCCAGCGCATCGATCTGGCGTGCCATATCGGCATGCAGCGCCGCAATCGCCACGGCATCGTCATGATAGGGCGGCAGCGTGCGCAGGGCCGGGAGGCGGCGGCGCTGCTTGATCCAGTCGGCCACGGCATCGAGCGCGCTGGCGGTGGTGGCCCCGGAATAGTGCGGATAGAGCGGCGCCACCAGGATGCGCTCGCACCCGGCGTCGAGCAGCGCATCGAGTTCGCCGGCCATGGCCGGGCTCTGATAGCGCATGGCGTGGCGCACGATCACCTGCTCGCCCAGCCGGGCCTGGAGCGCGCGCGTCTGCGCCGCCGTGATCGCGGCGAGCGGCGATCCTTCCGGCCCCCAGACCTGGGCATAGGCATGGGCCGATTTCTTGGGCCGCGTGCGCAGGATGATGCCGCGCAGGATCGGCTGCCACAGCAGCGCAGGGATTTCGACCACGCGCTTGTCCGACAGGAATTCCTGGAGGTAGCGCCGCACCGCGCCGACATCGGGCGCATCGGGCGTGCCAAGGTTCACCAGCAGCACGCCGATGCGCCCCGTCGCCACCGGCGGGTGATCGGCCGGCAGGTGGGCGGGGCAGGAATGGGGCGGTGCGGCAACGGTCATCAAACGCCTTCGGACAAGAGGGGAAGCCGGCGCAGACGCAGGCCGGTTGCGGAATGGAGCGCGTTGGCGATGGCCGGCGCCACCGCCACCATCCCCAGTTCGCCGGGGTCGAACGGCTGGGCGTTGCTGTCGACAAACACAACCTCGACCTTGGGGCATTCGGCCAGCAGCGGCAAGCCCAGCTGGCTGAAATGTCCTGCCAGGGGTCGCCCGGCGGCATAGCCGGTGCTGCCGCCCACGGCCAGGCCCAGGCCGAAGATCAACCCGCCCTCGATCTGCTGGCGGGCAAGGTCGGTGTTGATCACCCGCCCGATATCGACGCAGGCGCTCAGGGTTTCCACGCGGATCGCACCATCGACCTGCCGCGCCGTGGCCACCACCGCGATGTGGCCCTCGCGCCGCCCCTCGCGCGCGTCCAGCGCCATGGTGTGGCAGGCGATCCCCTGGCCAGAGGCATCGGCCCCGCCGCCCCACATCGCCAGGTGCGCCACGCCTTGCAGGCAGGCGGCCAGGCGCGGCTGGCCGCCCAGCATGGCCATGCGGAACGCCAGCGGCTCGTTGCCGCCGAAATGGGCGCATTCGTCGATGAAGCTTTCGGTCAGGAACGCGCTGATCGCCGCACCGCCGCCACGCATGCGCGCCGTCGCCAGGGGCAGCGCCACCGGCACATGCTCCACCGCGCATTCGGGAATCGTGTAGGGCGGCAGCGCGCCTTCCAGCGCCAGCGGATCGGCGCTGTCCTGCCAGCGGCGCGCGCTCGCCGCGCTTTCCCCGTCCAGCACGCGGGCGGCGGTTTCGCGCAGCGATGCCGGCATGGCAATGCGGCTGCGCCAGCCCAGCACCTGCTGCTTGTCCGGGCTCATCCCGGCCTCGAGCAAGGCCGACACCGGCGCGCGCGGCAGGCTGGCGAGCGATTCCTGCCAACGCGACCAGGTGAGTTGCACCGGCTTGCCCGTGGCGCGGGCCAGGGCCGCCGCTTCGCCCGCGATCCGCGCATCGAGCCGCGCATCGAAGCTGCCGCCCGCCGCCATCGGATAGACCACCACGTCCGCCTCGGCGAGGCCCGCTGCCCGCGCGCCCTCGCGCCGCGCTGCCTCAGGCGCTTGCGTTGCCAGCCACAGTTCCAGCCGGCCATGCTCGATCCGCGCGGTGCAGGTGCCCGGCTCCAGCGGGGCATGCAGCGCGGCGGCAATGTCATAGCGTGCGGTCAGGCTGGGCTTTTCCAGCAAGGCGGTGGGGTCGCCCTGCCCCCACAGGCGCTGCGCCTTGCCCTGTTGAAGCGCCTTGTCCAGCGCCGCGTCGATGGCGTTGCCATCAGCCACTGGCCCACGCGGGCGAAACCGTGGCTCCATCGCCGCCACCGCGCGATCGGCGGCATGCCAGGTGACGCCGATCGCGGCCAGCCAGCCCTTGGCATGGACCACGCCCAGGCACCCCGGCACCCGCGCCGCGCCCTGCGCATCCCAGGATGAGAGCACGCAATCGCCCTGCGGCCCATGGGCAATCGCGGCATGGACCATGCCGGGCAGGCGCACATCGGCGGCAAACACGAAGCTGCCGTCGACTTTGGCCGGCAGGTCGAGCCGGGGAAAGGCCGGTTTGCTGCCGGCCGGAAAGCGTGCGGGCGCTTCACGCGCCGGGCTGGCGCGCAGCGGCGCATCGGCAGGAGGATCGCGATCGAGCGCGGCTTCGACCAGCCGGGCAAACGGCAGGCGCTTGCCCCCGCCGATCACGGCATGATCCTGGGTATCGAGCTTTGCCGCGTCCACGCCCCACTGCGCGGCCGCAGCGTCGATCAGTTGCGCACGCAGGGCCGCGGCGGCCACGCGCAACGGTTGCTCGAATGCGGCCAGGCCGGTGCCCGCAACGGTCAGCATCATCGGCCCGCGCTCGGCCTTGAGTGCGGTCAGGCCATTGCCGGGCTGGCCCAGCGCATCGTCCAGAATCGGCAACCAGGTGGGCAGCCAGAGCGGCGCCCAATGCGCCGCCAGCACCGCATCGGCATAGGCCGGGCTGAGCGGCGCGGGCTCCACCGCCACTTGCGCCCAGTCCGCGCCCAGTTCCACCGCCACGATCTGGGCAAACAGAGTGGTCACCCCCTGCCCCATCTCGCAGGCCGGCACGGCGACGGTCAGCGTGCCGTCGCGCGCCAGCTTGAGGAACGCATTGACCACGCGCGTGTCCTTGCCCGCCTTCAGCGGCGGGGCATAGTGGCGCGGCACCAAGGCAAAGGCGGCGATCAGCGCGCCCCCTGCGCCCGCGCCGATCAACACCCCGCGCCGCGTCGGTTTCAGCCTGCGGGCGAGCGGCGGCAGCGCCATGGCGCGGCGGTCAGGCCGGCTGGTCCAGCGCGGCCAGCACGGCCCGCGCGATCGTGGCAAAGGCCTGCGCCTGCGGTCCCTCGCCCGCTGCCGGCGGCTCGCCCGCGTCGCTTTTCTGGCGGATGGCGATATCCAGCGGCACGCGGCCCAGGAATGGCAGGCCCAGTTCGCGCGCGGTCACTTCCGCGCCGCCATGGCCAAACGGATCGCTCACCTGGCCGCAATGCGGGCACAAATAGCCGGCCATGTTTTCCACCAGGCCCAGCACCGGCACTTTGCCCTGGTCGAACAGCCCGATCGCGCGGGTCGCGTCGATCAGCGCCAGATCCTGCGGGGTGGACACGATCACCGCACCTGCCGGCTTGTATTTCTGGAGCATGGTCAACTGGATGTCACCCGTGCCGGGCGGCAGGTCTACCACCAGGATTTCGGTCTCGCCCCAGTCGGCCTCGATCAACTGGCCCAGCGCGCTGCCGGCCATCGGCCCGCGCCAGGCAATCGCCTGGCCCGGCTGCACCAGATGCCCCATCGACAGCATCGGCACGCCCCACGGGCTCTGCACGGGAATCATCGTCTTGTCGCGCGCCTCGGGCTTGCGCCCTTCGGTGGCGAGCAGGCGCGGCTGCGACGGGCCATAGATATCGGCATCGACCAGCCCGACCTTGCGCCCCAGCCGCGCCATGGCCACGGCGAGATTGGCCGAAAGCGTGGACTTGCCCACGCCGCCCTTGCCCGAACCCACCGCCAGGATGCGCCGCGTGCGCTTTTCGGCCGTCAGCGCCACGCGCAATTCGGCCAGGCCCGCAGCCGTGGCCGCCGCCTTGGCCGCCTGCTCCAGCGCCGCGCGCGCCGCACCATCAAGGCCGCCGGCATCGATCACCGCCGTCCCGCTCGTGCCGGTAACCCGCACCACCTGGAGCCTTTCGCTGCCCACGGCCGCGGCAATGGCCTGGCGCACGGCTGCTTCATCGATCGTCACTGCATTCGTTCCTGTTTCCTGCCTGCCACGGGTCGCTTGTCCAGGGCATGCCCCAAAGCCCCTAGCAGACGAATTTTGGGAACGAGACCCTGTTTTTCACGCGATCCCTTCTTATAAGACTGCGCATGACTGCTTTTCGTGGACCGGCTGCGCGCCGCCTCGCGCCCTTTTCGGAAACCCGGTCATGAGCGACCGCAAGAGCCCATGGGGCGCTCCAGACGATTCCGGCCGCGATGATTCCGAGCGACCGGAAAACGCCCCGCCCGCGTCCGCAGGCAGCGATGAGGCCGAGGCGGACGGCAAGCCGGACGAGCCCGCAAAAGGCCAGGACGGCAAGGAGGACAAGACCTCGCCGGGCAGCGGCCCACGCAATCCCTGGCTGCCCCCGGCAGGCGAAAGCCGGCGCCCGCCCAGCATCGAAGACATTTTTCGCGCCCGCACCGGCGGGGGCAGGAACGGTGGCAACAGGAACGGCGGCAGCGGGCGCGGCACCCCGCCGCCCGGCGCACCGTTCCTGGGTGGACGCGGCCCCAACCTGCGCCTGCCGCAGCGGCCAGACGGCAAGTCGTGGTGGCCGATCGGACTGGCCGCAGTCGCCGCGATCTGGCTGATCGGATCGAGCACCCATCGCCTGGCGCCGCAGGAACAGGGCGTGGTCACCACGTTCGGTGCCTATTCCCGCACGCTGGGCCCGGGGGTTTCGCTCACCCTGCCCTGGCCGATCCAGTCGGTCGAAACGCGCGACGTCACCTCGATCCAGCGCGAGACCATCCCCGAAGGCGATGGCGAGCGGCTGATGCTCACCGGTGACCAGAACCTGGTCAATCTCAATTACCTGGTGCGCTGGAACATCAAGGATCTCAAGCTCTACACCTACCAGCTCGCCGATCCGGACCAGACCGTGCGCGAAGTGGCCGAAGCCGCAATGCGCGCGGCGATTGCCGAAGTGGGCTTCAACGATGCCATGGGCACCGGCCGCGCCACGATCGAGCAGAACGTGCGCGACAAGATGCAGCGCGTGCTCGATGCCTATCGCTCGGGCGTGAAGATCCAGGGCGTGGAAATCACCAAGATCGATCCACCGGCCAAAGTGGTCGATGCGTTCAAGGAAGTGCTTGCCGCGCAGCAAAAGGCGCAGGGCGACGTGAACGAGGCGCAGGGCTGGGCGCAGAAGAAGCTGGCCGCCGCGCAAGGCGAAGCCGCCGCCTTCGACAAGGTCTATAAACAATACAAGCTGGCCCCGGACGTGACCAAGCGCCGCATGTATTACGAAACGATGGAGCGCGTGCTGAGCCAGACCGACAAGGTGATTGTCGAAGCCCCGGGAACCGTCCCCTATCTGCCGCTGCCCGCGCTGCGCCAGACGCCGCCCGATGACAGCCGCCAGAAGGGAGACCGCTGATGCAGCCCTTCCTCTCGCTCAACCAGCGCGTGATTGCCGGCGCTGTCGCGCTGTTCGTGTTGCTGCTGCTCTGCGTGATCGTGGTGCCGGAAACCGAGCAGGTGGTGATCGTGCGCCTCGGCCAGCCGGTGCGCGTGGTCAACCGCTATGCCCCCAATGCCGATTTCGGCCGCACCGGGGCCGGGCTGGTCTGGCGCATTCCGTTCCTGGAACAGGCGGTGCGGATCGATCGCCGCGTGCTCGATGTCGACATGGAGCGCCAGCAGGTCACCTCGCTCGACCAGCGCCGCCTGGAAGTGGACGCCTATGCCCGGTTCCGGGTGATCGACCCGATCAAGATGTACGAAACCGCCGGCACGGTGGACCGGGTGTCGCAGCAGTTGCAGCCGATCCTCAATTCGGTGCTGCGCCAGGAACTGGGCAAGCGCACCTTTGCCTCGCTGCTCACGCCCGAGCGTGGCCAGGCCATGGCCCGCATCCGCGAAGGGCTGGACCGCGAGGCGCGCGAATACGGCGCGCAGGTGATCGACGTGCGGATCAAGCGCGCCGACCTGCCCGATGGCACGCCGCTGGAATCCGCCTTTGCCCGCATGGCCACCGCCCGCGCGCAGGAAGCGGCGACGATTGCCGCGCAAGGGCAAAAGAACGCGCAGATCATTCGTGCCCAGGCCGAAGCGGAAGCGGCGCGAATCTATGCCGCGAGCTTTGGCAAGGATCCTGATTTCTATGACTTTTACCGCGCCATGCAGAGCTATGACTATACCTTCACCCAAAAAGACAGCAATACCAGCATCATTCTCTCGCCCGACAACCGCTATCTGAAGCGATTCAAGGGTGAGTAATCGGAACCTGTTCCATTCAAAGTCCGTTCATGCGACGAAGCGTGAAACGGCAACCGGGATCGGGCGCGGTTTCCCTCATCCGCGTCAAGCAACAAGCGAATAAAGGATAAACCCTCGTGCGATACGCTTATGGAGTGACGACGGCACTGCTTCTCGCCGGCAGTGCGCTCACGCTGGCCACGGGTTTCCCGGCCGGCGCCCAGGTGGCGCAGAACGACAGCTCGCAGATCCAGGCGATCACCCCGCGCCAGGGCGCGCCCTCCAGCTTCGCCGATCTCACGGCCCAGCTCCAGCCCGCCGTGGTCAACATCTCCACCCGCCAGCGGGTCAAGGTCCAGAACAACAATCCGTTTGCCGGAACGCCGTTCGGCGATCTGTTCGGCGGCGGCCAGGGCGGTGGCGGCGGCACGCGCGAAGCGCAGTCGCTCGGTTCGGGCTTCATCATCTCGGCCGATGGCTATGTGGTCACCAACAACCACGTGATCACGGCCGATGGCCAGGGCGAAGTCGAATCGATTTCGGTCACCACGCCCGACGGTACGGAATACCCGGCCAAGCTGGTCGGCAAGGATGCCGCGTCCGACCTTGCCGTGCTCAAGATCACCGGCACCAAGCCTTTCCCGTTCGTGAAGTTCGGGGATTCGCGCAAGGCGCGCGTGGGTGACTGGGTGATCGCGATCGGCAACCCGTTCGGCCTGGGCGGCACCGTCACGCAAGGGATCATTTCGGCGGTCTATCGCGCCACCGGCTCGGGCAGCGCCTATGACCGCTATCTCCAGACCGACGCCTCGATCAACCGCGGCAACTCGGGCGGGCCAATGTTCGACATGGCCGGCAACGTGATCGGCATCAACAACGCAATCTATTCGCCCACCGGCGGCAGCGTGGGCATCGGCTTTGCCATCCCCGCCGAAATCGCTGCTCCCATCGTGGAAAAGCTCAAGAACGGCCAGGCGATCGAGCGTGGCTATCTGGGCGTGCGCATCCAGCCGATCAACGATGATCTGGCCGCCTCGCTGGGCCTGCCCAAGAACCGGGGCGAGTTCATCCAGTCGGTGGAACCCGGCGCGGGTGCGGCCAAGGCCGGCATCCAGGCCGGCGACGTGGTCACCCGCGTCGATGGCAAGGAAGTGAAGCCCGACCAGACGCTTTCGTTCATCGTCGCCAACACGCCGCCGGGCAAGACCGTGGCGATCGACCTGGTGCGCAATGGCAAGCCGATGACGGTCAACGCCGTGGTGGGCAAGCGCCCGAGCGAAGAAGACCTGGCCAACCAGAGCTTCGATCAGGACCAGCAGGACGATGGCGGCTTCGGCAACGACAACGGCGATGGTAACCAGCAACAGCAGCAGAAGCAGTCCCAGGCTGGTGGCCTGATCCAGAAGTCGCTGGGCATTGGCGCCGTGCCGCTGACCCCGACCATTGCCCGTCAGCTTGGTGTGAGCGAAGACACGCGCGGCGTGGTCGTCACCGGGGTGGACAGCTCGTCCGATGCCGGTGCCAAGGGCCTCCAGCGCCGCGACATCATTCTCTCGGCCAACTACCGCATGCTCAACACCCTGGCCGATCTGGAAGCCGTGGTGCGCCAGGCCAAGGCGGAGAACCGCGAAGCCGTGCTGCTGCGCGTGCAGCGCGCCGGCCAGCCCGCGATCTACCTGCCGATCCGCCTGCGCTGATCGCGCCGGCAACGGCACCTGACACAGCAAGGCCGGCGCCCCGCAAGGGACGCCGGCCTTCTCGTTTCCGGCCCTGTCCCGCCATGGCACAGGCCTGACTTGCTCCCGCCGCTATTCGGCGTATGCTGCCGGACAGTTGCGGGAGGCGGACAATGCATTCCGAATATGTGATCGAACGGCAGATGGCGCAGGACCACGGGCACGACTCGCTGGTTCAGGACATCGCGATCGATACGCTCGCCAAGACGGTTGCCATCCGCTTGCTTTCGCATCCCGATAGCCGCACCCGCCGCCGCGTTCCGCTCGAACTGCTGTTCCAGCAGGTCGAGGCCGTGACGGTCGATGCCGACATCATCACGCTGCGGGTGGAAGAAGGCGCCGGAACAGTGGACCACTGGCATCTCGCCGATGCCGCCGGGGCCTCGCACATTCACATGGCCAAGGGCCACGTCTCGGTCGCCGCGCGCATCGCGCCGGAATTGATCCGCCTGCGCGCATGAACCGCCCGGCGCGAGGCTTCCCACCTCGCGCCGGGCGGTTCAGCGCAATGCGATCAGTAGAATGCGATCAGTAGGTTGCCGGCGGATCGCTGGCGGGGAAGCTTTCATCCACCGCCTGGTCCTGCTTGTCCCACTTCGGCGGGTCAGACCGCATGCCTTCGACTCCAGCCGAGCGCACCTTGGCAAAGTTCTCGCCGGGCGCCTCACCGGTCGCGAAGGCAGCCGGTGCTTCGCCATCCGCGTTCTTGGTGCGCACCGCGCGATAGATCACATATCCGGCAGCCGCAGCGGCCGCCCATTGGAATAGGCCCATGTTTCCAACTCCATCAGCAGCAGCCCCAGGGCTGCCGGTCGTGAGCCAGAAACGAACCGGGGCGCGAATGGTTCGCGCCCCGGCTGCATTTTCCTGTCGTGGGTTGGTCAGTAGCCCTGCCAGTCCTGTGCCCGGCGATCCGCCGGCTGCCTGACTGGCGGCTTGGCGCCAGGCTGGACCGGCCTCGGCGCCTGCTGGCGAGTGCGGCCGGTCGCGCGGTCGAGCAGGTCGTCGCTGGCTGCCGGCGGGGCGTTGCGCGGCGCCTGCCGGGCCGGGGCGGCCGGGCCGGTGCCCAGGCCATCCTGGTCGACCGGAATCGCATCGTCGGGCGTGCGGCCTTGTGGCCCGCCCTGGCCACCGCTCGGCCCGCCTTCCAGGCCGTCGCCCTGCTGGCCGTTGACCGTGTTGCCGTTCTCGTCGGTGTAGTAATAGTCGTTGGGATTGTTGAGCAGCGCCTCGTCGTCCGGCTCCAGTTGCCATTCGGGCAGCTTGAGCTGGGTGTCGAACTGCTCGACCGGGCGCTTGGCCGTGGCCACCCGCATATAGGCGGCAAAAGCGCGCGCCGGCGCGGTGCCGCCCTGCAAGCCGGGCACCGGATGCGCATCGTCGCGGCCCATCCACACGCCGGTCGTCACGCCGCTGGAAAAGCCCAGGAACCAGCCATCCTTGTTGGAACTGGTGGTGCCGGTCTTGCCCGCCACCGGGCGGCCGATCTGCGCCGCGCGGCCGGTGCCGATATTGACCGCCGTCTGCAACAGGTCGGTAATTTCGGCCGCGACATAATCGGGCACGAGCTGCTGCTGTGGATCGGGGCGATGGCTGTAGAGCACTTCGCCGTCGGTGGTGGTCACCTTGCGGATGCCATAGGGCGTGACCAGCTTGCCCTTGGCTTCCACCGAGGCAAAGGCGCGCACCATGTCGATCACGCGCACGTCGCTGGTGCCCAGCACCATCGACGGCATCGTGTTGATCGGCGTGGTGATGCCAAAGCGGCGCGCCATGTTGGCCACCGCGTCAAAGCCCACTTCGTTGCCAAGCTGGGCCGCAACCGTGTTCTTGGAATAGGCAAAGGCGGTGCGCACGTCGATCTGGCCGGCATAGTTGCCACCCGAATTGCGCGGGCTCCACCCGTTGATCGTCACCGGCTCGTCCACCACGCGGTCTTCGGGACGATAGCCGCGTTCCAGCGCTGCCAGATAGACGAACAGCTTCCACGCCGAACCGGGCTGGCGCACGGCATTGGTGGCGCGGTTGTAGTTCGAGGTGACGTAATCGGTGCCGCCGACCATCGCCAGCACCGCGCCATCGCGGTCCACGCTGACCAGCGCGCCCTGGGCGCCCTTGGGCACCTGCGCCGTGATCGCATCGGTCGCGGCGCGCTGCGCCACGGGATCGAGCGTGGTCCACACCTCGATCGGCTGGTCATTGTCGGGCACCAGCACGTCAAGCTGCGGCAGCACCCAGTCGGTGAAATAGCGGGCGGAATTCTGGCCCTGCTCGGCGGCGAGGTGCACGCTGTTGAGATTGACCGCCGCCGCTTGCGCCGGGGTCAGCGCGCCGGCATCGACCATGGTTTCCAGCACCACCTTGGCGCGGTCCACGGCGGCCTGGGCATCGGCCGTGGGGGAATAATGCGAAGGCGCCTTGACCAGGCCGGCGATGATCGCCGCCTCGCCCAGCGAAAGCTGCTCGCCCGAATGGCCGAAGAACTTGCGCGCGGCCGAATCCACGCCATAGGCGCCGCCGCCGAAGTAGACCTTGTTGAGATAGAGCTCGAGAATCTGGTCCTTGGAAAACTTGCTTTCCAAGGCCAGCGACAGGATCGCCTCGCGGATCTTGCGGTCGAACGTGCGGCTGTTGTTGAGGAAGATGTTGCGCGCAAGCTGCTGCGTGATGGTGGAGCCACCCTGGCGCCAGCGCCCGCTCTGCGCGCGCACCATCACCGAACGGATGATGCCCACCGGGTCCACGCCCCAGTGTTCGCGGAACCGGCGGTCTTCCACCGAAACCAGCGCATCCTTCATCGGCTGCGGGATGCGGTTATAGGGAATCCACTTGCCGTAGCTGGGCCCAAGCGTGACGATTTCCGAACCGTCGTTGGCCCGCACCACGATCATCTGCCCGGCCTGGCTGGACTTGAGCTTGTCATAGCTGGGCAGCGAGCGCGCGGTAACCAGCACCGCGCCGGTGATTCCCAGGCCCAGCAACAGCACGATGCCGATGCCCCAGATCATGAGGCGGCGAAACCATCGTCCGATCGTGGAAGGTGCGCGGCTGCGCTGCGCGGGGTCTTCGCCGTCTTGTCCGCGGCGCGGAGCGTCCCGTCTGGCCATCAGTGGTTACCGGTTTCCTCGAAAGCGCAGGAGTGCGCTGTGGTTTGCGAGCCTTTGGCCGCCCTTGCACAGGCGATCCGTAACGCAGGGTTAATGAAAGGGCCAACCCTGCGTCCTGGGCTCGCTCCCTAACGCATCATTCCTCCGGCGTGAAGTCGAGCGCGGCCGAGTTCATGCAATAGCGCAGGCCCGTGGGCGCCGGCCCATCGGGAAACACGTGGCCCAGGTGCCCGTCGCAGCGCGCGCAGCGCACTTCGGTGCGAATCATTCCGTGCGAGGTATCGCGCCGTTCCTCCACCGCGGTTTCGTCCATCGGGTGGGTAAAGCTGGGCCAGCCGCAACCGCTGTCGAACTTGGTGGCGGAGGTGAACAGCGGCTGCCCACAGCCCGCGCAGGCGTAATCCCCGCTCGCCTTATTCTTGTCATACTTGCCCGTGAAGGCGCGCTCGGTGCCGGCCTGGCGCAGGATGTGATACTGCTCGGGGCTCAGCCGCTCGCGCCATTCGGCCTCTGTCAGAATCAGCTTGTCGCTCATCGGTGGGATCTCCTTCACGCCGCCATATGGGGTGCCGGGCATGGCCGAACAACCGCGCCGGGCAGCCATCTTGCGCCGGTCGCACCGGCCCAGGCACGGCCTTGTCGCACTTCCTGTCGCACATCGCTTAAAATGGCGCGCATTATGCGCTATGACGGCCCGGTGATGGAAAAATTGCAAGAGCCCCTGGTCGATATTGCCCAGTGCAGCCTCCTCGTCGCGTTGGAGGTGATGGGCGAGCGCTGGTCGTTCATGATCCTGCGCGCCGCGTTCAACGGCATCTCGCATTTCGAGGAATTTCTCTCGCAACTGGGCATTGCCCGCAACATCCTGTCGAATCGCCTGTCGCGGCTGGTCGACCATGGCATTCTCGAGCGCATTCCCTGCTGCGACGATCGCCGACGGGTGGAATATCGCCTCACCCCCAAGGGATCGGATCTGCTGCCGGCCATGCTGGCGCTGCGCCAGTGGGGCGAAAAGTGGGGCGAAGGCCCGACCTGCAACCCGGTGCTGTGCGATGCCCGCGATGGCCAGCCGATCGCGCCGATCGTGCTGCGCGCCCACGACGGGCGCCCGCTCGGTCCCGCGGACCTGGCCTGGCGCAACCGCGAGGATATTGCGCTGGCCACCGGCGATCATGCCGCGCTGGCCGATGCCGAAACGTCGCGGGAAACCGCCTGAGAGATTGGCTCGGGCGTCGTTGCGCGAAAGCGGGAAATAGCCGGAAAGTATTCGGGGCAGGATCGCCGGTGGAAACGGCGACCCTGCCCCGCCAACCGCACGGGGGACTGCGCGTGCGGCAAGCTCTTGTCTGAACTTTGTTTCATGAATGAGGCCAAAACGGTTTCGTTCGCGCAAATTCAGAATGCGAAGATTGCTTGGAGACCGTCTGGAAAATGCGCCAAGGCGCATTTTGGGGTTCGGCACCGGCCCGCTCCCCCACCCGACCTCCCATAGGGTACTATCGTCGGGACGTCGGGTGGGGGAGCGGGCCAGTGCCGCACATCCGGCACAGCCGGATGTCCAGACAGCCACTCAGCGCGCGGCGAGAACCTGCTGGCGGGCCAGTGCGACCTGGACCTTGCCCTGGCGCAGCGCGGTGCTGAAGCAGTTGCGCTGATCCTGCGCCTCTTGCAGCGTGATTTTGCCGACGCCGATGGCGCAGGCCTGCCGGGCGGCTGCGCGCACGCGGTGATCGGCCATCGCGCGGCCCTGCACGGTCATCAGGTTCAGGTCCGAAAGCTTCACCGGCACGCGGGTGACGGTCATGCCCATGTCGCTGGCGGATTCAGTCACGGTGGCGTCCTGGGCCAGGGCGGGCGCCGCGCCGGCGCAGAGCGAGCCAAAGGCAGCGAAGGAAAGGGCGAGCGGGCGGAAAGCGGAAGAGGTGGCAAACATCGGGTCGGTCCTTTTGTGTGGTGGAACAAAAGTCGGGTTCGGAAGGGCGGTGGATTGTCGCGGCGTCGTTCATTCGCTGCGGTATGTCGCTCTTTTACCGCGCTCTTGTCCGCCCGGCGCGGCACGCTCGACCAGCCATGGCCCGGCGCCGACCAGTGCCCCCTGTCCCCGACGAACCGCCATGCTGCATCGGCAGACGACGCCCATGGACCGCAACACCACCCGACCAACGCCATGGCCGCGCGCTTCGATTCGTCCGCCGCTGCGGGTCAATGCGCAGCAAAGGCTTTGCCTGCCGGCAAGAAAGGCGCACTATTCCTGTGGCATGGCAGTGGCGGTCATCTTTGTGCTGGGCATCGTCAATTTCGCGCTCAACCGCGCGGTGATGGCCTGCAACCACCCGCTGATGCAGCAGATGCCGCCCCTGCTCAAGGCGATGAACCAGCGCTTTTCACTGCTGATCGAATATCTCATGCTGGTCGCCGGCATGCTGCTCGCCGCGCAAGGCTGGGCCTGGGGCGCGATCGGCTATGGCGTCTACAGCATGATGAACGGCTTTTCGGCCTGGCTCATCCTGTCCGGACGGGTGTGATTGGCCAAGTGTGATCGGGCGCATACGGGAACCGCGCCCGGTGCCGCGCATTGGCCGGGGGGAGGACCGTCGCACATGACCACCATTCCGCTCTGGCTTATCGTCAATCCGGCCAGCGGCAGCAATTCCGAAGCCGCCGTCGCCGCACTAACCGCCGCGCTGGCCGAAGGGGGCCACGCCCCCACGCGCGTGCTGCGCCTGCCTACGGATCCCCTGCCGACCCGCGCCACGCTGGAAGCGGCCAACGTCGCCACGCTGGCGATCTTTACCGGCGACGGCACCGTCAACGCGCAGGTGGCCCAGTTGCATGGCTGGTCGGGCGCCGTGCTGGTGCTGCCGGGCGGCACGCAGAACCTGCTGGCCAAGGCGCTACATGGCGATGTCGATGCGCCCACGATCGCGGCGCGCCTGGGCCGGGGCGAATTGCGCCGCAGCCGCCGCCCCGCGGTAGAAACGTCGGCCGGGCATGCTCTGGTCGAAGTGTTGGCCGGCCCCGGCGCGACCTGGGCCGACGTGCGCGAAGGCGTGCGCGACATGGACCTCTCGACCATTGCCAGCGCCCTGGGCGAAGCCGTGCGCAGCACCGCCGGCGGCGCGTCCGTCAGCGTCTCCGAACCATCGCTGGGCAAGCCCGAAGGCTATCGCGCCGTGCGCATCGATGCCGATGATGGCACGCTCACCCTGGACGGCTACGATGCGCAGGACTGGGCCGATCTCGCCGCCCACGGCGTGTCGATGCTGGTCAAGCGCGATTTCCGCCAGGGCCCGCACGAGGAGCTGGGCCAGGCCGACGCCGTGGTCTGCACCAGTGCCGAGCCGATCGCCCTGATGATCGATGGCGAACGTCGTGATGGCACGGTGCGCGAGACGTTCCGCTGCGTCACCCTGCCGGTGGAATTCCTGGCCAGCGACGCCGTCAACTCTTGACCCCGGCCGCGCCTGCGGGAAAGGCCGGAGGCAGACCCTGGACGCCGTTAGGCCAAGGAAACTGGCCGGCCAAGGAAACCATCCAGAATGACCCGCATCTTTCATATCAGCGACATTCACTTCGGCCTGGAAGATCCGCGCGCCCTGGCTTGGCTGGTCGATTGCGTGAAGCAGGAACGCCCCGATGCCGTGGCCATCACCGGTGACCTGACGATGCGCGCCCGGCACCGCGAATTCACCGCCGCCTGCCGCTGGATTCACGCGCTCGACGTGCCGGTCACAGTGGAGGTCGGCAATCACGACCTGCCCTATTTCAATCCGATCGAGCGCTTTCTCGATCCCTACCGCCGCTTCCGTTCGATCGAGAGCGTGCTGGAAAAGCCGCTCGCCCTGCCCGGCGTGGCGATCGTGCCGCTCAAAACCACAGCGCGGGCGCAGTGGCGGCTGAACTGGTCCAAGGGCTATGTCGAGAAAAAGGCCCTGGCCGATTGCCTGGCACGGATTGATGCCCTGCCGGCGGGCACGCGCGCCATCGTCGCCTGCCACCATCCGCTGGTCGAGGCTGGGACGCGCGGCAACGCCCTTACCCGCCACGGCAACCGCGCCTTGGGCGAACTGGCCCGGCGCAACGTACTGGCCGTGCTGTCCGGCCACGTCCATGATGCGTTTGATCTGATCCGCCCGACGCCACATGGCCCGGTGCGCATGATCGGCGCGGGTACGCTCTCGCTGCGCACCCGGTCGACTCCGCCCAGCTTCAACGACCTGCTGCTGCGTGATGGCGATATCGCCGTCACGGTGCGCAATCTGGAAGCGGTGCCCACGCCAGCGATGCAGATCGAGGACGTGCCCGAAAACGCCCTGCCCCCGCGCCAGCCGGGCGAGCCGGTGGCCCCGATCGCGGCCATCCCCCCGGTTGATCCGCCGGTGCACTGAGCGCCGAGCAAAAAGGCCCCGGACCGCCAAGGTCCGGGGCCTTTTGCAGGCAGGCCGTTGCGGCTGCCTTACTTCTTCTTTTCGGGCGCCACAGAGATGCGCACGGTTTCCCCGTTGTGACCGGGGAAATCCTTGAACATCGCTTCGACGAGGTTGGGCACCAGGTAGGGCAGGCGGTTCGAGGTGGAGGCGGCCTGCGCCTTGCCTTCGAACACGCGCTTGCCATCGCTGCGGCGCTCGATCTTCATGTCGATGCCGCTGGTATAGACCGTGACCACGTCGACGCCGCCAAAGCCCGGACCCCAGAACGGATCGTACCAGCCATAGCCCCAGCCGCGACGGCCCCAGAAACCACCATAGGGGCGGCCATAGAAGCCCGGGCCATACCACGGCCCCCAGAACGGATCATAGGCACCGGTCGAGCGCACATGATCGCGGCCCTGGTCCACGCCGTAGCCGAACTTGACGACCAGGTCGGACGTCTGCGGATCACCCTGGACATAGCCCAGCTTGGCCATCTGGGCCGCCACCAGGCTGGCATATTGCGAGAATTCCAGGCCGCCCTGGTCGCGCGGGTCTTCCGCCACCACGGCAAAGGTCTGCCCGGCGGGCGCCGGCAGTTCACGCTGGAAACGAGAAACCTTGGCATCAAAGCTGGTTGCGCAGCCCGACAGGGCCAGGACAAGGGGAGCAGCCAGCAAGGCAAGTCGGCCGGCCCGAAGCATCTTGGTCATTTAGTTCGACTCCTCATGCGCACCGGTGTCCCCAACCCCCGGCGCCGGTCGTGTGTTAGCACGACGAAATGATGCCTGCGAGGGGCTGAATGGAGCTTGAATGATAACGCGCGACGCGCCGAAATGCTCCGAAATCCAAGACCATGCACAAAAGGGCGCCCCCGCTGCCGGAAGCGCCCCTTTTGCTGTCCCCGATGGGGTACTGGCCTCGTCAGCGCACCAAGCCCAGCGCGGCATAGGCCGCATCGAGCGTCGGCACGGCCAGCGCACGGGCCTTTTCCGCGCCGCGTGCCAGGATCGCATCGAGCGCCGCGCGGTCTTCGCGCAACTCGCGATAGCGGGCGGCCATCGGCGCCAGCTTGCTGACCAGCAGATCGCCCAGCGCCGGCTTGAACTGGCCAAAGCCCTGTCCGCCGAACTGCGCCAGCACCCCGGCCACGTCGGTGCCGGCCATGGTGGCATAGATGCCCACCAGGTTGCGCGCCTCGGGCCGGCCTTCCAGCCCCTCCGCCTCGCTGGGCAGCGGCTCGGGATCGGTCTTGGCCTTCTTCACCTTCTGCATGATCGTGTCGGCATCATCGACCAGGTTGATACGGCTCATGTCCGAAGGATCGGACTTGCTCATCTTGGCGCTACCATCGCGCAGGCTCATGATCCGCGCCGCTTCGGGCGGGATGATCGGATCGGGCAGGGTGAACACCGGCGCGTCTTCGCTGGCGAAGTCGTTGTTGAACTTCTGCGCAATGTCGCGCGCCAGTTCCAGATGCTGCTTCTGGTCCTCGCCCACCGGCACGTGCGTCGCCTGGTACAGCAGCACGTCGGCCGCCTGGAGCACGGGATAGGTGAACAGGGCCACCGACGCGCCTTCGCGGTTCTTGCCGGCCTTGTCCTTCCACTGCGTCATGCGGTTGAGCCAGCCCATCCGCGCCGTGCCATTGAGCAACCATTGCAGCTCGGCATGGGCCGGCACCTGCGCCTGGTTGAACAGGATCGAGCGGTCCGGATCGATCCCGCAAGACACCAGCGCGGCAACCATCTCGCGCGTGTTGGCACCCAGCCCAGCCGGATCGTGCGGCATCGAGATGGCATGGAGGTCGGCCAGGAAATAGAGGCAGGTGGCTCCTCGCGCGGTCCATTCGTCCTGCATCGCCACCCAGTTGCGGATCGCACCCAGGTAATTGCCGAGGTGGAGATTGCCGGTGGGCTGAATGCCGGAAACGATACGCATGAAACGCCTTTGCCTTAGGATTTGTTGGCGGGTGCCGCCCTGCGGCGGCGGGTGAGCAGCGCGAGGTCTTCGCACGTGAACGCCCCCAGAACGAGGGTGGCAAGGCCATAGACCACCATGCCGGCCATGACCAGCACGGCCAGCGCGCCGATGCGCAAGGCCCAGGTGCCGTGGACATAGGGCATCAGCACGCCCTGCCCCGCCCACAGCACCAGTCCCATGGCCAGCGCGGCCAGCGCCAAGCGCGGCGCGCGGCGGCGCAATTGCGCATCAGGGGTGAAATGCCCGCGCTTGCGCAGCGTGTGATAGAGCATGCCGACATTGACGGTCGAGGCAATCGCGGTGGCAAGCGGCGGCCCCATGTGCTGCAACGGCACGATCAGCACCAGGTTGCCCACCAGGTTCACCACCATCGAGATCGTGGCATAGCGCACCGGCGTCTTGGTATCGTGCCGCGCATAGAAACCCGGCGTCAGCACCTTGACCAGAATATAGCTGGGTAAGCCGATCGAGAAGGCGGCCAGCGCCTGCGCGGTGAAATGCGTGTCGGCGGCGGTATAGCGGCCATAGCCGAACAGCGCGGCGGCAATCGGCTCTCCGCACAGCACCAGCGCCATCGTGGCCGGCAGCGTGAGCAGCAGCGCCAGTTCCATGCCGCGGTTCTGCGTTTCCTGCGCCGCCGCATCCTCGCCCGCGCCCAACTGGCGCGAGATCGTGGGCAGCAGCACGGTGCCCAGGCCAATGCCGATCAGCCCCAGCGGCAACTGGTTCAGCCGGTCGGCCATGTAGATATAGGTGACGCTGCCATGCGCCAGCAGCTTGGCCGCGAGCGCGGTGGAAATGACCAGGTTGATCTGCACCGCCCCGGCCCCGGCCGCGGCCGGCCAGATCAGCGCAACCAGCTTCTTCACGTCGGGATTGAGACGCGGACGCCGCAGCGCGAGGCGCACCCCGTTCTGGCGGCAGGCCCAGGCCAGCCACGCCAGTTGCAAGGCCCCCGAAACCGATACCGCGATCGACTGGATGCGCGCGGTAACCAGCGGATCATGGCTGTGAAAACCCAGCAGCGCGACAATCAGCGTCAGGTTCAACAGGATCGGCGCAGCCGCGTTGACCCAGAACTTGTGCAGCGAATTGAGGATGCCACCAAACAGCGAAACCAGGCTGATCAACATCAGGTAGGGAATCGTCAGCCGCGACAGCGAGACGGCAAAGGCGAACTGATCGGCCGACACCCCGTTGAACCCGCCCGAAAGCAGCAGCGTGACCGGCCAGGCCAGCAATTCCAGGGCCACGGTCATCACGATCAGCGCGGGCAAAAGCACCGCCAGCGCCTCTTCGGCAAAGCGCAAGCCATCAGGCAGGCCGCGTCCGTCGGGATCGCCCACCTTCTTGTTGAACATCGGGATGAAGGCCGAGGAGAACGCCCCTTCGGCAAACAGCGCCCGGAACATGTTGGGCAGGCGGAACGCGATCAGGAAGGCGTCGGAAGCAAAGCCTGCACCGACATAGCGGGCAAACAGGCTATCGCGCACCAGGCCGAGCACGCGGCTGGCCAAGGTCAGCCCGCCGATCGTGCCGGTCGCTTTCAGGAGGTTCATGAACGGCCCTTTTGGCGAACGGTGCGAATCGGCGGGATAAAACGAATCAGGCGTGACGTCTCAGGCGTGACCGGCCGGTTCGGCGGTTGCCGTGGCCTGGGCCTGCGCCAACTGCGCCATGTAGAGGCCGTTGAAGTCGATCGGATCGAGCAGCAGCGGCGGATAGCCGGCGTCGCGCACGGCATCGGCCACGATGCGGCGGGCGAACGGGAACACCAGGCGCGGGCCTTCGGCGAACAGGAACGGATGGGCCTGTTCCTCGGTCACGTTGCGCATGCCGATCAGCGCGCCATAGGCCAGCTCGACGATGAACGCGGTGCCCTGCGCACCCTTGGACGTGACGTTGATCTTCAGCTCGATTTCATGGACGTCGGGCGCCAGGGCGCGGGCGGCGATGTTGAAATCGACGTGGATCTCGGGCGCTTCGGTCCACTGATAGCTTTCCGGCGCGTTCGGATTCTCGACCGACAAGTCCTTGATATACTGCGAGATCAGGCCAATGGCGGGCGAATTGTCTTCGCCGTTGGGGGCCACGCCTTCGGCGCCATCGAGGGAGAGGTTGCTGATGATGTTGCCTTCGTCGGCCATGGTCGCATGCTTTCGTTCGGGTGGGGCGCGCGGCGGCGCCGTGTAAACGTGCGTGGGCGCGTAGCATTGTGCGCCACGCCGGGCAACCGAGAGCGACAGCAGCGTGCCCCTGCCTGTGGTCCCCGCGCCCTGCACCAAAGGACGGGAACCCAGCGGCGTTCCCGGAATTCCATGCCAGGGCAGCGCACGGGCGCGGTTTCGGGCCGCTCAGCCGGTCCCGGCACGATCCGGCGCGGGAATCCGCCATTGCGCCGTCCACACGTTGTTCATTTGTAATTCGTACCTATTTGAGGCACGATCAACCGGTGGCTATCCGAGCTGCGGAAACGTGGATCGGCAACCCAGGGCCACCTTTGCGGGACATGTGCGTGTGATTGTTGAGATCGTCATCCTGGCCATGATCGCGGCCTTCCTGGGCCTGAGGCTCTATTCGGTCCTGGGCCGCCGGCCCGAGCAGAACGAGGAGCCGGTCCGCCGCCGCATCGAGCAACCCGACTCGCTGGGCGCCCCCCGCCCGCTGACGCCGCGCCTGCCCGAAGCGAACGCCGCCCCGGCGAACCGCCTTGCGCCGCCGGTGCCGGAAACCCGCGATTTCGATGCCGCCGCCGAACCGGGCATCCGTGCGATCATTGCCGCCGATCGCCGGTTTGACGTGGGCCTGTTCATGGCCGGCGCCAAAAGCGCCTATGGCATGGTGCTCGATGCCTTCTGGCGCGGCAACCGCCAGGAACTGAAGTCGCTGTGCGATGCAGATGTCTATGCCGGCTTTGCCGACGCGCTCGATGCGCGCGACGCGGCCGGGGAGACGCTCGACGCGCGCCTGATCCGCATCGAGGAAGCGCACATCGTCAGCGCCGAACTGGTGGGTACCACCGCCCGCGTCACCGTGCGGTTCGTGGCCGACATCGCCACGGTCACGCGCAACGCGCAGGGCCAGGTCGTTGCCGGTTCGCTCAACGATGCGATCGAAAGCCGCGACCTCTGGACCTTCTCGCGCGATCTCACCTCGCGCGATCCCGATTGGCTGCTCGACGAGACCGATGAAGCCTGAAATCCGCAAGGACTGAGCGGCTTGGGCAAAGATCCCGTGGCCATCGCCGCTCGCTCCACCAGACATGTTCCATTCGCGCAAAGGGCCGGTCTTGCACTGGCCCTTTCGCTGCTGGCCGCCTGCGTGCCCACCGTCACGCCGCCGGGACGCCAGCCTGCCCCGCGGCCATCGGCACCTGGCGCACCGTTGGTGACACCAGCGCCGCCGCAGGCCAATGCTGTCACCGCCGGTCTGGCGCGAGGGCCGGCGCCATCGGCCCTCGGCCTGGCTCCCGGCAACGCCGGCGCGGCGCTCAATGCCTTCCTCACCTCGTGCCCCGGCCTTGTCCGGCGCAACGACAGCACCGGGCTGACCCAGCCGCAGGACTGGACCCTGCCCTGCGCGGCCGCGCGCACCTGGCCGCGTGACAATGCCGCCGCCTTCTTCGACGGCTATTTCGAAACCGCCCGCGTCGGCGATGGCAGCACGTTCGTCACCGGCTATTTCGAACCCGAGATTGCCGGTGTGCGCACGCATCAGCCGGGTTTCGACGTGCCGGTCTATGGGGTGCCGGCCGATCTCGTGCGGGCACGGCCGGGCGATGCCCAGCCGCTGCCCGATGGCCGCATGCCGCTCGGCCGCTATGACGCCAACGGGCAATTCGTGCCCTATTTCGATCGCAGCCAGATCGAGGATGGCGCGCTCGCCGGCAAGGGCCTGGAAATCGCCTGGGCCGCCGATCCGGCGGAGTTGTTCTTCCTGCAAGTGCAAGGCTCGGGCCGGTTGCGCGCGCCCGATGGCAGCGTCATCCGCCTGGGCTATGGCGCGGTCAACGGCTGGGATTACACCGGCATCGGCACGATCATGGCGCAACAGGGCCTGATCGGCACCGGGCCGGGCCAATATCCCGGCTCGATGCAGGGCATCTTGCGCTATATCCACGATCACCCGGCGGAAGGCGATGCGCTGATGCGGCAAAACCGCAGCTACGTGTTCTTCCGTGAAAATCCCCAGCCAAGCGCTGTGGGCGCCATGGGTGTGCCGGTCAGCCCACGCACCACCGTGGCGGCCGATCCGGCTTTCGTGCCGCTGGGCGCGCCGGTGTGGCTGCGGGTCGATCGCCCGCAAGTGAGCGGACTGTGGGTGGCGCAGGATACCGGCGGCGCGATAAAGGGCCCCAACCGGTTCGACAGCTTCTGGGGCGCAGGCGCCGACGCGCGCCTGATTGCCGGCGGCATGAGCGCCCATGGCCAGGCGCTGCTTTTCCTGCCCAAGGGCACGCTGGCCCGGCTGGGCCTGTAATGCACAGGCCCTGGCCATGAGACGGGCGCCCCGCGGGTTGAGCGCCGAGGAACTGGCGCTGTGGCGCAAGGTTGCCGAAACCGTTACGCCGTTGCGCGCTGCCACCCCACCCGCACCGCCGGCAACACCGGCGCCGATTCCGGTCGCGGAACCCACCGTCGCGCCCGCGCGCAAGGTGAAGGGCCGCGTGCCGCCGCCCCGCCCCGTAGCGCCGCCAGCGGCTGCCAAGCCGCGTCCGCTCCAGGCCAGTGGCCAGGGGCTCGACGCCAGTTGGGACCGCAAGCTGGCGCGCGGGACGATTTCCCCCGATGTCTCGATCGATCTCCACGGCCTCAACCTGGACCTGGCGCACGGCCGCCTGCTCGCCAGCCTGGCCCAGGCCCTGGCCATTGGCGCGCGGGTGATCCTGCTGGTCACGGGCAAGCCCCGCCCACATGGTGACCACGATCTGCGCGGCGAGCGGCGCGGGGCCATCCGCGCCAAGCTGCTTGATTGGCTCGCGGCGAGCCCCTATGCCGATCGCATCGCCGCCGTTCGCCCGGCGCAGCCCCGCCACGGCGGCACCGGCGCGGTCTATATCGTGCTGCGCCGCCCGCGTTGAGGCGCGGCCGGACTAAGAGTTTGCCCTAAGCATTAGAGCGAATTGTCGCCAGCCCACCGGCAAGAGACAACCACAAGGCTCCGCGCGCCCCCAAGCGCACCCCATTGCCCGTCGCCAACGGACGCGCGGAGTACCTCCCTCCCTTCCCGCCACCACAGATGCGGCACGCCAGCGTCGATCGCGGTGCGCGCGCTGGTCCGGCGCGGCGATGCCACGCGCTTGGTCGTGGATTGTGGCAGGAACATTCTTCCATTTTGAACGTATCGCGATTACCGACGCCAGTGCAGTGCTGCAACGCACAATATTGCCATGCGCAATCCGCCTAAGCACCTGCACTGTCAGTAGTATCCAGCCTTCGTTACGGCACAATCGCGGGTCCATGTTCCCCCCATGAAGCACCCAGTCCCTGTCCTCGCCCTGGCCGGCGCGATGCTCCTTGCCACCGGCCTTACGCTCACCCAGCCCGGCACGGCCGAAGCCACGCCCTTTGCCATGCCGCCCGAATCCGCCATGCCCAAGGTGGATGAGGAGGCCGCACGCTTCGCCCCCTGCAACAGCGACAAGCGGATCACCTGCGTGGTCGATGGCGATACCTTCTGGTATCAGGGCACCAAGATCCGCATCGCCGATATCAATGCCCCGGAAGTGAGCCACCCCGGCTGCCCGCAGGAGGCACAGCTCGGCGCGCGGGCCACCCAGCGGCTAACGCAACTGCTCAACGCCGGGCACTTCTCGCTCGTCACCCAGGGCCGGCCGGTGGATCGCTATGGCCGCGCCTTGCGCGTGGTGGTGCGCCAGGGGCAGAGCCTGGGCGCCCGGCTGGAGGCAGAAGGCCTGGCCGAACACTGGCAGGGCCGGCGCGGAAATTGGTGCAGATGAAACCGGGCGCCTTCCCGTTGTAAAGGCAAGCGGCTATGGGCGGGCGTCTCTCCCTGATGAAAGCCGCCCTCGCAATGAAGCCGCTTTTCCCTTTGTTTCCGCGCGTTGCCATGCGTGGTGCATTCCTGCCCATAGCACTCGCCCTTGCTGCCTGCGCCGGTCAGCCCGCGCGGGTGGCCCAGGCGCCGGCTCCGGCCGCTGCGCCGCATCTCGTCACCGTCGGGATTGCCGCGTTCAACGATTTCCACGGCCAGCTTGAGCCGCCGCACCAGTCCGTGCTGGTGCCCGATGGCAAGGGCGGCACGGCGCAGGTGCCCGCCGGCGGCGCGGCCTGGCTCGCTTCGGCGGTGGACGCCGTGCGCGGCCGCTATCCCAACCACCTGACGCTGTCGGCCGGCGACATGATCAGCGCCAGTCAGGTGGCCTCTTCGCTCTATCTCGACGAGCCGTCGATCGGCGTGATGAATCGCATCGGGGTGGATTTCAACGCCGTGGGCAACCACGAGTTCGACCGCGGCCGCGACGAACTGCTACGCATGCAGAACGGCGGCTGCGCCCAGTTTACCGCGCACAAGCCGTGTCAGCTCGAACCGTTCCCCGGCGCCAGCTTCCGCTATCTGGCGGCCAGCACGGTGGACAAGGATGGCCACACCCTGTTCCCCGCCACCGGCCTCAAGACCTTCGGCAGCGGGGCCGACAAGGTCACCGTGGGGGTGATCGGGTTGACGACGCGGACCACGCCCACGCTGGTCAGCCCCGCCGGCATCGCCGGGCTGACCTTCGAGGACGAAGCCGCGACGATCAATGCGCAGGTGCCCCGGCTCAAGGCGGAAGGCGCCGATGCCATCGTCGTGCTGATCCACGAAGGCGGCAAGCAGCAGGGCGCGCCCGATCCGCAAGGCTGCGATGCCATGTCGGGCGCCATTCTCGACATCATCAAGCGGCTCGATCCCGGCGTGGACCTGATCATTTCGGGCCATACCCATGCTTCCTACATCTGCCAGTTCCCGGCGGCGGGGGCGACCCATCCGCTGCTGCTGACCAGCGCCGGGCTTTATGGTGAAATGGTCACCGACATCAGCCTGCAAATCGATCCCGCCGCGCACAAGGTCGTCTCGGCCCAGGCGCACAACGTGATCGTGCAGTCCGATCCCTACCAGTCGGCCACGCGCCTGGTGCAGCACGACGATCGCTTCCCGGTGTTCCCGCCGCGCGCCGATGTCGCCGCCTATGTCCAGCGCTATGTCGACGCAGCGAAGGTCTATGCCGCCAAGCCGGTCGGCCGCCTGTCCGGCCCGGCCGCGCGCGGCGAAAGTCCCGCGCTCACCACGGGCGGGCCGCTCGGCAACCTGATCGCCGATTCGCAACTGGCCGCCACGCGCAGCGCCGGTGCGCAAGTGGCGCTGATGAACCCGTTCGGCATCCGCACCGCCTTGGTCCCGGCCGCCGACGGCACCGTCACGTTCGGAGACATCTATCGCGTACAGCCCTTCGGCAATGTGCTGATCACGGAAACGCTGACCGGCGCGCAACTGAAAGCGGTGCTGGAACAAGGGGTGGATGACCAAGGCCCGCATCAGGGCCTGGCGGTCTCGTCCAACGTGCGCTTTGCCATCGATCTTGCGCGCCCGGCGGGCAGCCGCGTGGTGGCCCTGACCATCGACGGCAAGCCGGTACCGCCGCAGCAGACCTATCGCGTCACGGTCAACAATTTCTTGGCGCAGGGCGGCGACACTTTCACCGATCTGGCCGACAAGCCCGACGCGGTGACCGGTATGACCGATCTCGACGCGCTCCAGGCCTGGATCAGCGCCGTACCGGTGCGCCAGGTGCCCACCGAAGAGCGCCTGCGCGTGATCACGCGGTAATTCCTTCCATTCCATTGCATGGTTGCAGCGCCATCGCCCCGCCCCTACCGTCACTGACCAGAGAGGATGAGGCAATGGCGCTGCTCGACAATCCGAAGTTTCGCTGGATCTTGCATTGCGGCTGGAAAGGGCTGTGCCCCCGCTGCGGCAAGGCCAGCATGTTTGCCGGCTGGCTCAAGCTGGCCAAGCGCTGCCCGGAATGCGGCCTCGATTTCGGCTTCGCCCGGGCAGACGACGGGCCGGCGTTCTTCGCCCTGTGCCTCACCGCTTTCCCGCTGACCTTCTTCGCCGTCTGGCTTGAAGTGGCCTATAGCCCGCCGTGGTGGGTTCACTTGCTCACGTCCGTGCCGATCCTTGCGGTCGGCTGCCTCGGCTCGCTCCGCCCGTTCAAGGGCTGGCTGGTCGCCTCGCAATACGTGAACAAGGCGACCGAAGCCGGCACCGAAGGCCTCTGGGCCAAGCTGGAAGAGCGCGACGAACCCTGAAGGGCGGTTGCTTTGGCCCAGCGAGCAAGGAATTTCTCGCGCGGAGGCGCAGAGCGTGAATTTCCCCTGCGCCTCTGCCCGACCCGTAAAAAGTGCCGAGCGAGAAGTGCTGCCAGGAATGTCCTCATTCGCCAAACCTCTGCCGTCGCCCCGTGCTTGACACGGGGCTTGGCTACTTTGCTACCTCGCTTTGCGGCGCAGTCACTGGATACCACTGGTCCCATAGGTCGAGCCAACCGGGATTGTCCGCCTCGATCAATGTGAATTTCCATTCCCGGCGCCATTTTTTGACCAGTTTCTCACGGGCGATCGCGGATTCGATTTCCGGGTGCCGCTCGGCATAGACCAGCCTTGTCTTGCCAAAATCCCTTGCGTGGATCGAGCCATGGCCCTCGCGATGCTGCCAAACGCGGCGGATCAGGTCGGATATGACACCTATATACATCCCGCCGCGATAGCGGTTTGCCATGATGTAGACCCAGCCGCCTTTACTCATTCTACCAGCATGCCAAAGGCAACGCCGCAAGGGAAGCCAAGCCCCGTGTCAAGCACGGGGCGACGAGTATCCTGTTGGACAGGGTCCGCTTCCCACCACAAAACCCCCCACCGCCTCAGCGCGACCTATCGCCGCGCCGGCGCATCCGGCAGCCGACAAGCGGTGCAGCGACGCCAGCATACCAGCCCCGGCATCATCTCACGCGGGGCCTTGCCCGGCTCGGGATAGAGCCCGGCCATGATCTCGGGCGCGATGCCTTCTGGCGCGGCGCGGTTGTGGCACATCAGGCAATTGCGCCGAAACCGCTCGCGCGTCAGCCCGGAATGATCCTCGACCACGGGTGCCGCCGGGGGCGCTCCAGCCTCGACCACGCTCGCCGGCATCACGCCCGCCGCAAAAGCTAGCATCCCCGCAACAAGCCACCATCGCTGCCGCATGACTGCCCCCAGTCGCGCGCCGCACATCGGCGCAGGCCCATTGTTTCACCCCGCCCGCGCCTCGGCAAGAGGGCCTGAGCCGTCACCCCTGGCGATAATCGGCCAGGATCGCGCCACAGGCGGCAAGCTCTGCCTCATGACTTTCCTCCCGCCAGGTTTCGGCCAGGGCCTGCCGCTCCCAATCCTGCATCGCCGGATGCGCCAGCACATGATCCACCCAGGCCTGGCCACGGCCTACGTCCAGCCCATAGGTGCGGATGCGAAACGCCACGGGCGCAAAGAAGGCATCAAGCACGGTAAATGCCGGGCCGGCCAGCCACGGGCCGCCGAACCGGTCCAGCCCCTGTTCGAAGAGTTCGCGCACGCGAGCCACGTCGCGCAACAGCGCCGGGCGCATCGCGCCGGGCCGCACCCGCACGCCCACGTTCATGGTGCAGTCGTTGCGCAAGGCGGAAAAGCCGCCGTGCATCTCGCACACCGCGCTCTGGGCAAAGGCGCGCGCCGCCGCGTCGGCCGGCCACACGCCGTCGTGCCGGTCGGCCAGGTAGAGCGCGATGCCCAGCGAATCCCACACCGTGGTGTCCCCGTCGATCAGCACCGGCACCTGCCCGGTCGGCGAAAAGGCCCGGAACGCGTCATAGTTCACCGGCTTGGCAAAGGGTTCGATGCGATCCTTGAACGCCACGCCCAGCGCCTTGAGCAGCAGCCAAGGCCGCAACGACCAGCTCGAATAGTTCCGGTTTGCCGTGATCAGGGTATAGCTCATGGTCGGGCGCTCCGTCGTGCTGGCTCTTTTCCGCGCCGGTTGATTCAGGTCATGGCGCGGCGCTCGGTAGGTGCCACAATGGGGGCATTGTTGGAAGAAGGAGGATCCCCGTGCGCTCCATTCTCTGCCCGATCGACGGCGCCAAGACTCTCGACGACCGTCTCGAAACCGCCCTGGCCCTGGCCCGCGCCACCGATGGCCACGTCAGCGTGCAAATCGCCAGCCCCTTTGCCGAACTGGCCGTGTGGGAGCCGTTCGGCGGCGCCGCGCTCACGGCCGAAGTGATCGACCAGGTGCGGCAGGAAGACACCGTGCTGGCGCAGCGGGTGGATGCCCGGCTCGCCCCGCAGGACGTGCCGTTCGATGTGATGCAGACGGCACAGGCGCCGATCCCCGCCGCCTATGCCGCCGCGCGCTTTGCCGATGTGGTGGTCACCAGCTTGGCCGATCCGCTGGTGGAGGAACTGGTGCTCGGCGTACGCAGCCCCGTGCTCGCCGTGCCGCAGGGTGCACCGCTCACCGATTTCACCGGCCCGGCGATGGTTGCCTGGGACGGCGGGATCGAAGCGGCGCATGCCCTGCGTGCTGCACTGCCCCTGCTCGCGCGGGCCAGCGCGGTCCATCTCGTCGCGGTGGAGGAAAAGCCCGACGCCCTGCCGGCGATCGAGGCTGCCGCCTATCTCTCGCGCCACGGCATCCATGCCGAAACCCACGCCATCCCCGCGAGTGGGCCGATCGCGGCAACGCTGGTCGATACCGCCCGGCGGCTCGGCGCAAAGCTGATCGTGATGGGCCTGTTCGGCCGCAGCCGGCTGCGCGAATTGCTGCTGGGCGGGGTGTCGCGCGCCATGCTCGACAATTCCACCCTGCCGCTGCTGCTGGCGCATTGAACCGGCTGGGCAATAGCTTCGGTAAGCCCTTGCCCGGCAGTGCCGGTCTGGCATGATCGCGCCCAAGGTGGCGGCACAGGGGCTGCCGCCGGCCTTGGGAGTGATGCCGATGCGCCGCCGTTTTGTCTTGCCGTTCACTGCACTGGCCTTGGCCAGCCTGGTGATGCCCGCTGCCCAAGCCGCGCCCGCGCCGTCCACGGCGATCAGCCGCGCCCTGGCCGATCCGGCGCGCAGCGCCACCAACCGCGCGCTCGATGAAAGCCGCAAACCTGCCGAAATCCTGGCCTTCGCCGGATTCAAGCCCGGCCAGGTCGTGGCCGACTGGGGCGCGGGCGGTGGCTATTATTCCGAGTTGATCGCGGATGTCGTCGGCCCCAAGGGCCGAGTCTATGCCCTCGCCAATCCCGCCTATCTCAAGCCTGGCACACTCGATGCCGTCGCCAAGGCGCATGCCAACGTCCTGATGCTGGTCGCGCCGCCAGCGGGGATGACGCTGGCCCCCGGCAGCCTCGACGCCATTTTCGCCCATCTCGAATTTCACGATCTCTACCTGCCCGCCGCCCATGGCGGCACCACGCCGGCGCGCCCGGTTGCGACAACCCTGGCCAACTGGTTTGCCGCGCTGCGCCCCGGTGGCACGGTTACCATCGTCGATCACGTCGGCCCGGCCGGCACCCCGGCCACGGTGGCCGATACCCTGCACCGCATCGATCCGGCGCAAGTGAAGGCCGACATGCTGGCCGCCGGCTTCGTGCTCGACGCCGAAAGCAGCGTTTTGCAACGCAATGACGACCCCCATACTGCAATCGTTTTCGATCCGGCGTTGCGCGGAAAGACCGATCGCTTCGCCTTGCGTTTCCGCCGGCCCGCCTAGGGTTTCGCAATCAATTGCATAAAGCGCAATTCATATTTCGTCTTTCGCATTTGCACAAATTGGGAATGTAAGGCATAGCAAAACTGCCTTTCAGGCATCCTCTCCCAAAACTTCCAAAGGCCTGGCCGGCAACGGCCGGGCCATTTTTTTGCCATCATCCCGCCGCTCTGCGTGCCCCACGGCAAACACCCCACATCTCGCCAGCCCCTTGCCGATGAACCAAAGCGGCCGCTCTGCGTTTGCGAACGACGGGCGTTTGAAGCACAGCGGTTTGAAATCTGCGGCCTGCGATCCTAGCTAGTGTGCAAGCGGGGCAGCTCTGCCCCGATCCGCAAACCCCCAAGGGTGAAAAGAGGCCAATGGCAGAGGCAGCAACACTGGGCGACAATCGCATCGCCCGCCTTCAGGTCGCAGGCGCCAGGCAAGAGGAATCCGGCCACGGCATCGCGCGCATCAGCCGCGCGGTGATGGGCCGCCTGGGCGTGACCGAGGGTGACGTCATCGAGATCATCGGCAAGCGCAGCACCGCCGCCCGCGCCATGCTGCCCTATCCCGAAGACGAAGGTCTCGAACTGATTCGGCTTGATGGCCTGCAACGCGCCAATGCCGATGTCGGCTCGGGCGATCACGTCGAAGTGCGCCGCATCGAATCCCGCCCGGCCCAGCGCGTGGTCTTTGCCCCGGCGCAGCGCGACTTGCGCCTGCAAGGCCCCGCTGCCGCGCTCAAGCGCAATTTCGCCGGTCGCCCGCTGCTGACCGGCGATCTGGTCGCCACCGCCGGGCAGCAGCAGGTCAACCGCGGCGATATGCCGCCGCAGTTGCGCCAGATGCTCAATGCCCCGGCCTTCGCGCTCACCCAGATCCGCCTCACGGTCGTCTCCACCGTGCCCAAGGGCGTGGTGCACATCGACGAAACCACCGAAGTGGAACTGCGTGCCGAATACGAAGAGCCGCGCAGCAGCCGCGCCGACGTGAACTATGATGACGTCGGCGGCATGGGCGACACCATCCGCCAGTTGCGCGAGATGGTCGAACTGCCGCTGCGTTATCCCGAACTCTTCACGCGCCTGGGCGTCGATCCGCCCAAGGGCGTGTTGCTGCACGGCCCGCCAGGCACCGGCAAGACCCGCCTCGCCCGCGCCGTGGCCAACGAAAGCGACGCCAGCTTCTTCACCATCAACGGCCCGGAAATCATGGGCTCGGCCTATGGTGAAAGCGAAAAGCGCTTGCGCGAAGTGTTCGAGGAAGCGACTCAAAACGCCCCCTCCATCATCTTCATCGACGAGATCGATTCGATTGCGCCCAAGCGCAGCCAGGTTTCGGGCGAAGCGGAAAAGCGCCTTGTCGCCCAGTTGCTCACGCTGATGGACGGGCTGCACAGCCGCTCCAACCTGGTCGTCATCGCCGCCACCAACCGACCCGATGCCCTGGACGAAGCTCTGCGCCGCCCCGGCCGCTTCGACCGCGAAATCGTCGTTGGCGTGCCCGATGAACCGGGTCGACGCGAAATCCTTGGCATCCACACCCGCGGCATGCCGCTGGCCGAAGATGTCGACTTGCGCGAACTGGCCCGCACCACGCACGGTTTCGTCGGTGCCGATCTAGCCGCCTTGGCGCGCGAAGCGGCGATCGAGGCGGTGCGCCGGATCATGCCGCGCCTCGATTTCGAACGGCAGACGATCCCGCCCGAAGTGCTCGACAGCCTGCGCGTGGATCGCACCGATTTCCTCGAAGCGCTCAAGCGGGTGCAGCCCTCGGCCATGCGCGAAGTCATGGTCCAGGCGCCCACGATCGGCTGGGCCGACGTTGGCGGGCTGGACGATGCCCAGGCCAAGCTCAAGGAAGGCGTGGAACTGCCGCTCAAGACGCCCGAGGCCTTCCACCGCCTCGGCATCCGGCCTGCCAAGGGTTTTCTGCTCTATGGCCCGCCCGGCACCGGCAAGACCCTGCTCGCCAAGGCCGTCGCCAAGGAAGCGGAAGCCAACTTCATCGCGATCAAGTCGTCCGACCTGCTCAGCAAGTGGTATGGCGAAAGCGAGCAGCAGATCGCCCGCCTGTTTGCCCGCGCCCGCCAGGTGGCCCCATGCGTGATCTTCATCGACGAGATCGACAGCCTGGTGCCCGCGCGCGGCACCGGGGTGGGCGAACCGCAAGTGACCGCGCGCGTGGTCAACACAATCCTGGCGGAAATGGACGGGCTGGAAGAACTGCAATCGGTCGTGCTGATCGGCGCCACCAACCGGCCCAACCTGGTCGATCCGGCGCTGCTGCGCCCCGGTCGCTTCGATGAACTGGTCTATGTCGGCACCCCCAGCCTGGAAGGGCGCGCCCATATCCTCAAGATCCACACCGGGGGCATGCCACTGGCCGCCGACGTGGATCTGATGGACGTGGCACGCCAGACCGCGCGCTTTACCGGCGCCGATCTGGAAGACGTGGTGCGCCGCGCCGGCCTCAACGCCATCCGGCGTGCCGGCGGCAGCGTGCAATCGGTCAACGCCGGCGATTTCGCCGGTGCGCTGGAAGATTCGCGCGCCACGGTGACCGAGGAGATGGAAGCAGATTACCTGCGCATGAAAGGCGAGCTCAAGAAGCGCGCGGTGGAGCCCGGCCCCACCATCGGCTTCCTCGCCCCTGGCATGGTCCAGTCCACCCGCGATGCCAAGCACGGCGGCTGAATGCGACAAAGCCCCTCGCTTCAGTCAGGAGCGAGGGGCTTCTTTTCAGGCTTGGGCCACCACTTCATCGAAGCGCTGCACGTGGCGCAGTTCGGGGAACAGCCGGCCCCAGGCAAATGCGATGGCCACCGCGCTCACGCCGCCGAACACGACTGAGCCAACCGGGCCAAGAATGGCACCCATTACGCCGCTTTCCATTTCCCCCAGTTCGTTGGAAGCGGTGATGAACAGGGCCGATGTCGCCCCCACGCGCCCACGCATCGCATCGGGCGTCACCACCTGCACCAGCGTCTGCCGTACATAGACCGAAATCATGTCCGCCGCGCCGGCCAGGGCCAGCATGGCCAGCGACAAGGGCAGCCAGCGCGAAATCCCGAACACGGCGGAAGCCACGCCGAACAACGCAACGGCGGCCAGCATCCTGGGCCCGACGCCGTTCTCCACGGGACGCCACGACAACCATAACGCGGTGGACACGGCACCTACGGAAGAGGCGGAGCGCAACAGCCCAAGCCCGGCTGGGCCCACATGGAGAATGTCCCGGGCATAGACCGGCAGCATGGCCGTCGCCCCGCCCAGCAAGACGGCAAACAGATCCAGGCTGATCGCCCCCAGCAACATGCGGTTGTGGGCCACATAGCGCAGCCCCTCCAGGATATGGACCAAGGGTTTGCCATCGGCCACCGGGCGATTGGCGCCATGCGGCCCGATCGCCAGTTGCGCCAGCAGGGCCGCACACAGCAGTGCCAGCGTCAGGCCATAGGCAAAGTCGGGCGCCACGCCATAGGCAAAGCCGCCCAGCACCGGGCCAACGATCCCGCCGATGCGGCCGGCAATCGCGCTCACCGCAATCGCGCGCGGCATGCTTTCCGCCGGCACCAGCGCCGGGGCCAGAGCGTTCATCGCCGGCGCATAGAACCCGCGCCCGGCGGCAAACCCGGCGGCGACCAGATAGAACACCGGCAAGTCTGCCCGCCCCAACGCTTGCAACACCACCAGGACGCCGACTGCCGCGATCTGCACCAGCAACGCCAGTCGCACCACCAGGCGGCGATCGTGGCGGTCCGCCACCAGTCCGGCAAAGGGATTGATCAGCAAAACGGGCAGGAACTGTGAAAGGCCGATCAACCCGATGCGCAGCGACGCCGCTTTCACGTCGAGCGACGTACGCGCCACGTCATAGGCCGCCCAGCCCAGCACCACGACCAGGTTGCTCTGCGCCAGCATCGCACAAATCCGGGCGATCCAGAACGCGCGGAATGCGGGAATGGCGAGGGGATGACCGGGAACGTGTGGGGCAGATGGGTGCAAGGCAGGAAATCCCGATGGATTTGAGGCCATTCGGCCCTTGTGGGCCTGCCCTTAGCAGCAACTCCCCCATCCGGGTTATGATAATGTGGCCCCAAGCTATTGATGCCACCCACACGCAAATCCCCTGCCTTGTGCGGGAGGGGAAGTGTGGTGACGTGACCCCCTGATTTTCCTCCAAGCTTGATTAGAGTCTGGTCCATTGGAAGGACGGA
>NZ_BMZP01000015.1 GCF_014652855.1 Novosphingobium pokkalii
AAAGCCAGAGTTATGGCGCCAGCGTGACCTGGATTGCACGGAATTTGAGTCAGACCCCCTTTTGCGCGCCGATAGGGGGTCCCGATTGGACGCCGATTGACAAAATTCTGGCGGCGCAGGTAAATGGCGCGCCGCTCGATCACCACGATGTCATCGGAATACGCTCGCTGCTCTATGCCGCCGGTCTCGACACGGTACTCGGCAGCATGGGCTGGCAAATGTACCGCTTAGCCCGCGAACCGGAACTGCAGGACCAGATCCGCTGCGATCCCAACAACATCCTGCACGCCGTCGACGAACTGTGCCGCGCCTATGGCGAGGTGCGCAACCGGCGTACCGTGATCAAGGACTTCGAGTTCCGGGGCGTTAAGATGACGGCGGGCGACTGGGTAAACCTTCCGACGATGCTGGCCAGCCGCGACGCACGGAAATACCCAAATCCGCACGCGCTGGATTTTGCGCGCAAGGACCGCGGCATGACCTTTGGCGGCGGCATCCATTACTGCCTGGGCATCCATCTCGCCCGAATGGAGATGAAGGTAGTGCTGGAGGAAGTGCTCGCCGCTTTCCCGAACATTCGCATCGCTCCCGGCAGCAGATGACCTACCATACCGTCGGCGTATGGGGTGTGAACTCGCTCCCGATCGTCTGGGGCCCAGAATGATTGCGGGGGCCGCTCCTGCGCCGCGCCGCGTCCCGCACGTTATCGGCGCGCGAGCGGCATGAGCATGCGGCGCAGTTCCGCGACCAGAATGTCCGGGCTGTCCATTCCCGGGAAATGGCCGAGCCCGGCCAAGCTGTAATCGGCGACGTCATAAAGGCGCTCTAGGCAACTGCGCGGGATGGGCGGAAACAGGTCGCGCGGCGGTACCATGAAGGCCGCCGGCACCTTCGCCTTGCCGCGGCGCGGCACCCGCGCGGCATCGAGGAACATGTAGAGCCAGCTCGGCGCGAGCGAGCCGTTGATCCAGTACAGCATCACATTGGCGAGCAACACGTCCATCGCAAAGGGCGGATCCTCGCCGCTGCCGTGCCTCGTCCAGCCCTGGAACTTCTCCACGATCCACGCGGCGAGCCCGATCGGGGAATCGGTCTGCGCATAGGCCAAGGTCTGCGGCTTGGTGCCCTGGATCGCCTGATACCCGGATTCGGAAACCATCGCCGCCTGGAACGCCTGTAGCCATTGCTGCTCCTCGGCGGTCATCGGCGGCCCCGCCGCGAAATCGGGCGTGCCGCCGGAGCCCGTCATCATGATTCCGCTGAGCGCCTCGGGGAATTCATGCGCCAAAGTCGCGGTGACGAGACAGCCCCAGTCACTGCCATAGGCGAGATACCGGTTCACCTTGAAGCCATCGACCATCAACGCCGACCAAAGCGCCGCGATGTCGCGCGGCGTGAGCGGTTTCGCGGGTGCGGGCGAAAGCCCATAGCCGGGCAGGCTGGGCAGGATCACGGTGAACGCATCCTCGATCCTGCCACCATGTCGTTCAGGATGCGCCAGCCGGTCAATGATGTCGATGAACTCCAGGAAGCTCCCCGGCCATCCGGCGGTAAGCACCAGCGGCACGGGATCAGACCCCGACCCTGGCTCGACGAGGACGTGGATGCGCTCGCCCCTTACGGGCACGATGCGTTGCTCGAACGCGTTGATCCGCGCCACCCATTGCGGCCAGTCGAACTGCTCCACCCAATAGTCGCGCAGCCGACGCATATAGTCGAGCGGCGTGCCGGTTTCCCAATCGGCGCCCGCCTGCTGCGCGGGAAATCGCGCCGCCCGCAGCCGCGCCTCGAGATCGGCCAGCATCTCGGGATCTGCGGCAAGACGGTATGGTGTTCCGGGAAGATCGATCATTCCACTGTCCTTAATGGTATCTGCGAATGAACGGCGGCGCACGCCGCGCGCCGCCGGTTCAGCCGCCACTTCAGGGCGCGATGATCCAGCCGCCGTCCACCTTCAGGGTCTGCCCGGTCATCCAGTCGCCGGCAGACGAACACAACAGCAGCAGCGGTCCGACGAGTTCGTCGGGTTCGCCCTGCACGCGCATGGCCACCGTGTTTTCGAGCATCGTGCGGAACGGCGAACCCGGCGGCGTGAGCGACGCGCCCGCATCCGAATTGGTGTTGCCGGGCGCGATCGCGTTGACATTGATCCCCTGCGGGCCGAGCTCGTACGCCAGAGCCGTGGTCAGACCGACCAGCGCAATCTTGCTGATGCCATACAGTGTCTTCGGCGGATAGGCGCCCCCCGAAACCTGATTGACGATCTTGCCGCCGCCCCGTTCAAGCATCATCGGTACGATCGCGTGGACGCAGTTGAGCGCGCCGGTGAGATTCACGTCGAGCGTGCGGTTCCAGTCAGCGATCGCCGTCTTGACCAGCGGCGCGTAGGAAAGCTCGGTCATCAGCGCCGCGTTGTTCACGAGGATATCGACGCCGCCGAATGCCGCCTTCGCCGCGGCCGCCATCGCCGCCACCGAAGCCGTGTCGGTGATGTCGACCTGCACGGCAAGCGCCTTCCCGCCCCGCGCCGTGATCTCGTCCGCGACTCGAGCCGCGCCTTCGCCGTTCAGGTCTGCGACCACCACAGCGGCACCGGCGCCCGCCAGACCCAGGGCATAGGCCCGCCCGATGCTGTTGCCGCGACCGCCGGCACCGGTGACGATCGCCACCTTTCCATCGACGCGATAGGATTGGATGTCGAACGCCATGTTGCTCTCCTGTAAATCGCTTGTCTTACAGACTGTCTCTTTTGCCTCGCGGGACCCGGATTGATCGCTTCCGCGTCAACCAGGGCCCGCGCCGCCACGGCTGTGTAACGCCAGGCCAAAGGCGTCGACAAGCGTTATTTGACACAGTCGTCAATCAAAGCGTATGGCGATGGTCGCTGTCTCCGTTCGTGCGCCCGAGGCTATGGGCGCGGCACTTCGCTTGCGTGCAAGCGCGGCTGCGAACGGCAGAGGCCGCAGTCCAGGCGCGAGGCTGCGCGTTCGAACTTTTGACACAAGAGTCACTTCGGCGACCGAGTTAAATTCGCTAGTCGAGTCACAGCGTGCGAGTCGCCGATCGAGAGGATGACAACATGAAGATCAACGAGGGGATGTCCGCCATCGTCACCGGAGGGGCTTCCGGACTCGGCCGTGCCACCGCCGAGGCGCTGGCTGCCACGGGTATCCGGGTGGCCATTTTCGACATCAGCGAGGAGGCGGGCGAAGCCATCGCCAAGAACATCGGCGGCGTATTCTGCAACGTGAACATCCTCGATGAAGCCAGTGTCGAGGCCGGCTTCGCCAAGGCGCGCGCGGCGCACGGCCAGGAACGCATTCTCGTCCACTGCGCGGTCGTCACGGGCGGCGGCAAGACGCTGAGCTGGGATAAAGCCAACAACTGCTACAAGCGCACACCCACCGAACAGATCGCCCGCTCCGCGGACGGCATCTTCACGGCAACCTATCGCATCGCTTCGCTAGCGGCGCTCGGCATGGCTAATGCGGACCCCATCAGCGAGGATGGCGAGCGCGGCTGCCTGATCTTCACCTCGTCGGCCGCGTCGCAGGACGGGCAGGTCGGTCAGGTTGCCTATGGCGGCGGCAAGGGCGCGGTCAACGCCATGGTTCTCCCGATGGCCCGCGACCTGATGGATGCTGGCATTCGCGTCAACGCGATCCTACCGGGGATCTTCGCCACCCCGCCGATGCTCAAGGTGAAAGAATATAACGAGGCGGTGTTCGACAATCTCGGGAAGTCGGTGCCGTTCCCCCGCCGTCTCGGCCATCCGGAAGAATTTGCCAGTATCGTGCTCGAACTGGTGCGCAACAGCTATTTCAACGGCCAGCTGATCCGCATCGACGGCGGGATCCGGATGCCACCGAAATAGACACGCGACCACCGATATCGGAGGCGGTGCCGGGTTCCGGCGCCAGTGGACTTGGGGAGTCAGTCGTTTCATGCAGATCAACGCCGTTACCTCCTGGGAGGTCGAACGACGCATCGCCGTCGTGACGATCGACAGCCCTCCCGTGAACGCGCTGTCGGCGCCGGTGCGGCAGGGGCTCGCCAAAGCCATCCGGCAGATCCAGGACGATGGCGCCGTCGATGCCGTCGTCGTGCTCTGCAAGGGCCGGACGTTCTTTGCCGGTGCCGACATTACCGAACTAGGCAAGCCGCCGGTGGAACCCAGCCTGCGCGATCTCCAGCTGCTCGTCGAAAGCTCCGCCAAGCCGGTCGTTGCGGCAATCCATGGCACGGCTCTAGGCGGGGGACTTGAACTGGCGATGGTCGCGCATTGGCGCGTCGCCGTGCCCTCGGCCCGGCTCGGCCTGCCCGAGGTCAAGCTCGGCATCCTGCCCGGTGCAGGCGGCACCCAGCGCCTTCCCCGACTGGTCGGGGTTCGCAAGGCGCTGGAAATGATCACCAGCGGCAGCCAGATCGGCGCGGACGAAGCCCATGCCTCCGGGCTGGTCGACACCCTGACTGGCGAAGAAACGCTGCGCGCCGATGCGATCGCCTTCGCCCGCAAGGTGATCGACGAGCGCCTGCCGCTGATCAAGGTTCGCGACCGGCGCGAAAAGCTCGACGCGGCGCGCGGCGACGCCGCGCTCTTCGTGGATTTCCGCAAGGCCAACACCAAAGCCTTTCGCGGCTTCAAGGCGCCCGAGGCCTGCATCCAATGCATCGAGATGGCGGTTTCGACGCTGACGTTCGACGAGGCGCTGCTACGGGAGCGCGCGTTGTTCGACGAACTGGTATCGGATAGCCAGTCGGCGGCCTTGCGCCATGTCTTCTTCGCCGAGCGCGAGGCGGCGAAGCTGCGCGATCTGCCCGCAGGCCTGCCGGCCATGCCGATCGAAAAAGTGGCGATCATCGGCGCCGGAACGATGGGCGGCGGCATCGCGATGAACTTTCTCGACGCCGACCTGCCGGTCACCTTGGTGGACACCAAGGAGGAGGCTCTCGCGCGCGGAGTAGCTGCGATCCGCCGCAACTATGAAGGGGCTGTCAGCAAGGGGAAGCTGGATCAAGCGGCGATGAGCCGGCGGATGGGCCTGCTCATCGCCACGACCGATATCGCCGATATCGGTACCGCCGATCTGGTGATCGAAGCAGTATTCGAACTGATGGAGGTGAAGCAGGAGGTGTTTCGGAAGCTGGACGCCGCGGCCAGGCCCGGCGCCATTCTCGCCTCGAACACCAGCTATCTGGACATCGAGGCGATCGCCAGCGCCACCAGCCGTCCCGATCATGTGCTCGGCCTGCACTTCTTCTCGCCGGCGCACATCATGAAACTGGTGGAGGTGGTGCGCACGCGCCAGACAGCACCAGCGGTGCTCGCCGCCGCAATGGCGGTCGTCAAGCGGATCGGCAAGCTGGGCGTCACCGTCGGCAACGGCTTCGGCTTCGTCGGTAATCGCATGCTCTTCGCGCGCAGCGCCCAGGCGGACCAACTCTTGCTGGAAGGTGCGACGCCCTGGGCGGTGGACGAGGCCCTCTACGCATTCGGCTTCCCGATGGGGCAATATCAGATGCGCGATCTCGCCGGGCTGGACGTGGGCTGGAACCGCGCCACCTCGCAGTCGGCAACCGTTCGTGACATCCTCAACGAAATGGGTCGCCACGGCCAAAAGAGCGGCGGCGGCTATTATGATTATGACGCAAGCCGAAGGCCGACGCCGGCGCCCCTGGTCATGCAGGTGATCGAGGATTTCGCCAAGGCGCAAGGGATCGCCCGCCGGGCCATCGCGGAAGATGAAATCGTCGATCGCATCCTCCTCGCCATGGTCAACGAGGGCGCGCGCATTCTCGACGAGGGCATCGCGCGCACCGCGTCGGACATCGACGTGGTCTGGCTGGCGGGATATGGCTGGCCCCGCTATCGGGGCGGCCCGATGTTCTGGGCGGACCTGCTGGGCGCGGCAGCGGTGCGGGACAAGCTGACGGCGCTGCAGGCCCGCCATGGCGACGCCTTTGCACCTTCGCCGCTGATCGAGCGCATGGTGGCGGAAGGCAGTTCGTTCAAGGATGTCGTGGCCGGGCACGCCCGCATGGCTGCATTCGCGTGACCGATCAAGGGGCGGCCCGACGTGTCCTGGCGACGCCGAGCGGCGGGATCGAGAGCCTGCGGATCGAGCCGTTCGACCTGTCGCCGCCCGGACCCGGCGAAGCCCTTGTGCGCATGCGCGCCGCCAGCCTCAACTATCGCGATCTGCTCGCCCTGCGCGGCAAGCTCCCCGGCATGGCGGATCGGGGGCCCTATGTTCCGCTGTCCTGCGGCTGCGGCGAGGTCGCTGCGGTGGGCCCAGAGGTCACGCGGGTAGCGCCGGGCATGCGCGTCGCGCCGATTTTCGCGCTCGGCTGGATCCGCGGGGGCTTCGAGACGCTGACCAGCGCGCATCTCGGCGGCCCGGTCGACGGCACGGCGGCATCGATGGCGATCTTCCCGGCGGAAAGCTTGGTCGCCATCCCCGCCATGCTCGGCGATCTCGAGGCCGCAACTCTGCCCTGCGCTGGCGCGACCGCATGGAGTGCGTTGACCCTGGCACGCCCGATCCACCCCGGAGACCTCGTAATCCTGCAAGGAACCGGCGGCGTTTCGGTCGCGGCCCTTCAATTCGCCAAGGCGGCCGGAGCGCAAGTGGCAATCACCTCGTCGTCGGATGCCAAGCTGGCGCGCGCGTGGGCGCTCGGCGCGGACATCTGCGTCAACTATCGGCGCGATCCGGATTGGGCGGCAGCGATCCGGCAGCAAGCCGGGCGCGGCGGCGATCTGCTGATCGACGTCGTCGGCACCAGCGAACTAGACCAGGCGGTTGCGGCGCTCAATGCGGACGGCGCTATCGCATCGGTCGGCCTGCTCGGGGGCGAGCCCACGCGGCAGCGCGTCGCAGGCCGCCAGATCGTGCCGATCCTCACCGGCAATCGCGACACCGTCGAAGCGATGCTGCGCGCGATCGAGGTGAACCGCATTCGCCCGGTGGTGGATCGGGTGTTTCCGCTGGAGGATCTGGCGAGGGGCCTTCAGATACTGGAAGGCCATGGCTTCTTCGGCAAGATCGCAATCGCGATCCACTGATGCATTCGCCCGCGCCGCCTAAAGTTGACATAATCGTCAGAAAAGGCTGCAATCGACGCAGACAATCGCCCGGGTGCGGGATCGCTGAAGGCCGCACCGCTGGGGCGATCCGGGAATTTCGAAGGACACTGCAATGGGTTGGGTAAACCAGGACAAGACCGCGATCGTCGGCATTGGCGCGACGGACTATTATGTACGCGGCCAGAGCCAACCCCGTACGGTCTATGAAATGGCCGCCGAAGCCATCCTGAAAGCCTGCGCGGACGCCGGGATATCGATCAAGCAGGTCGATGGCATCGCCTACTATTCCGGCGCGGGCATGGGCTACACGGGCAAGTTCGATTCGGCCACGCTGATGGAAATGCTGGGCATGCCCCACATCTCGTTCACCGCGTCGATCACTTCGGGCGGGGGCGGTTCGGTGGGGGCGGTGGGGCTTGCCACGGCGGCGCTGATGAACGAGGATTGCACCTATTGCGTCACGGTAATGGCGCTCCAGCAACTGCCCCAGGCCAGGCTGGGCACCGTCTTCGGCAAAATGGCGCCGGATCCGGAGAACAGCTTCCTCCAGCCCAGCGGCCTCGTCGGCCCGGGGCACCTGATCGGTGTCCTCGCGCGGCGGCACATGCACCTCTACGGCACCACCCGGGATGCGTTCGGCGAGGTTGCGATCGCCACGCGCGGGCACGCCCTCAATCGCCCTAAGGCGATCCGCCGGAAAGCACTGACCAAGGAAGACTATCTCGCCTCGCCGATGCTGGCGGACCCACTGCGCCGGCTGGATTTCTGCCTCGAAACCGATGGCGCGGTGGCGATCGTCACCACAACTGCCGAGCGCGCGCGCGACTGCCGGCAGAAGCCCGCCTATGTCCACGCCGTCGCCCATGGCGGCCAACGCGAATGGGGGCGCGCCTTCACCTGGTACGGCATGCCCGATCCCTATTTCGCCAGTTCCGGGCACAGCTTCACCGCGAGCCGCATCTGGAGGCAGTCGGGCCTGTCGGCGAAGGATATGGACGTGGCCCTGCTCTACGATCACTTCACGCCGATGGTACTGATGCAGCTGGAAGACTACGGCTTCTGCGAACGCGGCGAGGCGAACGATTATGTACTTTCCGGCAAGCTGCGTTTCGATTCTGCTACCGGCAGGGGCGTGAACGGGGGAACGCCGGTCAACACCCATGGGGGCAACCTGAGCGAAGCCTATATCATCGGCATGACGCACATCACCGAGGCCGTCGAGCAAGTGCGGGGAACGACGGTCAACCAAGTACGCGATTGCGAATTTGCCCTGGTCAGCGGCGGCCCCGCTCCGCTGCCCGTTTCCAGTCTCGTGCTGAGGAGTGCCTGAGATGAGCGATGCACTGCGCTATGGCCCTGCACATCTGCTCCCCGGCGAGCAGATCGCCATCACCACCAACACTGCCACGGAACCCTTTTGGTTGGCTGCCAAGGAGCATCGGCTGACCGCGTGCCAATGCGCGCAGTGCGGGCATTTCCGCATGCCACCGACGCCGGTTTGCCCGGAATGTTCGAGCTTCGAGGTCCAATGGCCGAGCTTGCCGGGAACCGGCGAGATCTTCAGCTTCGCGATCTGCAACCGGAATCCCGCCAATGGCGAGGAATTCACCTATGTGCCGGTGGTGGTCGACCTGGACGGGGCACCGGGCGCGCGGCTGATCGCGAACGTAACCGGCTGCGATGCCGAGGACGTGCACATCGGCATGAAGGTCACGGTCGAGTGGACCCCGATCAACGACGGGTGGGTGCTGCCAAACTTTCGCAAGGCGTGACCCGGATGCTCAGACGATCCGGCCTTCCACCGGGAAAGCCGGATCGGTGTAGCCGGGCGTCGATGCGTGGCCGCGCGGCACCAGCGCATCGATGAACGCTTCGTCCTCGGCGTCGAGTTCGACCGCGAGCGCGGCGACATAGGCCTCCCACTGCGCCAGCGTGCGCGGCCCCGCGACGGCTGCACTCACCAATCGGTTGCGCAGCACCCAGGCGACCGCGAATGCGATCGGCGAGACTCCGCGGGCCGCAGCGCGCTCGGCGATCGCCTGCGCGATCGACAGCGACTCCGTCCGCCATTCCGTCTGGGCCAGCCGCACATCGCCGCGGCCGGCACGCGATTCCGGGTCGGGATCGGCACCCGCGCCGTATTTCCCGGTCAGGACGCCGCGTGCGAGGGGGCTATACGTCACACTGCCGATGCCGAAATGGACGGCTGCCGGGAGTTGCTCGGTTTCGGCGCCACGCGCGACAATATTGTAGAGCGGCTGGCTCGCGATCGGCGGGTCGACGCCCAGATCCGCCGCCATCTTCGCCGCCGCGGCAATGCGCCAGCCCTGGAAGTTCGACACGCCCCAATAGCGTACCTTGCCCTGGCCGATCAGGTCGCCCAGCGCCCGCACGCCCTCTTCCAGCGGCACGCCCGCAAGCGCCCGGTGGAAGTAGACAATGTCGATATAGTCGCTCGCCAGCCGGCGCAGACTATCGTCCACGGCCTGGAAGATGTGCTTGCGCGATTGTCCGAAATCGTTCGGCCCGGGTGCGGCGGTACCGGGGAAGCCGAACTTGGTCGCGACCACGAACGCCGAACGCCGCCCCCCGATGGCGCGCCCTACGACCTCCTCCGAGCGCCCCCCGTTATAGACATTGGCCGTGTCGATGAAGTTGATGCCATGCGCAAACGCGTGATCGATGATGATGCGGGAGCAAGCCTCGTCGGCCTCTCCGCCGAACATCATGGCGCCCAGGCAGAGCGGAGAAACCCGCAACGCGCTGCGACCCAGATAGCGATAGTCCATCTTCGATCTCCTGTTCCCCGCTGCGCCCCCGGCGCCACCTCGCCTCAGCGGATGATCTGCCTGGCCTTGAGCGCCGCGACGTCCTCCGTGGAAAAGCCGAGTTCGCTCAGGATCGCCTCGCCATCCGCACCATAGGCGGGCGCAGCCTTGAGTATACCGATCGGCTGTTCGTCGAATTGCGCGGGCGATGCACCGCCCAGGTAACCGCGCCCGTCGCCGGCGACGATCTCGGTCACGAAGCCGTTGGCGAGCGCCTGATCGTCCGTGATCACCTCGGCCGGCGACTGGACCGGCGCCCATACCCCCTGCAGCGTCGCCAGCTTGTCCTTCCAATAGTCGAAATCATGCTGCGCGAAGAGCATATCGAACGTGGCGATCAATGCCCGCCGGTTCGCGAACCGCGCGGCCGCGTCCTTGAAGCGCTCGTCTCCGAGGAGATCGGGCCGATCGAGATGCCGCACCAGATCTGGCCACCATTGCTCCATCAGCAGGCAGAGCGAAATCCAGCGATCATCCTTGGTCTTGTAGACGTTCATGATCGCGTTGAAGCTGTCCGCCCGCAGCGGGTTAGGCCCGCGCTCGAGGCCCATGCCCGCCGCGACGATCGACTGGGACATCAGATAGATGCCCACCAGATAGAGCGCGTTGTCGACGATTGCGCCCCTGCCGGTGCGTTCCCGCCGGAACAGCGCCGCCGAGATCGCACCTGCCAGCATCGCACCGCCGCCGAGATCGCCGATCGAGCCCGGCTGCATCGGCGGTTCGCCGCCAGGAGCGGTCTGCATATAGGCGGAGCCGGACCTGCACCAGGAGGACGGATAGTCGAACCCGCCATCATTTGCCATGCGCCCCTGCAAGCCATAGCCGGTACCCCGAGCATAGATGATGCGCGGGTTCACCGACATCACCTCGCTTGCCTCGATGCCCAGCTTGGCACGCGCATCCGCCCGCAAATTGGTGATGAAGATGTCGGCACTGGCGATGAGCTTATGCAGGATGGCGCGCCCGTCGGGCTGCGTCAGGTCCAGCGCGAGCGAGCGTTTCCCGCGATTTCCCGCTTCAAAGTACATGTTGAAGCCGTCACGCCCGGAATTGGGAATCGCCAGGGCGCGGCCGGGGTCGCCGCCGCCGGTGCTGCGCTCGACCTTGATCACGTCGGCGCCCCAATCGGCCAGAATCATCGCGGCGGCCGGGACGAAGGTGTGCTCCGCGACTTCCACGACCTTGATGCCTTGCATGACGTCGTACATGTGCCTCTCCTATCTCTCGGGCCGCCCGCGCATCGCGGCGCTGTCAGGCCGTCTCCCGGTATCGCTCCAGCAGGGCCTGCTTGCGCACCTTGCCGCTCGGCAGGCGGGGAATCTCAGCAACGAAATCAACCGATCGGGGGCATTTGTAGTGAGCCAGCCGCGCGCGGCAGTAGGCGATCAGTTCTTCGGCCAGCGCTTGCGACGGCGCCTGCCCCCTCGCAAGCGCCACGACGGCCTTCACCTCCTCGCCGAATTCCGCATTCGGGATCCCGATTACCGCCAGGTCTTCGACAAGCGGATGCAGGGCCAGCAGGCTCTCGACTTCCTGTGGGTAGATATTGACCCCGCCCGAAATGATCATGTTGCTCTTGCGATCGACCAGGAACAGGAAATCGTCCTCGTCGAGATAGCCGATATCGCCAGCGGTGCACCATTGTCCGTCCCGAATGGCTTCGCCGGTCTTGTCGGGCTCCTTGTAATATTCGAAGGGCATCGACATCTGAAAGTAGACCACACCTTTGGTTCCGCGCGGCAGATCTCGGCCATCGTCGTCGAGGATCCGGATCGGCCCTGCCATCGACCGGCCGACCGTCCCGGGACGTTCCAGCCACTCCGAGCTCGAGACGGTCACGAAGCCGCCCTCGCTCGCCCCGTAGAATTCCTCGATCACCGGTCCGAGCCACTCGATCATCCGGCGCTTGACCTCTGGCGGGCAAGGCGCAGCGGCATGGATCGCGGCCTTGAGGCTGGACAGGTCATAGCGCCGGCGCACCGCCTCGGGCAGCTTGAGCATGCGCACGAAATGGGTCGGCACGAACAGGGCATGGGTGACGCGGAACCGCTCGATCGCCGCGAGCACCGCTTCGGCGTCGAAGGAAGATAGAACCACGCTGGTCCCGCCGAGCACCTGCGTTCCCATCGTCCAGGCCAGCGGGGCGGCGTGGTAGAGCGGGCCGGGCGCGAGAAACACCGAGTCCGCACCGACCCCATAAGCGTGCCGCATCAGGAGTTCGCCAGGGCCGGGCGCGCCGACAGGCTGGGTGCCAAGCGGCCGCAATATGCCCTTGGGCGTGCCGGTGGTGCCTGACGAATACATCATCGCCGAGCCCTCGCGGCCTTCGAAACTCGGCAGCCCGGGTACATCGGCGATGGAACGAAACGCACCGAACGGTGCGTCCATCGACAGCATCAACGCCGACCGTGCAGTGGTCTCGGTCGCCGCCCTCGCCAATGCTCCGAGGCCGATGCTGGAAACCACCGCGCGGGCTTCGCTGTTCTCGATGATATAAGCGGTTTCGGCAGGCTGGAGGTGCCAGTTGATCGGCACGTAGCGCAGGCCCGAGCGGCGCGCCGCCCAGGCGGCGACAAAATAATCGAGATCGTTCTTGAGCAGGATCGCGACGCGGTCGCCCTCGGCAAGGTCGTAACGAAGCCTGCCCGCGAGATCGGCCGAGCGCGCGGCGAGATCGACGAAGCTGATCCCTTCCCCACTATCGCCAAGGATGGCGGCGGGCCTGTCCGCCGTCCGCGCCGCGGCAGCGAAAAAGCCTTCGGCGCTCACCTCCTGTCTCCGCACGCAACGACCAGATGGTGCGTCGAGCGACGACCGTCGCCGCCTGCCGCTGCCGACGGCACGGCCGCGGCTTCAGACCAGTGGCGGCTGGTCACACGCGCTCCACCGCCAGCGCGACGCCCATTCCTACCCCGACGCACAACGTGGCGAGCCCGCGTCGACCGCCCATAGCCTCGAGTTGATGGACGAGGGTCATCGCAAGTCGAGCGCCGGACATGCCGAGCGGGTGGCCGAGCGCGATCGCTCCGCCATTCGGGTTCACCTGCGGCGCATCGTCGGGCAGGCCCAGGCCGCGCAGCACCGCCAGCGACTGACTGGCAAAGGCCTCGTTCAGCTCGATGGAATCGAAATCGGCGATGCCGAGCCCGAGGCGCCCCATCAGCTTCTCGCAGGCGGGGATCGGCCCGATGCCCATCACCCGCGGCTCCACCCCGGCCGAGGCCATGCCAAGAATTCGCGCGCGCGGCGTGAGCCCGTAGCGCTTGGCTGCGGCCTCGCTCGCCACGATCAGCGCCACCGCACCGTCGTTGATGCCGGACGAATTCCCCGCCGTGACGGTGCCGTCCGCAAACAGCGGCTTCAGCATGGCCAGGCCTTCGAGGCTCGTATCGGAGCGCGGATGCTCATCCATCGTCACCTCGATCGTCCCGCTGCGCTTGCCGCCGGGGACGGTGACCGGCGTGATCTCTGCCGCCAGGAAGCCGTTTTGCTGGGCCTCTGCGCACCGTTGCTGGCTGCGCAGGGCGAATGCATCCTGGGACGCCCGATCGATGCCGTGCTCCGTCGCCACATTCTCGCCCGTGCGCGGCATTGTCTCCGTGCCGTAGAGCTCATCGAGCGCCGGGTTGATGAACCGCCAGCCCATCGTCGTGTCCTCGAGCTTCTGCTCGCGGCCGAAGGGGCTGGCGCTCTTGCCCATCACAAACGGCGCGCGCGTCATGCTTTCCACCCCACCAGCGATCGAGAGGGCGATCTCGCCGGTGCGAATGGCCCGGGCGGCGGCGCCGACCGCTTCGAGACCCGACGCGCACAGCCGGTTCAGCGTGACGCCCGGCACCTGGCACGGCACGCCGGCAAGCAACAAGCTCATCCGCGCCACGTTGCGATTGTCTTCGCCTGACTGGTTGGCGCAGCCATAGAAGACCTCCTCGATCGCACCGGGATCGATCGCGGGATTGCGCGCCAGGAGCGCCCGGATCGGAACCGCGCCGAGGTCATCCGCCCGAATGCGGCTCAGGATGCCGCCATAGCGCCCGATCGGCGTGCGGATGGCGTCACAGATAAAGGCATCGGTCATTGTGGATTGGCCTGCTGCTGAGGAAGAGGGGTGTGCTGCCATGGCCGCGGCGCGGCTGCGCCGGCCCCCGAGCACACCTATTTCGGGATCTGGTTGAAGGGCACGCCCTTGTCCGGCCGGTGATCCTGCGGCAAGCCGAGGATCCGTTCGGCGATCGTGTTAAGCAGCATCTCGTCTGATCCGCCCGCCTGCCGTCCGGTTGGCGCCGAGATCCAGCTACGGACCCAGTCGTCCAGCCGTCCGCTCGGTTCCCAGGTCACCCCGGCCGCTCCGCGCAAATCCAGCACGAACTCCGACAGGCGCTGGCGCGCGCGGGCGGAGACCAGCTTGTTGACCGCGCCTTCGGGACCGGGCTCCATGCCGAGGCCCAGCATCAACTGATTGCGTGCCTGGATCGCACGCAGGCCGTTCTGGAGCGCGTAATTTCGGGCGATGCGCTCGCGCACGCGCCCGTCCTCCAGCAGCGGCACGCCATCCACATCGGCCGCGGCCGCCTCCCGGACGAACAGGTTGAGCGCCGGCCCGAATCCGGCAGGATCCGAGGCATGGTGGCGCTCGATCACCAACGTTTCCAGTGCGACCTTGAAGCCGCCGCCCACCGGACCGAGCCGCTGCGAATCCGGCACGAGCACGTTGTCGAAGAAGACCTCGTTCACATGGTCGGAGCCGTCGGCCAGCTTGATCGGCCGTACGGTGGTTCCGGGCGCGCGCATGTCCACCCAGAAATAGGTGAGGCCCTGATGCTTGAGGAGCGTGGGATCGTGCCGCGCGACGAGGATGCCGTAATCGCAATATTGGGCGTAGGAGGTCCACAGCTTCTGCCCATCCAGCCGCCAGTCGCCCGTCGCTTGGTCCTGCGTGGCGCGCAACCGCAGGCCCGCGAGGTCCGAACCGCCCGAAGGTTCAGAGAAGAGCTGGCACCAGATTTCCTCGCCGCGTAGCGCCGCCCTCGCGCGTTCGAGCACCCAATCACCGGTGAGGTAGCGCAGGATGATCGGTACCGGCATGCCCAGACTGACGGCGAAATAGTCGGTCGGAAAACCGAACTTCATTTCCTCTTCTTCGAAGGCGAGTTTTTCCAGCGCCCCCAGCCCCTGGCCACCATGCTCGCGGGGCCAGTTGATCCCGGAATAGCCCGCGTCATATTTCAGCGCCATCCAGGCCCGGCCCAGCGCCAGATCCTGTTCCGGGGTCAGCCCGCGCCGGGCCGGGGCGCCATGGGTTGCCGCATGCGCCTCCAACCAGCGACGGGCGGTTTCGCGATATTGCTGGATTGCCGTTTCAGCACGCACGACGCAGCTCCTCGACGAGTTCGTCTTCCCAGAACAGGTTGTTGCCAATCTCGACCGCCAGCGTCCGCGCGCGGCGCTGGTGGAGATGGAGGTCCGCCTCCCAGGTTCCGCCAAGCCCGCCGAACACCTGCATCGCGTCGCGCGAGGCGGTGTCATAGGCTTCCGTCGCGGCAATCCGGGCAGCCGCGGCATAGCGGGCGAAATGCGGGTCATCGACGTTGTGCGCCGCATATTGGGCGTTGCTGCGGGCCAATTCGATCAGCGTGTAGTTTTCCGCAAGACGGTGCTTGATCGACTGGAAGGCCGCAAGTGGCTGGCCGAACGCATAGCGTTCCAGCGCATAGGCGCGCGCCGACGCGAACACCGCTTCCGCCCCGCCGACCTGCTCATGGGCGGTCGCCACCGCAAGGAGGCATAGGATAGTCCGCGCAGCCTGAATACCATCGGCGGCCAGCAGTTGCGCCGGGGTACCGGCAAAGGCCATATCGGCGGCCAGCCGGCTGTTGTCGAAGGTCGGCAGCAGGTGCCGGCGCGTTTCCGCGCCGGAGAGATCGGCAAGCACGAGCGCCGGGCCGTCGCAGGTCGCGGCAAGCACGATCGCGAGGTCTCCGGCGCCGCCGCCGGGCACCGCCGTCTTGGTACCGGTGAGCCTGCCGTCTTCGAACCGCACCGCAGGCGCTTTGGGTAGCGGGGCCCGGCCTTCGGCCAGCGCCACGATGCCCTTCACCTCGCCTGCCGCCAGCGCGGGAAGCCATTTTTCCCGGGCCGCCGCGTCGCCGAAGCGGCCGATCGCCTCGCTGACCGCATAGCCGGTGTTCAGAAACGGGGCGCCGCAGACCACCTTGCCACACGCCTGCGCGACGATTCCCTGTTCGGAAAGGCCGAGGCCCAGGCCCCCGGCAGCCTCGGGAACGGCAATCGCCGGCCAGCCCTGGCTTACGCAAATGTCCCAGAAGCCCGTGTCATAGGCGCCGCTCTGCTCGAGAAGTTGCTTCAGCGCGGGCGCCGAAAACGCATTCTTCAGGATGCGGTCGCATTCCTCGGCGATTTGCCGCTGTGATTCATCATAGATCAGAGCCACTGCCCATCCACTCCTTGCCTGGCTGCACTTGCGGTTTCGCAGCACGCCCGCGGCACTTCGGCATCGCCAAAATTTGACGATGTTGTCAATCTTTTATTCCCGGTCATCTCACGTTCCCCGGAATTGCGGCGCACGACGCTCGCCGAACGCGCTTACCCCTTCCTGATAATCCTCCGACCGCATCAGCAGGGGCTGCATCGCAGCCTCGTTTTCGAGAAAGCTGCAAAAGTCCGTATTCCCGGCCAGTTCATATTGCCGCTTGGCCATCTCCATCGCGAGGCCCGGTCCCTTGGCGAACCCGCGCGCGATGTCGATCGCCCGGTCGAGAACCGGCGTCTCGCGCGCGATCTCGAGGATCAAGTTGAGCGACAACGCTTCCTCGGCGTCGATGAAGCGCCCCGAGTAGGTGATTTCCTTCGCCCGCATCAGGCCGACGTTGCGCGCCAGCAACCACGCCGCCCCGCCGTCCGGTGCGAGCGCGGTCTTGTTGAAAATCTGCGAAAAGCGCGCGGTGTGGCTGGCAAGAACCAGGTCGCACGACAATGCATAGCTCCAGCCGACCCCCATGCACACGCCCGACACCGCCGCGATTGTCGGCTTTTTCAGGGTGTAGATGGCGCGGCTGATGCGGTGCAGGCGCTGCATGCGCTCCAGCGTCGCACGCACGCTGCGGCTGCCGAACTCGCCCACGTCCATGCCCGAGCAAAAGTCCCCCCCGGCGCCGGTGAGCACCACCGCACGAACCGCCTCGTCCTCGCGAAACCCCTCGAACACCTCCCAAAGCTGCTGGCGCATCGCCATGGTGATGGCGTTCTTCTTTTCCGGACGCGCCAGGGTCACCACCGCGACACCCTCGCTGACCTCGACCTCGACGGACATCATCTCTCCTTGGAACGTCGCGGCGGCCTTTCCTCTGCCGTCCTGCGTGTGGGTATCTCGGGTACGGGACCGATCAGGTCGCTACGTCGCTTCCGCTGATCGGCCGTCGGTCGACATCCGCGTCGCGCAACGTGGCAGCGGTTACGCGGCGCCACAGGATGACGTCATGATGCGCAACTCCCTCGACCGGATACGGCCGGATGCGAAGGATCAGCGTGTCGTCGTCGACGAAACGGTACACGCGCTCCTGTACGGCCGCAACCAGGCGGGGATCGATCCCCGTCCACAGATGATGCCGGATCACCTGGCTGGCCTCGTCGACCTCGAAGCGGCCGGCATAGCCGGCAAAGCTCTGATACGCGCGCGTCAGTTCCAGCGCCTGCGCCGGAGGCGGCTGTTGGTCGCGCAACGACGCATGGGCCGCGTCGCGCGGATTGCGGAACGTCGGCAGGCTGCGCGCGCGCGCGACCATTTGCACCTGCATGAAACCGGCTGGATCATAGGTCAGCAGTCCGACAGGGGCGCTACCCAGCGGATATTCGAGGAACGCCCCGTCGCGGAATCGCTCCCAACTGACGAGCGCCCAGCTGCCGCAAAACCGCTCGGTGTCGGTTAAATCTGCCAAGATCGGCTCCCCGATGAAACGTTCCGCCATTACTTGACAAGTATGTCGATTCTTCCGACAGAGGCAAGGGCATTTCGAGGCTGGCCGGCCGGCCCGGACGTTCGGGGGATGCCACCCCCGGTGTCGCGGGCGCGTTACGGCGCGCCGATGCCGGGGAACGGACGTCGCGCCAGTGGCGAACGAGGGTGCTTTCCGGCTCAACGACGGCGAATGAGGTTCGACAGGTGGTGCGAAACGAAATCCAGGTCCCTTCCTTCACCATGCCGAAGGTCAGTGCGCTCCTGCGAAAGCACGAGCAGGCAGGTGCCGCAGCAGCCGCGCCTGCCGCCGAGCGACCCGCGCAGCCAGCTGCCGCCCCGGCCGTTCCCCCGCCTCCACCCTATATCGACTCGAATGCCGAATCGGTGCTCGCCTATCGTGACTGGATCGATACGCATTTCTATCCGCGCATCCTCGCCAAGCAGCGCAAGACGTTCGACGTAACGATCGAACCCCATGATCTCGCCGGCGTGCATGTTGAAGTCATCAAGCCGGCCGGCGGCGTCGCTCCGACGTGGAACGGTCGCGTTCTGGTGAACTTGCACGCCGGCGGCCTCACCTTCGGCGCGCGGATGTGCGGCCAACTCGAATCCGTCCCGGTCGCCGGCATCGCCGGGTGCAAGGTCGTCAGCGTCGACTATCGGCTTGCGCCCGAACACCGGCATCCCGCCGCTGCGGAGGATGTTGCCGCAGTGCTCGGCGCGCTGGCTGACATCTACGGCGCAGAATCGATCGGCCTGTTCGGCTATTCTGCGGGCGCCTTGCTGGCCACCCAAGCACTTTATCGGCTACGACAGGAGGGACGGCCGCTGCCCGGCGCGCTCGCGCTTCTGTTCGGCGCAGCAAGCTATTGGGGTGAAGGCGATTCCGCCCAGTGGGCGCCGGCCATTTCGGGCCGTTCGATGCCTGCTTGGGAAGAGCACCTCTATTTCCTCGGCCTCGATGGCCAGGATCCGTCGGTATTTCCGCTACGCTCCGATGCGGCGCTCGCGGCGTTCCCGCCCTCGCTGCTGATCTCCGGAAGCCGCGACTTCGCGCTCAGTTCGGTGGCGCATACCCATTCGCGGTTGGTGAAGCTCGGCGTGCCCACGCAGTTGCATGTGTGGGAAGGGGTCGGCCACGCCTTCTCGCACGATTTCCGTCTTCCCCAGTCGGTAGAGTTGTTCGCCACCCTGATCGACTTCTTCGACAAGCATCTGGCCGGGCCGAAGCCGGCCTGAGACGCATGGCATATCGGCCGCACCTCCAGAATGGCGGCCGCCCCGAACAGGTGACGCAAGGGAGCGCGCGTACATGGGCAAGTGGCTGAAGGCGGCGGAATGCATCGATTTCAAGGTCGATGGCTCCGTGGCGTATCTCACCCTCAACCGGCCGGACAAGCGAAATGCACTGAACCGGCAGATGCTGATCGAACTCGAAGCCGCGTTGATGGAGGCCGACGACAGAACCGACGTCAACGTCGTGGTGCTGCAGGGCGCTGGCAAGGACTTCTGCGCCGGTTTCGACCTTGTCACCACCTACAACGACGTCAAGACGGACCAGGCGGCGGAGCCGGCCGAGGCACTGCACTACCGCACCCGCTTCGGCACGGTCGACGACGATAGCTGGCATCTGGAAGCGACCCAGCGCCACATGATGACCATCTTCGATCTGCACAAGCCTGTAATCGCCAAGGTACAGGGCAACTGCCTCGCCGGCGGCACCGATCTCGTGTTCTTCTGCGACATGGTAATCGCGGCGGACGATGCGAAGATCGGCTTCCCCGCCGCCCGCGCGAACGGCACCCCGCCCTCGCACATGTGGGTCTATCACCTCGGACCGCAATGGACCAAGCGCATCCTGATGACCGGCGACACGCTGCTCGGCCGCGATGCCGCGCGCGTCGGCCTGGTCCTCGATGCCGTGCCTGCCGCCGATCTCGACACCGAAGTCGAGGCATTGGCGCGCCGCGTGGCGCTGGTCGACCCGGAGATCCTCGCCACGCACAAGCGCGTCGTGAACATGGCGCTGGAACTGCAGGGTGCGCGCAGCTTGCAGCGCTTTGCTGCCGGGCAGGATGCGGTCGCGCATCTCGGAAGGGGCCCGCGCCGCAGCCAGTTCCGGCACGACATGGCCACCGCAGGGCTGAAGCAGGCGCTGCGCAATCGGGACGACCCCTTTGGCGACAGCTTCGCCAAGGCCAAGTGGTGGGATGCCTGAGGATACGCCATGGCTGACATTTTGATCGACGAGGTCCTGCCCGGTGTGCGGCGGCTGACGCTGAACCGGCCCGAGCAACTCAACGCCTTCACCATCGACACCTATGCCGAGCTGATCGAAATCCTGCGTGCGCTGAAGCACGATTCGAAGACGCGCGTGGTGATCCTTACGGGCAGCGGTCGCGCCTTCTGTGCCGGACACGACCTGCGGAGTTCGGGGCTCGCGCAATGGGTCGATGATCCGGACCTAGGGCCGACCTACCGCTCGCGCCACCACATGACCGGCATGGCCTCGATCCCTGTACTGATGCGCCAATTGCCCCAGCCGGTGATCGCCGCGGTCAACGGTGCCGCCGCCGGCATCGGCTTCTCGTTGGCGCTGGCTGCCGACATGTGCATCGCCGGGAGTTCGGCCAAGTTCGTCAACTCGATTCACAATGTCGGCACCGGGCACGAGCTGGGCATGAGCTATCTCCTGCCGCGGGCCGTCGGCACGCAGCGCGCCGCCGAGATCCTGCTTACGGCGCGCCCTATCCTGGCCGAGGAGGCAGAACGGATCGGGCTGGTGCTCCGCTCGGTGCCCGAGGATCAGTTGATGGAAGCGGCGCTGGAGATTGCGAGCAACATTCTCATCAACGTGCCGCTCGGCGTCTGGCTGACGAAGCAGTCGCTGTGGCTGAATCAGGCGGCCGGCAGCCTCGAAGCCGCGATCGAGCTCGAATCGCGCGCCGTTTTCATGGCGCGATCGACCGAGGATGCCGCGGAGAAGCGGCAATCGTTCCTCGAAAAGCGGCCGCCGGTCTTTCGCAACAAGTAACCGACGCCGGCACCCGGCCGGCGCCATGGTCCCCCACATCTCGGATCGGAAACAAACGCTATGTCGACCGAAACCAACCGGATCGCGATCAAGGACGGGCTCTTCGCGGGCCCCCTCGACGATCTTGCCGACGTCCATCTGTGCGGAAGCAAGTGCGCGGCCTGCGGCGAAACGGGACTGGGCAGTCTCGACGCCTGCCCGAACTGCGGATCGGCGGACCTGTCGCCGGTGGCACTCGGCAACCGGGGGACGCTCTACACCTACACGATCGTTCGGCATCGGCCGCCGGGCAATTACCGCGGTCCGGCGGAATTCAAGCCCTTCGGCCTGGGTCTGGTGGAAGTCGACGGAGTCCTCCGGATCATGGCGCCGCTTCTTCCGACGATCGATGATCTCCGCATCGGCATGCCGCTACGCCTGCACCCCTATGTTCTGCGCACCGACGAGAACGGCGCGGAAGTGATCGCCTTCGCCTATGGCGCGATGGGAGAATGAATGTGAGCAACGTCTATATCATCGGCAGCGGCTATCACTCGTTCGGGCGCTTCGACAAATCCTACCAGCAGATCGGATCGGAAGCCGCGGCGGCCGCGCTATCGGATGCCGGAGTCGAGTGGCGCGACATCCAGGCCGCCTATATGGCGCGCATGTACCTGCCGGCGACGTCGGGCGCGCGGATCCTGCGGTGCCTGGGCGCCACCGACATTTCCGTCATCGACATCGAGGCCGCCTGTGCAAGCGGCGGCGCCGCCTTGCTCCAGGGCATGATGGCCATCCGCGCTGGCGACGCCGATCTGGTGCTGGTGGCCGGCACCGAAAAGATGCCGCGCGGCTTCATGGATCCGTCGATGATCTACAGCCCGTGGCAGATCGAGCTCGGCATGTCGATGAACCCTGCCTATTGGTCGATGCGCGCGATGCGCCACATGCACGAATATGGCACCACGCATGAACAGATCGCCATGGTGGCCCACAAGAACCATCTGAACAGCGTCCATAACCCTATGGCGATGTATCAGAAGGAATTCTCGATGGAGCAAATCCTGAATTCCCCGCTGGTATGCGATCCTATCCGGCTACTTGAAATCTGCGCGCCAAACGATGGCGCGGCCGCCGTCATTCTCGCGTCCGAGCGCAAGGTGCGCGAACTGGGCGCCAAGGGCATTCGGGTCGCCGCCGTGGCGCACACCATTTCCCGCTACTCGTCCGATTTTCGGTGCCCGGCCGAGACGATGAGCGCGACGATGGACAATCTGGGACCGTCCGAAGTGACGGCCGCCCGTGCCTATGAAGCCGCGGGCATCGGCGTGGACGAGATCGATTGCTTCGAGGTTCAGGACACCGACGCCTTCTGCGAAATAGAGATCTATGAGGAACTCGGGTTGTGCGGTGTCGGTGAAGGCGGCAGGCTGGTGCAGGACGGGCAGACGCGGATCGGCGGGGCGACGCCGGTCAACATGAGTGGCGGCCTGATCAGCAAGGGCGAGCCGGTCGGCGCATCGCACCTTGGTCAGATCGTCGAACTGGTGGCACAGCTCCGGGGAACCTGCGGACCGCGACAGGTGGAAGGCGCCAAGACCGCGCTTGGCCATGTGCTGGGCGCCGGCGGCAACTGCGCCATCACCATCCTTCAGAAGTAAGCAGAAAACCCGCTCCGGCATATGCCGGAGCGGGCCTTGTGCCCCTCACCAGCGCGCCGATTCAGGCCGTGGACGGCTCGAACTTGGCGAGATAGGCGCGGTAGTTGTCAGGCTCGGGCAGCCTGCGCGGATTGTAGGTCGGCAGCAGCACCTTGAACAACCGCGGCAGCATCGCCTTGTGGACGGCCTTGGCCGCGGCCTTCTCTCGCACGATCGATTCCGCCCGCTCCGCCGCGGTCATCTTCTGTCGATCGCACTCCAGCAGATACTCCGTCACGCGGGTGATCATCCGCTTGAAGTGCGCGATCTGGGCGAAAAAGCCCTTCATGCGCATGAAATAGCCGCCATGAACGGCGTGGAACACGTCGTAGCAGACCGAGCGATGCTCAAATTCTTCGACCAGGTGCCACATCCACATCGAAATGATTTCAGGGTCGCCGGAAGCGGTCAGTTCGCCCAGTTCGTTGTCCAGCCAGATCTTTGCGGTAATCGGTCCCAGGGTTTCGAACCCGTCGCAATAGGCGCAGAGAAAGGCGAGCGACTTGGTCTCGAACAGTCGCGCATATTCCGCCTCCACCCAGGCATCCAGTTCGGCGATGTCATAGCCGTCGCGCGTCAGTATCTGCGCCTGGCGCTGGTGCGTTGCGAAATGGTTCGATTCCTGCCGGATGAAGGTGCGAACGTCGGCCCGCAACGCCGAATGGCGCTCGTCCTTCAAAGTGGTGAGCGCGTGCGCCATCACGCGATTCAGGAATCGCTCGAGATGGGGAATGATGATCGACGACGCGTTCATCCGCTGCGCGAACTCGGGATTGACCGACCAGTGCACCGGCGTGTTGGAAAAATCGAACTTGGGAAGCCTTGCCTTCATCTGACACTCTCCTGTTCTTTCGCCTGCCGCCTCGTCCGCGCTCTTTCCCGGCGTCCAGGCCTCGCCAGCCTCCGGCGCGGGCCCGCGTCAGCCAGCTTCACCGCGATCCTGTCCAGCCAGTGCTGCGGAACGTCGATCCTGAACGGCTCGAGCGTCAACGTCAGGGCCAAGCGGCACGCGCGCGACTGAACGCAGCGCAGCTCGGCTGCCACCGGCGGCCGGAGCCGTGGTAGCAATCAAATTCCTGACAAAAATGTCAAGTGATCGCATCCTCGGTCGATACGGTATCCGTTCGGACGAGGTCATACGGATCTTCCGACGCCTGCCGGATCGGCGGCAGGATGCCCGGCCTCCCCGGAAATCCTGCCTGCCCATCCGGCGCCCCTTGCGGGAACGCGCCTAGGCGGCCTGGTAGACGATCGGAGTTGCCTTCAGGTCGTCGTGGCGGGTAGCGAAATAGCTTTCCGGAACCATGGTAAATTCATCGATGCCATAGTTCAGCAGCATGCTGATCCGCGGCCTGTCGCCACTGTTCATGCCGCTGCCGTGCAGCAGATGCGTGTGGTGAACGGAGCCCCAGCCGGCCGGAAGCACCGAGTCAAGTTCGGTCCATTCCTGGCCTTCAGGCACCTTGATTTCCTCGCGCTGGCGATCGGTGTCGTGTTCGAAAAAGCCGCTCTGGTAAAGCGCGTCCCAGCGATGCGAGCCCGGCACGAACCGCAGCGGCCCGAGTTCGACAGGCACATCGTCGAGCGCGACCCACAGGTTGATACTGCGGCCGTTGATGATCTTTTCGAAATACCGACGATCCTGGTGCCACCCCACGACGGTTTTGGTCGACGACCGCGGATATTTGGCCATGACCATGAAGTTGAAGACCTTGAGGCGCTTGGCGCCGGTCACTTCCGCGGCCCATTCCGCCATGCGCGAGGTCGCCATGATCTCGCGCAGCACGTTGTCCGCGTCCTGCGGCATCTGCGACTCGATATAGGGCGGGTGATTGGCGATGTCGGTGCCGCCGGTGTTGGTCCGCGGTGCGACGCCGGTTTCGTACACCCCTTGCAGGACTTTCCACGCATGCTCACGGGCCGCCGTCACTTCCGACTCGGTAAGCAGCGCACCCGGGGAAACCTGGAAGCCGTCCCGGCCATAGGTGTAACGCTGAGAATTTTGCGTCGCCAGCCGGACGACCTCCTCATGGGATTGCACGACATCAGTGGTCATTGTTGCACCTTTCCTGTGTTCAGGGTCCGCTCAAATCTGCTGGCTAGCTATGGACATTTCTGACAGAAGTGTCAAATATCGTTCCAGCGCCATCAAGTGCGGTTTCGTCGGTGGCCGGCGAAAAATGTAGGAATTCACGAGGGCGCCTCAAGCGGTTGGGTATGCGCCCGATCTCGAGGCGCGAAGCGAGAGGATGGAAGGGAAGTCGTGCAACGAGAAGCCGCAATTCGGCAGCTTTGCCTTGAGCCCCTGGCAGTGCTCGACATACCTGTACGCGAAGCGATCGATATTGCGGCGGCAGCGGGGTTCGGAGCCATGAGCCTCTGGGTAAATTCCCCCACGCCAGCCTTTGTCGCCCCCTGTCTGGTCGAGCGGGAAGCCGCGCTTGCGGTCGCGCGGCGGCTGCGCGATGCCGGCATGCGGGTGTGCAATTTGGAGGTGTTCCGGGTCGGTCCCGACACCGATGTGTCGCGCTACGAAGGCGCGATTGCGCTGGGCGCGGAACTGGGTGCGGCGACAGCGACCGTGATCGCGAAAGACGGCAGCGACGGCACCGCCGAGACGCTGAGCCGGTTTGCGCACCTGGCCGCAGCATATGACATTCGTGTCAATGTCGAGTTCCTGTCCTATCGCGGCCCCCGCACCCTGGAGGAAGCGCTCGATCTCGTCACCCGCACCGGGGATGCCGGGGTCGGGATCCTGATCGACATCCTTCATCTCGTCCGATCGGGCGGCTCGATCGAAGCGGTGGGCGCTCTGGATCCGGCGGTAATCGGCCATGTGCAGCTTTGCGATGGGCCATTGGGCGTTCCCGAAACCTGGCTCGAACACGAAAGCGCATCGGACAGGATGTTGCCGGGCACGGGACAATTCCCGCTCGGTGCATTCGTCGAGGCCTTGCCGAGCGTGGCGTTGGGCCTCGAAATCCCACGCATGTCAGCAACGTTCCGCGGGCTTGCCCCGGCGGCGCGCGTTTCGTCGCTGCTGGGCGCGACGCTTTCGTGTTTTCACCAGAATTATCTCAATTATCCAGTCTGAGGACAGGCGAGTGGCGAAGTTGCTTGGAAATACCGGACTCGCGATCGGCCCCCTTGTCGTCGGCGGCAATGTCTTCGGCTGGACGATCGACGAGAAGCGTAGCTTCGAGGTGCTCGACGCCTTCGTGGCGGGCGGCGCGACGATGATCGATACTGCCGACGTCTATTACGCCTACGCCCCCGGCAATGTCGGCGGCGAGTCGGAAACCATCATCGGACGCTGGATGAAGGCACGCGGGAATCGCCACAAGGTGCAGGTCGCGACGAAGGTGGGCCTGCTCAAGATCAACGGCGAAACGGGGCTGAAGCCCGCGCTGATCGAAACGGCGGTGGAAGCCTCGCTGCGTCGCCTCGATACAGACTATATCGACGTCTATTTCGCCCATTCGGACGACGAGGACGTGCCGCAGGAAGCGGTGGCGCGCACGTTCGATCGGCTGGTGCGATCGGGCAAGGTGCGGCTGCTCGGAGCGTCAAACTTCCGCCAAGACCGGCTTCAGGCTGCACTCGATATCGCCGAGGCGAGCGGGCTGGCAGGCTATTCGGTCTATCAGCCGCAACTGAACCTGATGGCGGCAGGCGCCTTCCCCCCGGGATTGCGGGACGTCTGCGTAGGACGTGGCATGGGCGTGATCACCTTCTTCGCGCTCGCGAGCGGCTTTCTGACGGGCAAATATCGCCAGCTCGAAGACGTGCAGGGCAGCCACCGCCACGCCGCGCTCGGCCGCTATTTCAACCCGCGGGGCGAAGCCGTCCTCGCCGCACTCGACAGCGTCGCAGCACAGACCGGCACAACCCCGGCGCAGATCGCGCTCGCCTGGATTATGGCCACGCCGGGTGTCACCGCGCCGATCGTGAGCGCGACCAGCGTTGCGCAGGTCGAAAGCCTGTTACCGGCCGTCACGTTGCGGTTGGACCCCGCGCAGATGCGCATACTGGATGCAGCGGCGAAGACGCCCGTCTGATTCTCACACCGCCTCGGGCACGGCGCACACCGAATCGAAAGAGTTCACATGGAGGAAGCTATGGACACCTATGACCTGGTCATCCGCGGCGGCACAATCGTCGACGGGACGGGTGCTGCCGCCTATGTAGGGGACATCGCGGTGCGCGGGGGCATGATTGCCGCAATGGGTGCCATCGACGGCACCGCCGAACGCGAGATCGATGCAACCGGCCTCACCGTGACCCCGGGATTCATCGATCTGCACACCCATTATGACGGGCAGGCGATCTGGTCGTCGCGCCTCAATCCCTCGTCCTCGCACGGGGTGACCACCGTGGTGATGGGCAATTGCGGCGTCGGCTTCGCCCCGTGCCGCCCGGAGGACCGCCCGCTGCTGTGCATCACCATGGAAGGCGTGGAAGACATTCCCGGCGTGGTGATGAAGGAAGGGCTGACCTGGGAATGGGAGACCTTCCCGGAATATCTCGACGCCGTGGAAGCGCGCGCGCGCGACATCGACGTCGGTGTGCTCGTACCGCACTCGGCGGTACGCGTCTATGCGATGGGCAAGCGCGGCGCGGACCGCGCGCCCGCCGACGAGAATGACCTCAAGGCGATGCACGACCTGATCAGCGAAGCCGTGCGCGCCGGTGCGCTGGGCTTCGGCTCGACGCGCACGGCGTTCGATCGCCGCGCCGATGGCGAGCATGTGCCGAGCTTCGACGTCGGTTCGGAAGAGCTGGCCAACGCCGCGCGCGCGGTGCGCGACGGCGGCGGCGGCGTTCTCCAGATACTTCCCGATCTCGGAACGTTCGGCTCCTCCGCCGAGAAGTGCTTCTCGCTGATGAAGATCATGAGCGAGGCGTCGGGTCTGCCGGTGACCTACACGATGTCGCAGATCAACGAGCATCCGGACCATTGGCGCAAGCTGCTGCACCTGACGCAGGCGCACAACAAGGCCGGCGGCGGCCTCGTCCATCCACAGTTTTTCCCGCGCCCGGTGGGCATGCTGGCCGGGCTCGAACTGACCAGCAACCCCTTCGTCTATTGCGCATCCTATCAGGCGATCGCCCATTTGCCGCTCGCCGAGCGGGTCGCCGAAATGAGGCGCCCCGAGGTCCGGGCGCGGATCGTCTCCGAACAGCCGGGCAATGCGCTGCTGCCGATGACGGCGATGACGCGCCAGTGGAAGAACATGTACCGGCTGGGCGACCCGCCCTGCTACGAGCCGGATCCCGCCGACAGCGTCGCCGCGATGGCCGAACGCGAGGGCCGCATCCCCGAAGAGATCGCCTACGACCTGCTGCTGGAACAGGATGGCCGTGCGCTGCTGCTGGTCGCGATCGCCAACTACGCGCAGGGCAGCCTCAGCTACCAACTGGAGATGATGCGCGATCCGCATTGCGTGATCGGGCTGGGCGACGGCGGCGCCCATTACGGCCTGATTTGCGACTCCAGCTATCCCACCTACGTCCTCACGCACTGGGCCCGCGACCGGCAGGGCGATCGGCTGACGCTGGAGGAGGCAGTCAAGGCGATGACGTCGACTCCGGCGGGCGTGATGGGGCTCGGCGACCGGGGCATCCTAGCTCCCGGCTACAAGGCGGACATCAACGTCTTCGATCACGCCGGAATGGCCCTCTATGCCCCGCGCATCGTCGACGATCTACCCGCCGGCGGCCGACGCTTGGACCAGGCCGCGAGCGGCTATCGGTGGACGATCGTTTCCGGCGAGATCATCCTGAAGGACGATCAGCCGACCGGCGAATTTCCGGGCCGGCTGGTGCGAGGTCGCCAGCCCGCCCCCGTGGTTCGCGAGATCGCCTGATCGGTCGCGCCCGGCTGGCGACGCTTCTCCGGCCGGGCCCGCGCCTTCCCGGGCGCGCATCCGCCCCGCCGCCAAACATCTGCAACGCGCAAACAAAGGGGGAGCCTTCGTGGTTCGAAGGCGCCCCCTTTCGATGCGTTGCGTGCGACGCGTGGTTATGCCGAGGCGAACATCTGCATGATTTCGCCCGAGGTCACGCGCCGCCGCGCCGTGCCCACCAGGTCCATGCTGTCGGTCTTGAGCCCGCCCAGATTGGCCCGAGGCGACACGTCCACGTCCTTGCCCAGTTCACGCAGGTGGCGAACCGTGCATTGGTCACGCCCGCCCAGCACGGCAAAGGGATCGTAATTATATTCGCGCATCACGTTGAGGTGCGTGACCTTGTCGATCACCTCGGGCGCGAGATGGTTTACCGACGCCCAGAGATATTCCGGGCAGTTCGGCCACAGCGTATCCGAGTGGGGATAATCGACCTCGTAGCAGACCAGATCAGGGTTCATGTAATCGAGATTCTTCAACCCGAACTGATCATCGACGAAGCAGGTGATGATCTGCCGCTTGAAGATGTCGGACGGGCGAAGACCATCGAAGTTGCAGAACGTCCATTCGCGATGATGCTCATAGGTATAATCGGCACGCTCGAGCAGATACGGGATCCAGCCGATGCCACCTTCCGAAAGCGCCATGCGCAGATCTGGGTAGCGGCGCATGAAGTCGGCGAACAGCCAGTCGGCCGCCGCGTTCGAGATCGAGATCGGCATGGTGGTGATCCACGCATCGATCGGCGACTCGCTCGAGGCATGCTCGGCCGCTCCGCCGGTGCCGATATGGCAGTTGATGACCATCTTGTGATCGACACAGGCCTTCCAGAACGGCTCCCAATATTCGTTGTGGATGCTGGGCAGGCCGACGCGCGCCGGATTGTCGGGGAACGTCACGGCATGCACGCCATGCGCCGCCCAGCGCTTCATTTCCGCGAGGATAGCGTCCATGTCCCACAGCGGCAGCATGATCATCGGAATGAAACGGCCGGGGCCTTCGGCGCACCAGTCCAGAACATGCCAGTCGTTCCAGGCGCGTACCGCGCGCAGCGCCTTTTCGCCGTCTCCCTTCTGCGCGGCCTTGATGAACTGGTTGCCAGCAAAGGAGGGAAAGGTCGGGAAGTTGAGCGAACCGCAAATGCCATTGGCATTCATGTCGGCAATGCGCGCCTTGGCGTCGTAGCAGCCCGGCCGCATCTGATTGAATCGGTCCGGCTCCATGCCGTATTCGGAACGCGGACGCCCCACCACGGCGTTCAGGCCGATCGTAGGGAAGATCGTGTCGTTCCAGAACCACACGTCCTTGCCGTTGCGCTCCACCACGCGGGGCGCCTCGTCCTTGTAGATGCCGGTGAAGTGCTTGAAAAACGCATCGGTCGGTTCGACCGCATGATCGTCCACGCTGACGATCACCATATCTTCCATTTTCATGGCCCGCCTCTCCTTGCCGCCAGTCGCCACTGCCGATCTTCAAATTTCTTGACACACCGTCAATAACGCATGCTACGGCGCGATACAAGCTGCGGCAGGCCAATTTTGACGATATTGTCAAATAAGAACAGCCTCGCTAGAATGCGGTCTGCGACAGGCGGAACAGCCGGGCGCAAAGGAAGGAGGATCTCGAAAAACATGGCGACGCTCCTCCTGCTCCCGCGCTGCGCGCCGAGGGTCATGCAGCGCACGACCAGCAATACGCCGTCGCATGTGACCGCCCTTCCCAATGCGTGCTCCGCAGCGGTCACCGGCAGCGCGTGATGTCGGCGCACCCGCCTGCCACGATGCGCCGCGTGATGGCCACGCAACTGGGTCCGCCCGATCATTATGTGCTGGTGGAACAGCCGATCGCTCCCCTCGCCCCTGACGAAGTGCTGCTTCGGATCCGTGCGGTCAGCCTCGGCCATGCCGACATTTTGGTCTCAGCCGGACGCTACCAGGTAACGCCTGCGCTCCCGTTCGTACCCGGCTCGGAAGGCAGTGGCACGGTGGTTGCTGTCGGCACCGCAGTGATGGGCTTCGCGCCGGGTACCTCGGTCACCGTCACGCGCCCCAGCGGGGTGCTCGCCGATCATGTCGTGGCAAAGCCGGACGAGCTCGCCCCCATGCCGGAAGGAATGAGCTTCGCCGAAGCGGCGGCGTACCGGTCGAACTATGCCACCGCCTTGCATGCACTGCAGGACAGGGGCGCGTTGCGGCCCGGCGAGACGCTGCTGGTGCTGGGGTCCGCGGGCGGCGTGGGCATCGCCGCAGTGCAGATCGGCAAGCGGCTCGGCGCCCGCGTCATCGCGGGCGCGTCGACCGAACAAAAGCGCCGCTTCGCCTGCGAACAGGGTGCCGATCTCGCCCTCGACTACAGCATCCCCGATTGGCGCGGCGCCCTGAAGGCGATGACCGGCGGGCGCGGCATCGACTTGGTTTTCGATCCGGTGGGAGGCCCGTTGTTCGAACCGGCCTTCCGCAGCCTCGCCTGGGGAGGGCGACATCTGGTCGTCGGTTTCGTCGGCGGGCCGATCGCGCGCCTGCCGGCCAACCTCGCGCTGCTCAAGGGCGCGGCGCTGGTCGGCGTCGACATCCGCCAATTCGCCCTGAACGAGCCCGAGCGGCATCGTGCCAACCTTGCCTGCATCGACGCCTGGTGCACTGCGGGACTACGCCCGCCCCTGGGCCGGAGCTTCGACTTCACGGAATTCCGCGCAGCGATGGTTGCCGCATCGCACGGCACCTCACTGGGTAAAGTCGTCGTCGAGATCGACGCGATCGAACCGGGAGCGTGACGCCGATGGAAGCCTATCTGCGCGCAGCCTTGCGCTCGGGAGGCGTCCTGTCGCCCGAACCGGGCGAATGCGCGCTCCAGGTCGTCGCCTTTCGGGGTTTCCCCAAGGGCGCCGAGGTGGACACCCCGCTCGTCCGCATTGAGAAAGAGGGAACTGAAGACTGATGGCCATACCTGCCGTCCTCGCCGCCAACCTCCGGGTTCCTGTGGTCGCCGCCCCGATGCTGATCGCGTCCACGACAAAGCTGGCAATCGAAACCTGCCGTGCGGGGGCGATCGGCACCTTCCCGGCACTGAACGCCCGGACGATCGAAGAGTATGACCAATGGCTTTCGACGATGGCGGCGGCACTCGGCCCCGATGACGCAGCCTATGGCGTCAACCTGATCGTCGGCAAGATCAATACCCGGCTGGCCGACGACCTTGCCGTCACCATCCGCCACCGCGTGCCGCTCGTCATCACTTCGTTCGGCGCGGACAGCGAGGTGGTGAAGGCAGTGCACGGCTATGGCGGTCTGGTCTTTCACGATGCTGCGAGCGCGCGGCATGTCGAAATCGCCGCGGAGGCCGGCGTTGACGGCATCATTCTGCTCACCAGCGGCGCGGGCGGGCATACCGGCCTTCTCAACCCGTTCGCCTTCCTGGCCGATGCCCGCAGACGCTTCGATGGCACGCTGCTGCTGGCGGGCGCGCTGTCGACCGGCCGCGACGTGGCGGCGGCGATCGTGGCGGGCGCCGACATGGCCTATATGGGCACCCGCTTTCTCGCCACGCCCGAGGCCAATGTCGATGCCGAGCATCGCACGATGCTGGTCGCAGGCGGAGCGGGAGACGTTACGACCACCGCGGCGATGAGCGGCACGCCCGCCTCGTTCCTCAACGCATCGCTGCGGCAGCACGGCTTCGACCCGAAGACGCTTGATCTGCGCCATCCCAAGGTAACGGTTGCTCCAGACGGATCGCCGATCAAGCCTTGGAAGGAAATCTGGTCCGCCGGCCAGGGCATTGCCGGGATCGACGAAGTTCTGCCGGCCGATCGCCTGGTGGCGCGTCTGGCTGCGGAATACCGGGCGGCGCTGGACGGTGCGTCCGCCAAATGATCGCCGCGGCCGATGACCGCGGCTCTGCCGCTCGGCCCGCGCGGGCCGGAGTGGATTCGTGAAAGGCTTTTGACATGACGACGACGACCGAACTCACCCGGCACGGATCGGTGGCGATCCTGCGCCTCGACCGGCCCAAGGTGCTCAACGCGATCAACGAAGCGATGGTGGGCGAGATCGAAGCAGCGCTCGATCAGGTCGATGGCGATGTGGAAGCGCGCGCGCTGGTGATCGTCGGCACCGGGCGTTCCTTTTGCGTGGGGTCCGATCTCAAGGAAGGCGGCAACGATCCCGCCGGCAGGATCGCGCGGATGCACCAGCTGATGCTGCGGCTGGACGGCTTTCCGAAAGTCACTGTCGCAGCCTATAACGGGCTGGCGCTCGGCGGCGGCCTCGAGCTGGGCATGGCGTGTACCCTGCGCGTCGCGGCGACGGACGCGCGGCTCGGCCTGCCCGAAATCACCCACGCCCTGATGCCGGCCTATGGCGGCACGCAATTGCTGCCCCGGCTGGTCGGCTATGCGCGGGCAGCAGAACTGATGCTCTCCGGCGAGATGATCGATGCCGCCCAGGCCGAACGAATCGGCCTTGTCAACGCCGTTGCCGCGGATGCGCTGGCGGCAGCGGTGGCGCTCGCCGATCGCTGCTCGCGCGGCGGGATCACCGCTTCGGTCGAGATTCGCCGGGCATTGTCCGGCGGCTGGGGCCGTCCACTGGCAGAAGGTCTTGCGTGCGAAGCGCGCGGCGCCGAGCGCGTCGCCGCCAGCGACGAAGCCAGGGCCGGCATCGCTGCCTTCGCATCGAAACATTAGACATTGATCCAATGTGTCCTCCATGGCCTGACGTTACCGCCGTGCGTGGCCGATTCCGAAGGAGCGTGATGTCTTGCCGATTCTGAATGTCCCGAACGCTACCGGTCCCGCCCCCGCCACGTTCGCGCGCGCACCTTGGTCGATCCGGCGCACCACGACGATCGACACCTGCTGGCCGGAAGGAGGGGGCACGACGATGCACATGACCGGCCACGCCCGCGACCTGCTAACCCCCCCGCCAGGAATGGAGCCGCGCATCCTCGCCGAGGATCGCTTCACGGCGCGCCTCACCCCCCAACGCGAGATCATCGCGCTTGCCACCGCTCCGGAACGGCCAGCTGCGACAGCGCTGGCTGGAGCGCGTGCCGGCAGCCAGTTGCGATCGGCCATTGCCGCCACGCTGGGCGACGAGCTTGCCCGCGGCACGCCACTCTATCTGCTGCTCGACGATATCGCCGGTGCTAGCCTGGTAGCGAACTGGGGCGCGATGCAGTGGTTTCCGGATCGTGCGCTGAGCCCCGCCGAGCAGGCACAGATCGATGCGCGGCATGCGAGCATGGAAGGCGTGTGCATGGGCTTCAGCCCGGATTCGCCGGTAATGATCGGCGGCCCCGAAGGGCGGGCGCCGCATCATCACCGCGTCGCACCGCTGGACGCGACGCCAGATGCCCTGGCCTGGCACAGGCTTGCGGCGCAGCAAGGCCCGGCCGCGCGTCGCGCGCGGCGGATCGACGTCCGCTTTGACGAGGACCGGATCCTTGCCGACACGCATTTTCAGGACAGTTGCCCACTGCCAGATGGCGGCCGCCTCGCCGTCCACGAATATCTCCTGCGCGTGACGGTAGACCGAGAGACGCTGGTCATCGTCTCGGCGGTTGCCGATCCCCGGATTTTGCCGTTCAGCTATTGCCCCGCTGCGACGCTCAGTGTTGATCGACTGGTCGGCACCTCGGTTGCAAGCTTGCGGCAAACCGTGCTGGAACTGTTTGCACGCACCCAGGGCTGCACGCACCTCAACGACACCATGCGCTCGCTCGCCGAAGTGCCGCAACTTGCCGCCGCGCTCGAACAGGCCATGCAGGAACCCGCGACCGGTATCAGTGTCTGACCGGGAGACGGCAGCCTATACGAGCGCCGGCTCCGGCGAAACAGCGATGGCGCTTAATAGCTGAGGACGACCGGGACCCCGGTCGCCCTCAACTCATCTTCAACGCAAGGTCAGAACCGGACCGTAGCGGTCATGCCATAGGTGCGCGGTTCGCGGAGGATACCGCGACCGAAGCCGAGCGCAGGCAGCGTGAGGCTGCTGACATAATCTTTAAGGTTGGTAAGATTCTTACCCCAAAGAGTCAGGTCCAGCTTCCCATCCAGCACCGTAAGCGTCGCGTTCGCATTGATGACGACATGTTCCTTGTCGACGTTCGCAAAATTATATCCTGCGACGTCCGCCGCAGAGGTAACGGCGCCATTCTCGCTATCGTGATATACGCCTGAAGAGTCCTGATAAAATCCCTGCGGATAGTTGAACTGCGAGGATTGATATACCAGGTCGGTCTGCAGTGCGAGCTTACCGCTGCCGACATCTCCGTGCCAGCGCGGCGAAAGCGATGCCGTCCAGCGCGGGGTCAGCTGAAACGGCTCGTGGCTCCGATCGAAGTTGTTGAAATCGATGAACGAGGCGTATTTCGGCTTGGTATAAGCGGCCGTCGCGTTTACCTGGAATCCTCCTCCCAGCAGGGCGGTAACTTCCAGTTCTGCACCGTAGATATCTACGGCCCCTGCGTTGGAAGCGACGGTTACGATCGCGTTGTTCTGTGCCACCAAGGTGCTAATCTGCTTGTTCGTCGTATGCGTATAATAGGTAGCCAAGTTGATACGCAGCTTGCGATCGAAGAGTTCGCTCTTGATGCCGCCTTCATAGCTATAAACGATTTCTGGTGCGAACGGCAGCAAGGAGGCGGGCACGGCTGCGATACCGCGCAACGCGAAGCCGCCGCTGCGGAAACCCTTGGCGGTCTTTAAATAGGCAAGAACGTCACGGTTGATCTTGTAGTCGATGGAGGCAGTGTATGCGACGCCGTCGAAGGAACCGCTACGCGCGTTCGGACAGCCCTGTGCCGGGAATCCGCAGAGAAACGAAACGATGGCGGTGCTGTTAGGATCGACCAGATAGGTCCCGTTGCTCGAAACCAGCGAGCGCTTGTCACGCGACCAGCGAAGGCCGCCCGTCACCGATAGCTTGTCGTTCACGTGATAGGTGGATTGGCCATAAACGCCGACACTCTTGGTATCGATCTTGCCGAAATAGTCGGTAATCGCGCCCAGTCCGCCGGTCTGGAGCTTGCTGAGCTCCGGAAGCGTCGAAGACGGCGTGTCATCATTGCCGAACTCGTGGAACAGGAATCCACCAACAGCATAATCCAGCGCGCCGGCGAGGGCCTTGCCGGTTACCGTCAGTTCACCCGACCACTGCTCCATCGCCTGTCTGGCGGCAAAACCATATTTGTCGGCCGCCGCCCCGTACAGAATCCTTACGCTCGATGCGTCAGGATCGCTGTTAATAAGCTGCGAGTCGGTGCTGCGATATCCGCCGATCGCTTTGATTTCGCCAAAAGAGGTGCCGAGCGTGGCCGTTGCGGAGAAGGTCTTTGCGGTCAGGATCGCGCGGGGAATGGAGCTGAGCGAAGTCTGATACTGCGATGTCGCCAGCCCCACATCTTTTGCCAGGATTGCGTTACCACGTGCGAGGCATGCCGCTTGATTGGCCAGGCATCCGGCGGGGCCGAGCGCCTCTAGCCCCGCCTCGAACGACGGAAGACCATTGGGGCTGAAATAGGCAAGGCGACCCATATCCTGTAGCGTGTCGGTGTGATATTTCTCTCCAGACAACAGAAGTCGGAAGTTTTCCGTCGGATGTATCAGAACCTTTCCACGAATCGTATAGTCATTGACATTATTGAGCATCGTTCCCGTGTTTACTTCGCGAGCATAGCCGTCCCGACGGTTGCCGGAATAGGCGATGCGCGCCGCCAAGACATCGGTGACGATCGGAACGTTCAGGATGCCGGTCAGCGACTGCTGATTGAAGCGACCATAGGTGCCCGAAAGCGACCCGGAAAGCCCTTCTAACTCCGGATCCTTGGTATTGATCAGCATCGCGCCGCCGGTGGTGTTGCGGCCAAACAAAGTGCCCTGCGGCCCTTTCAGCGCCTGGAATCCGGCAACGTCGACCAGCGTGGCGGTAAGACCATAAGCACGCGCCCAATAGATGCCATCCACATAGGTACCAACCGAAGGATCGAGCGTGGCCAGCGTATCCTGCTGCACCTGGCCGCGCATCTGGATGATCACGGCAGCGGAACTGGTCTGGGAAGGGGCTATCTGCAAGCTCGGCGTAAGCGTAGCCACATCCGGAAAGGTCTGCGCATTCTGGCGCTTCAACTCATCGCCGCTATAGGCCGTGATCGCGATCGGCACATTCTGGATGTTTTCCGCGACCTTGCGCGCCGTGACCACGATTTCCTCGAGTTGTGCGGGCGAAGCACCGCCTTGGGCCGGCGTGGACTGCTGCGCTTGATGCACCTCCTGCCCCATCGCGGGTGACGCGGCCAAGGCCACGGCGAGCGCACCAAGTGTCGAATATCCCAACGCTTTCTTGCAATGCATATGGCCTCTCCATGTGTGATTATCGTTATATTACGCGCCTGCTTTGCGGCGTCGCTTTCCACTCATTTCGGAGGCAGCCTAAGCGTACTTGACACTATCGTCAATAATGCAACGCTTCGAAGGCCGAATTTGCCGCGCCGTAGCAGATATGCATCAACTTGCCGGTACCTTCACGCGCGTGCAGCAGGCAAACCGACGCGCGCCGGGCAGGGAGCGCAACGTGGCAGGCCGCAGGGGGTCGCTCTTCCACCATTATGCTCGTAATTGATATTATCGTCAATTATTGACAAGAGTGTCGAACTGCGCTGCTCTCATCGCCCCGACGGAGATGAAAATGCTGAATGCCCGTGAATTTCGCGCCGCCATGGCGAAGCTGCCGAGCGGGGTGTGCGTGATCACCACCAACGGCCCGGCCGGCCGCGGCGGCTTCACCGCATCGGCGGTCTGCAGCGTCACCGATTCGCCGCCTACCGTCCTCGTGTGCATGAACCGGCTTAGTGTGCAGCGCGAGACGTTTGCAAACAACGGCGTGCTCTGCGTGAACGTCCTGGCAGGGGATCAGGGCGACGTGTCTTTGGCTTTCTCTCAATCGGCACGGGAAGGCACTGCGAAACGATTCGAAACCGGCCTTTGGACGGAGGTCAACCACGGCCTTCCCGCCTTGCGGGGCGCGCTAGTGAGCCTCGCCTGCCGCGTCACCAATACCGTGGAAGTGGGGAGCCACAATGTGCTCTTTTCCGAAGTCGACGCCGTGATCGATTCGCCAGTAGAAAGCGGTCTAGTGTACTTCAAACGCGCATATTGCCACCCTGCGCCGATCGGATGAGCGCTGTGACGGCGTCTTTCCCCGAACGAACACGGTGACCGGAAAAGGCCCAAAGATCGGGCTGGAGGACTAACCCCGATAACGAGATCGTACGGCATACAATGCGGCGGCCGTTGGTGAGCAGGATGAGGATGGGAACCAAACACCATGAAAATGAACGGTGAGCAGCGGATTGCCGCACCGATCGAAGTCGTTTGGGCTGCACTGAACGACGCTGACGTGCTGCGCGCCTGCATTCCGGGCTGCCAGTCGCTCGAACCGGTGGACGAGGACGCATTCAAAGCCGCCGCTACCATCAAAGTCGGACCGATCAGCGCCCGTTTCGGAGGTATGGTCAAGCTGTTCGATCGCGTTCCTCCACACAGCTACCGCATCAGCGGGGAAGGCAGCGGCGGGGCTGCCGGCGCCGTGAAGGGCGCAGCAGACGTCCATCTGGTCGCAGACGGCGACGCCACCATACTCCAGTACGACGTGTCGGCGGATATCACCGGGCGACTGGCACAATTGGGTGGCAAGCTGATCGACATCACCGCCAAACAACTTGCCGGGACCTTCTTTGCCCGGTTTTCGCAAGAGGTGGTCGAGCGTCAGGCAGAGGCGCCCGCGACAACCGCGGTCCACATGGACGAGATGACGGCACACCGGCCAGAGATCCAGCCGGTGTCGAGCCCGGTAGCGATTCCGCAGGCGGGCACGACCGGCGCCGGCAGCACCTCGACGGGCATCTCCCTGCTATTGCTGCTCGCGGCCGCGATTGGCGGGTTCATCCTCGGCGAAACCGCCGGCGGCTGGGATGCCTCGGGCAATCTGGGAGGCGCAGCGGTGGGCTTGCTGGTGATCGTAGTTGCCGCCGCCGCCTTCCAGTTAGGCCAACGCGCACAGCGGCCGACGACCACCGTCAGCCTCGATGCCGACACGATCGCAAGGCTGGCCCGTGCAATGGAGAGGCAACACAAATGAAAGCGGCACCTTTCGACTATCTCGAGGCCGGTTCCGCCGATGAAGCAGTATGCCTGCTCGGCGAAGCGGGCTCGGACGCCGCCGTCCTGGCAGGGGGGCAGACGCTGATGCCGCTGCTGGCCCTGCGCATGACGTCCCCCACGGTCCTGATCGATATCAACCCGGCGGACGACATGGCCGGGATCACGCACACAGGACATGGCCTGCGCATCGGCGCGCGTACCCGACAGGCCGACGCCCTGCACGACCCGTTTGTGGCTCGCCACCTGCCGATCCTAGGCGAAGCACTAGGCCATGTCGGACATTACCAGACGCGCGCGCGCGGTACCGTCGGCGGCTCGATTGCGCTGGGCGAGCCGGCGGCCGAACAGCCGGCGGTGGCGGTGGCTCTGGGCGCCAGCATCGAACTCCGCTCGACGCGCGGCACCCGACAGGTGCCGGCGCGCGAATTCTACCTGGCCCCCTACGCGACCGCCCGGGCGGAGGACGAGGTGGTGATCGCCATCCACTTTCCGGCATGGCCAGCGGCTAGCCGCGCCGTTTTCCAAGAAGTGGCGCGCCGGCGCGGCGATTTCGCGTTGGTCGGGCTGGTAATGTTGCTGGATGTCCAGGATACAAGGGTGGAGCGCGCGGGGATTGCTTGGTTCGGCATGGGCCCCACCCCCGTTGCCGCCACTACCGCCGAACAGGCGCTAACCGGAGCCACGATTGCCGACATCGACCCGCGCGAGCTGGCGCAACTGGCGTTGGCCCAGGTTGAACCGCCCGAGGACCTCCATGCCTCCGCCCACTACCGGAGGACGGTCGCCGCGCGCATTTTCGAGCGCCGATTTCGCACTCTGACCGAAAAGGTCGCCGCATGAGCCTACATTTCGTCGAGTTCGAACTGAACGGGTGCCAGATCGACGGCATGGTGGAGGCGCGGCGCACCTTGCTCGACTTCCTGCGCTGCGATGTCGGCTGCACCGGTCCCCATGCTGGCTGCGAACACGGCGTCTGTGGAGCCTGCACCGTGCTGGTCGAAGGCCAGGCCGTTCGTTCCTGCCTGATGCTCGCGGTCCAGGCGAACGGCAAGACGGTGGAGACCGTCGAGGGACTGAGCGGAGGGCCGAAGGAACTGCATCCGATTCAGCAGCTGTTCCGCGAGGAGTTCGCGCTGCAATGCGGATTCTGTACACCGGGCTTCCTGATGACGCTGGTGGCGCTCGACCGGTCTGAGCCGCGCCCAAACGCGGCGGAAATGCGCGAAGCGCTGTCAGGCCATCTGTGCCGCTGCACCGGATATCAGGGAGTCTTGCGCGTAATTGACCGGCTTACGGAGGACCGCAAGTGAGCGAACATCCCATTGCCACCGGTGCCCGCTTCGTCGGCAAGAGGATCCAGCGCAAGGAAGACCGCCGGCTGCTGACCGGGCGGGGCACCTATATTGACGACGTGGTCGTGGCGGGGATGCTGCATGCAGCATTCGTTCGCAGCAATGTGGCGCGCGGCCAGATCCTGCGGCTGGATATAGCCCAGGCGCGCGCACTGCCCGGGGTGTTCGCGGTCTACATTGCGGCGGACCTCGACCAGCTGGGCTGCCAGCCCGGCAATCCGGTGTTCGACATGCCGGGCTGCCCTTCGCCCGACAATGGCTTGTTGGCGCGCACGGACGTCCGATTCGTCGGCGATCCGGTGGCGATCGTACTCGCCACGACGCGCGCGATCGCCGAGGACGCGGTAGCCTTGGTCGAGGTTGACTATCGCGCTGAGGCCCCCGTCATCGGCATCGCCGCAGCCCAGACGATGCCCCCGGTCCATCCACATCTGCCCGATAATCTGGTCAACGCCATGGACAGCGGCCGGGACGACGAGATCGACGCCATCTTCGCAAGCGCCGCGCATGTGGTGGAGGATACCATCCGCAATTGCCGGCAGGCGCATATGCCGATGGAGACGCGCGGCCTAGTCGCAGCGCCGGACGGAACCGGGGAATTGACCGTCCACGCAGCCTGCCAGAGTCCGCACCTGTCCGCGCTACACATTGCCACGGCCTTCAACATGAACCAGCATCAGGTGCGCGTCATCGGCAAGGACGTGGGTGGTGGGTTCGGCCTGAAGATGTCGCCGCAACGCGATGACATGGCGGTAATCGCCGCGGCCATCTTGGCGGGACGGCCGGTCAAGTGGATCGAGGATCGGCTCGAAAACCTGATCGCCGGCGGCCAGAGCCGCGAAGACCAGATGTCTGTTCGGCTGGCGTTCGATGCGGATCACCGGCTGCTCGCTGCCGATGTCGAGTACGACTGCGACTTCGGGGCCTATCCCTATGCCACGCAGTCCAGCGCCAGCCTGGTGACGCCGATGTTTCCCGGCCCCTACCGACTGCCTCGCTATCGCTGGAAGGCGAAGGGCTGGTACACGAATACCAGTGGTCTCGTACCATATCGCGGCCCATGGATGCTGGAAATGTTCGCACGGGAGGCCATGTTCGACGTGGCGGCCCGGGAAATGGGTGCGGATTCGATCGAACTCCGCCGCAAGAACATCATCGGTAAGCCCGATCAACCCTTTCAGACCGCGGCCGGGTTCGTCCTGGCCGACATCAGCCCGCGTGAGACGATGGAGCTGGCCGTCTCGGCGATCGACGTGCCTGCCTTCCGCCGCGATCAGGCGCACGCACGCGAACAGGGGCGCTATCTAGGGCTCGGGTTGGCCAACGGTATCGAACCGACGACGGTTTCGTTCGGCTATTTCGCATCGGACATGGCCCATGTGCGAATCGAGGCGAACGGCCGGGTGACGGCGATGACCACCACCTTTTCCCAGGGCCATGGCACGGTGACTTCGCTTGCACAGGTGATCGCGGAGCGACTGGGCGTGCCGTTCGAGGATGTGACCGTGGTCGAAGGCGACAGTTCGCAAATCGGGTTCGGTTCGGGTGCGGGCGGCAGCCGCCAAGCCGTGGCCGGGGGCGGCGCGGCGATCAAGGCGTCTGACCTGCTACGCGAGAAGATTCAGCGGATCGCCGCCCACGCCTACAACGCCAGCCCCGAGGCCGTACGCATCGAAAACGGCGTGATCACCATCGAGGGGGCACCGGAAGTTCGCTCGTCCGTGGCCGAGATTGCGCAGATCGCCTATGTCGCGCCCGACCGGCTGCCGCATGATATGGAAATGGGGCTGGAGAGTCAGTATCGCTACCGCCCACCGCCCATGGTGTTGGCCAATGCCACGCACGCCTGCATCTGCGAGGTCGACGTGGAGACCGGCAAGGTCTCGATTCTGCGCTGGGTGGCCGGAAGCGATTGCGGCGAGTTGATCAATCCGGCGATCGTCGAGGGGCAGATCGCGGGCGGGGTTGTCCAGGGCATCGGCGGGGTGCTGTTTGAGCACCTGCGCTACGACGAGGACGGGCAGCCACTGGCCGTTACGCTGAAGGACTATCTGCTTCCCACGGGGCTCGACGTTCCCCGCATCGAGTACCAGCACATGTGTACCCCTTCGTCGACCCCCGGGGGTTTCAAGGGGGTGGGCGAAGGCGGCGCGATGATTTCGCCGCCGACACTGGTCAATGCCATTGCCGATGCGCTGGCCCCATTCGGCAAGCGTTGGCTGAATATGCCGCTTTCGCCTGACCGCATCGTTTGCGCGCTGGAACAGTAATCGGGCGGGCGTAACGCGCCGGGCCGGAACTGATAGACCGGACTGGCCCTATTTGCCGGCTGGGATAGTAAAGCGGCCGACGGGCCAGGGCCTTTTTCAAAGGGCGCGGCGCGCGAGACCTCGGGCACCGGAGGCGATGCCCTTCTCCTCGCCGCCCGAGACACAGCTTCACCGCCAGAGCTTGCCGCCGGCGGGCGCACGCGGCTTCGAACCCACAGGTGCCTCCCCTCGTAAATCCGGTCGGGAAGACGCAGGTTTCCGGAAAAATGCCCCGTCGCGTGCCCCGGATTTTTTTGCCGGCACCAAGTCACTGTGACACCTAATCTTTTCCCAGTACCTTACGCTACCAGCGGCGCTTCTTGCCCTCGAAACCATCCTTAACCCGATCGATCCATTCGACCACCTCGCGCTGGCTCCAGCGGGCCGCGAAGGGCGATAATTTGTAGGGTGCAGGAAATCGCTGCTGCCGAATGAGGCGGTAGATCATCGTCTTGCCCAGGCACACGCGCCGCTTCACCTCGTCGATCCGCAATAGCCGGTCGACTTCCTCCGGCGGGGTCATTTCGCCCTCTCGCGTGAGCGCAGGTCTTGCAGCGCGCTGCGCCGGGCGCCGAGCGCGCAGGCATTACGCAAGGCAGCGGCGGCCTGTTCGGTGCAATTTTCCGCCGGCCATGCCGTCATCAGCACGCTGTGCTTGTGGACGAAGTCTCCCGGCTCGCCATGCAGGCGGACGATCATGTCGTGCGCATGCGCCACCTCGATGATGGAAGCCACGTCGATCAGTTGGATATAGCCGATGCCGTGGCAATGGATCGGTGCGCCCTGCTCCGGGTCGACATGGCGGGTATCGACCGGCGAGGTCTCGGGAGCAGGCGTGTCGCCAGAGCCAGGGGGCGCGGGCCGTTGATCGCTGGGTGGGAAGCGGGCCTCGATATCGGCAACCAACCGTGCGCCGATCTGTTCGATCACGCTGTTGATGTGGATGCGCATGGGCACATGGTGGATGAAGAAGATCAGCACCGCGATCGAGCAGAGCACCAAAACGAGTGCGATCAGCAGGGCGAGTTGCGGCACGAAGGCGACGGCCGAAGTGCCGCCCTCTCCCGCCGAGCGGATGGTGCGCAGCACGACCAGTGAATAGACGAAAGTGGCGATGAACGTGCCCAGCGTAACCTGGTTGCCGCGATCGGACATGAAGTTGCTGAGCAGGCGCGGCCCATACTGGCCCGATGCATAGACCACTGCCGCGATGGTGACCGAGAACGTCGTGCCCGCCACGCCGATCATCGAACCGCCAATCGCCGACAGCAGGCTGCGCGCACCATCGGGCCGCGCCGCATCGAGCCCGGGCAATCCGGTTGTCCATGCGGTCGAGCCGGCGTGGCTGTCGATCGTGACCGTGGTCAGCGCCAGCAGCAGCGCGGCCAAGGCCATGATCGTTGGCACGAACCAATAGCTTTCGCGCAAGGTGTCTGACAGCCGCAGCAGGCGTGCCTTCATGCTGCCGCTCCTTCATCCCTCGCAGTAATGCGCTGCAGCACGCCCTTGATCGTGCCGCCCTGACCGATCACCGAGAACAGCACGACCAGGTAGGTGGCAGCCAGGATGACCGGGCGCGCAGGGCCTTCGGGCAGCCCCAGCGCCAGGGCAATCGAAATGCCGCCGCGCAGCCCGCCCCAGATCAGGGTGACCGGCGCGACCAATCCATAGCGATGCCCCGGCCGGATCGCGCACAACGGCAGCAGCACGGAAATCGAGCGCGCCGCGAGCGCCAGCGGGATGGCGGCAAGGCCCAGGACAACGAGGCGCAGATCACCCGGAATGGTCACCACTTCCAGACCGATCAGCAGGAACAGGACAGTGTTGAGGATGTCGTCGATGAGGTCCCAGAACTTGTGCAGGTAGTCGCGCGTGGTGTCGCTCATCGCATGAGCAACGCCGGCATTGCCGATGATCAGCCCGGCAACCGCCATGGCCACCGGGCCACTGGCATGCAGCGGCCGGGCGATGGCATAGCCACCCATCACCACGGCGAGGCTGATCAGCACTTCCACCTTGTAATCGTCGATCGAGCGCATGAGCCGGAACGCCATCCAGCCGATCACCAGCCCAAGGACAACGCCGCCTCCCGCTTCGGCGGCAAACAGGCTGGCGGCATGCCCCATGGAAAAGGGCTCACCCGATAGCGCGGAGACCAGCAGGATCGTGAAGATGACGACACCCACGCCATCGTTGAACAGGCTCTCACCCGCAACCGTTGCTTCGAGCGTGGGCGAAACGTTGGCACGCTTGAGCACGCCCATGACCGAGACCGGATCGGTCGGGCTGATCAACGCCCCAAAGACAAAGCACCAGATCGCTGGCAGCTGGAAGCCCACGGCGCGGGCGAGCAAGAGAAACCCGCCCCCGATCAGCACTGTCGACAGCGCAACGCCAATGGTGCTGAGCACGATGATCGGCCAGCGACCGCGCCGCATCTCGTGCCAATCGACATGGAGCGCACCGGCAAACAGCAGGAACGAGAGCATGCCATCCATCAGCGTGGTGTGAAAATCGATGCCGGCGATGAAGCCGACGATATCGCGGGCAAAGGCGGCCCCGGGCACGACCCGCGCAATGCCGACCACGAGCAGCGAGGCGATCGCCCCCATGACCGTCAACCCGATCGAGGCAGGCAATTTGAGGAAGCGGTAGTTGCAATAGCCGAGCCCGGCAGCCAGCACGATGAGGATGGCGGCAGCATCAAATGGCGTCAGCGCGACCCCGGCGATCATTGCCCACCCCCGGTCGACAAGTGGAACCGCTGCCCCCCGCCGCCGGGCGCCGGAACCGCGGTGATGCCCTGGGTTGCCAGTGTCGCGGCAATGGCCAGGGCGCGCCGCTGCGCCAGGCTGGGCCGCGGTGGCGGCGTCCCGGCGGGCAGGCCCGGCACGCCAAGCGCGGGAACGTTCCATCGCCGGGCAGCCCAGGCCGATGCTAGTACGGCATCGCGCGCTGCGGGGTCCAGCGTGTCGGCAGTGCCGGCGAACGCGATCTCGGGCAGTGGCCCTTGCGGCGGGACGATGGCGACGCTCCAGCCATCGGTTTGCGCAGCGGCCCGCGCTTCAAGCACCCGGTAGGTGTCAACGCTGGCCCCCGGCAGCGGCACCGCCGCCGCCGTGGCGCGATGATGGTCACGATCGATCGTCACGTCATCGGCCGAAACCCCGGTGATCAGCGCGATCATGCGCGCGATCGCGGCCAGGCGCTGGGTTTCCAGATCGGGCTGGTCACCCGCTTGCCGCAATTCCTCGCGCTGGGCCTCGATCGCCCCAGCGCCGGGTTCGAGCAGGATCTGATCGATATTGAGGCGAACCGGGCGTCCCAGTTCCTGTTCGATCGCCTTTTGCAGCAACACGGTCTTCTGGGTCTTGCCGCGCGGCGTGATCACCACGGCGCGGATGACGTTGGGCGTGCGATCGAATGCCACGTCAAGCTGCGTCACGCGCGAGGCGCTGCCAAAGCGCTGGTTCAACAGCGAGCGTACGTCAGAAACGATCAGCGCCTCGCGTGCGATGCGGTTGAGCGCCAAGCCAAGCGGCACGGCCATGATCACGAACACCAGCAGCAGCAGGATGGTCTGCGTCCAGGTCTGGCGGCTGGAAAGCTGGTGCCCGAACCCATAATAGCAGGCCATGACGGTGGCCGAGAGCGCGATCGTGATGAAATTGGTGACGAACAGCGCCAGCGCGCCGCCCAGCACCGGCAGGTTCCACGTCGCCACGCCATAGCCCACCACGGCAAGCGGCGGCATCAGCGCCGTGGCAATGGCGACGCCGACAATGGTTTCCCCCCTCCCGCGAATGATGGCAAAGCTGCCGGCAAGCGCGGCAAACAGGGCCACGCCCAGGTCAAACAGATTGGGGCGCGTGCGGGCAACGATTTCGGCGGTGGGAGCCTGGAGGGGCGAGACCGTGACGATCAACGCCGTGAACGCCACCGCGGCAACGGCGCCGACCGCCAGGGCCAGCAGCGATCGCCGCATTTCGGCAAAATCGAACAGCGCCAGGCTGAAGCCGAACCCCAGGATCGGGCTCATCAGCGGCGAAATCAGCATGGCACCGATAACCACGGCGGGCGAAGAGAGCAGCAACCCCAGCATGGCGATGCCCGCTGACATCATCGTCATGAAGGCATAGCGCGGCGACCAGCAGCTTTCCGCGAAAATACGCGCCACGACGGCCTGGTGATCCACTGGCCCCACCACCCGGCGACGCCACCAGCGGTAGAGAGCAAGGCGGCTCAACCTTGCGTTCACGCGCCTGCCTGCGCCCAGCCCCCGCTCTGTCAATGCTTCCATGCGTACTCCGCTGTGTGGCCAAAGGCCTGTGGCCCCGCCCATCCGGCCGGAATGGCTGCCACAACCACGTCAACGCCAAGCCACGATGGTTGATCCGGCGCCATGACACGGCGGCGACAGCACCGGCCCGCATCATCCATTTTGGGCCGGGCGGCAGGGCGCCGGGCGTATCGCGGCAGGCGCGCCGCAGGGACAATGCGAATGCGAAACAAGCGGGAACATCCGGACGCGGCTGTAGGCCCGCTCGCGGCCCGACCAGCGCAAAAGCCTGCCCGCGCCAGCCTTGGCAAACGAGCACCCACCCCTTGTATTGCATCGGTGGGCGCGTGGCGCAATGGCCGGCCGGCGCATGCTGGGTGACGCCTCAGGTCATGGCATCCCGGCGCAGCAGACCATCGCCAGCCCATTGTGCCAGCCAGAGGCCGGCAGTCCTGATACCGTCCGCTTCGCCTTTGGCACGTACCAGCGCACGGCAGACATCGGCAAACTTCATGCCGGCGAACAGGCGTGGCGCCAACGCCTCCTCCAAGGGATCAAGGGTGCGAAAGCAGGCGGTTTCGGCATGTCGCCAGACCAGCACGGTGGCCGCATGCGGGATGCATTGCGCCGGCGGCACCGTGCGCCCGGAAGCCAGCGCCGACCAGATCGCCTGCGCGTTCGTGCGAAGGGTCAGCAATCGCGCCGTGGGCACCCATGTGAGCCGGGCACTATCCCAATCGACAAGCCCAAGCGCCGTACCATCCAGCGCATCGGCATCAGGGCCGACAAAGGCATCGGCCAGCGCCATTTCCAGCATGGCCAACTCGGCCACTTCGGGATCATCGGGCCATTGTGCTGCCAGGCTGTGCGGAAACTGGGCGGCGTAATGATCCAGCGACCAGCTATCGGGCGGGCAATCATCGATGCAGTGGGCCGCGCTGGCCTGGAAGTCTTCATGCCCCAGCCACTGCACCGTCTGCGGAAAGCTTTCGTGCAGGCAAGCCATCAACGCCGCGCGATAATTGTTCTGATAGACCAACAATCCGGCTTGCGCCGCCGGGGTGAAGCGGGCCGCAGCGCGGTCAGAGCCGGTCATCAGCCAATCGCCGAATTCAGCCTGGAGCATGGCCAGCGTCATGCCGCGACCCCGTGCCGGGCCAGGGCCCGCGCCTGGTCGAGTTCGTCCAGCAGCTCGGCCAGCGGGGGGATATTGTCATCACGCTCGATCATCACTGCAACCGGGCCAAGGCGAGCGATGACCTCGGCAAACAGCGTCCAGACGGACGGCGGCACCGGCTGATCATGCGTGTCGATCAAAAAGGTCTCGCCCCGGCTGTGCCCGGCAAGGTGGATCTGCCGCACCCGGTCCAGCGGCAACCCGGCCAGGTAGGCGAGCGGGTCGAAGCCATGATTGATCGCCGAAACGTGGATGTTGTTGAGATCGAGTAGCAAGCCGCAGCCGGTCCTTGCGCAGACCTGTTCGAGGAATTCCCACTCGGTCATGTCGGACTGGGCAAAGGCCAGGTAGCTCGATGGATTTTCGAGCAGCATCGGTCGGCCCAGGCGCTCCTGGGCGTGGGCCAGGTTGGCGCAGACGATATCGAGCGCTTCGGTGGTATACGGCAGCGGCAAGAGATCGTGGGCATTGAACCTGGGTGCGCGCGACCAGCTCAGGTGATCGGACACGAACAGCGGTTCGATTTCGTCCACCAGGCGGCGCAGACGCCCCAGGTAATCCGCATCCAGCCCATGCGCCGATCCGACGGACAGCGAAACGCCGTGCAGCGCGACCGGATAGCGCGCACGCACCTGGTTCAGGATGCGCCGTGGCCGTCCGCCCGGAATCATGAAATTCTCGGAAATCACCTCGACAAAGTCCACCGGCACGGCGGTTTCGAGAAAGTCGGCGTAATGCGGTTTGCGCAGGCCGAGGCCGAAACCGGAAAAGCGGGGGTGAGGCACGATCGCTCTCCTCTTGCCCGGCGCCGCCGCCCGGAGGTGGGGCGGCGACGCGCAGGCCAGGTTTACCGGGGCAGCCTTTACTTGGGTTCGATGAGGCTGCCGCCAGCGGCCTTGCAGGCCTTGACCGACAGGGCCTTGAAGCCCTGGCCCTTGCACTCGTTCTGGCCCTTGCAATCGTGATTGCCCGACTTGCAGTCAGACGTGCCCTTGCAGCTGTTGACGCCGTAACAGTGGACCACGGCGTTGCCGCTCGCCGCCATGGCCGGAGAGGCAACAGCCGCGGCCGACACGGCAACGATGGCGGCGGTGGCAGCAAGGCTCAGGCCCGAATTGAGAGTGTTCATCATGGCGCTCCTGGGAAATGCATATGCCGGAAGTGGCATGGGATATTCGCGGTGGCGCCACGCACGGTTACAGCCGCGAAAAATTACCAGCGCAGCAGGCGCGGCCCAAGGATGGCGCCGGCAAGCGCGGCAAGGCTGATGCCCAGCGTATACCAGGTGAGCACGAAGATCGCCGATACTTCCGGGCAGTGCAGGCAATAGAGCGTTGCGCCCCAGGCGCCGGCCGTCAGCCCCGCCGTCGCCCCCGCAGCCCGCAGCCGCGTTGGCGCCAGGCGCCGAAATGACCAGAGCAGGCCGCCAAAGATCGGCACCGACAGCAGGAATACGATCGACGAGCACACGCTCCAGCTTTGGCCCAACCACATCGCCAACCATTGCGCCTTGGGCACCCGGCTCATTTCAAACAGGCCGATCGCGACGAGCGACAGCACCGGCACCACCATCAACCACAGCCAGCCGGGCCTGCCGCCATCGGGCCGCGCAAGCCGCGCCGTGGCAAGCGCCGCACAGATGCCGAGGGAAACCGTGTAACCCCACTTCATCCAGAACGAATAATGGCGCAGGGCCGTGCCAAGCTGCGGATTGAACCCCAGCAGCCAGGCAATCAACGCGAGGGTCACGACGCCGCCAGCGATAAGCCCGATGACCAGGCGACGCCCGATGGCGTGGCGTGGCACCGGGGTCACTTCGCTGGCCAGAGCATTGATCAGTTCGTCGGTGTTCATCCTAGATTTCGCCTCTGATACGGGCAGCGAGCGCTTTCAGGCCGCGATGCACCGACACTTTCACGTCAGATTCCCCCATCCTTTCCCGCGCTGCCGCCTCGTGCGTGCTCAATCCATCGAGGCGGGTCGCGCGGATCGCTTGCGACTGCTTTGCCGGCAAGGCGTCCAGCAAGCGGTCGATATCGATCCGCGCGCTGCTGGCCGCCTCGAACCCCTCGGTCACCAGAATGTCATCCAGCCCCTCGATCGGGCAGGTCCGGCCGCAGCGACGGAAGTGATCGACCATCTTGTAGCGCGCAATGGCGAACAGCCAGCCACCGAACGCGCGCTCCCGGTCGAACGTGGCGCGCCGCGTGTGGACGGCGATCAGCGTTTCCTGGACGAGATCGTCGATGTCATCGCGGCGATCGCGCATCCGGCGGCGGTAAAACGCTTCGAGCACAGGAACGAGCGCGCGCAGCAACTGCGCCTGGCAGGCCGCATCGCCATCCAGACCGCCAATCATCCACGCTTTCAACTGGGCTTCGTTCGCTTGCATGTGGGCTCCCACGCCATGCTTCGCGCCAGACCCGCCGATGGTTACACCGCAGGCAGCCAATCGACGAAAATAAAATCTGTAACCGACCGTCCACCCGCGCCGAATTGCTCCTCGTCGACCGGGCCGGGATCACCGCCCGCGACGCACCTGCCCGCCGTTCATTCCCGAGGAGCTTCATCATGACCATCACGCAAGCCGCCGCCGCCGTTGCCCTTTCTGTTGCCGCTATTGCCGGTTCGAGTGCACATGCCGCCGACGCCCCCAAAACCGAGAAGTGCTATGGCGTCGCGCTCGCCGGCAAGAACGACTGCAAGGCCGGCGCGGGCACGAGTTGCGCCGGCACCTCGGTCAAGGACTATCAGGGCAACGCCTGGAAAGCGGTGAAGATCGGCACCTGCACCTCGATCAAGACGCCCCACGGCATGGGCTCGCTCACGCCGCGCGGCTGAACCCGCCCTCTCCACCAGCCTGTGCCCGGACGCTGCCATGCGCACCGTCCGGGCCATCTTGCCGTGCTCACCACTGGCCGACCAAGGACAAGCCGATGACTACGCTGATCCTGCTTTACCAGCGCACCACCGATCTTGCCCGGCGGCTCTTGCCGGAATGGCTTTTGCTGCTGGTCGCAAGGCTGGGCGCAGGTGCGATCTTTTTCCTGTCGGGCCGCGCCAAGGTCGAAGGCTGGTTCACTATCACCGACGGCACGTTCGATCTCTTCGCCAGTGACTATGCGCTGCCGCTGGTGCCGCCGCACCTTGCCGCCTATGCCGCGACCATTTCCGAGCATCTGTTCTCGATGCTGCTGTTCCTTGGTCTGTTTACCAGACTGGGCGCGATCGGCCTGCTGGGCATGACGCTGGTGATCGAAGTGTTCGTCTATCCCGATGCCTGGCCCACCCACCTAAGCTGGGCCGGCCTGCTCTTGCCGCTGCTGGCCAAGGGCGGCGGAAGCCTGTCCCTTGATCACATACTGTGGCGCTGGCTGGCTCAGCCCGAGCGGCAAGACAGCAATCTCTCTCAGCCGCGCCAATGATACGCCCTGATAGAGAGGTGGCGCCCGTGGGCCTCTGGCTTGGCGCGAGACAATGTGGGCTCAGCGGGGCGACGGGCCAGAGGAGGGAGCGAACGCCTCAGGCCCGGCAGGGGGAACGAGACTGGCGGCATCTTCCGGCAGGATGATGCCTGCGGTCACTGCGGCGCGGGTGGCGGCGGCAAAGCGGCGGGCATAGCCCGCGTAGGAGCCGTAGAGCTTGCGCATCTGCGCGGGAGAAAAGGCCCGCTTGCTATCGTAGACCGTGCCGCAGCCAGTCTCGAAGTCGGTCCAGTATTCGAATGCCGGCACGGTAATCCACGGCGGCCGCATGCCACCCACGATTGCCTGGGTGCGCGGGTCACGCCGCACGCCATTTGCCGTGCGCACCACGCGGGGATAACGCGGCATCGGCGCACCGGTACGTACCCAGCGGTCCATTGCATCGAGCAGCGCAGAAAACGGCAATTCGGCCGGCTCGTCGTAGATCGCCTGGCAGCGTGGGTCGTCGCCATGGCCGCGCTGGTTGGGCAGCGGCTCCACCTCGCCAGTGCCGAGATCGGCCGCGCGCAGGTGCGGCGTTCCCATCACCTCGACATAGCGCAACATCGGCCGGTCGCTGTCCGGCGGAAGGGCGATGTGCTCGATCGCATCGTGCACAGTCTCGGACTGGCTGTAGACAGTCACGAAGGGAACATCGGCAGGTAACCCGCGCGGGATGCGGCGCGGCGCACCGGCTACCTCGCCATAGGAAAACCGTCCGGTCATGTAGGCATCGATCAATGGCCCACCATCGGGTCGGCGCCACTGCTGATGGCGCCCCTGGTCGAGATAGTCGAACCATACCTGCGCCTGCACCGCCCAACTGTCGACGTAGACACGGCGGACCGCCAACCCCGCCATGGGCCCGTCGGCAGACGGCGTGCGCAGCAGCAGGGCCAATTCGGCGCCGATGCCCTGCGCCTGGGGCAGGAAGGGATCGGGCGCACCACCACGCAGGAACCGCTTCGGATCATAATAGCTGCCGAGCGGCGCATAGCGTGGATAGTCAAAGCGTCGCATGAATTCGAGGTTCACGATGCCGCCGTACTGCGCCTGATCGGAATTGCTCGCCTCCCCTGGCACCGGGGGAAACTTGGGATCGGCAGCCGGGGCATTGATGTCGAGGGTGTAGGCGACGAACGCATAGCCGCGCCGCAAGAGGTAGGCGCGCGTCAGGATCCATCCGGCTGCACGCGCGCCGAACCAACTGAACGGCTCGATCACCACGGTGCCATTGAAACGCGCAGGGTCAGCCGGGCGGCGCACCAGGATGCGCGTGATATAGGGCGCTGCCGCCACGCGCACATGGCCGTCGCCATCGATCGCCGGTGCCTTGCCCACGAGGTAGTATTCCGCTTCTTCATACCCTGCTGCAGCAAGATCGGCATGCTCCGGACCAGGCCGAAGCGCCGAGGACAGTGGCAGGGCGCCGCTGTCGGGCACCGGGATCGCCTCGGGCAAGGTAATCGCCGCCACCTCTGGCGCAGTGGCCGATGTTGCTGTGGGCAGCGGCGCAACCGCGGGGGCGGCCCTTGCCGTGGGAGCAAGGGCCGCGAGCGCGCCGCATGCCAGGCTACATATCAGGACAAATGCCAGGATAGCGCCGCGCATGTCGCCGCCGCGCCGCATCATTTGCCGAACGGCACCCGCAACGTGGCGCCATAGGTCACAGGCGGCCCATAAATCGATGTTACGCCCAAAATGCCAAGGTTGAGCGCATAGGCGCGGTAGGCCTTGTTAAATACGTTGCGGCCCCAGGCAGTGAGCGAGATTCCGGTGTTGGTGTCGCGCCAGGTGAGCGAGGCGTTGGTGATGTTGTAGGAAGGCTGCAGCGAGCCAAGGCCGTTGGTCACCTCGAGGAACTGCTTGTCGTACCACACACCGTCGACCTGCACGGCAAGGTTGCCGCTGCCGATATCATGGTTGTAGCGAAGCAGGTAATTGAAGCTGAAGCGCGGCGCATTGGGCAGCTTGGCATTCTTGATATCGGCCTGCGGGAAATCGCAGCGGAACACCGTGCCCAGGTTCTTGCAATACTGCGAATCCGGCGCACCGGGGAACAGTACCGGGCCGAACTGGGTGCCGGTGCCCGGAATGCTATCGACCGACGAGGTTTCCCACGTGGCGCCGAACACGCCATCAACATGGCGCGAGGGCGACCAGAACGACTCCAGTTCGGCCCCGGTCGCGTGGGCGTTGCTGTTGTAAACGTGGGGTACGCCCCCGGCCAGCGAGAAGGCCTGATAGTCATCGTAGAAGTAGTGATAGACCGTGCCGTTCAGGCGCAGCGTGCGGCCGAGCAGGCTGGTCTTGAAGCCGGCTTCGAGGCTATTGAGCGTCTCGGGACGATGCTGGAAATCTTGCGGGGTGATCGTCGAGGACAGCGACCAGTTGCCGCCCTTGATGCCGCGGTTCCACGAAGCGAACAACAGCGTGTCGGGCGTGGCCTGGTAATTGAGCGAGACGCGGGCAGCCCAGTCACCATAGTTGATGCGGTTGACGCCCGGAACAACGGCCGCCAGATCGCGATCGGTGAACAACACGCGCGGCGCGGGCTGCGGCGCATATGTCGGGTCGATCAGGACCGCAGTATAGTCGATCGCCTTGTTATCCTTGGAATAGCGTCCGCCGATCGTGACCGAAAACTTGTCGGTCAGTTGCAGGTCGCCCTGCGCGAACAGCGACCAGTTCTTGGAGCGCAGCACGTAGAACTGGTCGACCGTCGGGAACGAGAAGCCGCCGTTGGCTTGTTCGGCCAGTGAAATCATCGGCACGCCGGTAACGCCGTGAACGCCGTCGTATTTCATATTGAGGTAATAGCCGCCCGCCTGCCACTTGAGCAGCCCGGTATGGCCAGAGAAACGCAATTCCTGCGAGAACTGGTGAAAGCGCACGCGCGTATCGACGTTGACGACATCGAGCGGCGTGGCATCGCCGTCTTCGGCATAGACCTTGTTCATCGTCAGGTAGTTGGTGATCGCGGTGAGATTGACCCCGCCCAGGTCCCAGTCGAGTTGGCCCTGATAGCTGTTGGTGACGCGGTTGAGGTCACCCTTGCGGTTGCCAAAGTGCTCCCACGGTGAGGCCGGGGCCGAGGTCACGCCGTTGATGACCCCGTTGCGGCTGTCGCTGAGGCCAGCGGCATTGGTGTCGCAATAGCCGTTGGCAAGATAGACGCAGTTTTCGAAGACATAGCCACCGGTGGCGACATGATTGTCTTCGGAATGCTTGTACCACAGGCTGAGCGTAGCTTTGGGGGCCAGATCGACCTGAAGATTGAGGCGCGCCGCCCAGCCGTTCTTCCCGCCAAGATCCTGCCCGCTGCCCTGCAGCACGCCCAGGCCGAGCGCAGTAGCATCGGTGTTGCGTGACTTGATGTAACCATCGGCCTTTTCGACCCGCCCCGCCGCGCGAAAGCGTACGCCCGGCACGATCTGCGCACCGATCGCGCCTTCAAGCGAGCGATCGTTGAACTTGCCATACTCACCCTGGACATAGCCGTTAAGCGAGTCCTGGCTGGCATCCTCGCTGAGGTAGTGGATGAGGCCGCCGGTGGCGTTGCGCCCGAACAGCGTGCCTTGGGGGCCACGCAGCACTTCGACACGCTTGATGTCGAACAGTTGCCCCGCCACCGCGTTCATCGAGGCGATATAGGCGTTGTCCTGGTATACCGCGACCGGAGCCTCGAGGTTGTCGGTGAAATTGTTCTGCGAGATGCCGCGCAGACTGAAGATCGTCAGGTTGGGCGACCAGGCGTTGACACGCAGCGCAGGGATCTGCTGGGTGATCTGGGTGGTGTCGGTAATACCCAGGCGCTTGACCTGTTCGCCGGAAAACGCGCTGACCGAGATCGCCACCTTCTGCACACTTTCGCTGCGCTTGTTGGCGGTGACGAGAATTTCAGAAGCAAGCCCCCCAGCGTCGGCTGGCGCTGCTGGCGCAGCGGCGGGCGCTGCGGCTGGGTCGGTGGCCTGCTGGCCAATGGCCAGTGCCGGCGCGGCGGCCATCGTCGACGCAAGAAGATAGGCCACGCGACGCGCGGCATGGTCACGGCGGATCATGGTACTGCTACTCCCCATAGCGATCCACGCCTCCTGTTAGAGTGCGCGCGCAAATGTTGTTCCTGCTGCGCCTTTGTGTCTCATGGTTTACAGTATATGGCAATAGCCTATTATTGTTGCATTGACGAAACAGTTGACGACAACCCCTTCACACGCGGAAATCCCCATATCGCATGGCAGTGAGCCCCTGCCATGGCCCCAGCCAAACGGGAAGGTTGACCTTGATCGCAGATATGCGACATTGTTGCGCAATCGAGAAAATAACATCGAATCGACAATTATTGTAACTCATAAGTCGAATCAGGCCGGTTCTGGCCCACGACAGCCCCAATGGAGAGAGCGGTCATGAGCGTTACAGTTGCCCCCCATATGGATGCCGCCCGCGAAGCGCATGACCTTGCCGCCATGCTGGTCCAGCGCGCACGCGACATGGTGCCGGTGTTGCGCGAGCGCGAGGCGGCGGCGATTGCGGCCCGCCAAGTTTCAGCCGAAACGATCCGCGATTTCAAGGATGCCGGGTTCTTCAAGGTGCTGCAACCGCGCAACTACGGCGGCTTCGAACTCTCGCCAGCAGTCTATTGCACGATTGCCAAGACACTGGCCGAAGGCTGCATGGGCAGTGCGTGGGTCTATGGCGTGGTGGCCGTGCACAACTGGCAGATGGCGCTGTTCGACCCGCAGGCAGCCGATGACGTCTGGGGCAAGGACCCCTCGGTGCTGATCAGTTCGTCCTATATGCCAACCGGCAAGGCGGTGGCGGTGGCGGGCGGCTATCGCTTCAGCGGTCGCTGGCAGTTCTCCAGCGGATCGCAACACTGCGATTGGGTGATCCTGGGCGCCAACATGGTCGCCCCCGACGGCGACGGCACGCCCGAGCCCTATAACTTCCTGGTGCCGCGCACCGATTATGAGATCGTCGATACCTGGCACACGATGGGCCTGTGCCCCACAGGCAGCAACGACATCGTCATCGAGGATGCGTTCGTGCCCGCGCACCGCGTGATCCGCGAGCGAGACATGTTTGCGATGAACTGCCCGGGCCATGCCGCAAACCCCGGCCCGCTCTATCGCATTCCCTTCGCGCAGGTGTTCAACCGCACCGTCTCGACCACGTCGATCGGTTCGCTGCGCCGCGCGCTCGACATCTTCGTGCGTGCCACGCGCGAGAAACGCGCCACCTATTCGGGCGCGCGCCTGGCCGCCGATACCACCATCCAGGAAGCCGTGGCCGAGGTGAAGCTGATCCTCAACGACCTGGAACTGCGCCTCGCCAGCGACCTGGCCGAGCTTGACGCGCGATCGCTCAGCGGCGACTGGCCGATCGAGCGCCGTGCCGAACTGGGCCACCACACCACCGCTATGGTCAGCCGCTGCGTTACCGCAGTCGACCAGCTCATGCTGTTTTCGGGCGGTAAGGCGATCTATGCCGGCAATCCCATACAGCGCGCGTTCCTCGACATCCATTGCGCCCGCGCGCATGTTGCCAACAATCCCTATCCCTATGCCCGCAACGTTGGCGCGATGGCCTTCGGTTACGACAACGATTGCATGGACCTGTAACCAGGTGGCCCGAGCAGCGGGGGCGCGCGCCACGGCTATGCTGATCTGGCCTGATCGTCACGGTCGCAGCGCCCTGCCCCCGTTGCTGTGACCGTAACCCAACCGTTTCACGCGCGGCCGCGCTGCACTCCTGCCCTATCGTGGCAACAGGCGATCCGCTGCAGGAAGGAAACAAGAGTGATGGACGGGGTGAAACGGGCCGGACGGCTGGGCCAGGGAATACTGTCAGTGGCGGCGCTGGCGCTGCTCGCCTGTGCCTGCAGCGCGAACCACGACGACGACGCTGCAAGCCACACCGCGAACGGGACGGCAAAGGGTGGGGCAACGTCGGCCCCAGCCGCGATGCAGCCGGTGGTTTCGATCAAGGAACTGATGGATTCCACCGTCGATCCGGCCGCCGACGGGGTGTGGGACGCGGTAGGCACGATCACCACGGCCAGTGGCGTCGATCACCACCAGCCGCGCAGCGATGAGGAATGGCAGGGTGTGCGCCGGCACGCGGTGACTCTTGCAGAGGCGATGAACCTCGTCATGCTCGATGGGCGCCATGCCGCGCCTACGGGCACCCGCCCCGGACTGGGCGAGCAGGCCCCCGCGCAAATCGAGGCGGCGATCCGCGCCAACCCGGCGCAATTCGACCAGTTCGCCACGGCGACGCGCGACGTTGCGATCGACATGATCCGGGCGATCGATCGCCACGATGTCGATGCAGTGATGAAGCTGGGCGGCACGCTCGACGATCGGTGCGAGTCCTGCCACGTGACCTACTGGTATCCGAACTCGCCACGCCCCAAGACGTGACATTGCCAAGCGCCTTTGGCCCGTGCGGCCACGGGGAAGCTGGGCGATCGGAAAGGAACGATCGGGACAGAAACGACGCGCACGGACCTTTGCCGTGCGCGTCGCAATGCCTGCGCATGCAGGCTAGGCGCCGCCCAGGCCCTTCAGGGCGTAGAGTCGGTCTTCATCTCTAGACTGCCATCGGCCCCCACCACCGTGCGATCGCCATCACAGACATATTCGTCGATGCGGTAGCTCGCCGGTTCGCGCTTGTAGAGGAACGTGAAGCGATAGGGCGCGGTGAGGTACTGTGGGTCGGTGATGGTCACATCGTCGGCAAGGATGCCATCGGGCCGCAGGTGCAAGCGCTCCTCCACATGCATCGCGGGGGAATGCGGAATGTCCTCATAGCGGACATCCTCACGCACGCCTGCGGTTTCCACCACGAGCACACCGCCTTCCCAGCGTCCGACCGACCGGCCGAAATAGCCGGGGTTGATAGTCTCCACCGGCGGCAACGGCTCGTCCAGGTAGATACGCCGCACCTGCGACATGAACTCGGCCAGTACGGTCACCTGCCGCAATGCCGGGTTCTGCAGGATCTGCAGCGCGTAATGCGCGCCCATGATCCCAGGCACGCCTTCGGGCAGGCACTGCGAACTGGGCGTAGGCAAAGGTTTGCCGGCAGCATCTGCAGCGGCGCGGCGCTGTTCCATCGCCTGCCACTGCGCGAGGTATGGTGCGCGCAGTGGTGGTGGCACGACCTGCAGTTCGGCCGGGTCAGGCTGGCCCGAAAACGTGTCGGGATAGGGCGGATAACGGTTCCACACCCCCGAAATGTCGGGCTCTTGCGCGGGCGTAGACGCAATTGCCGGGGCGGCGACGAGCGCCCCGGCAATTGCGAGTGTGGCGATGATCCGCTGCTGTGCCACAGCCAAGGCCCTCACTGCCGTGCCGTCAGCGTCAGGCCGATGGTGCGCGGGCGGAAGCTGCCGGCGCGGTACCAGGTCGATATCGGCGAATCGTGGTAAAGCCCCAGCACCGGCTGGCTGTCGGTCACGTTGTTGACGAACACGCTAAGGTCGATATCGGCCTTGCCCGCCTTGAACCGGCCACCGGCGCGCAGGTCGAGCTGCGAGGTAGCGGGCGGACGCGGCAGTGCGGGATCGACCAGCGGTGAGTTCGTGTCGATCGGCGTGCTGTTATGGCTGTTGTAGGAATAGTCGGCACGGGCATAGCCATCGACCGATCCGACCGGCTCGACCAGCTCGGCATTGAGCTGCAACGACCACGGGGCCACCGCGAAGGGCTCACCGGCGCGGCGGATCGTGGTGCCGCCAGGACCAGGGATCGCCGTGGTATAGCGTGCATTGGTATAGGCCACCGAGGCACCCAGTGTCAGGGCCGGGATAGGCTTGGCCGCCAGCGACAGGTCGAAGCCATCGATCTTGGCCTTGCCCAGGTTGAGTGCGGCATAGATCGAGCATGTCGGCAGCGCGAACAGCGTCTGCACGTTATTCCAGTCGATGTGATAGGCCGAGGCATCGACCGCCAGCTTGCCGCCGAACAGCCGGTTCTTCGCCCCCGCTTCGTAGCTCCAGATCGAGTCGGGCTTGAGCGTCTGCGAGGCCAGTGGATCAAAGCCGATCGCTGCGGCGTCGGCAGCGCAGGTCAACCCGACCGGCGGCGATATCCCTGGTCCGCGCACGCCCTTGGCCGCACTGACATAGAACAGGTTGTTACGATCGGCCTGGAACGATACCCCCGCGCGCGGCGTGAACGTGCGGCTGGTCACGCCGAGGCTGTCGGTGTGTCCGGCGGTGGTATAGAGCGGGCCGGCAGTGAAGCCCTCGAACTTGTAGTTGGCGATGGTGTAGCGCCCACCCAGCGTGAGCTTGACCCGCGGCACGATCTCGTAGTCGGCCTGGGCATAGATCGCTGCCTGGCGATCGCGGTGCGTGTTGCGCTGGAACACACTGTAGCGGCCCTGATAGAGATCGACGCCATAAGCATCTGCGAGCGAAGCATATTCCGGATCACCAGCCTGGCGGCGGCCATAGTTGACCACGTCGAGGAGCTGCGGATCGCTGCCGGCATATTGGTCGCGCACGAACGAGCGCTGGTAGAAAGCGCCGATGATCCAGTTGAACCGCGCGTTGGCATTGTCGTTCTGCAGGCGCAATTCCTGGGTAAAAGCAGTCTGCTTGGTGTCGCTGGCGGTCCCCGGCGCATAGTTGGCGAATTCGGCGGGAATGGTACCAACGATATTGCCGAACAGCGAAAGGCTGAGCGTGGCATCATCGCTCTGCGTGCGAGTGGTACGGTGGAAGTATGACGTGTCCGACACCAGCGTCGCTCCACCCAGCGACAGCTCGACCTTGAGCGCGGGCAGGTAGAAGCGGTCGACATGGCCTTCGGGCTTGGTATTGAGGCTCAGCCGTTGGTCGCCATGCGCGAGGTCGGACTGCGCAACCTCGAAGCGCGACCCGTCGGCGATGTCCTGGTACTGGTAGAAGATCGAGGGCGTGATCGTCAGCGTCTCGGTCGGTTTGGCCCCCACCGCCAGCCGTGCCGAAACCGTGTTCGAGCTGTTGATGTCTTTCTGCGTCACCTGCTTGGTGGTGCGATCGAGGCGATCGATGTAGCCGCCGTCGTGACGCATCCAGCCGCTGGCGCGGAAGCCGATCTTGTCGGTGATGATCGGCGCGCCCACCGCGACACCGCCTTCGTAGCTTTCCGCGCCGTTCTTGGTCGTGGCCACTTCGGCACGGTCATACATCGAGATGGTATCATAGCTGGGCTTGGGCATGATGAAGCGCAGCGCGCCGCCCACCGAACCGCTGCCGAACAACGTGCCCTGCGGCCCGCGCAGCACTTCCACGCGCTCAAGGTCGAAGACCTGCGGGTAGGGATTGCTTAGCGAGGGGCTAACGCCGACGCGGGTCTGTACCGGGGTATCGTCGATATAGACGCCGGTGGTGGGAATGCCCGACGAGGAATCAACCCCGCGGATCGCAATCGTGGTCTGGCCGGTGCCATAGAGCACCGCCGTCTGGCCGAACGAGACGCCCGGAGTGATCTGCGCGATATCGGCAATCGAACGTACGCCCTGCGCGTCGAGTTCGGCGCTGGTCTTGGCTACCACGCTGGCGGGCACATGGCTCAATGACTGTGCCTTGCGCGTGGCGGTGACGATGATTTCGCCCACTTGCCCGCTGCTCGGCGCATCGGTGGACGGCACCACAGCGCCCGGCGGCGTGGCGGCATCACCCACCTGCTGTGCCAGCGCCGCCAGTGGGGTGGCGATTGTCGAAGACGCAAGAAGGAGGGCCGCGCGACGCGCGGCAACGGAACGATCTGTCATGATAATGCTACTCCCCGATAGCGGAACGCGCCTCCTTGTTGGAGTATCGCGAATGATGCTGTTATGAGTGGCCGAAAGTGTTACCCAGTTTACAGTGAATGGCAATACGCTTGTTTTGTTGATTATAAGCAACAATTAGGTGTCAGGTGATCCGGCTAATTAGTGACAGCTATGGGCTTTTTTTGCAGTTTCCGGCCAAACACCAAAACCCAGGTAGCGCAACCACATCCATCACATTGTTTCATAATTAATACAAATATCGATTTTTATGATATTTTGTTTTGTTATGATCACCAGTTTGCCTAGCATTCGGAACCGCGCGGACGATTGATTCGTGCGGCCGGCCGCTTGGCCTCGCCAGACTCAGGGGGCCCCCGCCTTGCGGCACGAGGTTGGGCGCAGCATAGACTTTGTTTTAACCTTAAAGTAAATCAAAATTTGGCGCTTCCATCGCGACGCGGGTAAAGCCACAGCGATATTGCGTCGGTCGCCGCGGATGCACCCGGCCATGAGGAAGAGACCGGACCGTGGAGAACCCCGCAGATCCCCCGCCCGAAGCCAATTACATGGCCGACCGTGCTGCAGCACGCCTTGCCGAAGAGATCGCCCGCCTGCGCGCGGTTCTCTCCGCCAGCCGCTCGGCCGTGCAATTGCGCCTGTTCGATTACCTTGCCGCGCGTTCGGGCGATGCCCGCGCGCCCAAGGAGATCGAGATTGCGCATGCCGTGTTCGGCGGCGACGAATCGCCCGATACCGCTGCTGACTCCGGCGTGCGCGTCTATGTTCACCGCCTGCGCAAGCGCCTTGAAGACCATTATCGTGGGCAGCCCGGCGCGCGACTGGTCATTCCCAAGGGAGAATACCGCCTCGTGCTTGCCGAGGCCGAGACGACGCAGGCCAGCGCGGGCTTCACCGCACCAGACCTGGCCGAGGCAGCATCGCCGCGTGTGCCCACCATCACCCCGCAGCCGGGGCGGTTTCGAAGGTTGCCGCGCGGCGCCGTTCCCGCCCTTCTGGGGCTGGCGTTATTGAGCCTGGCTATTGCGACCGGTTTGGCGTTGTACGCTTGGCCAACGTCGCAGGTGGCAGGCGGTACGCCCGACGATGAACGGCTGCGCAACACGGCCCTGTGGCGCAACCTTGGCGCAAGCGTCCCCGTGCTGGTCGTGGCCGGCGACGCCTATGCCGCCGCCGAAACCGGCGACCAGCGCAACGTGCGGCGCATGATCCTCGACCCGCGCATCGCCTCGCGCGAGGAACTGGGTCAGCACATCCGCAGCCATCCCGACCAGTTCTACCGGCTCTATGACTTCGATCTGCATTTCACGCCGGTGCCGACCGCACTCGCCGCCTGGAACGTGGAGGCAACGCTCCCCCGCGAAGCCGCTGGAACGCGCCGAAGTGCCTCGATAGTGCCTGCCTCCGCAATGACGCCAGCGCTGCAGCAGGGCGCCGACATCGTCTATGTTGGCCACCTTGCCGACATGGGCATACTCGCTGCGCCACTCGCGGCCGCCAGCAGCCTGCGTTTCGACCGGCCCGGCGCGATCGTCGATCCCGCTACCGCGCGTATCTGGCAAGCCGCGCCGCCAGCGCCCGACAGCACCCCGCGCGTGCGCGATGCCGTGGCTACCGACTATGGCTATCTTGCCAGCCTGCCTGCTCCCGGCGGGCGGGCTCTGTTGGTGGTTGCCGGGTTGGGCGATGTTGCCACGGCCCAGCTGGCCGGGCTGGTCGCCAGCGCGCAGGCGCTTGGCCAGATCGCGGTGCACACCGGCAATCGCCCCCATTTCGAGGCTGTCTTTGCCATCGACACCCGTGACGGTATCGCCGTATCGCGCCGCCTGCTGCTGGCGCGCGCACTGCGCTGAGCAAGCAGGCCACACGCACCTAGCTCGGTTTGGTGCGCACGATCCACTTGGCGGCTTGGCATTTATGCTTTAGGCCTAAAGCAAGAGGAGACCTGATGCCGACCCCTGCCCCGGGCAACGAACCGCCCCCTGTTGCCGCCACCGACGAACCTACCGACGCCGACAGCCCTGCGGCCCGCGCCCCATTGCCCGGCGCCGGGTCTGCCACGCTGCGCATGTGGGTACGCCTGCTGGCCTGCGCCAAGATTGGCGAGAAGCAGCTGCGCCGAAAGTTCGATGAACAGTTCGATACCACCCTCCCCCGCTTCGACGTGCTGGCCGCACTCGATCGCGTGCCCGATGGCCTGAGCATGAGCGCGCTGTCGCGTGCGCTGCTGGTTTCCAACGGCAACGTTACCGCGATCGTGCGCCAGTTGCAGGCCCATGGCCTGGTCGCATCGCGCACCGACCCGCTCGATGCGCGTTCCGCGATCGTCTCGCTCACGCCCGCCGGGCAGCGCCAGTTCGATATCCTCGCGACGGCGCACCACGCCTGGATTGCCGCGATGCTGCGCGATGTACCGCCCGAGCGGGTGGATCAACTGGTACGTAGCCTTGGCGAATTGCGCGCCATCCTGGAAGAGCAGACATGATCCGTTTCACCACCACTGCCCTCGTCCGCTTCGCACATGTCGACGCCGCAGGGATCGTTTTTTATCCGCGCTATTTCGAGATGCTCAACGGCGCGGTGGAAGACTGGTGTGCCCAGCAGCTCGGGGCCGATTTTCGTGCGCTGCACGACATGCGCGGGATCGGCGTGCCCACGGTCGATCTCGAGGCTGAATTCCGCAGCCCCAGCCGGCTCGGCGACATGCTCGATATCATGCTGGTTCCGCTCCATGTCGGACGCAGCAGTTGCCGGCTAGAGCTGACGTTCTCGTGCGACGGCGAAACCCGCCTCGTAGCCCGCGTTACGCTGGTCTGCACCGATCTTGCCGCGATGCGCAGCACGCCTTGGCCTGACGACATCCGCGCGCGCATGACCGGCACCGCCCCGGTCGCCGCCTGATCAAACCGCGCCCCGCTTTGCACAGGCGGGGCGCGGTCGACCGTAACAAAGTCAGGCTGCTACCACCGGGTGGCGCAATGTGCCGATCCCTTCGACGCAGGCAACGATCGTGTCGCCCGGCCAGACCCATTCCTGTGGATCGCGGCCCGCACCCACGCCTGCGGGCGTGCCGGTGGCAATGATATCACCTGGCTCGAGCGTGATGCCCTGGCTGATGTCGGCCACCAGTTCGTCTACCTTGAACAGCATGTAGGCCGTGTTGCTTCGCTGCTTTTCCACACCGTTGACGGTCAGCCACAGGTCGAGCGTCTGCGGATCAGGAATCTCGTCGGCGGTAACGACAACCGGGCCCATCGGGCAGTAGGTGTCCTGCCCCTTGGAATAGATCCACTGCCCCGCGCGGCGGCAATCACGCGCGCTCATGTCGATGCACACGGTATAGCCGAATACGTGGGCCAGCGCGTCCTCGCGCCGCACGCGGCGGGCGGTGGTGCCGATGATTGCGGCCAGTTCCACTTCCCAGTCGAGCTGCCGGGTGATCGCCGCGTCGTGGCGGATCGGCTCGTCCGGCCCGATCACGCTCGTCGGCGGCTTGGAAAAGATCACGGGCTGGCGTGGCAGGTCGGCGGAGGTATCGAGCGAGCGCGCGCTTTCGGCGACGTGCTCGGTATAGTTGAGGCCGATGCCGAACACGTTCTTGCGCGGGCGAGGGATGGGGGCAAGCAGACGCACATTGGCCAGCGGCAGCGCGGTTCCCAGCGGGAACTGCTCCCCCTGCTCGGCAATCAGCGCCGTAATCGTGGCGATCGCGCCGGGACCGAGGTCGATCAGATCGAGCATGCGCGAGGGCAATTCCACCCCGCGCGCCGCGCCAAAGCGGGCAAGGTCGAGCACCAGTGTCGTCCCCGCGCCCACCAGAGCGCCGAGGCGCGCTTCGGCTTCCGCCGTAGCGCGGTAGGTAACCAGTCGCATTGCAATTCCTTCCAGGGTTCGGTTCGTATCAGGCGATGAGAGGTTGGTGACCGCCGTTGTCGCCGAAGGCCTCTTCGCGATAGAGGCCCAGAGCGCGCATCACCGGCAGGTCGTGGAACGCGAAGAGGCAGGCATCCTCGCGATCAGAGGCGTTGGCATGTTCGTGGTACATCCAGGCGGGCACGACGAAGATGTCACGCTCCTTCCAGTCGAACCGCCGGCCATTGATGATCGACCAGCCGCTGCCCTTGCAGCATTGGTAGACGAAGCTGCCCGTCTGGCGATGTGCGCGTGTGCGCTCGCCAGGACGCAGCATCTGGATATGCGCGCCAATGGTCATCATTACCGGGCCGCCGGTGTCGGGATTGACGTATTCCATCAACACCCCGTCGAAAGGCGAACCGTCGGTCACTGCGGCGTAGCGCTGCAACGCGTCATAGGTGGGGGCCCATTCGTACTTGAGCAGCGGCGAATAGCGCTTGGTCCAGCTTGATCCCCAGGGCCGGAGGCCGGGATTGCCCCAGGTGTGGACCGAAGCATCGACCGGGTAGCGCATCGCCTGGGACAGGTCGGGGTGCACTTCATAGAAGTTTGCTTCGAGTGCGTTCATCAGCGGGATGTCGAGCCCGTCCTGCCAGATGCACACGCTGCCATCTTCGGCCACGCCGTGCTCGTGCCATGTGCCGTTGGGGGTGAGCACGAAATCGTTCGCACCCAGCGTCATCTTCTGCCCGTCGACGTTGGTGAACGCCCCGTTGCCTTCCATGATGAAGCGCAGCGCCGAGGCGCTGTGTCGGTGCGACGACGCGCATTCGCCGGGCTTCATGACCTGCAGCCCTGAGTAGAGCCAGCCGACCGCCGCCACCACATCCTGTCGGCCGGGATTTTCCAGATAGATCACCCGCCGCCCTGCCTGCTCGGGGGTAACGAGATCAAGCGCACGCAGCACGTCGGCGCGCAGATCATCATAGCGCCACAGCATCGGCTGCGAGGTTGAGGCCGGCTCCCACGGCTCGATCTTGTTGGCCACTGTCCACAGCGCACCCGTGCCCAGCGTCGCGAGCCGGCGATAGTAGGCCACCAGTTCGGGTGTGTCTGCCACGTTGGCGCGGCCGATCCGATCCTCGCGATAGCTGTCGTAAGTCGTGGTGGTCACCGCACTCTCCATCGCGTCAACGAGGCCCAGGCCGCGCTCACGAATTTATTATAGGCTTAAAATATCTTGCTTCGGCGGCGCTGGCAAGCCATCAGTTGCAGCGCAATGCCAGCTGCCGAGGAGCCCTGCATGATAAAGCCGTTTCGCGCCGCCGTAGTCCAGGCGGCCGCCGTTCCCGACGATTCGCTGGCCTCCGCCGAACGCGCGGCCACGCGCGTGCGGCAGGCGGCCGCCCAGGGTGCGCGGCTGGTCGTCTTTCCCGAGGCATTCATCGGCGGCTATCCCAAGGGGGCCACTTTCGGCGCGCCCGTGGGTCTGCGTCGACCCGAGGGACGCGAGGATTACCGCCGATATCACGCCAACGCGATTGCGCTCGATGGCCCCGAGGTCGCGCTTCTTGCCGAGGCAGTGCGTGAGACCGGGGCTTTCGTCGTGATCGGCGTGATCGAGCGCGACGGCGGCACGGTCTATTGCACCGCGCTGTTCCTCGACGGTGAACGCGGGGTGGTGGGCAAGCACCGCAAGCTCATGCCGACGGGCGCCGAACGCCTGATCTGGGGCTTTGGCGATGGCTCGACACTGCCGGTGATCGACACTCCGCTCGGCCGGATCGGCGCCGTCATCTGTTGGGAAAACTACATGCCAATGCTGCGCATGGCGATGTACGGCCAGGGCGTGACGCTTTACTGCGCCCCCACGGCAGATGACCGCGATACCTGGCCCGCCTCGATGCAGCACATCGCGCTGGAGGGCCGGGCCTATGTGTTCTCGGCCTGCCAGCACATTACGCGCGGTGCTTACCCGGCCGATTTCGACTGTGCGCTGGGCGACGATCCCGAAACCGTGCTGTTGCGCGGCGGCTCGATGATCGTCTCGCCGCTGGGCCGGGTGCTCGCCGGGCCCGACTATACGCCCGACACCATCCTCTATGCCGACATCGATCCCGATGAAGTGACCCGCGGCAAGTTCGACTTCGACGTGGCCGGGCATTACGCCCGCCCCGATGTGTTCTCGTTGCATGTCGATGCAACCGCACGGCAGCCGGTCCGTTTCGACACCGCGCGCCGCGACGGGCGAGCCGCTTCAGCCACTGCGCGGGGGGCGTGACCACGATGCAGTTCGATTTCGCCAACCTCGACGCGGCCTCCCGCTACAAGCTGATGGCCGCTGCGATTACCCCGCGCCCGATCGCCTGGCTCACCACGCAGTCGCAGCACGGTGTGCGCAACGCCGCCCCCTACAGTTTCTTCAACATGATGGGCGCGGCACCGCCTCTCGTCGCGGTCGGCCTGATGCGCCGCCCAGATGGCACGCACAAGGACAGCGCACACAACATCCTTACAACGCGCGAATTCGTCGTGAATCTGGTCGCCGAACATGACGCCGCAGCAATGAACTTCACCTGCATCGACGCCCCGCCCGACTTTGACGAGTTGGCCGCGGCAGGTGTTGCCATCGCCCCCAGCATCGCGATTGCCCCACCGCGGATCGCCAGTGCACCGGTGTCGATGGAATGCCGGCTGTTCCAGGCGATCGAGGCCGGCGAGTCCACCATCGTGCTCGGTGAAGTGGTGCGCTTTCACGTCCGTGACGACCTCATCGATCCCGCGCGACTCCATGTCGATACCCTGGCGATGAACCTCATCGCGCGCATGCACGGCGGCGGCTGGTATGCCCGGTCGACCGATCTGTTGCAGCTCGAACGCCCGACCTGGGCGGAATGGCATGGAGCGCTGCGCGCGGATGGCTGAGCCGGGATTGGTCAGAGCGGCGCATCCCACGCCGCGACGGGCGTGATCGCCAGGTCCGTGATGCGATCATCCGCGGTTGTCGCCAGCGTTACATCGACGATCCCGCCGGCGTAACGCGCGCGATAGCGCCAGGCCGGGCCGCCGCAGGTGCTGGTGCGCGCGAAGGGTTCCACCGCCTCGATCCGGCCAAGCGGCGCTAATACCCCGGCATATTGCCCCACCATCTCCTTGAGATCGAGCGCGGCATAGTGGGCGAAAGCAGCCGGCTCCACGCGGTTTTCGGCAACGGCGCCCAGCACTTTGCGCACCCGCGCAGTCATCGCCGCCACCGGCGCAGTCGCCCGGTCGGGCAGCGGCTCTGCCTTTGGCCGGGCCAGCGCCGGCACGGTCAGCGCCGCGATCTGGCGTGCCAGCGTCTCGGCGTCGGCGCCCTCACCGTTGGCGAGTACCGCCACGGTCAGACCTTGCGCACCATAGCGGATGGCAAATGTCTGGAAACCTTGCCAGCTGCCGCCATGCCACCAGGTGCGCCCATCGACATACCAGCCCAGGCCATAGCCACAGGTTGCGCCATTGGGCAGGCGTGCCGCCTCGCCCATCTGTGCCCACGACCGCGGCGACAGCACGGCACCCCGACTCATCGCCCCGGCCCAGGCGGCATAGTCCAACGCCGAAAGGTAAAGCGAACCATCGGCGGTGGAATTGGCTGCGGCAGATATCCATTCGGCGTTGCGCAGGTGCCCGTCGCGGCGCTCGTAGCCGGCGGCACGGCCAGGGATGATCGCCAGTTCGTCGATTCCGCGCGCCCGCGTCATGCCTGCAGGCGCAAAGACTTCTTGCGCAAGGTAGTCGGCATAGGGCCGCCCAGTGATGCGCCGGATCGCCTGACCCAGCACCACGTAATCGACGTAGCCGAACCGCCAACGCGTGCCGGCGGCGAAGTTGAGATCTTCGTGCGCGATGATGTCGAGCATCTGCGCATCGGTATATTCGACGCGGAAATCACCGTTGGGCGTCGCCGGCAACCCGGAGGTGTGGGACAGCATCTGCCGCACGGTAACAGGCTGCCAGCGCGCGGGCAGTTCGGGCAGAATTGCACGGATCGATCGGTCGAGGTCGAGCCGACCCTGTTCGGCCAGACGCAGCACACCGGCGGCTGTGAACTGCATGCCCAGCGCCCCGGTCTTGAACAGCGTGTCGGCATGCACCGGCACGCTGTGTTCAAGGTTGGCAAAACCGAACCCCTCGACGCGCAGCGGCACTCCGTCCTTGACGATGGCAATAGCGATGCCGGGCACGTCGGCACGCGCGCGTTCGGCCTCCACCGCGCGCGCCACCGGGTCGGCGACCGCCAAAGCGGGCGCAACCGTCTCCGCGCGGCTCGGCCAGGCGATCGCCAACGCCGCAACCACCGCGACCAGGACAAGCAGGGCCGGGATGGTGGAAGAGGGCGTTTTCAAACGAACGGGCCTTTGCCCGCGAAACAGGGTCTGGTTCATGCTGTCCACGATGCCCGCGGGACACGGCGGCCCCAATGGCGCAACCGGCCCCGAACGCGGCGAATGCGGCCGCGCCCCGTGTCACGGCCATGCCGCATCGCTTCAACGTGCCGGGGCCGTCGCCGCTGCGATCGGGTGATACTCGGGCGCGGGGGCGGCATTGTCCCAGATTCCCTGCGATCGGGTGGGCCGATCCACCGCCAGGCTCGCGCCCAGGTTGGCACTGCCCAGCGTGCGCACCTGGAACAAGGCCTCAAAGCCGCCGCCACAGCCGATCCGTCCCCGTCGCAGGCCGCGCAGCCGCCCCGTGTCGGTGGCAAGCTCGGCCATCTCGCGCAGGCCCGGATCGCGCAGCGCAGCGATCACCAGCACGGTATTGCCTGCCGGGCCGGGCAGACAGGCTAGGTAGCCATAGTCGCGCCGCGCTATGCGTTCGTCGCGCAGTTCCATTCCATCGCTGTGATAGGCCTTGCCGCCCTTCACATCGACCAGACTGTCAAGCCCGGTATCGAGACGAAAGCCCGAGGCTTGCGCCAGCGGATCGCGCAGCAGCGAGCCGATGCCGCTCAACTGGCCGACATAGACCACGTCGGAGACCTTGAGCACGTCGGGCGTCAGTTGCGAGGCGGCGATCAGGCGGATCGGGCGCTGGGCGAAGGCCGGGTCGCGCAACAAAGCCGCACGGATCGTGGCTACTGCTGTCATCGTTGCGCTGGTGACATAGTGCTGGTCGCCGTCTGTCACGGCGCCAGCAGTCTCGGGGTTGAGGATCTGGAAAATGATCAGATCCTCGCGCGTGGGTACCGCGCGATCCCATACCAACCGCGCCGGCATGCCCGGTGCGGGGGTTTCGGCAAAGAAGTAATAGTCTCCCATGACCACGGTGATCGGTCGCGACGCCCCGGCCAACGCCGACCACGGTGCCGCGCCGTCGAGCCTGTCACCTGCTCCGCGCTGCCAGCGCACCGCCAGCACGCTGCCCAGCACGACGGCGACCACGGCCAGGAAGGCTACCACGGCGATCACCCCGGCGCGCGCCGGACCTGTGCCGGGCGGTGCAGCCGGCGGCTGCGCGGTGATCCCGTCTTCATGCTGCGCAGGCGTGGCCGCATCGACCAGAACCAGGCGATAGGTGCCCACCGGCAGGTGCAGCCTGGGGCCGGGCTCGTGGGCGAACTCGGTCTCGATCAGACGACGCAGACGGTGCACGTAGACGCGCACGTTGGCGTCGGGGCGATGCGCCGCGCTGCGTCCATCGGCAAATACCTCGGCGGCGATCTGCGCCTCGGACGGGGCGGCGGCATCGCCAGCCCGCGCCGCCAGATGGTCGAACAGCGCGAGCAACTTGTCCGATCGGCTGCGTTCCAGTGCATCGCGCATCCGCGCCACCGCCACGTCGAAGGCTGTATCGCTACCGTCACCGGCGGCATCGTCGTGCTTGCTGGCGGGCGGCGCCGTGGGCGAATCGCTTGGGCTGTCTGGGGGAGGAATCGCTGGCACGGGCCTCTCAACAAAAATGCAACAATCATCGCCTGAATACGCACGTTGTTGCGATTTGGAAATGACTTCGCGCGAATTGTGCGCCCCACAGCGTGCCGTTCATGCCTGCGCGCCAGCCCCAGAATGCAGTGCTTGTAACGGTTTCACAACAGTAATCCCTTCGCGCGAGCCGTCACCGTGCGCCAGCGTTGCATCACGGGTCGCACGGTTGCCGACCGGGCGGACAAGGGCTGAACCAGCCAACAGCACACCGCCGCCGGCCACCCCGCCCAGCGCACAGACGCCACACAAGAGGAGCTTACCCATGATCTGGATCAGCAAGACGACCGCCGCTCTCGCCGGCATCGTCACCCTGGCCCTCGCCAGCCCGGCCCTTGCCCACCATTCCTTCGCGATGTTTGACCAGACCCGGATCGATACCAAGCGCGGCGCCACCGTCGCCGAGTTCCGCTTTACCAACCCGCATTCGTTCGTGGTCGTCAATGTCAACGAGGGCGGCACCGTCACCCGCTATGCACTCGAATGCAGCAGCGTGAACATGATGAGCAAGGTTGGCTGGAAGTTCAACACGCTCAAGACCGGCGACAAGGTGGACATCGCCTTCTACCCGCTCCGCAATGGCAAGCCCGGCGGCATGCTCAAGACGATCAAGGTCGCTGACGGGCGCACGCTGAGCGGCTGGTAAGGCCGGCGCCACGTCCGGGACGACTACCGCGCCCACACCAAAAATTGCCAACGACGCGGCGCACGTGATGCGCCGCGCGGGGAGATCACGATGCACCTGCGCCCCTCCATACTGCTGGCCGCCTGCGCCGCCGCGCTGATCGCCGGCACCGCCACTGCTGCGCCAGCCCATGCAAGCCGCCCTGCGCCGGCAAAACCTGTTGCCGCCACGGCCCAGCCCGACATCAGCGGCGTGTGGGAGCTCTATCCCGACCCCTTTGCCGGCGACGAGAACACGTTCCGCGAATTGTCGGTGCCCGGCGATGGGCCGAAACTGCGCGAACCCTATGCCAGCCAGTGGAAGGCCCAGCGCGCCAAGCGCGATGCCGCGCTCAAGGCCGGCAAGCCACTGGTCGATCCGAGCACGCAGTGCCTGCCCGAAGGCATGCCGGCGATCATGGGTGCGATCTTTCCGCTGGAAATCCTGCAGACGCCGGGCCGGGTCACCGTCCTCGCTGAATTTCTCACGCAGACCCGGCGTATCTACCTCGGCCGCCAGCAGCCCGCGCTCGATGACATCAACCCCTCGTTCTACGGCCTTGCCACCGGCCGCTGGGAGGGTGACACGCTTGTCGTGACAACCCGCGGGGTCAAGGAGGACGTGCGCTTCTTCGAGATCCCGCATAGCGCCGAGATGACGATCACCGAGCGCATCCGTCGTACGGGCCCCGACCTCATGGAGGACCAGATCACCATCGACGATCCCAAGATGCTGATCGAGCCCTATCGCTTCACCTATGGCTACAAGCGCAATCCCACCTACGAGATGCAGGAATACTTCTGCGACCGCGAGGACCCGCTGTTCAAGGTGACGAGCGACGGCACGGTCGAGATGAAGGACACCGACGAGATCAAGTAGGCCGTCGCGGGTCTGCATCGCCGGGCCGGTCGCGTGCGGCTGGCCCGGATTTCCATGGCGGAGGAGCCCCCAACCATGCGCGATCGGCGCACGTTCCTGCAAGGATCGCTGGCAAGCCTGGCCGCCGGCATGGGCGGCCTGCCCGCGTCGGCCTGTGCAAACCCGGCGCACGGCCGGATAGTCGGGGCGGTGCGGCGCGAGGACACGATCGTGCGCCTCGGTGGCCTGGGCGACGGCTACAAGATGACGCTGCGCCCTGACGGCACGCAACTCGTCGTCGTGAATGATGGGCCGGGCTGGAACAACCCGCCCACCACCTTCTACAATACCCGGCTGTGGACCGTTACGGGCACACCGCCTGCGCCGCACTTTGCCATGCTGCCGGGCTATCCCGATCTCGATCGCGACGCCCGGCCCGACGCGCCGCGCTATTATGGCCACGGCGTGATCCAGGTCGGGCAGCGAATCTACCAGTTCGTCGCCACACACGATGCCGCCCAGGATCGCCCACAGCGCTGGCGCGGGGCCAAGCTGATCCTATCGGACGACGGCGGCACGACCTGGCGGAACCGCGACGGCACCACCCCCGTGGTGTGGGAGGACTGGGCCGGGCAGCGACGCGGCCCCTTCACCTTTTTCGATGAGCCGGATGGCGCACTGTCGCTGCTGACCTTCCTCCAGCAGATGCGCGGGCAACGCGCCGCGCCCGGTGGGTGGCTGATGCTCTACGGGCTGGATGGCAACACCGATGGACGGATGAACCAGCTGCTGCTGCTGCGCGTGCCGGTCGATAGCGTGGCCGATCGCGCGGCTTACCGCTTCTTTGCGGGCCACGATGCCATGGGCCAGCCGATCTGGTCAGCCGACATCGCCGCGCGCCGCGCGGTGCATCGCTTCCCGCGCGGCTGGGTCAACCATGCCAACCTCTTCCCCGGTGACCTCGTGGTCGAAAGCTGGCTGCCCAGCGTGGTCTACAATGCCCCACTCGGGATCTACATGATGGCGAGCGCGGGCATCGGCGTGGGCAGCGACGGCACAGAATTTGGCAAGCCCAGCTATTTCGGGCTGTGGGTGTCCCCCTCACCTTGGGGACCGTGGCGCCAGATCCACGAGGAGACAGCGTGGTACCCGGGTGGCGACAGGCACGCGCGCGCCTATGCCCCGCAGATCGCGCCGGGCTGGATCGCACCGGACGGGCGCTCGTTCTGGCTGGCCTGGTCAGACCTTCGCGGCATCCGCGCTTTTGGGCGTGACGAAGCGCTGCTCGACGCCGCCCTTGCCAAGGCCGCTACGCCTGCCGATCGCGCCACGACCGAGACCCGCTTCCTGCAACGCTACATGCCCGGCTTCTCGTTCAATGCCCAACGCGTCGATCTGCGTCTCGCCCCAGCCTGACGGCAGCGCCTGTGCGCAGCACGCCGATTGACCTGCTCAACAATTAGATGTATGCGCATGCATATATAGGAGAGCAGGCATGGCCGAACGTTCGTTTGCACGTGAAGTAGAGCATCTGCGGCTGGGTGCGGGCGAGGAATTCCGGGGGGAAGCGATCCTTGCGATCACCAAGGGCCTGCTCCAGGCGGGCGTCGCCTATGTTGGCGGCTATCAGGGCTCGCCAATCTCCCACCTCATGGATGTCCTCGCCGATGCGCAGGACATCCTTGGCGAGCTTGGCGTCAACTTCCAAAGCTCGGCCAACGAGTCCACCGCTGCGGCCATGCTCTCGGCCTCGGTGATGTACCCCTTGCGCGGCGCGGTCGCCTGGAAATCAACGGTCGGCACCAACGTCGCGTCCGACGCGCTCGCCAACCTGGCTTCGGGCGGCGTCACTGGCGGGGCCATGGTCATCATCGGCGAAGACTATGGCGAAGGTTCCTCGATCATGCAGGAACGCACCCATGCTTTCGCGATGAAATCGCAAATGTGGCTGCTCGACCCGCGTCCCGACCATGCCTGCATCGTCGACCTGATCGAGAAAGGGTTCCAGCTTTCCGAGGCGTCGAACACCCCCGTCATGCTCGAGGTACGGGTGCGAACCTGCCACATGCACGGCGCCTTCGTGTGCAAGGACAACGTCGCTCCCGCTTTCACGCTTGAGGATGCGCTCGCCCAACCCAAGCGCGATCTCGACCGGATCGTGCTGCCTCCGGCGGCCTATGCCCACGAACACGAGAAGATTGCGCAGCGCCTGCCCGCCGCGATCGCGTTTGTGCGCGACAATCGCCTCAACGAGTGGTTCGGCCCTGAGGAAGATTCAGACGGGCCGCCCCCGGTGGGGATCGTGCTGCAAGGCGGCATGTACAACAACGTGATCCGCGCACTGCAGTACCTCGGGCTGTCCGATGCCTATGGCAACACGCGCGTGCCACTCTACGTACTCAACGTCACCTATCCGCTGGTAGACAGCGAAGTGGTTGCCTTTGCCAAGGGCAAGCAGGCGATCCTGATGGTCGAGGAAGGCCAGCCCGACTATCTCGAGCAGGCGATCAACACCATCGCCAACCGCCAAGGCCTGACCACCCGCGTGCGCGGCAAGGACGTGCTGCCGATGGCAGGGGACTATTCGTTGCAGGCGATTCTTGCCGGCATTGACGCGTTCCTTGCCACCGAGGCACCGCGCCTGCTGGGCAATCGCCCGCCGTTGCCCACTGCACGCCCGGTGCTCGATCTGCCGGTCGTAAAGCGCCTGCGGGAGACAGTGCCCGCGCGGCCGCCAGGATTGTGCACTGGCTGCCCTGAGCGACCCATCTTCGCCGCGATGAAGCTGGTCGATCAGGAACGGGGCGCGCACCATGTCTCGGCCGACATCGGCTGCCACCTGTTCTCGATTCTGCCGCCATTCAACATCGGCAACACCACGATGGGGTTCGGCCTCGGCGGCGCCTCGGCCGCAGCGTTCGGACGCAAGACCACGGGCAAGCGTTCGATCGCGGTGATGGGAGACGGCGGCTTCTGGCACAACGGCCTGACCAGCGGGATCGGCAACGCGGTTTTCAACAAACATGACGGCGTGTTCCTGATCGTCGACAACTTCTATTCGTCGGCCACCGGGGGGCAGGACATCCTCTCGTCGCGCGCCAGCAACGCCAGCCGCAAGACCAACAACCCGATTGCCAAGGCAGTCGCCGGCATTGGCGCCACCTGGATACGCGAGGTCGATCGCACCTACGACGTCGGCCGGATGAAGGCGGTACTCACCGAGGCCCTGACAACGCCGGAGGAAGGCCCCAAGGTCATCATCGCCAGTTCCGAATGCATGCTCAACAAGCAGCGCCGGGTGAAGCCGCAGGTGGCCAAGGCGATCAAGAACGGCGCGCGCGTGGTCAAGGAGCGGTTCGGCGTCGATGAAGACGTCTGCACCGGCGACCACGCCTGCATACGCCTGTCTGGCTGCCCATCGCTGTCGGTCAAGCAGCTGGACGATCCGCTGCGCGATGATCCAGTGGTCACGATCGACAACACGTGCGTGGGCTGCGGCAACTGCGGCGAAGTGTCAGAAGCGGCAGTGCTGTGCCCCTCGTTCTATCGCGCCGACGTGATCCATAACCCCACCTGGTGGGACCGCGCCCGCGCGCGCGTTGCCATGGGCCTCATCACCTACCTCCAGGCGCGTCGCGACCGTGCGCGCCCCCTTGCCGGAGCCGCATGATGCCGACCGAGATTCTGCGCCTGCCGCTTGCCCCCGCCGGCGAGGCCACCGAACGCCCCATCGCCATCGCAATCGTCGCCATGGGCGGCCAGGGCGGTGGCGTGCTGACTGGCTGGATCGTCGCGCTGGCCGAGGCGGCCGGCTGGGTTGCGCAATCCACGTCGGTGCCGGGCGTAGCCCAGCGCACCGGCGCCACGATCTATTACGTCGAGATGATGCCGACGCGCGATGGTCGCAAGCCGGTGCTGGCGCAGATGCCCACGCCCGGCGATGTCGACGTGGTGCTGGCATCGGAATTCATGGAGGCAGGCCGCTCCATCCTGCGCGGCATCGTCACGCCCGGCCGCACCACGCTGATCGCCTCGGACCACCGCGCGCTCTCGATCGGGGAGAAGAGCGCGCCGGGCGAGGGCATCGCCGACAGCGGCGTGGTCCACGAGGCAATCGGTGCCACCGCGCGTGCGCGCATCGTCTTCGACATGAACGCCCTCGCCGTCGCCAACGGCAGCGTCATTTCCTCCGCGCTGTTCGGCGCGCTGGCGGGCAGCGGCGTACTGCCTTTCGCGCGCGAGGCCTATCACGCGGTGATTGCCGCCGATGGCAAAGGCGTCGCCGCCTCGATCCGGACGTTCGATGCAGCGTTTGCCCGCGCCGCCGGGGAAGAGGCGCCGCCCCCCCCATCCGCAGCCGCCAGCCCCGAACCCGCGCTCTTTGATGCGCACTGCGGCCCGCTTGCGTCACGCCTGATCGAGCGGCTGCCTCCCGGCGTTCACGCGATGGCGCGCGCCGGCCTTGCCAAGGTGGTGGACTTCCAGGACCCTGCCTATGGACGCGAATATTGCGGGCTGCTCGAGCAGCTCCACACGGTGGATCTTGCTGCCGGGGGAGCTGGGCGCGACCATGTCTTCACCCGCGAGGCAGCCAAATACCTCGCCCAGGCCATGGCCTATGATGACATCGTCCGCGTCGCCGATCTCAAGACCCGGAGCGGCCGCCACGCCCGCATCGCCGCCGAAGTGAACGCCGCGCCGGGCACGCTGCTCCAGACCACAGAATACATGCACCCACGGCTGGAGGAGGTCGCCGGCATCCTCCCTGCCCCCTTGGCCGACTGGTTGATGCACCGCCCGCGGCTGTTCCGCGCGATCGACCGGCGCATCAGCAAGGGCCGGCGCGTGCGCACCTATTCGGTCGGGTGGTTCCTTGCGCTCTATGCGGTCGCCGGCCTCAGACGGCTGCGGCGCGGCTCGCTGCGACACCGCGAGGAAGTGGCGCACCGCGACGCCTGGCTGGCTCTCGCCACGCGGCTGGTGGCAACCGACTATGCATTGGGCGTCGAAGTGCTGCGCTGTCGCCGCCTGGTGAAAGGCTATTCCGACACTCACGCGCGGGGACTGTCCAAGTTTGACCGCGTGATCGCCACGATCGAGACGCTGGCCGGGCGCAATGATGCCGCCGACTGGGCCAGCCGCCTGCGCGAGACCGCGGTGCGCGATGGCGAGGACAAGGATCTCGACGGGCTGATCCGCACGATCGGGTCGTTCGCGGGAGCTGCCGGGGCGGCATGAGCCGGCTTGCCTGCGCTGCCCGGGTCGCGATAAGGACCGGCGACCATGACTAAAACGCCCGCCCATTCCACCCCCGCACGATCTGTCGCGCTCGGCAGGATCTTGGGGCCGCTGGCATGAGCCTGCCCACCCGCCCCGAAGACCTTGAAGCCAACCTTGGCTATGCCATCAACCGTCTCGCCAACCTGGGGCAGGCCGCGCAGGCACGGCGCCTCGCCGCCAGCGGGCTCAGCCTTGTGCTGGTGCGCACGCTCTCGGTGCTGCACATCGAGGACGGGCTCACCATCAACGAAATCGCCGCGCGCACCTTTGCCGACCAGTCAACCGCCAGCCGCACCATAGAGGCGATGGTCGCGGCGGGCCTGGTCGAGCGGCGCACCCCGCCGGGCGACCAGCGCCGGCGGGAGATCGTGCTTACCCCCGCCGGTCGCGCCGCACTCGTGGCGGCTTGGCCGCGCATGGAAGAGCACACGGCAGCACTGGCCCGAAACATCCCTCCTGACGACCTCGAAACCTGTCGCCGCGTGCTCGCCGCGATGACTGCCAACCTGCGCCGCGAAGGCTGAGCGGCCAGCAACTGCCCAGCGTTATCGCTACTCGTCCTGATCCCGGCGCAGGAACCGACCTGGTGAAACACCCGTCCACTCCTTGAACGCACGCGAGAAAGCGGCGGTGTCGGCATAGCCAAGCTGTTCGGCCGCGACCGTCAACGAAATGCCCGACTTTCCCAGCATCGTCTGCGCGCGGGCCTGCCGGGCCTGTTGCAAGAGGTCGCGGAACGAGGTGCCCTCCTCGGCGAGGCGACGGCGCAGCGAGCGTTCGGACAGCTTCATCTCTGCGGCCACCGACGCACAATCGACGTGGGTTCGGCCCAGCCAGCGCCCGATGATGTCCCGCGTCAATTCGACGAAACTTTCCGCCGGGGTCGCCTCGGGGCCCATCAAGGCCAGCAAGTGCCATTCCAGGATGGTGCGCAGCTTGCGGTCTTCGGCCGGCACGGCGCTCGGCAGCGGGCGATCAAGGTCTTCGTTGCGCAGCACCAGCGCATTGGTCACCTGGTTGCCGCTTACCGGTGCACGGAAGGCCTGCGCCAACGCGGCCTCGCGTCCCATCACTGCGTGCTCCAGATGCACGGCCACGGGCGTCCAACGCGCGTGGGTGAGTTGGCGGATGAGCGTCACGTAGCTTGCCAGGGCAAACTCGGCATCCTGCACACGCGGCCAGATCGCCGAGTCCTCGATGCGGTAACTATAGGTGGTGGTCTCGGCGTCGCGGCGGCTGTCGAACAGCGTGCGCGTCTGCAGGCGCGACTGGAACAGCACGAGATAATCCAGCGCGCCGCGCAAGGAGCCACCAGCGCGCAGCAGCGCGTAAAACGGGCCAAGGTCGGCGAGCCCAAAGGCCGCGCCCATCGCCAGCCCCAGCGCAGGGCGATCAAAGCGCGCTGCCGCTGCCTCGAGCAGGGCGACATAGCGGTGCAGCGGCACGGTTTCGTAGGGCGTCTCAAGCTGGGCACGGAACATGCCGTGTTCGCGCAGCAGCGGGTCGATGCGCTTGCCCACGTCCTCCAACGCGGCGAACAGCGCCGTCAGGAACAGCAGGCGGATCGTGGCCTGCCCGGCGCGGCCCGGAATGTCGGGTGGAAGGCCGGCAGCGGCATGTTCGGCCCCAGGGGCGAACGGGGGAAGATCGGAGTCTGCCATCACGGGGAGCAAGTGTGTGGCCGATTCTGCAATGCGTCAATCCCCGCCTGCAATTGTCGCAAGGCGCGCGCTCGACCAGACCGGCAGCATCCTGGTGCTGTGCGCCGGGACCCAAGCAAACGATGGGAAACCTGCGTGCCTGACCTGTTCACCGACACTCTCACCGAGGCGGCCGCCCCATCCGCCACGCCAGCTCTGCCGCGTCTCGATTTCCTCTATCTGTCCGAACCCGACATGATCCGCGCCGGGGTGACCGACATGCCCGCCTGCGTCGATGCGATGGAGGAGATGTTCCACCTCCTGCACCATGGCGACTATCGCATGGCCGGTGGCAACAACAACCAGCACGGCGCCGTGATCGTGTTCCCCGAGAATTCGCCCTTCCCCGCGATGCCCAAGCCCACCACCGACCGCCGCTTCATGGCGATGCCGGCCTATCTCGGCGGCCGCTTCGGCACGGCGGGGATGAAGTGGTATGGCTCCAACGTCGCCAACCGCGACAAGGGCCTGCCGCGCTCGATCCTCACTTTCGTGCTCAACGATGCCGACACCGGCGCCCCGCTGGCCTACATGTCGGCCAACCTGCTTTCGGCCTACCGCACCGGTGCGATCCCCGGCGTCGGCGCGCGCCACCTCGCCCGGCCGGATTCGCGCGTGCTCGGCATCGTCGGGCCCGGCGTGATGGCACGGACCTCGCTCGAGGCGTTCATGGCCACCTGCCCGGCGATCGACACAGTCAAGATCAAGGGCCGCGGCGAGGCGAACCTGCAGGCGTTTTGCACCTGGGCCGAGGGCCGCTTCCCGCAGCTTTCGGTGCGCGTGGTCGCCACCGAAGAGGAGGTGGTCCGCGAATCCGACATCGCGACGTTCTGCGCCTCGGTGCCGACCGGCGATCCAAGCCGCTATCCCACAGTGCGGCGCGAATGGGTGAGCCCGGGCACGTTCCTGTCGATGCCCGCGCCCTGCAGCATCGATACCGCGATGGAAGGGGAAGATATCCGCAAGGTGCTCGATTTCACCGGGCTTTACGAGGCCTATCGCGAGGAACTGCCGCGCCCGATGCACCCCATTATTCCGGCGGTGGGCGTGCGCTGGTTCGACCTCGTCGACGAAGGCCGGATCGCGGCCGCTTCGCTCGAAGATCTCAGCGCGATCGTGGCCGGCGCAGCGCCCGGCCGGCGCGATGCCGACGAGATCATCATGCTCTCCATCGGCGGCATGGCGGTGGAGGACGTAGCCTGGGGCACGCACGTCTATCGCCGCGCGCTGGCGCAGGGGATCGGTACGCGCCTTACCCTTTGGGACGAGCCCGTCCTGCGCTGAGGCGAGATGGCCCCGAAAACCACCGCTGCCTGCAATCTTCCTCCTGCGAAAGACATTTCATGCCCGACGTCGTCAAGGTGAAAACCGGTAACAAGTTCGAGGAGCACGGGAGCTATTCCCGCCTCGTGGCCGTGGGCGATCTCATCTTTGTGTCCAACACTGCAGGGCGCAACCCGCAGACCAAGGAGATCCCCACGAACCTGGCGGACCAGACCAACCAGGTGCTCGACAACATCGCCGCCGCGCTCGCTGCCGTCGATGCCTGTCTCGAGGACGTGGTCGCCGCGCGGGTCTTCGTGCAGTATCCCAAGGACGTACTTGCCGTGATGACCGCCTATGGCGCGCGCATGCGCGGCATCAACCCCACGCTGACGATGACCTGCCCGCCGCTTGGCGCGGCCGAATACAAGGTGGAGATCGAGGTCACCGCCTGGCGCGGCGCGTCGAAGGGCGCGGTGCGCGAACTGCAGATCAGTCTCTGAGCGGACCGGTAGCGATGGGCCCCGCAATAACCCCCGTGACGACCTCGGAACGCTTTCCCGGCAGCACATCGGTCGTGGTGATCGGCGGCGGTATCGTCGGCCTGTCCACCGCACTGACACTGGCCGAGCGCGGCGTGCCGGTGGTGGTGCTGGAGAAGGGCCGCATCGCCGGCGAGCAATCGTCGCGCAACCTTGGCTGGGTGCGCAAGGTCATGCGCGCGGTGCCCGATCTGCCGATGGCCATCGCCGCCGAGCGGATGTGGCAGCAGATGCCCGCGCGCGTCGGCGAGGATTGCGGCTTTCGTCAGGCCGGGATCACCTATGTCGCGCGGACCGATGCGGAACTGGCCGCCTACGAGGCCTGGCTCGATACCGTGCGCGGCGAGGGGCTGGACAGCCGGATGCTGACCGGGGCCGAAGTCGCGCAGGCAATTCCCGGCAGCACGGGGCGTTGGGCCGGCGGCATCGCCACCCCATCCGACGCCCGCGCCGAGCCCACGCTTGCTTCCAGCGCCATTGCCCGTGCAGCCTTGGCACACGGCGCGGTGATCGTGGAAAACTGCGCCGTGCGCACGTTGGAGACCAGTGCCGGCGCGGTGCGCGGCGTGGTGACCGAGCGTGGCGCGATTGCCTGCGACCATGTGGTGCTGGCGGGCGGCGTGTGGTCGCGCCGTTTTCTAGCCAATCATGGCGTGCGCTTGCTGGCCTTGCCGCTGGTGGCGTCGGTGTTGCGCACCGCGCCGATGGACGGACCCACCGACAGCGCGGTGGGCGCCGCCGACTTCTCGTTCCGCAAGCGGCTCGATGGGGGCTATACCATCACCCAGCGCGGCGCGCTGTTCGCACCACTGATGCTCGACCATCTGCTGATCGGCATGAAGTACCTGCCCACGCTTGTCGCGCAGTGGAAAAACCTGCGCGTATCATTCGGGCGAGACTTCTTCGCCGATCTCGCCCTGCCCCGCCGCTGGCACGCCGACGCTGTCTCGCCGTTCGAACGGCTGCGCACGATCGATCCGCCGGTCAACCAGGCGCTCAACGACGAAGCCATGCGCAACCTGGTCGCGGCGTGGCCAGTCTTTGCCAACGCACATGTGGCACAATCCTGGGGCGGGATGATCGACGTGACGCCGGACTCTCTGCCGGTGATCGGCAATGTCGCGCGACTGCCCGGCCTGACACTGGCCACCGGCTTTTCAGGGCACGGCTTCGGCACCGGCCCAGCGGCGGGCCACCTCGCCGCAGACCTCGCCATGGGCGAGACGCCGTTCCTCGATCCCACCCCCTACCGTCTCGAGCGATTCTGATGGCCAGCCCGCAACCCCGAACGCCGCACAGGACAATGCCGTGAGCAAAGAGACCGTCTTTTCGCGCTTTTCCGCCGCGGCGACGCGCTGGTTCGACAAGCCCTTCCTCAACGTCCTGCCCGAGACCGCGCAGATCTATGGCATCGCGGCTGGCGAGATCACCTATGCAACGATGCTCGATCGCGTGCTGCGCCGCCAGGTCGTTCTGGCCGCCGCCGGCTTCGGCAAGGGCACGCGCGTAGGGCTGCTGCTCGACAACCGGCCCGACTTTATCGAGCTGTTCCTCGCGGCCAACAGCCTTGGCGCATCGATCGTGCCGATCAACCCCGACCTGCGCCAGGCCGAACTCGAATATCTGATCGCACACTCGGGCATGAGCGCCGCGTTCGTTGTCCCCGGCCGCCACGCCGATGTTGCACGCGCCGCGCTGGCGGTGGGAAGCGCGATGGTCCCCGTCACCCCCGACGCGCCGGTCCGTCCCTTGCTGCCACTGGCGCAGCTGCCGGCCGATCCCGATTCCGCGCGCGAGGCGGCGCTGCTCTATACCTCTGGCACGACCGGGCAACCCAAGGGCTGCGTGCTGCCCAACAGCTACTTCCTGCATTCGGGCGACTGGTATCGGGACACTGGCGGCCTGATCGCGCTGCACGCCGGCGCAGAGCGGATGCTTACACCGCTGCCGATGTTCCACATGAACGCATTGGCCGTCTCGCTGATGGCCATGATCACGCTGGGCGGCTGCCTCACCGTGCTCGACCGCTTCCATCCCTCGACCTGGTGGGATTCGGTGCGGCGCAGCCGCGCTACCTGCCTCCACTACCTGGGCGTGATGCCGGCCATGCTGATGAAGGCATCCGATAGCCCGGCCGACCGCGAGCATAGTGTGCGCTTCGGCTTCGGTGCCGGAGCCCCGGCGGCCCTGCACGGCGCGTTCGAGCAGCGCTTCGGCTTCCCCCTGATCGAGGCCTGGGCGATGACCGAAACAGGTAGCGGCGGCGTGATCAGCGCGCACCGCGAGCCGCGCAAGGTGGGGACCGCGTGCTTCGGCCGGCCCGATTCCGGCGTCGAGATCCGCATCGTCGACGACGCCGGCGACGATGTCGCTATCGACGTACCAGGCGAACTGCTGGTGCGCCGCGCCGGGCCCGATCCCACCTATGGGTTCTTCCGCGAATACCTCGCCAACCCTGCAGCCACTGCGGAGGCCTGGGCTGGGGGATGGTTTCACACCGGCGATATCGTCGCGCGCGACGCCGATGGCGACCTGCATTTCGTCGATCGCAAGAAGAACGTAATCCGCCGCTCGGGAGAGAACATCGCGGCGGTGGAAGTCGAGACGATCCTTGCGCGCCATCCCCACGTGCGCCAGGTGGCGGTGGCCGCCACACCCGACCCGGTGCGCGGCGACGAGGTGGCCGCGCTGATCGTGCTCGATGCCCCTGCCCGCTCCGGGACAGACAAGACCGAGCAACTGCCAACCGAGCACCTTGCACGCGATATCGCTACCTGGGCACTGGGTCAGATGGCCTACTACAAGGTGCCGGGCTGGATCTCCTTCGTCACGACACTCCCACGTACGCCGACGGAAAAGATCCTGCGTGCCGCCCTCAAGGAGGAAGTGGGCGCGCGCATGGCACGTGGCGCGTTCTTCGATACCCGCGCGCTCAAGAGGCGGCAGGGATGAGCAGCGCCGCCAAACGCCCGCGCATGGCCTACGATGGCGTGGTGATGGCCGCGCCCATCACCGTGCCCTATCAACGCTTCTCGAGCGAGCCGGCTCACGGCTGGGCCGGCGCGGCGCTGCGCGCACTGGCGCGGGAAACCGGGCTCGGCCCGCGCGATCTCGACGGTTTCAGTTTTTCGAGTTTCTCGGCCAGCCCCGATAGCGCAGTCGGCCTCGTCCAGCATCTCGGCCTCATGCCACGCTGGCTCGACCATGTGCCTACCGGCGGGGCGAGCGGAGTCATGGCACTGCGCCGCGCCGCGCGCGCGGTGCAGTGCGGCGATGCGGCCATCGTCGCATGCGTCGCGGCCGATACCAACCAGATCGACAGCTTCCGCCACACCCTCGCCACGTTCTCGCGCTTTTCGCAGGACGCTGTCTACCCCTATGGCTTTGGCGGCCCGAACGCGACTTTCGCGCTGATCACGCAGGCCTACATGCACGAACATGGCGTTACGCGCGCCGATTTCGGCCGCATCTGCGTCACGCAGCGCGCCAATGCCGGCTCGAACCCACTGGCATTGCAACGCAGCCCGCTCGACCTCGATACCTACCTCGCCGCGCGCCCGATCGCCGATCCGGTGCACCTGTTCGACTGCGTGATGCCCTGCGCAGGCGCGGAAGCCTTCGTTGTCACCACCCCGGAGATCGCCGCCGCGCGCGGCTGGCCGGCAGCGCGGATCATGGCCACGATCGAGCGCCACAATGCCTATCCCGACGATCCGGTGCAGCGGCGCGGCGGCTGGGCGATGGATGCCGACGAGTTGTGGGCGATGGCAGGCATCGGCCCCGCGGATATCGACTGCCTGCAGGCTTATGACGACTATCCGGTGATCGTGGCGATGCAGTTGGCGGACCTTGGCTTCTGCCCGCCAGACGCGATTGCCCGCTTCCTGCGTGACACGCACTTCGGCATCGATGGCACGCTGCCACTCAACACCAACGGCGGGCAACTTTCCGCAGGGCAGGCCGGCGCTGCGGGCGGGTACCAGAACCTGACCGAGGGCCTGCGCCAGATCCTGCACTGCCCGCTCGGCGCGCAGGTGCCGGGCGCGCGGCGCGCGGCAATATCCGGCTTCGGGCTGGTCAACTATGATCGCGGCGTGTGCACCGCCGCTGCCGTGCTGGAGGCGCTATGACGACGCCGCGCCATCGGCTGCCGCCGCCCGCACCGCGCGATCCGCTGGCGCGGCCGCAATTGCATCCCGTACCGCCCGGCGCGCGCAGTCGCGCGATGCAGGCGATGGCCGCGCGTGCCACGCAGGGTCGCTTCGTGCTTCAGGCCTGCACCGTATGCGATACAGCAACCTATCCCCCACGCGACGCCTGCCCACGGTGTTGGGGCACGCTGGCCTGGCACGATCAGCCGACCGGCGGGCGTGTGCTTGCCAACACGGTGATCCGCGTCTCGACCGATCCCTATTTCCGCGATCGCCTACCGTGGCACATGGGCTCGATCCAGCTCGATGCCGGCCCTGTCGTGCTGGCGCACCTTGCGCGAGGGCTGGAGCCCGGCGCGCGCGTCGCGATGCGGCTGATGCTCGACCGTGGCGGCAATGCAGCGCTGTTCGCCCTTCCCAGCGATGCCGCCCAAGTGCCACACCCGGAACAAGGAGCCACCAGCATGTCCGCCGATCCCCAGGGGCGCACTTTCGTGGTGCCGGTAGCAGGGGCAACTGTCCTCGTCAGCGATGCCCGCCAGCCGGTTGGCGGCGCGCTGGTCGGCGCACTGGCCGCTGCGGGCGCGCGCCTGGTGGTTGCCGGCCTGCCCGGCCCCGCGCCGGTGCGTGATGCACACGATCCCGTCCTGGGCCTGCCCGGCGTCCAGCCGCTTCCACTCGATGTGACCGATCCTGTCTCGGTGGCCGAGACGGTAAGCCGGATCGGCGGCCCGCTCGACATCGTCATCAACACCGCGCGTCATGTGCGCGCCGGGGGGGTGAGCCGCGACGGCAATCTCCTGGCCCAGCACCGCGCGCTCGAGGTTTCGGCCATGGGGCTCGCGCGCCTGGCGCAAGCAACGGCGCCAATCCTTGCCGGCCGGCCCAACGGCGCGTTTCTCGATGTGTTGTCGGTCACGGCGCTGGCGGGCGATGCCGGCCATGCTGGTTTCGCCGCGGCCGAGGCTGCGCGCCTCTCGCTGCTGCAAAGCTTTCGCCACGAGATGCGCAGCACCGGTGTGCGCGTCCTGGAAGTGTTCACCGGGCCGACCGACGATGCCGACTACCAAGCGCTGCCTCCACCCAAAGTGGCGCCAGCACGCCTTGCCGCCGCCGTGCTCGATGCGCTCGCGCAGGGGCGCGAACAAACCTGCGTAGGCGAGGTGGCGCGCGAGGCAATGCGCCGCTGGCTCGATGATCCGGCCCTTTTTGTCAGGGAGACCCAACCATGACGCCGCTGCTTACCGATCTTGTCGCACAGCTCGCCACCGGGGCAATCCGCGTGGTCGATCTGGCCAATACCCTGTCGTCCGATTTCCCGGTGATCGTACTGCCATCCGAGTTTGGGCAATGCGAGCCGTTCCGGATGGAGACGGTCTCCCGCTACGATGCCGATGGGCCGGCCTGGTACTGGAACCGGATCACCATGAACGAGCACACCGGCACGCATTTCGATGCACCGGCGCACTGGATCACCGGGCGCGACGTGCCACACGGCACGGTCGACGCAGTAGCGCCGCGCGATTTCATCCATCCCGCCGTGGTGATCGATATCAGCGCCGAGGCCGCGGAAAACGCCGACTTCGTGGTGACGCGTGCCTTTCTCGAGGATTGGGAGGCCCGACATGGCGCCATCCCAAAGCGACATTGGATCCTGCTGCGCAGCGACTGGTCCAGGCGTGTGGGCACCCTTGCCTATCTCAACCTGCAGGACGATGGCGCGCATTCGCCCGGCCCCGATGCCGATGCGATGCGCTTCCTCGTCCACGCGCGCGACTGCGTGGGCCTGGGTGTGGAGACGGTCGGCACCGATGCCGGACAGGCCAGCCACTTTGCCGAACCGCTACCTGCCCATTCAATCCTCCACGGCAATGGCCGTTTCGGGCTACAGTGCCTGACCAACCTCGACCAGTTGCCGACATTCGGCAGCGTGATCGTGGCCGCCCCGCTCAAGATCAAGGGCGGCTCGGGCAGCCCGCTGCGCGTCATCGCACTGATGCAGGAGGCATGAGCGGGGGGCGAACCCGCCCGCTGCCTTCAATAGTCGAAGTCGAGCTCGGGGCGTGACCAGGCCCAGCCGGTGATGCGCCAGCCAGCGGCTTCCTTTCGCAGCGCCACGGTGAAAGTGGCGTCGATCTCGGCACCTTGCTGGCCGCCGAGGGTATACCGGAAGTCGGCCGGGACGACGACGTAGGCGCGATCACCCGTCACGTCGACACGGCGGGGCTTGCGCAGCGTGTTGACGCCCTTGGTCAGCCCGATGGCGGCGTTGTGCGCGGTGAGCGCAGCCAGCCAGTGGGCACAGGTATCGGCGCCATGCCACTCATACGGTGCGAACTCGTCAACGATAGCGGATTCACGCGCGCAGCTGGCGATGACGCCGGCGTTGTCGCCTCGGTTGAGACTGTCGACATAGTGGTGCACGGTCTGCATCACGGCGGCGACGACCGCGGGATCTGGCGCGGCGTCAGTGGCCGGCCCGGGTGCTGCAGCGGTGATGTCCGCTGCCTGCGCGGGCACGGCGGCAGGCACGAGCGCGAGTGCGGCGATTGCGGCAAGCGCCACAGCCCTGGCTGATTTCCGGCGCGTGAGCATTGGCGTCATGGTCGTCATCGGCGGGGCTCCCCTGATCATGGTCGTGATCGGCACAAGCTTGCCCAATGCCGCCTTGCTGGCAAGCAGGCAGGCCCCGTGCGCCGGGGGTCTGGCCGAAAATACAAGGTATCCCGACGCAAGTGCAATACCGTGTGGTCGCAAACCTGCCAGTGTTGCATCATCGGTGCTGGCGATGCACCCCGCCCCCCACAATCGAGCGTTCATGCACAGATCCGACCAAGACGCCCCCGCCGAGCCCGGCCTGTTCTCCGGCATGTTGGGGACCGGGGACATCATCTTCATGATCCTCGCCTGCGCCGCGCCGATGGGTGTGCTGGCCGGAATTATCCCCCTCGCCTTCGCCTTCGGCAACGGCGCGGGGATGCCCGGCGCGCAACTCGCGATGTGCGCGGTCATGCTGCTGTTCGCGGTAGGGTATGTGCGGATCATCCCGCATGTGCGCAATGCCGGCGCATTCTATGCCTATATTGCCGCCAGCCTCAACAAGGAGGCTGGAATCGCGGCCGCCTACACGGCAGTGGTTGCCTATACCTGCGCCGCCGCCTCGGTGCTGGGAGCGATGAGCTATTTCGCTGCCGATCTGTTCGCCACGCTGACCGGCATCGCCCCCTCGTGGGTGCTATGGGCGGCAGCGAGCATCGCAGCGATCGCCTGGCTGGGGTATCACAGGATCACGATGGCGGCCAAGGTGTTGACCGCGGCGCTGCTGCTCGAAGTGGGGCTCATCGCGGTGATCGACGCGCTGATCCTGTGGCAACGCGGTTGGGCCGGGCTCGATTTCAGCAGTTTTGCCCCCGCGACGATCTTTGCGCCGGGCCTCGGCATCGCGGTCATCTATGCCATCAACGGCTGCATCGGTTTTGAAGCGACGGCGATATATCAGGAAGAAGCGCGCAACCGCGCCGTGACCATCCCGCGCGCTACCTATGGCGCGGTGCTGGTACTCGGCACCTTCTACGTGCTGTCGTCGTGGTGCCTGGTGCTGGCGGTCGGCCCGGCCCACATCAAGGCAGTGGCAGCCGCCGATCCCGGCCACCTTGTTTCGGGCATCGCGTTTCGCACGCTCGGCCAGTTCGGGCGTGACGCGCTCAACCTCTTAACGATCACCAGCCTGTTCGCCGCCGCACTGGGCTTCTTCAACAACATCGCGCGCTATTTCTTCGCTCTCTCGCGCGATGGGCTGATCCCCGCCGGGCTCGGCCGCGTCCATCCGCGCCACGGATCACCCTACATGGCCTGCCTTGCGCTCGCCGGGATACTCGCGCTGGTGATCGCGCTATTCGCCTTGGCCGGGCTCGACCCGCTGCTCTCGCTGGCCACCAGCCTGTCGTCGATGGGCGCGGTGGGGCTCGAGATCCTGCTCACCGCCACCTCGCTGGCAATACCGCTGTTCTTCGCGCGGCGCGGCGAATATTCGGTGGGCAAGACCCTGGCGCCGCTGCTCAGCGGGGTGATCATCGCGGTGGCGACGTGGCTGTCGCTGGCCAACTACGCCACGCTCACTGGCACCACACTGCCGGTGATCAACCGCCTGCCGCTGCTGTTCATTGCCATCGCCGCCGCCGGCCTGGCCCATGGCACCTACCTCCGGCGCTGCCGCCCGGCGACATATGCCCGCGTCGGGTCCACGCACGTCGAAGGCCCGGTCGGCGAATAACCCTTGCCCCTCTTTCCCATGCGGAGCCACCGATGAGCGCACCCACCTTCCCAACTCTTCCGACCGGTCGATTGCTGATCGACGGGGCGCTGGTCGAGCCGCTCGGCACGGCCGCCCCCTTCGATGCGATCGACCCGGCCACCGGGCGGGTGATCATGCAGGTACCGGCCTGCGACATCGCCGATGTGGACCGTGCGGTCGGCGCCGCGCATCGCTGCTTCCAGAGCACAGCCTGGCAGTCGATGCGCCCGCTCGACCGCGGTCGCCTGCTCGAGCGGCTGGCCCTGCTGGTCGAGCGCGAGCGCGACGATCTCGCCGCGCTCGAATCACTCGATAGCGGCAAGCTGCTCGCGGTGACGCAGGCAATCGACCTGCAGTTCACCATCGACGGACTGCGCTATTTCGCCGGTTGGGCCTCCAAGATCGCCGGGGAGACCGTCTCGCATTCGCCGTTGGTCGAGGAGGCAGCGCTCTACCGCGCGTTCACCCAGCGCCGCCCCGTTGGCGTCGTCGCGGGCATCACGCCGTGGAACTTCCCGATCGGCCAAGCAATCCAGAAGATCGCGCCGGCCATCGCCTTCGGCTGCACGATCGTGCTCAAGCCATCGGAAGAAACCTCGCTCACCGCGCTGCGGCTGGGCGAACTGATCCTCGAGGCTGGCTTTCCCGCCGGGGCGGTGAACATCGTCACCGGCACCGGCGCCGCTGTCGGCGTGCCGCTGGTGGCGCATCCGCTGGTGCGCAAGATCGCGTTCACGGGCTCCAACGCCACCGGGCAAGCGATCCTGACCGAAGCGGCACGCACGATGAAGCGCGTCACGCTCGAACTGGGGGGCAAGTCTCCCACGATCGTGCTGGCCGATGCCGATCTCGACAAGGCCATCCCCGGCGCGGCAGCGGCAATTTTCGCCAATTCCGGGCAGATCTGCACCGCTGGCTCGCGCCTGCTGGTCGAGGCGCCGGTCCATGACGCGGTGATCGAGGGGGTGTGCCGCATCGCACGCGACTTGCGCCTGGGCTCGCCATTTGCTGCTGACACCCAGATGGGCCCGCTGATTTCCGCCCGCCAACGTGATCGCGTGGCAGCGCTTGTCGAAGCGGGGCTTGCCGAAGGCGCACATCCACTGGAGGGCGCTTGCGCGGCCAGCGGTCCGGGCTGGTTCTATCGGCCGACCGTGCTTGCCGGGGTCGAGGCCGGGATGAGCGTGATGCGCGAGGAAATCTTCGGGCCGGTGGTGTGCGCGGTGAAAATCACCGACCGCGCCGACATCGTCCGCATTGCCAACGACACGCCCTATGGCCTGGCCGCCAGCGTGTGGACACAGGACATCGATACGGCCCATCTGCTGGCCGAACGGATCGATGCAGGAACGGTGTGGATCAACACGCACAACGTTCTCGACCTGGCGATGCCGTTCGGCGGCAGCAAGCTGTCGGGCGTGGGCCGCGAGTTCGGCAGCGAGGCGCTGCAGGCGTTCACCGAACCGCGCGCGATATGCCTGCGGCTGGATCGGACCAGGGCGGGATTCTGAAATCGCCCACCCGCAACCCTGCCACCCGAAGGGCAGGCTGGGTTGCGGGCAGCGCTTACCAGCCGCTCAGCACCTTGCCGTCTGGCAGCTTGACGGTCTTGAGCATGCCTCCTGGCTTGCCGTTGCGCAGCGGGTAGAACACGATGTCGACCTTGTCGCCCGCCTTGAGCGTCGAAAAGCTCCAGCCAGCATGGGTCATCAGGTTGGGGCTGCTGCACTCAAGTGCATAAGTCGTCCCCCCCGCCTGCGCGACGACGAAGGCGTGGGGGTTGGTCCAGGTAAACCTGCTCACCATGACACCGCGCAATTCAACCTGCTTGGTCTGGTCGAACATTGCGAACGAATGGTGGGCCATGGCCGGGCCGGCCGATGCCAGCGTTATCATAGCGGCTGAGGCGACAAGGATGATGGCACGACGAGTTAGGGACACGGGCAGGCGCTCCTGGGAGTGGGGTTTTTAGAACAGCACGTCGAGGGTGAAGCCGATCCAGCGGCCGAGGAAGATCACCAGCGTCCACAGCACCAGCGAGAGCACACCGGCGGCGCGCGCGGCAAAGGGTGGCGCGGCGGTTTCGTCCCACTGCGCGATCGTGCGCTGGGTGGTAGCGTGGAAGATTGCCATGTTGATGCCCGCCGCCAAGATTGCCAGCAGTTTGAGCCGGAACTCGGTATTGGCGGCATAGGCCACCGCGTTGGAAGCGAAGAGCAGGCTACCGGTGATGATCGCGACGACGAAGGCGCCCCATGTGAAAGGCAGCAGCTCGGTGATCAGGCGATTGGCGCTGCGCCGGTGCGAAGCATAGCCGACGAGCCGCAGGTCAACGATCAGGATCGTGCCGAAGACAAGGGTAATTGCCAACACGTGCAGTGATTCGAGCACGGGGAAGGCGTTGGCGTTCTCGCGAATGGCGTTCGAGAGTGGCAGGTCGTAGATGCTTTGCAGCGTGGTTTGCAGAGTCATGGGTTGGGCTCCCCCGGGTTTTTCTGGTTAGCGTGACGGTTGCGGGGCGCCGTTCAGGTGTAAGCGATGAAGCGGCCGCAGAAGATGACCGCGATCCACACCACCAGCAGCAGCCAGGCCACCGTCTTGGCCGCAGGCCGCGCCTCGTCGCGCAGCAGTGGGCGGCGCAGCAGCAGCGTGGCAAGGAACGCCAGCAGCACCAGCGCCATCTTGGCCCAGAACACCGTGTTGCCCAGGGTACGCGCCGGCTCGGCGACGATCAGCAGCATGCCACTGGCCAACAGCACGACCAGCGCCGACCATATCCACGGCAGATAGCGCCGCACCACGCGCGCGGGGCTCTCGTCCGTGGCGAGCACACCGGCGAGGCGCAGTTCCGAGACCAGTGCCGAGCCCACGACCACCGCAATCGCCAGGATATGCAGGCTCTGCACGGTGGGGATGATCCACGTCGTCTCCCGGAACGTGGTCGAGATCGGCGTGGCATAGAGCCAATCGCCGAAGGTTTGGATGGACATGGCGCAAGGTCTCCCCTCGATGCGTGGACGGTCAGGTTTGCTTGTTCGCCTGCTCTAGCCGTCGCGCCGGGCGCCGGGACGTTCGAAACCGTTGCAATACCGGAACAGCGCGCGCGCAACGGCGTCACAGGGTGGCCATGAGCGTCACGCGCAGCGAACGCGGTTCCAGCGGATGGGCGCTGATGCCGGCCACTCCGGCAGTAGGCTCGCCGGGCAGCCGGCTGACGTAGTAATAGTCGGCCGCATCGTCGCGGCTGCCGAACAGGTTGTAGATATCGGCCCGCAGGTTGACGCGCTGCGTCAACTGATAGCCCGCCGAGAGGTTTACCTCGCCATAGCCGGGCGAACGCTGGCTGTTGTCGTCGGTCAGCGGATGCGGGCCGAGCCGCCGCCACGTAAGGGCGCCCGACCAGCGCCCGAGATTGTCGATCAGTACGCCAGCAGCACCGATGAAGCCGGGAGCGTCTTCGATAAAGCGGGTGGCGGGATCACCATCGCGATAGCGCGCATGGCTGAACGCCAGGTTGGAATTGAGTTCGAGCCAGGGCAGCGGGCGGTACTGGGCGCTAAGCTCCAGGCCGCGGCGCCGGCTGGGCCGCCCCGCCTCGGTCTGCCCGGCATCGGCCGAATAGGTCAGCTCTGAAGCGAAATCGATCTGGAACACGGTGGCCGCAAGCGTCAGCTGGTGCACGAGATTGCTGCGCACGCCCGCCTCCACGCTGGTCGCGCCGACCAGTAGCGGTGGCCGCACGAGGCTGGTGCTGCCATCGTCCGCGGTGACGAGGCCGGCACGGCCGTCGTTGGAATGAAACCCGCGCCCGGCCGAGACGTAGAACTCGGTCCGCGCCCAAGGGCCAAGGATTATGCTGCCTTTGGGCTGCCACAGCGCGGCATGCTCATGCCCACGCACAGCGCGCACCAGGTCTTGGTCGACAACCTGGAAACGATCGACGCGCAGGCCGAGCACGCTGCGCAGCCAGGGACGCCACTGCGCCTTGTGTTCGGCATAAGCGCCAAAGCTCGCCTCCGTGACCTGGTCGTCGCGGTCGGTGCTCAGCAATACCCGACGGCGGGTGTGCGCCAGATCGACGCGAATCGCATCAAAGCGTCCGTCGATCCCGATGGTCAGCGTCTGCTCGATCCCACCGGTCGCAAAGCGGTGCGCCAGCGCAAGGCGGCCGCCCGCGATCCAGCGTCGATCGTTCTGCGCATGCTGATCGCCGTTGACCGGATCATCAAGGTAGTGGGTGAAGTTGCTCCACAACGTCAGGCGCTGGCGCACGCCATAGACCTCGGCAGTGAGTTGGTCGGCGCTGGACAAGGGCCGGGCGTAGTGCAGCGACAGCGACAGGCGCTGCGATATCCCCCCATCGCTGGGATCAAGCGAGCCGAAGCGTCCGATCAATCCCTGCTCCACCGCGCGCAGCGGCTGGTCGGTGGTGGCGTTCCAGCGCCCCGAATAGGCCATCGCCGTTGCTGACCAGCCATCCTCGGCAGTGCCATGCGACAAACGCATAACCCCGTTGAAGCGGCGCAAGTTATCGGGGTTGTCCCACGGGCCATCGAGATGGAAGTATTCCCCCGCAGCTAGCAGCGTGGTGCCCCCGCGCAGTGCCACAGATCCGCCCGCGAACACGCGGCGATCGCCTACAGTGCCGGCAGAAAGCGAGAGCATGGGCCGCAAGCTGTCGACCAGGCTCAGCCGCGCCGATCCCACCGCGGCAAAGTCCCCGACAGCGGCGAAGTAAGGGCCCTTGGTAAAGGCGATCCCGCCAAACAGTTCGGGCATGAGGAAGTTGAGATCGGTGTAGCCTTGGCCATGCGCATGGGTGCGCTGGTTAACCGGCATGCCATCGACAAAGGTGGCAAAGTCGGTGCCATGGTCAAGGTTGAACCCACGCAGGAGGTACTGGTTGGCCTTGCCCTCGCCGCTGTGCGAGGTCACCGACAAGCCGGGGATCGCCTCCAGGTACTGCCCGACACGATAGGCCGGCCGCCGCTCGATTTCCTGGCGGGTGATCACGCCCTCGCTCGATGTGGTGGCGGTGCCAAGCATGTCCTGGGTCGAGGCGGCGACCACGATTTGCGGCGGTCCATCGGGCGACGGGGCGGCAGGTTCGGCGGTTTCGGCGGCGCGGGCCGCGCCGGCGGCAAACGCCAGTGCGCTAATGGCGACAAGCATGATCGATGTGCGGCGCATGGCGCTTCCTCCCTCGTCTGTTCTCGACAAGGGAGGAAGCGCAGCGGCCCGGCCCGCACAAGTTACGCGACGGTTGGCGCAGCGCCCCGCAACGGCTGCACGCAACGGTTACCCACGATGCCGTTACACGGAAGGCCAAAGCCCAGCCTATTGCGCGGCGGCGGCGGCAACCTCGGCATCAAATTCGGCGATGGCTTCGCGCGCGATACGGGTGGAATCGATGCCGGCCGGCACGCCGCAATAGACTGCCACCTGCAGCAGGGCCTCGCGAATCTCCTCGCGCGTCAGACCGTTGCGCAGTGCCGCCTTGACGTGGAGCCGCAGCTCGTGCGGGCGGTTGAGCGCGCTGATCATGCCGAGATTGAGCAGGCTGCGCTCGCGCCGGGTAAGCCCCGGGCGCGACCAAGTCTCACCCCAGCACCAGCGCGTCGACAACTCCTGCATCGGGCGCGAGAAATCGTCCGCGCCGGCCATGGCCTGCTCAACATAGGCCGCGCCAAGCACATCTTTCCGGAGCGCCAGACCACGTACGAAAGCCGGGTCGTCGGTTCCATCAGCCGAAGAGGCGGAATAGTTCTGGCTCATGTCACAAGCCACCGACGAGGCAGTACTTGATGGACATGTAATCGGCCAAGCCATGGCTCGATCCTTCTCGGCCGAAGCCCGATTCCTTGACCCCGCCGAACGGCGCGACCTCGCTCGAGATCAGCCCGTCGTTCACCCCGACCATGCCGTATTCGAGCCCCTCCATCATGCGCCACTGGCGCGCGACATCGGCGGTATAGACATAGGCAGCAAGGCCGAACGGGGTATCGTTGGCGATGCGCAGCGCTTCGGCCTCGTCGGTAAAGCGGATGACCGGCGCCACCGGGCCGAAGATTTCCTCGTGCGCAATGGCCATGGCCGGGGTCACCCCCGCCAGCACGACCGGACGATGGAAGGCACCGTGCCGGGGCCCATCGCGCCCGTGGCTGACCTCGCGCGCGCCCTCGCCCACTGCGGCTTCGACCAGCCCGGCTACGCGGGTGACCGCCTTGCCATCGATCAACGAGCCCATCGCCCCTCCCTCGGTGCGCCCATCGGCCACGCGCAACGCGTCTACCCGCGCCGTCAGGGCCGCGACGAAAGAATCGTAGACGCCGTCCTGCACGAGGAAGCGGTTGGCACAGACACAGGTCTGCCCGGCATTGCGGAAGCGCGAGGCTATGGCACCATCGACAGCGCGCGCGATGTCGGCATCGTCGAACACCACGAAGGGCGCGTTGCCGCCGAGTTCGAGGCTGAGCCGCTTCACCTGTGCGGCAGCCTTGGCCATGATGACCTTGCCCACCTCGGTTGAGCCGGTGAAGCTGATCTTGCGCACCAGCGGATGGCTGCAGAACAGATCTCCCGCCTCTGACGAGCGCACCGCCGGGGTCACGCGAAACAGATCGCGCGGCACCCCGGCGCGGTGGGCCAGCGCCTCCAGCGCGAGCGCGGACAGCGGCGTCGCCTCGGCCGGCTTGACCACGATCGAGCAGCCTGCTGCCAGGGCCGGCGCGACCTTGCGGGTGATCATCGCCAGCGGGAAGTTCCAAGGGGTGATCGCCGCGCAGGTTCCCACCGGCTGGCGCAGCGTCAGCACGCGCTTGCCCGGTGCAAAACTGGGGATCACCTCGCCATAGGCGCGACGCGCCTCTTCGGAGAACCATTCGATGTAACCTGCGCCATAGCGCACCTCTCCCCGCGACTCCTCAAGCGGCTTGCCGCTTTCCAGCGTCATCAACAGCGCCAGCGCCTCCGCGTTCTCGACCATGGCGTTAAACCAGGCGCGCAGCACGTCGCTGCGTTCCTTGGCAGTGCGCGCAGCCCACGCATGGCGCGCGCCGTCAGCGGCCTCGATGATCGCGGTGAGCGCGGCCACGTCATAGCGGCGCACCGTGGCGATGATGCTGCCATCGGCAGGATTGGTCACGGCCAGGCCCGCCGCATCGAAGGCGTCGGGATGCAGCAGGTGGTGGACAGGGTTGGTCATGGCAGGATCTTTCGTTGAATGGGCGATCACACCATCCGTGCGAGCACGTCGGTATCGCCGCCGCGATCGTGCAGCCGGTGCTTGAGCGCGCCAGCCACGTGAAGCACCACGAGCGCGGCGAGCGTATAGGCACTCCACCCGTGCAGCGTGTCGAACAGCGCAAAGGCCTTGTCGTTCTTGGGCAACAGCTCGGGCACCTGGCCCATCCCGAAGAAAGGCACGCCGTCGCTCTGGGTAAAGCTGGCCGACATCGCATAGCCCAGCAGCGGGGTCAGCAGCGTCAGCACCATGATCGCACGGTGGACTACGTGGGAAAGCACGCGCTCCCAGGGCCTGAGGCCCACCGGCGGGTGTGGCAGATGGCGGCGATACTGGTAGCGCAGCCCGAGGTGGACCAGCGCGAGCAGCCAGACCAGAACACCAAATTGCTTGTGATTGGGGTAGAACACCGCGAACTTGGCCGTCGCTTCGTCGGGCAGGCCCGTCATGAACCAGCCAGACCAGATCATGCCGATGATCAATATGGCGCGTAGCCAGTGTAGCAGGCGCATCGAAAGCGGATAGCGGGTAGGCGCCCCGCCGGTTTCATCAGGCATCGCCCTCTCCTTGTCCGCACGCACCCTCACAGGAAGATACCGCGCGAATAGCCCCCGTCGATGGTCAGCGATTGACCGGTAATGGTCGGCCGTGCGGCAGCAGCCAGCGTCGCCACCATCGCGCCGACATCGTCGGGGGTCAGGATCGTGCGGGTGGGTATCTCGGCAACGAAGCGCGCCTCGATCGCCGCGGGCGTGGTGTTTTCGGCGTGGGCCATTTCGGCAAACAGTTCGGCCAGGTGCGGGGTGCGCACGATGCCGGGGTGCACCGCGTTGACAGTGATACCGGCCGGGCCAAGCTGGTCGGACAACACTTTGGTCAGGTGTGAGACCGCCGCGTTGCGCAACCCGCTCAACGTGTCGCTCGACCGGCCGGTCAACCCGCCGATATTGACGATATGGCCGCGCCCCTGCCGCTTCATGGCTGGCACGACGGCCTGGGCATAGCGGAGATAGCCGCCCACCTTGACGTCAAGATCGGCAATCAGTGCCGCCACATCGACGGTCTCGATCGCCCCACTGATCGGGGTGGAACTGGCGGCGGCGTTGACCAGCACGTCGATCCGACCATGCCGCGCAAGGACGGCGGCAACGAGGCTTTCGATGGATGCCGGATCGCGTGCGTCCGATGCCAGTGCGAGGCAATCACCGCCGATCGTTTCGGCGGCAGCAGCAAGCCGCCCCGCATCGCGCGCCGTAATGACCACGGCAATCCCGGCACCCCGCAGCCCACGCACGATCCCAGGTGCCATGCCGCCGCTGCCGCCGGTGACGATCGCCACCGGCGGCGTGGAACCCACCGCCGCAGTGCTCATGGCAACTCAGCCTGGATCAGCATCGGGCCATCGAGCGCGAGGCCCCGCGCCAGTGCCTCGGCCAGCTCCCCACAGGTGGTGACGCGCACCGCCTCCACGCCATAGCCACGCGCCAGGCAAACCCAATCGACCCTTGGCTTGTCGAGAAGCGTGAGCGCCTCGATCATGGCATCGCCGAGCGGCGCGTTGGCGCGCACCAGCTCGGTCTGGAGAATGGCGTAACGGTGGTTGGCAGCGAGGATCACCGTCACCGGCAGGTTCTCGCGCGCCATCGTCCACAGGGCCTGGAGCGTGTATTGCGCGCTACCGTCAGACTGAAGCGAAACCACGCGCGCCTCTGGCGCGGCGAGCGCCGCACCCACCGCACAGGGCAGCCCCTGGCCGATCGCGCCGCCCGTGTTGGTCATCACCCGATGACGGCGCGCGCGATGCGCGTTGCGCAACCAGGGCCCACCCAAGGTAGAGCCCTCGAGCGAGATGATCGCATGGTCGGGCAACTGCACCAGCAGTTCCTCGACCACGCCAGCCGGCGTCAGCGCGGCAGCGGGATCATTGGCACTGGCAGTGGCCGGGGTGAACGGCTGGGCGCCATCCGGCCCCGTTACACCCAGCGCAGCACCCAAGCGCAGCAGCGCATCGATGGCATCATGCTCTGGCCCGGCCAGGCGCACCAGACTGGCCTCTGCAACCAGCTGGCTGGGCCAGCCTTCGTAACCGAAGTAGCTGATCGGCATGCGCGCGCCGGCCAGCACGACGCGGGCCGTGCCCATCTGCGCGATCACGTCGTCGGGGAAATAGGCCTGCCGCTCGACGGCAGGCAGATCACCGCCCAGATCCACGATGCCCGGATAGGGTTCCATCAGCAGCCGGCCGCCAAGCCGCGCAGCGAGTGCGGCCCCGGCGCGCACACCCACCTCGGTCAGGGCATTGCCGCCCAGCAGGACGATGACACCCTGATCACCCTCCAGTGCGGCAGCGGCGGCGGCAACCGCAGCGTCGTCCACGCGCGCGCCTTGCCAGGTGGCAGGCGTAGCACCACCGGACGCCGCATCTTGCGTTTCCTCGCGCGCGTCGATCACGTCGGTCGGCACGATCAGCGTCGCCGCGCCGCCCTCGGCCGCCCGCGTCGCGGCAAATGCGGTGGCAACATCTCGCGCAATGGCAGCGGGCTCGGCCATGCGGATCACTTTGCGCGAAACCGGCGATGCTAAGGATTCGATATCCGAGGTCAGCGGCGCATCATAGGGCAAGTGCCAGGTGGCATGGTCGCCGATGATGTTGACGATGCGCGAGCCAGCCCGGCGGGCGTTGTGCAAATTGGCGATGCCATTGGCAAAGCCAGGGCCAAGATGCAGCAATGTCAGCGGGACCTGCCCTGACACGCGCGCATAGCCGTCCGCCGCGCCGGTACAGACGCCCTCGAACAGGCTGAGCACCGGGCGGATGCCGCCATGGCGGGCCAGCGCGGTGACCATGGTCATCTCGGTGGTGCCGGGATTGGCAAAGCAGATACGCGCGCCCCCGGCGTGAAGCGCGTCGAACATCGTGTCCGCACCCGTGCGAACTAACGCATTGTCGGAGGGTGCAGGTGCGGCAGGCGTCTCATTGGCCATCATCGGGGTCCTCGTGCGCGCGCACCGTGACGCCGGCGAGGAAACCCTCGACCAGGCGGCGGAACGCCTCGGGGGCATCATCGTGGACATAGTGCGAGGCACCATCCACGCTGGCATGGGCCAGATGCGGGTTCTGCGCTTCGAGCCGGCGCACCGCCTCGAGGCTGCAGAAGTCTGAACGGCCGCCGCGGATCACCAGCGTCGGCACGCGGATCGCGGCGATGACGGGCCAAAGGTCGAGCACGCGGGCCGGATCGGGCGCGACGCGCGTCGCGGCGATGCCTTCCGCATCGTAGCGCCAGCGCACCCCGCCCGCAGGGTCAGCCGTCATGCTTTCCCACAACCGCTCCTCGATCGCTGCGCCGCTCACGTTGGGCCGCAGGCGGCGCCAATAGGTCCGCGCCTCGGCCCAGTCGGCAAAGCGCACGGGCAGCGCCTTCATCTCGGCGACGATGCGTTCGAACCCAGCACCACCGACCGACGAGCCGGCAGTGATGTCTTCTACCACCAGAGCGTGGAGGCGCCCGGGATGGCGTGCGGCATAGGCATAGGCAGTGGTGCCGCCCATCGAATGCCCGACCAGCACGAAGCGGTCGAGCCCCGCATCGGCGACGACCGCCTCCAGATCGGCGAGGTAGGCGTCGGTGTAGTAGTTGCTGCCCTCGTCCCAGCCACTCTCGCCGCGTCCGCGCGCGTCGAACGCGATCAGCCGGTACCGGTCGGCCAGCGCCGCGGCGAGCGGGCGCCAGGTGCCCGAATAGCCGCGCAGCCCGTGCATCAGCACGATCGCAGGGGCCTGCGCATCGCCCCATTCGCGCACGCACAGCGACATGCCACCGCGCACAACGCGCCGGATGCGCTCGCCAGGCAAGAGCGCCACCGGCGCCGGCGGCGCATCGTCCAGGATGAGGTCCGCCGCCATGGTCAGGTCAGTCCGTTGCCTTCGGCGTCTTCGGCGCGAAGCCCGCCGAGCCGCGCATTGAGGCGGCCGCGCGTGGCAAAGACCCAGCATACGATCACTTCGTCACGGTTGGGCGCATCGTCGAACGAGACGCTCATCGTGTCGTAGTGCGATCGCACATAAAGGGCATCCTTGTGGCCGAACGGCACATCAAGAATGGTGCCGGGCACCCCGCGCTTGCCGGTAGAGGGCACCCACGAGGCCCCGCCGCCCAGCGCATCGCGGATCGGGTTCGCGGCAGGATTGGTGAGCAGCGCGTTGCCGTGCTCGTATTCGCCATCGATCCCCACCAGAATCGCCTTGCCATAGCTTTCGATCGGCGCCCCACCCGTCAGCGCATTGATGCGCCGCCCGAATTCCACGCCGAGCACCGGCGAGGCCTCGATCCACGCCGAGAGATCCTCGACATAGTTGCCGGCATAGGGGTTCTTGATGCACGCGCCGATCATGTACTTGATCAGCGGCGCGCCGTCGGCGGCGGCGCCGGTCTCGCCGGCAAGGATTTCCTCGACCTGGGTGAACCACTTGCGAATGTGGAAAGCGCCAAAGTTGGCGGCGTATCTGGTCATGACAACTCCCCTGGTTTTTTGTGTCTGCGGGCATCGCCCGGTTCAGGTCTGGGCCGGCGCGGTCACAGGGTGATCGGGTTCGCCTGGCCTTCGTTGCGGTTTAGCTCGGCCTGCGATGCGCCGCCCTCGAGCGGGACATTCTGGCAAAACACCTCGAGCATGTGGCCATCGGGATCGTAGAAATAGATGCCCACCGAAACGCCATGATCGAGGATTTCGGCGATCTCGACGCCGCGCTCGCGGAAGAAGGCGTAGTTGGCGCGCAGGTCTTCCATGTTGCACCCGGCCATGGCCAGGCCGATGTGCTCGAACTCGCGGCCCTTGGCCTCCTTGCCGTTGGCGGTATCGGCTGCCGCCGGGAACAGGGCGATATCGTGGTCGCTCAGGCCAAAGCTGAGGAACACCCCACCCTTGTACGGCCCATCGCCGGCGCGCGCGGTGATCTTCATGTTGAGGATTTCGGCATACCAGCGGGCAGAGGCCTCGGGATCCTTAACGAACAGGACGATATGCGCGATCCGCGCGACGTTAATGGGTGACATGCGGCAACCCCAGGTCTGAGGGAACGGACGGCAGCCAGGCGAGGCCGGTAATCTCGTTGAACTCGCGCCATTCCTTGGCCCAGGTGCGGCCGCCGTCAACGCTGCGATAGAGATAGCCGAACTTGCTCGCGGCGAGTTGGAAATCGGGATCGCTGGGATGCGAGCCGAACGCCCACAGGCACGAGTTCGACGGATGGTCGAGCGCGGCCCTGGTCCAGGTTTCGCCGGCATCGTCAGACAGCAGGATCGCCGCCGTCGTGCCCGGGGTGCCGTCGCCGATGCCCACGGCCAGTTGACGGTTGCTGCCGGGGCGGCGCAACAGCACGCGCGAATACCGCAGGCCCCAGGTCTCCTTGGCCGGCTGACGCGTCCAGGTCTGGCCGCCGTCGGTCGAGCGGTAGAGCGCGATGACGGTCAGTGCGAGGTGGACGGTGCTGCCGTCGTCCTGCGGCAGGACCATGATGTCGTGCAGGTCGGAATTGCCACCGAAATCGGACCACGTGGTGTCGATGCGCGTCCAGCTGTCGCCGCCGTCGCGGCTGCGATAGAGGCCGCCTTCCTCGATCCCCGCCCAGACGTCGTCGGCATCGCGCGGATCGACTGCCAGCGCCAACATGCGTGGGCGGTTAACCCCGGCGCAGAACTCGGGCATTTCCAGGCTGGTGCGCTCCCAGGTCTGCCCGCCATCGCGCGAGCGGAAGAAGATCGCCAATGACGGGGCGCCGGTGCCGGCATACATCACCAGCGGATCGCTGTCGCTGACCACCAGCTTCCACACCGCAAGCCCGTTGAGCGCGCAGTCGATGCGGCGCCAGTGCACGCCGCAGTCGGCGCTGTAGAACAGTCCCTTTTCCGCTCCGGCGAAAACGCCGTCGGGATTGCGCGGGTCCACCACGAGGCAGCGCACGCGATCGTCGTATTCCAGATCCTGGCCAATGTTGATGCGATACCACGACTTGCCGTTGTCGTGGCTGCGCATGACGGCCTGGCCGTCGGTGCTCACGATGAGAGTCTTGCCCATGGTCGGTTCCCTGATTGAAGACGTTAAGTTGACGCAGCGTGCTGGTGGAGCGAGGCTCTGCTCAGCTGAGGTTGACCCACACGCTCTTGGTCTCGCTGTAGAGTTCCATGGCCTGGCGCCCGTGCTCGCGGCCCCAGCCCGACTGCTTGAAGCCGCCGAACGGGGTGGCGTTGTCGACCATGTTGAAGCAGTTGACCCAGACCGTGCCGGCCTTGACGGCTGCGGCAAGGCGATGCCCCTGGCGGATGTCGTTGGTCCAGATGCCTGCCGAAAGGCCGAAGTCGGAATCGTTGGCCTGTGCCACCAGGTCGTCGGCATCGCTCCATGACAGCGCGCTCAGCACCGGGCCGAAGATCTCCTCGCGCACCACGCGCATGTCGCGCCCGGCGCCGCGCAGGATCGTCGGTTCGAAGAAGAAGCCTTCGCCGTGGGCGGCAGGCCGACCGCCGCCGATCATCACCTCGGCGCCCTCCGCCTGGCCGATCTCGACATAGGAGGCCACGCGGTCCCACTGCTCCTGCGAGACCAGCGGCCCGAAGTTGACGCCAGCATCAAGGCCGTTGCCGATCGTCAGCTTGGCTGCCTCGGCAGCGATGCGGTCGAGCAGTTCGTCGTGGATCGCGGCGTGGGCATAGAGGCGCGAGCCGGCAGTGCAAGTCTGGCCCTGGTTGAAGAAGATGCCCGCCGCGATCGAAGCTGCGGCAACGCCGAGATCGGCATCGGGCAAAACGATCTGCGGCGACTTGCCACCCAGTTCCAGGCTCACCTTCTTGAGGTTGCCGGTGGCACCGCGCACGATCGCCTTGCCCACCTCGGTCGATCCGGTGAAGGCCACCTTGGCGACCCCGGGGTGCGCGACCAGTGCCGCACCCGCTTCGCCAAAGCCGGTGATGACGTTGAACACGCCTGCGGGAATACCGGCTTCGAGCGCCAGCTCGGCCAGGCGCAGTGCGGTCAGTGGCGTCTGTTCGGCCGGCTTGAGGATGACGGTGCAGCCCGCTGCCAGCGCGGGCGCCACCTTCCATGCCGCCATCGACATCGGATAGTTCCACGGCACGATCAGACCGCACACGCCGACCGGCTCGCGCGTGGTGTAATTGAGGATGCGCGCACCGCTGCGCGGCGAAACCGGCAGCGTCTCGCCGCCGAACTTGGTGGTCCAACCCGCAAAGTAGCGGAAGGTCTTGATCGACCCTTCGATCTCGACCCAGCGCGTGAGCGAGGCGGGCTTGCCGTTATCGATGCACTCCAGCACTGCCAGTTCATCGGCCTCGCGCTCGATCAGGTCGGCCAGGCGATAGAGCAACTGCCCGCGATCGTAGGCGCTCATCGCCGCCCACGCGGGATTGACCAGCGCGCGGCGCGCGGCGGCCACGGCGACATCGACGTCGGCCGCCCCGCCCTCGGCGACCTGGCAGATCGTGCGGCCCGTCGCCGGGTTCTCGGTGGCAAAAGTCTTGCCAGACAGCGCAGGAACCGCGCGTCCGTCGATGATGAGGCCGCGCGGCGCCGGCGCGAGGGCAGCGGCCAGGCGGTCGGCCGTCTGGCGTGCGGTTTCGGCGATGGGGGCGGTGGACTGGCTCGACATGATACTCCCCTCGGTCTCGCCTGTGGCGGCGATCGTGTGATGCAGCAGACCCGCGGCGGCGTGGTGACCGCACCGGGCGAATCTGGCTTGGACGTGAGCTAACCCAACTTCATTGCGTAAACAATACTAGATTTTCAAAGTTTGTTGTTGCATATGTGCGACAATGAAGCGGCGGCGGCAAAACGAGTCCGATCGCCCGGGGAGAACTCCATGCCGATTGGCGACCTTTCGCTGGCGCAGGCCCTGCTTGCCGCGCGCCGCTCCACCACCCCAGCCGCAGTGCCGGCCGATGACGTGCCAGTGGCGCAGGCTTATGCGACGCAGCGCGCCGTCCATGTCGCGCTTACGCTGCCGGTGATGGTGTGGAAGCTGGGGTTGACCAGCGAGGGTGCCCGCATGGCCCATGGCGCGCACGAACCGGCGGTGGGCCGGCTGCCCGCCAGCGACATCTTCTGCAACCATGGCACCATCGATTTTTGCGGCGACGAGATGTTTGCCGAGGCCGAACTGGTATTCGAGCTGGGCGAAGACCTGCCGCCGCGCGCGCAGGCCTATACGCGCGCCGAGGTTGCCGCCGCGCTCAAGGGCGTATGGGCCGGCATCGAGATCGTGCGCACGCGCTTCGAGCACAGCGACCTGCCACTCGGCCTGCTCATCGCAGACAACGTCATGGGCTATGGCCTGGTATTGGGCGACCGGCTCGCGACGGGCTGGGAAGCGCGCTTTGCCGCCATGCCGGTGACGCTCACGCTCGATGCGGATGCACCGGTGGCGGGATCGACCGACCGCGTCATGGGCGATCCGCTCGATGCGCTGGTTTGGCTCGCCAACTGGCTCTGTGTCCATGGCGAGGGCGGGCTGCGCGCCGAGCAACTCGTGGCGGCCGGTAGCTGTACCGGGGTCACGGAAATCCATCGCGGCGACACGATCGTCGCCGCCTTCGACCAAGCCGGGATCGCCAGGGTGGTCTTGTCCGCCTGATCCCATCATCATGCATTTCACGAGGAGATCTAACATGAACCTGGAACTGGGCCTTGCGGGCAAGGTCGCCGTCATCACCGGGGGCGGCGTGGGCATCGGCAAGGAAACCGCGCGCAAGCTGGCGCTGGCTGGCGCCAAAGTGGTGATCGCGGCGCGCACTGCCGCCAAGCTCGAAGCGGCCGCGGCCGAACTGCGCGAAGCGACCGGCGGCGAGATCATTGCCGTACCCACCGACACCACGTCGTGGGAATCGGTCCAGGCACTCGTCGCGACCGCCGTGGCGCGCTTTGGTGACGTGCACATCCTCGTCAACTGCGCCGCCGCACCAGGCGGTCTGGTGCGCAACGCGATCGAGCTGGCGGACGAGGACGCGCTCATGCTTGACCTCAACACCAAATTGTTCGGCTACTTTCGCGCTGCCAAGGCCTGCGTGCCGCATATGCGCAAGGCCGGGTGGGGCCGCATCGTCAATGTCGGCGGTCTCACCGCGCGCTGCACAGAGGCGCTGTCGGGCATGCGCAACACTGCGCTGGTCCACTTCACCAAGACGCTTTCGGACGAAGTGGGACGCGACGGCATCACCGTCAACATCATTCACCCCGGCGTCACCCGCACCGAACACATCGAGGAATGGTTTGCCGAAATGGCAGCCGAGGAAGGCACCACGTTCGATGCCATCGTCGAGCGCGAGGCCGCCGGCCCCGCCGCGGTCAAGCGCATGCTCGAAGTGGCCGAAGTGGCCGACCCGATCGTGTTCTTGTGCTCGCAGTTGGGCAGCGGCATCACTGGCGAGTCGATCGCGGTCGACGGCGGCCTTTCGCGCGCGGTGTTCCTCTGATGCAGCGACGGTAAAGGATGCCGGGGTGCGGCCTGCTGCCGCGCCCCGGCTCTCCCGTTTCTGCTACCCAAACAGAGCGACGCGGCCGGGCCGCCGATTGCTCAGCAGGCCGAACGCTCGTCAGGGCGGTCGTTCGTCAGGCCGATGGCTCGTCAGGCAGGACGCCGCCGCCGCTCGGCGCGAATGGTCAGCACGGTGACGGCGATGCTCGCCGCCAGGATCGCGCTATTGGCATAGATCATCGGTGCGAACGAGCCGCTGGCCAGCGTGGTGGCGGCGGCTGCAGGGCCAAGGCCGGTGCCGAATGTCTGGATGGAGCCCATTGCGCATACCACCCGCCCGCGCAGGCACGCCTCGGCACAGATGCCCGAAAGCAACGGTTGCGCAAAGTTCCAGCAGAACTGCAGCAGCACGACTGCTACCACGAAGCCGGTCGCCGCGACCCGCCCGTCAAACATCAGGAAGCTGACGATGCCTGCCGCGCCGCTCAGCAGCAACGGCCACACCCGGCCCCACCGGCGCGGCAGCATGCCGGCGAGCGCAGCCCCGGCAACGCCCGCCATCGTGCCGATCGAGAGGCCGGTGGCGATGACCCCAGGCGCAATGGCGTGGGCCATGCCGATCCGCTCGGAATAGCTCCACATCGCCCCCAGCGCGAAGAAGAACAGGAACACGCCGAGCAGAGCACCGCTTGCCAGCCGCATGTCGAGCCGGCCAGCCCCGGCGAAGATGTCGGTTTCATCGACGCTGCCTTCTGGGAACCAGCGTACGCCCAGCGCCACTGGCACCACGACCAGCGCATTGGCGAGGAACAACGTGGCGGGCGAGACTGCCGCCTGCAGAGCGGGCAGGCTGTAGAGCAGCGCCGAGCTGCACAGCGCGCCCACCACGAGATAGATCGAGAATGCGCGGTCAGGATTGGCGGCACGGCCAAGCGCGGCAAAGGCAAAGCCCACTGCGATCCCCTCACCCGCTCCCGCCACCACCCGCGCCGCGGCCATCGCGACAAAGCCCGTGGCGAGCGCGGTCAGGATATTGCCGGCGATCACCAGCGCCAGGCCGATACTCACCGCAAGACGCCAGGGCACCCGCGCCAAAAGGAACGTGCTGAGGCCGATGGTCACGCCCATCGCGTTGATGTCAAACGCGGCGAGATAGCCGAGCTGGTCGTTGTCGAACCCGGTCTTTTGCGCGATTACCGCCAGAAAGCCGGGCGTCACGAAAATCACGAAGGCGCCGATCAGCCCGACCAGCACCGCGCTGACCTGTCCCGCCGGGGTCAGCCGGCGCGCGCCACGTTCGGCCTGCGCCATGCCCTCGATTGCGGTCTTGAATTCCATCTGCCCCTCCCTGGACGACGTGGAACCGCGCGGCGGGGACGGTGCACCAAGCTGTGCGCCGTCCCCGCCCCGGGTTGGCCTGTGGGGTCAGCCGGGCAACACATCCTCCACCGCGGCGCCGAAGCGATCGACGATGGCATCGGCATCGGCGCGGGTGATCACCAACGGCGGGGCAAAGACCAGCGTATCGCCCAGCGCACGGGTGATCAGCCCGCGATTGGCTGCGGCCTTGAGCACCTGGCGACCGGTGCGGTTGGCCATGGGCAGCGCTTCCTTGGTGCCGCGATCATGCACCAGTTCGATGCCCAGCATCAATCCCTTGCCGCGAATGTCGCCGACATGGGGGTGCTGGCCAAGCCGGTCGCGCATCGCCTGGAGCATGTAGGGCCCCACATCGGCTACGTTATCCACCACCTTGAGGTCATCGATCAGCTTGAGCGCGGCAAGCGCCGCGGCGGCGCCGACCGGGTGTGCCGAATAGGTGTAGCCGTGGCCAAACAGCCCGGCCTTGCCTGCCTCGCTCTCGATCACGTCCCAGACCTTGGGCGAGATGTAGCACACCGACATCGGGAAGTAGCCCGAGGTCACGCCCTTTGCCGAGGTGATGAGGTCGGGCTCGTAGCCATAGGTCTGGCTGCCCCAGTAGGTGCCGAGACGGCCGAAGCCAGAGACCACCTCATCGGCGACGAGCAGGATGTCATGCTTCTTGAGGATGGGGCAGATCGCCTCGAAATAGCCTTCTGGCGGCGGGATCAGCCCGCCAGCCCCCATCACCGCCTCGGCAAAGAACGCCGCGATGGTGTCGGCGCCTTCGCGCTCGATCAGATCCTCGAGTTCCTGGGCAAGCTGCTGCGAGAACGCCCGCTCGGTCATGCCCTCGGGTGCCTTGCGATAGTAATAGGGCGCGCTGACGTGAAGGATCGGGCCTTTTGGCAGGTCGAACAGCGTGTGCATGCCCGGCAGCCCGGTCAGGCTGGCCGTGGCCACGCCCGAACCATGGTAGGCGTTCCAGCGGGCGATGATCTTCTTCTTCTCGGGCTTGCCTCGCAGGTTGTTATAATACCACACGAGCTTGAGCTGGGTTTCGTTGGCATCGCTGCCCGATGCGCCGAAGAACACGCGAGACATCGGCACCGGCGCACGCTGCAGCAGGGCCTCGGCGCATTCGGCGACAACGTCGCTGCTCATGCCGTTGAACGTGTGGAAGAACGACAGGCGCTCGCTCTGCCGGGCGATCGCCTCGGTAATCTCACGGCGCCCATAACCGAGGTTGACGCACCACAGGCCGGCCATCCCGTCGATATATTCGCGCCCGTCAACATCGCGCACGTGAATGCCCGAACCGCTTTCCATGACCGTGGGCCCTTCGGCCATAAGATCGGTGATCGCGGTGAATGGGTGGAATTGGCTGCGCTGGTCGCGCAGGGCCGCTTGGGAAAGCTGGCTGACCATCGAATTTCTCCCTTGTCTGCGTCATGCGCGGTCCGCGCCGCGAATCAAGCGCTCATGTGGCGTAGCACGTCCTCGCCGAAAGGATTCATAAACGCAACAGTAATACTTAATTTGCGTCATCTTTTTCGTTTGGACAACAATTCCGCGCAGCGGGTGCAGACAGGCCGCGCCAGGATCGCTATGCTGGGCCAACACGCCCGTGACGGTGATGGGACGCATTGACACGGGCAGGCGTGTGGCAGAGGGAGCAGGCATGGACGACAGACCCGATCTTGGAAACGTGATGGCGATGATGTCGTTCGCCGCGGTGGTCAGCACCGGGGGCTTTTCCAGCGCCGCTACGATGCTGGGGTATTCCAAGGCCGCGGTCAGCCGCCAGATCGCCAAGCTCGAACAGAGCATCGGCGTGCGCCTGCTGGACCGCACGACGCGCTCGGTAACGTTGACGCCGGCGGGCCGCGAAATGTACGCGCGCTGTGCCCGCATTGTCGAGGAGGTCAACGACGCCAACCAGGTGATGACCGGGATGCTCTCCAAGCCGCGCGGCGAGCTCAAGGTCAACGCTCCGGTGGTATCCTCGCTGTTCGATCTCACCACGATCCTGCCGCGCTTCCTCCAGACCTATCCTGACGTGCGCCTGTTCGTGAACCTGTCGGACAGCAAGGTTGACTTGCTCAAGGGCCGCTTCGACGTGGTGTTCTGGATGGGCGATACGTTCGATTCCAGCCTGGAATCGGTGCAGTTGCGCAGCTATCCGATGGCACTGGTCGCAGCGCGCTCCTACCTCGACCGCGCCGGGCGCCCCTCGGCCGCCAACGACCTCAAGGTGCACACCTGCATCGTCGAAACGCACATCTCCAAGGTTGGCGAGTGGCGCCTGTCGGAAGATACCACGGTTGCCGTCAATCGCGGGCCGCTCACCAGCAACTCGGTGCGCATGGCGCGCGAGGCCACGCTCGAGGGCCTGGGCATCAGCTACCTGCCGCGCTTCCTTGTTGAGGACGACATCGCCGCCCGTCGCCTCGAAGTCCTGCTGCCCGACCTCGTGAACGAGCGGATTCCACTGCATGTGGTATTCCCGCGCGGCAACTACGCGCTGTCAAAGGTGCGCGCCTTTGTCGATTTCGTGCGCGCCGAGATGGCCGATCAGGAAGACGGCGCCGCTGCGCCGATGCTGGGGTTGGCCACCGCGATCTAATCACCGGACGTATCGGCATGGACTTCAGGGGCTAACTCAAATTCCGTGCAAATTTGACGTTCCCGCGCTGCGTCGGGCCCACTCCACCGGGGTTCAGCAAGGAGTGAACGTCGATGGCCTCGAAAGCATGGGATAGTAGCCTGCAGGGACCAGGTCTGATCTTGGAAAGCCGAACTGTGATTGACGGGATTGTCGAGACGTTGGGCCACTTGGTGGCGGAGGGGGCGAACTGCCCGGACTACACGACGCACTAAAACTCGCTCCGGCAGTGCCGGGCTCAGTGCATAGAACATAGTGCGCTACATGGCCACCGAGGGCGACGCTGGCTCAGTTAAGACTGTTCTGATTAACGCGGTAATCCAAAAGGCTGTGCCGGCGCTGATCACCGCACGCGCGGCTCTCAACCGCTTCCACGCGATGAAGCGCTCGAAAGACAAGGCACGGCTCGATCCATGGATCGCCATAGCGACCGAGACCAAGCTTGCGGCATTCGCTGCCGGCGTCGAGGCCGACAGTGATGCCGTTGCTGCCGCGATCTCAACACCGTGGTCGAACGGCCAGGTCGAGGGCAAGGTCAACCGCTTGAAAGCAATCAAGCGACAGCCGTATGGGCGCGCCAAAATAGATCTGCTCAAGCCCGGGGTGATGGCACCCCCATGATCCGAAGTGCACGAAATTCGAGGCAGACCCAATTTTGCACGCCGTTCCACAATTGTTAACCCACAAGGCGTTGGGCTGAGCAACGCGAAACGGGCGGTTGACCTTGTCGAGCGGACACGGTGCCTTGGGATTGTTGACAGTCGTGATCTTCTTCTTGCTACTATAAGCGCCTGCCAGACCCATGGTGCGCATCAGTCGTTCCACCGTGCTTTTGGCAATCGCAACGCCTTCGCGCCGCAATTGGTACCAAACCTTGCGCGAGCCATAGATACGGCAATTGACTTCATGAGCGCGCTTGATCTGCCCGCGCATCTCCTCGTCGCTGCGCATACGCGCTGGGCGCCTATCGGGATCTCCATCAGGGTCAGAGATCTGCTGACGCTGTAAGCGGGATGGGAACTCACCTATCCGGTGCGGTCGCACAGAAGCCCGATTCCGCGGCTACGACGACGCGATCTTGTCGGGCGAATCACCCTTAAAGTCGGGCTGCTTTCAGGCAGTATCGGACGTCGCAAGACGCGAACCTGCTCAGCAAAAAAGTCCGAGGGTATCGAGGAGGGTATCGCTCCCCAGAGTGGGTGGAAAAGCGGCGGATTTCTGCGCTTTTAGAGCCCAATTTCGAGTCCTCTCCTGGCACCACTTTCTCTCCCGGACATGTCCGGGAACGTCCAGCAAGAAGCTGGTTTCAAAGCATAAATTCGTCGAAAATCGCTGGTAACCGTCCGGGTTGATCCAGTGGCTTTCACCCGAAGATACACAAAATGTGTCTCTTCTCGTGTCTGCTGGATGAGCCCGGAAAATCCGGGAACACGACGATGCTCACTCAACTCCAAATCCACGCAGCGAAACCGAAGTCGAAGCCGTACACCCTTGCCGATGGGCAGGGACTCGCCCTCGCCGTCCAACCTTCTGGGGCCAAACTCTGGCGTTTTCGCTACCGATATGGCGCCATAAACAAAACGCTGCATATCGGCCCCTGGCCGACCATCTCTCTTGCCGACGCGCGCGAAAAATGCCGCGAGGCGCGGAAGTCTATTGCCGCTGGGCTCGACCCGGTGCTCGAGAAGAAGCGCGCCAAGGTGAAGGCGCAGTTCGCGCTAGCGGTGAGCTTCAAGGAAGTCGCATTCGAATGGATTGCAAAATGCGAGCGCGAAGGCCGCGCAGAAGCTACTCTGGATAAAATTCGATGGCTGCTGCGGATGGCGTTTTGAGGTGGCCCCGCCTTCCTGGACAGATTTGCGGCGAAGTTAAGCTCAAGCCGATGTCGTC